>NZ_BAAHBF010000001.1:0-1255248 GCF_054776875.1 Spirosoma daeguense
GATGAAATTAGCATTACGAAACCTTAACAGTCTCAAAAGTCAATCTACTCTATTAGCTAAGGCTGCGTAACATCAGTAAATAAAAAAAGCCCTGTTATATCAACAGAGCTTTAGGGTTGTGCGCTGGGAAGAAGAGTTATTCCACTTCCCAGCGGGAATCGAACCCGCATCCTCGCCCGTATCAAGGGCGAACTCTATCCGATTGAGCTATAGGACTTCTACTGTAACAATCAAACCAGCTAAAAGTTTCCGCTGCGAAAAATAGTCTGTCAGTTCAACTATCAGTTGAATACTCAGTCTACAATGAGTTAATAAATAGTCTCCACCTTTAAGTCTGTCGGGTTTAGAAACCTATGGCTTATACAGTTAAGCATTAATTTTCAATCTGAGATACTATTACCCATTATTCATCAAATTTCCGTTCCTTCTTCGATGGGTTCGGGAATATGGTGACCCGTTGAATCAAGTGGCGTTGGGCGTGGGCGATTCCGGTTTACCAGATAAAATAATGGTGGAATCAGTAAGGGTGTAAAAAGCAACGTAGTAGTAAGTCCGCCAATGATTACGGTGGCTAACGGACGCTGTACGTCAGAACCGATTCCGCTGGAGATAGCCGCCGGAACCAGACCGATAATTGCTACTACCATAATTGCCATAATGGCTGTGAATTGCTCCTGCGCGGTTTCAATACTAATCTCCAGCAACGACTTCGGATTATCGATCAGATTGCGATTCAGCGCCGACACCAGCAAAACGCCCGCCATTACCGAAATACCAAAAATCGAGACGAAACCAACGCCCGCCGATACGTTGAAGTTGTACCCACGTAGCAACAAAGCTACAATACCACCCGCCAGCGCAAACAGCAAACAGGTGAGTGTCAGCAACGTATCACGAACATTGCCGTATAGCATAAACAGGAACAGGAACACCACGACAATCGTCAGCGGAATCGAAATCGCCAGTTGACCGCCCGCCCGTTCCAGATTCTCGTACTGACCGCCGTAAATGACGCTGTAGCCTTCGGGAATTTTAACGTGTTGCTCAACTTTCTGGCTGATTTCACGCACGAAACCACCCTGATCGCGGCCTCGTATGTTGGTTCTGACCGTCACCATACGTTTGCCATTGATGCGGTAAATATTGGTCTGGCCCTGCACGTAGCGAATGTCGGCCAGCTCACTCATCGGAATCAGCGCACCCGTTGCCGACGGAACCTGTAACAACCGAATCGCATCAATGCTCCCGCGACTTTCGGGCGTAAAGCGGACCATAATATCGTATCGTTTGGCTTCGTCATAAATCGAGCCGATAGCTTTACCACCAATGGCGGCTTCGATCATGTTTTCGATTTCTGCTACGTTGATACCGTATCGGGCAGCGGCTGGTCGGTTGATACGTATCGCCAGTTGATCCTGCGGACCTTCCTGCTCAATATTGACGGAAACAGCCCCGTTCATAGCTTTCACCAGCGCGGCAATGCTATCGGCTTTGGCGCGCATCAGGGTTAAATCGTTGCCAACTATCGAAATAGCCAGATCAGCCGCGCTACCCGTCACGATCTCCATTACCTGATCGATAATCGGTTGTCCCGATGAGAAAAACGCGCCCGGAAACGCTTCCTGTAACTCACTCTGCATCGACCGGACAATATCTTTCTTCGCCACCGAATCCGACCAGGTACTGTAATCTTTCAGACCAACCAGAATCTCCGTACGGTCGGTTGGGAAGGGGTCGGTGCCGTCGTCGTTACGTCCCGATTGGGTAATCACAAAACTGACGGGCTTGTACTTGCTGATGATGTCGCGGATTTTGGGCGCAATTTTCGCGTTTTCCTGAATCGTGATGCCCGACGGCATAAACGCCCGCATAAAAATGGAGCCTTCATCGAGTTCTGGCAAAAATTCGGTACCCAGTTTCAGACCAAAACCAATCATGACCAGTACAACCGCCATCCCTGCGCCAACAACCATTCGTGGAAACCGGAACAACGCCGAACGTAACAGCCATTGATAGCCTCGTTCCAGCGGTGAAAGCAGAAAGTTTTTGTGTTCTTTCAACGGCTTTCCGTCGGGCGCAAGTGCTTTCCGAAACGCGAATGAAATGAGTACAGGAATCAGTGTGAGCGCGCAGATCAGCGAACCGATTACAGCAAACGACAACGTCAATGCCATCGGGCTAAACAACTTACCTTCAACCCGTTGCATCAACAGAATCGGCATATAGGCCAGAATGATGATGGTAACGGAAAAGAAGATTTCCCGCGCTACTTCACCCGCCGAACGTGACGTTACATTCACAATACCCTGATTTCGTTCGGCTGGCCCCGACGATCGGTATCGCCTTATAAGGTGTTCGGCCATAACGCTGGCTCCGTCGACAATAATACCGAAGTCGATAGCGCCCAACGACAGCAGATTGGCCGGAATACCGACCAGTTTCATCAAAATAAACGCAAATAACAACGAGAACGGAATCGTGACCGTAACAACCAGAGCCGCCCGCAGACTTCCCAGAAACAGAACCAGTAGAATCGCAACAATCGAAATGCCCTCAATAAGCGTGTGTGCAACCGTTTCGAGCGAATGGTCAATCAGAAAACCACGGTCGTAGAGAATGCGGAGGTGAACACCTTTGGGCAATTCGCGGGCTTCAAGATCGGCGATTTTTGCTTTCAGGAGTTCCAAGACTTCGCTGGGGTTTTCGCCCCGACGTAGCAACACGATCCCCTCCGTAGCACCAACAACATCCAGATTTTCATCGGGAATCCGATAGCCTAAAATCCCCGACGGCGACGGTGGATTGATTTCGACGCTCGCTACGTCACGTAGTAAAACCGGAACGCCTTCGTTGGCTTTCAAGACGATATGCTGTACATCTTCGGGCGTTTTCAAGGCACCCAAACCACGTACCGCAAAGCCCTGTCCTCCGCGTGAAATGACGTTCCCGCCCGTATTCTGGTTATTTTTCTGAACAGCATCGATCACATCCTGCAAGGTCAGATTATACTTTCGCAGTTTGGCCGGATCGGGAATAACCTGATACTGTTTTATAGGCCCACCAAAGGTTGTTACATCAGCCAGGCCCGGTACCTGAAGCAGTTGCGGAATAATTGTCCAATCCTGTAAATCACGCAATTGCATGGGCGTCATGCTCGACGGTGCTTCAATAACGTAGCGATAAATTTCACCAACCGCCGTAGTCAGTGGAGCCAGTTCCGGGTTTACCCCATCGGGCAGTTCAGCGCTGGAAAGTCGCTCGATAATCTGCTGACGGGCAAAGTAATCCGTAACGGTTTCATCGAAGTTCAACTGCACAACCGACAACCCGAAAATGGTTCGCGACCGGCGGTCTGTTACGTGCGGTACGCTGTTGAGCACCCGTTCAATCGGAATGGTAACCTGCTGTTCTACTTCTTCGGCGGCCCGACCGTCGTACTTGGCAATGATAATGACGTTGGTATCGGCAATATCGGGGTAAGCTTCAATCTTAAGCAGTTTGAAGCACCACAATCCCAGACCCATCACGGCCACCGCCAGACCGACAATGATCCAGCGATTTTTAAGCGAAAACGTAATTAATTTCTGAATCATAAGCGCAGGAATGCCTAATTCTGTGAGGTCAGATGCTTACATCTGATCAATGAGGTTTTTCAAAACCTAATGAATAACACTGGGCAACGCTAGGTTTTGAGAAACCTAACTGGGCAGGTTTAAGTACCGCTTCGGCGGCCCGGCTACCCTCACTAATTTCATTATCTATTAATACCCAAAACTCAAGCCTTTCAATTGCATTACGTTGGCAATGACCACCTCATCGTTTTCTCGAAGGCCGTTTTGCACCACAATCTGGTCGGCGCGTTGTTGCCCAAGCTGGACAGGTCGCCGTTCGATTGTGTTTTTGCCAGCGCGGGTAAATACATAATCACGGCCCTGAACCGTAACAACGGCATCGCGCGGAACGGTAATGAATTTCCCTGATTCGGTCACTCCAAACGCTACGGTCGCAAACATGCCAGCTTTCAGTCGGCCGTCGGGGTTGTCGACCGAAATACGTAGTTTAATCTGTCGCGTGGTATTATCGACGTAATCGTTTACGTTGTCGATACGTCCCGCAAATCGTTCATTGGGGAAAGCCGTAAAATTCAATACGCAGGTTAATCCCCGGCGAATCGCTCCAAACTGATTTTCAGGTATTTCACAAACCACCAACACCGTATTGGGAGCCGCCCGACGTAATTCTTTAGGATCGAAACCGGCCAGTTTCAGCGTCGCTTCGTCCGACATGATAGCCGCTTCTTCATTGGCCAGTTGGGTTTGTGCCTCAATCACTTCCTTACCCGATGCCGCACCATGCGCCTGCAAATCTTTCACCCGTTCCAGATTACCCCGTTCCGTCTGGATGTTGATGCGGTGCTGCAAAATGGCTGTATAATTGTCGGCTAAGCTGGGTTCATCGAACAAAACCAGCCGCTCGGCCGGGTTCTCCACCGAACGTAGCACCATAGCCGCTACGTGTCCGGGCGCCATAAAATCAGTACGTATCGATGAAGCTCGCGACGACTGTGTGGCAAACGGGCGCATCATCACCGAATCCGGGAACGTAATCCGTTTCCCATCCGTACTGATTTCCGGTCGAGGTATGGAACTGACAACCGCCTTTGGTTTTTCTTTACAGGCGGTTAGCAGTATAGCCAGTAAAAGTATAGAGTGGGCTTTCATGCGCTACGTTGGTAATGAGAAATGTAGAATTATACGTCTTCGATAGCCTCTGGCTGTCGGAGTTACGCCAGTAACTAGCCACAACCCATCCGGCAACAACCGACAGCCAGAGGCTATCGAAGACTCTATTTTTCATTGATTTAATACGAGTTAATTTGCCCGGTTACGTAGAGTAGCCGGACGTAGTTCTGTCGATACGTGTATAAATTCTGGTAATACGCCGTTTGGGTATCGAACCATGAGCTTTGCGCCTGCAACAGGTCGATCAACGTAGTGGCTCCTCGTAAGTACGCGTACCGAACAGAAGCCAGCACGCGGTCGGCATCGCGTCGGATGTCAACGTAACGGTCAATATTCTGGCGGCTGGTCATGAACGACTGATAAGCCGTTTCAACTTCCGACCGAATGCGGGTTTGTACCAACGTAGCGGCCTGTCCGGCCTGATCCTGCAATACTCGTGCTTTCTGAATTTCACCCTGATTACGGCTATAGACAGGTAGCTCAATCGTCAAAAATATACCGGCATACGGAACAGCATTCTGCGGGTTCCAGATCAGTCCCGCTTCGTTACGTGGTTTAGCCAGCACCTGCTGAAGATCGATATTACGTCGGGCCGATTCTATGTTAGCTTCAGCAACGCGCACATCGGTACGTGTGGTCGAAGCCAACCGAAGCAGGCTATCGACATTCACGTTTACAGTTGGATAAAGATGCAATGGATTAAAGTCTGGCTGGATGATCGAGTCACTCATGGCTACGTTGATGCTGTCAGCTACGCCCAGCACCAGCCGCAGCTCGTTCAGGCGGTTTTTTAAATCTTGCTGCGCCGTTCGTATCTGGATGTCATACTGATCTGAAACCAGTTGCGTGCGGGTAAGATCGGTGCTGGTAATAACCAGATTTTTCAGGCGGACCTTGTTAAGCTGAATCAACGTATCGGTATTGGATTTAGCGCGCTGTAAAATAGCCAGTTGTATACGCGCATACCATGCATCGAGGTGTCGGTTAGCGGCATCGAACAGCAGATTCCGGGCCGTTTCGTCAACGCTACGTGTGGCCAGTGCGGTGTTCGCTTCGGCAAATCGGTTGCGATACGTTCGCTTGTTGTAAATATCAAATTCTTTGGTGGCCTGCAACCAGAATTGCCGACGTTGCCGATTCAACGTACCAATACCCTCGGCTCCCGGCGTAGGCGTTAACTGAATCAGCGTCTGATTATTCAGGACAGGATTTGGCCGCAGATTAGCCGTTACCTGATCGGCCTGAGCGGTATTTATATTCAGGCGCTCGACACGTAGCACCGGGCTATTTGTGCGCACTTGCTGAAGCGTTTGCCGCAGGGTAAGCGTGGTTTGTGCGGCACTCTTACTTAGTATACCAGCAAGCAGCAGGCAATATATAATTATTCGTAGCGTCATTCGGTTATAAAAGGCGCGACAAAGTAACAAGCTGTATGCCCGCAAAACATCTGTTTACAATTAAAATATAGTTAAATATACTTAAGTAATTGATTAAAAAACTGGAAGCAGATTGCAGAACCCTTTTCGATATTACTGATTTTGATACGTTTAGAAAGCAAGAAATTCAATAAACATTTAGTCTTCAATCACTCAGTTTTACCCTTTTTACAGTATCACTTAATCTTGTTTCAATACAATTACTAGAGCAATAGTCATAATGGTAACTATACCTTTATAAAATCGTATTCAGTATATAATCAACAAAATAAATTCGAAACTAACAGGCTCTCTACCAAATAAACTATTTCTTTTTAACGAATAAAGCACCAAAAAACATGGCTTTAGGTCGACTTACTTGTATATTTACTCAATAAAAAAATAACGAATAATTTATGAGAAAAACACTACTCTTTCTCCTTCTGACAAGTTTTCTACTAATTACTAGTCAGGGGTGGGCACAAACCGTTTCGGTGAGTGGACGGATCACGTCCGGTACCGACAATAGCGGAGTGCCGGGGGCAACCATCGCCGTAAAAGGCACAACGGTTGGCACAACAACAAATGCGGATGGGCAGTACACAATTCAGGTCGCACCGGGCAAAACACTGGTTTTTAGCCACATTGGCTACACGACACAGGAAATTGCTGTGGGTAAATCGAACACCATCAACGTAACACTTCAAGACGATTCGAAGAGTCTGAACGAGGTGGTGGTTACGGCGTTTGGTATCAAGCAGGAAGCGCGTGGCCTAGGCTATTCGGTTCAGAACGTAAAGTCAAAGGAGATTGTCGAGTCGCAGCAGCCGAACATTGTCAATGCGTTACAGGGCAAAGTGGCCGGTGTTCAGATTACGAACTCGGGCGGTGCACCGGGTGCTTCGTCGATCATGCTGATTCGGGGTGGCACCTCGCTGAGCGGCAATAACCAGCCGCTTTACGTAGTAGATGGTATTCCAATCGATAACACCACGCCGGTTGGGCAAGGTGGATTAACCGCCGATATGGCCCCTTCATCGAACCGTGCGATTGATATCAATCCGCAGGATATTGAAACCCTTACGGTGTTGAAAGGGCCAGCGGCAGCGGCTTTGTATGGTCTGCGGGCCGCATCGGGTGTTGTCGTTATCACTACTAAAAAGGGAAGCTCAGGACAAGCTCGGATCAACTATTCGAACAGTTTCTCGTTCGACGTAGTGAACCGTTTACCGCAACTTCAGTCGGTTTATAAACAGGGTGAACAAGGTGCTTTCAATGCCGCATCTGTTGGTTCGTGGGGAACGAAATTCGAAGCCAATGAGCCGATTTACGACAATCTGGGAAGCATTTTCCAGCAGGGATTCACGCAGAAACATGACCTGTCGGTTAGTGGCGGCAGCGAACGGTCGACGTTTTATGGCTCGGTTTCGCGTTTCGATCAGAAAGGTATTGTCAAGAATACCGACTTCGTTCGTAACTCATTCCGCCTTGCCGCTGATACCAAAGTAGGCACTAAATTTTCGATAGGCGGAAGTGCCAACTACATAAAAACGAACCGCGCCTACGTATCGCAGGGAAGTGCAAACGGTGTGCTGGGTGCGGTGTACTGGCCACGTAACGACGACATGAACAATTATCTGAAACCCGACGGTACGCAACGTACCATTGCGGCTAATGATAACCCACAATGGAGCATTAGGAACAAGCCCATTACCAGCGCTGTCGACCGGATTATTGCCATCGGGAACGTATCGTACGACCCGTTCAGCTTCCTGAACATTACGTATCGGTTGGGTACAGATTATTACACCGACAACTTTACCAGCATCCGTTCAACAGGTTCGATGGTGATTGGCGATGAGAAAGGGGCTATTTCACAATCGAGTACAAACAACCAGATCACTACGTCTACGTTGCTTATCACGGCGAAAAAATCGTTCGGTAACTTCAACGCTAGTTTCACAGTGGGAAACAACGCCGAAGATTCTCGTCGGCAGAGTGTTACGTGGTTTGGACGTAATTTTATCGACCCTAACTTTCCAAGCATCAACAACGTAATTGAAACCAATCGGACGGTTTCGCAGAATATTCAACGCCGACGTATCGTCGGGGTATTTGGCGATTTGAATCTGGACTGGAAAGGAATTGCGTTTGTGAACTTCCGGGGACGTAACGACTGGTCGTCGACCCTACCTGTATCCGATCAATCGTTTTTCTATCCGTCGGTTAGCGGTTCGCTTGTGCTGAGCGATCTGCTGAAAGAAACGGGGGCAATGTCGGAAAACAATTTTCTGTCGTTTGCCAAAATCCGGGGGTCGTGGGCGCGTGTAGGTAAAGATGCTCCTCCGCACGTACTGGCCGCTACGTTGGCTACGGTAACCAACGATTTCACGATTGCTCCACGCGGATTTATTTCGAACGTAAACAACTACTTCGGTAATCCAACGCTGAAACCTGAGTTCACCAATTCGTTCGAAATTGGCGCTGATTTTCGTTTCCTGCGCAACCGGATTGGTTTAGACTTTGCGTACTACAAAACCAGCACCGACAATCAGATTCTGGCAACGCGTACACCACCCTCATCCAGTACGTTTCTGGCTTATCTGAATGGTGGTCAGATTGATAACGAAGGGGTTGAATTTATGCTGAATGTGCAGCCAGTACGTGGCAAAATCAGTTGGTCGTCTGATTTCAATTTTGCACACAACAAAGCTACGGTGAAAGCTCTTCCCGGTACGTTAGACCGCGTTGAATTGTCGGATGCATGGGTAGCGGGTTCGGTAGCACAGGGAGCTGCTTTCCTCGGCGGTTCGCTATTCGGCATTAACGGCAACGTCTGGAAACGTAACGCACAGGGTCAGTTGCTGCTCGACAACAACGGCTATCCGCAGGTAAAATCAACGCTGGAATCAATCGGCGACCGCGCTCCAAAATGGACGGGCGGCTGGACAAACACCCTGACCTACAACTCGTTGTCACTTTCGTTCCTGATCGACGTTCGGATTGGCGGGAATGTATACAACGCAACCGAAAACTCACTGGTGGGTTCAGGCTTAAGTATGAAAACGCTGGATCGCGGTCAGACGAAAGTGTTTGAGGGTTTGATCGAATCGACTGGTGAAGCTAATACCAAAGCGGTTGCGCTGAATCAGAACTACTACCAGACGCTCTACACTAAACAAGGCTACGATTTCGTGGAAGACGGCGGCTGGTATCGGTTGCGCTACGTTACGTTGAATTATTCGCTCCCTAAAAGTCTGTTAGCCAAAACGCCGATCAACAACCTGCAATTGTTTGCTACAGGTCGTAACCTGATTCTGATCACCAAGTATTCGGGTGTCGATCCAGAAGTATCAGGTAGTGGTGCGGGCGTTGGTGGTTCGGGTTCGTTCGGGTTCGACAACCTGGGTATTCCGGCCACGCGCGGCTTCGATTTCGGGTTAAAACTGACACTTTAATTGTCTCCAGTCATGAAAAAAATTGTTTCCAGTATATATTTTCTTTCGCTGGGTATGGCCTTACTGACTACGTCGTGTAAGGATTATCTGGACGTCAATAAAGACCCAAACCTGCCCACGCAGGTACCAGCCGCTAACCGACTCGTGGGGGCTATTACCACCACCAACGGAGCCGCGATGTGGCGGGGTGCGCGCGAAATTGCGGGTGTTACGCAGCACGGTGTTACCAAGCTCACTACGGGTACAAACCGGAACGCAGAAACCTGGCGTTTCACAGCGTCTTACTTCCTGTGGCAGAATGCCTACACCTGGGCATTACCAAACTGTATTGATCTTCAACTGCTTGGCGAAAAAGAAGGATCTCCTCACTTTGTCGGTGCGGGCAAAGTATTGGCAGCCCTCAACTACGGCATGCTCACCGATCAGTATGGTTCTATCGTGCTTTCGGAAGGTTACGACGGCGTTTCGCAGGTGAAACTAACCCCAAAAATGGACGACCAGCAAACGGTTTACGCCAGTATCGACAAAATGCTGGACGAAGCCGTTGTGGCGTTCAATAATACCACGAATAAAACTGCCCTGAATGCTACTGGTGGCGATATTATGTACGCGGGTGATGTCGATAAATGGCGTCGGCTGGCGTGGTCGCTGAAAGCACGGCATCTGAGCCATCTATCGAAAAAAGGAAGCCTATATGATGCCAAAAAAGTTATTGAAGCCTGCACCAACGGGTTCAACAAAGATGGTATGGATGCCGAATTTCCGTATCTGGCCAACGCGCAGCAAACCGATCAGAATCCGTGGTTTAGCTGGGGCGGGTTCACCAGTGCTACCGATCCTCGCTATTTCACGTATTCCCAGTTTTTTGTGGATATGTTGAGCAAATTTCCGGTTACGGATAAGGAGTTTCAAGACCCACGTATCAGCCGCATCATGAGCCCCGCTCCTTCCGATGGCAAATACCGTGGCCTGAAACCGGGTGCAGGTCTGGCTGGTGGTCAGGGAGGAACGGGTAAGTTTACGGCAGAGGCTGATTACGGTAAGTTTGCCAACAGCGGTTTCTACACTAAAGCGGCTTCACCATTTCCGTTCATTACGTATTCGGAAGTTAAACTGATCGAAGCAGAGGCCCGGCTCCGCTCCAACGACGTAGCAGGTGCGTTGACCGCTTACGAAGAAGGTGTTAAAGCAAACATGCGCAAACTGGGCGTAACGGCTGCCGAAATCAATACGTATTGGGCAGCTCAGTTGGCCGATGGATTGGCGACTCACTTTGCTAATCAGACGCAGGGCTTGAGCCATATCATGCGGCAGAAATACATTACGTTGTGTCTGAATCCAGAAGCCTGGGTCGACTTGCGCCGGATGGATTATAGCACCGATATTTATGGACCAAGCCTGCAACGTCCGGCTAACCTCAATACGGTTATTTTCGACGCTAACAACGCGAAAGACTGGATTCAGGCAATGGTTTATGAAACCAATGAGCAAAACCGGAATCCGGTAAACGTGGGCGACAACACCGAAAAAACACGCCTGAGAACACCACTCTGGTGGAATCAACCCTAAGAAGCTATTTGAGTTAATCTTTTCGATCATAAAAAGCGCTTTTTCGCCAGTTTAAGGCTTAAAAAAAGCCTCATTTAGCTCTGCTAAACTCCGGTTTTTCAAACCTTAAACTGACAAAAAACCATCGTTTTCTACCTCAAAAATTTAACTCAAATAGCTTCTAAGAATGACCGTTTAGAAAATCCTCTGACAACTGGAGGATTTTCTTTTTTATTTTAGTCCGATACGTTACTCCCTATGAAACCACACATTTTCAACACGCCCGTTTCCTTCCTTTACCTTGCTTTTATCCTTCTGACTTCCTGCGCCCAACCTACATTTCGGATGATCGACAAACCAATCGTTTTCGACGAGGAGCGCAAGAAACTCTCGCTCGAATACCTGTCGAAACGGCACGGTATCGAACAGGCTCAACCGTATATCAAGCCAAAAATGATTGTGCTTCACTGGACGGCTATTCCAACGTTAGAAGCTACGTTCGATGCGTTTAATCCCAGCATTTTACCCGGTCGGGCCGATCTTCAGGCTGCCAGTCGATTGAATACGTCCGTACCGTTTCTGGTTGACCGCGACGGTACAATTTTCCGATGCCTTCCTGATACGGCCTTTGCCCGTCATTGCATTGGCCTGAACTATTGCGCCATTGGTATCGAAAACATCGGCAACAACGACCTCACCAAAGCGCAGATGAAAGCCAATGTGCAACTGGTACGTTACCTGAAACGCCATTACAAAGGCATTGAATACCTGATCGGTCACCACGAATACAAAGATTTTATTGGCACTCCTCTCTGGAAAGAAACCGACCCGAATTACCTCACCGGCAAAACAGACCCCGGCAAATCGTTTATGCGGAAAGTACGGAGCCGTGTAAAAGACCTCAGTTTAAAAGGCAGCCCCAAGCAGATTTAGCAGGCGAAAAAAATAGAGTATTTTCACTCAGTCCTCAAACGTTCTGTATTGTATAATGTCAGTCGTAACGAATCAGAATAATCTGGCTTCCAATTAACCCAAATAATCAAATAGCCAACAAATACATTAATTTTTATATTCTTTCATTGAGATATGTGTTTACTTACAAACAAAGCTACTAAGTCATTCTACTTAACTCACATCAACCGATTATATTTGACAGACTAGCGTAGTAGTCAACATGGTAACGGCAGATAAAGTACTAATTGAGAAGCTCAACCAGTTGATTGACGATCATCTCGATGAGTCTTCTTTTACGGTCGAAACCATTTGTGAGAAATTAGGCGTCAGTCGTTCGCATTTACACCGAACCCTCAAAGCCCAAACTGACCTTTCGATATCACTTTACATCCGGAAACGCCGGTTACGTAGAGCAAGCCATCTTCTCACAACCACCGATCTGCGTATTTCTGAAATTGGTGATCTGGTGGGATTTACTAATCCGCAGAATTTCAGTACGTATTTCATTGATGAGTTTAAGATCAGTCCTTCCGAATTTAGGAAACAGCTAAGCCAGCCGACATCAAAAATTGAGGTTTTTTCGCCAACTCTACCCTTACCCGACGTAGCACCGCTGCCCAACGTAGTGGATGATTCTGTTTCGGTAAACTCCTCCACTCCAATTCTTAAAAGGAAGCGGAACGTAGTGATTTATGGAAGCCTTGTTGCTATGTTACTGGTCATTATTGCGGTCGGTTGGTACGTTTGGTCATACAAATCTGTTAGCGAACGTAGCACCCAATCGGCCAGTCAATCGCTGGTCATCCTTCCTTTTCTTAACCTGGGCGATACCAACAGCAACCCTGCCTGTGAAGGTATAATGGACGATGTGCATACCTCGATCTCAACCATTAAAAACTTAAAAGTTATTGCCCGATCTTCATCAGATAAGTATAAGGATGCAAAAAAAACAATCTGGCAGATTGGCGATGAGTTACAGGCAGACAACGTACTGAAAGGAAGCGTACTAAAAACAAGGGATCAAATACAGGTAAAACTCGATCTAATTAGTACAAAAAATGATATTCGGTTATGGACCAAAAAATACAATACGGCCTACAAGGACATCTTTAATCTGACCGATCAGATTGTCCGTGATGTAGTTCAGCAATTGAAAGTGCCGTCTGCTACGTCGGCGTCCGAAAAATTAGCCTTTGCCCGAACGAAAAATCTCGACGCCTACAATCTGCTCTTACAAGGCAAGCAATTGCAGGTCAGTCGTATGGACGAGGATTTGACGAAAAGCATTTCCCGACTTGATCAGGCATTGGCCCTCGATTCAAGCTTTGCCGAATTGTATGCGCAGAAAGCCGTGGCTTATCACTTGTTGATGGGTTCGACCAAGATAGATGCACAGACTTCGAACAGAATGACCGAGGAAAATGCCCTGAAAGCGATTCGACTCGACCCAACCAATAGCACCGCCTACGCGGTATTAGGTAGTCTGTATTATTCGACATACCAATGGCAGGCATCGGAGAATGCGTTTCGAATTGCCTTGCAGAACAACCCTAACGACGCTCAGGCGTATCATTGGTATGGTTTACTTATGCGCACAACCGGGCGTTTGCAGGAGGCTATTCATTACAGTTCACAGGCTGTTTCGCTTGATCCGCTTCACCCCATTTTTATGGCTGTGTATATCATTAACTGCTCTTTGGCCGGCCAATTCGATTTAGCGCGTGAAGGCATCGAAAAAGGACTGGGACTTTTTGATAAATCGTTCTCTTTTCAGAGCGCTTTGGCCTATTACTGGATGTGTCAGGCCAACTATGGTAAGGCCGTTGCTGCCTATCGGCAAGCGCAAATTGAAAACCCGGACGATAAAGGGCAAACACCTATTTTACTGTATTGTGAAGCTAAAAACGGTAATCGACCCAAAGCCATCCAATTTCTTCAGGAGTTAAAAGCCCCCACCGCTCGATCTCACTACGAGCGAGCGGTGGTTTTTGCCGGACTCAATCAGGCTGATAGCAGCATGTATTATCTGAAAAAAGCTGCCGACGGGGGATATCTGTATCGCGACACGAAAGTGATGCCGCCCTTTAAGCCCTATCATTCACATCCATTGTTCAAAGCAGTTATGCGCCAGTTTAAGTTGCCCGAGTGATACTAAATGAATGTTGGCCCCACTATTTTTAGTCACGAACGGTCAGCACTTTCAGTCTGTTTTTAGCCTCCTCATTGTTGGGATTTACGACAACCGCTTTCTGATACGTAGCAACAGCCTCCTTTTTCCGGTTTAACGCTTCATACGTTTTTGCCAGACTCACCAGCGCAATATCCCGACCCGGAAACTCGGCAATGTTGTTTTCGAAAATAAGTCGGGCATCGTCATAGCGTTTCAGAGTAACTAATTGATTTCCCAGTTGATCCATCGCCAGCCAATCGATGTAATAATGGGCGGTGTCGGCCTTCATTCGTTTATAGTCTTCAATGGCTTTCGTTGCATTCTGATTGGCGAGTGAGGTTTCCAGAACTTTATGCACAGGCTGCTTCAGCACAACGGGTTTATTATGAAGAATGCGCATCAGGTTTTGAGCAATTCCAAAAAAATGAGTTGGGGCGCTGTTGCAGAGGAAAACAACCAGACTATTGGTTTCGGGCATACGAACCATGAACGACAGAAATCCTTCGGTCATTCCCAGATGATAATTGGCAAAAACACTATCGGTTGGGGTGTATTTAAATTGCTGGTTGAACCAGCCAAACCCATAGCGCCACGGCCTTATGCCGGGCGTAAACATTTGCCCGGTCAGGTTTTTGTTCAATAAGGTGTTTTCGGTAATTGCCAGATGAAGCTTGAATAAATCGTCGACGGTTGAGTAAATATCGCCAGTGCCCATCGTATTCGACTGATCGCGAAAATCGGCACTGGTAAATCCGCCCAAACTATAATCATAGCCCGATGCTCGTTGCGGCACAATCTGGGTATGATAATACGAACCCGAATGACCCATGCCTATTTTATCGAAAATATCGTCTTTCATGAGTTTCGCATACGACTTTCCCGTCACCTGCTCCATGATGTATCCGAGCGTAAAATATCCCCAGCTACTGTAGTTATAATTTGTGCCAGGCGTGAACACAAGCGAGGAGTCCATGTATAGTTTCAGGTACGCATCCCGGCTGAAATTCTGGCGACTGATTCGGGGAAAGAAATCGTTGATGATATCGTAATTCGGCAGGCCCGACGTGTGGTTTAGTAGTTGTCTTATTTTTATACGACTGCCGTTTTTCTTCGAAAACTGAGGCAGGTAATCGGCTATCGTTTTGTCTAAATCCAGCAGACCTTTCTGAACCTGAATCAGTGTCAGAATAGCCGTTAGCGGTTTTGATACAGAACCAATCATAAATTTTGTATCGGTGGTGTTCGCTACCTTCCATTCCCGATTCGCCATTCCGAAAGCGTTTTTATAAATTACCTTCCCGTTTTCGGCCACTAATACACTTCCATCGAACATATTGAACTGATGATACGTCTTCATCAACTGCTCCAGACGTTCTGACTTGCTTTGCGCTTTACCGGATAAAAAAGACAGGAGAAACAGGCAGATAACCAGAAAAAGTGCTTTCATCGTCTTGTTGGCTAAGCTATTCACAGCTTCTTACTACGTTGTTTTGCAGGAACTTACCACAAGGTACAAATAACCATCAGGTAGTTAATACAGTCACCGAGAGCGCAGAAGGATCGGCATTTATGATAACTTTACCAGACTGGCATTACAATTCAAAACATTCCTCTAAAATACGCTTACTACGTTCATCAACAAGCCAATACAAACCTGACGATCATGAAGCATTTACTACGTATTCTCCTGATTTTCACCTACTCGGCGTCTATTGCCCAGACTCCACCCAAAAACCTAAAAATCAACCAGCAACGTATTCAGACCCGGTTGCTGGAGTTGTCGAAGTTTGGCGAATTACCGAATGGTGGAATAGGCCGTGTTGCGTACAGCAAAGCCGATCAGGAAGGGCGTGCTTATTTTATTGGGTTAATGAAAAAAGCCAAACTCGACGTAACGATTGATTATGCGGGGAATATTATTGGCCGCCGAAAAGGGAAAAATCCGGCGCTGAAACCAATTGCCTTTGGCTCCCACATCGATAGCGTACCGAATGGTGGGAATTACGATGGCCCGGTTGGTTCTATCAGCGCACTGGAACTGATTGAAACGCTTAACGAAAACAACGTAGTAACCGAACACCCGTTGGAGCTCATCATTTTTGCCAACGAAGAAGGCGGAACCGTCGGCAGTGGTGCTCTGATTGGTAAAATTACCCCGGCTGCGTTGAAATCGATGACGCAAAGTGGCCTGACGATAGCCGATGGTATACGGGCCATTGGTGGAAATCCAGATAGTCTGAGCAAGGTAACCCGCAAGAAAGGCGACGTAGCAGCCTTTATCGAACTGCACATTGAACAGGGCGGCATTCTGATGAAAGAGAATCTCCAGATTGGTGTCGTGGAAGGAATTGTCGGCATTCAACACTGGGACGCAACGATTGAGGGCGCGGCTAACCATGCGGGTACAACACCGATGGACGCCCGTCGCGACGCATTGCTGGCTGCCGCCAAATTGATTGTTGCCCTGAATGAGGTTGTTACGAGCCATGAAGGGCGGCAAGTGGGCACCATCGGAAAAATAGCAGCCGAACCGGGCGCTTATAATGTGATTCCCGGCAAGGTGGTGCTGGGCGTAGAAATCCGGGATTTATCGCATGATAAAATCTGGAAGTTATTTCAGGAATTCGAAGCCAAAGCCAAAGAAATTGCCAAAATATCGGAAACGAATATTTCCTTCGCACAGTCGTCTATTGGTGTAACGCCCGCGCTCACGGCCAAACCGATTCAGAACAAAATCATCGCGTCGGCTAAAGCTTTGGGGCTTTCTCACCGATACATGCAAAGCGGAGCCGGACACGATTCGCAGGAAATGGCGCAGATTGCGCCCGTAGGCATGATTTTCATTCCCAGCGTTGGAGGTATCAGCCACTCACCCAAAGAGTTTTCTAAAGGCGTTGATATCGGCAACGGTGCCAACGTATTGTTGCAAACTTTGTTAGCACTTGATCGGGAGTAATTGACCCTAAACATAGTGATAAGACGTATCGAGCAAACACGTTATGAAGAATCAACTTATACAACTGACATTACGTTCTGCCGCTTACACGCTGGTAATGTATGCTGTCTTTTTTTTGCTGAATACTACGTTGCCCGGCACTACGTGGGAGGGCATGGTTGTCAGTAAATCAGCTCTGACGGGCGAGTATTGCGAACATAATAACGTAAGCCGATTTTTTCATCAGACGGTTAATACGTACTCCAATTTAGTGTATTTCTTCTTTGGCGTTTTTGTTTGCCTGCTTGCGCGAGCAGACAGTAGAACTCAACCGCTAACAACACCGAATCGGCTTCAGCAATTTCCGTTACTATCTTGGCTCACAGGTGCCTGTTTGTTATATCTGAGCTTCGGCAGCGCATTTTTTCATGCCTCCCTTACATGGGCTGGGCAGCGGGTCGATATGAACGGTACGTATGGTATCACGATTGCCTTGGTGAGCATCGCCATTTACCATGTTTTCTATCGAATCAATTTGTCGGAATCAGCAAAGCGGATTTTCATCGGTATTACCGTTTTGCTGATTCTATCGTTTTATGAAATCCATCTGCTGGTTCCAAGTAGTATTCTATTACCTGCCCTGATTTTGCTAACCTGGCTATTAATTAGCATCAATTACGTTCAGTTCAGGCGGGAGCGGTCTGTTTTGCTGGCTATTTCCAGCATTGTACTAATTCTGATTGCATTGAAAATCAGGGCACTCGACGTACAAAAATTCGGCTGCAATCCGCATTCACTTTATCAGGGTCATTCGGTCTGGCATCTGCTGGCGGGTTTGAGTAGCTTTTGCAGTTACGCATTTTTTAGATTTACGCCTTCCCGAAGCTAATTAACTAACTAAGAACGTATCAAGCTCCTGATTCTCATTGTTTATACCATGCCTGAGTAGGGAGCGGCAACCGTCGACTATCGAAAGGTGTTTTTCCGGGGCCATAATTAGCAACCAGATAATCCAGAATCGGTTTTTCGGTTTCGCCCAGATCCCAAAGTTTCTGCGTACGCTGCATCCAGCGAATACGTTCGATCCATTTATCGCGATCAAAACGGCTTTGCAAAATCAGCTTGCTCGAATGACAAACCGTACATTGCCCCTTTACTAAAACCATATTCTCGCCGAGCGCCAACCCTGTTTCGGTATCTACAGCAACACCTTGTGCGTTGATCGACGTAGCGGCTGCCGGTACGGTGGCAGTAGCTTTTGCTACGTCAGTTTTAGGTTTATCGACCTGCTTAGTGGGTTGATGGACAGGAGCCGATGTACGTGCCTTCGTTGGCTTTTTTTTGGCTGGTACTGGCTGCTGAGCCACCCATGCGCATAAAAGCCAGACGCACAGACTGGCAGCCAGCCATCGGTATTTTGTTTTCATTGATACGTTCCTCATTACGTTCTGTATTGGTCCCTTTTCCCGGCTGCGATGGGTTTTGTCTTATTAAACCACTTTAATCGCAATCCGGTGACAGGCATTGTTGATATATCCTTCGGGGTTCCACTGGGGCATTACCATCGGTTGCGATACGCCTTTATCGTCGGTAGCGCGTGCCCAGATTTCGTAGTAGCCCTGCGTCGGGAAGTTTACCTCGGCGGTCCATTGTTGCCACGCCAGTCGATTTTTAGGTGCTTTCAAATCAGCCTTTTGCCAGGTCGATCCAAAATCAATTGATACGTGTAATTCCTTCGCCACCCGATCACCGGCCCATGCGTGGCCCCGCAACGAAAGCTTCTGACCTGCCGGAAACTCCAGCCCGGTTTTGGGAAACGTAATGACTGATTTGACAGGCATCGACTCAATAATTTTAAACTCGCTCGCGGGCGGATCAACGCCGGGCACAACCGGATGGATAGGTACCCGATAGCTTTTGCCCGTCATCTTGGCGCCATCGTGCACTTTATTCCGAACGGCAATTGTATGCAACCATTTACCCGAAACCGATGCGGGCCAACCACCAACGACCAGACGTAGCGGGTAACCGTGTACTGCCGGAATATCTTTACCATTCATGGCCCAGGCCACCAGCGTTTCGTCTTCCAAGGCTTTGGCAATGGGCACCCCCCGCGAGATTACCGCCTGATTAGGGTCGCCACTCAGGTGCAAATCTTTGCCGTAGTAGCCAATGTAAACAGCCGTATTATCGATGCCCACGTCGGCCAGAATATCTTTCAACCGAACACCTGTCCATTCGGCGCAACTGACGCCCCCTTCGGTCCACTGGTTTCCGGCTGTTTTAGGGAAATAGCCCGCGCGGCCATTGCCCCCGCATTCCAGCACCAGTTGATACGTATAGGATTTAAACTTGGTTTTTAGCTCGGCCAGTGTGTAGGTTTTAGATGTTTTAACCGATTCGCCGTTGATAGTCAGTTTCCAGTTGGCAACATCGACATTGGCCGGAATTTGTCCATTGTTACGAATAAACATTTTATCGGCAGGAGTCACCGCATCGTCCAGCAGATAAGCAGGTGTTTCAACGTTCCATGGTTTATCGTTCAGTATGACCAGATTTTTGTCTTTATCAACCATTGGATCGACTGGTCCATCGGTATGGCCGAACACGAAAGGTAGATAATGCCGGGGCAATCGGTCGGCAAACACGATGTTCGTACCGAGCAGGCTTGTCAGGGTCGCTAGTGATGTCGATTTCAAAAAGCCCCGCCGGTTGAAGAGCGTTGTTTGGTTGTGGTTGTTTTTCATGAACAATAAAGCAGAAAAAGGGATGCGATTAACTAGCCAATCAGACTGGAAAGTTAAACGAATCCTTCCGGTGTTCGCATATCTCGGCTGTATATTACCCGATTAAATAAAACAATCAATAAACGTATATACCGCTACGTTCAGCAATCAGCCGCCCTATCAAATCAATTATAAACAAAGCAATGACTCTGAACAATTTATTGTTGAGCAATAAATCTGTTTCCCAAAACCGAGGTGTGCTACGTAGTACTCACGCTGTCTTTGACGGTAAGACTCTACTAAAACACGCTGTCTGACACAATAGACGAAGTTTTGGCACAATACACGAAGTTTTTGACACAATAGCAGAAGCCTTTTGGTGCACAAACCGACAACTTGTGTCCACCAAAACACCATATTCAACTGCTATGCCACCACCTTCCCTACCCACTGTTTTCCGGTTCTGTCCACCCAGTCGCAAGCCAATTCGGCATTGGCTTTCTATCTCCCTAATGGGGCTGTTGTGGGCCTGCAATTCCGGCCAATCAGCGGAGCTGGAGCAGGCCCAGGCAGCCAATATGAAGCTAACCAAAACCCTGCATAACCACCTCAACAAACAAGACTGGAAAGCGGCCGAAAAGCTGTGCGCCCAGACGGTACGTTACCGGGGCCGAGCCACACACTTTGCCGAAGTCGATGAACCCAAAGCACGATTTTTACGCCATTATCGTGCTACGTTGCCGAGTGCCAGAACTGGCTCGATTGAGATTCGGCAGTTGTATCCGGCGGGTGCCTATCATGTGATTCTGGAAGGTATTTCGACAGCGGAAACATCCGATACTACATTGCCCATCTGCTTCATTTATACCATCGAAGACCAGCACATTACCCGACTTTACGCTTATTGATTTTATCAAATTTCTCAACTGCAGAAGGCACTACGTCTCCTAACCCATAATTGATTATTTCCTACCTAACCTTAACTCTTCATACCCAAATTCAACGTAGCAATGACCAATTTTTACCTTTATATGCGTTTATCACGCCACTCATCGGCCACCGCAATACGTAGCATTCTGCTGTGTTTTTTGCTGCTCCTGGTCGGGCTAACGGCTCAGGCTCAGCGAACCTGGACGGGCAATACCAGTACTGATTGGAACACGGCTGGCAACTGGAATCCCACTAGCTTACCCACCGCCAACGACGATGTGACGATACCATCAGCCCCGGCCAGACAGCCTATTCTCAGTACGGCGGGTGCTGTTGCTAAATCGGTGGTGGTCAACAGTGGGGCTTCGCTGAGCATTACCAGTGGAGGAACGCTGACGATCAATGGTGCTACGAACGATGGGCTGAATAATAGTGGTACGGTTCGACAGGCCGGTACGTTGATTATCGGTAGTTCAGGTGCTACGTTGGGCGGTTTTGGTATCCTCAACGCAGGTACGTTCACGAATGAGGCCAGTAGCGGAATTATTCAGATTAACAGGGCTACGGCTGGCATTGGTAATGCTTCTTCCTTTACCAACGCGGGGGAAATTCGGATGGGAACCGCAGTGCCCCTTACCCAGCAGGGTATCCGAAACCGGACGCAGCTCGCAGGCATCACCGCTGTATTTACCAATGCGACAGGGGGTATCATTCAGGTGGAGCAATCGGGCGTGAATAGTATCCAGAATGATGTGAATTCGAGCTTTATCAACTCGGCAACCATCACCATGGGTGCATCGACGACGAGCGGGAATGCGGGTGTTTTTAATTCGGGTACATTCACAAATAATGCCGGTGGTGAAATTAGTGTGGATCGCTCCAGTACGCTCGGTATATCCAATGTTGCCAGTGCAACGATGACCAATTCGGGAAAGCTCGTAGTAGGCAACACGGCATCGGCTGGTACGAATGGGATCGAAACGCAGGGAACATTCACCAATACGGCAGGGGGCGACATTCGGGTCGACCGGGGTAGCTCCGGAATCGTGCTGAGTGGGACGGCCACCGTAACCAACTCGGGTACGATTGTTATTGGGGCTGTTGCAGGGTTAGCTTCATCGGGCATCGGTGTTCTGGGGTCGGGTCGTTTTATCAACAATGCAGGGGGCGCCATTCGGATCGACCGAACCAGCACGGGCATGTCAACAGAAACTACCTCCTCCACGATGATCAATTCAGGTTCGGTTGTCATTGGCGCCATGGCCGGAAACGGGACTACTGTCGCCGGTTATTTCAACAATTGCCTTCGCAATAAGGGAACCCTGGCCAATACCGCAACGGGTGTGCTTAGTCTGGATCGGGGCGCTTTCTACGGAATTTTACACGAAACAGGTGTATTCCAGAATACGGGCCAAATCAAGATTGGCTCCATTGCCCCCCTCCCTGCCAGTTTGAATGGGCAAACAGCTCCGGTGGGAATTAGCAATTTGGCGCCGTTTAGCAATTCGGCCGGGGGCGATATCCGTATTGACGGGGGAAGTACGGGTATTCGAAACTTTAATTCATTGACCAATACGGCTCAGATCACGCTGGGCGGAACGACGACCCTAACGACCGGCATCGACAATTCGAAAGCTACGAGTCTAACTAATATAAATGGTCAGTTTTTTAATGATGCGGGCGGGATCATTCGCATTGATCAGGTACTGACTGGCTTGTCAAACAATGGCGGTCTGTTCAGCAACTCAGCTACCCTTATCATTGGCGCTACGCCAACGGTCCGTACCTATTGCATTCTAAACTTTACCGGCGGATCGTTTACGAATGCCGTAACGGGGCTCGTTGATCTCCATATTTCCGGGACTGCTACCGATGCGCTTGCTAATGCGCATTCGTCAACGTTGATGACTACGTTTGCCAACAGTGGAACCTTAGTCATTGGCCGTGCGGTATCAACCACGTATTCAGTTGGCATCAATAATGAAGCATCGTTTACCAATACCGCTACGGGCTTGATTCGGGTTGATGGGACCAACTTTGGTATTTATAATGGTATTCCGATAAGCTCCAGTGCGGTCTTTGCCAATAACGGAACCATCCGGCTTGCCTTTCAGGAAACGACTGGGCAGCCAGGTAGTGGCATCTGGAATCTGGATAAATTCAGGAATCAGTCGGGCGGCAAAATCTACATAGATGGCTACCTCGGCCCTGGGCTTCTGAACAGTATAAAGGGCGAACCGCTGGCGACCAGAACAACCGGAACCGCCAATTTTCAGAATGTGGGACTGATTCAGATCGGGGCCAGTGTCCAGAATGGTTTGGCGGGCATTCTCAACAACCAGCAATTCAGTAACAATGCCGGTGGACTGATCCAGATTGATCGGACGGGGCAGCAGGGGATTAGCAATGCCAATAGTGGTACGTTGACGGCCAGCTTTACCAACAATGCCACAATTTCTATCGGTACGTCGGCCAGCATTGGAACGGATGGCCTTTTCAATACGGGTACGTTCGCCAATAGTTCCTGTGCTATGTTGACGGTGTTCGATAATCTGAATAATGGGAGTACGTTCACTAATTCGGGCCTGTTTACGCTCAGAACCGCGCAACCCCACAGCAATACAGGCACACTGACGAACAACGGGATTCTGGAATATCCGCTAGGTAATCCCATTCCCAACGTTACAAATAACAGACTGATTGCCGCGCCTGTCAGCAGTTGTAGTCCATCCTTCATCCCGGCTCTTCAACTGGGTGGTAGCAGCAATCAGCTTACCGTGAATACTACGTGGTATTCAGATCAGGCGTTGACCCAGCCAGCGGGGACTTACAACCAGAGCACCAATACGTTCGCACCCATCAATAGGACGCCGGGCAGCAGTCAGGTGGTTTATTTTTCGGTGTTGGACAACGCCAGCGGTTGCAGCAAAACGGTTTCATTGTCGGTAACGCTAAATGCTACGTTGCTGACGATCAATATTGCGGCTAATCCATCATTAAGCATTGCTCCGAGCCAAAGCACTACGTTGACAGCCAGTGGAGCCACTACGTATCAGTGGAGTACGGGAGCCAATACGTCGACTATTTCGGTAAACACCGCCGGAACGTATTCGGTAACGGGTACCACCGGAGGCTGTTCTTCCGTGACCAGCGTAGTGGTAAGCGTTACTTGTACACCCGTGTACGTAACACAGACTGGAGCGGGTTCGCAGAATGGCAGTAGCTGGAGTAATGCCTATGCCGGAACATCGCTACAAACCGCTATTAACCAAGCGGCTACTTGTGCTGGCTTAGGATCGGTTTGGGTAGCCGCTGGTACGTATAAACCAACCACCACGAACGACCGCGACGCTACGTTTACAATGCGCCCCAACGTAGCCATCTATGGCGGCTTTGTCGGCAACGAAACTGCACTGAGCCAACGTCCTGCTATCAGCGTCACCGTTCCATCCAGCACGACGCTCAGCGCTGATATTGCCAACAATACCAACGTCAGTGCCTACAACCTGTTTCGCAACGGCAACAACCTGACCAACACGGCTGTTCTCGATGGCTTTGTATTAGCTTTTGCCCTCGCTAATAACACGGGTGCTCAGGTGGGAAAAGCTGTTGGCGGAGTCATGTACAATGAAGCAGTTGGAGGATTCTGTAGCCCAACCATCCGCAACTGTTGGTTTATGAACAACTACGCCTTAAGCGGTGGGGGTGCTCTCTACAATTATGCCACCAACGGGGGCGATGCCAGTCCGATTATCGAGAATTGTCGATTTCAGAACAATATCGTGCAAAATGGCAGCGGTGGAGCCATCTTTAATCGCGCCCAGAGTGCCAACGGTCAGCTTAACTACACCACCAAATCCAGTCCAAAAATCCTGAATTGCCTGTTCATTGATAACGTAGCGTTGAGCGGAAATGCTAATTCCGATGGTGGTGGAGCCATCCACAACTATGCCTACGGCGGCACGGCCAGCCCGGTCATTACGGGTAGTTCGTTTCAGAACAACTCAGCAACCATCCGGGGTGGGGCTATCTGCACCAATGGTAGCGACGACGGTGCAGGAAGTTACATCGGTACGGCTAAACCGCTTTTGATCAACTGTTCGTTTCAGAGCAACTCGGCTCCCGCTGGGCAGGGATCGGTCATCGCCAACATTCACGTCAATAGTGCCACCAGCACCAATGCGACGGCTACGTTGGTGAACTGTATCGTCTTCAACAACAATGGCTCTGTGCCTTTTTTCAATGCGTCGGGGGCTACCGTTAATCTGTCGTACAGTTTGTTTGAGCCGGGCGTTGACAGCCAATCGGGCAATACCACTGGCGCAGGTACTATTTCAACCAACGTATCACCCTTCGCCAGCACAACCGGTACGCAACTGGCTACGGGTTCGGCCGCTATCAACGCAGGTGACCCAGCCTCAACTACCGCTACGTTAGGTACGAGTGTCGATCTGGCGGGCAACCCCCGAATTACCGGCGGCCGGGTCGATATGGGCGCTTATGAGTTTAGTTGTACGGGCCCGATTCTGACATTGAAAGCGGGAAATTGGGACGATCCGACGGTTTGGTCATGTAACGTAGTGCCCATTAGTACGGACGTAGTGCAGCTTAACCACGTAGTGAGTTTACCCACCAGCTACGTAGCACAGATCAAAACGCTACGGTACAGCGCAGGTGGAAAACTAACGTATCAAACCGGGGCTAAGGTGAGGCTGGGATTTTGAGTGACCACAGCGAAGTTGTAGGGTTATACAGTTGTAGAGTTGGCTGATGCATCAAGAACTTTACAACCATAAAACCTTATAACTTCTCTGTAGCTAAATCCTTTTTCGCCGAAAACACATGGTCTGACACAATAGACGAAGTTTTGGCACAATACACGAAGTTTTTGACACAATAACAGAAGCCTTTTGGTGCGTGAATACCCAACTTGTCCCCACCAAAACACCACCGTGCAACTGCTATGGCCACCCCTTTCCGAACTGCTACGTTCCGCTTCTTTCCACACTATTATCGTTACGCTCTACATGGACTCTGGCTGGTTATTTCCGGACTGTTGTGGGGTTGCAACTTCAGCCAGTCTACCGATATGGAGCAGGCTCAGGCGGGCGGTTGAAACTCTCTGCGCCAAAACGATACGTTACCGAAGCCGTGCCACTCAATTTGCGGAAGTTGAAAAGCCAACAGCGCAGTTTCTGAACCGCTACCGATCTGCCCTGAATGTTGACGAGACAGGTCCGCTCGAAATTCGGCAGTTGTACTCGGCCGGAGAGTATCATGTCATTGTCGAAGGACTGACACGCGGGCATCCGTCCAATGCTACGTTGCCGTCTGCCTTATTTATATCATTGAAGACCAGCACATCACCCGACTTTACGCCTACCAGACTCCTCCTACCCTTGATTAAACTTTCTATATGCAACTCGTTACGTTCCGTTTCTACTCCATCCTACCAGAACCGCTTCACTATGTTCGGTTGGTAATCAGCCTGTGTATGATTGGCTTTTTTACCCAATCGACACGGGCGCAAACCGTCCGCTACGTTAGAACGACGGGCACCAATTCCAGTCCGGCGACGGCCACCAGTTGGGCAACCAGTACCAGCGATTTGCAGGGAGCCATCAACGCCAGCGCATCCGGCGATCAGGTGTGGGTAGCGGCTGGTACGTATAAACCCGGCGGGAATGCCAACACCGACCGGGGAATCAGTTTTACCCTGAAAAATGACGTAGCGATTTACGGCAACTTCATGGGTACGGAGACTGCGCTGAGTGGCCGAACGCTAACCAATC
The DNA here is from genome assembly GCF_054776875.1 of Spirosoma daeguense. Classification (NCBI taxonomy): domain Bacteria; kingdom Pseudomonadati; phylum Bacteroidota; class Cytophagia; order Cytophagales; family Cytophagaceae; genus Spirosoma; species Spirosoma daeguense. The sequence goes on from NZ_BAAHBF010000001.1 coordinate 26,671, forward strand.
CCTTAAACACCATCCTGAGTGGCGACATTGGCACGGTAGGTGATAACAGCGACAATAGTAACCGAATCATTGTAAACGACGGCAACAATCTGACAACCAGTGCTATTCTCGACGGATTTATGATCAGCGACGCCAATGGTGGAGTATTTGGTGCCGGGATGTACAACAAGAACAGCAGTCCTACCATTCGAAATTGTTTGTTTCAGAACAACGTGGCATCAGCGTGGGGCGGAGCCATGACGAACTGGGCTGATGGTGGTGGTAATGCCGCCAGTCCGGTACTCATTAACTGTTCGTTTCTGAACAACTCTGCCCAGATTGGCGGGGCGATCTATATCTATGGAATCAACTCTGGCAGTTCCAGCCCGCAACTGACCAACTGTTCGTTTCAGGGCAACACAGCCACCACCGGCGCGAGCGCTATAGGTGTTACCACGAACCAAGGTATTGCCAGTCCACAAGCCACGAACTGCATTATTCTGGGATCAATTTCGATGTCGTTCAGTGGCGCACAACCGACATTCGCTACCACCAACTGCCTTATACAACCGGGAGCAGTATCGGGCGGGGCAGCCGGTAATTTCAGCCAGACCAATAACATCAGCTCGTCTGTTTCGCCGTTTGTCAGTACCAACACCACCCAAATCAACGATTGCTCGCAGGTGATCAATGCCGGTCTGAACACCGCGCCGGGCCTGAGTGGTATCACAACCGATATGGGCGGCAATCCGCGTGTTTTCCCTGTTTCAGGCGGCACGGTCGATATAGGAGCGTATGAATATGCAGCAGTGGCCAACCCCCGCGCCCCAGCGGAGATAACGGTGCAACCCACATCCGTCTCGTATGCCTGTGCAGGCACAACGGTCACGGCACGAGTACAGGCCAGAGGTACATCGCTTAGCTATCAATGGTACAAAACAGGACCGGGCGGAGTGGGCTCGGCCACAGCAGTAAGCGGAGCTACCAGCGCCACCCTCACGCTCAACAACATACAATTGTCTGACGCGGGCAGCTATTCGGTGGCAATAACAGGTTGCACCAGTGTTACCAGTACGGCCTTTGCACTGGTCGTAAACCCACCGTTGTTTGTGACACCCAGCGGAGCCGGACTACAAAACGGAACAAACTGGGCCAACGCCTATCCCGGTTCTCAGTTGCAAACTGCCATTAACGCAGCTGCGTCGAGTTGTGGCAAGCAGGTGTGGGTAGCGTCCGGTACGTATAAGCCAACTACCACCAACGACCGTTCGATTGCCTTTACAATGCAACCGGGTGTGGCCATCTACGGCGGATTTGTGGGTAACGAAACTACGCTGAGCCAGCGACCCGCCATCAGCACTAGTGTGCCGCCCAGCACCACGCTCAGCGCCGATATTGCCAACAATATCAATGTTAGTTCCTACAACCTGTTTCGCAATGGCAACAACCTGACCAGCACCGCCGTTCTCGATGGCTTTGTGCTGGCCTATGCCCTCGCCAACAACACCGGCTCTCAACAGGGAACAGCGTTGGGCGGGGCCATGTACAATCAAGCATCGGGCGGGACCTGTAACCCAACCATCCGCAACTGCTGGTTTATGAACAACATCTCCTTGGGCGGGGGGGGCGCTATCATGAATTATGCCTCGAGCGGGGGCGATACCAGTCCGACCATCGAAAATTGCCGGTTTCAGAACAACTCTGTGCAGCAGGGCAGCGGAGGTGCTATTCATAACCGAGCGCAGAGCGCTTCCAATTCGCTGAACTATGCCACCAAATCAAGCCCTAAAATCCTGAACTGCCTCTTTATTAACAACTCCTGTTCGGGTGGCAATGCCAGTTATGATGGTGGTGGGGCCATCCATAACTATGCCTATGGTGGCACGGCCAGCCCGACCATTACGGGTAGCGCCTTCCAAAACAATTCAGCCAGTATCCAGGGCGGGGCTATCTGTACCAATGGCAGTGACGATGGTGCAGGCAGTTTCATCGGTACGGCCAAGCCGGTCTTTACCAACTGTTCGTTTCAGGGTAATTCGGCACCTCAGGGGCAAGGACCGGTCATTGCCAACATCCACTATAACAACAATGGCCTGAGTACCAATGCGAATGCTACGTTGCTTAACTGCATCGTGTTCAACAATGGTACGGTGCCGTTCGTCAATGCGTCGGGGGCTATGGTCAGTTTTTCGTATAGTTTGTACGAAACGGCGGTTGACGGGCAGAATGGCGTCAACACCACCGGCGCGGGTAATATTGCGACGAACGTATCACCTTTTGCTAATACCACCAGCACCGTACTTTCTACGTGTTCGCAGGCGATCAACGTCGGCCAGAATTCGGCAGCTAACTTAACGGGCGTTACTACCGACGTAGCAGGCAATGTCCGTATTTCGGGCGGAACGGTGGATATGGGGGCCTACGAATCTACCCTGACGCTCAACGCCGGAACCATTGCCGGACCACCGATTATCCCCTATCCGCAGGAATCGCCTAACAGTTTCACCAACGTGACGGCAGCCACCGGTGCGGTTGGCGAAACCGTTCAGCTTCGCTGGCAGCTAAGTGACGATAACGGCGCCAACTGGGCCGATTTGGCCAGTTCCAACGTCCAGAGCATTCCGTTTCCGGCGGGTCTCACCACCGATGGCAATCCAAACAAAACGTATCAGTTTCGGCGGCTCGTGACCAACACCTGTAGTTTCAGCGCGATCTCGAACGTAGCATCGGTGAAAATGATACGTTCCAATGGCGTATTCAACGGGCAGGTGGTCAGCAGCGATGGCGTTACACCCGTCGCCAGCGTCACGATCACGGTGGTACGTAACACGACCGGACTGGCGGGTAGCCCCGGTAGCTGGACCTACACCGGTGTAACCGCGACCGATGGTACGTATACCATTGGGCAGGTGTACTACGGCGTTCCTGCCGGTACAGTACCCACTTCGCTCACGGCGGCTACGTTCACCGTGACGCCCCGCTACACCGACCCGGCTTCGCTCACGCTGGTGCATACGTTCACCCCTACATCGTCCACGTACACCATGAACGAGACGAACACGCCGAAATCGTTCAATTTTACCGATAACACGACGTTTGGCATTTCGGGGCAAACCCGCCAGACCTGCCCGGATTGTATCACCGGATTTTCGGGGCAAACGCCGATAACGGGCAACGTTACGTGCCCCGTCGATGGCGTTTCGATACGAACATATCGGAATGGCACGCAAATCAACCTGACTACCAGCAACTTTATCGGTACACCAACTCCTGGGGATTATGGTCGATATGCGGTGGCGGTCAATAACCCTGGTTCGTATTCGCTCACATCCTCAATGGCCAATCTGGTGTTTGTGCCCGGCGGTCAGATGGTGAACGTAGTGAGCGATGTGTATAACGTCAATTTCGATAGCCCAACCTCGCAAACCATCACCGGGCGCGTGGCAGCGGGTTGTAACGAAGCCATCGGTTCTGCGGTGCTCGAGTTCACCGATATTCTGAAAGATGGGTCGAACAATCCTCGTCCGTCCTGTTTTCGGAAACAGGTTACTACGTCGCCCACCGGCTTTTATTCGATTGCCCTGCCACCGCGTAAGTACAAAGTCACCGTCATCAGTTTCACGCCGAGCGGTTCGGTGAGCAGCCCCGATTTTCTCGATTTTATCAACAACCAGTACCCCGCCGATTCGCTCATTCGCGATTTAACGTCTACGACGGCGGTTACTACGTTGAACCTAACGTATCAGCGGGCACCAACACTAAACGTTGCGGGTCTGGTGTCTCCGCCTAATTGCGGTACGTCGGCGGGGTATTCGCTCATGCAGCAGGCCAACCCAACCTCACTAACCGTCACAGCGTATCAGGGACCAGTTGCCTTAGGTTGCCCGGTTATCAGTGGCACCGTGCTGGTGTCGACCAATACGCAGGTGAGTTCGGGCGAAAACTTCACGTCGGTGGTAAACGCTACGTCGGCGGGAAGCCAAAGTTTGACGATTGTGCCGGGCACACCCAACGTAGCAGCCCCCTACTATCGCTTCCTGAATGTACAGTTCAGTGATCCATTTGGTCGGTCGGCTACGCCCCTCAACCGCAACGTAGTGGTGACGGGTGTGCAGGCGGGTACTGCTACGTTCACCACCGTATCCCCCCAGATTCCGTTTTTAGTCCTCCACGATCCTCCGGGCGATCAAAGCTATAGTTACTGGTCGCAAAACACGAAGCTGGAAAACGCCATGCGCTTTTCGTATGACCTAGGATTGGCGCAAAAGTCGTGGTTCGAAGCCAAAGTGGGCGTCAAGTTTGCGGCTGGCCTGTTCGTATCGACCGAAACGAGCATTTTTGGCACCATTGGCGGCAACATCACCACCAGTGGGCGCGTAGCCAATGCCAGCGAAACCATTCTGACCAACACCACCAACCAATACATTGCCACCAAGGCCGATAAAAGTGTGGTTGGGCCCGATGCCGACGTATTTATTGGGGCCGCGCTGAACCTGTACTACGCCGTGTCGACTGTGATCAGTTATGACCCTGCCAGTTGCTCAGTCAGCTCGGCGCAGCGGTTGATGGTGGCCAACAAAGGCGTATCGACCCAGTTTTATTACAGTGCCTACGAAATCAAAAACTCGGTCATTCCCGAACTGGCATTCCTGCGCGATGCCTCGCCCGCTGATTCGACCAAACGGCGTTATCAGAACCAGATTAACGTCTGGCAGCAGACACTGGACAACAATACCCGAAATCGACAGGTTGCGCCGTTCGTGACCAATAAAACGTTCGATGGGGTGGTCGGTGCTGTCGATGAGTCCATCACAAAATCCGTTTCCAAATCCAACACCATCGAATTTGGGCTCACCCTCGAAACGGAATTTGCGACTTCGCTGGGCTTCGAAATTGCGGGCAATGGCGTGAGTGGCGGTACGTCCATCAATTTCAAAACCGAAATTGGATCGAGTTCCACCAATACCAATACCGTTGAAACAACGACGGGTTTCCACCTGGCCGACAGTAACCCCGGCGACCGGATTTCGGTCGATATAAAAACGGACCCGGTTTACAGCACCCCCGTTTTCGAGCTGCTGGGCGGCAAATCGAGCTGCCCACCCGAAGAGGGGGCGCTGGCCCGCGACCGCTTTGAGCTGACGGCACCGGTTACCGTTGTTCGGGACGTAGCACCGGGTGGGCAGGCCCAGTTCACGCTCAACATGAGCAATGTCAGCCAGGTCGTAACGGATGGGTCTCGGAAAGTGTATCTGAAGCTGGTGGATGGCACGAATATCGACGGGGCCAATATTGAAGTTGATGGCAGCCCCTACACGGGCACGCCCCGGGGGCCTTTTACCGTCAATCGGTTGAGCCAGCTTTCGGTGATTGTGCGAGTGGGCAAAAGTGCAGCCTCGAACGTGTATGCCTACGAAGGCTTGCAGTTTCAGGTCGTCGATGACTGTGGCGGAACGCCGGGCAGTGGCGATGCGCTCGGAACGGTAACGCTGTCGGCTTATTTCCAGAGTTCGTGTAGTTCGGTATCGCTTACCACGCCCGGCTCAAACTGGGTGAGTACGCTGGCCGATAACAACCAGTTGCCGGTGCTGATTGGTGGGTACACGCTCGCCAACCTGAGCAACGTAACGCTGCAATACCGACTTCAGGGCGGCAGCAGTTGGCTGGATGCGTTAACCCTGAATCAGGGCCAGCTTAGTAACAGTCCGAACGGTACGCAAACCAACTGGAACACATCGGGCCTTACCGACGGTGCGTATACCATCCGACTGAAACTCAACTGCCCACTGGCGGGTGGCGCCACCGGCACGGTTTACTCGCAACAGGTAAATGGCCTTATCGACCGAACCCGACCGGTGCCGTTTGGCAACACGCTGCCTACCAGCGATACCTACGTAACGGGCAGCACCATCGGCATTACGTATAATGAAGCACTGAACTGTTCTAGCATTACGGCCGGCAATCTGGTTGCCAAACGGGTTTCGAATGGACAGGTGGTTCCGATGTCGGTGGGTTGTTATCAGAATCAGGTGGTGGCGGTGCCGCTGAGTAGTTTGACCTCCTTCACCGGCGACATCATTAGCCTGATGCTCACAGGCGTATCGGACCTCTACGGCAACCCACGACTAACGACTGATTCGTGGTCGTTCCGGGTGGGCAGTACGACAGCCGCCACGGGCAACGATGCGCTGTCGATGGCCATTACAGGAAGCCCGATTTCCGAAAGTTCGACGGGTTCCATGATCGTTACGTTCAACTTACCCGCGCCCGTGTCCAGCACGATGGTGAATAGCGGTATACTGGTGACGTTTAACGTAGCGGGTACGGCCCAGTTTGGGGTCGATTACACGGTTTCTTACGCCAATCCATCGGCTCAACCTGTATCGGCGACGGTCAATGGTACGACCGGTAAAATCCTGATTCCAAGCGGAAGCAGTTCGGCTACATTGCTCATCAAACCGATAAACGAGACGCTTTTCGAACCCGACGAAACCATTATTCTCAGTTTGCTCAGCGGGGGTGATTACCAGATTGGCGCGACCTCGTCGGTAACGGCGGTTATTCTCAACGACGACGCTACGTGTCTGGACGCCAACGGTGCCGTCACTACGTTGAAAACGGGCAACTGGAGCGACGTAACGGTATGGTCGTGTGGCGTGGTGCCGAACAGCACAACGATTGTCAAGCTCAACCACGCTGTTACGTTGACGACCAACTACGTAGCAGAGGTCAAAACGCTACGTTACGGGGCAGGTGGTAAGATAACATATCAGACGGGGGCCAAGGTGAAGCTGGGTTTCTGATACGCCGACCAATTTAGAATAGAGAGCGTAGCAAATTCCAGTCTGGAATTCGCTACGCTCTCTATTTAGTTTATAGCACCATATCAGTCCATTACCCGGCCCTACACCGATTATCATCCATTGACTTATGAAGGGTGTTTCTAAAGGACATTCGTGAAAACTATGTTCTGACTATCCACAATATAATTTCTCCAAATCCCCTTTTATTCTGATATTTAGAAATTAATCTATATAAATACTTATAGTATATAATATATTAATTATGACATATTAAGTATTTGCATAGTTGCCACTTTCTGTAACTTTTTTCTTTTGTCAAAAAACTCGATTTACATGAAATCACTTTTACAGATCACGCATAAATACATCACAGAAAAGTTTTTTCAGTCAGCTACCGGGCAAACTGCTTTACTCTGTTTCGGCCTGTTAAGCCTTAACTCTGTGCAGTTACAAGCCCAGAATAACATGGGTATTGGCACGGCAAATCCTGACGCATCCGCAATTCTCGACGTTTCGGCTACCAATAAAGGTGTGCTTGTACCCCGCATGCTCGACACTGATCGGGCAACTATTCCAAATCCGGCTACGGGATTAATTGTCTATCAGACGAATGGAACGGCTGGATTTTACTATAACGCAGGCACACCGGCGATTCCAAGCTGGATAAAATTGTCTAGTGGGGTTGTAGCTGTTGCTGATGGGGGTACGGGCGCCAATACGGCAGCGGGTGCCCGAACAAATCTGGGTTTGGGAACATTGGCAACATTGAACACCGTATCGAGCACCGAAATAGCCGATGGAACGATTGTAAATGCTGATATCAGCAATTCGGCAGCCATTGCCGGCTCTAAAATATCGGGCGACATTACAGGCAACGCGGCCAACGTAACGGGAACGGTTGCCATAACCAAAGGAGGAACCGGACAAACGACCGCCAATGCCGCGCTGAATGCTTTGCTGCCTTCACAAGCCTCAAATAGCGGCAAAATTCTGCAAACAAATGGAACAAATTCGTCATGGATTACGCCAAATACAGGCATTGGTCAGGTTTACGCCATAACCTCAGCAAACCCTGAAACGCAAATCATTGAGCAAAGGCCTATTATGTATATTAGTAGCAGCTCTCCCTCTCCAACGTTCATTATGCCTGCGGCTGGCACGTGTGACGTTATCTATCTGCAGGATGTAACAGACACACCAGGGGGTATATCTGCCTGTAAAGCAGAGCTATATAAAAACGGCGCTGCAACAGGATTGTCTGTTACAGTGACGTCAGGAGCGGTAACGGGTTCTAAAGTAACAGGTTCGGCAACGGGTTCTGTTGCTTATGTGGCGGGCGACGTACTAACGTTTGCCGTATCGAGTACCAACCCAACCCCGTTCATCCGGATGAACATTTCGATGCGCTGCAGGTAAACGCTTTGTTTGCTAGTAGGACGATAAAGAAATGGTCTAAAAATGCCCTGAAACGTTGTGTATTTGTTTCAGGGTGCAAACTAAACACAGGATGAAATCGCTCAAGATATTTCTCGTCTTGTTGCTTCTGCCGGGCTTCCTGCAGGCACAAGTAGTTACCATACAAGGCATTACTACCAAGATCAATTCGGGCTTGCAGGTCAATATCAATGGTGATGTAAGTAATGCCACAAGCAGTACCCTTCACACCGACGGCACACTTATCATTGCCGGAAACCTTAGCAATGCGGGTATCGCCAGTGGATCGGGTACGGTTGCCTATACGGGTAGCCTGACGCAAACGGGGATAGTATCGCCCGGCAATAGCACAACCCTTGGCAAATTGACCGTAACGGGTAATTACAGCAATGGCACGGGTGCATTAAACATCGACCTCGGCGCAGCCACTACCCCAGGAACCGGTTACGATCAATTGGCAGTAAGCGGAACCGCCACGCTCAGTGGTGCGCTCAACATAAGTCTGGTCAATGGTTTTAGCATTTCTCCGGGTCAGTCCTTTACCATTTTAACCGCCAGCAGTATTTCAGGAACATTTGCTACAACCAATTTGCCCAGTGGAGCAACCCTACAATATAACCCTACGAATGTCCAACTGATTACGTGTCTGGATGCCAACGGTGCTGTCACTACGTTGAAAGCGGGCAACTGGAGCGACGTAACGGTGTGGTCGTGTGGCGTAGTACCCAGCAGCACCACGATTGTCAAGCTCAACCACGTAGTGACTTTACCTCCCAGCTACGTAGCACAGATCAAAACGCTACGTTACGGTGTGAGCGGAAAACTAACGTATCAGGCTAATGCTACGTTAAGACTAGGCTTCTGATCAACCGATTCTTTCTTCAGATACTTCATGCTGCGCACTGGCTCAGCTCAAAACGGTGAAAATCATCAAGAGCGAATAGTTTTTGGTACTCGATAAGTACGGTGAGACAAGAATCAAATCTTGTCTCACCGTTTTGTTTAGAGAAGTAATCCAGTTCCAGATTATCATAAATCAGAATGATCGATACGATTCGGGTACTATTGATTAACCTGAATCGTTATTCAGGTTCAGCACAGCCTTTTAAGTGATTGATTTATTGGCAATCACGATCAAAAATCAGATAGTATATACTGGCCTGATTCTTGTCGGTAACCTAGCTGAACGTGTATTGTCTGCGCTTACTTTTAAAATTGCTACGTATGTCGGGGAAAGCTTGCTTTGTTATAATCAGTACGTTGCTAGGCATCACGATCTCCAATGCGCAATCGGTTCCTGTGCTGAAATTCGATGAGCTGGAGCAACGTATCAATCGTTCAAACGATACGTTGTATATTGTTAATTTCTGGGCAACCTGGTGTGCTCCCTGCGTAAAAGAACTTCCTCTTTTTGAGTCGGCTCGGAAGAAATATGCAAATCAGAAAGTGAACGTGCTACTGGTTTCGATGGATGCGAGAAAAACCCTAACAACCAAAGTAGTACCGTTTGTGCAGAAGCGTAAAATTGGCTCTCAGGTCGTACTACTCGACGAACCAGACCTCAATACCTGGATCGATAAACTGGTGCCGGAATGGTCGGGAGCGTTACCGATGACGCTGGTTCTCAACAAACAACGTAACATTCGGCAGTTTATCGGAAAACCAGTAAAAGAAGGCGAACTTGAATCGATTATTAACCAATATAAACACTAATCAACATGAAGAAGGCCCATCTGCTGATTGCTATTGAACTGATGTTTGCGGTGATACTCATGAGTATGAATCCTACATCGACGGGGTACAAAGTGGGTGATGTAGTACAGGATTTTAAACTGAAAAATGTGGATGGGAAAGACGTGTCGCTGGCTAGCCAGAAAGAGGTGAAAGGCTACATTATTGCCTTTACCTGCAATACGTGCCCGGTAGCCAGAGCCTACGAAAGCAGGATTATGGCTCTCAACGAGCAGTTTGCCCCAAAAGGTTTTCCGGTCGTTGCCATTCAGTCGAATGATGCCCAGCGTTCGCCCGGTGATTCGTACATGGCCATGCAGCAACGGGCAAAATCCAAAAACTACGCGTTCCCTTACCTCTACGACGAAAGTCAGGCCGTTGCCAGCGCGTTTGGAGCCAGCAACACGCCCCACATGTTTGTGGTAAAAAAAGAAGGAAATCAGTTTCGCATAGCCTATATCGGTGCTATCGACAATAATCAGTCTGATGCGTCGGCCGCCGATAAGAAATACGTCGAAAATGCAGTGAATGAATTACTAGCCGGTAAAGCTGTTACTACCCCAACAGCACGCGCCATCGGTTGCGGCATCAAATGGAAAAGCGCCTGATCGAATCGATTTGCATCCGCTTTCACAGACGTAGTGGCATTCTCAACACGTATGTCGATCATGCCATTTGAGCGGTATTTCTTTACAAGGCAAAAAGACGAACGTTGTAAAAGAAACTGTTTCAATTTCTAATTTCCTAAGGTCACAGAAAAGCCCGATTGTAAAAACAGTCGGGCTTTTCTGTGACTTACGCAAAGGTGCCTTTACATAGTATTCTTTTTAAAAGACGCTACTACGTAGCAGAAATTTCGCTGGAAAGGCGAGTAGTCCGTCAGCCATTTTTGTCAGATCAGACTATTTCGGGAGAACCTTACCAGCAAGATCGATGGATTTTCAGGAAAACACGCTGAGTCTGCTTTTAAGGTTAACACTTGTTGTTTTTTGACCAATGTTACGATAGGTCAAGTCAATGTTACAATAGTGAAAGCCTACCGCGCCAGATGCCACTAGCTTTGATTCGTTAAAATTCTTCACGTGTTAACTAATTTAATCTTTTATCATTATGCGCTCATTTATCCTTGTTTCAACGCTCTCGACAAGCTTACTGATGGCTATGGGAGCCTGTACGTCTGATAAGGAAATTACTACAAGTCCTGACCCTGTCATCTCTTCAATCTATCAGGAAGCTGATGAGGTAGGTCTGGAATTTACGCCCAATCTTGCCGGAGCACGGGAGGCTGCAGCAACAACAGCCCAGCAACTAGATGTACTCAACAGAATCAATGCGATTCGGGCAAAGACTTGTAAATGTGGAGAGGTTACTTATGCCTCAGCGCCAGCCTTAACGCTGAACACCAAGCTAAACACGGCAGCCGACAAACACGCGGTTGATATGGCTTCCAAAAACTACTTCAGTCATACAGGCAAAGATGGCTCAAACCCCGGAACTCGTATAACTCGCGAAGGCTACGTCTGGACAACTTATGGCGAGAACATTGCTGCGGGTTACGCAACGACAGCTCAGGTAGTAGATGGCTGGCGCGCGTCACCAGGACATTGTGCAAACATAATGAATCGAAACGTCAAGCAGTTAGGTTTTGGCTACGGAAGCAACAACAGCAGTACCTACAAGAAGTATTGGGTAGGCTTGTTTGCCACACCAAGGTAGTGTAGTTGCCTCCAATCTGATTAAAAGCCCCGTGTCATTTATGGTCGGGGCTTATTTTTTGGCACGCTTATATCATTTGGCACGCTTATATCAACTGTATAGAAGTTGCTTATTACGAGCACAATTGAACTCTTTCCAGCCTGAACTAATCATACTAACGGGGCAGATTCATTTCTAATGAGTCGCTTCCAGCCTATTTGTATCAGAATTAAAACAGCAACTACCAGACCTAACGCAACAGTCCCTCCCGCTTTCGGTAGATAGTGCGCAACAGTAGGCAACAGAATAGAGCGCGTCTTGATCACTAAATCGCCCCAAATGAATGAGAATAGAGAGAGTAGGATAATGAATAAAGGGATACCAATTAGCGAAGGTATTGGCTGGCCAGCCATAGCCCGGACAGGATCACTGGTAAACGAATAGTGCCACAAAAACCATAAACAACCAATTAGTATATATCGCTCCCAGGGCTTAAAACCAGCAGTTGCATTTTGCAGATAATGACGCCAGCCAAATTCCTCTCCGAATGAGTAAATAAACTGGCTCACAACCGAGGAGAAAATCGTCGTTTTACTAACCGTATTAATAGTCAGGAAAGGGAGTAACAAAGCTAAAAAGACGATTCCCCATGTTAAGTACGGCTTAACTCCTTTTAGGGAGATAGCATATTGATTAGGGACGTTGAAAAGTCGGTAACAAATCAGACCACTAAACAACGGCCCCCAACCGCATAAGATATCTTTACAGTCAATAGTCGTTAGTCTTAACTCTGGCAGTTGATTAAATAAAAAGGTTAAGCTAAAAGCTCCTAAAAAGTAAACGAAAATGGGAAGCAACCTGGCTTTATTCATTAAAACTAAGTTATCATATAATTGTAAATATATTACCTAAAACTGTCTACTCTTAACGACTTTAAACATATAGTGCTTTTAAAGAAGTCTATATTTACTCTATAGCTCATGACGTGAATCAAGAAGCCAGACAACGTATGAATTGACTGGCTCCTTGATTTTGAGATAAAATCCTATTTCACCATTTAATACTATTATTTGACCAAATACCGGACTATGATCTTAGAAAATTTCAATCTGGCATCAATTACCATTTATGGCCAATAATTGACGTCTTATCCCTTAAATTCTACGTCTGGTAAGTTTTTGTTTGTCTAACGGGCCGACTATAGCTCATCTTTGTGTCATCATTCTAAAACAACAAAGACTAATGAAAACGAACTTAATGCATATCAATCGCCCGCCCCGTCCTCGTATTATTGAAGTAGGTGGCCCAGTAATTGGCTTGCGTGGCCGGACAATCTATCGGATGCGGACACGCTAAGTCAAGCCCGAAAATCGCAGCAAGCTCTCACAAAATGAGAGCTTTTTTTATTCCTCATCTAATCACTATTAATCTCCGATTGCTTGCAGAATCACAATGGCATACCGGATTAGTAATGACTGATTACGGTTGCCCCTTCCCGAATTTTTCCCCGAAAAAGTCACCATTATTCCAGGTGGGCCGCTGGTCTGACTGAGCAGTTAAGTAGCCGACCAGAAATTGAAGTTGGGCGTGTTTAGCTGCGGCATTGAAATCGAACGGCTGATTCATATCATCCTGCGGGGAGTGGTAAATTGTAGCCCGCCAGTCCAGATTCAGTTTGGTACCGTCGAGGTTCGGGTTTCCCGTTTGTGAGCCGCTTTTGATGAACAACGCCGGAATTCCCTGCCGAACAAAGCTGAAATGGTCGCTTCGCATAAATACGGTTTGCTCCGGAATCGGGTCAGGACTGACTTTCACATCCAGAAACGAAGCCGCCTGCCGCACTTCCCGGTCTAAACTGGAATGCTGGGCGCCGTAGGGAACGATGTCGAGCAGCGGATGAAAGAAAAAGGGCATATCCAACGTCTGGTTCGACACAATTTTCTCTTTCGGTACCGTCGGATTGCTCGCAAAATAATCGGAACCGAGTAACCCTAACTCCTCCCCTGTTACACACACAAACAAAATCGAACGCCGGGGTGCTTTCGGCAGCGACGCAAACATCCGGGCCGTTTCCAGAATAATCGCTACGCCCGACGCATTGTCGTGCGCACCGTTGTTGATAGAGTCTCCTTTCACGGGTCGGCCAATGCCCAGATGATCGAGGTGGGCCACAAACACAACGTATTCATTTTTTAATTTCGGATCGGAGCCGGGCAACAACGACACCAGATTGTAACCCGCTACGTTCTCAACGGCATCCGTCTGGGTTTTCATTCGTACCGATACGTTCAGCGGAAACGCCTGTGGCCGATTTTTCTGGGCATTGCTGATGGCTTCCTGAAACGACGTACCGGCCTGCGCAAATAAAAGTCGAGCCGTTGAATCACTCAATGAAGCCGCCCCTTTTATCCCCGGATACGTGCGTTGCGGTTTTCCCTGTTTATCGCGCCAGCGGTACACACCCAGACGGGCGCGTGGTGCTGCCGTTTCGATACGATTCCGCAAATCGGTTGGCAGGTTGAACGCCAACGTAGCAATGGCTCCGTGGGCCACCGCATTTTCGGCTTTCGAAGAGGAATAATACGCCCGTTGGTTCGATGGGAACGTAGCAGGTGCGCCGTTTATATAAGCCACAATTTTACCTTTTACATCAATTCCTTTGTAGTCGTCATAACCTAGCTCGGGAGCGGTAACGCCAAATCCAACAAAAACGACCTGCGCACTTACTTCACTGTTGGCATGATCGGGATTGGGGCTGAGAATAAATTGACGGCCAATGGCGAGCTGGCGTTCCTGTCCGTTGGCAATCAGGGTTAACGAACTATTTGCTTCCTGAACCTGCCAACGTCCTAGTGGTACGTCCTGCCGATACGTATTGTTTTCGCCAGCGGGTTTCAGTCCGAGTGATTTAAGCTGATTTACTACGTAGTCGGCCGCCATGTCGAAACCGGGCGTGCCGGGTTTCCGACCTTTGAGCGAGTCGTTGGCCAGAATCCGCATATGATTTTGAATAGCATTGGGTTTTGCCGTTTTGGCAACACGCTGAGCATCGGCAGAAATAGCATCCGACTGAGCAATAGCCAGTTGCGAACCTAACAAGCCCAAAAAAACAGTAAACAGAAACGAGCAACAATGACGCATAGCAGTCGGGGAAGTGTTACGTAACAAATAGCTAAACTACTCAACCGGCACGATTTTTCCAGTAATCAGCTCTACTTTATCGAACGGTTGGCTCGATTTTCCGTCAAAGCCTCAACAACTTTGGTATATTCGTCGCCCTAATCCGATGCTACGTAGCGAGACGTAACGCCGGACATACAAAATCAGCAGACATTCATTATGAAGAAAATACCTGTTCTTATAGACTGTGACCCCGGCCACGACGACGCCGTTATGCTTATGCTGGCCGTTGGCAGTGGTTTATTCGATATTAAAGCCATCACTACGTCGGCCGGAAACCAGACGCAGGCCAAAACGCTGAAAAATGCGCTGAAACTTGTTACGTTACTACAGGTCGATATTCCGATTTATAAAGGGTGCGAAAAACCACTCTTCCGGGATCTGATTATTGCCGACCACGTACACGGCGAAATGGGGATGGATGGGCCTATTTTACCCGAACCAACGCTACGTCCTGAATCACTGTCGGCCATTGAAGCGATGGCGCAGATTCTAACAGAGAGTTCGGAGAAAATTACTCTCGTACCCACCGGACCTTTGACCAATGTTGCTACGTTTCTGCTGGCCTATCCGCATCTAAAATCCAAAATTGAGCAGATTTCGCTGATGGGCGGTGGTGCTTTTCGCGGAAATATGACGCCTACCGCCGAGTTCAACATCTACGTCGATCCTGAAGCGGCTTCGGTGGTTTTCAATTCGGGCGTGCCGATTACGATGTGTGGACTCGACGTAACGCACAAAGCGCTGGTGTTTCAGGACGACATCGAACGGTTTCGTAGCATCGGAAATCAGTCGGGTAAGGTGGTGGCCGAGCTGATGGATTTCTTCTCGATTTTTTACCGCAGCGAACGCCCCGAACTCGACGGTGGAGCAGCCCTACACGACCCTTGTGCTATTGCTTATTTAATTGCACCGGAAATGTTTCAGGCCAAGTCCTGCTACGTTGATGTAGAAGTCAGCGGCAAGCTCACCACTGGCACTACCGTTGTTGATTTTTTCGACGTACTGAAGCAAAAACCGAACGTAAACTTTGTCTATGATATTGATCGTGAACAATACCTCAATCTGATTTACGAAGCGGTTCAGAAGTTACCTTAAATCTGACTTTATAAACATTAACGTGTACTACGGTTATCGCGGCTCCCGCTAGTTATGGTAACGTATCATTAAGCCTGCTATCTCGGTTGATAGCAGGCTTTTATTTTTTCTACAAGTCGTTTTTCGTCTAAGCAACTGATGCATAATCAGTTGAAGACTTGTCAATAAATCACGCATAAAATACACTTCCAGCAGGGCGTATTACGTCAATATTAATTCACGTAAGTGTCCTATTAACAGATTGTTAAGCCTAAAAATAGTGCCGGATACGGTTGCTACTTTTGTTTTAGCTGGTGGTCGGCTCCTATGCTCCGACCGTATCAAAGCTGCAATCGTCAGCCACTAATTATCCATTTTATGAAACACGTTTTCCTTTGCCGTGTTTTCCGGGCTTGCTTTTTCCTGTCAGTCACATTGCTGATGGGATCGGGCGTTTGGGCTCAGTCAAACCCGGCTCCATTTTCACTCGCTACAGGGCCTTATAGCTTTACAGGCTGGGCCGCTACATCAACAGCGGGTACGTTTCCAGCCAACATGGTTTTCCATTTTGTGGGAAGCGCTACGTCGACCACAGCCATTGCCAGTTCGGTCGATTATGGTTGCCCATATAATAGTACCGCCCGCCCCCGAATCACCGGGCGCGATGCCAATGGAATAAGCTTTATCAGCACAAGCAGTGCCCAATGGGATAACTGCGCCAGCGGTACCGCCACTGGCAACCGATTCATTGGCGATGCCGTATTAGCCCTCAATACAACTGGCCGTTCGAACATTCAGGTAAGCTGGACGGGCGGTACAATTTCGCTCGGCGATGGTACGCCAACACCGCGTAGCTGGGGCATTCAACTTCAGTATCGATTGGGCACCACAGGCTCGTTTATTAACGTAGCGGGCTCATCCCTTTACACAGTTAGTACGGTTGGCAGTTCGCAACCTCTTGCGCCTGTTACGTTGCCAGCTAGTCTGGAGAATCAATCCGTTGTTCAACTGCGTTGGATTTATCACGAAATCGCAGCAAACAGCGGAGGAAGCAGACCCGAACTTCGTCTCGATGATATTACGGTTAACTCCGACCCGATTGTTGCCGCTCAACCCGATTTAACGGTTTCGCTAGCAGGTCCAGCATCGGCTATATCAGGACAAGCTTTTGCTTATAGTCTGGTTGTTGGTAATTCGGGTGCAGCCTCAGCCACTAACGTACCGGTTTCGTTTACCTTACCGGCTGGAGCTACGTTCATTAATACGACCGAAACGAACGGTTTTACGGCCAGCCAGACAGATGGTGTTGTTACGTTTACAGGTGGTTCCATTTCGGCGGGTAGCAGTGCTACGTTAACCGTAAGTGTATCGGCTTCGTCGGCTGGTACGATTACGATACAGCCGAATGCTGCGGTTGTTGATGCCGCAAATACAATTGCCGAAAGTAACGAAACGAATAACAGTTCAACCGCTACGGTTACGACTACGATAAGTCAGGCGAATCAGCCGCCTGTTGCTCCTACCCTGGCCAATCAAAGCGGCATTGTTGCGGTACCATTCAATTATGATGTTCCGAATTTTACCGATCCCGAAAATCAGACGATTACGTATGCGATTTCAGGTTTACCCGTTGGGTTGAGTGCCGATAATGTTTCCCGACTTATCAGTGGTACGCCAACATCAACCGGATTGTCTACAGTGACCGTCGTAGCGACTGACGAAGCCAGTGCTTCTACAACCGCTACGTTCGGCATCACGATCAACGCGAATCAGCCACCCGTTGCTTCATCAGTAGAAAACCAGACGACTACGACTGGTTCAGCATTCAGCTACGTAATTCCAGCATTCTCCGACCCTGAAAGTCAGACGCTGGCTTACGAAGCATCAGGACTACCCGCAGGTTTATCGTTCGATGGAACAACCCGTACCATTAGTGGAACGCCTTCTGCTGCCGGTACGTCGAGCCTTACCGTAACGGCTACCGACCCGGCCAGCAACACGGCTAACGTATCGTTCACGCTGACAGTAAATGCTCCGGCTGGCACGCTGATCGCTACGCCTACGAGCCTTTCGCCATTCAGCACTACGGCGGGTACGGCATCAACCGCGCAAACCTTCTCGCTATCGGGCAACAACCTGACAACGAACGTAACGGTTTCGGCACCGAACGGTTTTCAGGTGAGCAACGATGGTACTACGTTCCAGAATCAGCTTTCGTTAACGCCTTCGTCGGGTGCGGTATCGGCAACGATTTCGGTTCGACTGGCTGGTACGTCGCAGAGAACGTTCGCTGGAACTATTACCAACACAAGCGATGCTGTTTCGGCTCAGGTGGCGGTAAACGGTACGGTGTCGGCGGTTGTAAATCCGAACGGGCCAAATCCGGTTCCTCTGGCGTCGCAGCCCGGTTTCACGTACACCGAAAATTTCGCGGATATTGCGAACTGGTCAAACGGTTTCACGGCTGGCGTGGGAGCTACCCGGTTTACACCCGTAGCCATTAACGCCACCGGTACAATTCCAGATGCCAACCGTATCACAACGGCTTCTGCTACGTTCTCAAGTGGTACGTCGGGCGGTGTTCAGAAAGGTAGTGGGGCTATTGTACTGCTATCGACTGGCTCTGGCGATAATTCGAGCAGTACGGCTGTTGATTTTCTAGTCGACTTCACAAATCTCCGGGCGGGTACGCTGAGCTTTAACGCTGCGGAGATCAACAATCAGACTGGTAACCGGGCGGGTACGTTGAAAGTATACGGCTCAACCGATGGCACAACATTTACAGATTTGGGTGTAACGTTCACAGCTATCAACAACGTAGCAAGCTCGACGGCTATTTCGGTATCGCTTCCTGCTACGTTCGATAACGTAGCGACGGCCCGTTTCCGGTTCTACTATTATAATGGCGGAACCAACTCGGGTACGCTCAGCGGTTCACGGCCAAAGATTTCGGTTGATGATCTGACCGTAACGGGAACTGCACTTTCTACCGATCCGGCTCTCTCTGTTTCGCCCACTACGTTGGCGGGTTTCAGCACCATTCAGGGAACACCGTCAACGTCACAGAGCTATGTTATTTCGGCCAGCAATCTGGTCGCACCTATCGACGTAACGGCTCCGGCGGGTGTTGAAATCAGTCTCTCGGCTGGTTCAGGTTATGGTTCGTCTTTATCGCTGCCATCGTCAACAAACTCGACAACGGTTTATGTACGGCTGACCGGCACGGCTATTGGCCCAGTGACAGGAAGCATTACCCACAGCAGCAACACTACGTTAACGGCATCGGTGAACGTGAGCGGTCAGGTAAACGACCCGAACGCACCATCGCTGGCGGCTGCTCCCGCTACGTTGTCGGGTTTCGGTGCAGTTCAGGGTTCGGCTTCCAATGTGCAAACCTTTACCGTTTCAGCCACGAACCTCGACGGTCAGACTGTTCAGGTTGCGGCCCCATCGGGTTATGAAGTAGCACTGGCAAGCAATGGTGTTTATAGCGCTAACGTAAACTTTACGTCATCGGGTAACGCGCTTGTACGTACGCTGATCAACGTCCGTACGAGTGCTTCGGCTCCGGTGGGTCCGGCTAATGGAACGATCACAATTACGAGTGGTGCTCTTTCGGCCACGGTTGCCGTGAGCGGTACGATTAGCACCAGCTCGACAGGTACCAAGATTTCGTCTATTCAGGGAACCGGCGCTACGTTCAATACGACATTCGGCGGTACGCAAACCATCGAAGGCATTGTAACGCGGGTGTTTGCCGGTTCAACTCGTTTGAATGGTTTTTATGTTCAGGAAGAAGACGCTGACAGTGATGGCAACCCGGCTACGTCGGAGGGTATTTTTGTGTATGATCCAGCCGGACTGTTCAGTGGTAACGTAGCGGATAAAGTTCGGGTTACGGGTACGGTTGGTGAATTTGCCAGTTCGAGTGGTGGCAACAGCAGCAGCCTGACCCAGCTTTCGAATATTACCAGCGTAATCAATCTGGGAGCAAGTACGTTGCCAACCGTTACGAACATTCAGTTCCCGGTGGCGAACGTATCGGATCTGGAACGGTACGAAGGGATGCTGGTTAATGCCAGTGCATCGAGCGGCAATCTGACCGTAACCGAATACTTTCAGTTGGGTCGTTACGGACAGGTTGTGCTATCTTCGACGGGTGCCAGCAATAATCCGGGTACCGATGCACGTCTGGATCAATATACACAGTTCAACGCGCCGAGTGTGAGCGGGTATTCGGCTTTTCTGGCCGATATTGCCAAACGCCGGATCATTCTGGATGATGGTAGCTCTGTACAAAATCCTGATCCAATTATTTTCGGTCGCGGTGGAAATCCGTTATCCGCATCGAATACGCTACGTGGTGGTGATGAAGTAGCCAGCATTACGGCCATTCTGGATGAGCGGCTGGAAGGTTATCGTCTGCAAACAACTACGGGTGTCAATTTCCTGGCGACAAACACGCGTCCCGCTACGCCACCAACCGTTGGCGGTACGTTGAAAGTCAGTAGTTTCAACCTCCTAAATTATTTCAACGGCAATGGTACTGGCGGGGGCTTCCCAACATCGCGCGGGGCCGATACGCAAGCGGAATTTACCCGTCAACGTAACAAAACCATACAGGCCATTATTCAGTCGGGTGTCGATGTTTTTGCGCTGAATGAAATTGAGAACGATGGTTATGGCGTGAACAGTGCCATTCAGGATCTGGTAAACGGCGCGAATGCGGTGGCCGGTCCGGGTTCGTATACGTTCATCAATCCGGGCGTTAGTATTTCGAGCGATGAGATTACGGTGGCGATGATTTACAAACCAGCCAAAGTAGTTCCGGTGGGCGCTGCCGCTACGTTGACTACCAGCTCAGCCTTCAATACGGTTGGTCGGTATCCGCTGGCGCAGACGTTCCGCGAGATTTCCTCGAATGGTGTGTTTACGGCAATTGCCAACCACTTTAAATCGAAAGGTTCCAGCGCAGGCGGAGCCGGAGACTCGGACGCTGGCGACGGACAAGCGCAGTCGAACGGTACCCGTACACGTCAGGCGCAGGATTTAGCAACATGGCTGGCTACCAGACCAACCGGAACCCTCGACCCGGATTATCTGATTCTGGGCGATCTGAACGCCTATGCGCAGGAAAATCCGCTGACAACGCTTTACTCCAGTGGGTATTCGAATCTACTGCCCAACACTACGTATTCGTATGTATTTGATGGGCAGGTTGGCTCGCTCGATCATGCGCTGGGTAGTGCTACGTTATTAGGACAGGTGCAGGGTGCCGAAAAATGGCACATCAACTCCGACGAGCCGAGCGTACTGGATTACAACGTAGAGTTCAAAACGGCGAACCTGATTACTTCGCTTTACAACGCCGACCAGTTTCGCACATCAGACCACGATCCGGTTATTGTTGGCTTATCGCTGACCTCTGCTACGTCGCCATTAGCACTTACGTTCACGGCCAATCCGACTACGTTACTAACAACCGGCACCACTACGTTGTCGGTTACGGTATCGGGCGGTACGTCGCCTTACAGCTACACCTTCAGCGGTCCGGGCACCATTACACCAAGTGGCAATACGGCTTCGGTATCAAGTCTGACAGCAGGTGTTCAAACGTTCACCGTTGTAGTTCGTGATGCTACGTCGCCAACCAGCGCGAGTGCTACGGCTACAGTCAGTGTGACGGTTAATGCGGTTCCAGCGGGAGTGATCCGTATCACCGAATACATGTATAACGGAACACCCGGCGAATACGTCGAACTGACCAACGTGGGCAATGCACCGATTGATCTGAACGGCTGGACCTACAGCGATAATGCCCGCACGCCGGGTTCGTTCTCGCTCAGTGGTTTTGGTGTGGTGCAGCCGAACGAATCGGTTGTTTTCACCGAAGCCGATGCTGCTGCGTTCCGAACGGCCTGGTATCTGCCAACTTCGGTAAACGTGCTGGGAGGAAATACACAAAATCTGGGACGTAGCGACGAGATCAACATTTACGATGCAAGCGGTACATTGGTTGACCGTCTTACGTTCAACGATCAGACGATTGCCGGTTCGGTACGTACTGCCGATGTCAGTGGCTGGACCGAGCGCGCTAACCTAGGGCAGAATCTGGCGGCTACGTATAAACTTTCGGTGGTTGGCGATACGCAGAATTCGTATCTATCAACCAATGGAAATCTGGGTAATCCGGGCGGTTATTTCACACCACTCAACCGGGTTCTGATCGTAGAATCAGGACGTAGCACGACGGTGGTTGAAGGTGGTGCCACCGACACGTATACGGTTAGCCTGAATAGTGCGCCGACGGCCAACGTAACGGTGTCGATCAACGCGGGTACGCAGCTAAGTGTTAGCCCGACGACGTTGACATTCACGCCAACATCGTATAGCGTTGCCCAGACCGTAACGGTTACAGCTATTGACGATAGCCAGGTTGAAGGCACACATACTACCCAGCTTGTTCATACAACAAGCAGCACTGATGCGGCTTATAACGGCATTGCTACGAATCCGGTAAGCGTGACCATTACCGATAATGACAATCCGGTTACGGCTCCCCCAACGATTCAGGTGGCAGGTTCAACAACGGCTTATCTGAGTCTGTCGGCTACGGGTGCGGGCTACGTTAGCGGTGTGATGAACGATCCGACCGATCCGGCTTCTACCCTTGGTATTGATTTCACAATTGCCGATACGGATACACCCGTTGCCAACCTGACCGTAACGGCTAGTTCGAGCAACACGGCTGTTACGTCGAGTCTAACGCTAACGGGTTCGGATGGGGCACGTAATCTGAAGATTGCTCCAGCAGGTGTAGGTTATGCTACGGTAACGGTAACCGTGAGTGATGGTGCAAACAATACGTCGTATGTGGTTAATTATGCCGCTTCAGCCGCAGCGCTGACTCCAGCAACTACCCGATTCCATACGGGCGTGAGCGATGCATCGACCGCGATTCTGGTGGATGCGAATACGATGCTGGTTGCCGATGATGAGAATCAGGTGCTACGTCTCTACAACCGTCAGAATTCGGGCTTGCCGATTGCCGGTTTCGACTTCACGTCTTCGCTGGGACTGACCGATATTTCGGGTGGAGTTCCGCGCGAAGTCGATATTGAAGCATCGACCCATGTTGGCAACCGGATTTTCTGGTTAGGTTCATTAAGCAACGCCGACGGTGGTAACAATCGCCCGAATCGCAACCGGATTTTCTCAACTGACGTATCGGGTACGGGAGCCAGCACAACGTTAGCTTATGTAGGTCGGTATGATTATCTGCGCAATGACATTATTGCCTGGGACGTAAACAACGGACACGGTAAAGGGGCTAATTTTTACGGTCTGGCGGCTAGTGCGGCTGCGGGTGTTGGTTCGAAACTAACGAATGGATTTAATGTGGAAGGGCTGGAACTAGCGCCAAACAACACAACCGCTTACGTATCGTTCCGTGCTCCACAAGTACCACCAACGGGTCGTGCCAATGCGCTGGTTATTCCGGTGACCAACTTCACAACGCTTTCAACGACGGGTACAGGCGGTACGGCAGGTAGTGCTACGTTCGGTGCGCCAATCGAGTTTAATCTGGGCGGACGCGGTATTCGTGAAATCAGGAAGAACAGCAATAACGAATACATCATCATTGCGGGTCCGGCGGGTGATGCGGGAGCCGCTCCGAACGATTTTCGCTTATATACCTGGACGGGTAACCCAACCGATGCCCCTGTGCTACGTATGGCCGATCTGACAGCACTCAATGCCAATGGCAGTTTTGAGTCGGTGGTAGACGTTCCAAATCCGTTGACACCGACCAGCCAGCTTCAACTGCTGGTCGATAACGGTGATGCGGTGTTTTATACTGACGGCACGATTGCGAAGGAATTGACCCAGAATAATTTCAAGAAGTTCCGGTCGGATATTGTTACGTTGGGAGCTGCTTTCAATACAGTGCCGACAGTTGCACAGATTATTGCTCCGCAAAGCGCTACGTTAGGTCAGGCATACAGTTTCGTTATTCCTGCCGGAACATTTACCGATGCGGAAACACCAAACGGGCTGACCTTAAGTGTAAGTGGTTTGCCAGCCGGATTGAGCTTCACGGCACCGGCTACTATTTCGGGAACGCCATCTACTACGGCCGGATCGCCGTTCACGATTACGGTACGAGCAACAGACCCAGGTAGTTTGTCGGTAGCTACTACGTTCCAATTAACGATAGTTCCGCCAGCAAACACAGCACCAACGGTAGCTCAGCCAATTGGTTCGCAAACAGCTACGGTAGGACAAGCGTATAGCTTCGCTATTCCAGCCGCTACGTTTACTGACACGGAAACACCTAACGGGCTAACGTTGAGTGTGAGTGGCTTGCCAGCCGGATTGAGTTTCTCGGCTCCATCGACTATTAGCGGTACGCCGTCAACTACAGTAGGTTCGCCATTTACCGTCACAGTTATAGCCACGGACGCAGGCAGTTTGTCGGTAGCTACTACGTTCCAGCTTACAGTTCGGCCAGTACCCAATACAGCTCCGGTGGTGATCGGTTCAATAGGTGCCCGGACTGCTCCCGTTAATCAGGTCTTTACCATGACCATTCCGGCTGGTGTATTCACAGACGCTGAAACACCAAATGGCCTGACCTTGAGTGTAAGCGGGTTACCTGCGGGCTTGAGCTTCACCGCCCCATCGACCATCAGCGGAACACCGTCTACTACGGTCGGTTCACCGTTTACGGTTACGGTTATAGCAACTGATCCGGGTGGTTTGGCCGTGTCGACTACGTTCCAACTCACGGTGAACAACGCTACGTCGTGCGTGAACATGGTGACGGTGAAAGCAGGCAACTGGAACGATGCTACAGTCTGGTCGTGTGGCCGCGTACCGGCAAGTACAGATGCCGTAACAGTAAACCATGCGGTTACGTTACCAACGGGATATACAGGTAATGCGCTACGTATCAATTTTACCGCAACGGGTCGATTAATTTACACGATCAATAGCCGACTGCGGTTGAATTAGCCTACTGACTGACGTTACGTCTGACCAGTGAATATAAACAAACGAGCGGCCCAAAAGCCGCTCGTTTGTTTATGTATGACAATGGATAAATCTAGCTAAGTATTCAACGGATACCCATTTCCCTCTCTACGTTCGAAATGAGGGAAGTTTTCCGCAAACAGCGTGAGAATGGCACTCTCGAATGGGAGCATTTTTGTGAGACTGTTGTATGAGCAATATATTCATTCAATATACCCACCTGCTTGGAGGCAAAAATCCACAGCAGTCTATAAAATCGAACGGCACAGATTTCCATGGGTTATGCAAGCGGCAACTTTTACGTTTCGTTAACATTCTTTTACTATCCCTTCAACACATTCCAGCATATAGCCTAGTAGGTTTGTGGCCCACCGCCGTGCCGGGCCGCCGGTGCGGTTGAAATTCATTGGTATCAAAAAGGAAAAGGATGAACTATTCCCGCATATATGCTCTGTTCTTGATGCTTGTTTTTTGCGCTTCCTGTGGGCAAAACCAAACAAACGTACCAAACGACAACATCAAATCCGAAATTAAAGACATAGGGCCTAACATAATGGCTCGTACTATAAAAAAAGGCAGAAATGGCACCATCCTGATAGCTGGCCCCAATAACGAATCATTTGGTGATGTTTTTCGATACGACCCTTCCAGGACCGGGAAAAAATCATTTACTAATCTTACAAGTAAACTAGGTCAGCACAAATTCCAGAATGTTCTGGAAGATCGGCGAGGAAATCTTTGGTTCGCTACTATTGATTCAGGCGTTTTTTATGACAACGGGAAATCCATTCAACAGTTCACTATCAAGCAGGGACTTGCCGATAATTGGGTTAGTTATATTTATGAAGATAAAGCCGGCATTATTTGGTTCGGCACTGGAGGTGGCCTGAGCCGTTACGATGGAAAATCGTTTCGAAATTTTACATCCCCGAATGCCCCGCTTTTTTATAAAGAAGGCCATTGGAATAATGAGATTAATACAATTCTTGAAGATAAAACCGGGAAATTGTGGGTTGGCACAAGGGGCGACGCCTTTGTTTATGACAAGGGGAAATTTACCACGTTAACCCATAAAGGCGAACCCTTTCTCGGCGTTTGGAGCATAATGGAAGATAGAAAAGGGACTATTTGGCTCAGCGGTTACAATGGCTTTAAAGTAGGCCGGACTGGTGGTCTCTATCGCTATGACGGCAGTATCTTTAAGAAGGTATCGGAGCGAGGTGCTTATACTATAATTCAGGATAAAAAAGGAAACATCTGGACTACGGGTCCGGTAAACCCTGCGAATTGGACGGTTCAGGCACTTTCCCGTTATGATGCAAAGTCCTTATATAGTAATGAGCCCACGGTAACCGAAATTAGGTCAGGAAAGGCTTTTCTGGGGCTTTCGGAAGCTACCGATGGCAGTATTTGGTTTGGCGATGCAACCGGCGTGTATCGGTATGATGGCAAGACCATCACGGACTTTTATAATAAAGAGGGCCAGAAAAAATATAGCATCGATACAAAGCAAAGTGTTGTCATCTGGAAAGGTTCTGTGCTACTTGGCGAATGGGAAGGTACTACGTTTCTTGGTGATGGTTCCCATACAGGGGACGTCGATATAGTAAAAGGAGAATTGTTGATCGACAACCGTCATCTGGTGGGCGGTGCCGTTGAAGTCGACATGACTACAATTGAAAAATTTGATGATCAACCGTCATATAATAAATTCCCTGCATTTTTCGACATCAAAAAATTTCCTGTTTCAACCTTCACCATTACGAAGGTTGAAACAGGAAATAATGGAAATACAAAAGTTCCAACTGATGGAAGTATACGAGTTAATGATGAAAATATAAAAGTTACCGGGAATCTGGCCATTGAAGGTATCACGAAGACAGTTACTTTTCCAGCCAAAATGCAATTTAAGGACGGAATGGACGGAACTGTCGAGGTGAATGGCAAGCTGATCATTGATCGAACAGATTGGGGTATCGGTTATGGATCAGGAAAGCACTTTAATCAGTCTGTTGATGGAGCTAGTTCAGTCGACCTTAAACTCTTTATGAAAATCGTAGCGAAAAAAAGGTTAGTACTGTAGGGCGATTGATTTACACAGTCAATAGCCGACTCGATTGAATTAGCAGCGTCGTAATCAACAGGTTTATAACTAAAAAGAGCGGCAATATTGCCGCTCTTTTTAGTTAACGTAAATTTATGGGTAGCATGAATTATCGTGATAAGGCGGGTTCCGCTCTCCTCAAATGAATAAACTCCGGTTTATGCGTTCTCCGATTGTATCTTGCTTAAACGTGCGGTTGAATTCCAGCAGAAGACGAAGCGATTGGCACGAAATACCCAAATTCCCCAGCTGTATCCAGGATAGTTTATTATAGCGTAAGCTTACATCATGAAAGTAAGGGTCAGTATATTGGAATCGGATTTCGATATTACATCGTTTACTTAAACAGAACTGCAGCGCATGAATCGTTTCAGGTTTCTGCGTCAATAGCGATGTGTAAATACTGTTCGTTAGATAGGCTTTATAGTCTTCCTCAGTTGATAGACAGCTAGGACAACGGCTTATTGTTTGTGATAAGCTTTTCGGGCTAGAGAAGCACATACTTAGCCGAATACCTAGCATTTGATTGAGTACAGAACGCTCCTGAGCGCTATATTGAGTAACTCCCCGCCCCCCGTTTTCTAATATAAACAAATCGAGTCGACGGCTTGTAGCTGTTGGGGCACCAAAAACCATTGCAGGTAGACCAAACTGCCCCAGCGAACTCAGAAACAGTCGAATAAGCTGATACCAATTCTCCTGTTTAGCGGCTAAGTGGTCGGAGATGGTCAGACGGTGATGCACAACCGAACTATAGCTCTTATTAGCTAATCCGCAAAATTCGCGAACGATCTCTTCGTGAGTTCTGCCCTGTAAATTCTGGCGAAAAAAACTATTTCCTCTTTAAAATTAATCCGTTCTGCATAAGCAAATGACTTTACTGTAGTCCGCAATTGAGCCATCGTAAGCTTATGATTAATCAAATTTGTCTTGATTGAAATGGGGGTTAAAGAGTTGTTAGTTGTTTGCGAAGAATATGAACGTGTTGATGGTAATGGGTAGGAATTCATGAGCGATCGAATTAATTACGTATAGCGAATGGTTGATAGTTTTTAATCATGGGTGGATAGTTGGCAGCAGGAAAGAAGTACCTATCCCCATCGCCAGCAACAGCGATGAGGATAGGTATAAATTAACGAATACGTCTAATGACAAATGGGACGCATTTCGCGGGAGGGCAGCTACAGGTCGTTTTTGGTAGAATGACCGTTTTATCCTGATAGCAACCCGATCCATTACTGATTCGAATGGTGTAGATCTGACCAGTCTCAGCAGATGGATTGGGCAGACTAGCCACTAAAACTCCATCCGACGGAACCTGCGTTGTGACACTTCCCGCAACCAGTTGAGCTGGATCAAATGATGTTCCCACACTTACCTGATAGAAGTACCGAGTAGTATCGGCCGAACCAACTGTCCAATCGGTTATCAGAATGCGTCCATCGCTGTTGACACTGTTACTTTGCGGGTGACAGGTTGCGGTTTGGGCATGCGCCTGATATGTTGGGATAGAATCCTCAACAATAATTACTGGACAGCAGGAATTATCGGGACACGACCCTACAACATTACCATTCACAATCACCGAATAACTACCGGGCTGTGTGGCATTATAGGTACTACTCGTGGCACCAGAAATTGCGACACCATTAAGATACCACTGATAGGTACCTAAATCAGGAGTTGTACTTAGCTGATAGACAAACTCATTTCCTTTGCAGACATGAACTGGCGGTGGACATGTGTTGACTGTGCAACTTACAGGTGCTACGTAGGTTGCTGATACAGATGTGCATCCGGCTAAGCTTACGATGACCGAATGGACTGCCCCGTCGGAAACAAGGCCATGTAGAGCGACGTCATATGTAGTAGT
The DNA here is from genome assembly GCF_054776875.1 of Spirosoma daeguense. Lineage (NCBI taxonomy): Bacteria > Pseudomonadati > Bacteroidota > Cytophagia > Cytophagales > Cytophagaceae > Spirosoma > Spirosoma daeguense. Next base: position 55,580 of record NZ_BAAHBF010000001.1, read on the forward strand.
AGTGCTGTTGGTGGCGATTGTTAAACTTGAGTTTCCAGAACTAACAACCAGATTACCCGAAGGAGCATCAACCAATTGAATTGTAGCAGTAGCCGAATATGTGTTGGTAGCACTCACACAACTACCCGGTGTTACCGTTACAGATAAAACACAAGTTGGAACTTGTTGTGTATTGACGGTGATCGTTGCACTCGCTCTACAACCCGATGTCGTGGTACACGTAGCACTGTAGACATTCGTGGGGTTGACCGGACTCACCGTGACCACACTCCCCGTCTGACCACTGCTCCACGATACGTTACCGCTACAGCCGGTAGCCGACACACTCACCGGAGTGCCCACTGTGACCAACGTAGCACTCGCCGACAGACTGAGCACTGGTAGAGGACTCACCGTCACCGTACCCACCGCGAAGGTAGTCGACCCTGTACCTGTGGTGCACGTAGTGGTGTAAGAAGTGGTAGCCGTCAGCACTGGAGTCACCAACGTAGCACCCGTACCACCCGTGTTCCATGCCACACTACCCGTACAACCACTGGCCGTTAACGTAGCTGAACTACCACTACACACCGTGGCCGAAGTCACCACCAGACTGGCCGCGGGGGCCGTGTTCACCGTGATTGAAGCACTCGCCGTACAACCTGCTGCCGTCGTGCACGTAGCACTGTATACGTTCGTTGGGTTGGCCGGGCTCACCGTGACCACACTCCCCGTCTGACCACTGCTCCACGATACGTTACCGCTACAGCCAATCGCACTCAGACTCACTGGAGTGCCCACTGTGACCAACGTAGCGCTCGCCGACAGACTGAGCACTGGCAGTGGACTCACCGTCACCCTGCCCACCGCACTGGTGGTCGAACCTGTACCCGTGGTGCACGTAGCGGTGTAAGAAGTGGTGCTCGTCAATACTGGAGTGACTAACGTAGCACCCGTGCCACCCGTGTTCCACGCCACACTACCCGAACAACCCGAAGCCATCAACGTAGCTGAACTACCACTACACACCGTCGCCGAAGTCACCACCAGACTGGCCGCGGGGGCCGTGTTCACCGTGATCGTTGCACTGGCCGTACAACCTGTTGCCGTCGTGCACGTAGCACTGTAGACATTCGTGGGGTTGACCGGGCTCACCGTGAGCACACTCCCCGCCTGGCCTGTATTCCATCCTACGTTGCCGCTGCACCCGTTAGCCGACACACTCACCGGAGTGCCCATTGTGACCAACGTAGCACTCGCTGACAGACTGAGCACTGGCAGTGGACTCACCGTGACTGTACTATTGACTAAACCAGAACAAGTACCTACCGTACATGTAGCAGAATAGGTCGTAGTGGTGGTTGGGGCAACAGACTTAGCAAGACCTGTAGATCCGTCATTCCAAATAACTGTGCCTGAACAGTTAGAAACGGTCAACACTGTCGATTGCCCTGCACAAATCGACGGGCTATTGACAGTCGGCGTTGGCGCAGGTGTAACTGTAACAGTGCTGGTAGTAGAACCAGAACAGCTCCCTACCGTACAGGTAGCAGAATAGGTCGTAGTGATGTTGGGGCTGACTGTGCGGCTTACGCCGGTAATTCCACTGCCCCAACTAACTGTACCCGAACAATTCGATACAGTTAACAGCGCCGATTGACCAACACAAATACTTGGATTATTGACCGTTGGCGCGGGTGACGGAGTGACCGTTACTGTGCCGCTTGCAGAGCCAGCGCAAGCACCTACTGTACAAGTAGCTGTATACGTAGTAGTCGTAGTGGGGTTGACTGTGCGGTTTATTCCTGTAGCACCATCATTCCACACTACCGTACCCGAGCAGTTGGCTACCGTCAACTGAGTCGATTGACCAGCGCAAATACTTGGACTGTTTACTGTAGGGGTCGGTGCGGGTGTGACCGTAACCGTGCTGGTGGTTGAACCTGAACAAGCACCGACTGCGCACGTAGCAGAATAAGTCGTAGTGGTCGCAGGATTGACCGTTTTAGTGAGTCCGGTAGATCCATCATTCCACACTACTGTGCCTGAACAGTTAGAAACGGTCAACACTGTCGATTGCCCTGCACAAATCGACGGGCTATTGACAGTCGGCGTTGGCGCAGGTGTAACTGTAACGGTGCTGGTGGTCGAACCTGAACAAGCACCGACTGCGCACGTAGCAGAATACGTAGTGGTGGTGGTAGGATTAACCGTGCGAGTGGCGCCGGTAATACCTCCGCCCCAGTTAACTGTACCCGAACAATTCGATACGGTCAGTAACGCCGATTGACCAGCGCAAATGCTTGGGCTATTGACCGCTGGGGCCGGTGCGGGATTGGTCGTAACGCTTGTAGAAGCGGAACCATTACAATCTCCGATTGTACAGGTAGCCGTATACGTTGTCGTTATCGTTGGAGTGACAGTGCGGGTAAGACCTGTCGCACCATCGCTCCAGGCTACAGTGCCTCCTGTACAACCCGATACCGATAAGGCAGAGTTACCTCCAGGACAAATGGACGGATTGGTATTATTTACGGTAATTGATGGGTTGGTACAGGACGGTATTTCTTCTAACTCTAAATAACTGTCTCCCACGCCAAACGAATACGCCCCATCAGGGTTTCCAACAAAATTGGCATCCCACCACCCTCCGGCTCCGAAAGTTGTTGTATTACGTAATGAAGCCCCGATTCCCAACTGAAAATAAGAAGGCATCATCCCTCCGGGTGGAACACCAGGCCCAAATGACGAGTTGATTTTATTCTGTACGAAATAAGGCCCGTGACCGGCCACATTGCTGGTAATGGTGCCACCGTCAACATAATAATACGTGAATGCTCCTGCTGTGCCGCAAGCGCCAGTCATTGGATAAGCGGGAGGGGCTGTTGTCGTTTTTCCGGACATATCAATATGCATAGTCCAGGTTTCACCGCCTAAAGCTCCGGTGGTGGCGTTCGCCAGATTATACACCACATCCAGGGTTGCCGTTCCGTTGGCATACTCTTTAAATGTACCCGTTGTACCGACTACCTTCAAGGCGTATGATGCCCCCCTTGGGCCCACCGCCAAATAAGTCGTTATTGGTGCAATGTCTAAATGGCCGCCTTCTGTGGGATACCCATTATTTGTAAAGAATGTACATTGCGGATCGACATCTGAAACTCTATACGTTTTTATAACCTGACTGTACCCATTTATATAGCAGCCAAGTAATAGTAGTATAATAGTAGCTAGTGATCTTACCCGGACAATGACTTCCTTCTTTGGGAAAGTAGAACGATTTGTCTTCATAAAAGGGAGTTTACTAGTAAAAATTGTAACTAATTCCCCTTATCAGACAAACCTGAGTCCAATCTCTACAGCCGAATAGCTCAGTTAATATGAATTCAGCCCCTACAAAGTCAACTCCCAAAAAAGCTTTCGTATATCGGTTTTGCCATGCCAATAGGCACAAATGATATTTGTATTCGTTTTTCTATTATAGAAAACTAAAAATTAACATATTTATAATTTTCCAAAAAAAAGTGCATATAAATTTGACTATCTGTTCACCTTTTACGCATTGGCCTGATTTTTGTCAATTGTATACGGCAATGCCTACACTGGTAGCGATACGGTCACGTGCGTTCCTTTCCCTTGCTGACTTTGTATCCGAATATCACCACTGAGTTTTTTTACGATATCTAGTGATAAACCAAGCCCTAAACCCATTCCCTGTTCTTTTTTAGTACCAGGCCGGGAAACAGGGAATTGAAATAATCGGTCTATTTCCTGAGAGTCAATACCTAATCCTGTATCTCTCAATACAATATTGACTCTATTATCTTTTATTTTGTAATCTAGCTGAATAAAACCTTTATCAGGAGTAAATTTAATGGCATTACTAATGAGGTTACGTAAGACAATTTTCAGATAATTCTCATCAGTTTTTATTGTGTAACTTTTATCTATTGCGTTCAAAAACGTAATATCTTTCTCTGCAATTATATAGCGATATTCTTCTATTAAACTATCCACTAATAACTTTAGTGGTATTGAGGTATAAATGGGGGTAATTCCCTTAAGCTGCATACTAGCCCAGTAGAGCACGTTATTCAAAATATCATGTACCCCTTTAAGCTCAGATTGAATAAAATATCGCAGGTTTTCTGTAGGTATATTTGAACTGGCAATAAGACGATTTAAAGGTGCTCTTAGATCATGACTCAAAAGTGAGAATATTTTATCTTTCAGTTGATTTGATTCCTGCAATGCTGCACTCTGCTGGCTAATCAGTAGATTTTGCTGGGTAAGTATTTCGCTTAGTTTTTTCTTTTTTAAGTAGTTATTAACAGCCCAGACAGTGCTCAACAGGAATACGATAAACAATATGATCAGAATATTTTTTTGTCGTTCCACAATTTTCATTTCCTGTTCTTTCAACAACGCTTTTGTTTGTGCCTGATGTAGTTTTTGGTCCTGCTTTATTTCTTCGACCTGTATATCGGCTTCCGCCATGAGGCTGTTTACCTGAATATTATGTAATAGTTTGTGAATTTCAGTTGCCTGAGTCAGATATGAATAAGCCAGCTTATAATTACCATCCTTCTTATAAGCCTGATGTAGATAGAGTAAGCATGTATATTTTTCATACCCCATCGAATTATTAGCCTGCGACATATAGGAAAGAGCTTGCTTTAACTCTGAAATGGCGAGTTCATTTTCTTGAAGCATAAAGGCACATTTCCCTCTCATCATATGTCTCAATCCTGCTAATGTCCAAGTATTGGATTGTTGATTTTCAATATACGTTTTAGCCTTTGTGCTTATATCAAAAGCCTTTTTGTATTCCTTTAGGTTGAAATAATATTCTGCCACATAGATGTCAATTTCTAGACTTCTGAGCTTAAAATTGCTTAGATCTTTCTTCAATGTTACGTACTCGTTCAGATATGCACCTTCATCTGATTTTTTCCAGATCCTCGCATCTTGTTCAAATTTTAGCACACGAAAATTAACATAGTCTTTAGTACCTGTTTTTACAAATTTCCCATAAGCTGTTAAGTATTTTTGAAACTGACTGGAACTCATATCAAAGTCTAATACCATACAAAAGTTATGATAAATTTTTGTTACGATTATAGAATCAACAGAGGTAAATTTACTTTTACTTTTTAATGACTTTAGTAGCTTTAAAGCTGAGGTTGAAAACAAATATGTACTATCTGAATCCGAATAATAAACACACAGATTGTACCAGGCCTTATAAAACATATCGGTATTATTAAGTCTTTTGGCACTTTCCATGCTTTTCCTGTAATAATACTCCCCCTGTGTAGTTCCCTGCCTCTGATTCAGCGAAGGGTCTACTCGTACAAATGCATTAGCTAGTAAATTCCATAATCGAGGTGTCTCGGCATAAGTAGGATTCTTATCGGCTATTTGTTTTCCTTTTAATGAATAGTGTAATGAACTGTCTGCGTTTACGGTTAGATAGAATATGCCAATATTCGTATAAGCCTTTAGCCTTGCTGTATCATGCTGAGCGTTTGCCAATTCAGATTTTAGCTTTTTAAGTTCCGCCGATGAGTCGTCAGATTGGGCCAATACAAAACTAACCTGCCCGATCAAGAGCAGGAAAAGAAGGAAATACTTGGTCATAGAGTTAATAAAGGAATAGCGATAATTTTGGTATTATTCTGTAGCCAAGGCGTCGTTATCAAATAACCTCAGCAGTGGTTCTAGCTTAGCCTTGTACGAAACCCCAATCGGGACACTGGCATTCTGCAAATACAGTTTATTATGATCAAAGCCCGCCAATTTATTGAGATTGATAATGTATGACTTATGAACCCGCATAAATCGCTTTACGTCAAGTAGCGATTCAAGGTTGGTTAATGTGTCGTTGATAACATGGGTTGTTCCCTGATAGATTACTTTAGTATAGATGCCATAACCTTCAAAATAGTCGATATCATCAATAGAAAATCGCTGGAATCGGCGGCCCATTTTCAGAAAAATACTGCTAGTATCAACTAGATGATTGGTCTCTATATTGATGTTCAACGCTCGGTTTATGGCTATCATCAACCGATTGTTATCAAAAGGCTTTACCAAAAAATCTTTGGCTTTTCCTATGGCATAACTCTCTACGGCGTATTCTGGGGTGTTACTGATAATAATGACGGGCGGAAGGTTGGCATGGTGCCGAAGAAAATCAAAACCGCTAAGCCCATCAGGACTCTCCAGTTTTACATCCAATAGTATGAAGTCTATTTTCTGTGAATTAGTAGCTGATAAAGCTTCTCCATAGTTCTTACAAGTGCCAGTGGGTGTTATAAAGGCGAGGGGCTCGGTTTGCTTGATCAATTGCTCTACAAAAACAGGATCATCATCTACAATCAAGTAATTTAAAATTTTCATGTAAAAACACTTGGGCTAGGAAAGTGGAGCGTTTGCATAAAAATCAAATTTGACAGTTTAGTTTCACAATTACAAAAAATGCATATTTGACAATAATCATATATAAAAAATAAAGCTACATTAATCTAAAAAGCAAGTAGAATAATTTCATCAATTGCATTATGCAGATCTCTACATTTTGTACTTATGACGGGATCATTCCCAATTAAAGGAGGTTTATGATAGGTGATACGCGTCTACTTCGACTGAAATAGGCGCGGTTTTCATTACATAGTTTTATATAGGAATACCGGAATGAAACAACTAGTTTGTAGGCAAATGCCGTTTTATCCCTAAAATGACAACATCGTTGCGCTGTTTTATTATCGATGATGAACTTCCGGCTCAGGAAGTTTTAGAGAAATTCATTCATAGAGTTCCTTTTCTGGAATTGGTGGGCAAGAGTAGCAACGCCGTCGATGCACTATTCGCCATCCAGGAATTACGGCCCGATTTAATTTTTCTGGACGTAGAAATGCCAGAAATGACCGGGCTTGAGTTTCTCAGCGTACTGACGCCACCTCGTCCACAGGTGATTATGGTAACCGCTTCGCCCCAATATGCGGTCGAAGGATTTGAGTTCGATGTGGTCGATTATTTGCTAAAACCGGTCGCTTTCGACCGATTCCTGCGTGCACTCAACCGCGTAACCCGCGACGTAACAGATCCAATTAACGCATCGCCCAACGTATCAGCAAATAACGTACCTTCCACAGAATCAGCCGAGAAAACGGCCAAACTCGAAGCCGACGTTCAGATAAATACCGACGGAACTACTGAGTTTTTTCTGGTAAAAGAAGATAAGAAACTGGTGAAAGTGGTACCTGGCGATATCATCTTCGTGGAAGCGATGAAAGATTACCTCAACATTCACCTGCCCGGACGTACCATCATGATTCACATGACGCTGACCAAGATGGAAGATATGCTTCCGACGTCACAGTTTTTGCGCGTCAACCGGTCATATATTGTTCGGAAAGGTGCCATCAAGGAAATAGACGGGAATCTGATTACGACCATCGACGACAAGCGCGTGCCCATTGGCGTTACGTATCGGGAGTCGGTTTGGGAAGCCATGAAAAAGAACATCATGTGAGCCAATATCTACTACGCTGGCAGCAGTGGGCGGCCTCTCATAATCAGGCGTTACGTATACTACGGCACGTACTGATCTGGATAACGGTCTGGCTGCTGACAACGGCAACGGTTGTGCTGCTTGTTCGTGATAATCAGCTAATTAACAGCGTTGTTACGGTACTTATCGCTACGTCGACACTTGTTTATTACTATTTTCTGGGTTACTACGTTCTTCCAAAATTTCTACATCCGACCCGGCCCATCTGGCTCATTGGCAGTCTGATACTGACGTATTGGATCAGCTATCTAGTCAATCGAGCCGTTTTTCTGGAATTACAGCCATATAGCATTTCCGCTACGTCCTACCTGTCGAGAGTGTCGGGGCTGGTTGAAAAAGCGGGCTGGCTCGGTTGCTTTACGTCGATAAAACTGGCGCTCTGGAATTACGTATTGGGGTTTTATCTGGTTACGTTGCTGCTCATTGTAAAGACTGTTACCGACATTACCGCCTATCGAAATCAGGCCATTCGGCTCCAGAGCGACGAACTACGGCTCGAACGCGACAAACTCACCCTCGAACGCAACCACCTGGCCCTTGAACTGAATTTTCTGAAGATGCAGATCAGTCCGCATTTTCTGTTCAACACACTCAATAGCATTTACTCTCGAGTGGTCGACGCCGACGAACAGGCCGCCAAACAGGTGCTCCGTCTGGCCGAATTGATGCGGTATAATCTTTACGAAGCCAGTGCCGAACGTATCGCGCTGGAGCACGAATTAACTTATATCAGCGATTACCTACAGCTCGAACAATCGCGCCATGCGCAATGGATGCTGGTAACGCTCGAAGCCGACGACAACGTAACGCGCTACCAGATTGCCCCGTTGCTCTTGTCGACGTTTGTGGAGAATGCCTTTAAACATGGCGTTCGGTCTGGTCGGACGTCGTATGTGCAGGTAAATGCCCGAATGGAAGGCGATACACTCGTGTTTTCGGTACGTAACAGCCTTCAGCAAAAAACGACTCCCTCCGATCGGAAGTCGGGCGGCATGGGACTCGTCAACGTAACGAAACGGCTCGATTTGTTATACCCTAATCGTCATGATTTAGAAACGGGAGCTGCTGTTAATCAATACGTTGTTACGCTACGCCTGCAACTGGAACCTCTCGCCAAACAATCCTTATGAAGCCAGCTATTTTTCACAACCTGCCTCGTCTGAGTCGGCACGTAGTGCTTTGGCTGGTAGTCTGGCTATTTATTCGACATATTAATTATGGGCTTTACGTAAAAGACGCCGACTGGCTTCTCAACGTACTGTCGCTCATTTCGCTGGGACAAACTGTTGCGCTGTTTTATCTGTTTGGTTACGTTATTCTGCCGCAGTATCTCTACAAGTTTCGGTTTTTGCCTTTTCTTGCCATTACAGCGCTGATTTACTACGTTGTCTTTTTAAATAACTACCTCACGGCCTATTTCCTGCACCAATACAGTAATGCCGGTACGAAGGTGCTGATGATTCATACCCAACAGGGCTGGGAGTTATTCCGCGAAGCCGGGCTTTTGGGTTGTTTCACCAACCCAAAAGTGGCGTTTCTGACGATAGGAAACAGCTTTTTCGTGGTGATTCCGCTTCTAATTGGAAAGGTTATTAAAGACCTGCTTACGTATCGCACCCGGCTTCTGATTCACGAACGCGACATCATCGAACGCGAACGTACCAACCTGACACTCGAACGGGATAACCTGTCACTGGAACTCGATACACTGAAAGCACAGGTGAATCCGCACTTTCTGTTCAATGCGCTGAACAGTATCTACGCCCGCGTGGTCGATGCTAACGAACCGGCTGCCGAACTAGTGCTACGTCTCTCAGAACTGATGCGGTACAATCTGTATGAAGCCAACGTAGAGAAAATTGCGCTCACCGATGAAATGGCCTACATCGAAAATTACCTCAGTCTGGAGAAAATACGCCATGCTTCCCTGGTCGATGTAATTTTTTCGGCTGATACTGATTTCTCGGGTTATCGGATTGCTCCCCTCCTTCTGATAGCGTTTGTAGAAAATGCGTTTAAACACGGGCTTGTTTCGGGCGGGCAGACGGCTTATGTGCTGGTAGAAGCTGAAATACAGGCCACTATGTTTTGTTTTACGGTGCAGAATAGCGTTCTTCAACATCAACCCGCATCGGTCGATAAGCAGGTGGGCGGTGTCGGCTTGCAGAATCTCCAGAAGCGTTTAAACTTACTTTACCCCGATCAATATGCACTAGACATTAACCACACTCAGACCAGTTATGCTGTTATTCTACAACTCCAGCTCGACGCATTGATCTAGTCAATTTTTCATTCGTCGTAGCAATTCACTCATCCGTCGAAAGCGACCGTACAGCCGTCTAAATTAGTTGCAGGCCCCTGTTTTTAGCGACTACCTTTGATTCATCGAACAACACAAACCTGACATCTATTAATCATTTCTATCAACTTAAAGCCAAACTTCACTTCCATGAACACACAATCTACCTCCGCTCGTTTAGTCCTGAAAAAAGAACGCCTGATAAACCTCAGCGCTGGTCACGGCAAAGTGAGCAAACAACAAAAGTCAGGACTTCCCTGCATTTTTACGGTGACCCGCTAATTCAATCACCACTTTTCTCTTCTGCCCGTGTTACGTTGTCTGCTACTCAATTATCCCTGGGACGGGCAAAATCCATTGTCCTACTATATCCAGCGCACCGGCTATCTGACCATATCGCAGGCCGGTGCGCTCACGGATGAGTTGCTGACAAAATTGCAGACAGAATCTTACGATTTCATTTTCCTTCATTTATCGACAACAGATGAAGTATTGCCTGAGTCGTTTCAGAAAACACTACGTCAGCAAAAACGCCTGATCGTTACGTCGCCTTTTCCCCGCCAGCTTTTCTCCCGACTGAACCTGAACCCAGTCGCCTACCTCACAGAACCCTACACATTTGACCGCTTTTTAAACTGCGTCGAAGGCCTCGTTCGGCAAACAAACTAACTGTTACCGTTCTCCTTACTAACCAAATCACCTCATTACCAAAATATTACTCAGCCAATTAATACCAATTCTCTGCGATTAATAAAACGATTAGTCTAATAGATATCCACTAGTACGACTCAATGGTCAGCCCAGTAGAGGGCTTAAACCACTTGTTTTCGTAGCGAAAAATAAGGTTTATGAACGTTGGGCGATCGGCGCGGATATATTTAAGTAAGAACTTAATAGCCTTATCGAAACTATTTTTCATAATCTAACTTGGTTTGGTCATTACCAAGTCAAAATATATCAATACGAGGGCAGGGTACTTCAATTTTCCGTATTATCCCTGATAAAGTAATACAAAGAAAAAAGGTTAATTTGCTGGTTTTTAGTGTTTTTAGCACTTCCGCAAATTAACCTTTATCAGAAAAGAGCCTCCTACGGGATTCGAACCTGCGACCTACGCATTACGAATGCGTCGCTCTACCAGCTGAGCTAAGGAGGCTTTTATGCCCTTTGAGGGTGCAAATATATAGTTTCTCCGTGAAGTGTGCAAAATCGTTTTCTACTTTTCGTACTTCATTATCTATTTTCGGGGTAACATTAAACGGTCAATCTTTTTTTTAAAACTACTCCGAATGAATTTACCCAATCCGTTGCTTATTGACGCTCATCTGGACCTTTCCCTAAATGCAATAGAGTGGAATCGTGATTTACGTAACACCGTCAATCAAATTCGCGCGCAAGAGCAGGGACTTACTGATAAGATTGACCGGGGCAGAGGTACTGTAGCCTTTCCTGATCTCCGGCGAGGAAACATCGGTCTGGTGGTGGCTACCCAGATTGCTCGATTCAATCAAAGTAATGGTAACTTACCCGGTGCAGGCTGGAACTCGCCCGAACAAGCATGGGCCATGACACAAGCCCAACGTATCTGGTATGAAACCATGCAGGAAGCTGGCGAATTAGTTCAGATTCGGGATCGGGCTTCTCTTGAGAAACACGTAGCACTTTGGCTTGATGAAACCCAACCAAATGAAAACAAGCCTATTGGATATATCTTAAGTCTGGAAGGAGCCGATTCACTAGTAAATCTTTCGTATCTCGAAAAAGCATATGCTTATGGATTACGAGCAATTGGGCCAGCCCATTACAGTACCGGTCGATACGCTCCCGGAACGGGATTAAGTGGTCCGTTAACGGCTCTAGGACGTGAACTAGTTCGCGAAATGGATCAGCTAGGCATGATTCTGGACGCTACACATCTAACAGACGAAGGTTTTACGGAAGCCCTTAATTTATTCAAAGGCCCCGTCTGGGCAAGTCATCACAATTGTCGGGCTTTGGCACCGCACCAGCGTCAACTAACTGACGATCAGATCCGCCAACTCACCGAACGTGGAGGTGTCATTGGTGGCTGTTTCGACGCCTGGATGATGAAGCCGGGTTTTACACAGCGTGTCAGCAGCCCAGCCGCTTTCGGTATTACAATTGAAACTATCATCGACCATTACGATCATATCTGCCAGATTACGGGTACTAGCAATCACATTGCAATCGGCAGTGATCTCGATGGGACTTATGGTACGGAGCAATCACCAAGCGACATGGACACAATCGCGGATTTACAGAAATTGACCGGTTTGCTGCAAAAGAGAGGCTATTCGCCAGAAGATATCGATAACATTTTCCACAAAAACTGGCTGCGTTTCCTGAAAAATGCTTGGAAATAAGTTTGTGATCTATGAAGTCGGATGTATGATATATAGTACGTTGCTAAAACATCATACATCCGACTTCATAGATCAAACCAGAACAGCTTTCAATATCTGATCAAGTATAATTCTTCCGTCCATATTCCCCAGAACAGGGTCGGCAGCACGTTCGGGGTGAGGCATCATGCCAAACACATTTTTGCCTTTGTTAGTCACACCTGCAATATTTTCGAGGCTACCGTTTGGGTTGGCAGATTCCGTTATTGCCCCCGTTTCATCGCAGTAACGGAAAAGAACCTGTCCGTTGTCATTCAACGATTTTAACGTGTCTGCGTCGGCAAAATAACGACCTTCGCCATGTGCCATCGGAATTTTATACGCAGGACGATCCAAACCAGCCGTTAGCAAGGCATCGGAAGATTGAGGGGTCAGATAAATATTTTTGCAGACGTACTGCTGATTCGCGTTACGTAGTAAAACGCCCGGTACCAGACGAGCTTCGGCGAGTACCTGAAAACCGTTGCAGATACCCATCAGATAGCCGCCCCGATTTGCATGTGCAATGACTTCGTTCATGATAGGCGAGAAGCGAGCTACAGCACCCGTGCGCAGATAATCGCCATACGAAAAACCGCCCGGCAAAAGAATAAAATCACAGCCTTGTAAATCGTGGTCTTTATGCCAAAGCTTAACTACGTTCTGCCCCATTAGCTCAAGCGTATCAACTGCATCCTGATCACAGTTGGAGCCGGGGAAAACAACAACGCCAAATTTCATAGAGAAAGCATTAATGAGTGGAAGAGCGAAAGAATGAAAGAGTGGAAGCGGCTGCCGGATGGTTTTCGCTCTTTCATTCTTTCGCTCTTGCACTCTTTGTGGTTCCACAAAGTTACTTCACTTCTACGGATTTACCGCTACCTGAAACGGCTTTACCGGGTTCAAACGTTAAATCAATACGGCCCAGATTGATACCAGCAAACCCAACCTGATTAATCCAGACAGGCTGCTGGTCCAGATTGTTTACAACCACCGGAGATTCGAGAAACGTATGGGTATGACCACCAATAATCAAGTCGATGTTACGTGTTTTAGCGGCCAAGACATTGTCGGAAACAGTGGTATCATTGTATTTGAAACCCAAATGAGAAAGACAAACTACATAGTCGCATTTCTCTTTACTACGTAGCTGGGCTGCCATTTCATTGCTAATTTCGATAGGATCGAGATACTTGGTTTCTTTGAATGCACTCTTTGGAATAAGCCCTTCCGGTTTTATACCAAGCCCGAAAACGCCCACTCGAACACCATCTTTTTCGAATAGCTTATACGGTTTTGTCCGGCCATCCATTACCGTATTTTTAAAATCGTAATTAGCGATTAGCAGTGGGAAACTGGCTTTACCAAACTGAGTTACCATATTGTCGATACCCCCGTCGAAGTCGTGATTTCCGATGGTGCCAGCATCATAACCAAGTTTGTTCATCGCCAGAATTTCAGGCTCTCCTTTATACAGATTGAAATAAGGAGTTCCCTGAAAAATATCGCCAGCATCGAATAGCAATACGTTCGGCTGCTCCTGACGAATCTTACGAATGAGCGTAGCACGTCGGGCCACGCCACCTTTTCCAGCATTACGACTACCATCCATCGGAAATGGATCGAGCCGACTGTGTACATCATTTGTGTGTAAGATCGTCAGCGATGTAGCTTTTTTCTGAGTATTATACGCCTGCCCGATATTGGCCAATACGTTGGGAGCAACCGTACTAATTACAGCGGTTGAGCCAAGCAGTTTTAGAAACTGGCGTCTATTCGATGCTGATCCTTCCATCAGAAGTAGGTGTTATAGGTTGTCCTGTTTTGCCTTGCTCTTTAAAATAATCGATAAGCGCATCACGAACGAGGTAGTTTATGTCTTCACGTTTTACCGGATTTCTCAGAAAACCCGCATCGTCTCCGCCATTCGCTACGTAGTCGCTCATGAGTACGGTATATGTTTCGTTTGGCTGGAGCGTTCGGCCATTGGTAAACGTAACATTCTGCACCTGTTTATCATGAATTTTGGCCCGGATGCCACCAACCACCAGCCCGCTACTCTGAACAAAATGATTGAGCATTTTCTGGAACATATCGCCCGTTATGGTCAGTACAATCAGTTGATTATCGAAGGGCATGACTTCAAAAATAGATCCCGTCGTAATATCGCCACTGGGCAGATTACTACGTATACCACCATAGTTTAGATGCGCGCAATCGATAGGTTTGCCATAGCGCTCGCTGGCCTTTTTAAGCATGGCATCGGTGAGCAAATCATTTAACGGAGCATCGGGTAGTCCTTTTTCAATACTTCCGGTTGAACGAGCCAGCACTTCGTTCATGGTTTTATCAAGCCCCAGCCGATACGGTTTCAGAAAGTTAGCAACACTGCTATCGGTTACGGCCGTTACCGAATCGACGCCAATACGATTGGCCGTTCGGTTAGTCAGGTGATAACCCGGATTACAGGCCGATAAGCTAATAAGGGCCAGAAATAACAATTGTTTCTTCATACGTATCGGCAAGTTCGGAAACGCTACGTAATAACGTATTAATAAATTGTTAGAAAAATAAAAGGCAAGTTTACGCGCGCTTTGCACAATAGCCAAACAGATTCGTTCGGAGGATATTCATTCGAAGCCAATGCTACGTAGCAAAGCTAAATCAGGCCATCTGGCAAGGTAATCGTTGTTGGTTCTGGTCGATAACCAACCCGACGAATTCGACCAAATCCTCCCAGTCCGATCTGGATATTTAAAAATCCACCAGCAAACGGCTTTGTATCAAGCATAGGGCTATACGATATTTTTGTTCGGATAAACCAGAAACTGGATTCTGAGCGGTCATACTTTAGTGTGTTGTCTCCCAATTTGATATCGAACACTAGCCCGGCCGTAGGCGCATAATCGGTAAGGGAGAAGCCTTTATATCGCTTATCATCCCGGTCGCGGGGGGTGAGGGTCAGTAATCGATAGCCAAGGTAAGGCATAAAACGAGCACGTGGAGTTTCGCTTACAATTTGACCGATTCCGGCTTCAAACAGCATGGGCGTAACTGACATGCCACTTTCCCACGTGTGGTTCTGGTATTCAAACCCTGCCCGAATCGTTCCGTTATAAAGCGTTGGATGCAGCATGACAATTGTTCGGTGAAGGGCAACATCGATACCAAAGACAACGCCTGCCGACGTAGTGAATGCCTGACCCAGCGCCCCAACGGGTTGCATACCGCCCCCACCCACAAAGAAACCGTAGCCTACTTTTGACGTATGATACATTGTCACCAGATCAGGCGTATCGTAGAGTCGTTGTACTACTTTTTGCTGCCAGCGCTTTAGTTCTGTTACGTCATCGCCACCACCTGTTTCGGCTCGAAAGCGATTTACTTCGCTACCCAACTCCGAATTGGTCATGTATTCAATCTGCTTGGCTTCCTGTTTGAAACGCCTGTCGGCTCCCAACGCAATCAATTTTGCTTTCATCTGCCGGGTATGCACTTCCACCAGATCGAACAAAACCTGATTATAAGCCAATGTACGATCATGGCGTGCCGTTTCGGAAACCCACGACAGATTTCGGAACATCAGGCAATAGGAATCAATGGCGGGTGCACCAAAAGCCGATAGCGGACGAGCCTCATAACCAATCTGATAATAAAACTCAGAGCCGCCCAGACCCGGTTGGGTTGGCGAGCGAAAATCGGAAAGCTGAAGCCGTCGTTCAGCACTCCAGTGCAGTGTATCAATCGTTACCTGTGCCGAACCAGCCAAGGGTAACAAAAGCAGTACAAGGAGTAGACGGTTCATAATAGGCATCTCGATAAGATTGTGCGTAAAAATAATAACAAGGCCCTTATAACAAAGCACTTAACTCATCAAATCAGTAATGGTTTTTTCAGGAAACAAGATTTTTACGGGTACGTGTAAATCAACTCCAGAATCGCGTATATGCATGACCAGTGATACGCTAATACGGTCTTTATATTCCCGACTTGCGGACAAATTAACCGAAAAAAAAACTCCCCAACGATTTTTTTATCGTTGGGGAGTCAGCAATCCAGCTTCTAATTATTTAGTTCGGATAACCTGGATTCTGAGGAGTCAGACTAGGGTTGTTCAACATTTCCTGTCTTGGTAAAGGCAATAGCAGGTGTTTTTGCTCGAGTGCCTTGTTTGTGCTCAGGTTAATGTGACCAACGAAGTTATCGAAGCCATTAGTCGTTTCGTTATATACTTTCCGTAGACGTACCATATCGAACCAAGTTAGCTGTTCGTAGCACAGTTCGTGCCAGCGCTCACGCCATACAGCCTCGCGGAAGCTTGCCTGATTGAATGTACCGATAGCAGGTGTTGTTAACTTAGCGCGGTCACGAATCCGCTTCATAGCCTCATAAGCTGGCTGCGTTGGGCCGCCAACTTCGTTCTGTGCTTCAGCGAACAACAACAGTGTTTCTGCAAAACGAATCTGCGGTACGTTCAGATTGTTCTGACGTGTTCCGGCTACACCAGACGTACCATTGGCTGTGCGGTTGAAGTGCTTGAACACATAAGGCGCGCCAAGTTCAAAGCGTGCTCCAGTACCATTTGTAAAGTACGTTGTATAGAAGTAACCATCCTGATCCTTAGCACGTAAATCACCAGCTTCGTACGATTTATAAAACGAAGGAGTTGGTACTGAACTACCCGTTCCGGTAGGACCGTTATAGTTGATTGGCTTAAAGTTTCCGTAGAAATTGTCCATCGGGTTACTCGCTACAATGGCATTGTATTGCAGCATGAACAGGTGCTCCGTACGGTTCTTGGTGCTTTCTTTATGAACATCTTCATACGTAGTGAACAAGTTGATCGTCGACGGATTCGCATTGGCATACGTAATAACTTCCAGCGCCTTATCGGCGGCTAGTTTATAGTGCGATGCCCCTTTGCTAAGCGGAAAACCAGCCATAGTCAGATACACCTTCGCCAGTTGCGTTTTCACAGCCGCCAGATTCACACGACCACTTACGTCCATCCAGGCCAGTCCTGCGGCTTCAGCAGCAAGAAGGTCATCGACAATAAGCTTGTATACATCTTCCGATTTAACGCGCGCAGGGCGAAAATCTTCAGATGTTGCCGTTTGAGGCTTGGTAATAAGCGGAACATCTCCCCAAAGCTGAACGGCTGTGAAGTAAGCCGAAGCGCGTAGGAAACGAGCCTCACCCAGAATTTTCGTTTTCTGGGCAGCATCCATAAGCGGAATGGGCGGCACTTTTTCAAGTACTTGGTTTGCCTGAGCAATTACCCGATACAAGCCATTCCAATAGTTCACAACGTGTGCCGTATTGCCGTCGTGCGACATACTGTACAGGTTGTTAAGGTCAGAGTTCTGCGCTGTTTCGGTGGTCGATGTACCTGTCATGGCTTCCAGCAACTGCCAGTTCGACGAGAAAATACCGGCACCATCGCCCATAAACCGAAGGCTGTGATATACCGAAGCCAGTCCGGCTTCAGCATGGTCAGGAATGGTATAGAAGCTATCGTTGGTCAGGTTCGAGGGAGCTTTTTCTTCCAGAAAGCTAGAGCAGCCAACAGGTCCCATCAACACTGTACCACACAACAGTGCTTTTGTTATAGTTTTTATTGCGGTAGATCGCATAATAATGTCTTTCGAATGTAAATAAATACCTTGCTTAGAAACCAACCTGCAAGCCAAACAGGAATGTAGTTGGCTTCGGATAGTTGTGCCAAATCATGCCTTGTGAGAAAGCACTGTTACCATCACCCTGGTTCGTAGGCGTTACTTCTGGATCGCCCACAATTGGATCTTCTACTAACAGGAAGAAGTTCTGGACAGTACCGTACACGCGCAAGCGGCTCAATTTCAACCGGTTCGTAACTTCAGATGGGAACGTATACCCCAACAGGATATTACGACCGCGCAGGAATGAACCATTTTTAATCCAGTGGCTATCTACGTTAGTTACATAACCAGCACGTGTTTCCCGAATTTGGGCAATCATGGTGTTCTGGTTAGTCGGCGTCCAGGCATTCAGTACCGATTTATAGCTGTTCGCAATAGCCTGACGGTCTTCACTTGGGTGAAGGTTCATCAGCATTACGTCATTACCGTACGAGAACTGAAGTTCCAACGTAGCGTCGAAATTTTTAAACTTGAATTGGTTCGTCAGAGCACCCCAGCCTTTCGGGCTACCGTTACCGATAATGCTACGGTCAGCATCCGTAATCGTCTTATCACCGTTTACGTCCAGATACTTGATGTCGCCTGGCAGCATGGTCAGGTTGTTCCGATAGCTGGTGAATTTAGCCGCTTCTTCGCGCTCAGCCTCACTCCATGTACCCAGGCGGGTCAAACCCCAGAAAGCACCTACTGGCTCACCTACGCGGATAACGTTGGTCGGGTTCGTAAAGTTAGGACCTCCTACGTTGAAGATATCGGAAGGTGTTGCCAGCGAAAGCACTTTGTTGCGGTTAAGCGAAAGGTTGAACGTAGTGTTCCAGGTGAAATCACCCCGGTTTACGTTAATCGTATTGATACCGAACTCAAAACCATAGTTCTGCATCGAACCTACGTTCCGACGGATTGTACCGTAGCCACTTGTACGTGGAACAGGAGCATCGAGCAGCATATCGGTCGTTAAACGGTAGTAGTAGTCAAGTTCGAGGTTAACCCGTCCTTTAAACAAACCAACTTCCAAACCAACGTCTGTCTGAGCTGTTTTTTCCCAACGCAGGTCAGGGTTAGCCAAACGGTCGATACCCGTTCCACCAAAACGTGTGTCGTTATAAACGGCTGAGTAGTTTGAGCTAAGCAGTGCAAGCGATGAGTAAGGAGGAATTTCTGAGTTACCCGTCAGACCGTAGCTGGTACGTAGTTTCAGGTTATTAACAACCGGGTTACCTTTCAGGAATGTCTCTTCAGATACACGCCATGCCAGAGCTGCCGATGGGAAGAACGCAAATTTGTGGTTCGCTCCGAATTTCGACGAACCATCGGCCCGACCTGTTACCGTCAACAGATATTTATCGTACAGGCTATAGTTGATACGTCCAAAATACGAGTTAAACGCAAACCGCTGTGCACCCGATCCCACCTGCGGGTTAACCGAACCAGCTCCTAAGTTATTATAACCAAAATAGTCAGTCGCGAAGTTGTTAACCGTAGCACTCATGTTAAAGATATTGGTCTCCTGCCATGAAATACCCAACAGTCCTGTAAAGTTGTGAGCCGTACCGATCTGTTTGTTATAGGTCAGGTAGTTCTCCAACGACCAGAAGCTCTCTTTGCGGAACCGGGAAGCAGCGTTACCTAAGTTACCGGGGTTAATTACCCGTGTCTGCGATTCGTTGTTTTCCTGTGTCTGAATGTTTACGCCCAATACAGTACGCATTTCCAGACCTTTTGCCAGATTAATATTAGTATAAAGGCTACCCAGCGTTGTCTGCGTATTCAGAATAAAACGGCGGTCATTAAGACGGATTGCTGAACTGAATGTACCTTCTGCGTTTGGATAGTCACGGTTGTTGGCATATGTACCGTCCGCATATTTCACAGGTAAGAATGGGAAATCTTCTACAATCTGCCGGGCAACCGCGTCATTAATATCGACAAGGTTTTCAGTCTGGTTGTTATAGCTCAACGTACCACCAATTTTCAGCCATTTTTTCACCTGATCATCGATAGTAAAACGACCTGAGTAACGCTTCAGATATGATGTTTTAATAAGACCTTCATCGTTCCGATACCCTAAAGAAAGCGAATACTGAGTCCGTTCGTTACCACCACTGAAACCCAACTGATGGTTTTGTGACAATTTGTTCTGAGTCGCTTCTTTAAACCAGTCGGTGTCATGAAGCGGGTTCAAATTCGCATCAAAAACGCCAGGATATTTCGCACTAAAGGTTCTTCTTCTGGCAACTGGATCGAGGTATGTATATTTGCCCGATGCCCAGCCAGCAGGGTCATATTTCGCAATGTTCGCATAGGCTAAATCTTCGGTAGCCAGATACTCACGAGCATTTAATACTTGTGGCCGGTTTGGTCCGATCGTGTTCACGCTGAAATCAGCGTTATACGTAACCATTCCTTCACCTGCCTTACCTTTTTTGGTAGTTACCAGAATAACGCCGTTAGCGCCCCGAGCACCATAAATAGCGGTCGAAGAAGCATCTTTCAGTACTTCAATCGAAACGATATCGTTCGGGTTGATGTAGTCGATCGCTGAGCTAAACTGGTTCTGGTTACCCTGAGGTAACATTACACCATCTACTACGTAGAGCGGGTTGTTCGATGAGTTGATCGAGCTAAAACCACGAATACGTACAGTAGTACGTCCACCCGGACGACCTGAGTTTGTATTTACCTGCACCCCTGGCATACGACCCGAAAGAGCCTGATTGAGCGAAGGTGCAGGACGCTCCATCAGTTGTTCGGTTTTCACCGTACCAACAGCACCCGTTAAATCTGATTTTCTGGCCGTACCATAACCGATAACGACCACTTCGTCCATCATTTTCGCATCAGCTTTGAGGCTCAGGTTAATTGATGACTGACTACCAACAGCCACTTCCTGAGAAAGATACCCCACAAAGGAGAACACCAGCGATACGTTCCCATCAGGAACATCGAGTTTGTACCGACCATCCGCATCCGTAATCGTACCACGTTGCGTGCCTTTAATCAGTACGCTAACACCAGGCAGGCCTTCATTCTTCTCATCGGTGATACGCCCTGTAATGGGCCGATCAGCGAATCTACCCGCAGTAACTTTATTCGTCACGTCGAGCTCAGCTGCATTTGCAGAATAGGATACACTGCACCACAAAAGACCAAGGCAAACAAGCGAAGCGGAAACTCCGGGCAGTTTAACCGGCCTGGTAGGAGGTAAGTGTTTATACATAGGTTCGGCCGCGCTAACGGCAACTTAGGTTAAAAAAATTGTTAAACTAATTAGGATAACTTTGGATAAAACCAATGAACCCCATTAACTACTCATTAAATCCAAGAATTTTTTAAAAAAGAATTAATCCATAATTAAAAAGATTAAAAAAGTATAAATACTTAGTAGCATTATATACAAATCCCCATATCCTATAAATTACTAGTTAGTTACCTCTAAATGAGAGCTTAGTTTAATGCTCTCAACCAACTTTTGCCTTCACCTATATTACGTATTATGAGCCCCGCGATGGGTAACAAAAAATTTTCGTTATTCCAGAAATAAGACGTCAGCCTGCTGAGTAGAAATAGATGCCTATTTACTATTATCTATGATTAGTAGTCAAAAGCACCAATTCATAAGTAATACGTTTATGCTTCGCCTTGCCAGTATCCTTCTCGGTCTATGCGCACTCGTTGGCTTAACCGCCCCAGAACCTACGCCTAAGTTCCGTCGCTACTTTGTGGCGGCTGAGAGTTATGAATCTGTAGGAGTTTTTGACGTTGACAAAAACGATACGCTCGATCTGGTTTCCGGTGATTTCTGGTACGAAGGCCCGCACTTCCGTCGCCGTCACCTGATTGGAAATGAACCCCGAAAAGATCAGTATTACGATGATTTCTCAACCATTCCGATGGATGTGAATGCCGATGGACGACTGGATTTTGTAACCGGTGGCTGGTTCGATCAAACACTACGTTGGGTCGAAAATCCGGGCAATGGCAAAGCCACCTGGCCTCTACACGAAATTGGCAAAGTTGGTAACGTAGAAACAACCCGCGCCTGGGATATAGATGGCGATGGAAAGCTGGAGATTATTCCAAATAACCCAAACCACCCGCTGAAATACGTAAAACTAGCAGGACCGAGTCAGTTTAAAACGGTGACTGTTGCGCCAACGCAAGGACACGGATTGGGCTTCGGCGATGTAAATGGCGATGGACGGGGTGATTTAATTGTCAGTGATGGCTGGCTGGAAGCGCCTGTCGACCGTGAAGCTGGCCCCTGGACGCTCCATAAAGAATTTGCTCTGGGCACCGCTAGCGTACCCATTATTGTTGCTGACGTAAACGGCGATAAGTTAAACGATCTTATTGTTGGCCAAGGGCATAGTTATGGCTTGCACTGGTATGAGCAAAAAAACGAGGGAAATGGAAAACGCACCTGGACGAAACATCTGATCGACGATAAAAACTCACAATACCACTGCCTTGAGTGGATCGATATAACGGGCGACGGCCGACCAGACCTCATAACTGGCAAGCGATTCCGGGCTCACAACGATGGCGATCCGGGATGTTACGATCCGGTTGGCCTTTATTATTTCACCTGGAACGTAGCACAGAAGAAATTCGAGAAGCACGACATTTCGTATGGACCAGCGGGCGAAGGCAAAGGAACTGGTATATATTTTGCCGTTGCCGATTTGCACAAAACCGGACGAAAAGACATCATAGTGGCCGGGAAAGACGGATTGTTTGTATTTTTCAACGAAGGATCGTCCAGAAAATAGCGTATCGAATTTGGTTACGTAATGAATTTTGCGTTAATTTTATCTTTCGCTTTTTTCTTCTTCCGTAACGTACAGGTTTATGCAACGCGCTCAATTAAAAGAATTTTATGGCTACGGCCTGATTGTACTCGTCCTGTTAGCAGTTCAGTTTTATTCAGTATACGTAGCAAGTACAACCGACTTATCACTTGACTGGAAACACTATCTAGGATTCGCAGCCACTACGTTGGCTAGTATTTTATGGGTGATGCGCAAACCTCAGTACCTGTTTTATGCGCTTGGTCTAACGCTTGTACTGGGTTACGAAAACCTGCTGGGCTTTACGCCTTCGCTGCAATTTACCTCGACTCGTTACTACCTTAACAACGTAGCATTACCTGTTTCGTATCAGGATTTTTCGATGTATATGCTCCTGATCTGGGCATACGTAGCACACGGACGCTTGCGCTCTATGTTGCAACTGCTTTTCCTGAAAACCAGCCGGTAGACGTAACGCAAATATTCATTGCGGACAGAATATCCGCGTCACAAAGAACAACGTAACGAGGACAGTCTGTCCGCAATGGTCATCTTCAATAATTGACAATAGTATTGCCGCTAAAAACAGAAAATCCGACTAGAAATTTCTAGCCGGATTTTCTGTTTTTGAAGAACGATCTCTTACGAATTCAGCGACCAGCCTTCGCGGTATTCGCGTTTTACGAACTGGTTCGCTTCGTCAAAATTCGTGATTTTCATATTTTTACCATCCCATGTCAGTTGTTTCCGGCCCGGATAGTTAAATCCTTTACCATCAGCTTTTGGAGTACGAACGGTATAGCTCCGGATAGCCAGATTACCCATCAGTACAGATTCCGTTAGCGGGCCAGCAAAATCGAACGACGATGTAAGTGCTTTGTGTTCTTTGCTGTTATAACCCGCTTTGCAGGCTTCGGTCCAGAAAACCTGGTGCCCATTCTCAGGCAGTGGCTTAGAACCATCGGCAGGTTTCGGTTTCGGATCACCCACGATTTTCTTGCCATCTTTCGTGTAAAGTTTGGGATCTTCGCCATACATGCCACAGATCAGCAAACCTTTGTCGCCGTGGATGAGCACACCGTTTTCGCCATTTTCTGGCATCGGCTCGCCTTCTGGCAGCATATCCGGACGGAAAGGACGGATACCGCCATCTTCCCAGATCATTTTCACGACTGATTTATTCTTGGCCGTTGCCGGGAATTTCAATTCCACATGCGATGATGGTGGGCAACCTTCCGGAATGTACTCGGCTGTCCAGTCTTTCAGGAACACCTGACCAATGCTGGTTTCAACTTCAGTTGGATAGCCAAGCCCAAGTACCCGGAAAGGTGTATCCATGATGTGGCAACCGATATCGCCGAGCGCACCTGCGCCAAAATTCCACCAGCCGCGCCATTTGAACGGGTGATAAGCGGGCGTATAGCCGACTTTTTGAGCTGGCCCAAGCCACAGATCCCAATCCAGATCGACGGGGGTTTCGCCAGCCGCTTGCGGAACAGGAATACCCTGTGGCCAAACCGGACGGTTGGTCCAAAGGTTAACCGTGTGTACGGTGCCCAGCAAACCTTTATCAAACCAATCCACCATTTGTTTTTGCTGCGGGTTCGACGAGCCCTGATTACCCATTTGGGTAACGACTTTATATTTACGAGCCGCTTCGGTCAGCATCCGCGCTTCGTAGATATTGTGGGTCAGGGGCTTCTGTACATACACGTGTTTACCTCGTTGCATGGCGGCCATGGCAACAACGGCGTGCGTATGATCGGCGGTAGAAACGGTTACAGCGTCAATCGTTTTGCCTTCTTTATCCAGCATTTCCCGAAAATCCTTGTAGCGTTTCGCGTTGGGATGTTTCGTGAAATTTTCTTTTACGCGAGGAAGCCCCCAGTCTACGTCACAAAGCGCGACGATATTATTGGCACCATTGTTATACGAATTGTTCGTATCGCTGAAACCTTTTCCACCAAAACCTACGCCAGCAATATTGAGTTTGTCGCTCGGAGCAATAAATCCTTTACCACCCAGCACATGACGAGGCACAATAAAAAAGCCCGCTGTTGCCAACGCGCCAGCCTGGATAAACTGCCGGCGGGTAGTGCCTGAGTTAGTCTGGCCTGACGAATCCAGATCTAACTTTGACTTATCTGATTGATTCATGAGAAAACGTATAGGAATTGTACGGATGAATAAGTAAAAATCGACTGCAATATACCTACTGTATACTTGCTTTTTTGTTGAACGGACTATCTCCGAATATTATTGATAACTGAACAATTCGCGCATCATCCGCTCAAACTCGCTCTGCAAGGATGCCGTTATTACAATTTGTTCCGACGTAGCAGGCTGTGTAAACTCGATACGTTGCGCATGGAGCAGCATGGTATTCATCTCGAAATGCTCCTTGAAAAGTTTATTCTGCTTGTTACAACCATGTGGGCGATCCCCAATGATCGGGTGCATGACATGCGCCATGTGCTTACGTAGCTGATGCATCCGTCCGGTGGTAGGTTTGAGTTCAACCAGTGAATAACGCGACGTAGCGTGTTTGCCAAACGGCAAGGCAATTTCACTACGTTGGATGGTTTTCAGGAACGTAACTGCATCCTGCACAACACCATCATCGCGACGTAACGGATAGTCAATAACGAGTTCATCGGGTGTATAACCGCGCACAATCGCTACGTAGCGTTTCTGAACACCCCCTTCCGCAAATTGCATTTGCATGGCTGCATTCATCTGTTCGTTTAATGCGAACAGGAGTACTCCACCCGTCTTTCTGTCGAGCCGGTGAACGGGATAAACACGTTGCCCAAGCTGATCACGTAGTAACTGTACGGCGAATTCGCTGGCGTCGCTGGCAATCGGCGAACGATGAACCAGCAGGCCATGCGGTTTATTGATCGCTACTAAATCATCCGACTGATAAAGTATTGGTAATAGTTGGGACGTAACAATTGGCTCATTCATTGGTCGCAAAATCGTAAAGATCAACACCAATTCATAATCACGCTACGTTCCAACACGTTCAGGTCGTTAGCATACGCTTAATTTACAACCCTATTTTTAGTATAGCTCCTAAACCAAATATCAGTTTCGATTGCGCGCCATATTGAATTGAAAGCCCTTTTGCCGTATAATTGGCTGGCACAGAAATAACATGGTTAACAGTCACTACGTCCTCTGCAACGGGAACCCGGTTACACGACCAAACTGCCGGATCATTCCAGGAACCGTCACGTACTGAATAAATTCCCGATAAACAATCATTCACCGTTCTGAAAGAGGCTGTTATCAGATAATCGTCGGTACCACATTGCGAACGTACCTGCCATTCATATACTGTGTTGTTTGTCAGACAGGCTAGTACGAAACTGGTGTCAGTGATACCCGTAACCACATTCCAGTCCGACGTACCTACTTCCCGCCAGCGAAGTTTATAACCCAATCCATCGACCGAAGCATCCCACCGGAATCGTACGGACGTAGTAGTTATATCTTCTGTCCATAACTGAGTCGGCGAATTGCAATGCGTCTGGAAAATATCTGATGGGCCGTATGATGGCCGACATTCGTTAGCTATTTGCCATTCATAACGGGTGTTGTTCATTAGCCCGGTTAGGGTATATGGTGATGTAACGTTGCCGGTTAGGTTTGTCCAGTTTACATCACCCATCCTCCGCCAACGTAAGCTGTAAGGTGGCAATGAAGTAGAAGTCCAGATAAGCTGAGCACTCGTGGATGTGATATTTTCAACCGATTTCTGATCATAACCCCCCAAATTACAAAATGGTGAAAAGGTAGGCCGTTCTTCAGAAAGTATACCACAACTACTTCGTACTCGCCATTCATAAGTAACGCCCGCCGTCAGCCCAGTTAATGTGTAGGGAGACGTAATGTTAGCAATGCTATTCCAGAACGTACTGCTCAAAGCTCGCCACTCTATCTGATAGGAAGACTCAATTCCATTCCATGATAACGTTGCTTTTGTCTCGCTTCCCAAGCCAACTCTCAGGTTATTAGGAACCTGGCACTGCGTTTGAAAACGTAACGGACTTGTATAAGGGGTAGCAATCGTTGGCTCACAAACGGTTGCTACCGCCCATTCGTAACTCGTATTGTTTTCCAGACCGGATAATGCATAGGTCGTTGACGCCAATCCGGTTATCGTTGTCCAATTGGGCGTACCAACAAGTCGATACCGAACCGAAAATCCTGAGCCAGATCCGTTCCAGACGAGTTGCGCCGAGTTTGTCGTTACGTTGCGGGTATCTGGATAAGAGGGCATCTTGCAAATCGTTCTGAATACGCCTATAGCGGAGGCATTTAGTACGCTCGAAGAACATTGTGCCAATACGCGCCATTCGTAAAGAGTACGATCAGTTAAACCCGTTAACGAATACGTATCACTTGATATTCCTGTTACCGACTGCCAGTTTGTTGTACCCCCAACCCGCCATTGAACACTAGCGGGCAGGCCATTATCAGACCATCGTATACTAGCCGAGTTCGACGTAACGCTGACAGTCATCAGATTGTATGGCTGGTAGCAGGTTGTTACAAACGAGGTTGAGGCCTCTCGCGTTAGACCATCATCGCCCACAAAACTCACTCGGGCTTCATACGTCGTATTCGGTTGTAAGCCCGTTAGTATATACCGTGTACTCGATAAGGAACTCGTCGTTTTCCAGTTTCCGGCAATTGGTCGCCATTGCAATACGTAATTGGTCCGCCCCTCCTCACCTGTCCAGTATACGTGTGCAGACTGCGCCGATATATTTTCAGCGTGTACAGAAACATTCGACGTAGCGGCAAGAGGAATCGTAGAAAAACTTTCTGTATAGGTAGGAGTAGACGAAAGAATAGTAACACCGCATACACCCTGCAACCTGTATTGGTATAGAGTACCGGCAGTTAATCCGGTAAATTTGTAGGGGGGGCTACTTACACCACTGATTATGGTCGTGCTCCAGTCTGATGATGATGAACCTGTCATTAGCTCCAGCTTGACCGACGTATTGTCAGGGTGATTTACCCAGCTTAGTAAAGCCGATTGAGTAGTTATTCCAGTTACATTAACTAAAGTTGGGTTTGGGCACTGGGTTGAAAAAAGGTAGCTCGGCGAATACATACTTGATCCGCCAGCTTCGCACTGGTTTTTTATCCGACACTCGTAGGTCATATTTCCCGTTAAGCCAGTCAGTTGCAGACTGGTAGTAGTAATGCCTGTTACCTCCGACCAGGCTACTTGACTCCGAATCCGGTATTGAACGGTATAGCTTTCTCCCGAAGCTAAGCTTATTCCTGGCCAGCTTAAATCTACCCGGCTATAGGCAACATTAGTTATGGATACGTATTCAACCGCAGCGCAGCTAGTCCTGAACAACTGAACCGAAGAATAGTCTGACTGATGGTTGCCCCCGCAGTTCGTACTAACCCGCCATTCGTAGGCGGTATTGGTATGCAGGCCTGTTAGTGAATATACAATCGGGTTACCGGTAAACGGTACTGCAACGCTCGACCAGCTAACGGCTCCTGCAATTCGCCATTGGAGTGTGTAGCCTTCATACGTTTGTTCGGAACTATAATCTGTCTGCCACGACAGGGATGCCGAATTAGCCCGTGCCTTTGTGCTGAAATTAAGAGGAGAAGGCATAGGACATGACCAGACGAAGGCCGACTCAATCGAAAAATCAGAGAATACGGTTGGTGAACACTGTTTTCTAATACGCCACTCATAGGTAGTATTGGGCGTCAGATTCGTGAGTGTATACGATGTGCCTGTAAGACTCGATACGGTTGTCCAGTTCGACGCACCGATTGTACGGTATTGAATCTGTACCTGACGTAATACGTCATCAATAGCGTAGCTCCAACGTAGCCGAACTGTTTCTGCGGGCAACTTATCAGCAGCTATCTGGCTGACATTGCGGCACTCGATTAGATTTGTATACACGCTGGAATAATCAGACATTGCGTTTGTCGAACACACCTGCCGAACCCGATATTCATAGCTCTCTCCGGCTACTAAGTCCGTTAATACGTATGCTGCATCTGTAAGTCCGCTTACTGTATTCCAGTCAGTGTTTCCTACCTTGCGCCATTGCAGTTCATATTCTGTTGGTAAGAGAAGTGGCAAGTACGAATACCAAACAATTCGCAAAGAGGAGCTTGACAGTTGTTCGGTATAAAGTACAGGTATATAGCAGTCTGTAATAAAAGTGGGGCCATACCCAAAACTTGAATAAACACCAGCAGAGCACACACTTCTTAGTTGCCAATCATAGGCTTTGTTTGGGTTTAGATTATAAAGAGACCAGCTTGTTTCACCATTATCAGCCTGAACTGTTGTCCAGTTAGACGCACCTGTTTCTCGATATTGAATCTCAACCTGATCACTGCTGCTGTTCCGCCAGACCAACTCAACTGAATTAACATTCAGCTTTATGACTCGCGCATCAATAGGAGCTTCACAGCGTGTATAAAACCTCTGACCAGATGAAAAGTCGGAACAGCTTGCGCGCACCCTCCAATCGTACAACATGTTGTTCGTAAGCCCTGTCAACGAATAGGCTGTCGAGGTTATACCAGTTATCGTTGTCCAATCTCCCGGACCAATCCGTCGATATTGCAGCTCATAGGTCGGGCTACCATTATAACTCGAACCAGCCCATTGTAACGTAACTGACGAAGGGCTAATGTTATAAACGTTTAAAAACCAAGGATTTTGACACTGTAAAGTAAACGTATTTGGATACGTATATTCTGACGCTGACGTGCCAGAGCAAATCGTACGCACGCGCCATTCGTAATTCACCGTTAACTGCAAATTAGTTAGCGTATACTGATTCGTTGTTACGTTCGGCACTGTAGTCCATAAAGATGAATTGACCGCTCGCCATTGAAGTTCATATACGCCTGCTTCTCCGTTCGAATTCCACTTTAAGTCAATCGACGACGTAGTAGGATTACCTGTCGACAGGTTTACAGGCCCTCGGCAAACAACGGTAACCAGTTGGATTGCCGAAAAATCCGAAGCATCTATGGCAGAGCACAGTTTACGTACCCGCCACTCATAACTTGCTCCGGTTTGCAGTCCATTCAGGCTATATGATGACGCTGAAATGCCCGTTACCGATAACCAATTTGTTGTACCTGCTGCCCGCCATTGTACTTCGAAGATTCCTTCTTCGCTATAATTCCAACTCAGTTGCAAACTACTTGACGATTGCTGATACGTATTAACAAACGCGAGGCTGTTACAGCGGGTTGTTAGCAACTGCGGTGGCGTAAATTCTGAAGAACTCGTTGGCGAACAGCTTGTCCGTACTCGCCATTCATATACTGTGTTGTTTGTCAGTCCCGTGAGGCTGTAGGGCGATGACGCTTTCGATACACTATTCCAGGCCGAAGCTCCGGCAACTCGCCATTGGAGGTCAGCAGCAAACGTTTTCCATTGGATTATGGCGGAGTTACTGTTCACCGATAGTATACTCATATCAGTAGGCAACGGGCAGCCGGTCTGAAATAACTGCATATCTGACCAGGCCGATTTGTCAGTAGCCGAGCAGGCAGAACGTACCTGCCATTCATACTTAGTACTGTTTGTTAAACCATCCAGAATGTGTTCGGCCGATGCAATATTTTCGACCAGATTCCAGGCTGATGTACCGGCAGGACGCCACTGAATATCAAACCGTGTTATTTCGGAAAGCGCATCCCATTTCAATTCAGCGGCATCCGGATTCACCAACGTAGTACGCGGATTTGTAGGCGGCATGCATCGGGTTCGGAAAAGAGGGCCTGAAATAAAATCAGACGACGCCGTTGCCGAACACACGGTCAGAACTTTCCACTCAAACGATGTTTCCACCGGCAGGCCCGATAGGTTTAATGAGCTTGTTGTCAGCCCATTTACTACGTTCCATACAGATGCTCCTGACATACGCCATTGCACCTCATAATCAGCGGCATCTGTGGATGTATACCAGGTTAACTGCGCCGACTCATGGGTAACGTTCGCTACGTTCAGGCCATTGGGTTCGCTGCATTTGGTCTGGAAAGGCGTGCCAGTTGCATAGGTCGACGTATCGCCCGCTGCACAAATAGTTCGCACTCGCCATTCATACGTAGTATTGTTTGTGAGAACCGTTAAATTAGAAAATTGGGGCGAAATGACCGAACCTGTCCATGAGCCACTACCGGCTACCCGCCACTGTACCTGAAAAGAATACGCCCCATTTCCATTGTCATAATAATACCAGTTTAGCCGCGCCGATTGATACGTGATATTATCTGTATGAAGACCAGTTGGTGGCTGACAAGCAGCATAAACTGATGTACTAATCCGCAAAAAAAGAAGAAAAAAGACGTAGCGAATGGGCATAGATGTGGCAGGCGACAAGTAACTTATCTTTGCCATTTTATAGCAAAAACTTCGCCAATTGCACCAGCGCTCGTTCAACAAAATTTCACTTGGTTTATTTTTGTCTGTAAAGAGTCAGATAACGGACAAGCACTGACTTTACGGCAACAAAAAACGGCCCCCGTTATAAATTGGTGCCGTTTTTGTAGGATACGTTTGCCCGAACGCTACTTGATTATTACTTCACTCGCTTGGCAACTGTATCGAAATTATACGTAGTACCTTTCAGATTATCGTCGTCAACTTTTGTTAGCTCCATAGCAATCTCCCCTACTTCAGCCGTCTCGAAATGAATAGAAAGTTTATCACCATTCTCGACAACTTTCGTAATGGCCCGTTTTCCGTTGGCAGGATCGGCAGGATTTATCAATTCGCCCGTTAGCTTACCGTCTTTACGGACAAGATCGGTTGTCATTTTAACATCACCATTTGGCGTTCCTGCAATCATAATCTCCCATTTACCGGCATAAAAGTCGGTCGGTGGTGAAGTTTGCGCAAATCCTGCAAAAGCCAGGCTCAGAAAGCACAGTACAAAAAAGAGAGTTGTTTTTTTCATTGTCATACTAGTTGATTAGATAAGTGAAACGATTTTATTCTACCACCATAAGGACAATCCGTATTTGTGTATTCTGGATAGTTGATCGCGAATCTACACGTCTGAATTATAGCGCGTTCCCACAAATAGTAGTGTCTACACAACAAATGTAGAAATAAAACAATATTATTGTCTATTATTTAGACAATAAATTTTATCCTATTCAATATACAGCTTATACTAAACAGCAGAAGTAATGCAACGGCAAACGGCTCAAAAGCGGAATGTTTATGCATCAGCGGTTGATTTGCCTGCTGTTTCTGTTTACTTGCTACTGATATCAGACTAAACAAAATGCATTCTCCGAGCGAACGTAATTATATTCAACAGCTTTCCATTGATTGTGTCATCTTCGGCTATCAGAATAAACAACTGAACGTGCTGGTGCCTAAACTGAACTTCAACGGGAATTTTTGGGCGTTGCCGAGCGGGTTTATTTATCAAAACGAAGATATTGACAGGGCTGCTCACCGCATGCTGCAGGAGCGAACCGGTATCGATGATATTTACCTCGAGCAGTTTTATATTTTTGGTGAAGCAGGCCGAAATAATCTAGACTTTCTTGACCAGCTCATCAAGCTTAACCCCGAACGGTTAGGTGGAGGGCGCTTCGATCAGAAAGAATATGAGTGGTTTACCAGGCGGTTTATTTCGATTGGCTACTACGCTCTTGTAGACATCAACAGGGTTACACCCCAAAAGACCGAACTCGACGAATCGATTGCCTGGTACCCGATTAAGGAGCTGCCAACCATGATTATGGATCACGAACTGATTGTAACAAAAGCGCTCGAAACGCTACGTCAGAATCTCGACCAGAAACTGATCGCGTTCTCGTTGCTTCCCGCAACATTCACCATGCGCGAAGTACAGGAACTTTACGAAGCGGTCTACGACAAACCGTTTGCCCGTAATAACTTCCAAAAGAAAATTCTGGATATGAATGTGTTGGAACGTCTGGAGAAAAAATACACAGGGGCTGCCAATAAAGCACCCTACCTGTATCGGCTTCTAGCGTAATGGATAACCTCTATACGTAGCGAAGTCCTTTTGAGGAGCCAAACGCTACGTAGCATTCGCTCGATCCTCAACTATAGTAGGATGTAATTCTTTTCTACTTTTCTGGGAAACCTGAACGATACTGCCAGCACTAACGCAGAACAAGTCTACTCGGGTACTTTAAAAAGACGTAGCATGAAACGCAGAGAAGCCATTCTTCAAGTTGCTCTTACCATGGGAAGTGCGCTGTCGGCCCCTTCTATGGCAGCCATTCTGGACAGTTATCAACCCCACCGCGTTAGTAAGCGCGCTCCTTCGGCCTTTCTGTTACAACCGGCTCAGGAAGCCCTGCTGGACGAAATTACCGAAGTGATTATGCCCACTACGTCTACTCCCGGAGCTAAAGCCGCTAAAGTTGCCGGGACTATCCAGCTAATTTTAAAAGATTGCTATAAACCAGCCCAACAAGAGCATTTTCTGAAAGGCCTTGACGCCGTTGAGGCAGAAAGTAAGAAAACCTACAGCAAATCATTTGTAGAGCTGCCTATTGATCAGAAAACGGCCATTCTGAAGCAGTTTGAGCAAATGGCGAAAACCGAAGCGCAGCAAAAGCCCAAACAGCAGGAAAACCTGTCCAAAAATCCGGAAACAACGCTAGGCGCGGTTGCGGCATCAGGCTCCGACCAGACGCAGGCCAAATTAGTGGATGCCGAAACGGGGGTTGTAGTAAAAGACGAAAAGAAAAACGCGCCACTTACACCGTTTTTCAAACTAGTAAAAGAGTTGACAATTCTGGGTTATTTCAGTTCCGAAATTGGCTGTACGCAGGCACTTAAATACGTCAAAATTCCGGGTCGATACGAGGGTGTTGTGAAACTCAAAGACGGCCAGAAAGCGTGGGCAACGTAGTAGGTTTAGTATTAGAAGCGAGTAAGTAGGATTGAGAATAGCTAGTAAGGATTTCAGCCGAATGGATTCTCACTCCTAATACACACTCCTCACTCCATAAAAACAATGAACCTTAATCTTGACGCTAAAAAAGGAATGACCTACGACGCTATTGTGGTAGGTTCTGGTATATCGGGTGGCTGGGCCGCTAAAGAACTCACGCAGAAAGGACTAAAAGTGCTTATGCTTGAGCGTGGCCCCGACCTTAAACATGTAACGGATTACCCTACCGCCATGAAAGACCCCTGGGAATTTCCGCACCGGGGTAAAATTGAGTTGTGGGCTGCCGAAGAATATTGGGCCAACGCGCGTTCGGGCGGAAAACCCGGTGAAGATCAGCGCCATATGTTCACCAAAGATGTCGACGTACCGTATATCGAAAAACGCCCCTATGACTGGATTCGCGGGTATCATCTGGGTGGTCGCTCGCTGATGTGGGGTCGGCAAAGTTACCGGCTCAACGAGCGTGACTTCACCGCCAATCTCGAAGATGGTCACGGCAGCGACTGGCCCATTCGCTACAAAGACATTGCCCCGTGGTACTCCTACGTAGAGCGTTTTGCCGGGGTTTCGGGCAACAAAGATGGGCTTGCCGTACTTCCCGATGGCGAGTTTGTGCCGCCCATGCAGATGAACAGCATTGAACTGAAAGCGAAAGATGGGATCGAAAAGAACTTCAAAGGTCGGCATTTGGTCATCGGTCGGCCAGCAATTCTTTCCGTAGCGCAGAAAATTCATACCGACGCAGGTCGGGCATCGTGTCAGTTTCGAAACCTTTGCGTTCGTGGCTGTCCATTTGGGGCCTATTTCAGTACGCAATCGTCTACGTTGCCACCTGCCATGAAAACCGGTCGGTTAACGATCATTACGGATAAAATTGCGTATCAGGTTTTGTTCGATGAACAGAAAAACAAAGCCGTTGGCGTTCGGGTCATCGATCAGAATACGAAACAAACGCAGGAATACTACGCCAAAATCATTTTCCTGAATGCCTCAACCATCAATACGGCCTGGATCATGATGCAATCAACCTCGAAACGGTTTCCGAACGGGCTGGGCAATGATTCCGATCAGTTGGGCCGTAACCTCATGGATCACCATCTGGGTGCGGGAGCATCGGGCGAATTCGAGGGATTGCAGGATATGTATTACTATGGTCGTCGGGGCAACGGTATTTACATTCCTCGATTTGCCAACTGGGGCGATGATAAACGGAAAGACTTCGTACGCGGCTTTGGCTATCAGGGACGCGGTGCCCGTCAGGATTGGGTAGCTGGTGCCTCGAAAGATGGCTTTGGACCAGAGTTTAAAGACAGTCTGACAAAGCCCGGACGCTGGGAGTTTAACATTGGTGGTTTTGGCGAAACCCTCCCCGACCCTAACAATCGCATGTTGCTTTCATCTAAAAAAGATAAATGGGGATTACCTATCGTTGAATTCGATGCAGGCTGGGGCGAAAATACCGTTGGCATGCGGAAAGCAATGGCCAACGATGCCGCCGAAATGCTCGAAGCGGCTGGCCTGAAAAACGTCAAGACACGTAACGACACCGACAAAAATCAGGGAATCGGTATTCACGAAATGGGTTCCGCCCGCATGGGTCGTGATCCCAAAACGTCGGTTCTCAACGCCAACAATCAGGTTTGGGGAGCCAAAAACGTATTCGTTACCGACGGTGCGGCTATGGTTTCGTCGTCGTGCGTGAACCCATCGCTTACTTATATGGCCTTAACCGCCCGTGCTGCTGACTTCGCCGTCCGCGAACTGAAGCGGATGAATTTATAGTTATCTTGCTAAAAAGCATTTTATGCAACCCATAGCTCAACAGCAATCCCGGAAGCAACGCACTTCATTATCAGCTCGAAAACAGCCACCCGTTGCGCTGGAATCGCTGGTTTATGAAGTGCTGGATGGCCGTCCGTTGTATTATCTCGGCTATGAAGACGTACTGGCTGGCAAGAAATTACCAGAAGAAATAATGGGTTCGAGTTCTTTACAATGGGTGCTGGTCACTTATTTCATGCGAATTATGCTTCGTCAATTAGATGAGAAAAAATACTGGTTTGCCTCAAATGAAGCTGGTGTTCACATCGACCATCGGAATAACTTGTCGCACGACGTAGCGATTTATGACAGAAACGTACTGACGCCCGATAAGATCAATACGCAATACGTTAAAGTACCTGCCAAAGTAGCTATTGAAATTGATGTAAAAGCTGACGTATCAAAGGTAATCGACTTCAATTATGTGAATCGGAAAACAAAGAAATTACTGGACTTTGGCTCCGACAAAGTAATCTGGGTATTCACTAGTTCACAGCAGGTAATGGTTGCCGAACGTAACGCCGACGCTTGGCTTACAATGGATTGGCATCGCGACCTGGAACTACTCGACGGCCAGATTTTTAACATCGGTCAGTACCTTACTGATGAGGGTATTACCATAACAGCCTGATGTGTACTAACGCAGCTTACGCTTCAATATCTGGTAAACACTAGCTGTAGCGATTCCGCCAATCAGATACCAAGCGACAGTCATTGCGGCAGTTGCTGGCGTTCGGCTGGTAGGTGCTGATCCTAAGCCCATTGGTCCCGGCAAACCCACTGCGCCAGCACCAGCGGCAAGTCCCAACGCAGTACCAACTAGCAGCGATTGCTTTGGTTTAGCAAGGCCAATCAGGCTGTAATACAACGCGTTTGAAATCAGATCACCGCCAAGAGTCCAGTAGTACAACTCATCATCAGCGGGGGCTTCGATATCCGCTTTTTTCAGTCCTTTTTTTATCGCTCGTTCGCCCAGTACGTCGGCTCGGGGAGCTTCTGCAATAAATTGACGGGCTGTTTCATGAACCGCCGTAAGCACCGTAGCACCAATCAGCCCACTGCCCAGCGCAGGCAAGATTGTTTTGTTGAGTTTTGTCATACGTGCTTAACTTGCCAACGTAGCGAAATGTTACTGAGGCTTTTTATCCGGACCAACGTAGCATTTCACGTAGTACACAACCTGTTGTAAACCCGTTTTCCAATGACGTTTTCGTTCCGTAACGATCAACCTAATCTGGCTATCGAGATTCTGCGCGAAGTAGGTCAGTGGCTTGTGGATACCAATCAGGAATTATGGGCTATTGATACCCTTGTTCCTGAAAATCTTCTTGATACATACACGACAGGCAACCTCTACGTTATGTACGCCCAATCCGATACGAACGTAGCACCAGAACCGGCGGCCGTACTAATATTGCAGTGGGAAGACCCGCTCTTCTGGCCCGACGTACCGACCAATACGTCAGGATTCGTTCATAAGCTGGCTATACGACGACAATTTTCTGGACAGAATCTGTTTTTACGCATTCTCGATTTTTGCCGAACAGAATGTTTAAAACGGGGTATTGATACATTGCAACTCGAAACAGATGCTACTCGTCCGAAGCTGATGGCTTTTTACGAACGTCACGGATTTCAGCCAACGTACCAGCGACAGATTCACGAATTCGGGCAGACATTTCTCTGTCAGTACTATGTCATGAAATTCTAAATCACTGCACTCGCATAAGTTGACTGGTAACAACCGGGCGACCTTCCGCCGTAATTCCCTGAATCACGACGCGCACCGTTCTTACTACGTCCGACAGCGGAAAACGAAGCTGGCTGTGCCCTTTGCTGTCGGTCTGCATCAGAGGTTTCCAATACAATACGTCCCGCCGATCAATCGCGCCCGATGGGGCATCACCAGTGGTTTCGGTATCGTAACGAGGTACGTAAAATTCGCGCTGGGTCGATGGGTAACCAATAAATTGAATAGGTGTCATGCCTTCTTTAGTCTTCGCGTTTCCCTGCATAGATCGGGTACTTTTTGAGTAAAACGCGATGACGCCATTTCCGCCCCGAACCCCATAAATTCCGGCAGTACCTACACTTTTCAGCACCTCAATACGCTCAATATCTCTTGGGTTGAATTGCATCAAAGCGGTTCCATCGGGGTCCTGAATGGGCATACCATCCAACAAAAACAACGGTTGAGAACCGCTTTTGAAACTACCCGCCCCTCGCACAGTCACCTGATAGCCAGGGGGAACTGTTTGGCCAGGGGGTGGATTGGTACGTACTACTGACACACCAGCCACTCGCCCACTTATCATTTCGTAGAGATTTGGATAAACGGGAGATCGTTCGTCGAAAACGATGGTAGCATCGGCCACATTGTGCAAACTACGCATGCGTATATCGTCGGGTCTATCCTCGACTTTACGCGCACGAACCGTTACTTCTTTCAGCACTTTTGCTGTTTTATCGCGGTACAAATCGGCGTTGGCTTCCTGCCGAATGCGGGCCGCTTCCAGTTGAGCCCGCAACGTCGACCAGTTAGGAGCAATGGTCGTTTTACTGGATTCCCACAACATACCCGGACTCTCCCGAACCATGTAAGCTTCTTTCGCAGGAATATCCTTTAACTGACGATCAGTGAGTTGTGTCAATAATCGAACAGTATCAGCAATAGCCAGCCCCGCCAATCGGAAGCGTCCTTTTTCATCTGCACCCGCCGATTTTACGAACGACTGCGCCCCTGCTGTCGACGCTACCATGATCTGCGCGCCGGGTATCGGTTGGTTTTTCGCATTCAAAATACGGCCCATCAACGAAACGCCACCGAGTAGTTCTGTTTCGGGCGTGCCGGTTACCCGTCGCCAGCCTTGGGTTAACAGCAGATCGTCCAGTGCCTGACGGGTTTCAGCAGAACGACTTACTACGTACTGGTTGGGGTTTTCGATACGTCCCCGAAGTTCGCCCGTTAGCAACAAATGCGCCTGCAACGTAGCATCGGCGGTATCATTAGGAACTTTATCGGAATCAGTAATCGACGCCGATAAAGCTGCCAGTGTGGGTAATCCGTTATCGCTCAGATTAACGCTCAGAATAGCATATTCGCGAGGCTGATACCGGGGTTTGTTGAACGCCATTAACACCCGTACTGGCGCAACGAATTCGGGCACATAAACCAATCGCTCGGCTTGCGGTTTGGCGATGGCATCATATAGCGTGATTTGCGTAAGGCCCGGCAACCAGGTCATCATGGATAAGCTTACCTTCGCCACCCCATTTTGCAGGATAACTTTTCGCTGATCGGCTACCCTGCCGTGCTGCTGAATCAGAATATACACCGAGTCGATAACGGCCCGGTTGGCACTTTGTATGGTCAAAGCCAGCCGAGTGGTATCGCTAATTGCATCGGCAGAAAGCAACAGTCCTTCCGTTTCGGGTTTGGGCAATGGAACGCGCTGCGGCTGATTTTTATACATAACTTCGGCGTAGTACGTCCGCTGCACTTTTGGCTCCATCGACACGCTGGTCATCCCCTGCCGATTGGTCTTGAAACCTACTACTTCAACGCCCTGATCGTCCACAATACGTCCCGCAATAGGCAAGCCATGCCCGTTGGGATGTACAATTTTTACGCCCAACCGTGCGGGTAATCCCGTAATCCAGCGACCACCTTCCGGCAAAACCTGAATGTCTACTTGTTCAGCAACAGAATCACTACGTAGCGATATATCATTCTGAAATAGATTATAAACCGCAATAGATCGCTCAAAAGCCGGGCGTCGCTGGGTATCATCTTCATCGGTGTAAGCGCGCAGGCGATACGTTCCGGTCTTGAGCGTATCCGACAGCCGGAAGTTGCCCTCGCCCCGTCCGTCAACGATACGTACCCACTGGTGTTGCACGAGTTTGCCTGCCGACGTAAGCAGATCGACATGGATGGCCGTTTCACCACCGAGCCGCTGATAATTGACCGGATCAAGCAGATACGTGCTCATCCAAAGCCGGTCGCCAGTGGTATAAAAGGGTTTATCGATATGAGCAAACAGCGTAGGAGACAGCACCTTAAACCGTTCGTTGAAAGCCGTCGTGATACGTCCCATGCGGGCATCAGGTGGTGCCAGTTTTCCTTGTTGAGCTAGTGGGCCGTTTGTAAGCGTCTCTTTCTCATCGGCTTCGGGTTTCCAGTCGGCGGGCAACATGGTCGACAGCCGATCATTACCCATCGTGCCTTTCACCTCCATTCCTTCAGGCATCGTAATAACCCCATCAACGGTCATTTGCATCGAACCGCTGGGCAATTTCATTTCCGTATAGGCGTAACGAGCGTCGGGATAGGGAGAGAAACTCGAGAACGCATTCGTATAGAATATGATCAGTTTCAGGGGCGAAACCAATTTCCGCTCGGTCGATAACCGGCCGGGTTGAATCAGGGTAGAAACCTGAACTGGAATCAGGCGCTTATAGTCGTTCACCGCAGCCGTAAGCGTAATGGATCGCCGGTCGATGGAAATCGTTCTACTAGGATCTTCCTGATAAACCTGAAAACCAGCTTCCCCGTACGTTTTATCAACCAGACTAGCCATCAAATGCCGGATTGAGCCTTTGTAAGCAAGCAACTGATTACGCCGAAACCGGTTGGCCTGCCGTTCGTTCTCGGGCTTTAGTTCTTCAAACCGGGCAGCACCCGCATAAAAAACCCCTTCTGCTCTGGCATCGAAATGTTGCAGATCATAAATCAACCGATAGCCTATTGCCTGATTTTCAATAATCAACGGTTCGTTGGCCGTGGCATACAGATGATCTTTATCTTCTTTAAAGTTGAGCACTTCACTATTTATAAGCAGACACTGCCCGCCAAAGGGTTCGCCGAAGAGTTGTTTTTTAAACTGACGTAAATGGCGTTCCCAGCGTTTCGGATTTCCCCGTACGGTTACGGCATCCAGCGTTTGCTCGCTCGGTTTCAGGCTAAAATTGGCTTTTTGTGGAGTTGTATTATCAAATCTGAGTGTGCGTTTATCAGCCTGATAGCCAATAAACGAAGCCACTATTTCGACTGTACCAAGCGGAATTCCAACAAGGGTAAACGCACCCTTTTCGTCGGTAACAGCCCCCCGCGTTGATCCGTTAATATATACATTGGCAAACGGCATGGGTTTGCCCGACGTAGCATCTATTACGTTCCCGGTTAGTACGGCTGTCGTTTGCCCATAAACAAGCAAGGCCGATCCCAGTACCAGAACGACAATTACCCAACCGATGAACAAAGAGCGATACATGCCAGAGTTAGTTTACCAACTAAAAAAGGAAGTATTCGTGTAATTATACCTATTTTTAACAGTGCGACAAATGAGAAACAATAGCCTGATTAATAAAGTATTATTGGTTCATATAGTCGGATTGTTGGTCTATTACGGTTTTCACGTCTGCCGATGGGCCAGAAAATTATATTTTACAATTTCATAAATTCCCTTTCGTAAAACAATCCGTAAGTTTGCATTTAATTTACTATCAACTCCCTCTTTTACAGGCGATCAGCGCTACGTTAGGTGGCTTATTTTTATCAAAAAACTAGCAGAAATGCCGACTACACTGTCAGAAATCGAATTGGTACACGCACTTTCGCTGGGGGAGGTCGATGCATTCGACCAACTCTATCACCGATATAAACAGCCGGTGTATGCCAACATTTTCAAGATGGTTAAACAACCCGAAGCGGCTGAGGATATTTTGCAGGAAGTTTTTATTACGCTCTGGGAAAATCGTCAGCGTGTTCAGACCGATAAGTCGGTGGGCGGCTGGCTATTTGTGGTGAGTTATAACAAAGCCGCTTCGTTTCTGAAAAAGAAGCTGAAAGAGTCGATGGTGGTGCAGCAACAGCCCGAACTCCCCGACACATCGGCGCCGGAAGAATCGCTTGATGAAGAATTGTTTGACGTACAACTTTCACTGATCGAAGAAGCGGTTAGTCACCTGCCCGCCCGCAAAAAAGAAGTGTTCCGATTACTCCGGTTCGAGGGGAAAACGCACGAAGAAGTGGCCGAATCGCTCGGCATTTCGGTTCAGTCGGTCAGAGATTATCTAAAACAGGCGACCCGTTCGGTTAAAGCGCATATTCAGAGCCGCTACGGCTCCCCACATTCGACGGCTCTTTCTTTACTTCTTCTTTTTCTGGATACGTATTGATTGCGCCAAAAACTTAAAATCGGCAGTTATTTGGGTAGATTCTAAAAAATATTTCTCAGCAAAAAGCCTCCATTTTCGTCAGAATCGACTGTTCTCCCAAAAAAATACTACTTAACAATTTATTAATATAAAAACGACATCCCCTTTTGAGCCCACCTTGAGTATTTAGGGATGTACATGATGGAGGAAATCAACCATATCGTCGATAAATTCTGGGCAGGAACAGCAACCGATGCCGAGAAGCAACGGATTATTCGCCAGCTCACGCAGGACGAACAAACCTGGCAAGCATCGCTACGTAACGAATTCGACCAGAATCTGCAACGTACCGAAAAACCACTGACAGACTCGCAATCGTCGTTGGTTCTGGCGCGACTCCATCGGCAGATTCTGGGTAACGAGACACTACATCCAGTCAGCGTTTTCCGGCGGAACTGGATGGTCTGGGCTGCGGCTGCCATGCTGGTATTGGTTGGTGGATGGCTGACGTATCAATACACATCTGAGTCGCCCACAACACCAATCGTTGCCCAGCAACGTAGCAGTCAGCCCTGGCAATTGACGCGCAAAACCAACACAGGCAATACGGTCATGAACGTAGCGCTGATGGACGGGTCGACAATCAAACTTCAGCCACGTAGTAGCGTCAGTTATTACGAACCTTTTGGAAAACCATCGCGGAACATCAGCCTGACTGGCGATGCGCTGTTTACGGTGGCAAAAGATCCCAATCATCCGTTTGTGGTGCTGGCCAACGGTTTTACAACAACCGCTCTGGGAACGCAGTTCTGGGTGCGGGCTGCCAAATCGGAGAACGTATCCGTACAATTGCTGGAAGGGCGCGTAGTGGTGCGGGCCACACCCGAAAGTGGTCTGAGTATGACTGATACGTATCTGAAACCGGGCCAGGAATTTACTGTCGATAGAAAAACGAAGCAGATACGTGTCGAACCGATGGCCCAGCCAGCAACGCCGACGGTTCAGGTAGTAACCACTAAACCCGTTCCTACGCCAGTTTCGTGGTTGCGATTCAGTAAAGAGCCACTGGCGAACGTACTGACGGAGGTTGGCAAGCGCTATAACGTACAGATTGAGGTCGATCCGGCAGACGTGCAGGGATTGTCGTTCTCTGGTACGTTCATTCCATCCGACTCACTTCGGGTTGTGTTGGGGGCTGTATGTTCAATGAATAATTTGTCATTTAAACAGGAGCCGGATAAGATAATTATCAGCAAATCACCCGAGTAAATCACCGCTAATTTCTTGAATCTGGCCAACGAAACGGTCATCTCAAAACGCCCTAAAAATAGGGTTACGGTTATCTTTTTGCCTTAAAAATTGACCAACTGTGCTTATGAAACACTACGTACACAATTGTAAGAAACAACTAATTCTGATAGCTGGCGCACTGCTGCTGTTTATAGGCTCGGCCATAGCGCAACCGGGGCCGCTGCTGAAAGGAAAAGTACTCGACGAAAAAGGAGAACCGCTCATTGGCGTTACGGTTCTTCTCAACGAACCGGGAAAGACCGAGGCCCGTGGAACCACAACCGAGGCCGATGGTTCGTTTACGCTAACCAATCTGAAAGCCAACAGTACATACAGTTTTACGTTCAGCTATATCGGCTACGAGAAACAAACGATCAGCGATTTCCCGATTAGCGCAGGAGACAATAATAGCCTGTTAGTCCGGATGAAACTTGAACCTCGCTCACTCAACGACGTAGTGGTGATTGGCTACGGTGCTCAATCGAAAGCGAAAGTAACGGGCGTTATTTCGCAGGTGAAAGGGCAGGAACTGAATCGGTACAACGGTAGTAGTTTTGCCCAGCAACTAGCCGGAAAAGCGGCAGGGGTGGTTATCAACGATGCGTCGGCACAGCCGGGATCGAATCCGCAGATTGTGATTCGGGGTATCGGTACGTTAACCGCCGGTCGAAATCCGCTGA
Source organism: Spirosoma daeguense (assembly GCF_054776875.1). Lineage (NCBI taxonomy): Bacteria > Pseudomonadati > Bacteroidota > Cytophagia > Cytophagales > Cytophagaceae > Spirosoma > Spirosoma daeguense. Next base: position 99,218 of record NZ_BAAHBF010000001.1, read on the forward strand.
TCGTTGTCGATGGGTTTCCGTTATCGGAAGGGTCTTCCTTTAACTCGATTAACCCGCAGGACATCGAAACGATGGACATCCTGAAAGACCCTTCGTCGGCCGCTATCTATGGCTCACGGGCAGCCAACGGCGTTGTTATTATTACGACTAAAAAGGGCAAAACCGACAAAATGAGCGTGTCGGTTGATATTTATTCGGGCATCCAGCAACGTAGCGATAAGGTTGAATACGTCGATGCCTATCAGGCCGCTCAGTATTTTACGGAATCTCGCGACTGGGGATACGTATCTAAAAATCCCGCGAATCGAAGCATTACCGACGACCGCGCCACCCGAATTGCCAAAGGAGCGAGTCTGCGCGAACTTCGCCTGAATTACCTGCAACCCTGGCTCGACAATCGGCCGGGACTTACCAACACCAACTGGCTCAACGAACTGTTTCGGAATGGGGCCATGAGTAGCTATAACGTGGGTATTTCGGGCGGCTCCGCCAAGACGAACTACTACGTATCGCTCAATTATTTCAATCAGGACGGAATTGTACTGAACAATGGCCTGAAACGCTACAGCGGCACAATTAAAGTCGACTCTAAGCTGTCGGATAAAGTTGACATGGGCATAAGCATTAATCCATCGTATAATTCGCAGGCGTTTTTTAACAACAACGGAAATCAGTCGTTCGACCCGATTGCGAACATGTACATCATGTACCCGATGTTTGCGCCCTACAATGCCGACGGATCGCTCGCTATCAGTCAGCAAATAATTGCCAACACGCCCGAAGACGGTGCATTGGGCGAAAACGCGGTGGCGCTGGCCTTAAAGATCAAAAATCAGCGCGATTTTTTCCGCACGTTCGGCAATACGTATCTGGCCTTCCGCCCTATTGACGGGTTAACAGTCAAGACGTTACTGGGTGGCGATTTGGTTAGCAACTACTTCGATTCCTACAATCCGTCGGATGTGGGCGGCTATCGGACAACAGCCCCAAAGCCCGCCGTAGCCACCGAATCCCGTGATTTCAACCTTAGTTATTTGTCGGAGAATACTGTTACGTATAATCGTCAGGTTCAGGATCATAGCATTGACCTGTTAGCGGGTTTCACATTCCAGAAAGAAACTGGCTCCGGCACTACGATAACTGGTTCTGGTATTGCCGACAACAACATCACGAATATTGGTGGCGCCAGCGCTTTTACGGCCACGGCAAACCGCTATGCCTGGACACAGGTGTCGTATCTGGCACGCGCCCAGTATTCGTACCTGAACAAATACCTGTTTACGGCTACAATTCGACGCGATGGTTCGTCTCGCTTTGGCGACGACCGGAAATGGGGTAATTTCCCTTCGGTTACGGGCGGCTGGATTGTTAGTAACGAATCATTTTTCCCGAAAACGAATCTCATAACGTTCGCCAAAATTCGCGGAAGCTGGGGCCAATCGGGTAATAATCAGATCGGTTACTACGGTTCGAAGGCGTTGGTAAATCCTGATAATTACGTCTATGGGAATTCGCTGGCATCTGGTTTTGCGGCCACAACTACCCCCAACCCTAACCTGTCGTGGGAGGTTAAAACATCGACCAACATCGGGTTGAATCTGGGATTAGGCAGCCGGTTTACGGTAGCCGCCGATTACTATTCATCTATCACTAAAGATTTGCTGCTCGACGTACCTGTGCCGGAGCAATCAGGTTTTAGCTCGTCGATCCAGAACATTGGGCGTATTCAGAACAACGGTTTTGAACTCGAATTGGCGGGCAATACGCTCAATTTAGGGCCAGTACAATGGGGTTTTAGTGGAAACATTGCCACCAACTCCAACAAAGTGCTGGCGCTGGCTCCGGGTCAAAATCAGATCATTACGGGCGGTTCGAGTAATTTTCTGACGCGTGTGGGCGGTTCCATCGCCGAAATGTATGGCTATAACGTTACGGGCGTCTTCAAAACACAGGAACAACTAAACACTACGCCTAAACTGGCCGGTACGTTACTGGGCGATTACATTGTAGAAGACCTCAACGGCGATGGTATTATTGATCTCAATGACCGCAAAACGTTTGGTACGTTCAACCCCAAATTCACCTACGGTTTCTCCAGTAATTTCAACTACAAAGGAATTGAACTTAGTTTTTCGTTCGTCGGTATTCAGGGGCGAAAAATCTGGGATACGCAGTTATCGAATCAGGAAGAATCGGGCGAAGGTTTTGGCGTACCCAACAAGTATTACTTCCAAAATCGCTATCACCCCACCAACAATCCGAATGGCTTTCTGGGACAACCGAATCTGGGCAATTTCTCGGCCGCCCGGCGGTTGACCCGCGCATCGAATTTGTTCTTCAAAGATGCCGACTATCTGAGGTTACGTAATCTGCAAGTGGCTTACAATCTACCAAAAACGTGGGTTTCGGCCGTAAAATTAGCGAATGCACGGGTATACGTAACGGCCAATAACCTGATCACGTTTACCAAATTTCTGGGTTTCAACCCCGACGCTACGTCGCCTGATAACGTATTGACGAACGGTCTTTCGCAGGCAAATTATCCGATTGCCAAGTCATTTATTGTCGGCGTCAACGTCAATTTCTAACGTATCACTCATGAAAAAAATAGTTTCTATTTGCCTGTTAATGAGTAGCCTGCTTGGCCTGACAGCCTGCGATAAACAGCTATTTCAAAGTCCGCTCACATCGAAAGAGTTAGGAAGTTTTCTTCAAAACGAAATTGAAGTTGAAGAATACGTTAATTCTACATACGCTAAACTTCAGGCCAACGGGCTATATGGTTTGTATTTTCCGACCTTCTCCGAAATTCAATCCGACGTTACGTACGACGAAGTGCCAGCCAATGACAACGGTACGTATGGCCAGATCGATCAGTTTGCTATTCTTCCCGCCAACGAAATGGTGACAACGGTATGGCGCGATTCGTATCGGGCTATTCAGCGTGCCAACGTAGTACTGAGCCGAATCGATAAAGTTTCTTATGCGGTTGCTTCGACCAAACAGGCCCGCATCGGCGAAATGAAATTTATTCGGGCGTTGCTGTATTTCAATCTGGTTCAACTTTATGGCGATGTGCCACTGGTAACGCAGGAAACTGAAAATCCGAATGCTTATTTCGGGCAGGGTAGAACGGCGTCGGCGCAGGTATACGATCAGATAAAAAAAGACCTGAACGAAGCCATTGCTACGTTGCCAGAAACCACAACTCAGCCCGGTAAAGTCATCAAAACAGCCGCCCAAACGTTGTTGGCGAAAGTGCATCTGGCCCAGAAAAACTACGCCGATGCCCGGACACTGCTTCTGGCTGTGGTGGCATCAGGAAAGCATACCTTACTACCAAATCCCGCTGATGTGTTCAGCATCAATAACGAAAACAACAAGGAGATAATTTTTGCGGTCCAGTTTGCGTCGAATATTAATGGCAATACCGAGGGAAGTACGATGTTTCAGCAGAATGCGCCATCGGGCACGGTGTCGGGTGCGAAAGGTCATAATTTACCCACAAAAAGTCTGTATGCACTTTATACTGCCGCCGACAAGCGCAAAGGCACTTTTATTACGGCCACTACGTCGGGCATTCCGTGGAGCCGCAAACTGTCTCAACCAACCGTCATTACCGATGGCGGTAGCGACGTAGTGGTGCTACGTTATGCCGATGCGATTTTGATGCTGGCCGAAACAGAAAATGAATTGGGTAACGTAGCGTCAGCCGCAACGAACCTGAATCTGATTCGGACGCGGGCTGGTTTAGCAAACACCACAGCTACGTCGCAAGCCGATATGCGAGCGGCTATTGATCTTGAGCGCCAGTTAGAACTGGTTGGCGAAGGTCATCGTTGGTTCGATTTGCTACGTACCGGCACAGCTATTTCGGTCATGAATGCCTGGTTTAAAGCAAATAACATCCTGATTACCATCTCGGCCAAAGACCTGCTGATGCCGATTCCGCAAAGCCAGATCGACACCGATCCGGCCATCAAACAGAATCCGGGCTATTGAGCATTTTCGTTTTAAGTAGAACGCGGATTTCTGTTTCCCTGATGACCCCATCCAAACCCTAATCTTATGGGGTAAAAATCTTACCACCCCTAGCCCCTCCTAAAACAGGAGGGGAACGTGCAGAAGTGACCCTTTTTATGTTCCCCTCCTGTTTTAGGAGGGGGCAGGGGGTGGTAAATACTGTGCAAAACTATTTCCCTCGACTCTCAAAGCTCATTTTATGTCTCGTTCCTTACTCTTCGCAACAATCTTTCTGATTTCGGTGTCGGCTCTGGCTCAATCAGGCTCTGTGGATGCTATTATTCGCGAGTTGCACAACCCAGCCAGTAAACAGGTGCTCGTTGTTGCGCATCGGGGCGACTGGCGGGGTGCGCCCGAAAACTCGGTGCTCGCTATAGAAAATGCAATCAAAATGGGTGTCGACATAATAGAAATCGACCTCAAAAAAACGAAAGATGGAGTGCTGATTCTGATGCACGATACGACCATCGACCGTACTACGTCGGGGCACGGAAAACCGGAAGAATATACGTGGGAAGAAATTCAGAAACTGACGCTGAAGAACGAGCACGGCGGCCCTACGCGGCAACGGATTCCAACCTTCGAGCAATGTATGCAGCTGGCTAAAGGGCGGGCAATGGTCAACATCGACAAAGGGTACGATTACTACAAAGATGCCTACGAGATACTGGTGAAAACGAACACGGTCGATCATGCGATTATCAAATCAAACAAATCGTACGACGAGGCCAAAGCCGAAAATGGCAACCTGCTCACGGGAAAACTCGCTTATATGCCCATTGTGCATTTGGATCGACCGGATGCCAACGCCAAAATCAGAACCTACGAAGAGAAAATGAAACCCGTAGCTTATGAGCTTCTCTTCAGTGCAGACAGCACATTGGAACAGTCTATCTACCAGACCATTCCGCAAACAGGTTCGCGAATCTGGTATAATAGTTTGTGGGCCAATCAGAATGGCGGTCACGACGACGAGATAAGTCAGGAAGAAGGTAAACCCGAAGCAGGATGGGGTTGGCTGATTGCGCACGGTGCCACCATGATTCAAACCGACCGGCCCAAAGAGTTACTCGACTATCTCCGAAAAAAAGGGCTGCACCGCTAGATAACCCGACGACGTAACGTATCGATGAACCTCGCACGTATCTTCATGAAAATCAATTGCTACGTATTTATCCTTCTTTGCTTCGCTCATTTGGCAATGGCTCAGACACCAGCCGATACGTTGCTACGTTGGCAACCGGGCTATCTGGACATTCACCATATTAACACGGGTCGGGGCAACAGTACGTTTTTTGTTTTCCCGGATGGAACCACGATGCTGCTGGATGCCGGGGATCTCAATGCTACCGCGTTTTTGCGAAGATCGGCACCTTTAAAAGTCGCTCCTGCCAGGCCGAATGATTCGAAAACGGCTGGTGAGTGGATAGCTGAATATGTGAACCAGTCAATGCCCAGAAACAGAACTCCGCAGCTCGACTATCTGGTGGTTTCGCACTTTCACGCCGATCATTACGGCGACCTGACCGAACGCTCTAAACCAGCATCTGGTCAGCTATTTCAACGAACAGGAGTTACGGAAGTCGGGGATTTATTACCCGTGAAAACCATCATCGACCGGGGTTATCCGGCCTATAATTTTCCGGTCGATTTACGTAAATACTACGCTGAAGATGGTAGTACGTTCCTGAACTACGTAGCGTTTGTGGAGGCAAAAGTGAAACGGGGAGCAAAAGCTGACATGTTTCGGGCGGGGAGTAACCGTCAGATTGTTCTCAACCAAAAGCCAGCAGATTTTCCCACATTTCGCGTGCAGAATATTAAGGTAAACGGAAGTATCTGGACGGGCTCGGGCGATAAAACGCTTGCTCATTTTACGGCCGATTCGGTATTGAACAAACAAGGCAAATTCAACGAGAATCCCTTGTGTATGGCCTTCCGAATTAGTTATGGTTCATTCGATTATTTCACCGGAGCCGATAACACCGGACTTCGTGGCTATGGGATGCCGCATTGGTTCGATACCGAAACACCTATGGCGAAGGTAGTTGGGCCGGTAGATGTTATGACGCTTAATCACCACGGCAACCGCGATGCTACTAACGAAACTTTTCTACAAGCATTGAATCCGGCGGTTGTTGTGCAGCAATCGTGGTGCTCCGACCAACCGGGTCAGGAAGTGATGCACCGACTGGGCACTCCGGCATTGGGTCAAAAACGGGATGCTTTTGCGCTTCATCTTCTACCCGAAAGTAAAACGTATCTGGGTTTCTGGCTGAACCAAATATACCGTAGCACCGAAGGACACGTAATGATTCGGGTGTTGCCCGGCGGCAAGCAATTCTGGGTTGGTGTACTGGAGGATACAAATCCGGTGCTGACCGTAAAGAAATGGAAAGGGCCTTACAACTCCCGGTAACGTATTAACCAGCAACAATTAAATGGCTACGTTACTTCTTCCAGCTTTTCACCCGAAAACGCGATAGCTCGTTCAGCAAAAAGTACTTTCGTTGCCGCCCAGGTTGTTCGAAACAACTCACTTTGCCGATAGGCTTCCAGTGCCGCTTCCGATTCCCACAAACTATACGTCATCCGAACAGATGGATGATTGGGATCACGCAGAAGTTCGAGGTGACGATTGCCGGGAAAGGCACGAATCAGCCGTTTCGATGTATCGAAAATCGCGTGAAAATCGTCGAGTTTGTCGGAAAGAAAGGTCATGCGAACAATACGAACGAGCATAGTTTTAAAGATATTGGATAAACAATGAGCTGCTGACGCGATTAAAAACAAGATAGCCTTTGCTTTTCATTTTTCATTATCCATTTTTCATTAGACATGCAATATCGCACATTTGGCCGCACTGGCTGGCAGGTTTCGGAGATTGGCTACGGCATGTGGGGCCTCGCCGGATGGACAGGTTCCGACAAACAGGAAGTACTACGTGCCCTCGAACGTTCGGTTGAATTAGGCTGTAATTTTTTCGATACAGCCTGGGCGTATGCCGATGGTGTCAGCGAAGAAATCCTGAATCAGTTGCTCAAAAACCATCCCGATAAAAAGCTGTACGCAGCCACCAAGATTCCGCCCAAAAACCGCCAATGGCCGTCGAAACCGGAGTATAAACTGGCCGACGTATTTCCGGCCGATTATATCGTAGAATACACCGAAAAAAGCCTAAAAAACCTCGGCGTCGAAACGATTGATTTACAGCAGTTTCACGTCTGGGAAGATGGCTGGGCAGAGCAGGACGACTGGAAAGAAGCGATCACCAAACTTACCGAACAGGGAAAAGTGCAGGCTTGGGGCGTATCGGTCAACCGTTGGGAGCCTGAAAATTGCCTCGATACGCTACGTACCGGCCTGATCGATTCTGTTCAGGTCATTTACAACATCTTCGACCAGAATCCCGAAGACAAGCTGTTCCCACTTTGCCGCGAACTGAATATTGGCGTGATTGCCCGCGTCCCGTTCGATGAAGGAACACTTACGGGTACGTTCACCAAAGAAACAACGTTTCCGGCCAACGACTGGCGTTCTACGTATTTCGTACCTGAAAATCTCAACGCCAGCGTCGACCATGCCGATGCGCTAAAACCGCTGATTCCGGCAGGTATGACCATGCCCGAAATGGCGCTACGTTTCATCCTGAACAATCCCGACGTTCATACAACCATTCCGGGTATGCGTCAGATACGTAACGTTGAAGCCAATACGTCTGTCAGCGATGGCCAAAGTCTGTCTCCCGAGTTAATCCGTGAACTCAAAGGCCACCGCTGGGACCGCACTCCAACAAGCTGGAGCCAGTAATTAATGGATAATGTAGAATGAATAATGTTTGGTTACCCGCTCTTCATTATTCATTCTACATTATCCATTAATTACTTCTCTTAATATTCTTGCGAAAGGGGGTGAATCATGAATTCGTCGATCACTACGTGGGCAGGGCGGCTCACGATGAACAGCATCGATTCGGCCATGTCTTCATTTTTGAGCCAGCTTCCCCGGCTCTCCTGCCGATGGCCTTCGGCGTGAAAATTTGAATCGACCAGCCCCGAGTAAACACCCGTTACTTTGATGTTATACGGACGAACTTCCTTACGTAGCGCCCCCGTAAATGCTTCCTGTGCGTATTTGCTGGCAGTATACAAAGCACCTCCGGCAAACGTGCGTTTCGCTACGTCTGAGGCAACCACCACAATATGACCGCTACGTTGCGCTTTCAAAATGGGTAGCGCGGCTTTCGTTAGCAGAAACGTTCCTTTTACGTTAGTCGCCATCAAATCGTCCCACTCGGTAACGGAAATTTCGTCGATGTTTTTGAAAACACCGTAACCTGCATTGTTGATAATGATGTCTATATGGTGGAACTGATCAATGGTCGTTTTCACTACGTTAGCCATGTCGGTTTCGCTGCTGACATCGCCCGGAACGGCTACAATTTTACCCCGAACATGGCCTTCGGTAGCTTCTTTTTCGAGGGCTTTCAGTTCATCGGCGTTACGTGCCGTAACTACTACGTTAGCTCCGTGATGAGCAAGCATCATCGCTGTAGCGCGGCCAATACCCCGCGAGGCACCCGAAATAATTACCGTTTTATTTTCTACGTTCATACTGGTTTCTGAATAGGAATAGACGTAAAGGTACGTGCAAAGTGTGCAAAGAAATTATTGAGTTACGACCTTTACATTCACTTCACAACAAAACGCACATGTACGAATCACTTACCGACAAACTAAACCAACTGGAGCAGAAATTCGCGGCTATGGGTCAGGATATGGCTTCGTATCTCGAAGGGCTGCTTCAGGCCGATTACCTGACGTATTGGGACTACATTCATCTCGAAACGCTGCTATCACTGCAAAACCCAAAGACCGCTTACCCCGACGAACTGATTTTCGTTACATATCACCAGATTACGGAGCTGTATTTTAAACTGATCCTGCACGAAATTGATCAAATCGCAAACTCCGACGTATTGACGAACGAATTTTTTGTGGCACGAATGGGTCGTCTGAATCGGTATTTTGGGCTGCTCGAAGAATCGTTTGGCGTAATGATTACGGGAATGGAGCGCGAACAGTTTTTGAAGTTTCGGATGGCGCTTCTCCCGTCGAGCGGGTTTCAGTCGGTGCAATTCCGGCAAATCGAAATCGTTTCGACTGACTTCCGTAATCTGCTTGTTTCGGCACCTGAAGAACCAGCTTACGTCCCTGATTTGTACGAGTTTATGTACTGGAAACAGGGCGCAACCGAACTGGCAACGCAACAACGCACACTCACACTTCGGCAATTCGATCAGCACAATGGCCCGAAACTGATTCAACTGGCCGAAGCCTACGAAAGCAAGAATTTATATCAGCGTTACCAGCATTTAAATCAGCAGAATCAGGCTAGCGACGAGCTACGTAACGCCCTGCGTGAATATGACTGGCGCGTGAATGTCCGCTGGAAACTGGCGCATTTGCGGTCGGCGGTTCAGTATCTGCACAAACAACCCGAAGACATCAAAGCAACAGGCGGAACCAACTGGCAAACCTATCTGCCGCCAAAACAGCAACAAATCATCTTTTTCCCAGACCTCTGGAGCGACACCGAACGAGACAACTGGGGACAGGCGCATGAGATGCCGGGTAACTAAAAACTCTCCCCTCCCCTGATTTCAGGGGAGGGGCAGGGGGGTGGGGTAAAACCCGGGTATAGACACCTCCCCTATTCTTTATTCTTCCTGAAGTAACGTATCATTTCACCATAATCCATACCCATACTCAGGCCACGTAGCGCCTGCACTAGTCGTTTTTCTTTGGTTTCGGGCGTTTTAGCGTCTTCAATCCAGTTGCTGAAATACTGTTGATGGCTTTTTGCCAGCGAATCGAAATGACGTTTGGCGTCGGGATCGTCGTCCAGACAGGCTAGCAGGTCGGCCGATTGAGCGAGAGGTTCATCGTCGACCTCCAACGTAACACGAACCGTTTCGCCTTCGTCCTGTTTGCCCATTCCCCGACGCATATCGGCGTTAATCGGTATCATAAATCCACCTTCCAGTCCGTCTGTAATTCGTTCGACAGAGCGCCCCAAAGGCAGCAAGGCAATCTGTTTGATCGGGTAATTGTCCAGCGTTCCTTTTACCCGAAAGACTTTTTTATTGCCGGGTTTCAGTGCATCGCTAACGGAAATGGGCACTTCAATGTAGGTCCAGCGCGTTTTATCGCCTTTTTCGCCGAACTTCTGAAGAATAGTGGTAAACGAGGGCATAATTGATAATTACAGAGTCGAAAGTTAACGCCATTTCTATCAGTTTTTCGCTGGAAACAGTATGCGTTTCGATACGTTAGCCAACAAACAGAATTTCGTCTTCCAAGGCTTTTTCGTACTTCTCCTTATCGAACCGATACAGATACGGTGCTTTGTGTGCTCCGCCCGTTTTACGTTCTTCCAGCCGTTCCAGAATACCGTAGCCCAGCATCCGCTTCTGGAAATTCCGACGGTCGAGAGATTGGCCCATGATGGTTTCGTAAAGTTGCTGTAAATCAGGCATGGTAAATTTTTCGGGCAACAGATTATAGCCTATCGGCTGATAACTAAGCTGCCGACGTAGCGTTTTCAGCGCCAGCGTAATCATGTCGTTATGGTCGAACAGCAATGCGGGTATCTGGTCGATGTCCCACCACTGGCATTCTTCGGTGAAGAAATCCGGCGTTGGTACTACGTTGGCAAACTCGACCAGCGCGTAATAACCCACTGAAACATCGCGGCTCGCGAATTCACTCTGCACATCGTCAATCAGGCCCAATCGGGCAAACGTTTCCTGTTGACTGAAATGTGTGTAGCGCACCACATTGCCAAACGTGTGAAACTGTTGTAGGAAAATTTCGGACAGACCAGTTCGTTCGCGCAGACTTCGGTACGCAGCATCGTCCAGATTTTCTTCATGGCGAATGCGTCCGCCCGGCAAACACCAGTCGTTCGTGCCTTTCCAACGTAGCAACAGAACTTTTAGCTGACCAGTATGAAAACCAAAGATTACGAGGTCTAAGGATACCGACTGTATAAACTCGGTTCTCAATGCCTCAATCAACCGTTTTACTTGATTTTTGTATTCCATGAAGAAAATTTACGAACAAATTTAGTGTGTATTAAATACACATAGAAATTTACTACGTATCATTGTGTTAAAAATACACATCCTATGATACGTTACTTATCCCTGTCTCACCCGTATCGCATGGCCGCACTAATTGGCGTGGCCTCCGTTGGCTTGTGGGCATATTCGGCAAGACCGCTGGACGAGAAACCCGACGAAAATCGCTTCACCAAAGTGGTGCTAGCCGAAAAGCTAAACGAACCGCTCGAAATGGCTATCCTACCCGACGAACGTGTCATTTTTATCGAACGTCATGGTAACGTACAGCTTTATTCGCCAACTACAAAGCAGGTAAAAACCATTGCTACTATTCCGGTTAGTACCAAATATAAAGATAAGGAAGGCAATGAAACAGAGGCCGAAGATGGGCTGCTGGGCGTAAATATTGACCCGAACTTCTCAAAAAATCACTGGATTTACCTTTATTATTCGCCAGCAGGCCCGGAATCAAAGAACATCCTGACCCGCTATGAACTGAAGGGCGATGAATTGGTTCTGGCGTCTAAAAAAGTGTTGCTCGACGTGGCTGTTCAGCGGGAGCAGTGCTGTCATACAGGCGGTTCTATTGACTGGGACCGCGACGGTAATCTGTACTTATCAACTGGCGACAACACCAGCCCACGCGCTACGTTATACGCCCCCATCGATGAACGGCCCGACCGTGGCCCCTGGGATGCCCAGAAATCGTCGGGCAATACGAACGATCTACGCGGAAAAATACTACGTATCCACCCCGAAGCCGATGGTACGTATACCATTCCCGAAGGCAATCTATTTCCGAAAGGGACGGCTAAAACCCGGCCTGAAATTTATACGATGGGTCACCGTAACCCGTACCGTATTTCGGTCGATAAGCATACGGGTTACGTCTATTGGGGTGATGTTGGGCCAGATGCGGGTGCTGATTCGGTAAACGTGGGGCCAATGGCCGAAGATGAATACAATCAGGCTCGGAAACCCGGCAATTTTGGCTGGCCATATTTTGTGGGCGACAACAAAGCGTATAATGCTGTCGATTTTGCGACGAATAAAACCGGCGCCAAATTCGACCCAACTCACCCAATCAACAATTCGCCCAACAATACGGGTTTGAACGCTCTTCCTCCTGCTCAGCCCGCGTTGATTTCATATCCGGCTTCGGAAAGCAAGAAGTTTCCATTTATGGGTACAGGCGGACGTAGCGCGATGGCCGGACCAACGTATTATACCGACGATTTTAAAGGGGCTAAACGGTCTTTCCCAGCCTATTATAATGGGAAAACCTTCTTGTACGAATGGATGCGCGACATAATTCTGGCGGTGAGTTACGACAGCAAAGGCGATATGACCAACGTAGAGCGTTTCCTGCCCAACATGGCGTTCAGTCATCCTATCGACATGGCGTTTGGCCCCAACGGCGATCTGTATGTACTGGAATATGGAACGGGCTGGTTCCTGAAAAACGACGATTCGCGACTGGTTAAAATTGAATTCAACGCCGGAAATCGTAAACCAAACGTAGCGGCATCGGCCAGCCAGAAAGTGGGTGCGGCTCCGCTGAAAGTTGCTTTGTCGTCGGACGGAACAAAGGATTTTGATGGTGATGCAATGACGTATCAGTGGAAGATTGTAGCGAAAGCCGGTGGTCAGCCAACGATTCTGAAAGAAGCCAATCCGACCTTTACGTTTCAGAAACCGGGGCAATACAAAGCCACATTTACCGTAACAGATGCAAAGGGGCTCAGTAGTTCGCAAACGATTGACGTATTGGCCGGAAATGAGCCGCCGAAAATTGATTTTGTTGTTGCCAATGCTAACAAGAGTTTCTATTTCCCCGGTCAGTCGATTGCGTATCAGGTCAACGTAGCAGATAAGGAAGATGGCAGCCTGGCAACGGGAAAAATTCTCCCGAAACAGGTGATGGTACGTGCTACGTATCAGGACGAAGCCAGCAAGCCGGATGATAACCCGGCCGGACATAAATTTGCGGAATCAGCCTATCTCGGAACGGGTAAAACCCTGATGGACAACAGCGATTGTAAAGCCTGCCATTTCATCGACAAAAAATCCGTTGGCCCCGCTTTCAACGACGTAGCAAAACGGTATAAATCAGACCCGAATGCCGTAGCGAGCCTATCGAACAAGATTATAAAAGGGGGTGGTGGCGTCTGGGGCGATGCCATCATGACAGCGCACCCGCAATTAAGCTCGGCCGATGCGGGCGAAATGGTGAAGTACATTCTTTCTCTGTCGGATAAAAAAGTCGCCCCACCGTCGTTGCCTACCAAAGGTACGTACACACCCGACAAAGATGCCAAAGGAAATCTGGTATTACAGGCTTCCTATAAAGACAAAGGCGCTAACGGTATTCCGGCTCAAACCACCGAAGAAACGTTCATTTTGCGGAATCCGGTTGTAGCAATGGGATCGAGCAATCGCCAGTCGAAAGGTATCAACCTGTTCAAAATGGGTACGCAACCTTTCCCAATCGTAATCGTGCAGGCTTCCGATACATATGTTATGTTTAACAAACTCGATTTGTCAGGCGTTCGGTCGATGGAGTTTGCTGTAGCGGTACCCAAAGCTCAGCTTATCTGCGTCGGCGGACGTATCGAAATCCATCTTGATTCACAGGATGGGCAACTCATCGGGCAAACCGAAAACATAGCCCAAAACCCAAGTAGCAACCCCGCCGATTTGTTTAAGCCTTCTATGGCAAAAGCGGACGTAACGCCCGTCAGCGGTCAGCACGATGTGTACTTTGTTTTTAAGAACGAAAAAGCCAACAAAGCACCGTTGTTCGTGCCGGTTACCGTTCAATTTTCCAACTGATTTACCTCCCCCCCCGGCCCTTCTCCTTAAAACAAGGAGAAGGGAGCTAGCAGAAAACATTATGACTATCAACTCATTATCAGAAAAATAAAAAACTTAAAACGCTAACTCCACCCCTCCCCTGTTTTTCAGGAGAGGGGCCGGAAGTGAGGTAAAACACGCAAAATTATGAATCAATCTCGTCGTCAATTCCTGAATCAACTGGGCCTGACTGCCGCCGGAATGGGGCTGTCATCTATGCTTCCAACAGATTTACTGGCCAATGGATCAGCCCCAAAATTCACTTTTGACATTTCGCTGGCTGAGTTTTCGTATTTCCCGGATATCATGTCGGGCAAGATGACCAATCTGGATTTTCCGGCGAAAGCAAAGAAAGATTTCGGCATCAACGTACTGGAATACGTATCGATGTTTTTCAATAATAAACACACCGATCAGGCGTATCTGAAAGACCTGAAACAGCGCTGCGACGATCTGGGCATGAAAAACAACCTCATCATGGTTGATGGGGCCAACATTGCCGATCTGGATGCCGATAAACGTCAGAAAGCGGTTGAATCGCACTACGCCTGGGTCGATGCCGCTAAATTTCTGGGATGCAGTTCCATCCGGGTCAATCTGGGCGATAGCTCTAAAGCCTTGACCGGTGTACCCGACGACCCAGCCGAAGAAGCCGCTAAAACTGCTGCCGATGGCTACCACAAACTGCTGGAATATGCCGCCAAATCGAACATGAACGTCATCGTCGAAAATCACTTCGGCAACTCAACCGATATCGACTGGCTGGTGGGCGTACTAAAACAGGTAAACATGTCCAACGCAGGATTGCTACCCGATTTTGGCAATTTCTGTCGGCAACGTAGCAAGCCCGAAACCAACGATATCAAAGGGATTATGGCCACAAAATGCATTCAGGAATATGACCGCTACGAAGGGGTGAAGAAAATGATGCCCTACGCCAAAGGCATCAGTGCTAAAACCCACAAATTCGACGCGCAGGGCAACGAAACCGAAACCGATTTCCTGCGCATTTTCAAAATTATTAAAGACGCAGGTTTTAAAGGCTACGTCGGGATTGAATATGAAGGCGGCCTGATGAACATGTACAACCCAACGGGTGGCTACCTCAACGCAACTGATGGCATCCGGGCCACAAAAACGCTTCTGGAGCGCGTACGTACCAAACTAGCTTAATTTTCTAAGCCACGGAGAGGCACTAAGGAGCACAGAGACACACTAAGTTTTATATTTTCTCTGTGTATCTCCGTGCTCCTTAGTGCCTCCGCTCCGGCGGCCCGGTCTGTGGCTTAAACCTACTTTACTTATGGCTCGAAAACTATTGAAAATATTTCTGGGAATTTTGGCGTTTCTGGTCATACTAGTCGGCGGATTTATCGGCTTCGGCATGTACGTAACGCGACAATTACCCTGGCAAAAACCGGTGTTTGATACGCTACGTCCCGCCGATCCGGGTGCGGTTGGAGACAAAGGCGTGTTGATCTTTTCCAAAACCAATGGGTTTCGCCATAAGTCAATTGAACCGGGTCTCGAAGCGCTCAAAAAAGCGGGCAAAGAAAAAGGCTGGGATGTAAGGACGACTGAAAACGGTGCCTTTTTCAATGATGATTACCTGAGCCGTTTCAAAACGATCGTGTTTCTATCGACTACAGGCGATATTCTGACTTCGGAGCAGGAAAAGGCGTTTGAGCGATTTATCGAAAACGGCGGTGGCTACGTAGGAATTCATGCGGCTTCGGATACCGAATACAGTTGGGACTGGTACGACCACATGCTGGGTACGCATTTCCGCGATCATCCGCTCTATCCGGAACATACACCCGAAGCCGAAATCATTACCGACGCCCGAACGCACCCAACAACCCAGCATTTACCCGAACGCTGGCGCAAAAAAGATGAGTGGTATAACTTCAAACAAAGTGTTCGTGGGAAAGACAGAATTCAGGTATTACTCACGCTGAACGAAGACTCGTACAAAGCAACCTTTCCAAAGAAAATGGAAGGCGATCATCCGATTTCATGGATCAATACAATTGGCAAAGGACGCATTTTCTACACCGGCATGGGTCACACTGACGAAACCTTCACGGATAAAAATGCGATGCCACACATTGTAGCCGGAATCGAATGGGCTGGACGATTTTGAGTTAAAAAGTTTAAATAGTCAGCTCGATTCAGGTGTACAAAATGCTACGTCGACTATTTAAACTTGTATTCAAATTCATTGATAGTTGGGTTCCAGACTAATTTGTGTATATCCCAATCGCCACGTGAAGCAGGTTTCTCAAGTTTTTGAGCAATAATAATTTTTTCACCGTCAGTGCGGACGTTTATCATGCCATAAACAGTTACAGCACGCTCTTTGGCTCGGTCGGACCGTTGAGGAGCTACTTCCACAAATTCTTTACTGGAGCGCGCCAATTCTGTCGAAAAAATTAATGAACGATCACCCCGACTGTGTTTACCAATAGTTCCAAGCGTGTCGGGACGAGGATGCACGTGCGGCTCATTGTCACCACTTGAGATGATTGTAGCCAGGGGATTCAGAGCCTGCATAAATTCGCTTGTAAAATCAGCACTGCCATGATGGCATGATTTAGCTACTTCTACTTCAAATACCACTCTTGCCTGTCTGATCGCATTCATGATTGTTTGCTGAATAGTCGGTCTATTTACTGGAGAGGCCATACGAAGTTGCCGCCGAAGTTGGGGTAAATCAGCCTGTGTATAGTGACGCATCAAATAGTCTTCAGCAGGCTCGTTCAAATCTCCCCCTAGTAACATTCGTACTTTACCAATAGTCAGCTTTAAAATAATAGAATGGCCATTTTTGGTTTTTCCTTTGTTGTCTTCGAAAACAGGTAATGCCGCTTTTCCATTAATAGTTTGAGCCACCGGCCCTACCACATCTATACGTAAACCACTCTTATTATAAATAGGTGGACTGCCTAATCTGAGTGCTTCTTTGGGCTTCGTCGTCTTGGAGAGGGTTCTAATATAGTTTCCTACTTTACCAGCCCCAGTTCGTAGCAGGAATGCAGCATTATCATCACAAAGATCAGTAATGTAATCGTCTCCATTATGGCTAATAGGTGTACCCAGTGTGTCAATCGAACTGCCACTAAATTCAACTAAACCATTGTGATATACTTTTTCAATGCTAAACTGCTGTTGGGTATCATTAGCTGGAGTAAAAACAGCATTGAAGCCACCGTAATGGTCTTCATCAGAATGCGAAACAACTACAGTAAATGGAGGAGGTGCCGAACTTGCCCGTTTCAGATTAAAACGCCACTTCAAAAAACGATACATATTATCCCCCGGTCCGGCATCGACCAGAAAATGTTCGTCATCGGGTGTCACGATATGGCACCCATCGCCCTGACCAACGTCTATAAAATTAACCTCCAGAATTCGGTTAGGTTGAATATCCGATAGTTGGATGAAGCCATCAGCCCCTCTGGCGCGTACTCGAACATATTCATTTCCTTTAATGGTTCGTATATCCGGTACTCCGGCGTCCGTAAATTTCAGGGCAACCCTGTCGCCAAATAACAATTGCTTTACCCGTCCGAATTTTTTCTCACCTGTATCTTCATCAGGTTTGAAGTCAAATAAGAAAACAGAAGGATAAACCGCAAAGCCTACCTTATTTTGAATAACAGTAGCATCAAGTGGCATAGTAGTGGCGTATTAAGGATGTATAAACTATTTGTGTTCCGCAAAAAATTTACAGACCAATTTGGAGACCTAAGTAAAAACTGGGTTTGGTAATGAATCGATATTCCAGATTCTGTTTCAACTGGGCCTCATCGCCAATTTTTCCATTCTCCTCCTTTCCATTTAGTAGTGTTTGTTGCCAGTGCCAAATGGCTCCGTAAGTGATAATAATGGGCATTTTCCAACTTAAACGAATTCCCGCTCCTGACAATAATGTAGGCCGGTTCTTGCCTGTTCCTACACCAAGTTGAATTAAAGGATGAGCAAAACCTTCCAGAGCGTTTAGTGTTAGATTAAGCATACCAGCTAAACCAACAGAATAGTCTTCATCCGTTTTACCGATAACCGTTTGTCCACTCACTGTTTTTACGTTGTACGTGGGAAAGGTAAGGTTTGTATAGAAGCCTCCCATTGAAAATTCAGGCACAAATGTTTGTGCTGCCCGAATCCGTATTTTTCCTTCAAACTGCTTATCTGTTTTATCAATAGAAGGCGGAGAACCATTCAGATTTAATTTACGCTCCTGAACCATAACTCGGACATCCCTCATTTTTTCGAGCTGAACATCATATCGGTTTAGAATGAAAGCGTTATCTAATTGATTACCATTAGGTAAGCGTACAGCTTTAGTCATTAAATTGTCGACTTCCTTGCTGATTTTTTTCGCCAGATCAAGCATCTGGTTCCGTTTCTCCTGAAATTCAGCTCTGGCTCGTACAAATCGCTTAAAGACAATTTGTGAGTAGGTGGCAAAATCCTGACATAAGGATTCATCGGTTGCTGTAATCGTTTTTCGCAGCAAATCCTTAGAAATATTATCCGAAATTAGATCATTGAAGGCCAGTAGTAATTTGATATTTCCCTGATTGACTTTATCAAGACTATCAAGTACAATTTTAAAACGATCATTAACTTTCTGAAAATCAACTATATTATCAGGCTGACTCAATTTAAGTAGATAGTCTTTTGTGACTCCTCGGATGGACGCATTAAAATAACGGTCGTCCAGTAACTTAAGATCTTTCAGCACTTTACTGGTGGTATCAATACATTTAACATTGCCTTGCAACGACATGTATTTCCACTCGGCTAACTCTTCAGCCCTCAAACTATTTATTCGCTTTACCCAATTCCAAGACTCTTTTGCGGTAATGGTAAGTGAAGTGGGAGCTTTCTGATTGTTCGCAACTTTAACTGCGAGTGAGTCGAATTGTCCTGACGTATATACGGTTAATGTATTCTGCTCGTTCGCTCTAATCGAAGCGTTAAGTGAAGCCGATGATGCAGGGCTTGTTGCATCAGAAACTTTTGGTATTGGAGCGGCATTAGGCAACGTACCAAGCAAATTGGTTAATGCCAATGCAAACTGGCCGATATTCTGATAACTGGGTTCAGCTAACAACGTATCACTAGTTCTGATAGAATAACGTAGTGGATTGTAAAATCGAATTGCCAACGCTATCTCCTTACTTTTTAAAGGAACGCCAACGGTTACGTTTTTTAAGGTCTTTGATCTGACCGATGACACATCCCGATCAATTGTGTAGTTGAATTTACCATCAGAAAACTCTGGCCAGAGTAGCACAAAGTCATGCACTTTAGGAGCACCCAGCATCTCGTCTGTGTTACTTTGACCATACGCTTTTGCGCAAAAAAGAAGCAGACTTATAAAATAGAGATATCGCGCCATAAATGTTCAGAATATGGCTACCAATCTATGGTAATCAACACGTTAGCGCAAGGGTAATTTCCCCGTATTCTAAATATAATAATGATTACAGATGGGGGATTTTTAGCTATAGAAAGCAATTTCTACTATAAAGTCTTTACTTAAATTATCCTCAATTCTGAAAGTCAATTCCCCTAATTTGTTAGTTATTTATCAACAAAAAAGCGGCCATTAAGCCGCTTTTTTGTTGATAAATAAGCATGCTTTATTTACCGTCGAAGCTTTGGATCATGTTCCGGTACATGGTTTTTGCTTTCCACTGACCACCGGCAATGATACGTCGAACGGTATAAAGCGGCATTTGATCATCGGGTTTGTCGGCCAGCGTAAAGGCAGCCGCGTAGCCGCGTTTCTGCAATTCGGGAAGTGCCTGTTTGTTCCACAAGCCAAACGGATAGGCGAAATATTTCACAGGCTTGCCGGTAATGGCTTCCAGCTTGGCTTTTGGTTCTTCAATCTGAATCCGCCAGTCGTCGCCCTGATATTTCTTCACGTTGTGGTGATCCCAGGTGTGTGCGCCAATCGTATGTCCCCGGTCGGAAAGGTCTTTAATTTGCGCCTTATCCATATACGGCTGCTTACCCCGACGACCAATGGCTACCGTCATGATGAAGAATGAGCCTTTGAAACCATGCTTTTCAAGTTCAGGAGCCGCCACTTCATATTGGTCGAGGTCGCCATCATCGAACGTCAGCATAAACGGTTTCGACGGTAAGGCTGCGCCCGTAGCCAGATACGCATAAAGCTGATCGGGCGAAATGGTGTGATAACCACTATCGGCCAGCATCTGCATCTGCTCTTTGAATGCAGCTACCGGAATAATGTAATCTTTCGCGCTTTTCGAATCGCTCGCCCGCCAGTCGCGAATCTGGTGATAACACAGAATGGGCACCTGCGGACGCGCCAGAATCGTAGCGGCATCGGCAATTTTATCGGCCGGAATACTCGCCGGCTCTGGAGCAGGCGTAGTAGCCTCCGCTTTTGCCTCGCTGGGTTTCCCGGCTGGTTCCGACGTAGCCGTTTTTTCGGTGGCGGCTTCGTTGGTAGAGCCTTTTGATTGACAACTCGTTAAACTATTGGAAAGTACAATAGAGAGAGAAAGCGCTGCGGTGAGCGATAAGATTTGACGCGAAAACATAACTGAATAGATATACTAGTCAAACTTAACTAAAACTATGATGATGTATAGTATGATACGTTGAAAAATATAGTCAAATTTTGGGCCAACTATGTATATTCTTTTTCAATGGTATTATTGGCAGCAGAAGTAACGTAACGGCGATTTAGGTAGCTTTTGCTAATTTTAGCTATTTGCTGAATCACTACATATATGAGCAACTATGAACGTAACGCCAATCGGCTAACTAATGCGCTATTCGTTATTTTAATAGCCTTGTCTGTCGGTGGAGCCATCTGGTTACCCAGTCCAATTCCGATTCATTATAACATGGCTGGTCAGGCTGATCGCTGGGGTAGCCCCGCTACGTTATTGGTTCTCCCTGTTATTGCTTTTTTCACACTGGGAATTCTGTATGCTACCCGAAAAGTTCATCCCGATTTCATGAACTTTCCGGGACCTCGCACACCAGAGAACGTAGCACGCCAACTGCAAAACGCCTATCAAATGATGGCAACGCTACGGGTTTTTATCGTTTGCCTTTTTCTAAGTATACAAGTGCAAACCATCTGGGCCAAACTGCACAATCAAAATCAGCTACTGGGTTGGACAATCCCTATTCTGACCGCTACTCCGCTTCTGTTAGCCGGTTTCTTTATCTGGCGCGCTTACAAACTGATTCCGCGCCCGTAACACCGAGTTTCTTCGTATTTTTGAGCCATGTTTCTACTCGCTCAAAAGCTGCCCTTTGCCAATCTGCTCCCTTCGTTCGAAGGCGATTTATATTTCGATGAATCACCGGAACACACGGCGCAACGTGTGCTTTACGCAACCGATGCATCGGTGTATCAGGAAATGCCTATTGCGGTAGCATTGCCTAAATCCGTCGCCGATATAAAGAAGTTGCTTCGATTTGCGCAGCAACATCAGCTTGGCCTGATTCCCCGCGCAGCCGGAACGTCGTTAGCAGGTCAGGTGGTGGGCAGCGGCATTGTTGTCGATATTTCGAAATACTTCGGCACTATTCTGGAAACTAATGCCGACGAAGGTTGGGTGCGTGTGCAGCCGGGCGTCATCCGCGACGATCTCAACGCCTTCCTGAAACCACACGGGCTACTTTTCGGGCCAGAGACATCCACAGCCAGCCGAGCCATGATCGGCGGTATGATCGGCAACAACTCCTGCGGACTTCATTCCATTGTCTGGGGCACTACCCGCGATCATTTGCTTGAAGTTAAAACCGTTTTGAGCGATGGTGCCGAAGTAACGTTTGGCTCACTTACACAGGAACAGTTTGACGCCAAATGTCGGGGTGAGAACGTAGTGAGTCCACTTGAGCAAAAGCTTTACGTCCAGTTCCGCGACTGGCTTTCGAACGCAGACGTACAGAACCATATTCGCGAAGGTTATCCCAAACCAACCGTCACCCGCCGAAACACTGGCTACGCGCTGGATGCGCTGGTGTCTTTTTTTACAGAGGGCAAGGAGCAGAGGGCAGAGATAGAAAAGGCCATCCATGCCTACTCTGCAATCCACGCTACGCCCCCCGCCCAAAGCCCTGCGCTTTTCAACTTCGCCAATCTGATTGCGGGTTCGGAGGGAACGCTTTGCTTCATTACCGAAGCCAAACTCAACCTGTTACCATTGCCTCCCAAAGAAACGGCGTTGGTATGCGCTCATTTCGATACAATCCGACAATCGTTAGAAGCTAATCTGGTGGCGCTGGACCATCGTTGTTTTGCCTCAGAACTGGTCGACGATTATATTCTGCAACTGACCAAAACCAATATTGAACAGGCAAAAAACCGCACGTTTGTTGAAGGCGACCCAAAAGCGATTTTGATGGTCGAATTCTTCGATGATACGGTAAAAGGCGTTGAACAGAAAGCGCAGCAATTTGTGGAAGCGCTACGTCAGAAAAATCTGGGTTACGCGTATCCAATCCTGTTCGATGAGGAAACCAAAAAGCCCTGGGCGCTACGTAAAGCGGGTCTGAGTATCATGTACAACATTCCCGGCGACGAAAAACCGGCGAACGTAATTGAAGATACAGCCGTCGACGTACACGATTTGCCCGATTATATCGATGAACTCGACCGCATGGCTTGGGAGCAGCACGGTCTTCGTCTGGAATATTCAGCCCATGCCGGTGCAGGCGAAATTCACGTATTGCCACTTATCAACCTTAAATCCTCAGAGGGACGGACTAAATTCCGGACGTTGCTGATGGATACGGCGCAACTGGTCAAAAAATACGGCGGTTCCTTATCAGGCGAGCACGGCGATGGTCGGCTTCGGGGCGAATGCATTGCGTTTATGCTTGGGCCAGAAAATTATCAGTTGTGTAAAGAGGTAAAAGCACTCTGGGACCCACACAATACGTTCAATCCGGGGAAAGTGGTTGATACGCCCCCCATGAACGAGCATTTGCGTTCGGAAGCCGACGTAGTGATTCCACAACCCAAAACCATTTTCGACTTCTCGAAAGACGGCGGTTTGCTCGAACTAGCCGAAAAATGCTCCGGCTCCGGCGACTGTCGGAAAACAGCCATCTCGGGCGGAACGATGTGCCCGAGTTACATGGCTACCCGACGCGAACGCGACACCACACGGGCACGAGCCAACATCCTGCGGCATTTTTACAGCCAGACACAACAACCATCCGAGCATGATTACAATACGGTTAGCGAAGTGCTGGATTTATGCCTATCGTGCAAAGCATGCAAAGCAGAATGTCCGTCGAGTGTCGATATGACGCGCATGAAAGCCGAGTTCGCGCAGCAGAAATATAAAGCCAATGGCATTCCGCTACGTGCCCGACTGGTTGGAAATTTCACCAAACTAATGTCGCTGGCGAGCATTGCACCCTGGGCGTATAATGCCATTTATGAAACTCCGGCGCTACGTCGATTAGCCAATCAAACCGTCGGTTTTCATCCTGAACGTAGTATGCCTGAACTGGCAGGTACTACGCTGCGGAAGTGGGCACGTAGCAGGACGCAAAGGGCAGAAGGCAGAGAGCAGGGGGCCACGAAAACGAACGGTTCATCCCCCATGCCCCAGGCTCAACGCCCTATGCTTTTTTGCGATGAATTCACCAATTATAATGACGTTGAGGTTGGCCAGAAAGCCATTCAACTGATGGAGCGGTTGGGTTATTCTGTCACGATTCCAGAACACGTAGAAAGCGGACGTACTTACCTCTCGAAAGGCTTGGTTGAGGACGCCCGCCAGATCGCCATTCGGAACGTAACGCTACTCAAAGACCTCATTACCGACGCTACGCCCCTGATTGGCCTGGAACCATCGGCCATTCTCACATTCCGAGACGAATATCCGGATTTAGTACCGGCCGAATTGAAAGCTGATGCACTACGTATCGCCCAAAACGTTTTTCTGTTCGAAGAATGGTTTGCCCGCGAAACCGAAGCCGGACGTATCGACTCAGGCAAATTCACAACAGAATCACGGCTGGTGAAAGTACATGGTCATTGCCACCAGAAAGCGTTGTCGTCGATGATTCCAGTAAAAAAATCGCTTTCGCTTCCAGCTAATTATACTGTTCAATTGATTCCGTCGGGATGTTGTGGGATGGCCGGTTCGTTTGGCTACGAAACCGAACATTACGATTTATCGATGCAGATTGGCGAACTGGTCTTGTTTCCGGCCGTTCGTCAGGCGCAGGACGCTATCATTTCAGCCGCCGGAACCAGTTGCCGCCATCAGATTAAAGACGGAACGGGCCGTAAAGCCCAGCACCCGGCTGAAATTCTGTTTGATGCATTGGTGTAACGTAGTAGAATAATGTAACGCGTTACGTAGTAAAAACCTTTTCTCTTCCCAGTAGTTTTCCATAGACCTTAAACACGTACAACGATCATGGAAAACTCACATTCATCAGCCCTTAGCGACGGATCTCAACAAGCGAATTTGGTTTCGAACGAAAACGCGGAAACCAAATTCGGAGCCGATCAGGGCGAAACAAATATGGTTAAGCTAGTCGACGGTAAACTAACCCCCATTGGTCACACCGAAGACGATGTCGTAGACGAACAACTTCGCAATCGCTATAGCTCCGACGAGGAACGTACCGTTCAGGGCGACCCATCGCGCGGAAAAACATACGAAAACTCGGAAGCATCGCTACACGTTGGCGAAGGTGTCGATGAGAATAACGTACCGAATGATCCGATTGCAGTAGCCGATATTACCGGAAATCCAGACGCAGGTTCAACCGTGAATACAGGTCTGATTTCGGAAGACGAGACTGAACAACCAAAAGGTAAATCGACACAAACGAATTCGTTCGGTGGCTGGAATTATATCGGCGGCAATCAGCCGTTGGGCATGTCTAACGATATGATTCCGCCAACGCCGGGTACACCCGATCCAACGCAACCAATTCCGGGTGTTCCTGAAACCCCACCGACACCACCCGTTCCGGGCCCAGAAATCCCGGATTTGCCCGGTACGCCAAAGCCTGCCGTTCCCGAAATTCAAGAGCCTAGCGAACCTGACCGTTCGCACGAGATTAACTCACAACTCGCTACGTTTACTATGTCGGGCCCCGGCGTTATTCCAACCAATGGCCCCAAACCAGATGGTTACGTACCGAACGACGAACACGTTCCTGAAACGCGTTATGAAAGTCTGGATGAGGGCGGAAAAGCAAAACCCGGTTCGCAGGAAGGTATGGAAGACGAACCCGACACTGGCGATTCGGCCCGGCCTTACGACGTAAACGCAAAAGATCAGGCTCAGAATCAGCCCGGTGAACGTCCGGAAGAAGCGCAGGAAGCCGAGAAGCAACCTCGCGAAATGACCGACGAAAGCGGTGTGAAAGCGCAGGATATGATTTCAGGTACTGACCGCTCTGACCAGAAATCGACGGAAGGACTGGACCGAAAATACAACGACCCACAGGCCGCCCGCGAAATGGCCAGCTAGTTTTGAGACGTAACGCGGACAGAATGTCCGCCGTGTAAAAATTCTCTACACGGCGGACATTCTGCCCGCGTTACTTTTTTATACCTTTACTCAAAACATCTAAACTCTCATGAAACGATTTATTCAGCTAGACGTACTGGGCCGTACATTGAAACGGTTATTTCAGATGGAAGTAGCCATATATCTGATAGGCTTAGTAGCCACGGCCTTTACATTTGCATCTCCACCAAAATGGACATCGTTGTTCGATGGCAAGACCATAAAAGGATGGCACAGCTACCATAAAGAAGGTGTTGTTGGCTGGTACGTTGAAGATGGAGCCATTACGCCCGACGGTACGGGGGGCGACCTCGTAACGGATAAAGAATACGAGAACTTTGAACTGGAATTCGACTTTAAGATTCCGAAAGGCAGCAATAGCGGAGTCGTTTACAAAATCATCGACAACCCGGAAATCAAATCGACATATATGTCAGGCCCAGAATATCAGGTGATTGATGACAAAGGCTATCTGGACGGCGAAGGCAAGCCGTATAAATTAAAAGAGACACAAATGTCAGGCGCTAATTACGACATGATTCCGCCATCGGATTTCAATGCCATAAAAGCGCCCGGCGAATGGAATAAAGGACGTATCGTGGTCAATAAAAATCACGTAGAACATTTCCTCAACGGCAAAAAAGTTGTCGATTACCAATACGGTTCCGACAACTGGAAAGCACTGGTAGCCAAGAGCAAATTCGCAAGCTGGCCCTATGCTACACCACACGCCAAAGGCAAAATCGCGTTACAGAATCACAGCCCCAAAGAGCGCGTTTGGTATAAGAATATCCAGATACGAGAATTGTAATTGATTCCGAAAAATCTCACGAAAAGCCGTGGATGAGTTGCTCATCCACGGCTTTTTTTATTTCAGAACAAACCTACTTCAATAATCAAAATATTATATTGATTTATTTATAGACACCAAATCTAAACATAAGCATTCAAGTTATTTTACAAATAATAATTTTAATTTTTTCAATAATGTCAAAATAATATTTTAATAAAAATCAACAACACAGTATATTAGCCTAATAGCGATTCGAAACAGGCCCTATCTATTTTGTGAATTGCCCTTCTTACCTATTCTGGTCGCTTTTAGTGTCTTCATCTACTTGTTTTCTTAACTACTTACTAACAATGAACCATTTTTTTACGCGATGCTGTCTGTTGGCTTGCCTGCTGGTTAGCGTAGCCAGTTTTGCCCAGGACAAAACAATTAAAGGACGTATTACGTCAAAATCCGATGGCTCAGGTTTACCCGGTGCTAACGTACTGATTAAAGGGACCGACCGGGGAAGTACGACCAACGCCAATGGCGAATTCACACTCAGTAGCCCGGCCAATGCGGTTTTAATTTTTTCATTCATTGGTTTTAAATCGACCGAAATACCGCTTGGCTCAAAATCGGTTATTGACGTAGCATTAGAAGAAGATGCATCGAACCTGAGCGAGGTTGTGGTAACGGCGTTGGGAATTACCCGCGAAAAGAAAGCGCTAGGCTATTCCGTACAGGAGGTCAGCGGAAAACAACTCACGCAGGCACGGGAAACCAATCTCGTCAATGCCTTGTCGGGACGTATCGCCGGGGTGCAGGTTACGGGTTCGAATGGGGCACCGGGTGCTTCGTCGCGGATGCTGATTCGGGGTGCCAACTCGATTGGCAGCAACAACCAGCCCTTGTTCGTGATTGACGGTGTACCCATCGACAACAGCAATATCGGCTCGGGTACGGCGGTAGATTATGGTAATGGAGCCGCTTCCATCAACCCCGACGATATTGAGAATGTGAGCGTATTGAAAGGGCCAAGTGCAGCCGCTCTGTATGGTTCGCGGGGTGCCAACGGCGTAGTGCTGATTACGTTGAAAAGTGGAAAAGGATCAAAAGGAATTGGCGTAGCAGTAAACTCGAACACTACGTTCGATTCGCCATTTCGGCAGCCGAAATGGCAAAATGAATATGGTCAGGGCGGTAAAGGTCAGTTCAAATACGTCGATGGTCGGGGAGGTGGTATCAACGATGGCGTCGATGAAAGCTGGGGGCCAAAACTGGACGGTCGGCTAATTGAGCAATTCGATTCGCCCATTGTCAACGGTGTTCGGCAGCCAACGCCCTGGATTGCGCATCCCGACAATGTCGACAAGTTTTACCAGACAGGTCGCACGCTCACCAATAACGTATCGGTAACCGGCGGCAACGAAAAAGGTGATTTCCGGCTATCGTACACCGATTTGAACCAGACCGGTATTCTGCCAAATACCGATTACAAACGGAAAACATTTGCCGTGAACGCAGGCTGGAATCTGACTGATAAACTCAGCATCCGCGCTACGGCAAACTACGTGAAAGACGGTAGCGACAACCGTACCAACTGGGGCCTGTATTTCATCTGGTTTGGTCGGCAGGTCGATATGGAACAATTGAAGAATTACCAGGCTCCCGGCAGCATTTACCAACGTAACTGGAACGATAATTACTGGACAAATCCCTATTACCAGCTCAACGTCAGTGCC
This sequence comes from Spirosoma daeguense, assembly GCF_054776875.1. NCBI lineage: Bacteria > Pseudomonadati > Bacteroidota > Cytophagia > Cytophagales > Cytophagaceae > Spirosoma > Spirosoma daeguense. Next base: position 127,283 of record NZ_BAAHBF010000001.1, read on the forward strand.
CGCGAAAATACCAAAGATCGGTTGTTTGGGAACCTGTCGGCAACGTATCGGTTTACGCCCTGGCTGAGTCTGACCGCTCGTTCGGGTACGGATTTTTATCAGGATCGGCGAAAGACCAAAAACGCAGCCCGTACGTCGAATCTCTTCGATAGCTATAACGAAGATTTAATTTTCGTTCAGGAAACCAATAGCGATTTCCTTCTGAACGCCACGCATAAGTTTGGCGATTTCGACGTAACGGCGAACATTGGCGGCAACTCGCGCATGAACTACACCCAGCGCAATTACACAGGTGCTACCGAACTGGCGATTCCGCGCGTATGGAACATCGGTAACTCGCGCCAGCGGCCCGTAACGGATAATACTGGCTACACGAAAAAAGTCATCAACAGCTTGTATGCTTCGTCGAACATCGGCTACCGGAATTATTTATTCCTCGATTTGACGGTACGTAACGACTGGTCGAGTACGTTGCCGGTCAACAATAATTCGTATTTCTACCCGTCTGCGGCCGTGAGTGCGGTATTGACCGACATGTTCAATATTAATTCGCCAACGTTGTCGTTTGCCAAAGTTCGGGCGGGTGTGGCTCGCGTGGGTAACGATACCGATCCGTATAACCTGCTTCAGACATATTCGTATGCCAACGCCTGGGGTTCACTGCCATCGCTGGCCGAAAGTAACGCCATCCTAAACGCCGATTTAAAACCCGAATTGACTGATTCTTACGAAATAGGTGCCGAAGTAAAACTATGGCACAACCGGCTTGGTCTTGATGTAACGTACTACGGTAAACAGTCGTTCAACCAGATTCTGAGCGTGAACGTATCGAACGCTACGGGTTTTTCATCGAAATGGCTGAATGCAGGACGCATCGAAAACAAAGGAATTGAAATTCAGCTAACAGGTTCACCCATTAAAACGAGTGCTTTTCAGTGGGACGTAGCACTGAACTACGCTCGTAACCAGAACAAAGTAGTTGAACTGGCCGATGGTCTGGACACTTACACACTGGGTACGGTACGTGGCATGACTATCGAAGCACGTAAAGGCCAACCGTACGGTACGTTCTTTGGCCAGGGCTTCATGCGCGCGCCATCCGGCGAAATTGTCTACGACAACAGCGGTTACCCACGTATCGACCCTACGCGCCGGATTTTGGGCAACTTCACCCCGCGCTGGATTGGTGGTTTCCAGAATACGTTCACCTATAAAAATCTGTCGCTGAGTACGTTAATCGACGCAAAAGCAGGTGGAGACATCTTCTCTCAATCCATCAACATCGGTCGGTATACGGGCGTACTGGCCGAAACCACTCTTGGTCGCGAAACGGGCATTGTTGGTCAGGGTGTCGTAAATACCGGAACGGCTGAAAGTCCGGTGTATACGCCCAATACCAAGAATATATCGTCGGAAGAATGGCACCACAAATACTACCTGCTGACCAACAACGAAGAAACCATTTTCGACGGAAGTTATGTGAAACTACGTGAAGTGCGGATGACGTATCGGCTACCGGGCAAAGTGTTCCCACGTCTGCCTTTCCGCGACATCACCATTTCGGCAGTTGGCCGGAACCTGGCTTTGCTCTATAGCAAAATCCCGCACATCGACCCCGAAACCAGCTTCTATAACGATGGCAATTTGCAGGGCATCGAAAACGGACAGATTCCGACAACCCGCTCCATTGGCTTCAATGTCAGCTTTAATCTTTAATCATCTTCGGTAAATCAGTTGCTGGTCACGTTGGGCTGGCGCAGATTACCCCAAACTTCTTCATGCGTCCATAGCTAATCAAACTCGAACTATGAACTCTACTTTTTATTCATTCCGACATAAACTCACACTCGCCTGTTTACTCTACGGCATGACGGCTTGTACGGGTGAGTTTGCTGAAATAAATACCAACCCGAATACGCCCACCACCGCGTCGGCCGATTTATTCATGCCACACGGTATCCAGACCGCCGTTGATGCGTATTGGGGTGGCTCATTGGGTATGGATGTTGGTGCTGGTTTTTCGCAGCATTGGGCACGTATTCAATACACCGACATCGACCAGTATACCGTCACCAACGACGTAGCAAATACCGGCTGGCAGAACTTCTTTATCGAATCCATGGCCGATTATCAGCGGATTCTCAAGATCGGCAAAGAAACGGGTAACGTCAATTATCAGGCGGTAGCGATTATCATGCGGTCGTTTACGTTTTCGGTACTGACGGATATCTACGGCGACATTCCCTACAAACAGGCGATTCAGGGCGTTGAAGGCATATTACAACCGAAATATGACGCACAGAAAGATGTGTATGCGGGTCTGGTAGCCGAACTGAAAGCAGCCGGCGAGATGATCGACGTAGCGGATAAGTCAAAAGCCATTGCGGGCGATATCATGCTCAACAACGACCTCACGAAATGGCGCAAATTTGCTAACTCGCTCAGCCTGCGTATTCTGAACCGGATGCTGGGCAAAGCCGATGCACCAATCGACGTAAAAGCCGAGATCGAACGTATTCTGAAAGATTCCACAAAATATCCCGTTCTGACGGCAAATTCCGACAATATTCAGCTGGTGTATCTATCGGCAGCACCCAGCAACAACCCGATCAACGAAAACCGGAAAACCCGCGACGATCACCGCGTGGGCGCTACGTTGGTTAACAAGCTGAAGGCCCTCAATGATGCCCGATTGCCTATTTACGCCAATTTACCTGCCGATGGCGGTGATTACAAAGGCGTTCCGAACGGACTGGCCGCTTCGGATGCCAATTCGCTGGGCCTATCGAAAACCTCGAAAGTGGGCAACTATTTCGTAGCCGCTACGGCTCCGGGCGTACTGATGAGTTATGCCGAATTGCTGTTTATCAAGGCTGAATTTGCGTATAAAGGCATCACCTCGGCTGGCGACGTAGCAACAAACTACAGCGACGCCATCAAAGCTTCTCATACGCAATATGGTTTAACGGCAACTCCGGCTTACCTGACGACCAATGCCCTGAAAACTGGGGTGGATGGTTATACGCAGATCATGGAACAGAAGTGGATCGCTTTGTTTGGTCAGGGTGTTGAAGCCTGGACCGAGTTCCGCCGAACACGTATTCCGGCGCTGGTTCCTTCGGTGATTAACACGAATGGCGGTATTCTGCCAACCCGCCTACCCTACCCCGGCTCTGAAGAATCGCTGAACTATGCCAATTTCAACGAAGCACTTACGCGGCAAGGCGGCAAAAACGATATGAAACTTAAACTCTGGTTCGCAAAATAGTCTTGTGGTGTAACGCGGACATTCTATCCGCCGTATGAAAACTGATTGTGTATACACGGCGGACATTCTGTCCGCGTTACGTTCATCACGATACGTGTAATTATGAAAAAAATAGTCTCTGCTACGTTCGTTGCCTGTCTGGCCGGAAGTGTTCTTACCGCCACGGCGCAGAACGATAAAGCGCTGCTTAAAAAAGCGCATAAAATTCACGACAAAGCCTTTACGCTCGATACGCACGCCGATACGCCCATGCTGTTGTCGCGGGGTGGTTTCGACGTAACGAAAGAAAACGACCCACGCACTAGCAACAGCAAAGTCGATTTTCCTCGTATGCGCAAAGGCGGGCTGGATGCTATTTTCTGGGCGGTCTATCTGGGTCAGGGGCCACGCACGGCCGAAGGGCACGAAACGGCGAAGAAAAAGGCAATGGCCATTTTCGACGCGATTGACGCTACGCTCAAAAAGACAGCTTCGGAAGCGGCACTGGCAACTACGCCCGACGAAGCGTATAAAATCAACAAGTCGGGCAAGCGGGTCATTTTTCTGGGTGTCGAAAATGGCTATCCTATGGGCCACGACATCAGCCTGTTGAAGCAATTTTACGAGAAAGGTGCCCGTTACATGACCCTTTGCCATTCGAGCAACAACGACATCTGCGATTCATCGACCGATCCGAAAGGAGCTGAATATCAAGGATTGAGTCCGCTGGGTGAACAGGTCGTTGCCGAGATGAATCGGCTGGGTATGATGATCGACGTATCGCACGTATCGGATTCAACATTTTATGACGTAGTACGTTTGTCGAAAGTGCCCATTATTGCCTCACATTCGGGTGCCAAAGCCATCTGCGACCATCCCCGCAACCTGACCGACGATATGCTGAAAGCATTAGCCAAAAACGGCGGTGTCATTCAGCTAAACCTGCTCAGCGATTACGTTAAAACGATTCCAGCCAGTCCCGAACGCGAAGCGGCCCAGAAAGCGATGATGGAGAAATGGGGGGTTAAAGATCGCCGGGGCATGATGGCCGCTATGAGTAAACTCTCGGAAGATGATCAGAAAAAGCTCCGCGACGAATTCATGGACATCAACAAAAAGTACCCCGTTCAACTGGCTACGGTGAAAGATGCCGTCGATCACATCGACCACATTGTGAAGTTGATTGGCATCGACCACGTCGGTATGGGTGCCGATTTCGACGGCGGTGGTGCGCTGGCCGATTGCTTCGATGTGAGCCAGTATGAGAATTTCACGGTCGAGTTTCTTCGCCGGGGCTATTCAAAAAAAGATATCGAGAAAATATGGGGCGGTAACTTCTTCCGAGTCATGAAAGCCGTCGACAAAGGTAAAACAGGCGAAATCGCCAGCAAATGATTTGTCAAATTCCTGTAACCGCCTGTCAGTATACACCGACAGGCGGTTTTCTTTATATAGAGATATATTACCTCTTTTTTTACAGAACAGTATGATCAATAATTTACCGGACTCTCCGGCCTACCCAACCGTACCAAAACGCTTATCCAAAATCAGTCAGAAAGCATTACAGGCAACAAGCACCCTGTTGGTCAGTACGGTCTGGATTAGTGCCGGTTTGTTTGGGCTGTATATTCTGGCGTTCTACGCAGCTGCTGTTTACGAAGGTAATATGGTGCGCTGGAATCAGGTTTTACCTCGACTGTATGAGCAAAGCACTACGTCGGCAACAACGGGTATCGGGCTGCATTTCGCAGCAGGGGGCATTATCCTGATTCTGGGTAGTATTCAGTTGATCGAATCCGTTAGAATTCGCTTTGCGGCTCTGCACCGCTGGATTGGCCGCGTCTACGTGTCAGCGTGTCTACTAGCGGCTATCGGCGGTCTGGCCTTTATCGCGCTAAAAGGAACAATTGGCGGCCGGGTCATGGATATTGGGTTTGGCCTATACGGTATTCTGATGTTTGTAGCCGCCATTCAAACCTATCGTTTCGCCGTAGCTGGAAAGATGGACCAGCATCGTTTGTGGGCGTTGCGGTTGTATGCACTGGCTATCGGCTCCTGGCTCTATCGAATGGATTACGGTTTCTGGATTCTTTTAACCGACGGCCTCGGTCATACCCGTTCGTTTAATGGCCCTTTTGACCAGGTGATGGCCTTTTTCTTTTATATTCCTAATCTGTTGGTTGTTGAAGCCCTCGCCCGTACAGACCGCGCGCGCGTTTCTCCTATCTTCTCCCTATCGGCATCGCTCCTTCTGCTGTTTGCTACCGCTTTCCTGTTGATAGGCACCTATTATTTTACCTTATATTATTGGGGTCCAGCCATTGTAAACTGGGTATCCGGAACGTAGCGGCAAAAAAAATCCCGGCAGAATACTTGCCGGGATTTTATATGACCAACCTATTATAAAACGCTACGTTATTTAGCCAGAACCGTCAATCCCAAATCCCACGTATTGGTTCGAAAAGGGATAACGGGCAAGCCTTCTTTACTGAATAAATTCGGTTCGGGTGCGTCGCGAAAGGCAAAGCGAACAGCTATCGGCTTGCTGATCCGCTCCGACCAAACCTCAACCATATTACCGTTGATACGTGCCTGCGCTTTCTCGAAACGCTGATTTGCGCCGGCAATCTCAAATTCAGTTAACTCGTTTCCCTTCATGACCAAACCGTTTGGTGCATGGTCGAACGTAACGCGAATCGTGTTTCCAATTACCTGCATCGACTGATATTGTGGACTTTTATACAATCCAATGCTACGTCCGTAATGCTCCGATAACGCCCAATTCGCCAGCCGATTTCCTACTTCTTTTTTATAAGCGGGATGAATATCGTCCAGATTATCAACCAAATCAGTTGTGACTACCATACCCGATTTCGGAATATCCATCGCCTTTGTCTGGTTTTCCCGCAGAAGCGCCGTTTCGTACTTGCCACCGTATTGATACGGAGCCAGTTGGACGTAGTAAAACGGAAAATCCTGCTGCCAGAGTCCGCGCCAGCTTTCAACCAGCAGATGCATCAGTTGATAATAGGCTGGTGGATAATGTCGATTCGATTCTCCCTGATACCAGATCACTCCCGCAATGGCGAAGGACGTAACAGGCGATACCATCCCGTTGAACAACCAGCCCGATTTTGCCGGTGCCCACTGCGTTTTAATCATAGTCTGCGCCGAATGCCGTAGTTCAGGATAAAGCATCACCAGTGATTCAGGCATCCAGCTTTCTATTTTCGATCCGCCCCACGACATATCTATCAGGCCAATCGGCACCTGAAGCGTTGCATGTACGTTCTTCCCGAAAAAATAACCGACCGAGCTAAACGGCTTCATGCTCACCGAATCGCACACGCGCCAGCTTCCGGGCACATCGTTCTGCGGGTCTTTGGCCGAACGTTTATCCATTTTAAACAGACGAATGTTCGAATTAAATGCCTGCGACAACTCTGCCCGAGCGTCTTTGACACCGCCAGCCGCGTTCAGGCCCATATTGGATTGCCCCGAGCAAAGCCAGACTTCGCCAATCAGAATATTGTTGAGCAGCAACGTATTACTGCCTTTAATACTGATAGTGTAAGGCCCGCCCGCTTTGGGCGTTCGTAGCTGGATTTTCCACGTAGCATCTTCGGCGCACGTAACGCTGATGGGTGTAGCGTTCCAACTGGCAGTGATCGTTATTTTTTCGGTCGGGTTGGCCCAGCCCCAGAGTGCTACGTCGGTTTCCTTCTGCAATACCATATCCGACGCCAGAATCGACGGCAATACGACTTCAGCGCGAGACGTAACACTCCAGAGCAGCCAAACCAACAACAGGTATTTCATCAGGCTTCGCGCATACCGAGTTTGGTTAATAACTGCGAAGCATCGCTCCAGGCCACTTCGTGCGGCAGTTTGTTGGTCTTCGCGGCAATCGACGCAACGGCTCCGGCGGCTTCGCCCATCGCTACGGAATTGCCCGTAACGCGGTAACTGGCATGTGCCACAAAATCGCCACTGATACACCGACCGGCCATCATCAATCCGTCCACATCGCGGGCAATCAGGGCACGTAGCGGAATATCGTACGGAATCATTTTAATACCACCCCGACCAATGGTTTCTACTTCGTTCGCTTTCCGGTCAGTCGCGTGAATATCGACGCCAAACGTCGGACGTACTACGGCATCATCGTGATGAATACCCGCCACCAAATCTTCTTTTTTCACGACGTAACGACCCGCTATCCGACGGCCATCGCGAATACCAATTTGTTCGGGCGTCGCTACAATCTGCATACCTTCCCACGGACCGCCCAGTTTGTTGAGCCCACGCACAATGCTATAGACTTCGGCACGCGCCCGAACGGTGGCTTCGGTCAATTCATCAGCGTCGAACGCTTTGATGTTGTATTCATGATTGACCATGATCATCACCAGATTATCCCGAATCAGGAAAAGCGTTGGCATACCGTAGGAGGGCGTAATACCAGCTCGCGCGATTTCTTTTTTGAACGCTTCTACTGCCGGTACGTGCCAGTTTTTCCGATCACCTTCGTTCGTGTAAAACGAAATATATTGCTTCAACGCTGCCGGATCTTTCACCACGGCCAACGTATTGAGTGTCAACGGCTGGCAGGGGCACGTATCACCACCTTTGCCGATTTCCCAGGCATTACCGGCCTGTGCGCCCAGATCGCCATCGCCCGTAGCGTCGATGAATACTTTGGCTTTCCAGGCTTCGCGGCCCGACTTGGAATCGGTCACAACCGTAGTCAGTTGTTTTTTGTCCTTATAAGCCGCCGATACGCGGGTGTGCAGACGGAATTTCACCCCCGCTTCGGCGCACATTTCTTCCAGCAACAGCTTCATTTCGTCGGGATGGTAGACAAACTGGTCAGCAATTTGATTACGTCGCGCACCTCGTTCGTCGAGTTTGGCTTTGATCTCTTTGGTCAGGCCGGGCTTGTTGAAATCGAAAATATACGTCAGCAAACCAGCCGTCCAGACGCCCCCCAGACAACCGTGAATTTCAAGCAATTGCGTTTTTGCTCCTGCACGAGCCGCCGTGATAGCCGCCGACACCCCTGCTGGACCAGCTCCACAAACCACTACGTCGTATTCGCCTTTTATGGGTACGTTACGTGCCGGTTCTTTAAACTCGTCGGACGCCTTCGATGCCGCTTCGGCATCTGACGACAATGTTGGTAACGTAGCAGCACCTGCGCCAGCAAGGGCCGAGTGAATGAATTTCCGGCGGTTCAGGCTGAACATGGCCGATAGTTTATCTTGATTTTCGTTCATTGCTTTAATGATTAAATGTGATGGATAACTCCACGGCAGCGGCCGACCGTCCTAAATCCCGTAGGGCTAATCTTATTGGGTTTTGATCTTACCACCCCGTCGGGTGGGGTCTTTTTAATACCCCGGATTTTGATCTTTCACCGCGTCAATAGCCGTGTTGTAGCCTAATTCTGAAACGGGAAGCGGCCAGAGAAAGGCTTTATCGGCAATGGTGACGTTTTTTACGGCCTTGATAATGTCTTTAGCCTTGCCCGTCCGCTTCAGTTCGAGCCAGCGTTTGCCTTCGTACTGGAATTCATAACCACGCTCTTTAATAACCAGATCCACGAACGTAGTAGCGTTGTAATCAGCTAGTTTGACATCTATATCCGACGTAGCAGTCGGGTTCTTTCCATACGCCCGGCGACGGACCTGATTCAGTGCCTCAACAGCTTCGGCAGTTGGTCCGTTAGCAGCTCGGCTGGCGGCTTCGGCATACAACAACAATACATCAGAGTAGCGATACCAGGGCGCGTCGTTTGCCGAACCGGAGCCAATAGCCTCAGGATCAATAAATTTCTTATTTAGCAATGACGTAGCACCAATACCGATATTCCAGTTATACCAGAGTCCTTTGCGAAGATCTTTGTCGTCCCAGTTTTTGTAGACGAGGTTGTTCGAATCGCTGTGATGCCCATAAACGCCCCCGCCCCCATGAAATTTCGTACCGGGATGATTGGTCAGCCACGGCCACAAATTGCCCTGATTCGCCTGACGCGAAAATTTCAGGTAAAAAACCTCCTCGGACGTAGTAATTACGGCTGGCCCAAAGATTTTTTGGAAATCATCAGTTGTGGCGACGGGTACCAGCGAGAACTTTTTCGATTTGATCACCTCGTCCGATTTGTCGCGGGCTTCGGCGTATTTTCCCAGTTGCAAATACACATCGGCCAGCACCGTCTTGGCTGCCCATTTGGTAGGATGTCCCGATTGAGCAACCTGTTCGGGCAGGTTGGTTTCCGCTTCTTTCAGATCAGCCTGAATCAGGTTGTAGACCTCATCCACAGAGTTACGTTTGGCCCCGATTTCGGTCATGTTAGCTTCGGTACGTAGCGGTACGGCGGCCCAGTTTCTGACCAGATGGAAATAGCTGAACGCCCGCAGAAATTTGGCTTCCGCTACGTATTTTTTCACGTCGGCCTGACTGATCATCGTACCATTTGGGGCATTTTTGATTACCAGATTGGCGTTTCGAATACTGAGGTAAAACGCTTCCCACGTACCCGACGTACGACTGATATTGACGTTATCCAGTCCGGCAAAATTGTTCAGCACGCCATAGCTTCCCCGACCATAAGCGTAGTCGATATGCGCTTCCATCACGGCGATATATACGCCCATACCGCTGGTATTGCTGCTACGTAGTGGCGAATAAATGGCGTTCACCGCCGATTCAACCTCTGCCGCTGTATTGTAAAACGTCTCAACAGCCAGCGATTTGGTTTCTTCCTCCAGCACATCCTCACAGGACGTCAGGGCAAGAATTGAGAGTAAGAATATGAGTTTTTTCATGGTTCAATGTCGAATGAGTGAATGATAGAATGGTAGAGTAATGATTTTTCGCGGCAGCTATTCAATCATTCACTCATTCTATCACTCAGAATTAAAAACCCGCCCGGATACCGAACGTAACGACTTTAGATGTTGGATAACTGAACTGATCGAAGCCCTGCGACGTGGAGTTAGCGCCACCACTTGAATTTACTTCGGGGTCCCACCACGAGTATTTTGTGAGCGTCAGTAGGTTTTGCCCGCTGGCGTATACCTGAATCGAACGCGCCCACTTGACACCCCACTGCTGAAGCGGCAGATTGTAAGCCAACTGAATGTTTTTCAGACGCATAAACGAGCCATCTTCCACAAACCGATCCGATACGTTGATCCGGTTTTTGTTGCTGATCAGCGGATATTTCGCCGTCTTATTCGATGGTGTCCAGTGGTTCAGAAATACCTCGCGGGGCATGTTCAGGCCGTTGTTGTAATCGACCGTGTTGTTGATCGAACTGGTGTTCATGATGTCGTTGCCCTGACTGCCTTGCAGGAAAATAGTCAGACTAAATCCTTTGTACGAAACCGTCGAATTGAAACCATAAATGAAGTTCGGATTTGGGTCGCCGATATAAGTTTTATCCAGCGTGTTCACAGCACCGTCGCCGTTGAGGTCTTTGTATTTCACAAGTCCCTGATCGGTATAGCCGTCTTCGACGTATCCCCAAAAACGCCCGATTGGTTGACCTTCGCGCAGAATATTCCGGTAATCGGTAATAGTGTTGATGTCGATGTAGCCGCCCAGAATATCCTGACCGCCGTAGAGCTTCACCACTTTGTTCCGGTTAAACGCAATATTGGCGTTCACATCCCATTTTACCGCTCCCCTCAGCAGATTCGAATTGATGCCAAATTCAAACCCTTTATTCTGCACCTCGCCCACGTTCTGAATCGTATTCACAAACCCCAGCGACGACGGCAGTGACACGGTATTGAGCAGATCGCGGGTGTTTTTGATGTAGTAATCAGCCGTGATAAACAGACGATTCTGCAAAATGGCTAAGTCGATACCAAAATCGGTTTGGGCCGTTGTTTCCCATTTCAGATTGCCGGGCAACACCGTTCCGGGTGCGTAAGTCGTGTATAAAGCATCATCGAAAATGGTTTTTCCCGAAAAAAGCTGATTCAACGTAGCGTACGCGCCAATGGCCTGACTACCCGTTTGTCCCCAGCTCGCCCGAAGTTTCAGATCGGAGATGAACGTATTGTCTTTCATAAACGCTTCGTTCGAAATCCGCCACGCCAGAGCCGCCGAGGGGAAATAGCCCCATTTGTTGCCACGGCTGTATTTCGACGACCCATCCATCCGAAAACTCGCCGTTGCCAGATACCGGCTGTCATACGAATAATTTACCCGACCCAGATACGACAACAGCGTCGATTTGGAAAAGCTCGACGTTGGAATGCCGGGCGTAGCAGCCGCCGACAAATCAAAGGTTTCGCTGGTATTGCTCAGATAGCCCACACCGGAGCCGCTGAGCGACGTAGTAATAAAGTCCTGATACGTAAATCCGGCAACGGCGGCAATTGAATGTTTCTGGCGAATGGTTTTGTTATAGCTGACCGTATTTTCGCTCAGCAAACTCGTAAACTGCGAGGTGTTGACGCTGGCACTACCCTGATTATTGACAAAACGGTTGGTCGTATACGAATCGCTGCGGTCGTCCGAATTTTCGATGCCGCCCGAGAATTTAAAGGTCAATTCAGGAATCGGGTTATACGTAACAGCCGCGTTGGTCAGCACCCGGTTGGAGCGGGTTACGGCGTTTTGCTCATTCAGAAAATTGATCGGGTTGATAAGCTGCGCCTGAATAAAAGCGTAGGCCGTACCAAACACCCGATACGTACCGTCGTCGTTGAAAGGCGTCAGAATGGGCGGAGCCGAAACCGCACCCGAAATCAACGAACCGCCCCGGTTACCACCCTGACTGTTCTGCGCATTACTTTTAATTCTGGACAACGTAGTGTTCAGGCTCACGTTTAGCTTACTGCTGATGGCATGGCTGACGTTGGCACGTAGCGAATAACGGTTATAATCACTCCCGCGAATGATACCATCCTGAGAAAACGCACTGCCCGATACCGAAAACTGGGTTTTGTCATTGCCGCCACTCACATTCAGCGACAGCGTTTTCATGGGCGCTTTCTGAAAGACGAAATCCTGCCAGTCGAAACCTTTACCGAACGCATTGATCTGATCCTGCGTAAAATACGGTTTCAAGCCATCGTTGGCAGCCTGTTCGTTGTAGAACGTAGCATATTCCGTAGCGTTCATCATATCGAGTCGCTTACGTAGCGTTTGCGTGCTATAACTCGTTTCAAAATCAACGTTTGTCCGGCCTGACTTGCCCCGTTTGGTCGTAATCAACACTACACCATTGGCTCCACGAGAACCATAAATAGCCGTTGCCGACGCATCTTTCAGGATCTCGATATTCTCGATGTCAGCATTGTTCAGTACGTTCGGATTACTACCCGACAGCGGAAACCCATCCACTACGTAGAGCGGCTCGTTACTTCCCTGAATCGAGTTCGTTCCCCGAATCCTGACGCTAACCGGTGCGCCGGGAGCGCCTGTATTCTGCAATACCTGCACACCAGCCGCCCGGCCCGACAACGCCTGTAATACGTTCGTAGCTGGATAGGCATTCAAATCTTTGGCTTTCACCTGCGCCAGCGAACCCGTCAGGTCACTTTTTTTAACCGTTCCATACCCCACCACCACCACCTCGTCCAGCGATTTATCGTCAGGAGCCATCTGAACATCAACCGAGGAGCGGCTCCCCATCACCACCTCCTGATTCTGATAACCCACAAACGAAAACACCAACGTAGTGCCCGGCCCATCGTTACGAGAATCAGGTATTGAAAGCCGGTATTTTCCTTCAGCGTCGGTAGTAGTACCACGTGTCGTATTTTTCACGACGACGCTTACTCCCGGCAAACCTTCGCCTGTTTCACTTTTTACGGTTCCCGTAATGGTCCGATCGAGAGGTTGCTGGTTGTCGATAAGACTAGTTTTTTGAAATATTTCGGGCAAACCGACCGGAGTAGCAGGACGAATGCTAATTAAAATTTGCTTACTCCCTACCACTTCATAATTCACCGGGATGTGGCTAAATAGCTGGTCGAGCACGTTTGCCAGCTTTTGGTTCGAAACCTTTATAGACACTCGCCGATTGGCCTGAATTTGCTGTGGTATATACGAGAAACTAACATTGGCCTGTTTTTCGATAGCCGTCAATATGCCACTAATCTCCTTACTATCAATTGACAATGTAATTTTCTGCTCTAGTAAAGCCTGTGCGTTGGCTGTTCGAGCATACGTAATATTCAGCAACAGTCCCGCCAGCAACAGTTGTATGAGGGTAATACGCATAAGCCTACGTGCGTAAGGGTGACAGAATAGCGGTAATTTCATACCTTTGGTTGTTTTTGTTTTAGGTTTAGACAAAGACAAATAGCCCCCAATACGTTTGACGAGAACGTAGCAGTTAGCAACTTAACGGGGCTTTACTTAGCCAGCGATGCTTGGACCCATCGCTGGCTTTTTTTACGTCTTATTTTCGCGTTACGCCATAATGTGCAGGCTAAGGTTAGATAATTGATAGGTCAACAGCCGGGTCCGGTAATAACAATTTGCGCGTCTATGACTTTGTACGTAGCACCCATCAGTTTACAGATTATGGTCAGCTTGCCATACAGATCTTCCTGATCTAAAGCCGTCGTTATAAAGCAGTTAGCCAGTATATCTTCATCATAAACAACGTCGATACCGTAGGTTTTCTCAATAGCGGTTAGGATAGACGATACGGGGGCATTCTGAAACGTGAACGATGTCTGCTCGGCTTTAGGAATCAACATAACGGGCTTTTCGACCAATGTCTTGACCAACCGTTGTTCGAGTCCCTGAAACGTTACCTGCTGATTAGGGGCAAGCACTACGCCAATCGTCTCAGGGTCGGCAGATGCTTTTGTCTGTGTGGCGAGTTTAGGCGAATAGACCGACACCCGTCCCGTCCGAACAGCTACGGTTACGTCGCGGTCGTTGGGGTAGGCTTTGACACGAAAGCTGGTACCTAATACTTTCGTTACCAAATCATTGGCATAAACAAAAAAGGGCTTTTGGGGATTTTTCTGCACGTCAAAGAAAGCTTCCCCCACCAGGGTAACTTCCCGTTTCGCCCCCGAAAACGGTTGTGGATACTGAATCTGACTGCCTGGCTGTAAGGTAACCACACTGCCATCGCTCAACGTAATCCGTTCGGGCTGTTCTGACGTATTGACTCGTTTGGTAAGCGTAAGCGACCTAACACCCGAAGCCATTTGATTCGGTATTCGGTTTAACGCGGCTGGCTGACTCAAAAAATACCAGGCCAATCCGCTGGCAAGCACAACAACCGCAGCAGCAGCCCAAACCGGTCGCCACCAGAAACGAACAGGCTGGGCTGGTGTTTGCGCTACTGTACGACTACGTAGTGCATCCCAGTTTCGAGCGAGCAGTAATGCTTTTTCCTGTTCAGAAACAGATTGACTTTCGGTGTCGAGCGAAGCATACCACTGGTCGAGCAGTACACGTTCTTCATCAGAGCATTCGCCCCGGAGGAATTTCGCCAGTAATTCTTCGTATTGCTTCTGATGCATCGGCCCAAGTGTTCATTCAAAAGGTATAGACGAACAAGGGCAAAGATTCCCTAGGCCAAAATCAGATTTTTTTGTGTTTTTTTTGAATACGTAAAGACGACGGTATTCAGATCCACAGAAATACTAGCCACGCCGTTGCGAAATCGCGCAAATGTGTACGCAAAAAAGCGGTTGAACGAGTCAGATGATATTCGATTGTTTTTTCGGAAAGGTTGAGCTGCTGAGCTATTTCACGAATAGTTAGGTGCTCGAAGCGGCTGAGGATAAAAATCTGCCGTGTTTTTTCGGGAAGCTGTCCCAACTGCCGCTGAACGGCTTCTGAAAGCTCATTCAATTGAACGGCCTCGATAGTGACAAAGGACTCCGTTGGGAAAAATTGCTGAAGTTGATCAAGGTAATGTTCTTCCTGAAGATGCCGACGGATGTAATCGATCATCAGGTTTTTGAGCGATACGCTCAGAAATGCCTGTACATTAATGATACGTAGTGTGGTTCGCTTCTGCCAGATCACAACAAATAACTCCTGCGCCATTTCTTCAGCCACTTCCCGGCGTCGAAGTTTCCGATTCGCAATCGCAAACATCTTATACCAATAGCGATCATATAGCTCCCGAAATGCCAGTTCATTATCGTTGGCAATCAGGGTTAAAAGCTCGTTATCTGTTCGTGTTTTCACTACGTATCCCCCATATTTATTGGCAAAGTTGTAAATAATACGGAAATATGTCAAAAACACTTCACCTAAGCGAAGCCTTGATCGGCAGAAAAATCACGAATAAAACGTAACGAGGAGTTAAGCATCATTCATTTGTCGGCAAAAATCGGTGTTCTCCTCTGAGTTTTGACGTCGCACACTAACGCATCCTGCCAATTTATCTCATTACAAATCTTCAAGTTTTCCGAACATAATCCGTTCTTTATTACCCTGTGTAACGACCAGCCAGATACTTCCCTGATGCGCCCTGAACGTAGGATACTGAAACGTTTGCGGGGTTTCGAACTGGTATTTCCGCTCCCAATGAATGCCATCTTTCGATACATCAATATTGAACACCGAACGGCCAACCCCATTAATCGTTCGACTGTCCTGCCAACCCAAGTAGTAGGTGTCGCCGAATTTATCGAACGTGGGTTTAGATGCAGCGCCACTGGCTACGAAGCTCTTATATTCACCGTTCGACCACGTAACGCCGTCTTTACTGGACGAAAACATATAATTTCCGCCGTCCTGCCGAATAATGGCAAGCCAGGAACCGTTGGGCAGACGATTGACGGCGGGTTCGCAAAGTTGCGCTTGCTGCGGCTCATTCATGTGCCCCACTACCTCAAAGGTGTCCATTTCCGGGTTTAAAACCGCCAACGCATTCTGGCGACCAATGTAGTTGTTAATGGCTACCCAGATTTTACCATCCCATTTCTTAAACGAGTCAAAGATGTACATACCAGCATCTTTTTCGGGCTTTTTAAATCCATTTTTCACCGCATCGGCATACAGGTAACGCGGCTGCATATCGAAAATACCCACACTTGTTTTCAGTTTCGCCTTATAAATCCGATTGGTAAATGCGCTGGTTTTCAAATCGAAATCCATATACCACGTTTGCGACTGGCGAATGCCCGGATTCTCGCTGGCAAAAAAACAACGTAGCGTATTATTGTCTTTCTGAATAATTCTCGGAACGAAGCAGGCTCCTGTGGGCAGCGTCTCATTGTCGAAAGGCTGATCGGATCTTGCCATCGAGATAACTTTTTCCAGTGTACCAGTTTTCAGATTCACGATCGAAAGAGCCGAGTAAATGAATGGCCAGTTAGCAGCCTCACCCGGTTTTATATCGTTAACTTCGGCAACCACATACGCATAATCGCCAACCATAACCATCTCGGCATCGTGCGCACCACGTACCTGCAACGCACTTACCTGTGTGAGTGTAGCCAGCACCTGAGCCGCTTTCTGTTGTGGGTTCCAACTAGCCGGAAGCAGATTTTGCCCTTGCACTGATCCACTTATCCACACCGACACGATTACAAGCAGGCGAAGAATGTTTTTTTGTGGCATGAGTTTGATGGTTTCTTTTGATAAGAAGGCGATTTGTGTGGGCATTTAACGGTACGTATCAAAAAAAATCCCCGGCAAAAACTGTCGGGAATTTAGGCATTATCAACCTATCTTATCTTCACAAGTTGGTTCAGATTAGCTGTGCGGTAATCGCTCCCCCCTGACAGACGTTATTTGCTAGTCCATTCGGTCATGATTTTAGCCTGATGCAACAAGGGTTTCAAACGTTGGTAAGGCACTTTCTGAACCGGCCACTGGTTATCGATAGCCAAACAGGCGGCAATGGAACTCGCCTGTCCCAGCGACATATAAACGGGTTCCATCCGAATTGAACCATAAGCAGCGTGGCTAGCCGATAAACAAATGGGAACCAATAGATTACTACATTCTTCCTCTTTGGGAATAATGGCACGATACGAAACCCCGTAAGGAGCTTTTGTCCTTTTCAGAAATACGCCTTCCCGTTCTACAAACCCGTCTTCGGTTACAAAATATTGGACAGCATGGGAGTCCTTGGCAAAACTGGCTAACGCAATCGGGTCATCAGCCACCGCTTCCTGGTCGCAATGATGTTGATTCATTACATAGTCGCTCACCATGCGTCGGGCCTGACGAATGTAAATCATGTAGGGAAATCCGCCATTCTTAACGAACTCATCTTTTGCATACCCCCAACGGCTCATTTCTCTACGAATGGAATCAGGCACACGCGGATGATTGGCCAGCGCCCAAAAATGTCCTTTTATATAGGTTTCATGGAGTTTTTCGATCTGCAACCGGGTTTTATAATCACCATCAGCATAGCCTTTATTAGCTCCAGCCATATCTGTACCCACTGCCCCGAAACTATTCCAGTCGATTTTCCGATTGGGTAACTTTACCCGACGACCAGGTAGACGGTGATCTCCTGCTTCAAAATTCCGTAACAATAACTCATGTTCTTTCTCTGAATAATCAGCTGGTTTTGTGAACGGGATTTGATTGTTGGGATCGTCGGTCAATGTCAGCCGGTAGTTATAAGCCTGAATCTGTTCGTCGGCTT
The DNA here is from genome assembly GCF_054776875.1 of Spirosoma daeguense. Taxonomy (NCBI): domain Bacteria; kingdom Pseudomonadati; phylum Bacteroidota; class Cytophagia; order Cytophagales; family Cytophagaceae; genus Spirosoma; species Spirosoma daeguense. The sequence continues at coordinate 145,135 of NZ_BAAHBF010000001.1, forward strand.
CTCCATTTTTTTTGGTGAGTTTGTTTACCCACGGCAGTAAACCACTAGCTGGTTTTCCGGGAATAACGTATGGATCAACGTGTTTAATAAAATGATCATCTTCTCCCAAATCCGAAATATCGTCTAACGGCTTGTAGTCTCCCCGTAAAACACCGTTCAGCGTTTCGTTATACGTTGCATTTCCTTCCCGGCCTACTACGTAGCTAACCTGCGCTTTGGCCATCAGGTCTCCTTCGTAGGTGGCGTCAATAAACATCTTACCCGTGTAGACCTTTCCACTTTCGGCCCGAATGGATTGAATAACCCGGCCTGTTTTTTTTACGCCTTTTTTTAAGTCAAGGCGCTCATTATGCACAACCGGAATCTGATATTCCCGAATAAACTGGTCAAAAGCCTGTTCGGCAACATGCGGTTCAAAGCTGCGCGAAAATGGCTTACCAAGTACTTTCCCCATTCGTTCAAAAAACTCGCGTGACATGCCCGATACAGACGCGGCATTCCCCACGTCGGCATCGCTTAACCCGCTGCTGGTCATTCCACCCAGAAATGAATACGGGTTGACCAAAATGACCGATTTACCCATCCGCTTTACCTGCACCGCAGCCGTTACGCCTGCGCACGATCCACCGTATACTACTACGTCGTAGGTTTGCGCCTGCCCGTAGTTCATAATGCAAAGCCATAGTATGGTCAGGAAGCCTGTTTTTATGATTTTATTCATTGTGTTCGTTTATCGGCTAATAGCCTGAGTTTTGGGTTAACAGTGGATTAATTCGGCGCTCAACAGCAGGAATAGGCCATAGATACTGTTTGCTTTTGTCGAAACTCCGATTGGCGAGCACTTTTACAAAAGGCATCAGAGCTGTATAGTCAGGAATACCATCATCGTCAATAGCAGGTGTACCCGCAAAAGGCCATTTAGTACGGTCCTGATTGGCTGGGTCAGGAAAACCGATAACAGGTTTACTCAATGCTTTTTCAGCGATTTGCCAACGTATCAAGTCCATGTATCGTAATCCTTCACGCGCCAATTCAACCCGTCGTTCCCGTTTGAGAATGGTTCGTAACTGCTTCTGATTGAGCGTTCGAATAGCCGGGTAGTTCGTTTGCCCAGGCGTTACACCATAGGCCCTGGCTCTGATCTGATTAATGGCATCCAGTACCGACTGATCGATCGTGTTGAGTTCAATGTTGGCTTCGGCATACATCAGCAGGATTTCAGCGTATCGCTGGATAATAATGTCGGTGTCCATCACCCGCCGGTCTACCCAGTACTGTTCTATTCCTTTTTTCCATAGAAAGCCCGTCCAACTTGCAAAATTCTGCACGGCTCGTGTATCCAGATTGCTCACCATGGCACCCGTTTTGTAGTTTCTTACCTGGAGTGAATCGGGGTGTGGCTGGAAAGTAAAGCCTAACCAGGGTGTTCCAAATTCGACGATACTCATTGTCATACGTGGGTCCCGATTTTTGAAAGGCTGCTTTGGATTGTAAAGCGGAGATTCGTCGATGGGTAATCCATCCGTACACTCATACGAATCAATGATTTCCCAGGATGGAATCTGGGCTGCGGTTCCGCCATTAAGCCGGTTGAAATATTGCTGAACCACTAATGGATCGGCGCTGATAACCGCCCCGAATTCCTGACCTTGGGGAAGCGAAAAAATAATCTCTGGACTGGTTTGACCCGCCTTCAGAAACAGCTCGGCGTAATTTTTGTGCAATGAATAAACGCCCAAATCCATAACAGCCTTGGCAGCACTGCGGGCAACGTCCCATTTATTCATGTACAGGGCAATACGTGCTTTAGCTCCCAGAGCTACGCCTTTGGTAATTCGTTTTAACTCGCCCGAGCTGTAGCTTACAGGCAGATTGTTGGCGGCCCAGTCTAACTCACTGAAAACAAATTGCAGGACTTCATCTTTTGAGCTTCTTCCTAATTGGTAGGAAACATTCAGATCAATGGCTTCCTTTAAGAGCGGAACATCGCCAAAGTGCGTAATTAATCGACCATACTGAAAAGCCCTAAAAAAACGTGCTTCGGCTTCCAGCCGGGTAAATATAGCTACGGGCGTATTGGCTTTGGCGCGGTCTCTATTGGCTAGAAAACTATTGACACGGGCAATTTGCTGATACGCTGTGACCCAGTAGCTCAACACGTTGGCATCATCGGCATTTAACGTACCAAACGTAATAGGGTTTCCCAAAGCTCCTCGATCCCAGTGGCTATCGGTATACCGGTCAGGGTCATTATCGTAAAAGCCAGATCGGTACAAATCGTTGACGGCAAGCTCCAGTTCGGCTTGATTGGTATAAAAATTACCCGTTGAACTTTGGGATAGTGGATTCAGGTCGAGATTGACACAGCCTGTCAGACCCAAAACCACAGACAGAAGAAAAATAATGGATGGTTTCATGAGTAAGCAGGTTTAGAATTTGGCACTGACGCCCGCCATAAATGTTCGGACAATTGGGTACGTTGTCGCATCTACCTCGGGGTCCCAGCCAGTAGGAAACCTGTTCAGGGAGAATACGTCATTGGCTGCCACAAACAGGCGTAATCCCTGCATGTGTAGTTTCTTACTGACGAGTGGTGAAAGGTCGTAACCTACCGTCAGATTCTTAACCCGTAGATAGGCTCCACTGATTAGCCAGAAATCGGACATTGTATAATTATTGGCACTGGATGTCTGCGAGAGTCTGGGGTAGCGGGCTTGCCGGTTTTCGTCAGCCGATTTGGTTACGCTCCAGAATTTTCCGTCGATCTCTTGCGATACGTTACCAAAGCCCTCCAGAAAGGGTTGTGCCTGCACACTGGTACGTCTGGCCAACACCTTGCCTACACCCTGAAAAACTACACTGAAATCCAGCCGTTTATAGCCAACACTAACAGTACCGCCGTAGATGTAGCGAGGCAAAGAACCACCCAGCAACACTTTATCTTTATCCGACGTAATTTTCCCGTCGCCATCAATATCTACATATTTTATATCGCCCGGTTTGGTATTCGCATTCAGCACGGCTGATTTATTTACTTCTTCCTGCGTCTGAAATAACCCCGCCGACCGATAACCAAACCATTCATTGAATTCACCGCCCTGAATCTGCGCTTTGTCGCCCAGCAACTGCGTACCTTTCAGGTCGACCAATTGGGTTTTTGAATCCGATAGGTTGCCCGCCACGGAATACCGAAAATCGCCCTTCTGATCGCGCCAAGACAGCTCCAGTTCCCAGCCACGGGCATTGAGTCGGCCCGCATTCTGGTTCGGATTGGCATATCCTAAAAACCGGGGAATGTCGAGCGTTAGCAGAATATTTCTGGTATTCTTGTTGTAATAGTCGGCCGTCAAATTGAGTTTGTTCCCAAAAAAACTGGCATCCAGTCCAACGTCGAATGTTTCGGCAGTTTCCCAACTAATGTTTGGAATGGCATATACGCTTTGTGCACCCGTACCAGCCGATACTTTCTGACCACCCTGATAGAAAATGGCGTTATTGAACACAATCGACGCCTGATAAGGGTAATTGCCAATTCGCTCGTTTCCTACCTGCCCCCACGACGCCCGAAGTTTTAGAAACGACAACGATTTCACCTGCCTTAAAAAAGGTTCCTCCGAAATAGCCCAACCAGCCGAAAAAGAGGGAAATAATGCCCAGCGATAGTTTGGGTTGAAACGAGATGAACCGTCATAGCGCAGGTTAGCCTGAAGGTAGTATTTGTTCTGGTAGTTGTATTTTAATCGACCGAAAAAGGAACGTAACGCATATTCGGAAGCCGCCCCCGAATTGTCACGTAGCGCAAGCGACCCCAGATCGAGATAAGGAAATGACGTAAGGGTGTAGCCCGTTCGGGCCGAAGTCAGTGACTCTGAATAGTTATAATTTTCTTCATAACCCGCCAGCGCATCCAGATTATGCTGACTACCGAGGGTTTTAACATAGTTGACCAGAAACTGACCATTAAATGTAAACCCTTCGGGCCGAGCTTCGGTCAGGATCGTATTGGCCTGATTCCGGTATAATACCCGCGAAGGATCGCTCAAATCAGTATATTGAATGATCTTCGAGAACGATTTACTTTTATTAAAATCATATCGGGGAGCGGCAACTCCCGTCAGAGTAAGCCCTTCCAGCGGTTTAAAATTAATACCAAATCGGGCAATAAGCTGGTTGTTGACGGTTTGATCAGTTCCGCCGTCGTTCACCTGAGCAACAGGATTGATACCGTCTTTACCTGTTCCCCATCTACCATCAAGATACTGATCACTATAAATAGGCGGCACGTTGCGTGCGGTATAAAATCCGTTACGATCTCTGAGAGTAGATTCACCCGCCGGGTCTATATACTGATTTCTAACAAATGAAAGGTCGATATTGGCATCTAGTTTTTTACCGATTTGCAGGTCATTATTGACACGTAGTGAATACCGTGTAAACGATTTGTTCGGATAAAGCCCATTGGCTGTAGAGTATCCGAGAGAAGCCTGAGTTTTTACCCGTTCGCTCCCAATTCTGAAAGCGAGATTATGATCTTGTCGGGGAGCCGACGAGTAAAGGAATCGGGATTGCCAGTCTGTGTCAGGATATACATCTGGATTCTGACTATGATTAGCCGCATATGAATCAATCAGTTGCTGATTATAGGGAGCTTTACCTCCGTCGTTACTCGTGAATTCATTAAACAATTGCATGTACCGAACCGCACCAACGTATTTAGGAAGTCGCGTTGGTGTCTGTAAGCCATAGTTAAATGAGTATTCAAAATTAGCCTGACCCGTTTTGGCTCGTTTAGTTGTTACCAGAACAACGCCTGCGGCAGCACGGGAACCATAAATGGATGCCGAAGCCGCATCTTTCAACACAGTAATGGATTCAATGTCATTCGGGCTTACGTTGTTGAGATTGTCATTGGGAACCCCATCGATAATAATTAACGGAGCATTGTTGCCGATAGTCGTGATACCACGTAGTGTGATGGTCGATGTTGCCCCCGGTGCGCCATTGTTTCGCGTAACAGCAACTCCGGCCATAGCCCCCTGAAGCGCATCGGATACCTGAAGTGTTTGCCGCGTAGCGATATCTTTGGCACTAACTGTCGAAACAGCTCCCGTCAAATCTTTCTTTTGCTCTTTCCCATACCCCACCACTACCACCTCGTCCAACGATTTATTATCGGGCGAAAGTTGTACATCCACACTCGTTCGATTCCCAAGAACAACCTCCTGACTCTCATAGCCTACGAACGAGAAAACTAACGTAGCGTTTGGCAAATCGGTGTCCGCTACGTTCAGCCGGTATTTCCCGTCGGCGTCGGTGGTGGTGCCACGTGTGGTACTTTTAATCACTACGCTCACACCTGGCAACCCTTCGCCCGTTTCGCTTTTTACGGTGCCTGTGATGGTTCGGTCGGCCTTTTCGGTTGCTACCCCAAAGGCTTCTTCCTGCTTTCCGGAAGGCTCGGTTGGCAACGTAGCGGGGCTGAGTACAATTTGCCGACCCACAACCTCATACTGCAGACGTAGCGGTTTGAGCGTTTTGTCGAGCACATCACGTAGCGATTCGTTGGTGGCCACGAGCGTAATTTTTAAATCGACGGGAATTTCACGCGGGCGAAACGCAAACCGTATATTGGTCTGGGTTTCAATTTCTTTCAGCACTTTCCGTAAGCCCTGGTTTTCGAGCCGAACGCTTACCCGCTTGTCCAGTAATTCCTGGGCACTGGCATCATAAGCCAGTGATACGCCCGTAAAAATCACCGCCAGCAGCACCTGAAACAACGTCAGTTTCATGAGGTAAAGGAGGGTTTGGAAGGGTAATGGGTTTTTCATTACTTTGATCTGTTTTTGTTTTCGATAGACAAAAGCTCCCCCTGCATCCGAAAAATCGAATGCCTCCGAATGAACCATCGTGAAGGGGGGAATTACGACATCCGTGGTGTTGCGAGCACTGCGGATGTTTTTTGAGGAAGGTTACTACGTATGTTTCATGCAGGTAGTTTGGTAAGGATATATAATAGAACTTCGGGTTTCGAATAGTATTTATTTAGGACAGCCTTTGCTATAGATAACAACCTGAGCATTAATCACTTTATACGTAGCATCGAGCACTTTGCAGATAACGTCGAGCTTCTGAAAAAGGTCTTCCTGTTCGAGGCTGAGCGTGAGTGTACAGTGTTGCATCACTTCTTCGTCGTAGATCACATCGACGCCGTACGCCTTCTCAATCGAAGCAAAAACGTTCGACACCGACGCGTCCTCAAACTCAAACGATTGTATTTCTTTTGGCAGCAAAACCAGTTTCGGACTATCAACCAGCGTCTTATTCAACGTAGCCACATCACGCTGGAAGACAACTTCCTGATTCGGGGTCAGCACCATGCCTTTCGATTCGGGGTCGTGTACTTTCTCCGATGGATTTGAATAGACCGAAACCCGACCTGTGCTCACCGCTACCGTTACCGTTGGCGCATCAGACCATGCTTTTATTCGAAAACTAGTCCCTAACACTTTCGTAACTAGGCCATTGGCGTAGACCACAAACGGTTTCTGCGGATTTTTACGGACATTAAAAAAGGCTTCTCCAGTTAAGGTTACCTCCCGTAGCGGCCCGGTCATTTCCTTGCGGTAACGTAGTCGACTTCCTTTCTGCAAATCAACCCGGCTCCCATCGGGCAATTGCACCTGCATTACCTCACTGGCTTCGTTCAACGTTTCGACCCAGCCGTTACGTTGCTGATACTGCGCCGATACTTTAAAAAAAGGCGTTTCTAATCGACTGTAACCCAGCCAGCCAGCACCCAGAACCAGCAACAACGTAGCAGCCGCAGCCCACACCCAACGCCAGTTTATCTGTCGGCCAACTGAAACAGGCTCAGACTGTTGAAGTGTATCCTGAATCCGGTTCCAGATGGCATCAGTTGAATCTGTTTGAGCTGATTGCTGAATCGTTTGCAGGCCCGTAACCAACCGACGTGCTTCTTCAATCTGATAATATCGCTCGGGGTATTCTTTCAGAAAGTCGCGCCAGAAGGTTTCCGTTTCCGGCGATGGCGCGCTGACCCACTCCTTAAAGTAGTCGTCGGCGGCAAAGTCTTCGGCGTTAAATTGATAGTAATTCATGGTTGTATCCGTCTAGAAAATGCTGGTTAATCCAATCCATAGCATCGATACAGAAAAGATTCGGACCACCTCGCGCAGTGTTTTCAGGGCTGAGTAAATAAATCGGCAGGCCGATTGGTAATTGACACCCATTATCTGGGCAATCTCTTCGTTGCTGAAATGCTGATAGAATCGCAGATTCAGCGCTTCCTGCTGACGGGGTGTCAGTAAGGCGTAACTACGTCGAAGCTGTTCATACACCTGTTCAAGTTCCTCACGCTCAATCAGATTGGCTTCAATCATAAAATCGTCGGATGGCGTCGGCACCGCATCGATTGTCGATGCCTGAAAAAATGGATCACGACTACGTACCCGCGTGATTTTATTACGTAGCGACCGAAATAAGTAGAATTTAATGGAATCGGTATCGCTCAGATTAGCGCGACTTTGCCAGAGTTCAATAAACAGATCGTGAATACTATCTTCAATCAGGGGCGTATCGTTGGTAACCTTGTAGCCGTAGTTTAACAGGTCGCGGGAGTAGAGTTGGTAAATCTGCTGAAAAGCCGCTTCATCGCCCTGACGAAAGGCGTACCACAATTCATTATGAGGCAGATTTGAGAACACGGCACACGGGTTTAGTATCGTAAAAGCAACACGCCAAGTTCTTTCGAAAGAGCGTTTACATACTAATGCCGCCTTTGTTGGATTTTAATCCTATTTTTTAGAAAAATATTTTTACTGACCTACTTTTTCTGTGAATACTGCGCCAGTTTCACCTTGATTTCGGCATCAGAAATCGAGAGTTTTTCCAGATAGGCGAATGCTTTTTGTGCAATGAACTGGTTCTGACTAATCAATAAATCAGCAATCTGGCGGCAGGTTTCTGTATCGGCTACGTTATGCTGCCGGAATACATCCAGAATGGTGCTAACCAGTTCGCTATTGGGTGATTTCAAGCCGTCGGCCAATGACTTTTTCGCCTGACCATCGAGCGACGTAACACGCTTCAGTTTATTGACAATCAACTTCTGCAACGCATAACTTTTAGTGGTCAGTTTATCGGCCAGCATAGCCTGCCACGTAGCAGAATTCGGGCCAATATCCAGCGCATTGATCGCCCGTTCGGTTAGATTGTAATTGCTACCGTTGATAAACGTAAACAGTTTCTGATGCAACGCTGGCGTAGATGTAACGAAACCCTGACTATGATTCAACGCCCAGATTTTATCCGACCCATCGGGACTGTCGAGCAAAGCCAGTAGGTACTCGGGCGATAGACTTTTTTCAGTCAGTTTCACTACGTCGGCCTGGGTGGGGCCATACACGACGTGCCACATTTTATAGGTTGTATAGGCCGCTCCTTCCACTACGTAATCCAGTACGTTCTTCGCCGTTGCTGACGATACGCCATCGACTTCATCTTCTTTATTGATAGGCTTTTTAGGCGGAGCAATTTCGGCATACGCCAACGTAGCGAGTGGCGATAACTGGTCGGCCAGAACATCGCTCATGCGCTCATATTCAGTCGGTGTAAAGGGTTTGTGTTCGGCTTTGCTCAGAAATTCTCCTTTGACTAAATCGTAGCCCAAATAACGGCCCGTCGGATTCCAGAATAAGGTCACTTTCAGCAATCGGCATTTATTATCGAAGCAAACGCTGGTTTTGACTTTCCGAAAATACGCCACCGGAAACCCTTCTTTCGAGCGCATCTGAAACAACGTGTCGTTGGCAATCGAATCTTCGGCAACGGCCAGAAACGCCAACGTAGTGTCGGTTTTCAGCGGAAGCGTTGGCGTTCGAAAATACCGTATCTGCCCGGCACTTTCGAAGGCCGATATAAGAATCAGAAGTATAGCTAGAAGCAGCCGTGTCAAATCTGTTCGAATTAGTAGTTTACCACCCCCAACCCCCGGAACGCCGGACCGCTCCTAAAACAGGAGGGGACACGCCGAGAGTCACTTATTATCTTAATTTTAAACTTGAATCAACGACAAGCGATTATCGTTGATCAAGACCCCTCCTGTTTTAGGAGCGGTCCGGCGTTCCGGGGGTTGGGGGTGGTAATTTTAAAAAATCAAGCTCGTCCACAACACAATCGCGGACGAGCATTTAATCAATCCTATCAATTTATCCTTTTTGCCCTGCGGGAACGATAGCGCCGTGTTCTTCGAGCAGTTTCCGCAGGTCGGCCATCGATACGTCGAGTGGGGTTTTGTTTTGAATATTGGCCAGTACAGCAGCCGCACCAGCCGCCTGTCCCATCCCCATACTCGATGCCTGTACACGCAGCGCCGAATTGGCCAGTCGGTCGCTACAGACGCAGCGACCCGCTACCAGAAAATTCTTGCTGTTTTTCGGAATCAATGCCCGTAGCGGAACCGTTGGCACAACGCCTTCTTTCAGATGATCGGGTACAACACCGTTTTCGTCATGTACGTCAATCGGATAGTACGAATACGACACCGAATCATCGAACTGTTTGCCCGTTACGTAGTCGGTATGGGTGATTTTGTAATGGCCGTCGATGCGGTACGTTTCCCGAATGGCGGTTTCATTCTGTACGTCGATAATCTTCGTTTTTTCGCAGCCGGGCAACGTTCGCAGGAAACGTAGCGTTTTCAGCAACGCCATCCGCCCTTTGATATTGGCAACCGTATGCGTTTCCGACGTAGTGGAATCGGCTCCCAGAACGTGCGAAATATTATCGCCTTTGGAACGTAGCAAACCGGCGATGTTATTCCGAAAATCATGTTTTTCGAGTTCACCTTTTTTGATGGCTTCCTGATAGCGTGCCTGAATCATCTTCAAATCGAGCGATTGAAAATCATAGCCGCCAATCTCGAACATCAGCGAACCCGGTTGTGTGGTTGCCTCCCGAAGCACATCGTAGCCCGCCATCGACGTAACGTAGGCATTACCCGTACAATCGATAAGCTGATTGCAGGTGATTTGGGTCATCACCCCCTTGCCAACCGTTTCGACCAGCCAGCCGTTTTTCTGCGGAGTCACCTGCGTGGGAGTTTCGTAAAACCGGATCTGCACGCCCGCTTCCACACATTTTTCTTCTAGCAACAGGGCATACAACTGACCGTTCAACCGCACCTGATGACGTGGGTGATGTTTGCCGTGCGGAATCGAAAAGTCGGGCAACGTATCATCGTTCAGGGCTACGGCTTCCTGAACCATTTCCCAGCCAATACCGCTGATTACCTGCTTTCCCCAGGCGAAAAAGATTCCCGGATAGGCCACTCCGCCCGTAGTGGTAGTTCCGCCAAGCTGACTACCATTCTCGACCAGAATCGTTTGCCGACCCGCGCGTGCCGCCTGAAGAGCCGCCACAACGCCCGCCGTTCCGCCACCAACGACGACAATATCAGCTTTGAGCGCTTTTTTCGTGACTTTATATGGCTCTTTCAGCACCTCGCCCGGTTCCAGCGCCGAGGCTTTGGCTCCCAACGAAAGAGCACCTAACGTAGCAATAACCGATCTTCTTTTCATAGTGTCTTAATTTTCAATGATAGAATAAACAAGTCGCCGTTGCGGTTCAGTAATTTTTCGCGTCAGCTATTCACTCATTCTATCATTCAACATTCAACATTCTATTTAGTACCCCGGATTCTGGTCTTTGGCCGCATCAATGGCAAGGTTGTAGTTCAATTCGGACACCGGAATTGGCCACAGTAAATGCTTGTCCTGCACGGTTTTTCCTTTCATGGCCTGAATCACCGCTTTAGCCGTGCCGGTACGTTTCAGCTCCAGCCAGCGTTTGCCACCGTACTGAAATTCATAGGCTTTTTCCATCAACACGGCATTCACGAACGTAGTGGACGTATAATCCGCGAGTTTAAAATCGACGGTCGACGTAGCGGTTGGCGTTTTTCCGTAGGCCCGACGATGTACCTGATTCAGAGCTTCCAACGCTTCAGCCGTTACAGAATTTCCTGCCCTAGCAGCCGCTTCGGCATAAATTAGTAATACGTCGGAATAGCCATACACCGGATCATCATTGCCAGCACCGTTCTGGCCTACAGCTAATTGGTCGATAAATTTTGAACTGACGAGCGTAGTAGCTCCCAGACCAAAATTCACTACGTCCCACAAGCTTTTCCGCAGATCGCCATTGTCCCAGGCTTTGTAAAACGCGCTGTTCGCGTCGCCATAAACGGCGTAGGCACCGCCGAAATTGAATAGCTTTGTGTTGGGGTGGTTGGTAATCCAGAGCATGTAATTTCCCTGATTCACCTGACGGGCATATTTGAGATAGAAAATCTCTTCCGACGTCGATACCAGTTCAGGGCCCCAAACTTTCGTTTGGAAATCGGCTTTGGTTGCCACTGGCACCAGCGAGAACTTTTTGGCATCTATCACTTCTTTCGCTTTGTCGCGGGCTTCGGCGTATTTGGCCTGTTGTAGATACACATCGGCCAGCATCGTTTTTGCACCCCACTTAGTAGGTCGACCCGCCACTGCCGGATTGTCGGGCAGGTTGGCTTCGGCTTCGGTCAAATCGGCCACAATCAGCGCATAAACTTCGTCAACGCTGCTACGTTTCAGGTTGATTTCTGACATATTGGCTTCGGTACGTAGCGGTACGCCCGCCCAGTTGCGCACCAGCTGAAAGTAATTGTAGGCTCGTAGAAACTTGGCTTCACCCACAAATTTCTTCACATCAGCCTGACTGATCGATTTACCTTTCGGCGCATTCTGAATCACCAGATTTGCGTTCCGAATACTTAGATAAAAGATGTTCCAAAGGCCCGAAACCCGCGTTACATTAGCGGCATCAAATCCCTGAAAATCAGACAAAGGCGCCCAGCTTCCGCGTCCATAGGCATAATCGGTCTGGCTTTCGAGAGTAGCTTCGTATACGCTCAGGCCACTACTGCTACGTAGCGGAACGGCAATCAGGTTCGCGGCTGCTTCCACTTCGGCAGCCGTATTGTAAAATGCCTCCACAACCAGCGATTTCGGGGCTTCAATAAGCTCACTTTCACAAGCCGTCAGGCAAAGTATCGGAAGTAGGAATAATAGCTTTTTCATAGTTCAATGTTAACTGTGTTGTGGTGTCGGGTTCTCAAACCCGACGCAGTTGCGCTGTAAATGGTCGGGTTTGAGAACCCGACACCACCCACTCTTTGTTAAAATCCCGCCCGAATGCCAAACGTGACTGATTTGGCGACCGGATAACTGAAGAAATCCAACCCTATCGCTGTCGACGTAGCGCTACCACTCGAGTTCACTTCGGGGTCCCACCACGAATACTTGGTTAGGGTAAGCAGGTTCTGGCCGCTGGCATACAGTTGTACATTTTTCACCCAGTTCACACCCCATTGCTGGAGTGGAAAATTGTAAGCAAGCTGAATGTTTTTCAGCCGAACATAGGAGCCATCTTCCACAAACCGATTCGACAGTTTCGCGTTTACGCTATTGCTGATAATAGGGTATTTCGCGTTCGGATTCGAGGCCGACCAATGGTTGTAGAACACCTCGCGGGGCATATTCAGACCAAAACCGTAGTCGATAGTGCTGCCCATGGCGCTGGCATTAAACAAATCGTTGCCCTGCGAACCCTGCAAAAACAGCGTTAAATCGAAATTCTTATACGACATCGTGGAGTTGATACCGAAAATGAAGTTCGGGTTGGGGTTGCCGATGTACGCTTTATCGGCTGTCGAAATTGTATTATCGCCGTTGATATCTTTGTATTTGATTTTGCCCTTATCGTCGTAGCCATCTTCAACGTAGCCCCAGAACTGACCAATGGGCCGGCCTTCGCGGAGAATACTCGATACATCGCTGATTACCACCACACCGATATTTCCGCCCAGTACGTCCTGTCCACCGTAGAGCTTCACTACTTTATTCCGGTTGAACGATATATTGGCATTGACATCCCACTTGAAAGCGCCCGTCAGAATACGGCTATCGATACCCAGTTCAAGCCCTTTGTTTTGCACTTCGCCCACGTTCTGAATAGTGGATGTGTACCCCAGCGAGGCAGGTAACGCAACAGTAGTGAGCAGATCGCGGGTGTTTTTAACGTAGTAATCGGCGGTCAGGATGATTCGGTTCTGGAAGATTCCGAAATCGACGCCAATGTCTTTTTGCTCCGTGGTTTCCCATTTCAGATTACCGGGCAGCCGGGTGCCGGGGCCGTAGGTGTTATAGAGCGCGTCGCCCAATACAGTTTTTCCAGAATTCAACTGATTCAACGTAGCATACGCGCCAATGGCCTGACTTCCCGTGAGTCCCCAGCTTGCCCGTACTTTCAGATCAGAAATGAACGTATTGTTCTTCATGAAATCTTCGTTGGAAACGCGCCAGGCCAGAGCCGCCGAGGGGAAATAGCCCCACTTATCACCTTCACTATATTTCGATGAACCATCCCGACGAAGGCTGGCCGTAGCCAGATATTTGCCATCATACGAGTAATTGATACGTCCCAGATACGACATCAGCACCGATTTTGAATAATCGGACGACGGAATACCGGGAGTTGCCGCCGAACCCAAATCATTCGTTTCGGGCGTATCGCTCAGAAAACCTACTCCACTGCCACCCAGCGACGTACCGATGAAGTTCTGATACGTAAAACCCGCCACCGCCGAAATGTTGTGTTTTTGCGCGATGGTTTTGTCGTAACTGATGGTATTCTCGTTCAGTAGGCTGGTAAACTGGCTGGCACTAACCGAAGCCGAGCCGTTTGAATTCACAAAATTGAGCGTCCGGTAGGAGTCGTTTCGGTCGTCGCGGTTTTCGATGCCGCCCGACACCTTGATCGTAATTGATTCGATGGGCTTAAAAATCAGCGACGTATTGAGCAGTGCTACGTTGGCTTTAGTATTGTTACTCAACTCGTTGATAAAATTGAGCGGATTGATCAGATCAGTCGCCACAAACGGATAAGCAATGGCCAACACTCGATATTTTCCCTCATCGGTATACGGCGTCAGCGTCGGCGGAGCGGCAATGGCTCCGGCAATCATCGAGTTTCCCCGGCTACCACCAGCGGCCGTTTTCTGGCCTGTTTCCAGCCGAGACAACGTACCGGAGAAATTGACGCTGAATTTGCTGCTGATGCTATGATTAATATTGGCACGTAGCGAGTACCGATTGTAATTACTCCCCTGAATAATACCCTCCTGATTGAACGTACTGCCCGACAGCGAAAACTGGGTTTTGTCGTTCCCTCCGCTGATGTTCAACGACGCAGTTTTCATGGGCGCTTTCTGGAAAACGAGGTCTTGCCAGTCGAAACCCTGTCCAAACGCATCGATCTGGGCCTGTGTGAAGTAGGGCGTTAGTTTATCGTTAACAGCCTGTTCGTTATAGAGTTGCGCGTATTCTTTGGCATTCATCAAATCCAGCTTTTTCCGCAGACTTTGCGTGCTGTAACTGGTTTCAATATCGACCCGCGTCTGGCCAGATTTGCCCCGTTTGGTCGTAATCAACACTACACCATTCGCACCCCGCGACCCGTAAATGGCCGTTGCCGACGCATCTTTCAGAATTTCGATGGTTTCAATATCGGCGTTGTTAAGCTGCGTTGGATTTCCCCCATTAATCGGAAACCCGTCTACTACGTAGAGCGGCTCGTTACTGCCTTGTAATGAGTTCGTTCCGCGAATCCGAACGCTCACGCCACCGCCCGGTGCGCCTGTGTTCTGCAACACCTGCACACCAGCCGCCCGACCCTGCAACGCCTGCAATACGTTTGACGCCGGATAAGCGTTTAATTCTTTGGCTTTCACCTGCGCCAGCGAACCGGTCAGATCGCTTTTTTTGACCGTTCCGTATCCTACGACAACCACTTCCGAAAGTGATTTATCGTCGGGTGCAAGCTTTACGTCAATCGTGCTTCGGCTACCGATTACCACTTCCTGATTCTGGTATCCTACGAATGAGAACACCAACGTAGTGGCATTGTCGGGCGTGTTCAGTCGGTATTTGCCGTCGGCATCGGTGGTGGTTCCTCGCGTCGTATTTTTAACGACAACGCTCACACCCGGTAAGCCTTCGCCGGTTTCGCTCTTGACGGTTCCCGAAATGGCTTTATCGGCGGCTTCGGGCATTTTTATCGCCACACTCTGCAATTCGGAAATTCCCGACGTAGCGGATTGCTGTTTCGGAATAACCTGAATAACAATCTGCCCGCTAAATACCTGATACGTTAGTCCGAGGGGTTTCAGCAATCGTTCGAGTACCGTGGCCAACTCCGTATTCTGAGCGTTTAACGATACTTTTCTTGATACGGGAATGGTACTCGGACTATAAACAAAATCAACATCGGCGATACGTTCCAGCCGGGTAAGCATTGTTTTTAACGCCACTTCGTCGGCTTTGATGGTAACGGGTCGACGGAGGAAATCCTGCGCTTTGCCATCGTACGCCAAGGACGCACTTGCCAGCAGAAGACTCAGAAAAACAGGCAGAAACGAGATTTTCATGACGGTCAGGAAGTACAAACCGAACATTCGATAAAACTTCATACTTTTGGTATGTTTTGTTGGGTGAAAGGAATAATTAGACAAAACAATCCCCGGCTCATCCTGGCAGATGAGTACAGACGCGAATCAATGGGGACGTATCAGGCCGATGGTGTAGCCGCACTATCGGCCTTTTTGCTGCTTCGTAAGGTTAATTCATAAGCATCTGACAGAGTTACGTGGTAAAAGTTAAGGGTTAAGGTGTACAGCCCGCGCCGTTGATGATAATACGTGGCCCCTGGATTTCGTAATGGGCGTTGATGGCCTGACAAAGCAGTTCCAGCTTACTGTATAGCGGCTGCTTTGAAATATTGCCCGTAAATCGGCATTCGGTTAGCGCCTGATTGCCAATCACCATCTTGATACCGTACGTCTGTTCTAATCGGCTCAGTACTTCTGGCAAAGCACTGGCTTCAAAGTCGAAACTCACGGGTTTGGTAGGATTGAGCGATTCGAGCGGTTTGGGTTCGTCAACCAATCCCCTCGCCAGCCGATTTTGCTCAACAAAAATGGTTACTTTCTCATTTGGCGTAATGACGGCATCCGCTTCATCGTTCGTCTTCTTATCGACATTGTTTGAATGGGTTACATTCTTAAAAACGGCTACTTTTCCGGTCTGTACGGCCACTTCCACGGTTTGCGCATTGGTTGGTGCCGTTACCCAAAAACTGGTTCCCAGCACGCGCGTTGCTACGTTACCGCTATAGACCAGAAACGGCCGATTCGGATTGCGCTGAACGTCAAAGAAAGCTTTGCCGGTAAGCCATGTTTCGCGTTTGGGACTGTTCAGATTCGTGGAATAACGTATTGAGCTATTCGGTTGAAGCTGTACAATACTTCCATCCTTAAGCGTAATTTGCTCTGCCTTGTCGGTCTTGTTGCTATACTCGGCAATCTCGGAATTCACTACGTTGGTGTTCCCTCCCGTCGCTAACGTAGCAGACTGATAGCGATACGTAATGAATGTGCCAATACCGATTAGCATCGCAACAGCCGCAGCGGCAACCCAGCGTCTATAGATAGGTAATTGAATCTGCTTGCCTGTTTGAGAATCCTCTTCGTCGGCATCGACCTCGGCGTCGATTTGATGCCAGAGTTTTTTCTTCAAATCCAGCCGCTCGGATTCAGACATCGAGAGCCGACTTTTACCATCCAACTGATCATACCACTGATCAATCAGCTTGATTTCTTCGTCGGAGCATTGCCCGGCGCGGTAACGTTCAAGTAGGCGAATAAAGTCTTTTTCTGGCATCATCGGCGGTTAGGACGATTTCTTACTGTGGAAGTCGACAAAGCCTATCAGTTGCCCTAAAGCCTTTTTTTAAATAGAAGATTATTTATACAAAATAGATCATTTCGAACGATTATTATATCAAAAGTCCAATCTTAAGTAGAGCATAATAGCGACCTTTATAGAATTATTCACCAAAAAATTATAACTTAGTTCATACTTTTGACAGAAATCGTTGTCGGATACCGATGAGTCTGCAAACCTCTTTTTTTAAGGACTGGGATGACATACAGGTATTGCAAGCCTTATCGGGCGGCAATCGGCTGGCGCTTGCCGAACTCTACGAACGCTATTGGTACGATCTGTATCGGGTTGCTTTTCAGAAAACAAAATCGCGGGAAATTGCCGAGGAGTTAGTGCAGGATTTATACGTACAACTCTGGCAACGTCGTGAATCGCTGGACGTTCGGCAGGTCGATGCGTATTTGTTTCGGGCGCTGAAATATTCGGTGATCGACCACATCAAAAGTCAGGTTGTCGAGCAGAAGTATCAGGAGTATCAGCAGTTTTTTGCACCACAGGCCACTACGTCCACCGAAGAACAGGTTTCGTACAACAATCTAGTCGAAACCATTGAATCCGAATTAGTTAAACTCCCTCCAAAAACGCAGGAAGTCTTTCGACTAAGCCGCTTCGAAGGCCAATCCATCCCCGAAATTTCGGAACGATTATCACTTACCGATAAAGCCGTAGAGTATCATCTATCCAAAGCGCTCAAACTGCTACGTCTTCAACTGCGCGATTATATGGTGATTGTTCTTTTATCGTTTTTCTGGTAGATGTTGACCTCGTCCTAATTCGGTCCTCCTTTGCTCACAACCTTCCGATTTTTAAAAACCTTCAGCGTATTCTCGTCATAGGTATCGCTTGCAATATCTTCTTCTGTAAAGCTGGTTGTCAGGATTAATTGCTCGTTAGTGCGGTTATAATCGTAAATGATATGGATGGTACCATCAGCCGTTTGCTGACCATCGGGATAGGAAACCCCTACTCGTTCGTCCAACAGTAACCCTTTAGACCAGGAACTTCCATCATCTTTTGAGAGAAAAGCCATCAGGTGTGAGCGACCTGTTTGCACGTTAATTGGACCATGTTTGACCAGTAGCAAATTTCCAGAACGAAGCCGTCTTACAAAAAAACGTGAACTCGGATGTTTGATTTTGGAGTGAACCAGTGGGGTCCAGGTTTTGCCCCGGTCTTTAGATGTACTTTCGCCGATGCCGTATCTGGTGCGAACCAGCATCCACAACGTACCGTCCTTTTTCTCGACAATGATGTGCTCGTCGAATTCCCGATCTTCTTTCGGAACGTTAACCGCTCCTCTGATCGCCCAGCTTTTACCCCGATCTGTAGTGGCTAATACTTTAGCGCTGTTATCGGTTTCGCGCCAGGTAGAGACCGGAAACAGCCAGTCGCCATTAGCCAGTACGGTAGGTTTATCCATCATAACGCCGTCTGTAAGCCGTTTTGGTTCTGACCATTTTGCCTTGCCATTTTCGAGGTCTGTCGTTTTCATGTACCAGACGCCAGCAATGGTGCCATTGTGGCCCATGGTCTGCGTCCAGAAAAACCAGAGCTGGTTATCGGGGTCTATCCACAATTGCGGATCATACGCCCGTACTGGTCCTTTTCCATCAGGGTCTATAACGAGCACCTCCTCCCACGTCACTCCCCCATCGGAGCTGGTTGCCAGAGGGACGTAATTATTTTTGTCCTCACCGGGTGACGTACCTGCATACCACGTCGCCCACATCCGCCCGCCCGACGTAACAGCAAAGCTTGGGATGCCCGTAAATTTGCGAGTAGACTCGGCGTATTGATAGTAATTCAGGGGAGATGAGATAACATTGGGCGGGTTCAGGAAGGCTTGCTCTGCCTTTTGGCTGAATGCCTGAGCATACACCAGAAAACAAGCCAAAATGGCTATTATACGCATTTAGAATCTAAGGTTTAGAGGAGTTCTTTGTTTTACTATTAGCAGATATTACAGGGCTGGACTAGCCTTTGTGAATTGTTATAAGGAACTTTTCCGGTTGCATTACTCAGATAATTAACGATTATTCAGTCACAGACGCGAGCCTTGAGCATCCGCAATAGAACCTCGGACGAGCGGAGAACGCGTGAACATAAAAATTGCCCCGGTAGATTCCACCGGAGCAATCGATAACCAACCTATCTAAAAACGTAATAACCCGTCGTGGTGTCGATCTCGTTGTGGTGTCGGGTTCTGGAACGCCAGCCCGGTCAAACCCGACACCACAACGAATATTCAGTTTGGAATACCCAGAACCTGTTGCTGGCTCACTAGCAATGGTTTCAAATCTGTGTACTTGACTTTCTGAACCGTGCTACGTTTCTGATTCGCCAGCACGGCCGCCGTGCCGCAAGCCTGCCCCATTGCCATGAAGGTAAATTCGATACGTATGGCACCGTAAGCAATATGACTCGATGATGGGCAGGACGCCGACAGCAAATTGGTACACTGCGACGCTTTCGGCACCAGCGCCCGGTACGAAATTGGTAACGGCTGCCACTCATGCCCACCAAATACAAAGCCTTCGTTATAAGCGTATCCATCACGTACCATCGTGCGAACATTATGCACATCGGGTGGCCAATATGCCATTGCTACAGGGTCTTCAACGGGCGTAGGCTTGTCTTTTTTGACGTGATGCTCCGTAATCACGTAGTCCGATACCATCCGTCGGGCATCGCGCACGTAGAAAATCCGAGGCCAGCCACCGTTGTCTGTAAATTCATCTTTCGGCAACCCCCACTCCGACCAGTTTTTTTGCAACTCAGGATCGAGCCGACCGATTTCGGGGTCATTCGCCAGAAAATAGAAAAGCCCCTGCGTGAAATTGCGATGGTAATCAACGATTTCCTGACGCTTTTGATACGTACCAGCCGGATAGGCATAATTCATACCATTGAGGTTGTGCGATACGTCGCGACCGCCGTTAAAATCCGTTTTCTGATTGGGCAGATTCGCACCGGGTTTGTATAGTTTTCCGCCTGCTTTTACGTAGCGTTCGAACAGTTCGTAGTTCTTTCGGTCGTAGTTTGCCGGTTTGGGCATCGCGATTCGGTTGTCAGGCTTGTTGGTCATACATACCCGAAAACAATAGGCCTGCAACCGATGATCGCCCGAACCCGGTTCGCCCAACGGTTCGGCAGAGACGCCATAAATCAGCCCGCTTTTCGGGTCGCCCGGTGTTTTGTAGGGGTCTACTTTCACCGCAAACTGGTTGTGATCCGTTACGTTCCGAATCCCGTTTTTGGTTTCGTTATACACACTATTCGCTTCCCGTCCGATGGCCGTACTAACGCCAGCCAGATGCAGCAAATCACCTTCCAACGTAGCGTCGATAAACGTTTTGCCTCGATACGTTTTGCCGTTCGCGAGTTTTATCCGCTGAATGGCCGTTCCTTTTTTCGAGACAGCTTCCGGAGATTCCAATAGTAGGCTTTCGTAGACCACAGCAATCTTATATTCGGCGATCCAGTCTTTAATCACCTGCTCGGCTACGCTAGGTTCAAAACGCCATACTTCGGTTTTTTTGGCTTTGGTACGTAGCACTTCTTCAAAGGCGTCAGTGCGATTGTATACTTTAGCAATACGTCGGTAAAACTCGAGGGCCAGCCCACCAACGGCTGAGCTATTCTGAAAATCTTTCTGATTGTCGATGTCGGTTCCACCCAATCCCTCGACCATGATGCCACCCAGATGTTTCCCCGGTTCTAACAACGCCACCGACTGCCCCAACTTCGCGACCTGAATAGCCGCAGCGACACCGGCTGGCGTACCACCATAAATCACTACGTCGTAGGTCTGCTGAGCCAGCGCCTTCCAGGAAAGAAGAAAAAACAGAACTATAATCGGACCGCCGAACGGTTGTTTTCGATAAATCATTACGTTAATACGATTTAGGATGTTTGATTTTTACCACCCCCTGCCAGAACGCTGGCAGGGGGTGGTATTTTTAATAACCATCATTTTGTTTTAATGCCGAATTCGCGTCCATTTCGCGCTGTGGAATCGGGAACAGTACGTTGGTCGCTTTTATAGCCGGACTGCGGCCATACGTGGTTTCGGCATTGACCGCGTCCAGCAAACGTCCCGTTCGGGTCAGGTCGAACCAGCGATTGGCTTCAAACGCAAATTCAAGTCGACGTTCCCGCAAAACAGCGTCTTTAAACTGCTGGCGATTTAATCCGCTGAGTGGTTCAAGACCTGCTCTGGCCCGAACCCGGTTTATGGCCGTAAACGCATCGGCAGTCGGGCCGTTATTGGCTTCGCTGAGGGCTTCGGCATAAATGAGCAAAACATCCGCAAACCGCTGAACAATAAAACTTCGGCCACCGCCACCGCCAACGGTAGAGGTCAGATCGGCCAGTTTCCAGAACGATACTGCTCTGGCCGGATCGGCATCATCGGTCGATAACGTAACGGTTGCTTTCGTTGTTGGGTGAACATACGAGGTCAGGAACGTAGCGGCTTTCCGTTTATCGGCGGCAGAATAACTATCGAACAGACTTTTGCTGACCCGAAAAATACCGCTGCCCGTACTCGGCACAATGGGCGCACCGCGTGGCGCATAACCCGTTGTGAAGTTGTTTCCGGCCAGATCGGTGATGTACATGACCTCGAAAAGCGACTCTTTACCGGCCCGGTTTTTCAGATCGAAGGCATCAGCATAATTTGCCCACAGGTCATAACTACCCAAGTCGATTACCTCTTTGGCTTTGGCAGCCGCCTGCGCCCAATACGGCGAACTCGCATTGGCGCCCGCCCAGGTCAGATACACTTTGGCCAGCAACCCTTTAGCAGCTCCCGACGTAGCACGGCCAATGTTGTTGCCCGCATAGCTTTTCGGCAGAACCGTTTCGGCTTCTTTAAGGTCGCTTTCGATCAGTTTGTACACATCATCGACCGAAGCGCGTGCTACGTTCACATTGTCCAGCGATGCGGTTTCGTTCGTAACCACCGGGACGCCACCGAAAAACCGAACCAGCGTGAAATAGTGCATGGCCCGCAGAAATTTGGCTTCGCCGACGTAACTTTTCTTCGTCGTTTCATCCATCGGAATAGCCGGAACCCGACTAATCACTACGTTGGAACGCTGAATACCTCTGTAGGCATTGCTCCAGATATTCCCGACAAACGTATTGGTCGAAATGATGCCGTAGCGCCACATGGCCACCCGGTCGGCGTTACCCGTCAGAAACGGAATGCCATCGTCGGCGGCAATCACATTCGGCGTAACCACTATTTCATCGCGGTACATCTCCCGCAACAAACCGTACATACTCAACGTAGCGGCATCGGCGTCGGAAGCTGTTTTGTAATACGTCCCTACCGATTGCGAACCGGGCGGATTTAAGTCAAGATCAGGCACGCAGGAGGTCAGCAAACCCGCCAGCGCAATGGAAAAACCATAGATTAATTTCATGATTATAAGGCGTTTAGAGGGTTATATTTAAACCAAAAAGTAGTGTTTTAGCCGCCGGATAGCCGCCGTAATCCATCCCCTGACTGATGGACGTAGTGCCGAAGCGGCTCACTTCCGGGTCGTAACCTTTGTAGGCCGTAAACGTGAGATAATTCTGTGCGGCTACGTACACTTTCGCGTTCCGAATCGAAATTTTGTTCAGCAACGTAGCAGGCAGATTATAACCCAGCGACAGATTTTTGAGCCGTAGATAAGCCCCATCTTCAATTTGAAACGACGACAGAATCCGCTGCCCGCCGGTGAGCGTTGCGCGTGGAATTTCGTTACTCGGATTGGTCGGCGTCCAGCGGTTTACGACTTCCTGAGCCTGATTATTGTTGCCATTGAGATTATAAAGATCGAAGCGCAGGTAATTCAGGATTTGATTTCCGGTTATTCCCTGAAAAAATACATTTAGCTCAAAGCCTTTGTAGGTTACGGTATTGTTCAGCCCACCGAAAAGCTTCGGATAGCTGTTGCCGATAATGGTCCGGTCGTTATCGTTAATAACCCCATCGCCATTGAGGTCGCGGTATTTGAAATCGCCCGGTTTCGCGGTTTTCTGGGCCGAGTTGTTTATTTCTTCCTGATTCTGGAAAATACCGTCCGTAATACGTCCGTAGAAATTGCCCAGCGCTTCGCCTACTTTCAGCAAAACAGGATTCGTTACCTGAAGATGGCCAACGCCATTTCCCGTCACAAATTCAGGGCGACCGTCGAGGGTTACGATTTTGTTTCGATTGATCGCCAGACTGAACTCAGTGTTCCAGCGAAACTCTTTTTTATCGACGTTTATTGTTGAAATCGATAGTTCAAATCCCCGGTTTTCAACCTTGCCAATGTTTCTGAGTGCCGTGCTATAGCCGGTGGTCTGGGGAATATTGACCTGAAACAGCAAATCAGAGGTGGTTTTGACGTAGTAGTCGGCGGCTACCTGAATCCGGTTGTTCAGCAAACCAACGTCGACCCCAACATCAAACTGCGAGCTTTTCTCCCAGCGCAAATCGAGGTTACTAATGGCGCTGGGCGTCCAGCCAGTACGTAGCACGGGGGTTCCTCCGCCCAAAACAGACGTACTAACGCCCAGTCCCGACAGGTACTGATAATCGCCAATGGCCTGATTTCCACCCAACCCATAACTCGTCCGAAGTTTCAGATCGGTAATGAGCTTCTGATTTTGCATGAATTTTTCGTTGATAATACGCCAGGCCAACGCCCCCGACGGAAAAAATCCATACTTATTATTCGTACCAAAGCGAGATGATCCATCGCGCCGGGCGGTCAGCGTCAGCAAAAAACGGCTGTCGTAATTGTAGTTCAGGCGGGCCAGATACGAAACCAGTGCCCAATCGCTGGCAGACGAACTAGGGGTTTGCAACGTAGCACCCGCCCCCAGATTATTGAACTGGGCGTAATCGTCTGTAAAGTTGATGGCGTTGGCCGTAAGTCCTTCATTATGATAGCCCTGCGTTGTATAACCGATGAGCACATTCAGACTATGTTTCGGGCCGATGGTTCGCGCATAGGTCAGCGTATTTTCATTGAGCCAGTTCAAGCTGAAACCCGATTCAACCGATGCGTTACCGTTCGACGTAGCGCCCAGACGTACCAACCGCGTAGCGTAGTAGTTCGATTTTGTGTTTACAATATCACTACCCCAACTCGTGCGAAAGGTTAGTCCTTCGGCCAGTTTTATATCGGAAAATACGTTGCCCAGAATCCGGGCCGTCAGGTTCTGGTTCGTGATTTCGTTGACCAGCCCCACCGGATTATCGACCAGGTTTCCGTTCAGTGAGCCCTGATCCAAATAGTAGCCGCCCGCGCTGTTGTAAATCGGAAAAACGGGCGCATAGTTAATCGCCGACGTAGTAACGCCACTGGCAATTCCGCCCTCCGTTTCGGTACGTGCCTGGTTCGATTTGGTGTAAGCACCCTGCATCGAAAGGCCCACTTTCAGCCACGGTTTCACTTCCCGATCCAGATTGGCACGTAGCGTAAACCGTTTGAAATACGAGTTTTTGATGATTCCCTGCTGATCGTAGTAGCTGCCCGAAATAGCGTATTTCGTTTTGGATTCGCCACCCGTAAAACTCAACTGATAATTCTGGATGGGTGCTTCCTGAAATACTTCGTTCTGCCAGTCGGTGCCTTCGCCCAGCGATGAGGGAAGTGGACGGTCGGGGGCTGAGCCATCGAAATAAGCCGTGCTGCCGCCGTTAATACGGGCTTCGTTGATGAATTCGGCATATTCGCGGGCATTCATCAACGGAATTTTCCGACGTACCGACTGAACTCCGTAATACGTCTCAAAATTAACGCTCGACTGTCCATCTTTTCCACGTTTCGTAGTCACAATCACTACACCATTCGAACCCCGCGATCCGTAAATAGCCGTAGCCGACGCATCTTTCAGTATCTCAATTGATTCTATATCATTCGGATTGATCGAATTCAGGTTTCCCGTCGGATAGCCGTCAATTACGTACAACGGCTCATTTTGGGCATTGACCGAACCCGTTCCCCGAATCCGAACGGTAGTAGTGCCACCCGGTTGCGCTGAATTGGTCGTTACGTGTACACCCGCTACGCGCCCCTGCATGGCCCGATCCAGCGCCACAATGGGCGTGGCTTTGATGTCGGTCTCCCCTACTTTCGAAACCGAACCCGTCAGGTCGCTTTTCTTAACCGTACCATACCCCACCACGACCACTTCTTCCAGCGACTTATTATCGGGAGCCAGTTGCACATCAACGCTCGTCCGGTTGCCCACCGACAATTCCTGACTCAGATAGCCTACAAAACTGAATACCAGCACTGCCGACTGATCGGGAACGGCGAGTCGATACGTACCATTTCCATCCGTAACGGTGCCGCGCTGTGTACCTTTCAGCAAGACGCTCACCCCCGGTAACACGCCCCCTTTTTCGTCGCTGATACGTCCCGTAATGGTTATGTCATCGACACGTAACGACTCAATTA
The DNA here is from genome assembly GCF_054776875.1 of Spirosoma daeguense. Lineage (NCBI taxonomy): Bacteria > Pseudomonadati > Bacteroidota > Cytophagia > Cytophagales > Cytophagaceae > Spirosoma > Spirosoma daeguense. Next base: position 170,483 of record NZ_BAAHBF010000001.1, read on the forward strand.
CAGCCGATGTTTTATTATTCCGAACGAGCTCTTTTCGGAGGACAATGTAGTTGCCCGAAATCTGGTAGCTAATATGCAGGGGTTTCAGCAATTGGTCGAGAACCACTTCCAGCCGGTCGTTATTGGCCCGAATGGATACCTTGTTTTCGGCTTCAATAACCTGCGGTACGTAGGTAAACTTCACATTGGCGGCTTTTTCCAGTCGACGTAGCACCACTTTTAAGTCCTGCCGGTCGAACTGAACAGAAACCGGGCGATTCAGCAAATCCTGCGACAGCCCATCGTGGGCGAGCGTCAGACTGGCCGAAAAAACAGCCAATACCAACTGTAGACCGGTGATTTTCATGAGTGTTAACAGGGAAAAAGAATCCCACTTTTTTTTCATACTTTTAAGCTGTTTTTTGTTCGTGAGCGTTGAAAACTTTGGGCAAAAACAATCCCGTCCCCGTTTTTCAGGGTTGTTGCAAGGCCAGAAAATGAAGGAGACGTTACGTAAGGCCGGACATTGGGTTAGCTGTGGTTGCAACACGGCTACATCGATGCTCCGGTTCTTTTTTTGACTGATTCGGTCGAGGTGATTTACATAGGCATTTGGTCTATGAATGAATAATTAACAATGAATAATTGATAACGGGGTTTCGGTTTAATGCTGAATGCAATCATTCTTCATTATCCATTTTTCATTATCAATTAGTACGGCAGCCAACTCCACGAATAACAACTCGGGTGCCCCATACTTCATACGTAGCACCGATGGTCTGGCAAACAATATCCAGTTTTCGGAATAGCGGTTCGTTGCCCAGCGGTGCCGTTAAGCTACAGCCCGAAAACGTCGTAGAATCGTATTGAATTGTTACGCCATACGCCTGTTCCAGTTTCTGAAATACGTCGCTAACGGGCGCTTCATCGAACACAAAATACTGGCTGGTTTCGGGTTTATTCAGGAGCGCGGGCTCATCAACCAATCGCTTTGTTAGCTGCTCGTTGGTGGTATTAAAAATGGCCTGTTGATTGGGCGTAAGCAGCAGCCTATTCGCAATGGTACCGCTACGTTGCTGCGATTGCTGAAGTGCTTTCAGCGTATATACTGCCACTTTTCCTGTTCGAACCGCTACCGAAACCTGTGCTACGTTAAGCATAGCTTTAATAGTAAAACTCGTTCCAACTACCTGCGTTACCAACCCATTGGCATAGACAATAAAAGGCTGATCTGGATTTTTAGTTACCTCAAAAAATCCCTCCCCTTCCAGATACACCTCCCGCTTGATCGAATTAAATTTTTCAGGATACTGAACCCGACTACGCGGCTGTAACACAATGGTGCTTCCATCGCTAAGTTGTACGGTTAGTGGCTTCTGGGTTTCATTACGTTTCTCTGTCAACGTAGCATTTTCTGGCGAATGCCATCCTGCCGACGTAGCAAGCTGATCTGCCGAGTCTGGTTTTTGAACAAACCACCACCCAAAACCCAATAATAACAACACGGCTGCCGCTGCCCCCCACGATTGCCAGAAACCGATACGTCGGATGCGAGGAGAGTTCACTACGTCAACTATTTCGCCGTTCTGAATCTGCTGTTGAATATCAGTCCACATCCGGTCTCGCTGCGTAGCGGTCGGCAGAATCTGCGTATTTTCTACTGCTTTCAGAAAAGCCCTTGCCTTAATCACCGCTGATCGACATTCCGGATATTGCATCTGAAAACCACTCCAGAACGTATCATTCTCAGCAGTCGGGGCCTGAACCCACTGCCGAAAAAAATCGTCCTGTGCCAGTTCTTCAGCCGTGTATGTCCGGTAGTGATCCATTTTTATCAGGCAAGAAAATAGTGGAATAATCCTCTTTTACTAAACAAGAGAGAACAACCTCGAAAATGTCCCCTCGTATTCAGAAATATTTTTTCTATCTCGTGTCTTTTGTGAAAAGGTATTCCTCGCTAATCATATCTGCCGCCATTTGACATGTACGTTGTAGGTGCATCGCCCGAAGAATTTGCCAGTATTTACTCAGTTTTTATAAACTATTGAGAACGTTTTTCATGGCATTAACAGCTCATTAACATTCTTTTACAAATCATTAACCAGATACCAGCGCGAAGACATGTAGGTTTGTTAAAACTCCTGAATTATAAAAAGAACTACTGATGAAGTACACCTTCGGATATGCGCTGTCTCTACTGTTCGTTTTTTATTCTTTCTGTAAAGGGCAACCCAATACTGAATCATCTCAAGGCGATAGCAAGCCCAAGCAAAACGGAGCCACCACCTACTATGGACCGAAGGCAATCACGCGCACGATCAAGCAAGATAGAAAAGGTAACATCTGGATGGCGGCCTTTGACGGTGTTTTTCGGTACGATGGAAAAGCGTTTGCCAATATGACCGCCGACGTGAGCTCAGCCCGCTTCTTCTCCCTTTTAGAAGATAGAAAAGGCAACTTGTGGTTCGGCTCCGTTGGCTCAGGTGTTTATCAGTACGACGGAAAATCATTCCGACATTTCACCACAAAAGATGGCCTGATTAATAATGAGATCGTCTGTATTTATGAGGATAAAACTGGCACGGTTTGGTTGGGTGCCAATGGAGGTGTAAGCCGTTACGATGGGAAATCATTTCAAAATTACAGGCTGAACGGGGGTTCGATGGTTAACGATACAACCGGGATACCGTTTCCGGATTTTACCCGCCCCCCGCACGAAATCAATACGATTATTGAAGATAGAACAGGCCGGTTTTGGTTTGGCACCAGAGACAATACCTTCGTTTATGACGGAAAAACATTTATCAATACAACGTATATCGGCCAACCTTTTACCAATGTCCGTTCAATCATCGAAGATAAAAAAGGCAACATTTGGCTGGGTGGCGCAAATGGTCTCTGGCGCTATGACGGTCGTACCTTTACCAATATCACCCAGAATTTTGTTGGATACATATACGAAGATAAAAAAGGGAACATCTGGACCAGTTCAGAAACGGCTCAAGGCTGGGCACTTTCCCGTTATGATGAAACGAGCCTGTCGCAAAAAATGCCCACTGTAACCGAACTATACCCCAAAGAAGGGAAGATGATTTTTGGGATTTTAGAATCCAGTGATGGTAGTATCTGGTTTGGCGCCGATGGCGCGTATCGCTATGACGGCATTACTGTTACCAGCTTTAAACAGTAAACATGATCAGAAAGAACTCAACAGACGCGCTTCCACTGGCAATTTAGTTTGACGGTTATTTCAATTTGTCATTCGCCCAGTGAAGACCAAAAAAATATCTCCTCACTTTCATCTTGTTCATCCTGTCAAAAAATTAGCTAGGCCAGCAGCCAGAAAAGGAGAAGTCCAAGAAAAGGAGCCAGATACGATGCCTGATCGCGTAGATGGGTCAGGGCTTTGTGAAGCGTATTGCGTACCGATTTCTCAGTAATACCCATGATCTGGGCAATTTCTTCGTTTTTAAAATTCTGGTAGAAACGTAGCGTTACCACTTCCTGCTGACGTAGTGGCAATTGAGCGATGGCCTGCGTCAGTCGTTGCGTTAATTGTGATTCCTGCTCCTGACCGATCAAAAGCTGTTCGATTGATGAATCAGCAGGCTGGATAGCATCGTCAAAATGAGCGGTTTCGAGTCTATTTTCCTGCTCGCCCAGCAGATGAATTTTACGACGTAGCGAACGAAACAAATAGAACTTCACCGAATCGGCCGCCGAGAGAGACCGTCGCATTCGCCACAAATCGACGAATAAATCCTGAATCGCATCTTCTATCAGACTGGCATTGGCAACTATCTTGTAGCCATAGCTATACAACGTAGCATGAAATCGCTGGTACAGTTCGGCAAAAGCAGACTGATCGTCCTGTTTGAGGGCGTTCCAAAGCTGCTCATCCGATTGCCGTTCGTGAACCAAGAGTGATACGTATCGCCAGTGTAAAATTCCAAATACCTTCTAATGTTCATAAAATTAGCGATAATAATCATATCTGTAAGTTCTGCGAAAAAGTATGCCACGGAGTGCCGCACTAATTCGCCGTTTACCCCACCCGTGTACGATACGTAGACTGCTTCAGGAAATGAGCACTTTGTGTCCTCCACCTAAAACTGAGCTATTTTCGGGCATCTGTCCCATACGTTATCGTTTTTGTCTCAAACGGTATAGCCCACCTCAAGGTCATGCGAGATATTTGTCTCAGAAAAACTAATCTCCCTTCCAGAACATGAAGCACATTCTACAACCACTACGCTCATTGGCTTTCCATACCGCTGTTCATGAGTTGACATTTTCCCTGTCAGCCCAAATGCGTATTAGTGATAACCCATTAGCTCTACCGTAGCCATAACCGGAACATGGCGCTGAAACTGGAAAATACCATCCGCGCCATGTGGCTGCTCCGACTGAGCCAAATCCAGATTACTATTCTACGGGATGTACTAGCCGGGACAATTCAATCCGCTAGGTATTCACAACCTTGTGTCTATGACAAGGCTATGATCTTTTGGCAATAAAAACCAGCTGTTCCAAGCAATGACCTTTCCAGTTGCACCGACGTATTCGTCAAATACTAACTAGCTGTTGTTATTAATTCTCTATCCAAAACTAGGTATGACCTTTTTTTACCTTTCTTCCCGAAACCTAATGCCCCTGATGAGAATAGGGCAACTCCTGTTGATCCTGTTGGTAGTAGCGTTCCAGCCTGCCCTATCCCAGAATATTCGGTACGTGAAACCCGCTAGAACGGGCACTGGAGACGGCACATCCTGGGCCAATGCCTCCAGCGATCTGCAGGCCATGATTGACCGCGTCAGTTCTTTAGGGGTGAATCCTCAGGTCTGGGTCGCCAAAGGGGTCTATAAACCTGTCGGCATCGGCAATGCTGACCGTACTGTTAGTTTTATACTACGCAGTGGCGTAGCAATCTATGGTGGTTTTAATGGTACTGAAACCAACTTAAGCGGAAGGCCTACAACACTTCCCAGCAGCACAACCTTATCGGGTAATATTGGTGATCCCTCAAGTAGTTCCGATAATAGCTACCATGTTATCAGGAATATTGGTCCGCTGACCGATAATCTTCGGCTCGATGGGCTGGTAATTGCCGACGGACGAGCCGATGGAAACTTTCAGGACATCGTTGAAAATGGAAGAGTTACCGGAAGTATTTACCATAGCGAGGGGGGCGGCTTGTATAATCACGTCACCTCCATTCAAAGTACAACCCTTACGATCAATAACTGTCTCTTTATTAACAACTACAGTCGATCAACCGCAGGGGCACTCCTCAACACGGCGAGCAATGGCATACAGTCGGTGGTGAATTGTAGTGCCACTACGTTTGATGATAACACGGCAATGTTTGGAGGAGGAGCGGTGTTCAATGGTAACTATTTATATGATTCAGGTAATCAACGTTATTATGGGAACCAAGGAGCCAGTCAGTTCAATTGTGAGGACTGTGTATTTAAAAATAATCAAACGACTAATCCGACTTCTCAAACCACCCGAAAAGGTCAGGGGGCAGCCGTGTTTCTAAATAACCGGCTGATGGACGCCACTATCTCTACCTTTACTCGCTGCCGGTTTGAGTCCAATCAGGCAAGCAATGAGGGGGGAGCCATTTACAACCAGGACGGGATTCCGCAATTCAAAAATTGCGGTTTTTTGAAGAATATAGCATTAAACGGTGGTGTAGTCGCATCCTATCATAGCGTTCAAGGGTCGCTGGCTGAGCCAAAATTTATAAATTGTAGTTTTACTGGGAATAAATTTCGACCACCATTAGGTGCCTCCTCAATGGGCCTTGCTTCGGTAGCCCGCGCCGAACGATCCAGAATTCATCTTATCAATTCGATCATTACAGGCAATGGAAACGATACTGGGTTTGAAGGCGGATCGTTCACGGTTGTCGATGGTGTTTCATCAGTATCGGCAACCTCCTCATTGTATAATGCCCAAGTGATGTATATTACAGGAGACGGTAATTACACCACTACCACGTCACCCTTTAGCAACTCAGCAACGCTTGAAATACGTCCGTGTCCCCCTGTACTAAATGGTAGTTCGATCACCTTTGCTACCACAGCACAGCTTGGTGACAAGGACTTAAATGGTAAGACTCGGAGAATCGACGATAATGTCGACTTGGGCGCGGTGGAATTCCAAACCATCCCCCCGCAGGAATCGGCTGGTGGAATCACTACTGAATCAGGGGCTACGGGTTCATTCACGATATGTAGCGCTATTCCCCGACTGCAAGTAAATCCGAAGAAGGAAGGCTACGCATATGGTGGTTTTTACTGGGAAAGCAAGCTCGGTGACGGCAATTGGGAAACTATACCAGACCCAACCACCACATCCGCCCCTTCCATCACCTTGACCGGCGGAACGACCCGTTATATCCGGCGTGTTGCTAATGGTTGCGAGGTTCCTAATCGTACAAGTAATATTCTGTCATTTTATGCGCCGGCTAGCTCGGGCAATGGGGGGACAATCAGCGCTCCAGCGTTAATTCCTCATCCCTTAGACATTCCGTTGTCATTCACGAATCTGGTTAGTGCAACCGCAACGACAGGCCCGGGAGCTCAGATTACACTAAGCTGGCAATATAGTAGCGATAATGGCGTAACCTGGACCACGCTCCCCAATAGCAATAGTCAGACCCTGGGTCTACCCGATTTAGCCCCACAAAATAATACCACTACCTTTCTCTACCGGCGACGGATTACCAACGGATGCGGTCTGGATATCACCTCGAATCACGTATCAGTTAACGTGATAAAAAGAACCTCGTTTATTTCGGGTAAAGTTGCCAGCAAAAATGGAACGGGCGTTGGCAACGTACTGATTACGGTTGTTCGTTCAACAACGGGTCTTGCTGGTAGCCCTGGAACAAAGACCTATACGGTTAGAACCAGTAACGGAGAGGATCTCGGTAACTACCAAATACCGGTTTATTGGGGCTTTCCAGATAGTGGTCCGGTCGATAAATCTTCATTTACGATAACGGCCAGTTATCAAAGTCATACATTTTCCGCTCCACTAACAAGATTGATAGGCCGAGGAACGCCTTATCCAAACGAAGCTACCGATGTGAATTTCACGGACTCCACGGCTTATGCTATCAACGGGCGGGTGTTCCAAACCTGTACTGACTGTCTACCCGAAACCGGAATGGATATAGTAAATTTTGGCAACGGACTATTGGGTTGCCCAATCGACTCGGTACAGATGGAAGTCCGTAATTCGATGGGTTATTATAATTCTAACCGAAGTCATCTGGATAAGGGGGATGGGAAGTATGGCCGTTACAGCCTGATTGTCGATAATCCCGGTAGTTATACTGTTTCAGCTACCTATCCCACACTAGCGTTTGTTCCTGTATCCCCAACGATGGTGATAACAAGCGACGTATATAACCTCACCTTTACCTCGCCCACTTCCCGCACCATTACCGGCCGGCTGACGGCTGGCTGTAGTGAAAAAATCGGCGCAGCTACCCTGGAATTTAGCGATGTTCTGCCAAAAGCTGCGAATGGTACGGAGCGCGTCTGCTTTAAAAAGCAGGTAAAAACGGATAGTGATGGATTTTACTGGATTGCACTTCCGCCCCGAACCTATACGGTAAAAATTGTGAGTTATACAGCTAATTTAGGGTCAGGACTAAATCTAGAAGAGTTAAATAAAGTTTTTAATCACTCCACATTTGCCGATTCGCTTGTGCGGGATTTGACGAGCAGCACGGTCAATACGACCCTCAACCTTGTCTATCAACGCCCTCCGGTGTTGGTAATTAAGGGATTGCCCCAAAAGCCAGCTTGCAACACCGCCTTGCCCCCGATTATGGAACAGGCCAAACCCTATGCCCTGTCAGTGGTTGTATATCAGGGCCCCCCGGCGAATGGTTGCTTAGTAGCCAATCGGGTAACAACCACTACAGCAACGACTGGTACGGGCGGTAGCGAGACGGCGAATGCGCCACTCAGCCATACGCTGCTAGTCCAAACGGACCTCAAAAATGGTACTAACGACAAGGATACGCTGACGGTAACAAATGGTGTAGCCAGTTGGAGTCTCACGCCCGGTGCCCCCAACGTGGCAGGTAATTTCACGCGCACCCTCACTGCCCAGTACGACGATGCATATGGGCGACCCGTTGATGATCTCCAACAAACACTCATCATCACGGGGTATCGTGCCAACAGACCCACCTTCGCGACGGTCTCTCCTTCCGTCCCCTTAATGGTGCTGCACGACCCCCCTGGCGACAAAAGCTTTAGCTTCTGGGCAAGAAACCAGACGCAGAGTACGGCACTACGGTTCTTCACCAATAAAAGCGACGGGAGTAACAAATGGTGGCAGGTGAAACTGGGCTATGAATCCTCAAATGGTTTTGGTGTGGAAATTAACAGTGCTGTCTGGGCAACCGTCGACGCTTCCCGTACCGCTACCCAACGACAATCTAGTGCGGAAGAAACCATTGTGACAACTACGTACAGTGAGGACGTGAAGACATCCGACTTGTCGACAGTTGTGGGCAGCTCCGCCGATTTATTTGTGGGGGGAGCCTTGAATATGATCTGCACTACGGCTGATGTCATTTCATTAAGTCAAACCACGGGAGGTTCGTGCCAGGTAGTGTCTAAACAAGAATTGGTGGTTGGAGCGAAAGGCTTTGAAACGCAGTTTTATTATACCGCCTGGGAAATCAGGAATATTTATATCAAACAGTTACAAGCTATTGTGAACGCTTCCCCACCGGAGAGTTCAACCGCGATTGAAGCTCGTCGGCAGATTAATGTTTGGGAGCAGGTACTGCAGGACAACGAGAACCGGAAAAAAGCCGCTCCGTTTGATCAAAATATATCGTTTGGCGGAGGAGTCGGTTCAATTACCAAATCGCTAACGAAATCTCAATCCAAGTCGAATAGCATTGAGTTCCAGATGGATATTGATGAAGAGATGGCTGGGGCAGCTGGGCTCGAAATCGCCGGAAGTGGGGCCAGTGGTGGTGCATCGGTTACGTTCAGACTGGAAACGGGAGAAAGCCAGACAAATACGAAATTCAATGAAGTCACGACCGGTTACACCCTCTCCGATGATGATCTGGGTGATAACTGGACGGTCGATGTCAAAACAGACCCTGTCTATAGTACGCCGGTTTTTGAGGTAATTGCTGGCAAAACCAGTTGCCCACCCGAGGAAGGCACGACGCCCCGGGATGAATTCGCCCTGAGTACGCCCAGTACAGTCCTTCGAAACATTGCTCCTGATGCGGTAGCTGTTTTCCCAATAGTTATTAGTAATATAAGCCAGGTATCCACCGATCTTCCACGAAGGTTTGCGGTCTTAGTTGATTATAGCAGTAACCCCAACGCAGCTGCTGTGGTAATCAATTTCCTCGATGGCCCCATTTCTCAGACGCTGGCCACTGGAACGCAAATGCCCTTTACCGTTACCGTTACACGAAACCCGGGCTTACCGTATTACTCGTTTGAGGGCATCCGGATTCGCGTAGTTGACGCCTGTTCGAATGCGGATTTCAATAGTCGCGATGTGGCCCCACCCCTTCTTTTGTCGGCGTTTTTCCAGAATCCCTGTAGTTCGGCCGAGTTGACTACCCCTGAACCGGGCTGGGTTTCGTCGAAGAACGCGAACAACCCGTTACCAATCTGGATCAAAGGCTATACGGTGGAAAATTTAAATAAGATTACCATCCAGTATAGTGAAACCGGAAGTAACAACTGGACAAATGCATTCTCACTCTTACCTAATCAATTGACCAATAGCACTACAGAAAGCGTTCTCGATGTCAGTCGTCTGCCTGACGGGCCATATTCACTACGGCTCGCGGTAGAATGTCCAACAGGGAATGGGAGTTTCGCAACAAATTACTCCCTCCGTTCTGACGGATTGATTGACCGAAGAGCACCGGAGGTTTTTGGGAACACACTACCTGTCAATGACATCTACTTGCCTGGCAACACCATCGGCATTACCTACGATGAACCGATTGCCTGCCGCCGATTAACCAACGCCAACGTTACCGCCAAACGGCTGTCGAACGGGCAACCTGTTCCATTTTCAGTGGGCTGTGCGGGCAATCAGGTGGTTTTAACGCCCCAATCCAGTTTGTTTTTGGGTGATGTATTGAGCGTAACCTTAACAAATGTGACCGATCTGTACGGTAACGTACGCACCACGCCCGATGCGTGGCGATTTACCGTGGGCAGCAACACCGTCGTTACTGGCAGTCGCACGGTATCTGTACGGAGTGCCAACAGCCCACTTTCTGAAAGTTCAACGAGTCCTATTCGTGTGACATTCCCACTTTCGGCTACTAGCGCCCAAAATGTGCTAGTCAACTACAATCTAACCGGAACAGCCAGTCTGGGAACAGATTATACAGTTACATCGGGTGCGACCGCAACAACTGGTGTTATCGGCTCCATTACGATTCCAAAGGGGACCACCGGAGTCACACTGCTTCTCTACCCGATTAACGACCAGCAATATGAGCCAGATGAGACCATTATCGTTAGTTTACTCGAAGGGGGCGATTATAGTATTGGCGCACCATCCGCTGTAACGGTAGTAATTCAGAATGATGATCCTGTGCCCAGTCCGAACGTGATCACCAGTATCCGAACGGGCAATTGGGAAGATCAGGATACTTGGGATCTGGCGCGTCTACCACTGGCAACCGACCACGTTATTCTAGATCAAAATCATACCGTAACAATTTCATCGACGGGTACTGCCCGTAAGTTAACTCCCCGACTCAGGTCCCGGCTGCGGTTTCTGTTACCCAAGTCGAAATTACGAATAGGTTTCTGACGAATTACGTTAAGGGAATCCAATAGTACCGTCCCTAGTGTCTAGTGTTCATTGAAGAAAGCGGAGACGTACGTTCTTCAGCGAATACTAGACCCCAGTGGCAATTTGAAAGGACTAGTTTGAGGTTAACTATCCCCTCTTTTAAAAAGCTGATTTCTGGATCATGAAACCCACTCCCCGATTAAAGGCCCATCAACTTGGCAGTGCACCCCAGGTGAGCTGGATACGAGCCCAAGGCAACTATACCCAGCTATATTTTAACGACGGCAGTCAGTATCTTTCAGCTATTACGCTGGGGAAAGTCAGTCAACGGTATCCGTATCTAGTGCGACTCAACAAATCCTTGGCAATTGACCCTGCTTTGGTCGTGGACTGGCATATACCAGCCCCCAAACAGTTGGCGGTGGTGCTGGTGGGTTTTAAGGTAATTCAATCTGTTTTAGTAGCTCGCCGTCGCATCCGCCAGGTGAAACAGGTATTAATCCAAGCTCAGCTGGATTCAGAATTGGTGTTGGTTAATCCTTAATAGGGCCCTTCGCTGAAACGCCCCAATTATAAAGCAGATAGATGAATGACCCTTCATATCGGAAAGGATCATTTCGTGAGATTAACTCAATTTACCTCCCTCTTTATCTAGCAGGGCTTTTGTACGTCGAATGCCCTCCGCTTCACTCAAACCTCAAACTCAATACCGATATAGACCTTGAATCCGGCCTCCCTGGCTAGTTTTAACAGCTGACCATAGTCAATTTTTGTCTCTTCACCTGCGGCATTGAAGCGGTAACTTTTGGCGCTTAGCCCCCCTTTTACATAAGGAAGCATTTCCGAGACGGTTTGGTAGCAATCATATTCTCAGTCGCATCCCTTTTTAGTAGTGCCCCAATCTTCGGACATACAAAAATTACCAAAATCAGGTAAAAGGTCACAGTTTGGCTTATTGATGGCGCTGGCTACCACAGCCATCCAGCTTCCATCGGAGGAATAGCTACCGTGGTTTTCTGCGACTACATTAATTCCTAAAGGACATACCTTTTCGGCTAAAAGGCTCATAGACTCAACAGCACGTTTACGCACCTCGTCTCGGGCATCCTTACTTCGTAGATTCACCCGGACTGTCTTACACCCCAAGAACTTGGCCGCTTCATCTGTCAGCCCTAATGAGTTGAATCAACTGGCACACGTGTCAACTGTATCCGTTTACAACGCGAATAGATGAAGGCTTCAGCGTATCAAAATGGAGCGTTTCGTGCGACCATTCCATAGGCAACCTATTTATTCAATATACCCATCTATTTAGGAGCAAAAATCTACAGCATTCTGTAAAATCGGACCGCCAAAGCGGCAGCTTTTACGTTTCGTTTACATTCTTTTACAGGCCATTAACAGACGACAGGATAGAGACCTTTTAGCTTTACGGCCCACCGCAGTGGTTGAAATCCTTTAAAACTAAAAAAATATGAAAAAAGTCATTTATATGCTGATCTTACCACTGGTTGTGGTAAGCGGGCTAGTTTTTGCTAATCGTGAAATTAAAAATGAAGCTTCTAAAAAGTCAACCGCAAAGCCACTCTCTGCTGCTGAACGGAAAGATTACTTAAAAAAATGGGAAGCTACCCCAGATGGTATAAGGTATAAAAAATGGGAAGCATCGCCCGAAGGTAAAAAAGTGTATGCCGGTGAAGCTAAAATCAGGAAGCATATAAGTGCTTTTACCAATATGGAGGCTGTTGTAATCTCTCTTTCTCTTCCGGTAGGCTCACGATTAGGTTTTGGAGTGATGGTGAAGATCAATGACGAGGATTATATTCTTAGTTTTGGGTCGGAAAAGTTAGACAAGAATTTATTAAACGTTAACAATGAATTTCAGCAATTGCATAGTCTGAAAGTTAACGACAAACTAATTATAAGAAGCCATAGTGTATCGCACGCGCCCAAGTATTTATATCCAATAGTATCGGGCGACTATGTAGAACGAGATGGTAAACTAATGTATAAACGTGCCCCTCGCAAAGGCGGTTGCTAAGTAAATCATGAAATACATATGTGCATTGGTCTTGCTGTTCGCTTTTTACGCTTTCGCCAAAGCACAGAGCAAAATTGATCAGCCCAAAGACACAATTAAGTCCGAACACAAAGAGGTAAGTACATCTTACGGACCTAGCCATATCACGCGTACCCTTAAGCAAGATAGAAAGGGTAATATTTGGATTGGAACCTTTGGAGGTGTCTTTCGATACGATGGAAAATCGTTTACCAACGTGACCAGTCAGGTAAGTTCAGCCCGTTTTTTTTCGGTTTTAGAAGATAGAAAAGGAAATTCCTGGTTTAGTACGGTTGGTGAAGGGGTTTATTATTACGATGGTAAATCCTTTCAACACTTTACCACCAAGGAAGGACTTGCAGATAATCAGGTTATTGATATCTATGAAGATAAAACGGGGACTATTTGGTTCGGCACGCTAAGCGGAGCCAGCCATTACGATGGGAGATCCTTTCGAAATTACAGAATGAATGAAGGGTTACCAGAATTGGCCAATAAGAATGATAATGATGTTAACTCCATTATTGAAGATAAAACCGGGAAATTCTGGTTTGCCACCAGGGGCAATGTCTATAATTATGATGGAAAAACATTTACCGTTCTCACTCATGATGGCGCTCCGTTTATCAATGTTCGTAGGATCATCGAAGATAAAAAAGGTAATATATGGCTGGGTAGCCCGTATGGGCTTTGGCGCTATGACGGCAGTAGCTTTACCAATTTCACCGAGCGTGGAGTTGCCTATGTCTACGAAGATAAAAAGGGTAATATCTGGACGAGTTCACAAACGAACTGGGGTTGGTCACTTTTCCGGTATGATGGCAATACTTTGGCCAACAAAAATCCCACGGTAACCGAAGTAGAATTAGAATCTGACGATACTAAAACCATGCTTTTTGGTATTTTAGAAGCTAACGATGGCAGTATTTGGTTCGGTTCAGGTGGGGCGTATCGGTATGACGGAAAAACCATTACCGACTTTAAGAAGTAAAGTGATCAAATGAAAAAGTGTTATTGCTCCGTAAAACGCCTGTTTGTGCGCCACTGGCAGGTATTATAGAGAATACCCCATGGGTTAAATGGGACTTCAATTTGTCATCTCATAAATCTACGTTTCATTTTTACAGCGATACGTTTGAGTTTACGATCGGGCTGCCAGAGCAGACGGGTTTCTTGATAAATGACGATCACGGATGACCGTGAATTATTCGCTCTTTTCCACAGAAGCACCTCTTAATCAACATAAGCCTTACTCCCTAGCTGGTAACCTTTCACAAAAATACCCGGCAGAAACCACCGGGCGTTTTCATAACCAACCTATCTGTATCTGATAATCATTTACGCTGCCGGGCCAGATCCCGCTCTTTGATCAACTCGTCCCACGTCCAGGGTTTTTCGCGGCTGGCGGTTTGTTCTCGGATTTTCCTGACCTGTTCGGGTTTCACGATCACGAAATTACTCATGTAGCCCGGCGACGTTTCGGGGAAACTTTGCATGCCCAACTCCAGCCGAACGAACGTCAATACCGAAGCAATCCAGTCGTCGCTGTTCATGCCCATCGGCGGCATGAGTTCATGATACGTAACGCCATCGATGGGGCCAGTCAGTCCGTGAAGCATAATCTTGACAACCTCGTCGCGGTTTTCGAGCAATTTGAATTTTCCGGCCAGATGCGGGGCAATTTTAGTGGGCACTCCTTCGCCATGTGCGCCGTGACACGCAGCACACAACGACGTAAAAATCTGTCTCCCTTCCAACACGCGTTTACGGTCGTCGGCATTCAGCGCAGCCAGTTTACTATTGCCAACTTTCCGGGCATCTTCGGCTTTTTTAAGCGTCCGTTCGATTCCCGAAAGCACTACGTGGTCGGTGTGTCTGGCCAGAATATCCTGCCGGATAGCCTTCGCCTTCGCTGACTGGCTGTAGTTCAGTGATAGTAAAAGCTGCGCCAGTACGTCATAATTTGTGTCTTTTTTCAAATAATCTAACTGCGCCAGCATTACCCCATCGTTGGCCCGAATGAATGGTTCACTGAGCCAGACCGATGTTTTGCGCAGATTTGGGTCGCTGTCGTTCAACGTAGCCAGCAGCAGATTTTTATCGAGAGCGTCCAACCCTTCCAGCGTCCATAGCGCGTGCATTTGCGTAATTGGGGAAGGCAGCTCAGTTAACAGACCTTTTTTCCCTGACGCAATCTGTTTCAGCGACGCAACCACCGATTTATCGTTACGAACGATGATTTCTTTCTGGGCATTGTCGCGCCACCAGCCATTCGGATGGGCCAGATACGTAACGAGTTTGGCGGTGGGTTCATTGAGCATTTTGGGAGCAGGGCCGGGCTTCATACCGTCATAAACCAGCCGATAGATACGTCCGCGTGCTACGTTCTTATCGAGTCCTTTGCTCTTGATCTGATCATACAGATAACTACCCGGCTGCGCCCAGGTCGACTCCTGAATAATGCCCCGATACATATCCAGAATATAGATGCACCCATCTGGCCCGGTATACGTGTTGATGGGCCGGAAATTCATATCGGTCGATGTGATGAATTCATCTTCGTGATAGACATTCGAGAGAAGCACTTTACCGTTTTTGTTCTCGATGTTGGCCCGACGAATTACCCTCGCTACGGGTTCGGCTACGATATAATCGCCAAAAATGCTTTTCGGTAAACGATCACCCCGGAAAACGGATTGCCCGCAGATCGACGTAAACATTTCCATCGTACTATCGGGACGTAGCGTTTTGGCTCCACCGTTCACATCCGGCGTTTTTATAGACGACCATACCCGATTGAACCCTTCCTCAAAGGCATCGGTAAAGTCGAGCTGCCCATACGCCGGATTGATCTGAAAGCCCGACGCAGCGACTCCCGCAGCCGCCCGACTGTAAAATAGCCGACCATAATCGTCGTGTGTAAGCCCCCACTGACCAGCCGCATAAGGCAACGTATCGGCTTTCAGCACGCCGTTTTTATAGCGATAGCGAATGGGGTCGATGGTTTCGTAAATCCAGTTGTCGAGGTTCCAGTCAAGACCGCTACGTTGGTGCTCTACGTTGCCAAACGCTTTGCGAGTACTTTTAAAAACCAGCCTTTTTTTATCGGCTTTCCCATCGCCGTTCGTGTCCTGATACGCGTAAATATCATACGAATTGGTTTCGTTGACCAGCAATTCTTTCCCAACTGTGAGAATAGCGCGGGGATTCAACAACTTGTCGATAAAGACCGAACTTTTGTCCATTTTGCCGTCGCCGTTGGTGTCTTCCAGCAGCATAATCCGGCTGTGGGGTTCGTCCTGTCCGTCGGCCAGCACCGTCTGCATGTAGGTTTCCATCTGCGCTACGTATAAGCGGGCGTTACCATCCCAGGCCAGCGCCACAGGCTCCGAAATCATGGGCTCGCTGGCTACCAGTTCGAGGTGATAGCCCTTCGGCAAACGAAACGTTTTCAGGCTCGCTTCGGGCGATAAGGGCACTGTGTTCGGGTTCTGACTGACAGTGCGTGGCGTTTCAAACGGGTCTTCTTGTTTGTTATCCGTCCGTTGATAAGCTGTCAGGAAAAATACCGCAGAGAGAACGGAAACCGTGATAATCCAGTAAGTACGTTTCATTCTGTTTTATAAAAGTTAAGAAGCCATTTGACTTATGTTTTGCCAGTGGTTTACCACCCCCAACCCCCTCCTGTTTTAGGAGGGGGTTGGGGGTGGTAAAATTCCAGTATCTAAGGCAGTTCTTCAATCTCAATGTCCTTATACGCCACCTGCGTAACACCCGCGCCGTGAATCTGAAGGCCAATCAATCCCGATTGCGGAATAGCTGCATCTTTTTCGGTATAATCGACGGTTTGGTTGCCATTTACATACAGTTGAATCCGACGATTTTCGGCACGTATTTCGTAACTATTCCAGTCGTTTAATTTCGCCCATTTCGTCATTTTCACCGAGTCGGGCAGAACGAGCGTTACGTTCCGACGCGATTCATCATACAGACTTCCCCAATACTTTGGGCCCCAATCGGCCTGATAGCCAATCATTTCGTAAGCGGGTTTGGTCAGTCGTTTACTCCGAAACTGGATACCGCCGTTTACAAAACCTTTCGTGCCCGTTAGCCTGACTTTCAGACGTAGCACGAAGTTGGCATACTCGCGGGTGGTACACAGGAAATCGTTGTGTGGTACCATCTCACCGGGCTGTCCGGCGGCAATAGTACCGTTTTCAATACGCCAGGTTTTCACCGTATCACCCTCCCATCCCCGGAAGGTTTTACCATCGAACAGCCGGACGCTTTTTTTAACCGGCATTGTCCAGAAACCAAATAGGAATAAGGCGATTATGTGTAAGAAGGATTTCATAGTACGTGCTGCTTAGGAGTTAATGGAACACAGATTTTCATGATCCGTATAAATCAAAGAAATCATAAGAATCTGTGTTCCATTCATATCTACTCGAATCGGTTAATACCCCGGATTTTGTTTCAGGTCGGGATTGGTAATAATTTCACTCACCGGAATCGGGTACAGTAAATCGCGCTCTGTTACGTTGAAGGCCGTAGCGATGGGCGCTCCACCAGCCGGATAATAATACGTCTGTGGGTTGGCTTTCACCCGTGCGCCAAACGCCGACATCACCTGCACAGCCTGACCACTACGTACCAGATCGTGCCAGCGTTTATTCTCAAAAGCCAACTCAATTTGCCGTTCTTTTAGAATACTGGCACGCAACGCCGTTTGATTGCTGGCCGTTAGCGGATTGAGTCCTGCGCGCGCCCGCACTTGATTCAGATAACCAACCGCATCCGCCGTACGACCTTGCTCATTCACAACTTCGGCCAGCATCAGCAGCACTTCGGCATACCGATAAACCGGGCCATTGGTTGCCGTCTGATTATAAACTGAATGCGGATGTAAGAATTTTTTGATGTAAGGCGTCCGATTATACGTAACGCCAATCAACGGCGATGGGCCGGTATAAAACCCGATGGAAGCCGCATACCGCTGATCTTTGATCGTATCTTCATACACCTTCAGCAAGTCGGGCGTTGGTACGTTAAAACCGCCATACGTCTGCTGCGTAGCTGGTTTTACCCCTGTCAATATAGACGGATCGGCCAGTATCGGAATGAACAGATAGGGCAAACTGTTGAAAATAGCCTGCGACGTTCCTTCGGCATACTGTATATCAAAAATGGTTTCTTTATTACCCTTGTTCGTCGGCTTGAAAATATCGGCGTAGATAGGCAACAGGCTGTAACCCAACGTAGCAACTGTTTTCAGGGCCGTTTCAGCTTCGGGCCACGATTTCTGATTGATGTAAGCATCGGCCAGCAAGGTTTGAGCCGCTCCCGACGTAGCACGACCAGCCGCCGACGCCTGTGCCGGAAGTAGTTTGGCGGCTTCGCTGACGTCGGCAATAATTTGTTTGTAAACCTCCGCTACGTCAGCCCGGCTCTTAAACGTTGTCTGATACGACGTAGCAGGATCGAGAAAGAGCGGTACACCACCAAAATTTTTCACCAGATCGAAATACGCGTACGCCCGCAGAAACAAAGCCTGCCCTTTCAGATTGTTTTTAACCGTCTGATCGAACGTAGCGGCATCAATGGTTTTCAGTACCTGATTGGCCCGCGAAACAATCAGGTAATTGTTCGTCCATTTTCCCAACGTATACGTATTGTTGGTTTCTACCGTGAACGTAGCGGGGTCTTCCTGCTGCTTGGCCCCACGCTGGGCAATGTTGTAGATAAAGAACGTATTGTCGGACCGCATTTCGTTTAGCACCCAATCCTGATTATAAAGCCCCTGAAGCGGTGCATAAACACCACCCACGGCTTGTTCAAAATCCTGCTGCGTCTTATAAAAATTATCGGCCGACAATGAGGTTTCGGGCGTTACGTCCAGAAAATTCCGGCAGGAGCTGAGCGCCAGAAACAGGATACCAATAACGATAAGTTTATTTTTCATGATGGCTGTCTTTCGTGTTTAGAGACCAATGTTGACACCGAAACTGATCGTTCGTGGAACGGGATAGGAATTTTCATCGACACCCGGCGAACTACCACTGCTCGAATTGCGCGTACTAACCTCCGGATTGCCGGGATATTTGGTAATTACCCAGGCATTCTGAATACTACTGTAGACGCGCAGACTACGTATCGCTTTTACGTTCAGCGGCAACGTATACCCTACCGTAATGTTTTTGAACGACAGGAAACTACCATCTTTCAGATAACGTGTGCTCCAACGGTCGCGCTCCAGATACGTAGTGCCCTGCTGCACACTGCCGTATTTACCATCGCCCGGATCAGATGGCGATTTCCAGCGGTTTTTCACTTCCTGCAATACGTTGAATGGGCCGTCGAGATTGGTGAGCCAGTTTTCGTAGTGCGCCAGAATCTGGTTGCCGTAGCTTCCGGTAATGGTCAGACCAAAGTCGATATTGCGGTAGTTGAGTTGGTTAGTTAAGCCGAAAATAAACTTCGGCCAGGGCGTACCGGTGGTGGTGTAATCTTCGGGGAACGTAACTTTTCCGTCGCCATTCAAATCCCTGAATTTGATGGTACCCACCTGCGAGTCAGAGTATTTGGGCGAGTTATCGAAATCCTGCTGATTCCGGTACACTCCATCCCAAACAGCTCCCCAGAACAGCCCTACCGGCGAACCGACCTGCGAAATATGGCTGGTAAATCCGTAGCTGGTCATGCCATGATACAGGGCCGTTACCGACGACAGTTTCTCGACCCGGTTCCGGTCGAACGACAGATTAAGAGTTGTATTCCAGCTAAAGCGGTTCTTGCGAATATTGACGGTATTGATTCCGATTTCATGCCCCCAGAATTTCAACTCGCCGATATTGGTTTGAATGCTGCTGAATCCCGACGAAACCGGCACCGATACGTTATAGAGCAAATTGCTGGAAATGGTACGGTAGTAATTGTACGTCAGTTGAATACGGTCATTGAGTAGATACACATCGGCACCAATGTTGAACTGTTTCTTCTGTTCCCAGCCTAAGTTATTATCACCCAGATTGTTGGCGGCCCGCCCCTGAAACAACGCATTGGCAAATGGATAATAGGTCGGTCCAACCGTAGTGCGGAATGTGTAATTACCAATCTCGAAATTACCGGTTAAGCCGTAGCTTGCCCGAAGTTTCATAAATGAGATGGGGGTTACTCGGAAGAAGTTTTCTTTCGAAATTATCCAGCCAACCGACGCCGACGGAAAATTCCCCCAGCGATTGTTTGGCCCAAACCGCGACGAACCATCCCGCCGAATCGATGCGGTTAGCAAATACTTATTCTTGTAGCTATAATTCAACCGCCCCAGTAGCGAAAGCAGTGCCCATTCCTGTACGTTGTTGGTTACCACAACCCGCCCGGCGGCACTGACAGCCTGAATTTTATCGTCGGGATAGTTGGTTGCCGACACCAACGTATTGTCGCTACGTGACCGTTGCGCCGTAAAATCAACCAGCGCGTCGATAGCATGACCATTTACCTCCGTCTGATACGTTAATGAGTTCTCGTTGACCCAGTTATATGAACGGGTTGTATTTTCGGAACCGCTTGGAATACGGGGTGGCGGGGTAAACAAGACGCCTATGGTCGATGGGTTGAACTGGAAAATGTTGTTGTTGCCTAGTTGTACATTGGCCGTCGTTTTGGCCTTGACCCCTTTAATGATTTCGTATTCAACATAGGCATTCGACAGCAGCCCGAGCGTTTTGTTCTGATACACTTTCTCTTCGGCTACCCGCAACCAGTTCGGGTTGCCAAACGAAGCGGGATCGGAGGCCGTTAGGGTCAGACTACCATCGGCATTGTAGGGGCTGGCCAACGGACTCGTCGACAGAGCAGAGGAAACGATATTTTCAGAACCATAGGGGTTACCATCGGTCGGAAAGTTGCGATTGACGGCATAGTTCGGTGCTACGTTAAAGCCAACCCGAATACGGTCGGTAGGCGTAAATACAGTATTGACACGTAACGACAACCGTTCGAAACCCGTACCTCTAACAACGCCATCTTCTTTAAAATAACCGCCCGTTACGGTAGTCAGGAAGTTTTTCGAGCCAGAACTGAGCGTCAGATTATAACTCTGAACGGCACCTGTTCGGGTCACTACGTCGTACCAGTCGGTACCTTTCCCCGCATATTGGGCAGGATTCTGAAACACCGCATTAACCGGACGGCCATTCAATTCAGCTATTTCTTTCTGAAACTGAGCGTATTCTTCCGCGTTCATCATTTTCAGTTTCCGAGCGTCGGGAATCTGCTGAAATCCGTAATAGGCGTTAAAATCGATCTGTGTTTTACCCGCTTTCGCCGATTTTGTGGTAATAAGCACTACCCCGTTTCCTGCCCGAGAGCCATAGAGCGACGACGCAGCCGCATCTTTCAACACACTGATGCTTTCAATTTCGGCGGGATTGATGGTGTTGATATCGCCCGTTATCGGCATACCATCCACTACGTATAGCGGATTCGCTCCGGCTGTAATCGACACCGAACCGCGCACTTTGATATTCATGCCTTCGCCGGGCCGACCCGTTACCTGATCGATACGTACACCCACCATCTTCCCCTGCAACATCTGCGCAACCTGACCAACCGGCGGATCTTTCAGTTCTTTAGCCGGAACCGTAGCAATGGCTCCCGTAATGTCTTCTTTCTGCTGCGTGCCATAGCCAACCACAACCACTTCGGCCAGCGAACTCTGATCGGGAACCAGTTGAACATCCAGCACCGTCCGATTACCAACTGCTACTTCCTGTTTGGCATAACCGACAAACGAAAAAACCAGCGTAAACGCAGCGTCGCTCGCAATTCCTTCGGGAACGATTAATTTGAAATTTCCGTCGGCATCCGTTGTCGTGCCCCTTGATGTTGTTTTCACCACCACGCTAACACCGGGCATACCTTCGCCCGTCTCGCTTTTCACGGTTCCGGTAATAGTTCGGTCGGCAAATTCGACGGGCGCGATTGCCGACGATTCTGGCGAACTGTTTGCTGGTTCTGGTACCGATCCCGGAACAATAGCAATCTGACTACCAGTCACTACGTAGCGAAGTTGAAGCGGCTTCAGCAAGCGATCCAATACGTTAGCCAGTTTTTCGTCGGTAGCGGCCAGCGATATTTTCCGATCAATCTGCACAATCTGCCGACTGTAAACAAACTTGATACCTGCTGTTTTTTCGAGCGTTTGCAGGGCCTGCCGAACTGTGTTGTTGTCGAGCCGCACACTCACCCGCTGATCGAGAAGCTCTTGTGCATTAGCAGCAAGAACGCCGTTGATCAGTACAATCGTTAGCAACAATTGGAGTAGCGAAAGTCGCATAACCAGCCGAATCGTTTCGTGATTTGTAAACTTGTACATAACTTGGGGGTAGGTCTAGTTATTCCGGGCAAAGGAGTAGCTACACCAGTTGGCGGTGGCCCGAAATTGCCGCCAGACTGGTCCGATTCGGCCCGTTGTGTTGCAGCACAGCGGGCTTTTTAATGAAAAATGGGTAATGTTTAATGACCAATGGAAGACGTACTGTGAATAAGAGAATTATTCATTGTACATTATCCATTATTCATTCGCTTAGCAGCCTTTACTGGTAATGATGATGCGCGTATCGACCACTTCATACGTAGCACCAATCGATGCACACAGTAGCTGAAGCTGGTCATACAACGATACGTCGGCCAGCGATGCCGTCAGCGTACAATGTCGAAGTGCCGACGGATCATAAATAATTTCTACACCATACGCTTTTTTCAATCGTTCAAAAACGGTGGTTGCGGGTGTGTCGTCGAAATGAAACGTTTCCGGACTCCCCAACGCTCCGGCAACAACCATTGGCTTAGGCACCAGATCTTTCAGATAACTCTTCAACGTAGCATCGTATGTCACCTGCTGATTGGCAGTCAGCACCACCCCAGCTTTGGCATTGACGGGCGATGTCTGGGTTCGGTTCCAATCTTTCCGATCCATAACCGACACTTTCCCGCAAATTACCGATACCGTCATACGCCTATCGCCCGGACGAGCTTTTACCCGAAACTGCGTACCAAGCACCCGCGTTACCAACGTACCGCTATAGACCAGAAAAGGCCGTTTCCCTTCATGAACCACCGAAAACAAGGCGTCGCCTTTTAGATGAATTTCGCGTTTTTCTGCATCGAACTGCCGGGGGTAAGAAGCCTCACTGTTCGCCATGAGCGTCATCTTACTGCCATCTGGCAACGTAATACGTACCGGCTGCGACGTACCGTTGGCCTGATTTACCCAGTCGCTACGTAGCGGTTTATGTGTATCCGCTACGTCGTTCTGGAGCGCGTTACTTGTTGGCAACATACGGTTCTGCATTGCCCACCAGCCAGCTCCTGCAACGAGTAATACCAGCGCGGCTGCCGCCCAGCCATACGAACGCCAGATAGTCCTGAAAACCGTTTGCGGAAGCTGATTTGGCACATGGCGAGACATGCGAACAATTTGCTCAACTTCAAGCTGTTCCTGCTCAGGCGACAATGCATGCGGTCGATTTTTCAGTGCTTCGGCCATGTCTTTCGCCAACAGCAACGTATCGCGCTGGTCAGGGTTTTGCTGTTGCCATTCTTCCCAGAACTGTCGGGCTTCGGGCTGATTGTGTTTTACCCAGGCCAGAAACCAGCTATCGGTCAGAAAATCTTCGGTTTTATAGTGCTTATACGTTTTCATAGCGCGGATGAGCCATATCAATCGGTTGTTAATAGGAACGTAGTGAGCGACTGATACTCAGTGCTGAACGATTATTTCGAAAATGATTCGCTTAACAGCCAACCCGTCAGCAGCGATAACAACGACGGCCAGCTTTCGCGCAGTCGGCTCAATCCCCGATGCAGGAGATTCGCTACCGATTGTTTATTGACCGCCAGAATATCCGCGATTTCGTCGTTCGAGAGTTCGGCGTAAAATTTCAGGTGAATGGCTTCCCGTTGCCGGTCTGAGAGTTGAGCCAGCAATGCGTTTAGTCGGGCCGTCTGATATTCTGACAACTCGGTACGTATCAGCGCCTGTTCTGCGGTAATTTCCTCCGAACTGACATCATCGAACATAACAGATTCTTCGCTGACAACAGCCGAATGACGCATCAGTTCCCGGTATATTTTCCGACGTAGTGATTTGTAGAGATACGGTCGAATGTAATTCGTCTGGATAATCTTATGCCGATACGTCCACAAGTCCAGAAACAGATCTTGCAGGCAATCTTTCAGCAGATCAGAATCGCGGGTGAAACGGCCACCGTAGAAATGTAATTCGCGATAGAAATGCTGTACCATTGCCTGATAAGCATCGGCTTGTCCTTCCCGAAATTGCTGCCAGAGCAACGTTTCGTCGGTTTTTTTCCACGCATTCGGCGCTTGTTGGCTCAGGTCAGATTTCAGCATACGCTCCTAAAATTTACCGGAATTGCATTCGAAACGAGCAGTTTTATTCATCAACTGCCTGTTAATAGGAGCGATAATTCAAATAATACTCAGTATTGTACAAAAATTATTTTACTTAGTCAATAGCAAGTAGGTCAGCGTTTTAATACGTTAGTTAATAGATACATAGTCTGTCACATACAGCATATTGCTGGCGTAGCCGTAGGCTATCTATAGTACTGATAGTACGTTAAAACACAGACAGAAAGATGCTGTCTGTGACAAACCAATCTTCCATCAAACAGGAATCTTCTTAAAAATAGCGACGTATTGATTTGGGATAATCGGCGAAGGCGAGTTCGGGTTCAGCTATTTCGGGATGCCACATTTTCTCCCACTCGAAACTGTAATAACCGGCATAACCACCCTCTTTCAGTGAGTCGATGGCTTCTTTGAGTGGCGCTTCTCCCTGACCAACAAACGTATAATGCGGCTTCCCGTCGACGAGTTTTCCGTCTTTGATGTGTGCATGGCGAATGTATTTTTTCAACGTCTGATACACTTCTTTGGGTGGCTCTTTCGTCACTGACCACATATTGAAAATATCCCAAATCAGGCCCACATTTGGCTGTTCGGCCTGTTTCATGATACGTAGTAAAATATCTTTCCAGATCACTTCGCCATGCGATTCGAGCAGCACCGTTACGTTCGCTTTTTGCGCGTAGTGCCCAAGTTCCGAAAGCCCTTCGCTGATCAGATTTATGGTCTGTTCACGATCCTGATTTTTCGGCAAATCGTTCGGGAACACCCGCACGTAAGGGCACGAAAGCTGCTGTGCCAGATCGATAAACTGCCGGGCTTCATCCATATTCTTTTCCCGTTTGGCGGGGTCCATGATGTGCAGATTGGTAGATGCGCCGAGGTTGCAGACTTTTACGTTACTATCGGTAAAGCGTTTCCGGGTTTCGGCAATTTTTGTGGGCGTGCTAAACTCCGGGCATTTCGGCAGAAATAATTCCCCCTGAATGCCTCTGATTTCAATAGCTTCGTAGCCTTCAGAACTGGCCGTTTTGAGAATCTGATCCAGCGTCCATTTGGGACATCCCAGCGTCGAAAAAGCCAAACGCGGCTGTTTATCGGCAAACGAAAAACCCAACGTAGTAGCTCCGGCAAGGCCAATAGAGGTTTTCAGAAAAGTTCGGCGGGTAGTCATATCAAGGCAATTTTATAGGTTTTGGGCTTTCAATTGTTTTACGGCATAATCGGCAGCGCGGGCCGTGAGGGCCATGTACGTCAATGACGGATTTTGTGTCGATGTAGAGGTCATGCAGGCACCATCGGTTACAAATACGTTGGGGCAGCTATGCAGTTGATTCCACTTGTTCAGCATCGACGTTTTAGGATCTTTGCCCATTCGGGCACCACCCATTTCGTGATTTTCGTTACCCGGCGTTCGTTTGGTATCGACCCGACGGATGTTCGTAAATCCGGCAGTAGTATACATCTCCGACCATTGGTCAAAAAAGTCGTTCAGCATTTTGGTATCGTTATCGTCGTAGGCCACCGAAACACGTAGCTGCGGCATACCATAAGGGTCTTTCAACGATGAATCAAGCCGTACGCGACTAACCTCTTTCGGAATGGTTTCGCCCATCATACTCGCGCCAATGTTCCAGGGGCCGTATTCCTGATTCAGTAAATTTGCTTTCAAATCAGCACCGACGCCTTCGCTACTTTGCGCAGTCGAACGGCCTGCTGAAAAGGCAGTTGCATATCCCCGAAGAAAATCGGTTTCCTGCTTATGGAGATTCCGAAACCGGGGGATGTAACACTGATTTGGTCGCTGCCCGTCGGTTCTGACATCGGAGAAACCGTCATAATCCGCGTAGATACGGCCCCGATAACTATGAAAGGCTACAAATTTCCCCAGTACGTCATGGTCGTTACTCAACCCATTCGGAAACCGATTCGAAGTTGAATTCAACAGAATCAGGTTCGTGTTCATGGTCGACGCATTCATGAAAATAATCCGGGCGTAATATTCCGTCATTTCATGCGTATGTACGTCGATCACCCGCACGCCTATGGCCCGTTTTTTTGCTTCGTCGTAAATCACCGAATGCACAATGGAATCAGGACGTAGCGTCATCTTTCCGGTCCGAGCGGCCCAAGGTAATGTCGATGAATTGCTGCTGTAATAACCACCGTATGGACAACCCCGGTCGCACAAATTACGGTGCTGGCATTTGGCACGACCCTGTTGCAAATGAATAGGTTTTGGCTGCGTCAGATGCGCTACCCGGCCGATAATTACGTGTCGATTTTGATACGTAGCATCCATTTTTTCGCGGAAATAGGTTTCCACGCAACTCATTTCGATAGGCGGTAAAAATTCGCCGTCGGGCAAATGTGGTATGCCATCCCGATTGCCCGTAACGCCAATAAATTTCTCTACGTGGCTATACCAGGGCGCAATGTCAACGTAGCGAATTGGCCAATCTGTGGCGTATTCATCTCGCGCGGGCCCTTCAAAATCCAGATCGCTCCACCGCTGTGTCATCCGTCCCCAGAGCAACGAACGTCCACCGACGTGATAGGCTTTAATCCAGTCGTAGGGTTTATCCTGAATATAAGGCTGTTCCGCATCTTTCGTAAAAAAATGCCTGGTTTCTTCCCGAAATGCAAAATTTTTACTCGTAATCGAATAGTCTTTTTTGATCGCCAACGGCACATCGCCCCGGTGTTCAAATTCCCACGGCTGCATCATCGTGGTCGGATAATCCGTTACGTGTTTAACGTCGTGCCCACGTTCGAGAACAAGTGTGCGAAGACCTTTGCCAGTTAACTCTTTGGCAGCCCATCCTCCACTCATCCCCGTTCCGACAACGATGGCATCAAAGGTGCGTTCTTTCCGGCTGTCGATTGATAAATAACTCATTAATACTAAACGTCTATCAGCGTTCTACTTATAAAAGCAAAGAAGCCATTATCTACCTATGTGACAATAGCTTCTTTTACTGTATGACTTTCTAAGCGAAAGGACGTAGCATTATGGGGCTAATCAAAACATACCTTACTGGCTGATACGTCCGGGCTGGCGAACATTGGCGCCGATACGTTTCTGTAACTCATCGCCGAGGTCGGTGCGGGCTTCTTCGGCCAGTTTTTCCAACGTAGCAACAATTTCGGGATGTTGTTCTTTGACATCGTAGCGCTCACCGGGGTCACGACGGAGATCGTACAACGCACTGGCAAATTCGTGGGTTTCGGTGAGAGGGCCGGGTTTACCATTCTGGCCCGGCAAAAAGCCTTCGTAGGTGCGTCCGGGATGTGGAAAAATCAGTTTCCAGTCGCCTTGGCGAACCGCTTCCAGGCTATTTTTCCGGTAGTAATAGTAAAAGTTTTGGCGGGGTGTTACGTTGTTATCACCTTTCAATAAGGCTATCCAGTCAACGCCGTCGATACGTTGTTTAGGTAAACGCGCCCCGCATAGTTTAGCCACTGTCGGCAGAATATCCATTGTGGTCAGAAGCTTGTTGCTGATCCGCCCAGCCGGTACAACACCCGGCCAACGTACCAGACAAGGCACTCGATGCCCACCTTCGAACGATGTTCCTTTGCCTTCCCGGAAGCCGCCTGTTGACCCGGCGTGATCGCCATAGTTGAGCCAGGGGCCATTGTCGCTGATGAAAATGACCAGCGTGTTTTTATCGACGCCCTGCTGCTTCAACTCATTCATAATTTGACCCACCGACCAATCGAGTTCGGTTATTACGTCGCCAAAAATTCCGCGTGTACTTTTCCCTTTAAACTTCGCCGAAGCCGCCAGCGGTACGTGTGGCAGTGGGTGCGGTACGTACAGAAAGAAGGGCTTGCTCTTGTGCCTACGAATAAAGGACAACGCTTTTTCGGTCACGGTCGACGTAATCTGGCTTGCATCATCCAGATTCTTGATTTCCTGCTTCTTTTCATTGCCTTCAATCCAGCTCAAAGACGGATAGTTCGCATTGGCCTGATTAGGATGCAGCGGCCACATATCGTGCGAATAGGGGACACCATAATATTCATCGAAACCCTGCTGGAGGGGTAAAAATTCTTTTTTATCGCCCAGATGCCACTTCCCGAAAATACCCGTTGCATACCCTTTCTCTTTCAGCAATTCGGCTAATGTTTCTTCGTTTGGGTTCAACCCAACAAGCGAATTAGGCCCAAATGCGCCCGAAACCCCCAATCGGTTTGGATAACAGCCTGTCATCAGCGCAGCCCGCGATGCACTACAAACCGCCTGTGCTGCCAGAAAATTGGAAAACCGTGAGCCTTCGGCCGCCATCCGGTCGAGGTTGGGCGTGGTGTAATCGAGCGCGCCCGTTACCGACAAATCGCCGTAGCCCATGTCATCCATAAAGAAAAGCACTACGTTCGGTGTAGTTGGTGCAGGCTTCTTAACCCAGGCACTGACTAGCAGGCCCAGACCTATTAACGTAACAACACTTGCCAACAAGCGAAGCGAACGGGGCGGAATACGTATCATAGCGAATGATATTGCGGGAAGAGATACTCTATCAAAAATCAACTTTTTTTCGGGTCGCCTTCACGTCACCTTTTCGCTTTTTCCCTGCAATACGTTCTTCAATAGATGTTTTTGAGGGCTTGGTCGCCTTGCGTGGCTTCGGTTTTGCGAACGCTTTTTCGATGAGTTTGTAAAACTTCAGCGTCACTTTCTCTTTGTTGGCCAGTTGCGTTCGCTCGGTTTGGTGCGTGAGCAGCAACTCACCCTCGGAGGTAAGTTTATTGGCCAGTTTTTCTTCCAAAGTGGCCCGTTCTTCATCGGTCAGTAAGGCTGAATTCCGAACATCGAAACGAAGCTCGGCTTTCGTCGACACTTTATTCACATTCTGTCCACCAGCTCCACCGCTGCGAGCAAACTGGTATCTAAGTTCGGGCTGTAAACGAATTGTATCCATAACTGGTCAGTGTCATACGCGCCCCTTTACCAAACAACCGTTGAACAATGGCAAAGTGGGTCCGTTTTCCACAAAACTAACGGTATTCTGTTGTTCAGAATATAAAAATTACCTTCCTATAGCTATTGACCAGCATGCTTCAAACTTGATTGATAGTACAACAAAGGCCTTCAATGGCGTGTAACTAACGTATCGCCAACAGATGCCGCATCTCTTATTGATAGTTAGATCAAGTTTCTTAAAAACGGAACCCGATAGTTCGTCAACGCGGTCACGTAGCGATACGTCGCGAATCAGCGGTTCGGGAATTTCGGGAGGTACCGGCGATACAGCAACTCCACAATCGGGAGGGCGTTCTCAATACTAGCCTTTGTTAGAAAACGGTGGCAATTGTTAGAAAGCGGTGGCAATGTAAAAGCCATTATTCCTGTCATTGCCGCTGCTTATTGGTTGCCAGCATTCCTACTTTTAGAGCCAAACAAACCACCCGCTCACCAAGTTATTGACTATACAACAACCATGAACCGATTGGTATGATGGTTATCAGGAGTACCCTTGTATCGATCTATTTAAACTCAACGTATTATGGCTTCTCATGCATTAAACCAGCGACTATTTGAACAGACAGCCAGCCTGACAGACTCAAGCAATACTAGCTCAGAATCGACACCCGACCGGCTGGAATTGATCGACGGCTGGCTAAAGGTTATTGACGGTAACGATCAAACTGAATTGATCAAAGGCAAACTTCACGAACTCCGAGATGAACTGAAACTCAACCAGCCCGATGCCGACCACGTACGGGAATTGCTCTTCAGTCTGGCTGATCATACGTCGCAGGTTGCGCAGGGTTCAAGTACATCTGAACAATTGGCTAGTGAGCTGGAAAACCTGGCCACAACACTACGTCAGTTGGCAGGTTTACAAATTGTAGATACCCGGTCGTAACGTAATACGCTAAGGCCATTCTTTATTAATCAGGCTTTTATGATAAGCTCAAACAGAATAGAAGAGAACATGCTCAGCAATACGCTGGCGATGTTCCGCAATAGCAACGACGAAGGTCTGTCGCCATCGGAAGGCGTTTTGCTCATTGATGGCTGGCAGCAGGCCTTACAGGGCGATCCTAATCTGGATCAGATAAAAGGGCTGCTCGATGAATTGCGTACGGCTATTCAGGCCCATCAGCCCGATAAAACCTACATCCGTGATCTGCTGCACGGCCTGGCCGATAAAACCGAAGCCATCGCCAGCGATTCGAACTCAGAAGGCACCTGGACTGGCGGCCTGGAAAGCCTTTCGAAAATACTACGCGGACTTATTTCATGAACAATGGATAATGTAGAATGTCAGCCCTTAACCAAAAGATGTTCTGCGTATTTACATTATCCATTCTTCTAACTCCATTATCCATTCAATTTCTAATCAATTAATTCACTACAAATTATGGAAGGAACCGGAACAACCCTTGAACATCGTATGCTCAACGATACGTTGGGTGCGCTAGGCGATGGCCATCAGACAAGAATCTCCGCCGAACAAGGCATACTACTACTCGAAGGCTGGCTTAATGCCTTGCCGGGCGATGTAGGAGCCGAACGCATTCTGGCCGAAGTAGAAGCCCTGCGCGATCATCTGAAAACCGGCCAGTATGACAATGAGAAAATTCGGCATTTGCTCCTGAGCATGGCAAGTCATACGCTGGCCCTTTCGCATGAACCTGCCGTTGGTTCTACTACCGCCGACGAATTGAAACACTTGGCTAATGCCTTACGTAATTTTACCAGCCAGATTTAATTATGCTAACTCACGAACAATCAACCACCCTTCTCGACATGACTATGGATGTGTTGGAAGGCGAAGTTGCGGGTACAACTCCTCAAAGTGGCAAAGGTGTTATCGATAGCTGGCTTGAGCAACTCCGGCAAACCGATAACGCCACAGAAATTGCCGATACGCTTGAACAGGTAAAAACACAACTGGAAAGTAATGAGATTCGAAAAGACGAACTCGCTGATCTACTGACGATGTTGGCTACGCAAACGGCCGAATTCAGTACGTTTATGGGTTCGGAAGGCGACATAGCTCCCCGGCTCGAAGGGCTATCGGCAGCACTAAAATCAATGGCGGGCCAGCTAAGTCATACGTAGTTTAACGTGATTGCATCTATCTGAAACACCCCACCCTAAATCCCTCCCGCATAGAGAGCAGATTTAGGGTGGGGTGTTTCACCTCAGCTTATCTTACCCGAATTGACATAGAAATCGGAAAGTAGTTCCAGAAACTCTTCTTTACGTCGGCGCGATACTTCCACTTCCGAACTATCACTCAGCCACACTTGTCCGCCATCACCTTTAACGTAGCGTTTAATGTGTTCGAGGTTCACGATGTTGGACTGATGTACCCGAAAAAAGTAAAAATTATCCAGAATTTCTTCGTACTCCTTCAAGAGTCTCGACACCACAATAGGCTTATTACCCACCAAATGAAATTTGGTATACGACCCTAACGATTCGCACTGAATAATGTCGCTCATTTGTACAAAATGAATTCCTTCCGATGTGGGCAACGCGATACGTTGATTGTCGTTGCGAGTACGTTGTTTTAGGCCGGATGGCTGCGGATTCTGGATGTGTTCCTGTAAAATTTTCAACTGCTGTGGATTCACCGAATCCTGCTGTGATTTAAACTTATCGACTGCCGATAAAAGCTCGTCGGGATCAATTGGCTTGAGCAAATAGTCGATCGCGCTGAATCGAAATGCTTTCACGGCATATTCCTGATAAGCCGTTGTGAAAATGACACCAAAATCAATTTTCTCGAAACTCGACAGTAAATCAAAACCCGTTTTCCCCGGCATCTGAATATCAAGAAAAACCAGATTCGGTTTTTCTTTTTTGATCAATTCGATTCCTGTATCGACGTTTTTAGCCTCTCCACAAACCACTACGTCCGGGCAAAGAAGCCGGAGTAAACTGATCAGGGCCTGGCGGGCATTGGCCTCATCGTCGATGATGGCGGCACGTAGCGTTTCCATAATTTTTCAGACTTTTTCGATTGGTAGTAAGAGTTCGACCCGCGTTCCGACGGGGTGGTTCTGATTGTCAAACAAATCAATTATTTCCAGGCGTGCTTTGCTGCTTTTGTAACGTAGCGACTCAAAAATTCCCTTCGTCATTTCCTGACCGCGCGATATGTGCCCTTCCCGGCGGGGTGTTAGAGTACGGCCTACGCCATTATCTTCGATGATACAGATGATGTGATCGTTTTGCGCCCGTGCCGAAATTTTGAGTTTTTTCTCACCATCTTTCGGCATCAGCCCGTGCCAGATTGCATTTTCAACATACGGTTGCAACAACATCGGCGGAAGTTGCGCAGATAGCAATACGTCGTCCTCATCAATATCAAATTCGTATCTGAATTCATGATTGAACCGAAATGATTCAATCTCAACGTACATTTTCAACGTCTCGATAATTTGCTCGAACCGTAAGTATGGATGATTGGAATTTTCCATAATCCGACGTACCAGTTTGGAGAATTTCGACAGGTATTTGGCCCCTTCAACACCCCGATTGTTGAGCAGATAATTCTGAATAGAGTTAAGCGAGTTGAACAGAAAATGCGGGTTCATTTGCGACTGTAACGCTTTCAGCCGTAGTTCAGCAATCTGCAAATCAAGTCGATTCCGTTCATTGTGCGTACTAACCCGCCAGCGTATCACACCAAAAACCACAAAACCAGTTAGCAACGTAACTAACCCTTTGAAAAGCCAGGTTTCGTGAAAGCGCGGTTTAATGGTCAGTTTTACAACCATCGGTTTCTTACTCCATAACCCAAAGCTGTTTCCGGCCAGTACGTTCAACGTGTAAGTTTTGGGCGCAAGATTGGCGAACGAAACGGTATTCTGGCTCCCCAGATCAATCCACTTATCATCGAAACCAGCCAACTGATAGCGATATACGTTACGAGAAATAGGCTCAAAATTCAATGTCGAGAAATGTAACGTAACAGCATTCTCGTCGGGCTCAATGGTAATACCATTCGAAATGTCCTGCTCGAGTCGTCGGCCTTGCACTGCCACTGAACTCACAGCCACCTGTGGTGGTATTTTATTAATATTCAGGTGATTGATATCCAGAATATTCAGGGCGTTTGTATAGCCGAGAATCAGTTCTTTCTGCTGGTTGTACAAAAACCCCGACGGTGAGTTATTGTATAATCCTTCGATGGTTGTGAGTCGGTTAACGATATTCTTTTTAGGGTTGGCAATGTGAACACCTTCGTTGGTGCTAAACCACAGGTTAC
Source organism: Spirosoma daeguense (assembly GCF_054776875.1). Taxonomy (NCBI): domain Bacteria; kingdom Pseudomonadati; phylum Bacteroidota; class Cytophagia; order Cytophagales; family Cytophagaceae; genus Spirosoma; species Spirosoma daeguense. The sequence continues at coordinate 204,011 of NZ_BAAHBF010000001.1, forward strand.
CACTCTGATCTTCGCAGATATTACTGCAATACGTATCGTTGACGCTTGGATGATGAAAATCGAACGTAGTAACCAGCTTGCCCGAAGGCGCTATTTTATTAACTCCGCCCCAACTGGCAATCAGAATTGACTTATCGTCGCTCAACCGCAAGTCATTGATACACAACCCTCCCAGTGCCTGTCCTTTATTAATAGACATTCGTTCTACGTCCACAAAACTGGCGGTGGCTTCATCGAAAAAGAATAACCCCTTCGAGCACGTAGCAATCCAGACCTTTCCGTCAGCTCCCTCCTGCATCACTTTCACCGAATTATTTCGAAAGAGTTTGGCGCCGGTTTCTTTATTCCAGAGCGTATAGGGCTGGCCGGTTTGCGGATTTAATACCTTTATTCCTTCGGTTACGTTGGCAATCCAGAGTCGGTCTTTCCGGTCGAGGAGGCCGTCTGTAAATTCGGTTGTTGTGAACGCTTTTGTGAGTTGCCGAAGCGGTTCGAATTGATTATGGGTCAGGTCATTCCTAAAAATACCCTGACTTGTAAATGCATACAATTGTCCACCCATCAATCGTAATCGATGTGTAGCTGTTGACACCGGATAACGTAGCAGATTGAACTGATTGGTCGACGATTTCCAGCGAAGTACACCGGTATGAGAAAGGCCCAGAAAATACGTATCAGCCGAATACTGAATAATGCTATTAATGCCAACGGGCAGCGTTACTACGTTGGCGGGTAAGTTAACCGTACGTATACCCGGATTTCGGTAGCGGTATTTATAAAGGCCATCCAACGTACTGAACCACAAAACGCCATTTTCTTTATCATCCATGATGCGTTTGATATGGATGCCTTTATTGTAAAACTCAGTTAAGCGATAGGATTGCCCCGTATCAGGATAAAGTACAATAACGCCGTTGGTTGTACCGACAAACAAAACACGCTTCCCGTTTTCGTCGTGCGATTCAATCCCACAAATAATAGTCTGGTTTTCAAGCCCTTTTTTGTGCAGAACAAATGACTGATCGGTGGGTTTGAAACAAACTAACCCTTTATCGAACGCACATAACCAGATAGCGCCAGTATGATCTTCGAAAGCGTGGCTAAATCCAATTTTGATTCGATTCTCTTTTGTAACGGCTTCTTCGCCATACAAACAGATAATCTTATCCTGCTTACGGTCGTACTGATAAAAGCCTATCTCTGAAATTATCCACAAGTTATGGTTCGCATCTTCCAGAAAGCTGGCGTACTGATGAACTTCTTTCGATGCCATTGCATACTGGTGAAGCTTTCCAGTGCTCGGATCATAGCGTTTTATGGCCGTATAATCGCAAAGCCACGCTTGATCTTTCGAATCGACATAGACTTGCTCATGTAAATCGTTACTAGCCTCGGCATCGGTGTAATTGTTTTTTAGAACTGTTTTAACGAGAAGCGTTTTCGGGTCAACCACGCACAAGCCCTGCGTATCGAGCGATATGTAAATTGTCCCTTTCGAATCCACCGAAATACCCGAACAATAGCCCCTCTTAAGCGAATCGGCAGTGTCGTAGCGATAGCCATCGAACCGATATGCACCGCGTGATGTGCCAATCCAGAGAAAACCCTGCTTGTCTTTGGCCGTACACCAGACATTATTGGAAGGCAAGCCTTCTTTAGTTGATATATGTTCAAAATTAAAATTGGGTAATTGCGCAGTAGCTTCCCGGAAGTTTACCAAAAGCAACCCAATCAGCAATAAAAATCTCATTAGTAGACGCTTAGGCGAGCAAGATAATGACATTTTCAGCATTCGTGCAAGTCGGTTACCCACCGCTAACTCTATCCGGTAAAATCATATTTCGCCGTTTTTAACCAGCTACAAATTCGTTTCTGCCGCTTTTTTGTCTGGTACAGCCAAATATAAATTTGGTGGATAACGCGCAGGTAGGTAAAAATAATTTTGTACTAAAAGAAATACTTAATCAACGTAATGTAAACAACCTCATGAACTCCCTAACCTATATCTGTATTGGCACTGGTTTATTACTGTATTACTACTTCGTATTACGTCGGTTCAGGTCGTTGGGCTTCCGAATGTTCAGCCTGTTTACGTTTGTGAGTCTGGCGGCTGGCTACTGGATTTACGAAGATAGTCTTATCGATAAAGCTATTCAGCAAAAAGGGCAGTTGCTCAAAGCAACCATCATTTCTAAAAAGCAGGTAAAATCCAGCACATCGGGCAGCCCCGATAATGAAATTAACGTAGTGGCTGCGGTTACGCACCATCAACTAGATACGCTCACTACATCACGCTACGTCTCAGCCGAAGAGTGGAGCAGTTGGCAAGTTGGTGAAGTTATCGACATTTACTACGTTGATAATCAAAACTTAGTGGTGGCCAAGATTTCGTTCGACCGCTACCTCGGAGACCGAATGGGTTTATACGTGGGCGTCGGAATTTTCTTTCTTATTGGCGTGCTTTGCTGGTTTTTCCTGAATCGTTATAACATCGGTGTCGATCCGGAAACCGGGTATGAATGGTTGGAAAAAGACGGCAAAATCTATTTCGATGAGCGCCAGAGCAAGGCTTCACAGGTTATGAAACGGGCCAATATTGTCTTGAAAATGATTCAGTTATTTAGCCGTTAACTAACAAATACGATTCCTTAACATGCTCATTCGTAGTCGTTGGTTCTATAGCCAGAATAATCTTCTAAATTTATTCAGGTAATAAGCCAACGGTCTGATTGATAGAAATTTATACCTAACCTATATACCTATGAAATCGTCTGTCCTGATACTTCTGATTATTGTAGGTTTCTGCATTTTTTTTACAGGCTTGTGGTCAGGAATAATTTACCTGCTCTCAACGTTGAGCGGCTGGCAGGAACTGGCCCGAAAATACCGGACAGAGCTGATGAGAAGTGGCTACGATTCAAATGTGTTTGGCCGTATGGGTTTTGTTAATTACAATGGTGTGCTAAAGGTTGCCTGCACCGATCAGGGCATTTATCTGGGCGTGATGAAGGTGTTTAGCTTAGGCCATTCACCTATTCTGATTCCCTGGCACGTCATTCACGATATTCGGGAACAGCATTTGCTTTTTCAGGCAACCGTTGTTTTCAACGCCGACAACACCCGCATTACGTTGCCACACCGCTACATGGCAACTATCCGCCAACACACATCGGGCCGAAATCAGCCCTATGATTCCAACAATCCTCAATCTTATTAACTCGCTACGTAATACGGCTCTATTCCGAAAATACGTAGCATAATTGTACTGATTAACGTAGATTCATTTGCCTTGTGGCTTTTATATGTGGTTCTGGAAATTCATGGCCCAATACCGACTCAACAAGAAAATCAGACTTCTTTCGAGCGAGGAGCGGCAGGATATTTTACAGAAATCACCTTTAGAAGCCGGGGCTTTTCAGGGTGAAGGATTCCATATTTTTTTGAAGAATGAACCTGATTTTCAGAAAGCCTACGTAACATCACTGGGCGAAGTTTCGAACCAGCAGGCCGAAGATTGGATCATCAGACACTACTTGCTCAACAATTCTAAAGCAGCGTAATAAGTTTGTTTCAGATAGCAGGAAATTTTCTGAGACAAATCAATCAGTACAAGTAACTTATATAAGCACCGGAACGCTTTACCTCTTTTAACAATGATGACCTCCTTACTGCTTTATCGACAATTTTCATATCAAACTCCTATTTCTCCTTCTGAAATCCAGCAAAAACTTGACGCTAATGTCATTACAGGATTTAGTATTTTGAGTTCAAAACCTTATTATGGCGAAGTTAGTCAGTATGATTTTTCGGTTCGAAAAACATCTGGTAAGTTAAAGAAACAAAGCCTCGCCCCTACCGTACATGGGTCATATAAGGTGCAGGACGGCCAAACGTTAGTGAACCTCACCCTCGTTCCGCACACAATTTTCATTATTGCGACGGTATTGTTTGGCTTTCCGTGTTTGCTCTATATTTTCACAGGTTTACGGGAAGCACTACGTAGTGGCGACATTGTAATTTTATTCGATTGTTTTTTTCCACTGGTGCTTTTATACGGCATTTTCTGGGTTATTTTTCAATACCAGAGTCAGGCCGACATTCGCTTCTGGGAATACACGTTGAACCTCCGCAAACTGCCGCAACTGTAAGACTCAATGCATTTGGCTGGTTCATTCTTCATTACCTATTACTAAATCCTGCCGATTTTAGGGCTATTGGCTCCGCTTTTAAAGCCAAACCGGCACTACGTATACTTGCGCTCATGATGGGGTTTCGAACGTAGTAGTTTTGAGTTGTTCAGGAGATCGTACATAATCCTGCTACGTTAACACAACTTAATACGCTAAATCAGAACCATTTATGGAAACCCCACAACTTCCCAAACCAGTTCATGCTGACCTCGACGAACAATATCGGCGCGTTACCGAAATGATTCACTGCTACGCCGAATCGGCCGGGCTTTCGCGCGACAAGGTGTATAATCCCGAACGTAAAAACTGGCTCTGGAAACGAGGATCGGCAGGTATCGAAGTACTGATCGAAACGCTTAATTTCCAGGATGGGAGCCGCCGGGATTTTTTGCGAATTTTCTCGCCATTGATGGATATTCCGGCCAATAATCTGTTAGGTTTTTACCGGCATCTGCTCGAACTTAACGACCAAAAGTTAGGTGTAAAATTGTCTATAATGCCCAATACGCAAAAGGTTTATGCTACGGATGATCGCGATATAAAAGGCATGGATTACTACGAATTGAGCATGTTTATTTCGGACCTCGAGATCTGGGCAGACAAGCTCGACGACGAATTGAAAGCACAGTTCCCAAACTGGTCGAACTAACGAGTAGTCATGGCGTTTCGCGGTATTCTGTTGTCGTTTGGGTTAACGTTGCTGGTTGGCTATTCGCTGACGGCTGGCCTGACAGATCCTAATTCTCCACTCAAAAAATTACCTGATTGGACGAGTTTTCCGATTGTAGTTGGCATTGGTTTGTTGTATCTGTTAGCCATCTGGTGGACGTTTCAGGAATTCAGCCAGCACAAGTTTCTATCAATCATCAGTCTTATTTTTTGCCTGATGGGCGTTGGATTATATGCCGCCGTAATCAGCATGGAATTAGATAGAGGCAAAGCCAGCCCCGGCCAATATGACTACGATTTTTCGGCACTAATACCTGCAGAAAAAACAACACTTACTCAATTTGCCGAAAACGCTGGCCTTACACTCAACGACGCTACGTTTACCGAACACTGGAATCTTGACAAGCCAGATCGTGGGTTTCTCATCTGCGTTCAGAGAGGGCACGTAACGGGTTTGAGTCTGTCGGACCACCCGCTCAACGATGTTTCGGCACTTTCGCAACTACCCAATCTGGGAGATTTATACCTGAAACACTGCGGGTTACATAACGTATCCAAGCTTCGTGGCGCAAAAATAGACCGTCTGGACCTTTCGAATAATCAACTAACCGATTTACGATCGCTATCGGGTTGCCCAAATGTTCGCTGGCTGTTGCTGGCCAACAATCAGATTACTTCTCTGGATGGACTGGACGCTTTTCCGAACATCGTTGTGAAAGATTTCTCGGGCAATCCAGTCAATAAATAGAATACTATCAATCAACTACGTATCAAGAAAAGCATCAATGAAAACATCGTTGATCATATTCTTTATTGTCATGCTAGCAACCGAAACACTCTTTGCCCAAAGCGGTGCCTGGAAAATCGAGACAGCGCAACTTCCCAATGGTGAATCATATAATGGCATGGTAACTATCACCAAAAATGGCAATACGTATCAACTCGATTGGAAAACCAGCGTCGGTAATTACAGCGGTATAGGTCTTTTGCTCGATGGAAAGTTATTTGTCGGGTACGGTATCAACATTGCATATGGCGTGGCCGTTTACAAAGTAAATCCGAACAACAATCAACTGGATGGAGTCTGGACTTCACCCCAGTTGAATGGTGAAGTTGGTGCCGAAACACTGACGGGGCAGGATGGACAATACTACGTAGCAGGCACAAATCCGGGCGGACAAACGTATCGGGGCAAGCTCATGACACAACGTACCGGGCGCACTGTTCAGGTTCAATGGAACGTGGGCAATCAGACTTATAACGGTGTCGGTTTTTACAGTGGCGATTATCTGGTGATTGGCTACGGATTCGGTCAGGCGTTTGGTGTTGTTGAGTACGTCGTAAAAGGTAACAAAGCAACCGGTCGCTGGGCCTTGGGCGGAGGGAGCGACTTAGGTGCCGAAAATCTGATACGGTAAATTACTGGCTTTTGCTATGATAGAATTTACAAATGCTTTTGCTTTTATTTCCTTTACTTCTGCATACTTTTTTCGGTCCTGATTTACTTCTTCCGCAATTTTATATTTTAAAATTTGGTATTGATTTCTTGCTTCCTCATTTAGAGTTAAATAATTTCTGAATAAAATATGCCTTCGCAGTTCTTCGCTATCCACCGGACAAACGTACAGATGATGAGCAATTGAGTCTACTATCTCATGTTTATCAGATATTTTATGTCTCTTGAATACTTCCCTATTATAAACGCCCTGATTTCCATTGTGATAATAGCCTATTTTGGTTAATCTCGTTTTTATTTCATCAAATATTAGCGGACCATCATAAACTACATCAATATCAATTATTGGCTTCGCTGCTAATCCAGGAACTGAAGTGCTTCCTATGTGTTCAACAGAGATTTTCAGATTCGCCATAGCTTCAATAATTACTTTTTTTACTTTGGCGAAATCCTCAATCCAACTTTCCTGATATTCTTGAATCAACATGATTTTATTTCTTGCTTAATCAGTTTACCGCCTGAAATTTAGAAATACAAACCAAAAGCCTGTTTACTGGAGCATATTCGCCGTGCCTGTAACTTGATACGTAGTAACCTAGTCTGTGACGTACATCAAGCTATTATCCACTTTTCATTTTACATTACTCATTTCCGGCCGTTCCAGTAGATCAGTACGTTTAACGTAGCGCGGCCCGATGCAATCAAATCCAGATCGCCATCGCCATCAAGATCAGCGGCCTGAATATCTTCGCACGCCATTCGCACACTGTCGTCAAGGACATAGCCAGTCATGTTATCGTTTTCCGATGGTTTGAATAAGCGTATGCCCACCTTCTTATCGGCATTCGGATTCCGCCAGCCTGCCACAATCTGATCAGTGCCAAGACCCAGAAAATCGCCACAAACCAGTGCATGCCCCTGACTCAAATCATCCGTCAGGAGCGTTATTTCTTTTTCAGAGACCGGTTTTCCTGGTTTTTTGAACGAGTAATCTCCAGTTTCGAACTGGAGTAAATTACCGTGCATCGGTTGAATGGTGGCAACACTTTTACCATTGTCCATCCGTCGGATTTCACCAATACCATCTACGTTTTTATTGAGCATCGGCAAGGCATTTCTGACCGATTCTTCGTCAATAGCCTGCCACTTCGTCTTTTGCCATTCGAAAAGCTGACCACCTTCTTTTCCGGCCAGCACCAGCCCCGTTGCCGAGCCATTTTCGCCATCTTCCCAGATCTCGAAATTGTGCGTTAGATGCATAGTCGAATCAACCAGATACCGCTTCCACGTACTACGTGTGTTTTTCGGGAAGGCATAGCCCCATACTCGAACACCTTTGCCCTCACCATTTTTATTGCCTAATCCATGCAGTGGAGCCACAATAAGCTGATAGTCCGACTTGCCTACACGGGCCCAACGCATCCGGTGCGTAGTCACCTCGTGGTGTAAACGTACAGGTTCCCAACGCTGCGTGGGATCTTGTGGACGAATGAGATAAAATACCGCCCCAGACTTTGTACTGTCGTTTGTTTCGGCGGGACTCCAGCCAGCACCAACAGCCACTTCTACTTTTCCATCGCCATCCAAATCACGAGCGGCAATGCAAACGTTATCCTGTGGTGTTAGGTTGGCTGCCATAACGTAACGTTTCCAGAGCGACGTTTTATCGCCCGGATTTTTGTACCACACAAACTCTTTCTGATCGGCCAGCAGAATATCCGGTTTCTTGTCGCCATCTACGTCGCCAATGGCCAAACCATAACCAATATTTATTTGATTATCAACTACCTGAACAGAAAAATTCAGCTTCTTCTCATTCTTCAGATCGGATTGAGCCAGTGCCGACGTAGCGGCAATGAGGTACAGAAAAATCGTTTTTTTCATAGCGTTTGATTACAATTAGCAGAAGACGTAGTGTCAGGTAAAGCGGCCCTTGTAATAGTTCTACCGGCTATAGCTTATCCGTTCGCCCAGCTTCATTACCCGATATGGCGTATCATACTCTTCACAGGCTTGCACAAAATCGGCAGGGTCGGCGGTATTGAATTCAAACAGATCGTAATGATGCGGAATAACGAGTTTTGCCCCTATTTCACGGCCTAGTCTTGCGGCTTCGTCAGCATTGAGATTCCCCGCTACGCGCCGTTCGGGTTTGTTGCCATTGATGGGTAAAAACGCTACGTCGACATTGAACGGACGTAGCACATCGACCATGCCATCGTACCACAACGTATCACCCGAATGATAGACGCGATATTGACCAATTTCCACTACGTATCCCATGAATTTGCAACGGCCTTCGGCATCGCGCTCTACATGGTTATGAGCAGCCGGTACGCCGTGAAACACAAATCCATCGACCGTTATAGTTTGCCCATCGTTCAGCCCAATCGGCAGATGATGACCAAAATTATTGCCGATACGTCCGTTCACAAAAGCGCGATTCGCTTCGGGGATAACAAACTTTATATTCCAATTGGCAGCAAACAACGGCATCAACGTATCATAATCAAGATGGTCGGTGTGGTTATGACTCGACGTAACCACATCGACCATTCCTAAATGGCCAGAGAAAATAACCTGCTCCGAAATCCGTACGTGCGGCTTGTCGGTATACATGTATTTTTCCGACAGAGAATCAGATAGATACGGATCAAACAAGAGGTATTTGCCATTGTATTGCAGCAAAAACCCACTCTGACCGAGCCACCAGATATGTAACGTATCAGCCTGGCCACGAGCCGATTCTATGTCAGCCAATAAGGCATCATCTTTTTGAAAAGCAGGTTTTAGCATACAATCGGGGTGGTTTATTTAGCTTTGGCTCCTTTATTTTCAACGACGATTTCTTTTCTGTCAGGGCCAACGCCGGTGATCGTCAATTTTTTCCAATTTGCTGGCAGAGTCGATTTAACCGTTGTCAGGCCCGTATCGGTAATATCGATACCACCGAAACCCATCAGCAAACTTTGCAGAACGCCACCAGCTCCGGTAGCGAAATAGGGATTCGTACCACCCTTGGTTTCGGCAATTACCCGGAATGGCGGATTCAGGTTCGGTTGATATGAATCACCAAAGAAGTGATAGGCTTTTTCGGCATTACCAAGCCGCGAGTAGAGGAGCGCAAAGATGGCCTGCGTCATTGCGGGCGTTCCCTCATTGGGGACCCGAGTTTCGTAATAGGCCAGATCTTTAGCGATTTGAGCCGGATCGGTAATGGTTTTTAACGGATAAGCCAGCAAATTAACATCGCTCTGTTTGATGCCTTCGCCTTTGTACTGATCGTGTTCGCGGGTTACGCCGTTGTCCATTTTGGTAACCGGAATGTTTTTTGCTACCTGCATCCAGTCGGGATTTGCCGTCAGGCCTAGAATTGCAGCCGCTTTTGTTGCGTTGGTCAGATTAACCTGAGCAGCGGCATTGGTAAAAGCGTCGTTGTCAACGTTTTCGGCCCATTCGTCGGAAGCCACTACGTTCTTGATATCATAACGACCCGGACCGTTACGTTCTACCCGGCTGGCCCAGAAATCGGCAGTGGCCGATAAGATCGGATAGCCTTTTTCCCGAAGCCAGGTTTTATCCTGTGTAACGCAATAGTATTGCCATGCTGCCAGTGCTACACAAGCCGAAATATGATGCTCAAAAGGGCCACTCAATGCCCAGACCGGCGTTTCTTCGACACCTGAATCTGCACTTTCCCACGGATACATGGCCCCTTTATACCCATTCGCAAACGCGTTACGTCGGGCAGCTTGCAGTCGTTCGTAACGGTATTCAATCATCGACTTCGCGATTTCAGGATGAAGCACCAACATGGCCGGATACATCCACACGTCTGTATCCCAGAAAACGTGACCGTTATAACCCAAACCAGAAAGGCCCATCGGCGAGGGCGACATCGCTACACCTTCGCGCGAGAACGAATACAGATGATACAACATGCTGTGCGCATCCTGTTGTGCCTGCGGATCGCCATCAATCTGGATATCGCTTTTCCAGAGATCATTCCAAGCCTGCTTATGAAACGTTTTGAGTCGCTCGCGTCCCTGTAATTTAGCAGCAATAGTCAATCGTTCGGCAGCATTCAACGGGTCGTCGTTATGAGCCGACGTAATGGATGTACCCGCAATGGCAAAGCGATACTGTTCGCCCGTATTGAGCTTCTTCGAAAATTTCATAAGGTGCATGTTGTTGTCCCACATCTCATGAAGTACCGGGGGTTGCTGCGTATGATCTTCGTCGAAAATAAAGGTTGTTGAGGCACACAATTGAAGCTTACCTGTTGGGCTTTTTGCTGTAGATGTCAACAAACTAAGGCGGGTATGAGGTCGGTCTATTTCGTTGTAGTAATTCTGCACATCTTTCAGTGCGTCAGGTGCTTCCATTACACTCGACGGGGTAATGGTTAGTGGCTTTTTGGCGGTTATGGTCACCTCGCACAACACCGAATACGGCATCTGTCGCAGGGCGTAGTACGTATACGTAACAGAAGCCGAATTCTGATAATCGAACGTAGTGGTAAACGCGGCTTCGCGCATATTCAATTCCTGACGAAAACCACTAATTGCACTACGTTCGATTCGCTTACCGTCAATCTCCAGATTCATATTCAGGAGGTTGAAGCTATTAAGAAAATTGCTCACCCGACCACGACCGTATAAATCGAAAGCACCCGCCAGCACTACGTTCTTGACCCGAAACGGTTCCGGCGCCGACACTACGCCAATCATGCCATTTCCTACCGTAATACCATAATAATTAGCTGGATCGATTTTATTGGCCGTAATTTTCCAGGGGTCAACTGACTGGGCCTGACTCACGAAACAGGCAGAAAACAAAAGCTGCACACTCAGGTGCATTCGGGTTAGGAAATTCTTCATCATAGGTACGTTTAAATGGGTAACAGCCACTATTAAGGCGCGTGAAAATACACCAAAATTCAATTTCAGCGACTTATATATAAAGAGTGTATATCCAAGGGCTTACTTTTCTCAATAATCCGCCCGGCATCGAAGTGTAGAAAAGCAGACGCTTCTCCTCACAATTAATCAGCATTTTGGCCTGATTTACTTAGCAATACGTGCTAGAATCCAGTCGAGAACCCGGTCGGGAAGTAGGCGAGGTAATACCCAGCTCACCAGTTTGTTAGGTACTAACGCGTAGCGTATACTGGGGTTTCTGGTTTCGTAAATCTCGACGATACGTTCGCCCAGATAATCAATCGAAAAGCCTCGCTCTTCGGCTTTTTTCACCTGTTTCAGGAAACCCTGCATAGCTCCAAAATAGGCCGTATGTTGGTAAGGTGACATATCCGTGCCTTTTTCCCAAATCGGTGTTTTAACGGCACCCGGCCCCACAATAATTACGTTGATACCGAACCGGGCCAACTCCCTTCGCCAGCTATGCGACAAACCTTCGAGAGCAAATTTCGACCCGACGTAAGCTCCCATAAATGGAATAGCAACCTGCCCGTTCACTGAGCTAATGTTAAGAATCCGCCCCGGCTGAACCGGGTGATTCTCGCGGGCACCAAGCAGCGGTAAAAAAGCCTGCGTCACTGTTGCCAAACCCAATACGTTTACCTCGAAATGCTTTCGGAACGTATCAATCGGCTGGTGTTGTAATGGACCACCAATGGCAATACCGGCATTGTTAATCAAACCGCCCAGTCCGCTTCCGGCCAATTTTTGAGTTAGCTCCTGAGCCGCTAATGTAACCGACGTAGCATCGGTTACGTCGAACAATAGGGGTACAAACAACGGCCCAAAATCGGTCTGTAACCGGTCGGCATCCGCCTGATTTCGCACACTCCCCAAAACAGTATATCCACGCCCAACAAACTGCTTTGCCGCACCATAGCCAATGCCCGTTGAGACGCCCGTAATTAGAATATATTTGCTGGTCGGTTTCATGGTGTAAACATACTATTATCGGCTTCAACAATCACCGCTACGTTAACGTTATAGCTAACGAGTGAAAGAGTGAAAAAGCTTGCGTCAGCCCTTCGCTCTTTCACTCATTCGCTCATACACTCTTTGATTATGCAGGACATTGAACCTTTTTATGGCTGGGAAAAATATTATTCCTCCTCTGAAGATGAGCAGTCGCCTTTTTACGAGCGGGAGTATAATATGCAGCAGTACGAAAACACGATTTATGGCTATTACATCCACCCGCTTTGGGATGAAATCGGATCAGAAACCTTGTATTGTAAGATTCTGTTTGCCAACTACGACCGACAATTTGTGGTCATCGAACTCTTTGGCGAATGGAACGATACGTTGCATAATGATATTATGTTCCTCAAACGGCAGGTTATTGACCCACTCGTTGATCAGGGAATCAAGTATTTTATATTGATCGCCGAGAATATTTTAAACTTCCACGGTTCCGACGATAGTTATTACGAAGAGTGGTTCGAGGACGTAGAAGATGGCTGGATTGCGGCCATTCATTCGCCAGACTTTATTGAACGCGAATGGAAAAAATATCACCTCGATTATTACATCAACTTTGGTGGTACCCTCGATATTGCTAACTGGCGCACCTTAAAACCAGTTGTCTTGTTCGACTTGGTAAATGGCCTGATAATCCGGCGACTCGGTTAGATTGGTTGTTCTGTTACCACGTTATCAGATCGGATATTTGCCTTTCTTATGGTTTATTTTACCCCTCTTACTTTTTTGTCGAGCAATTGACGCAACTTTCTCAACTTTACCCGAAATCCCACAAGTAAGCCAATGGATAACAACGCAAAAACCAACGCCACAGAACAGGCACAGGCGGCCAAAGCATCGGCGGCCGAGAAACTTGAATCGTTCAAAACAGAAGCTAGTCAGCATCTCGACGCAGCAGCGACACAGCTCGATGAACTGAAAGATAAATTAGTTGCACAAGCCAAAGAGTTTGGTAAAGACATTGATATTGACGGACTTCAGACAAAGGCTACGGAACATTTCGAGGCAGCTAAAGCATCGACGGCTTCTAATCTGGCCAATTTACAAACGCAGGCTGAAACCGTATTTGCCAGTGCAGCGGCTAAGGCCGATGAACTTTCGGATGCTGCCGAAGATAAGTTTGATGAGTTGAAGGCCGATGCAACTGTTCAGCTCGAAGCCGCTCAGGTAAAACTAGACGAGCTAAAAGCCGAAGCCGCTCTTCAAATTGAAGAAGCGAAAGAAAAAGCAAAAGCGATCTGGAATCAGTTCTTTGGCGAGTAACAATCAATTTCTACTAACGTAACAGCCAGACATTTTCAAATGTCTGGCTGTTACGTTAGTAGAAACAATTAATTACGTTTCGGCTTTGGTTTTGGCCCCGGAGGAGTTCCTGTGCCGCTATGAGGGGGCGTGGCCGTACCGCTGTGGGGCGGGGTAGCCGTACCTGTATGCGGACCTGTAGCCGTGCCACTATGTGGTGGACGCGGTGGTGGCCCGCCATGACCGCCTGTTCCACTATGGGGCGGTGTGGCCGTGCCGCTGTTTGGGGGCGTTCCGGTTCCACTATGAGGTCTAGTAGCTGTACCAGAGTGTGGTCCAGTGGCACTTCCGCTATTAGGGGCTGCACTACGTGCCGATGCGGTGGTTTCATCAGGCGTAAGGTCTGCAGTTTTGGTGCAGGCGTATCCACTTAGTAAGGCAGTTACGACGCAACCAGCAACGATCAGTTTTTTCATTTTGATGATTTTTACTGGAAATAGATAGGAATAAGTTAGTCTACGCCATTATTACGACGCTGGTATGTAAAACGTTGCAGCTTTAACCCCAATTTAATTCCGATCAAACAAAACCATAATCATCTGAAATACACACAATTAAAATTTATTTATTTAAGTAATAATCCTTATACGTATGATAGATAGTTCCGACTATATACGTAAGCTTGAAAATATACTTTATAATTATTTCTATATACTATAAGATCAATATACGTAACAATAAGTAAGAAAATACAAACTGGATATTGTCCGCAATTTCTAGTAATAAACAGAGCTAGTATTCGTAATACCGAATAATATTTCCCGAATCAAATCATTACCTTTGCGGCCTGTTGCCCCTTCTTACCGTGGATTCAATTCGTGTATTTGCCCCCGCTACCGTAGCCAACGTAGCCTGTGGGTTCGATATTTTTGGCTTTGCTGTCGATAATCCTGGCGATCAGGTTACGCTTACTCTTAGCGACGAACCAGGTGTTCGAATTACCGATATTATCGGAGACGAAGGTCGGTTACCGCGAGAAGCAGCTCGTAATACGGCAGGTATTGCGATTCAAACATACCTCCAGCAAATTAACCGGACCGACGTTGGTCTCGACATCGTTCTTCAGAAACAGATGCCGCTGGGCAGTGGTCTGGGATCAAGTGCGGCCAGTGCTGTAGCTGGGGTTTATGCTGTTAATGAGCTACTTGGGCGCCCTTTACCAGTCATAAAGCTACTACCTTTTGCGATGGAAGGGGAGCGAATTGCCTGTGGTTCGGCCCATGCCGACAATGTCGGTCCTTCACTGCTAGGTGGATTTGTGGTGGTTCGGAGTTACAGTCCGCTGGATGTAATCAAGATTGAAACGCCCGCTACGCTCTTTTGCACGCTCGTTCATCCAGACATTGAGGTCAATACAAAAGATGCCCGCTTCATTCTAAAAAATGAAGTGTCCCTAAAAAATACGATTATACAAATGGGGAACGTAGCAGGCCTGATCGCGGGTTTGATGACGCCCGACTATGATCTGATCAGCCGTTCGCTGGTCGATGTGATTATTGAGCCAGTACGTTCGATTCTTATTCCCGAATTTAACGAAGCGAAACAGGCCGCGCTAGATAATGGCGCACTGGGTTGTAGTATTTCGGGTTCGGGGCCTTCTATGTTTGCGCTAAGTCGGGACGTAGCAACGGCTGAAAAAGTTGGTGCAGCGATGCAACAGGCGTTTTTATCGGTAGGTATCACGAGCGAAGCCTACGTATCACAAATCAACCGTCAGGGCCCGAAAGTTTTATAGGGAATGAAAAATGGATCATGTAGAATGAATAATGGCCAGTCAGATGTTTCATTATTCATTCTACATGATCCATTTTCTTATAACGCTTCCCAGGTTAGTTGCCAGCCTTCCAGATGCGATGGTTTAGGCACGCCCGGCTGTTTGGGCTTATCAGTTGCGACTAAACGTAGCGGGAATGTTTCTCGATTTTGAGCCGCTGTTCCTTGATCAGTACGTAAGAAAACCCGCCCTGTACTGGTATCAATAATTTCAATATGAGCCTGAATCAGATCACCGACCGCAAAATTACGTCCATTCAGACTGACGGGTTGAACTACCTGAAACACACAGAGTTTCCCTTCTGTTAATGGCCCTTCACTAAGACTACGCGTTATCAATCGGTTTACGGCTACGTCTGAAACGGGAGCTAGCGACGTAGCATTTACAGTTTCTTTGTTGGCTGTAGCCGCTACGATGGTCGGCGCTGTATCCTGTTCCTTATCTTCGACAATCAACACTACGTTCGTTGTCGAATCGGCCACAAACGTTGGTTCATCTTCGCTCTCCTCATCCTTAGCTGCAACTTTGGCGAAGGTTTCTTCGTCCATATCAAAGGAGGCTAGTATGTTGGCCCGCTCCCACGACTGCACAACCGCCTGATTACTCAGGCTCGCCAGTGCTTCGCCAAATTGCGCCCGATACGCCTGCGGACGTGTTAGCAATTCTTTAATGGCTACGGTTTGAAACAGATATGCTTTGGTTTCGGCGGCTCGATAGGGCAACGCCATCGGGTGCCGATCTGGATATTGGCGAGCTAGTTTCTGGATATAATTTGGTCCGGCATTATAGGCAGTTGCTACCAGCATCCAGGAGCCAAGCTGATCATATAATTCATTGATATATCGGCAGGCAGCATGCGTAGCTTTCAATAAGTTAAACCGATCATCACGCCGACGCGATACGCTAAGGCCCAGCGATTGAGCGGTTTGGGGCATAAGCTGCCAGAACCCGGCTGCTCCTTTGCGCGATACGGCCCGATTTGTTACGGCACTTTCGAGCAAAGGCAGAAACTTAAAATCAGCAGGAATCCGGTATTGTTCGAGAATTGGTTCGATAATCGGGAAAACCACAGAAGCCCGACGTTTTAGCACACTTAAATCACTGGCCCAGGAAGCTTGGCGGGTTAATGTGCGTGTCCAACGATCGGTGATAGCCGGATCATGCACCGGAACGGTTTCACCGCAGAAATGAATAGGAACTTCTTCGAATGTAGCAGATGCTAGTTTTTTGATCAGGGGTTTAACCGCAGAGGTTGCATTGAGGGCAAGGAGAGGACTTGTTTGGGCAACGGCCAACGAGCTGGCGAAAACAGTCAAGCCAAGTACGGCTGTGACCGTCAGGTACAGTTTGGTCATTAAAACAATGAGTTACAGTGGGTACGCTACTCCGTCGTTCACCCTGAACAACGTTTGATACTCAGCGGCTTCTCCTGTTAATTTGACCTGAGTTCACTAATCTAACAGCCGCAAAACGAAATTCTTAACTGAATTATGCTTAATCACTTTTACCAGCCGACCGTTCTCATAGATGTAGTCATCTTCCCGGTCGCTTACCACGGCGTGATAGGTGCCGGGCTTGGTACGATTCATGACGAAATAATCACCAAAATACTCGGCAAATACCTTCGTTCTTCCAATGGGTTCGTAAAAGTACAAAAGCGAACTTGAAAAATCAATATTCTGCGTCTCCGTTGTCTGCCGATTGTACTTGTATTGATTAGCTACGATGTCGTAATGATCACCTTTCCAATCAATTTTGGTCGAGTAATCACCGCGATTAGTGCGTGCATCGACCGTAGCAGCGATCAATTTTTTCCCTTCGAACCGGCTAACTGCCTTGTAATAAATTTTTACAGTGTATACCAGCAAACTTATTTTCACATCGCTGACAATTGTATAGACCGTCTGATTTCCGGACTGCGGCTGACGTGACGCCGTTAACGTACCAACCCGAATACCCGCAACTTCAATAGCGTAATGATGCGTTTCTGAAGGAGCAACTTCGGTCGGCGATTGGGCCATTGTGCATGTTCCAACTCCTAACACAAACCAGACAGACAGAAAAAACGTAACAAAATGCATTCCGAACGAGTAAAGTAAAAACACCAAAGCTGGCAATAATAAGGCATCTATATGAATTTTATACCTTTTCGCGTTAAATCGCAGTCATGTAGTTTTAGTAACGTATGCGTGCTTGTTTGCTTTTAGTACTTGTTTCTGTTGTTTTCTCAGCGTCTACATACAGTCAATCTGTCGACCGTTACGCGATTATTCCTCAGCCTGCCCAGCTTGACCCCCGCACTGGCGAATTTTTAATTAATCGGACAACATCAATTATGGTGCCGTTTGCCCAAACGGAGCTGAAAGCCATTGTCGATACGTTCGCAATACGTATTAACCGAAGCACTGGGCTGAACGTAGCAGTTCGCAACGTAAACAAATTAACGTCCACCGATAATTTGATAGAATTTTCGCCTTCGTCCGACACAACTCTACACGACGAAGGCTATCGAATTGATGTTACCAATAAACACGTTCTGGTTGAAGCAAGAACGTCGAAAGGTTTCTTTTATGCCGTTCAAACACTTTATCAGTTGATGCCGCCCGTCGTTCTAAGCCACACTGAGCGCGAATCAGCCGTGCAGACTACGTCGTCGGGACTACGTTCATTGCTACTTGCTCTGCCCATTCCCGCCTGCCATATTCAGGATAGCCCGCGCTATCGGTATCGGGGGCTGCATCTTGATGTCAGTCGCCACTTTTTTTCGGTAGCGTACATCAAAAAATACCTCGATCTGATGGCGCTGCATAAGCTCAATAATTTTCACTGGCACCTGACCGACGATCAGGGGTGGCGTATCGAAATTAAAAAGTACCCCAAACTAACGCAGGTTGGTGCGCAGCGACGCGAAACAATTATTGGGCATTACGACGATTTTGACCCGCAGGTATTCGACGGAAAACCGTATGGTGGCTTCTACACGCAGGACGATATTCGGGAAGTGTTACGTTATGCAGCTACGAAATATATCAACGTAGTTCCCGAGATCGAATTACCGGGACATGCCATGGCAGCATTAGCCGCATATCCCGAATTAGGCTGTTTCCCAGGCCCTTATCAGGTTGCTACCAAATGGGGTGTTTTCAACGATGTGTTCTGCCCGACCGAAAAAACCTTTGCTTTTCTGGAAGACGTATTGTCGGAAGTAATTGATTTATTCCCAAGCAAATACATTCACATTGGGGGCGACGAATGCCCTAAAACCATCTGGCGAAAAAGTGCGTTTTGCCAACAACTCATCAAACGCCTGCGACTACGTAACGAAAACGGTTTACAGAGTTATTTCATAAAACGTATCGACAAGTTCGTTACGTCGAAAGGGCGACGTATCATTGGCTGGGACGAAATTCTGCAAGGCGGCCTTTCGCCGAACGCTACGGTCATGAGCTGGCGAAGTGTAAACGGCGGAATTATGGCGGCTCAGCAGCATCACGACGTTATTATGACACCCGGTCAGTTCGTTTACCTCGATCATCTTCAGGGAGATCCAGCTCAGGAGCCAACGGGTTTCGGTAGTTATCTTCCACTCGAAAAAGTCTATTCCTACAACCCAACTCCGGCTGAATTAACGTCTGTCGAGGCTACGTATATTCTGGGTGCCCAGGCCAATATCTGGACTGAGTACATTAATAATCATACCCAGTTAGAATATATGCTCTGGCCCCGTGCAGCCGCTTTAGCCGAAGTAGTCTGGACACCATTACCCAAAAAGAATTATGACGATTTTACTCGCCGAATTACTACTCATTTTGAACGACTGAAACAGTTGAACGTCAATTATTCGCGAACTATTTACGACGCTGCCCTGACCGGAAAACCCACCGCCGATGGGCAAGTTGAGATTACGATAACGGCTCCAAAATCTATTTCTGTTGTTCGATATACACTCGACGGAAGCATCCCATCGGGCGAATCATCCCAGTATGAGAAACCGCTCCTGCTCGACAAAACGACAACAATTCGTTTAGCTTCATTTCAAGGGCAAGGCGGGCAGCCGCTGAGCCAGTTGACCAAAGTGCAGAAAGAATACATCGTATCGAAAGCAACGGGCAAATCGTATACGCTCCTGAATGCGCCAACATCAGGCCGTCCCGACCGAAATTATAGCCTTACCGACGGTACAATCTGCGGCATCGGTGGCTATGAAGTAGCGGGTATTGTATCGTTTGCCAATGATTTCAACGCTGTTGTCGATTTAGGGCAAGTGCAATCTGTTGAGAATGTTCGGATTGGTTTTTTGAAATACACCGCTCGAAATATCTGTTTGCCCAAACAGGTCGAGATTTCGGTATCAGACGATGGGCAAACGTATCGTCCGGTGCTTTCTACTAAAACAAATGCGGCTGAAAACGGTAAGCGAGGCATTGCCCGATTACCGTTCGATTTTGAGCGAACCACGGCACGCTACGTACGTATCATTGCCCGTAACGTTGGACGCGTACCAGCGGGCCTGCGCAATCCGGGCAGAACCGCACAACTGGCTATTGACGAGATTGAAATTCGGTAAATCAATCCGCAACCGAGAACTGAAGCACCCACCGATTTCCTTTTGGTTGAATGATCAGTTGTGAATAACCGCCTTCCGAGTCGATGGTCAGGCGTTGTCTGGCGGCTTCATACGTAGCAGTCGTCTTTTCTTTCTGGAACCACAAGGCCCGAAACAAGACCAACGCTTCCTGCGTCGAGAATTTATCTTTAGGCAATTCCAGAAATTGCGTGTCGCCCCCTTCGTACTGCTGCTCCTCAAAACGTGCGCCATCGGCATAAGTATATTGATAGCGTTCGATGGTTCCTTCCAGTTTGGGCAACGTAGTACGCTTCCCTTTAATGGGCGAAATGGTGCGGTAAAACGCATCAATCATCGACACGCTACCATCCGATTTTGCTACGTCTAGTGGCTTATAACGTGACAAATAGCCGTCAAACAAAAATCCTTCCTGCCCCCGGCTTGTTTTTACCTTTACCCATCCGCCGGAAACCTGAAAAGCGCCTATTGTTTCAGCAACGTAGCGAATACCTTTTTCGGGCGGAGCCAAGACCGTTAACGGTGAGCCATCATAAGGAACCAGTACTACTTTGGCACCATCTTTAGCCGCCGTTTTACGAAGCATAAGCCCATTGGAAGCGTGAATGTAAATAACATCATTCGTTTGTAATGGCTTTTCACTACGTATCACTACGTCGGAAATCGCACTACGTTCCGGTATCATCCAGCCTATTGCAAGAGCAGAAATCATCGACAGAATTTTTAGCATATAAGCAGTGAAAACGATACGTTGCTAAACTATGAATTTTGCTCAGTAATCTAGATAAATCACTTAGCAGACGGCAGCAAAAGAGATTAAAAACAGCTTAATAAATCCTGTTATTTTTCTATACTTTTGATTCTTGTACTTAACTGTTTTTATACTTCTATGAAGCACCTGTTTACGCTTTTGTTTTTAGTTCCTGTTTTGGTTTTGGGGCAGAGCAATGTTGTTTTAAGATACCCTAATGCATCAGAACCCGGTTTAAGAAATACATTGATTGGCCCCAGTGCTGGCAATACCTCAATGACTGGTATTGGAAACGTGATTATAGGTGATACGGCTGGCAGAAGTTTAACTTACGGTTATAACAATATAATGTTAGGAGCTGGCGCTGGGTCGAACCAAACAACGGGCAATCACAATATATTTATGGGTACTACTGCAGGCCAAAATAATAGTGGGCATAGCAATGTTTTCTTAGGTACCTACACAGGCTTTAAGAACACAACAGGAAACGATAATATATTTCTAGGATCGTGGACAGGCCATAATAATACTGGTGGTACGAATAACGTATTTCTGGGACAATTTGCTGGATATAACAGCACATCAGGTAACGGCAATACGTTTATTGGGAGATCTGCCGGGTATAGAAATGATGTAGGCAATGGAAATATCTTCTTAGGATCATCTGCGGGATTCAACAACACGCTTGGCAAAAATAATATCTCCATCGGGGAAATATCTGGCCAGGGTATAGTAAGCGGGAATAATAACATTATACTGGGTTACGAATCCGGCGGCAATCTCACAACAGGCAATAATAATGTAATGCTTGGGACTGGAACCAATGTTCCTATTAACAACATAAAAAATGCCGTTGCTATTGGAGCCAATGCTAGAGTTGCCTTGGACAACGCTATTGTACTTGGTGACCCTTACAATACTAGTATCGCCGTTGGAATTGGCACCGACTCACCTCAATTTCCTCTCGATGTGCGGGGTATTATCAATCTGCGTAATAACGGCACAATTAAATTCAGCCACTTATCGAATCCGCTACGTAACGGCACCACCGACCAATTCCTGACCGTCGACGAGCAGGGCGAAACCGTACTGGCCAAGCATCGACTACGTATCGAAAATGTGAACCAGTGGAGCGATAAAGTCTTTTCGGCGATGTATTCGCTACGTCCGCTTTCTTCGGTGGCTACGTATATTCAGCAACATGGCCATTTGCCGGGTGTCCCTTCGGCAGAGGACGTAGTAAAAGAGGGCGTTGATTTGGTAAAGATGAACGCTACGTTGCTCGAGAAGGTGGAAGAGTTGACGCTCTATAGTATCGAGCAGGATAAAAAAGCAGATCGGCAGCAGAAAGAGATCAATGAGCTTAAAACGCTGATTAAACAACTACTTGAGAAAAAATAAGTCTTCTTCAGAAACAACTCTAAACACAGCGGGTGATACGTATCTGGACGTATCACCCGCTGTGTTTTAAAACCCGCTTGATCGATAAAGTACGTAATTATCAGCCGATTACTCAAAAGTTTACAACTCCGGTACGTCCTGAATCTATCTTCATTTCTGAAACAGAACGATAGAAATCATGACAAAGAATTACGGCTTTCTCGTAGTAGCAACCCTCGTATCTGGTCTGACGTATGGGCAGAATAATTTAGTAATTCGCACCCCAGTCACAGCATCTCCAGGGGCACAGAACACACTTCTAGGCATCGGAACTGGCCTCTCAATTAATAGTAGCGGCCAAGATAATACGGCAGTTGGTTACTATGCAGGAGCTAGTCTGACATCGGCCTATGATAATACATATGTAGGGTATCGGGCTGGTTATAGCAATTCCACAGGGCCTAGCAATACGTTTATGGGTCACGAGTCCGGCTATAGTAATACGTTTGGAAGCAGTAATGTTTTTTTAGGGAAGCAATCTGGCTACTATAATACCACGGGCTATAGTAACGTGTTTATAGGCAGTACGGCAGGTTACCGCAATATTAATGGGTTCAATAACGTATTCATAGGCCTTAATACAGGTACAAGCAACACATCAGGTAATCACAACACTTTTGTTGGCAGGGGGACTGGCTATGGTAATACCACTGGCGAATATAACACTGCTTTAGGTGCCTATGCTGCTTATAACCTGAGTTCAGGTGGCAATAACGTCATAGTCGGTTATCAGGCAGGAAATAACACTACAACGGGCGGTGCTAACGTATTCGCAGGTTATCAGGCAGGCTTTAAAAATACAACTGCCAGTGCTAACGTGTTCATTGGTAATCAAGCGGGCTACAATAATACTTCTGGCATTGGTAACTTATTTCTTGGGCAGCAGGCAGGCGCCAATAGTAATGGCTCCTACAACCTATTTATGGGCAATGGTGCGGGTAGTGCTAGTACTACAGGTGAAGGTAATGCCGCCATCGGTGACGGCGCGCTTTATAACAGTGCTACTGGCAATTCTAACACAGCCATTGGACGCTATGCAGGCATCAACAACCTAGGCTCCAACAATACCTTCATTGGTATGGCCGCTACTAATCCGGTCAATCTGAATCTCACTAACGCAACAGCAATCGGTTACAATGCTTCGGTAACAGCATCCAATGCCATGATTCTGGGAAATACGAGTGTGAATGTGGGCATTGGCAATTCATCTCCTAACAACAAACTGGAAATAACCAAAGGAGTTAGCAATCAGTCAGGTCTGCGATTTACCAACCTGAATAACTCGTCGCCAGCCACTATGCTAAATCAGTATAAATTTCTGAGCGTGAATGAACAGGGTGACGTAGTGATGGCGAGTGTGAATAGCTCAGCTCGTGAGGGCGTAGCCGAAACTCTCTGGCAACGCAAAGGCTCATTTCTGCAAAGCACCCAGAACGAAGCCGTTATTATTGGCAACAACGTAGCGCATACGCCATCGGGTTACAAACTATTTGTAGAAGAAGGAATTTTAACCGAAAAAGTAAAAGTGGCGGTAAAAAACACCTCCGACTGGAGCGATTACGTCTTTGGCGATACGTATCAATTGAAAGAATTGTCGGAAGTAGAACGCTACGTCAAAGCTAATAAGCACTTACCCGGCCTACCGTCGGCTTCGGAAGTGGTTGAAAAGGGAATCGACGTAGCAAAAATGGATGCCAAACTGCTGGAAAAAATTGAGGAATTGACCCTGTACAGTATTGAGCAACAAAAGGAGAATCAAGCGTTGAAAGATAAAGTTGCGAAGTTAGAAAAACAGCACTCTGAAATTAGTCTGCAACAACGTAAAGAAATTGACGAAATAAAAGCTTTGGTTAAGCAACTACTAGAGAAGAATTAAACGTCAAACGCCCCGAACTAATCAGGTTCGGGGCGTTTGACGTTTAATAGAGTTAGCTTCTATATCCAAAACTCGCATTATGAAAAATGTTGAGTACAGGTTTACTATAATTCACCATGATTAAGTAGTACGAAAAAGGCAATTAAGTGTCTGGTTTTGATTTGGTAAACAGGTTTTGTGTATTTTAAGGAGACAATCTGAATCCAATCAATCATGAAACACGCATATCTGCTCCTTTTTTCACTTTTCTTCGCCAGCTTCGGCTTTGCGCAGAAGAAACAAACTACCGATAAACTTGCCAAACTCAAGGCCGAAGCCATAGCTGCTGTAGAAGCAAATGCTACGTTGGCCCAGCAAATCAACGACAAATTATTTAGCTTTTCAGAACTGGGGTTTCAGGAAGAAGAATCGTTTAAATACCTGACCGAATTACTCGAAAAAGAAGGCTTCAAGGTTCAGAAAGGTGTTGCTAACATTCCAACCGCCTGGATTGCTACCTGGGGTTCTGGAAAACCGTTAATTGCCGTTGGCTCCGACATCGACTGTATTCCAAAAGCCAGCCAGAAACCGGGTGTTGCTTATAAAGATCCGATTGTGGAAGGTGCTCCTGGGCATGGCGAAGGCCATAATTCGGGGCAGGCACTCAATATTGTGGCCGTGTTGGCCGTGAAGAAATTAATGGAACGGGAGAAAATTCCCGGTACGTTAATGCTATGGCCGGGTGTTGCCGAAGAACTCGTTGGTACTAAAGCATTTTACGTTCGCGATGGGTATTTCAAAGACGTAGACGCTTGTATTTTCACCCACGTTGGTAATAATCTGGCTGTTTCTTGGGGCGACAATGGCAACAATGGATTGGTATCGGTGAAGTTTAATTTTGAAGGGCAGGCGGCTCACGCAGCCGGAGCACCCTGGCGCGGACGTAGCGCCCTCGATGCTGTAGAGCTGATGAACATCGGCTGGAACTACCGTCGCGAACATCTCGAACTTACCCAACGCTCGCACTACGTTATTCCTGATGGTGGCGACCAGCCGAACGTAGTACCCTCGAAAGCAGCAGTCTGGTATTACTTCCGCGAGCGGACATACCCAAAAATCAAAAAACTTTTCGAAACCGGGGTAAAGATCGCCGAAGGAGCGGCCATGATGACCGATACCAAATTCACGTACGAAATTCTGGGTTCGGCATGGCCTGTGCATACCAACAAAGTGATGGCTGCCGCAGCTTATGAAAACATCAAAAAAGTAGGCCTGCCCACCTGGTCGGAAGAAGATCAATTGCTGGCGCGTGCATCGCAGCTTGAATTACAGGCCCCGAAAGTAGAAGGACTGGCAGTAAAGCTTGATTCGATGGGCATGCCTACATCGTCGGCGCCGGTGGTGATGATGGGCGGACAAGCCATGACACCAATGGGCGGTGGTTCCGACGATATCGCGGATATTTCGTGGTCGTTGCCAACCATCGTGCTACGTTATCCCAGCAATATTCCGGGTTTGCCGGGTCACCATTGGGCTAATGCTATTTCGATGGCAACGTCTATTGCGCACAAAGGCGTGGTTTACGGTGCCAAAGCCGAAGCCATGACACTGCTCGATCTGCTCATGAAGCCCGAAATCATTAAAGAAGCATGGACTTATTATAAAGATGAGCAAACGAAAGACATTAAATATGAGCCACTTATCTCGCCGAAAGAACAGCCAGCCATTTATCTGAATAAGAAAATCATGGCCGAGTTTAAGCCGAAACTAGAGAAGTTTTATTACGACCCCTCGAAATACAAAACGTATCTGGAGCAACTGGGCATCACCTACCCTACGCTACGTGATGATCAGCGGGAAGCAATAAAAAAGCAACTCGAAAAAGACAAAGCGAAGGAAAAATCAGGTGCGGCAAAAGTATCATCGTCGTCGCGCTCCGAATAATCATTGATATCCAATAAACGGAACAGCCCGAAAGTTCAGAACTTCCGGGCTGTTCCGTTTATTATAAAACCTATTTCAAAACAACCTTAACCATTACAGGCTGATGATCAGACGGATAACGCTGCTCTTTAGCATCGGTCAGCACGCCATACTTCAATACGTCGAACGGCTTGCTCACAAAAATATAATCGATACGTTTGTCCATAGGCGCGTCGAACTTGAAACTGTTAAACGTTCCTTCCGGGCCGTAAGGTGGTGTTGCTGTTACGTCGTGAGTGTCGCTCAACAACGTTTTAATGGTTTGAATCTGCTCTGTTTCGGGCGTTGAGTTAAAATCACCAGCGAGGATAACCGGAGCATTTTTAGCGATTTCCTTGATCTTGGCCACCATCAGTTTTCCTGATTGCCGACGTGCTTCAACACCCTGATGGTCGAAGTGAACGCTGAAAAAGTAAAAGTCTTTTTTGGTTTTCGTATCATTGAACTTCGCCCATGAACAAATACGATTACAACACGTAGCATCCCATCCTTTGCCGGGTTTATCGGGCGTTTCGCTCAGCCAGAAATTACCCGACTGAAGCACTTTGAAACGGTCTTTCTTATAAAAAATGGCCGAGTGTTCGCCAGCCTCTTTGCCATCATCACGGCCTGCACCTATAAAAGCAAATCCTTGAAGTTCGGCCACATCGTTCAATTGTTCACGCAAAGCTTCCTGCGTACCGAACAGTTCAAATTCGTGAAAGCGAATTAGGGATTTCACATCTTCTTTCCGATTTTCCCAGTTGTTAGGGCCATCGTTTTTATTCTTGTACCGAAGATTGTAACTGGCTACCGTAATTGGCTCTGTTTTTTGAGCAAATGTTGCCTGAGTTTTTAGCAATGTAACCAGCAAAAAAAGAATCGTAAAGCGCATAGAAAATCTTATTAAGTCATTGGATAACAGAGAACAAACAAAAGTAAAATCATTTTAAGGTTTAACTCTACTTCTGAGCATTCATCGTTCCTTGTATAAATCAAAAACGAACCAGAATCTACCAACTGAGTGCTGAGCAATTTTAGGCGTAGCGAAAATATGAACGTAAAATAGCCCCCCTCCCCGCAACTATTTAGTTGGCCGTTCTATCGTTTTTCCAGTCTAAAGCAAGGCATAAAATGCTGTGATACATTACAAATGTATAGCTACCGACATTACCCATACGTTAACTTTATACAGTTGGAAACAGTCTTATTTACGCTATAAACACCAATACCCACTACGCTACGTAGTGGGTATTGGTGTTTATAAAGAATATAGTTTACTATTTATGGGCGTTTCGTTGCGCATGGCTCACTTCCCGAACCATTGTCATCAGACGTTTCCAGCACCGTCCAATTGTTTTTTTATCGTGTTGCTGCGGGGTTTTCGGAGCTGTAGTCGCTTCCGTTTTGGCCGCTGTGTTACGTGTTGTTACAGAACTATCGACCGATTTACGGCCATCGACGTGCGTATTCACAGATGTTACGTCACCCGCCTGTACAGACGTAGTAACAGAAACCATTAACGTAGCGGTAACTAACGACGCCAAAGCCAGATAGCCAGTCGTTTTTTGCATCAGACGAGTTCTCATGAAGTAGTTGGTTTAGAATCTCTATGGCGTCATATTTAACATGAACTAATCTACCGGACAGTCCTTCCAAATATAAGCCAAAATAGTACAATTACCCCATATAGTTGTCTATAATAAATAAAAATCGAACTATTATTTCTTGTACAACTATAGTGCCAAAAAATTATTGTGTATCATCTGGACAGAAAAATATAGTTTAATTTCATTCTGGCTTAGTTTAATCATTCCTCAAAATAACAGGCTACGTATTGCCCACCGGAAACTGTTATCTTTGTTGTATCGTTTACCAAGATTATGTTCGAGAACCTTCAGGATAAATTAAATAAGGCCATAAAAACCCTCAAAGGGCAGGGCCGTATTACCGAAATCAACGTAGCAGCCACAATCAAAGAAGTTCGGCGTGCGTTGACCGACGCCGACGTAAACTATAAAGTGGCGAAGGAAATTACCGACCGCATTCGCGATAAAGCCCTTGATCGAAAAGTGCTTATTTCGGTAGAGCCAGGTCAACTATTCGTAAAAATCGTGCAGGAAGAACTGACCGAACTAATGGGTGGTGAAGCCCAAGGCATCAACATCAAAGGCGATCCGGCTATTATTCTGATTGCAGGTTTGCAGGGGTCAGGGAAAACAACATTCTCCGGAAAACTGTCGGCTTATCTGAAAAAGCAGGGGCGTAACGTACTACTTGTGGCTGCTGACATTTACCGTCCTGCTGCTATCGACCAGTTGAAAGTGCTGGGCGAACAAGTTGGCGTTGATGTATATGCCGAACCAGAGAACAAGGATGCCGTAGCCATTGCTAAAAATGCCATTGAGCAGGCTCGTAAAACTGGCAAAAAAATCGTGATTGTCGATACGGCTGGCCGTCTGGCTGTCGATGAAGCAATGATGAAGGAAATTGAGGCTGTAAAAAAAGCAATTTCTCCAACCGAAACGTTGTTCGTTGTTGACTCCATGACGGGACAGGATGCGGTGAATACGGCCAAAACATTTAACGAACGACTCGATTTCAACGGTGTTGTGTTGACCAAACTCGACGGTGATGCACGCGGTGGAGCGGCTCTTTCCATTAAGACGGTCGTTAACAAACCTATTAAATTTATCAGTACGGGCGAGAAAATGGAAGCCCTCGACGTTTTCTACCCCGACCGGATGGCTAGCCGGATCCTGGGCATGGGCGACGTTATTTCGCTGGTAGAACGCGCTCAACAAGCGTTTGATGAAGAGGAAGCGAAACGTATCAATGCCAAGATGCGTAAAAATCAGTTCGACTTCGACGATTTCCTGTCGCAGTTGCAACAGATTAAAAAGATGGGCAACGTAAAAGACCTGCTTGGTATGATTCCGGGCATGGGCAAAATGATCAAGGATTTAGACATCGACAACGATTCGTTTAAACCCATTGAAGCCATTATAAGCTCCATGACGCCTAAAGAACGTCAACGCCCTGATATTATCGATGGCAGTCGTAAAAAGCGTATAGCCGCCGGAAGTGGTACAAATATTCAGCAGGTCAATAACTTGCTAAAGCAATTTGATGAGATGCGTAAGATGATGAAGAAAATGAATACAATGCAATCGTCGGGCAAGCTCAACAAAATGATGCGATAGCGTATTGTTTTTTTATATAATTCAGGTTTCGGATATTAGGTTTTGTTCGGTTTAATCAGGAACATTAACTTGAACCCCGGAACCTGAATTTGTTTATAATTCCAGATAGTACCGTCGGCGTGCTGGTTCTAATCGTTCAATCGCGTAACGTAAAGCGGTGCGTGGCATTTCCCGAACGTGATCGTGCAGAAATTCTTCTAATGCATCGACGTTACGTTTCCCCACCTCCCGTAGCATCCAGCCAATAGCTTTATGAATTAAATCGTGCTTGTGATTCATCAGCAATTCGGCAACAGAAAACGTATCACTAAACTGCCCGAGCCGGATAAGGGCAAACGTTGATATGAGGGCGATACGTTTGCTCCAGAGGTTTTCTTCCTGAGCAAGGTCATACAGAATCGAACGGTCGCCCTGCACAACGTAGCGGCCGATAATATGCGGACACGTAACGTCTACTAAATCCCAATTGTTGATGTACTGACGGTTAGCAACGTAGCGCTCCATAATTATAGCTCGTTGAACAGGAGTTGCTTTTTTAGTCTGACTAACCCAGATTAGTAAACCAGCCATCCGGCATTCGTGGCTCGGATCACGAACAAGTTTCTCGGTTTCATCAGGCGAAAGCGTCCGAAACTCCTTTACAATAGCATGAATTTGTGGCATCGACAATCCCAGAAATACATCGCCTTCGCCATACTCTCCAGAGCCAGTTTTAAAGAAACGGGCGAGGATTACAGCTCGATCAGGCTGGGCCAAAGCCGTTATTGCATTTTTTACGGTGGTATATGTATGTTCCATGGAGATAAAAAAAACAGAGGCTCATACGAGCCTCTGTCAGTATCAGATACGAGCAGATTAATCGTTCAGTTTTGAGCGGCTAAATTCCTGCTCAGGTAACATTGGAAGTGAGTACAATACCGTTCTGTTACGTTCGAAGGTTGGCCGATCCAGATCAGCGGCCAGATATTGATTTTTCAAAAAGGCGTCTATCGTCTTTTTAATTAAATCGGCATCGCTTGGGCGTTCCTCTTCATCCAACACCAACGTATCTTCTTCGATATCGTCGGGAAAGATAGGCTTATGAATAGGCTCCAGTACGCCATTTGATCCATTATAGCCAGTAGGTGTTTTGACTTCTTCCTTTTTAAAACTAACTGCTGGTGTCTTATCTACTTCATTGCCATCGGCCCCAACAAGCACTAAATCGCCAGAAGGTACTTCTGACGGTTCTGTATTTCCATTAGGTTGATGATTGACCAAGCCAGTTACATCTACGGAGGGAACTTCCTGTTCAACAGGCTCCACAGGTGCTACTTCTTTTTCGCCCCCACCCTTATCATCCTTTTCAGGTAACTTGGTTTTGGATTCAAAACCGGCAGCAATAATGGTGACCCGTAGTTTATCGCCCAGACTTTCTTCGGTGATGGCGCCAAACTTAAACATTTTAGCCTCACTCTGAATTTTCTTAGCAACGTGCTCCGAAATGGCCATTTGCTCTTTCAGGAGCATTGCATGCTCTTTACTGGACGAAATAGTCAGCAGGATACGCTTTGCGCCCTGAATGTCGTGATCATTCAGCAACGGAGAATTCAGGGCAGCTTCAATAGCCCGAATAGCCCGATCTTCGCCCGCAGCCTCTGCCGAACCCATTACCGACTGTCCGGCTCCTTCGAGCACTTTTTTCACGTCGGCAAAGTCAGCATTGATATCGCCCTGGGTTGTAATAATCTCGGCAATACTTTTTACCGCATTCGCCAGTACATCATCAGCGTGGGCATAGGCTTCGGTCCAGGTTAGCTCGCTATACAACTCAGCCAGTTTATCGTTTAGAACTACCAGAACGGTATCGCAACTATCTTTTAGTTTTTCAATACCTTCTCGTGCCTGTTCTTTTTTATCCGTACCTTCATACCAGTAGGGAGCCGTTACAACGGCTACAGTAAGTAAGCCTTTTTTACGAGCCACTTCGGCAACTACAGGTGCAGCTCCTGTTCCGGTGCCACCACCCATACCTGCCGTAATAAATACCATTTTGGTAGGTGGTGCCAACAGGTTTTCGATCTCTTCAATACTTTGCTGAGCCGCTAGTTCCCCTGCTTTCCAATCGGTACCAGCCCCTAAGCCATCGCCCAATTGCAATTTCGTTTCAACCGGATTACTCATAAGTGCCTGGCGATCAGTATTGCATACAGCAAAACTAACATCCTGCATCTTCATTTTATCCATGTGCTTAACGGCATTTCCGCCCATGCCGCCTACGCCCACAACCTTGATAATAATTGGGTTGTTGTCTGGAATTTCGAATCTATAGCCCTGACTATTCATAGTGTGGGTTTATGATGTCTGTTCGTTTTGAATAACTTGCCGTTACCATTTTACAAGATACGGCTTACCTACTACGTCTAATAAGGGTCAGTTTCATTACCCCGAATTGGACGGGTAAGTTTCCGCCACCAGCCAAATAGGCCGCCATCTTCGGGTTCTGGGTCCGATGGTACGGTAGGTTTTCCACCTGTGCTGCCGGTTTTATCTCTGCCACCGTTTATTGGCCCTGCCCCATGTACAGACGACTCGTCGTTACGTGGTCGATTCGGATCTGTAATGAATGAAATCCGGTTATCAATCGTCTTGTAACCCGCCCATACCAAGCCAACAGCCGTAGCGTAAGCAGGATCACCCACCAGATCGGCACGACCATTAGGTTCCAGATGCTCCGGGTAGCCTACACGAACTTCCTCTAAGCCAGTTACCCGGCTAAAAATCTGCTCCATGCCCGATATCATTGCCGAGCCCCCTGTTAAAACCAGTCCACCTAGTAGTTTACCTTCATAACCTGAGCGCATAATTTCAGCTTGCACGAGTGCCGCAATTTCACGTAGCCGATCTTCGATGATCAGTGCTACGTTTTTCAGCAGTACGTCCTTAGGCTTACGATTACTTAAACCCGGGACACCTACTACTTCGTTCAGATTATAATCAGCAGGGTTGGCGCTACCAAATTTCTTTTTCAACAACTCGGCCTGATTCGGTAGAATTTTGCATCCTGCCTGAATATCGGCAGTCAGGCTATTACCCGCCCATGGGAATACTGCTACGTGACGTAATACGTTTCGGTAGTAGATCGCCATTTCGGTTGTGCCACCGCCAATGTCTACCAATGCTACACCTGCGTATTTTTCTTCATCGGTTAATACTGCTAAACCAGATGCCAATGCCGACAACATCATCGTGTCCTGCGTCAGATTATTTCGGGTAATACAGCGACGAATGTTTCTAGCCGCGCTAGCCTGAGCAGTAATCAACTGAAAATCAGCACCTAGCTTAATACCATTTCGACCAACGGGTTGATTGACGTTAATTTCTGTATCGACCACGAAATCCATTGGCAACACGTGGATAATCTCCTTGTCTGCTGGCATCGATGTCCGATACATATCATTGAGCAGATGGTCAATATCTTCCGTCTGCACCTCATCGCCCGAAGATGATCGTGTAATGCTACCACTCGATTTTACCGACGTAACGTGTGAACCACTAAAGCTAACGTTCACCCGATTTATGTTCAGATTCGACTGATTAGCAGCTTCTTCTACCGCTCTACGAATGGCATTCACCGTATTCTGAACATTCACAACCGAACCTTTCGCTACGCCGTCAGTCAACATGGTTTCACCAACTCCCAATACTTCGAGAGTTTCCATGTCTTTCTTGTTACGGATCAGCCGACCAGCCACAGCACATACTTTCGTGCTACCGATGTCCAGTCCTACTACAATTTCATCGTCTACGTCCGTGGTTGTCATTGGCAAACTATTTGGTTTCGGTATTGAACGTTGACCCGACGGTAGCGATCCCATCCCTTAGCCGGTAAAACGTTTGTATAAACTAATTTCAGTTTTTTAAACTTCGCATCTAATTCAGTAGGAGTTCCCAGTTCAATCTGATGGCTGCCTACCTGTGGCCACATAGTTACTTCTCCCTGTTCATTGACAGAAAGTTCAGAAATTTGTGCCCTCCAGAACGGATCTTCATGAATCCGTTGTAATAAATTCAGTAATGGTTTATTACGTTCATTCGCCAACGATCGGTTCTGCGCAAAATAAGCTCCAGTTAGTAGAGGAACACGTGCGGAATAATTCATCGAAATCGGAAAAAATCGTCCTTCTTCGCTCACATATTGCCCCGACACCGCTCGTAAACCATCTCCAGAGGCCATCAATCGAGCCAACGGACGAGGCTGCTCAATTACGACCAGCATATCCCCGTTCAGGTCACGCGATATTTGGCAACTTTTTACCAATCCATGCTGAGTCAGACGTTTTTCCAATTGCCGAAGATCGACGTTGGCATAGTCTTTGCCCAGAATAGGATCAGCCCCCCCATTTGTCAGATACCCCATTACATCCTGGCGTGTCAGAAATCGATGTCCATCAACCTCATCTAGTCGAATAATTACCTCCCGAACGGCCTTCTGACCGTGCCGAACTTCAGTGAAAGCAATCAGCCCAACAAGGCTCAATAACCCGCCGGTGACCAACAACACCTTTTTGGATGATTTAAAGGTAGAAAACATCTATAAATAAGCTGAGTTGTTGTGGATATATTTTTATCTATTGGTATTCAAGTGCGTTTTTTAGGGCTGGCAATAACTGATCAATGTCGCCAGCCCCAATGGTTACTAACAATTCTGGCTTCATTTGTCGCACAACGTCAGGCAATTCATCTTTGGTGCATTTTTTCTTTGTTTTCGATTGTACGCGCTGAAAAATCAAATCCGACGTAACCCCTTCCATCGGTAATTCGCGAGCCGGATAAATATCCAGCAGAATTACATGATCAGCGAGTGAAAGGCTTTCAGCAAAACCTTCAGCAAAGTCGCGGGTACGGCTAAATAGATGCGGTTGAAAGGCTGCAGTTAGCTCTCTATCAGGGTATAGTGCTTTTACAGACGCTAAAAATGCTTTCACTTCAGCAGGGTGATGGGCGTAATCGTCTATAAGTACGACAGAATCTGTTTTTAGGATGTACTCAAATCGTCTACGTACGCCTTTATAACTACCTAATGCTGCACGAATGGCTTCTGGAGATACACCAACCTCCAAGGCAACCGCTCCGGCAGCTACTGCATTTTCAACGTTATGGAAACCCGGGATTATCAATCGGATATCCGTAATAACGCCCTCCGGATGCACCAGATCAAATACAAAAGTGGATTGCTCAATCCGAATATTCTGGCTGTAATAATTGCCAGATTCCAACGAATACTCCTGAACAGTGGCCTGCGTTTTATCGGCTAAGGTTAACCCTGTTTTCATAAAAAGCACGCCATCGTTCTCAATTTGGCTAACGTATTGACTAAACGATTGCAATACAGCATTGTGAGCGCCATAGATATCAAGATGATCAGCATCGGTCGACGTAACGATTGCATATTTAGGAAAAAGTGTCAGAAACGACCGATCAAATTCATCGGCCTCTACTACACAAATCACTGATCGTAGATCGTCAGCAGGCTCATTTAGCAGAAAGTTGGTGCCGTAGTTGTTTGTAATTCCACCAAGAAAAGCAGCACAATTCACACCTGCATCACGCAGAATATGTGCCACCATCGACGACGTAGTGGTTTTACCGTGCGTTCCGGCGACGCCAATCGTAGTCATTTGACCGGCCAGTAAACCAAGCACTTGCGAACGTTTCTGCAGTGTGAAGCCTTTCTCGATAAAGTACACATATTCAGCATGGCTTTGGGGCACGGCTGGCGTGTAAATTACCAGCGTTTCAGTAGGATTTTCGCGAAATACAATTGGAATTTGCTCAACATCTTCCGTGAAATGGATGGCCACGCCCTCATTTTCAAGTGCTTCTGTGAGTGTAGTGGTCGTTCGGTCGTAACCAGCCACTACGTATTCATTGATTCGGAACCAGCGAGCCAGCGCACTCATGCCAATTCCGCCAATACCAAGAAAATAAATGTATTTAAACTGTGTCAGAGTCATATATTAAAGAGAAATAAAGCAGCAAGGGTCACCTTTTCTTTACTTAATTTTCCTCATTTTGTTAATTTTATTACCTCTTCTGCAATTTCACGAGCCGCATTTGGCTTTGCCAGTTTCTTTATCTGGCTACGTAGCTCTTTTTGCTTCTCTGGGTTTGCTAGTAAATTCAGGGCTGTTTCAATTAATTCTTCGCGCGCATTTCGATCAGCAACGAGCAAAGCAGCATCGTGCTTTACTAAGCTCATCGCATTTTTCGTTTGGTGATCCTCCGTAGCCGCAGGGAAAGGCACCAATATCGATGGCCTTCCAACCAGACAAAGCTCCGAAACGGATAAAGCACCTGCCCTTGATATAACAATATCGGCAACAGCATATGCTTTGTCCATATCGTAAATAAAATCATAGGCTTTCACCAAGGGTGAATTTGTTTTGGCAACAGCTTCTTTCGCGCGACTGATAAAACCAGTGCCCGTTTGCCAAAGCACCTGAACACCTGCATTAATTAATTGATTTAAACCGGCTTCGATACTTTCATTGATAGTACGTGCTCCCTGACTTCCTCCAATAATTAGTACCGTTAAGCGATTCGTTTCGAGATTAAAAAGTGCCCGGCCAGCGTCTATCTGTTGATCGGCAAACTGAATATCACTACGTACTGGGTTTCCTGTTACCTTAATTTTATCAGCAGCGAAAAAAGCGTCCATATTTGGATAGGCTACACAGATACGTTTTGCCCAGCGTGCCAATGCTTTATTGGTTATTCCAGCATAAGAATTCTGCTCCTGAATCAGTGTAGGTATTCCTTTAAGCGAAGCCATCAGCAACAACGGCCCGCTGGCGTATCCGCCTACACCTACTGCTACGTCGGGTTGAAAATTCCGAACAATATGCCGGGCACTTAGCAAGCTACGCCCTAGCTTAAACGGAAAGCCCAGATTAGCGAATGTCAGTTCGCGTTTAATACCAACCACCGGCAAACCAACAATGTTGTAGCCAGCACGAGGAACTTTTTCCATTTCCATCTTCCCCTCGGCTCCAACAAATAGTATCTCTGTTGTTGGATCAATAGCTTTTAGCTCATTAGCAATTGCTATAGCTGGGTAAATGTGTCCGCCTGTTCCTCCTCCGCTGATTATAACTTTCATGACGTACCTTTTTCACTCTTAAGAATCACATCACCTTTAGCCAGCAGAATCTAGATTCTGCTTTCGTCGGCTTCTTCACGGCTTACGCTCAAAACAATCCCAATTGCCAACCCTGTGAATATGAGCGACGTACCACCCATACTTAACAAAGGCAATGGCTGCCCTGTAACAGGAGCCATGCCAATGGCAACACAAATGCTAGCAAATGCCTGAAAAACAAGACTAAATGTAAGCCCTGCAGACAAGAGTCCCCCAAACGGTCGTGAGGATTTCTGGAGTGTTTTCATACCCCGCCACAGAAACCACAGGTACGCCATTACAACTGGAATACCCCCAAAGAGCAGTCCGTATTCTTCTACAATGATGGCATAAATAAAGTCAGAAAAGGGGTTAGGCAACGTATTACGCTGGTGGCTGTTGCCAGGCCCTTGTCCGGTAAGGCCGCCATTTGCCAAGGCGATGTAAGACTGCTCAACCTGAAACGGAATCGTATCTGCCTTACTAAACGTAGTAACCCTATTGATGGCCGTTTGCAATCGTTGGCCGGCCGCAAGTGCAATTCCTCCACACACAATACAGGCACCAATCATATAAGCAAGAAAACGCACAGGTACCCGCCCGATATACATAAGCAGAAAGCAGGTTGCTCCTAGCAATAGCGCTGTCGATGTATTGGATAGAATGATAAGCGAACAAATTATAGCAATCCAGACAATCAAATTGAATAATACACTTGGATCGCTCATGAAACGCTGCCGCTTGGCAAGCATAGCCGCCAGATTCGAAATAAGCGCCAGCTTAGCTAAGTCGGAGGGCTGAAATGTCTGATTAATAATCGGAATCGTTACCCAGCGCGATGCGTCATTTCGGGCTTCTCCGCCAACAAAAGCCCAAATCAATAATGGAATCGAAAGCCATAGGCCATATTTCGACAGACGGGCGAAATGCACATAGTTAATTTTATGCGCAAAATAGGTACAGGCAAGCCCTACTAAAAGTAGAGCACCATGTTTCAGAAGAAATACTTCTGTATTACCATCTAATTCACGAAACGCTTTAGTGCCAGTCGAGCTATAAACGACAAGCACACTCATGATAGACAGATAAAGTACGAACCACCATATCTGTCGATCGCCTTTAAGGTGCGTACGAATCCATTCGCGTAGGGCCATGTTTCCGATTAATGAGCTAGGTTAGTAGTAAGTGGTAAATGTTTACATTAATTTTTTAACGACTGCTTTAAATTGATTGCCTCGATCTTCATAATTTTTAAACAAATCGAAACTGGCGCAAGCTGGCGATAACAGTACGACCTCACCCGGCGATGCCCAGTCCAGACCTTTCGCTACAGCATCGTCGATACGTTGTGTTTCATAAATTAAAGAGACTTTATCACCAAAATGCTCTATTAATTTACGATTATCAATCCCAAGACAAATGAGTGCTTTTACATTCTGGCTAACCAGTTCATCTAGCTGGCTATAGTCATTGCCCTTATCCTGTCCTCCAGCAATCCATACGGTAGGCGTTTCCATACTCGACAGGGCATAGAAAACAGAGTCGACGTTTGTGGCTTTGGAATCGTTGATAAACTGCACGCCATTGATAATTCCGGCTGGCTCTAATCGATGGGCAG
The DNA here is from genome assembly GCF_054776875.1 of Spirosoma daeguense. Classification (NCBI taxonomy): domain Bacteria; kingdom Pseudomonadati; phylum Bacteroidota; class Cytophagia; order Cytophagales; family Cytophagaceae; genus Spirosoma; species Spirosoma daeguense. Next base: position 241,932 of record NZ_BAAHBF010000001.1, read on the forward strand.
CATTCTCAAACGTTTTAAGGCCAGCAGCAATAGCTTCGTTGGTTATACGTAGTGTTTGGGCCACCAGTATTGCCGAAAGCATATTAATTGCATTGTGCGGCCCTCGCAAGGGAGTATCATTTTGCGGCAGCTCAAATAGTTGGTTGTTTGTTTGGGCAATTAGCTTCCCATTTTCAAGATGCCCCCCCGGAATCACTGCACTCAACAGCGACACAGGCAATTTATTCACGACCAAATTTCGTTTTTCGAGTTCCAGACGGATTGGCTCGCTTTCTTCAAAATAGATAAATGAATCTTCAGCACGAGCGTTCTGTAGAATTCGAAATTTCGAATCGATGTAATTTTGAAATGTATAGTTGTAGCGATCAAGATGGTCGGGAGTAATATTGAGTAAGACCATGACATCGAGATGAACATCATACATATCGTCGAGTTGGAAACTACTCAGCTCAAGTACGTAATAATCAAACGTATCAGCAATTACCTGTTCGGCAAAGCTGTTACCAATATTACCCGCCAGCCCTACATTCAAACCTGCCGACTTAAGCAGGTGATAGATTAAAAGTGTAGTTGTCGTTTTCCCATTGCTGCCTGTTATACCAATCAATTTGGCTTTTGTATAACGAGCAGCAAACTCTATTTCTGAAATAACGGATGTCTTCTGAGTACGTAACTGTTGAATCAGCGGAGCTTTTTCTGGAATGCCCGGGCTTTTCACTACCTCATCGGCAGCAAGAATACGTTCTTCTGTATGTCCACCTTCTTCGAATGGAATATTGGCCTGCTGAAGTGCTGTCCGATAGCTTTCTTTCAACGATCCTTTGTCGGAAAGAAAGACAGTAAACCCTTTGGCTTTCGCTAGTAGCGCAGCCCCTACTCCACTTTCGCCACCACCAAGAATAACTAATTGTTGCACTGAGATGCTTGCTAGATACTACTAACAAAGTAACGTATAAAAAAAAAAGCCCCAACAATGATTAGGGCTTTTTTAAAAAAAATCTCCGAAAAATTCTATTATTTAGAAGGTATCGAGTTAGATAATCTCGCCCTGTTAGCCAATTTCACAATCAAGAAAACTACCCAAGCAATAATTAGGAATTGAATACAGGTATTTAAAAAATTACCGTAGCGTATTGCAACTTCTGGTGTAGTACCAGCAGCTTCACTCAATACAATTTTTAACTGACTAAAGTCTACACCACCAAGTACTAACCCTAATATCGGGTTGATAATATCTTCAACTAACGACGTAGTGATTTTGCCGAAGGCAGCACCAATAATTACACCAACCGCCAGATCAAGTACATTTCCCTGTGCAATAAATGTCCGAAATTCGCTTAGCATACATGGGTTTGTTTAAGGTTAAAAATATAAGAAATATCCCTGTTAAGGTAGTGATAAAATTTACATTAAAAACGGCCAGGTAATGGATCACTCACTTTTGGGACGTCTTTTTTCACCCGAAATGAACTTATATTATACACCAGTCCGATTGCTAATGTCTGCTGAAGTTGAAGTTCCGCACTAAAATCTTTGTTATAGAGTGCAATAAGCCCAAAGGTCGTGCTTAAGTATTTACTCACTTTGGCGGTCATAATTAAATCAAGCCGGTGGTTAATATTGTTCAGTTGAGCATACTGAGTAAAAAGTTGATACCGTGCGTTTAATGAAATATTTTCCGTCAAATTACGATTCAAAACAGTCTGTAGCTGGAATGCCAACCATTCTATTCGTGAGGATTTACCAGGTTCTACTCCGTAAGCCTTCTGTGTTGGATCAGGTACAAACGTACCATTTGCAAGCTCGCGTACCCTTACACCCTGATCTGATAAGAACGTAAATCGTGGAGCAAGTGGGCTCATTCTTAACGAAAACCAATCATTAGGGCGATAAGCTATGCCAGCGGCAAACGTAAACTGTGCCGGAGCAAAAAAGTTAGACACCCGCAAACGAGCTTGATCCGCAGGGAGTTTGTCGTATCGGTAACCTGGAGCAAAAAACGTATTAAACGTACCGGATAAGAACAAATCCCATTTAGGAGCAATTTTACTACCGAGTACAGAAATTACAATAATCTGATCAGCTGCTTTTCGTGTATTTCCTAATTGAGTTACGTAACCCAATTGTAAATCTGCCGTATTATCCCACGATATCTTTCCTTTTTCGTAGAGTGCTCTGGCTGCCACAATTGCCCCTAAAGCAACAGAGTTTACTCCACCTCCAGACCAATTACTAAATGATGCCTGATTAAAATTGACACCTCCGCTAAAAGACTTCTGCCAATAAGACGTATCAGGTTTTATAGCTACTGTATCTTTAAAATTAGTAGTAACACGTATTGAGTCTGGCGAAACGGTTTTGCTTGAATCCTGGGCCCAAGTATGCCCCGTACATAGGCAACTTATTAGGACGTACAACAACTTCTTTCTCATCGATTGTATAATTTTTAGTTAGACGGCATTATTGACCACCGGTAACGGCAAATATCTTTATACCTCTCGATATAGAAGTACCTCAATCGCCAGTTCACCGCTACAAGCTATCAGGAACTGGCAATTCACTATTTTAAGTAGCGTAGAATCACGGAACTACCTTTTTCTAAATAGCTGATTTATCAAATAATTGAACTTTTTTTGTTTGCAGATTCTGCAATGGTATAATTGTCGTTGAGGCATCTGTCTTTATCGTCATTGATAAATTATCAATACGTATAATTTCTCCTTTAACGTCATCGATCTGGACAATCTGGCCTTCCTTGTATTTATTTTTTGTATAAAAAGAAGACAAGATATTAGCCATTAAATCTCGCGAAGCAATTCCATACCCAATGGCAAAAGCAAATATTACTCCGCCAATAACTAAATTGAAGCTAGATTCGAGCAATTCGGTATTAATACCAGCCTGCCCAAGCGCACTGATAATAGTTATTACCAGAAAAAATATAAATACGATTGTACTTAGAAGCCGAGCCGACGAAATATTAAATGACTGACACACGCTTAAGACAGCAGCCCGTATCCCATCAGAAAGTAATACTCCTACCTGAAGCATAATTGCAGCTGCAATTAATTTAGGAATAAAGTTAATTAATGATGCTACAGTCTCTGTGATAGCAGCTACACCCAACTTTTCAGTAGCGGCTTTTATAAAAACTAATAGTATAAAATAGTAAAGGACTTTAGTTATAATCTCACTCAGTTTAATTTCGGTTTTAAGCTGTTTAATGATTTTTATATCATTCAACCGATTACCGATTTTATCGAAACCTACCCGGTCTAAGACACGTAGCAATATATACGATACTATACGAGCAATACCAAAACCAATACCTAGAATGACAAATGCAAATAATAATCGAGGTACAAAATCAACAAATTGGTCTATTAGATTTTGGAAAGTATTACGTAATACTTCTGTTAATTCGGGAAGCTGTTTCATACAAAAGTTTTTTTATTATCAGGTGGGTTTGGGGATGCATTCCCCAAAACAGAAGCAACACCGAACAAATCTCCTACATATAAGTCGATTACAGTTATCACATTACGGATGAGATCAATTTCAGATACCAGTTGTTTTTTTAGCTCTGGCGGACATGAGGCATCGGACTCAAGCAGTTTGAAAGGATTATGTTCATCCATAATCTAATAGTTTAGTGATTTCATCGAAAAAAATCGCGGGCCGATAGAACTGCTTTAACTGCTAGTAGAAGCCAAAATACAGCACCTTCCAAATAATATTTACGTAGCTTATCGCGTGACCGCTTTAAGCGCATCTTTACGGCACTTTCGGTCAATCCACTGATTGTTGCAATTTCACGGATGCTTATATCATCCTGATACTTCATCAACAGTATTGACTGTTCATCAGGAGCAAGACGTTGTATAGCACGCTCAAGTTGTTGAGTTTCCATTTCGGCCAGTTCTGCCAACTCATCCTCATTACCAACATCAAGCCGTTCCCATCCCTCATCTACATAAACTTCCTTACGTAGATATGGTGATCGTAATTGATCAGTACAATGGTTGTATGTAATTGAATACAACCAGGTCGAAAATTTAGCCTGTTCTCGGAAACTACTTAATTTAACTACTAATTTCAAAAAGATGTCATGTGTCAGATCTTCGGCACGTACCGGATCTTTCATAAACGACAGGCATTTCCGGTATACTTTATCACAATAGCGTTCATATATACGTTCAAAGTACCTGTTTTCCTGAGTGTTAACATAAAGTCTGACTAACTCCTCATCCGAAATTTGTTCCATATTGTTCACAATGGTCATTAAGACCTAAACACTGTTGAAAAGTAACATTTTCTTTTAGTTTATTCAATCCTAAGCTATATTAAATGAAGCAGTAACTATATGAATTCCCAACTATAGTCACTATAATTAGTCATTCTATTTGTTATAGTATGTATATCGACCAGCTATTTCGAACCATATTTCCAGAATAACCAAATTGTTATTTTAGCACTGATGTCTAAATAGGTAATTTATGAATATGTCATTACGGATTACATACTTAGGAATTAAGAGCGCAAATTTTGCCAGATTAATCTAATTCACATCATTAAGGCGTGCAAATTGAGGTTTTGATGTGGTTTTGATGTGGTTTTGATGTATCAAAATTACATTTCTAACCAATTTATCAGCACATATACTATGCCAGACATAAATTTTTTATACTCAGATAATTTAATATATAGGAGATAAAAAAAAAGGCCGACTTTAAAGCCGGCCTTCCTTCATAAAAATGAACTATTAACCAATAGCTACGCGCTTAAACGCAGAGACAGTTAAACCTTTACTTGTCTTTTCCAGCAATTGGGCAATCGTAAGAGAGCTATCTTTTACAAACTCCTGATTCAGAAGGGTGTTTTCTTTATAAAACTTATTCAATTTACCCAGAGCAATTTTTTCAAGCATTGCCTCAGGCTTTCCTTCCTGGCGAGCCTGTTCTTTTCCGATTTCGATTTCGCGTTCAACGATCGTTGAATCTACACCATCTTTATCAAGTGCAACAGGTTTCATAGCCGCAATTTGCATTGCTACGTCTCTACCTACTTCTGTTACGTCTGTTCCATTTGTATTAGCAAGCCCTACTAACACGCCTAATTTACCATTAGAGTGGATATACGATACAACTTTATCAGCCGATACAGTTTCGAAAGACGCTACGTCTATTTTCTCACCAATCTTACCCATCAAATCAGTAATATGCTCCTGCAAAGCGCGACCATCTGCTTGGGGAGTTGCTAGTAACGTAGCTTTATCGGTAGCATCAGTAGCTACTGCCGTACTGATTACAGCCATTGCCAGATTTTGAAAATCAGCTACTTTCGATACAGGCTCTGTTTCACAAGCTAGAGCAATAACTTTACCTGATTTTCCGTCAGGACTAACGTGAGCTAAGACAATACCTTCGGCAGTTGCATTGTCAGCCCGTTTATCAGCTATTTTCTGACCTTGCTTCCGCAGGATCTCTTTCGCTTTTTCGAAATCACCATCAGCTTCGGTAAGGGCTTTTTTACAATCCATCATACCGGCTCCGGTCTCTTGCCGAAGTTTGTTTACGTCAGCAGCAGTAATTGCCATAATAAAATGTAGTTAGTAAGTTGAAATACCAAAATTTCTTTGGCTATCAATAAGTTGTGTGTTGAAATGGAATAGCCCATAGCGGCTGGCTACGGGCTATTTTCAGTTTGTAGTACTATCGTTCGTAGTTTACAATTCTTAATAATACGTACAAACTATATAATAATACTTATGCTTCGTTACCGTCCTCAGCAACTACCGCAGGAGCTTCTGCTTCAGGTTGGGTTTCGCCTTCTGCACGAGCCTGAGCCAGGTCTTCGCTACGTTTAGCTTCCTCCTCTTCCTGAATACGTTGATCGTCCTTATCTTGTTTGCGCTCCATAAGTCCTTCCTCAATAGCCTTACCAATAGCCAGAGTGATGAGTGAAATAGACTTGTATGCGTCATCATTTGCTGGAATGGCGAAATCAACTGAATCTGGATTCGAGTTTGTATCGCACATCGCAAATACGGGAATACCTAACCGGTGCGCTTCGGCAACGGCAATATGTTCACGCTTTACGTCAACAATGAATAAAGCCGCAGGCAAGCGAGTCAGATCAGAAATACCGCCTAATACACGCTCCAGTTTTTCTTTGTCGCGAGTCCGAATTAAACGCTCACGCTTCGCAATGCTTTTAACGGTCTCCTCGTCTTTCAGCATTTTGTCCAGCGTTTGCATTTTCTTCAGCGACTTACGAATAGTCGCAAAGTTTGTTAGCATACCACCTTGCCAACGTTCGGTTACGTATGGCATTTTCAGGCGACGCGCTTCTTCCGATACAATTTCCTGCGCCTGTTTTTTGGTGGCAACAAACATCACTTTACGGCCCGAACGTACAATACCTTTAATAGCATTGCAAGCTTCGTCCAGAGCAGCCAGCGTTTTGTTAAGGTCAATAATATGGATGCCGTTCTTCTCCATGAAGATATACGGAGCCATCCGGGGGTCCCACTTACGCGTTAAGTGCCCAAAGTGCACGCCTGCGTCGAGGAGTTCTTTATATTCGATTTGTGCCATTTCTAGTTAATGAACAAAGAAAATGAAAAAATAAAAATGTACGCAGCACCATGCATCGGCATCATCTAAGCACAGTCTGGACAGTTTTGCATAGGGACAATCCCTATTGCTATTAACGTTTCGAGAACTGGAAACGACGACGGGCTTTTTTCCGACCTGGTTTCTTCCGCTCTACCATCCGAGAATCCCGTGTTAGGAATCCTTCTTTCTTCAAAGCTGGACGGAATTCAGCATTCAATTCGACTAGTGCCCGGGCAATAGCCATACGGGTAGCTTCAGCCTGACCGGCTACACCACCACCACGAACGTTAACTTTTACGTCGTAGCCACCAACACCGTTGATTGTTGCAAACGGCTGGTTAAGAATGATCTGAAGAACTTCGGTTGGAAAATACTGTTTGTAGTCTTTTCCGTTTACCGAAATGGCTCCGCTTCCCGCCGACATATAGATGCGGGAAATAGCTGTTTTACGGCGGCCAATGGTATTAATACGTTCCATTATGACTTAGATTTTACGGCTTTAGGTTGTTGAGCCTCGTGTGGGTGCTGATCACCAGCATAAACATACAGGTTGGTATACAACCGCCGACCAAGCCGATTTTTAGGCAGCATGCCTTTTACCGCATGTTCAATGATACGCTCGGGGTGTTTTTCGAGCATAATCTGTGGCGTTGCGAAACGTTGTCCACCAGGATAACCGGTGTGGCGAACGTAAACTTTGTCGGTCATCTTAGCACCTGTCAGGCGTACCTTTTCGGCATTGATGACAATCACGTTATCTCCGCAATCAACATGCGGAGTGAAGTTGGTTTTGTGTTTTCCGCGAATCATAGATGCAATCTGGCTGGCCAGCCGACCGAGCACTGCACCTTGCGCGTCAATCACAACCCACTCCTTCTGCGCCGTTTCTTTGTTGGCAGAAATAGTTTTGTAACTGAGAGTGTTCACTTTTATGGAGACTAATTGGTTGATTTCTAATAACTTGCTTATAAAAAAGCACCCCCGCTTCAAAACGGGAGTGCAAATATAGGAGTTACTACGCTGAAAAACAAGGCCATGGCCTACAATTCCTTCTAGCGTAACTTAAGCGTTGCCAAAGCCATTACAGCCAGAATAATACCTACAATCCAGAAACGAGTTACCAGCTTGGCTTCATGGTAGCCTTTTTTCTGAAAATGATGGTGCAATGGCGACATTAAGAAAATACGTCGGCCTTCACCATACTTTTGTTTAGTATACTTAAAATAGCCTACCTGAAGGATAACGGACATATTTTCGGCCAGAAAAATTCCACAAACCAGAGGAATCATTAATTCCTTACGTATCGCTAAAAACAGGACAGCAATAACTCCTCCCAGCATTAAACTGCCTGTATCGCCCATGAACACCTGAGCAGGATATGAGTTGTACCACAAGAATCCGACGCAGGCCCCAACAAACGCAGCACAGAACACAACTAGTTCGCCCGAATTTGGAATATACATGATGGTTAAATATTGAGAAGCAATTTTATTGCTTGATAACCAAGCTAGTATAGCCAGTGTAAGCCCAATTACAACCGATGAACCAGCCGCCAAGCCGTCGATTCCGTCGGTAATATTGGCTCCATTTGAAATGAACGTGACAACAAAAATACAGACCAGTACGTACACAATCCAGCTATAACTATCGGGGAGTAACCCAAACAGTAACGTACTATAATCGAAGTCAATATTTTTAATAAAAGGAACAGTTGTCAGCGTCGACTTAATATCTACGTATACATCAGGTATGTCTGACGTACTGAGCCGACGGGGAGCGTATTTACGAATTTTAACGTAGTCGTTAAAATAAAGCGTCAAACCCACAATCAGTCCTAATCCTACCTGACCAACTACTTTAAACTTCCCCTGAAGGCCTTCCTTGTTCTTTTTGAAAACTTTTATGTAATCATCCAGAAACCCGATTAAGCCTGTCCACACCGTCGAAACAAGGGCCAGCACTACGTATACATTCGAAAGCTTGGCAAACAGCAGTGCGGGTATGAGCAACGACGCCAGAATAATAAATCCTCCCATTGTAGGCGTGCCACGTTTTTGCATCTGCCCCTCCAGTCCTAAATCACGTATCGATTCTCCGATCTGGAGATTTCGTAACGTATCAATAATACGTCGACCAAATGCAGCTGCTATAAATAGCGACGTAACAACAGCGCCAAGGGCACGGAATGAAATGTATTGAAAAACCCCGGCTCCGGGAATGTTGTATCGTTCGTCGAGAAACTGAAAGAGGTAATAGAGCATTTTTAATGAGCGAAAGAGTGAAAGAGTGAAAGAGCGAAGGGCTGACGCGGAAACCTACCGGATGGTTTCGCTCTTTCGCTCTTTCACTCTTTCGCTCTTTGTTACAGGTCAAAGTTACTGATTTCCGTGTTCTATAAAAGTGCTTCGTAGAACAGCCCGGTCATCAAAATCATACTTAACACCCTTGATTTCCTGATACGTTTCGTGTCCTTTTCCCGCCACCAGAATAATATCGTGCGGCTTAGCTATGGCAACAGCCTGCCGAATAGCTTCGTGTCGATCCTCAACCGTTTTAGTTTTTTTGAAATCAACCGGAGGAACACCAGCCTGCATTTGTTCCAAAATAGCCATCGGATCTTCATTACGTGGGTTATCGGAAGTTAAAATAACCCGATCACTGTACCGACAGGCGATTTCGGCCATGATTGGTCGTTTAGCAGCATCACGATTTCCGCCACATCCTACAACCGTGATAACCTGAGGTATATGCCCCTGTTCGTTTGTCTGCCGTAAGTCGTTTATGGTTTCGAGTACGTTCTGCAAGGCATCAGGCGTATGCGCGTAATCGACAATACCCACAATTTTCTCCTCTGAAATAACCTGTTCGAAACGTCCCGGCGGTGGAGTGATGCCAGACAATAAGGTTAGTACATCAGCAGCGTCTTCGCCGAGTAATACGGCTGTTCCATAAACACTTAGCAGGTTATACGCATTGAAACGACCGATTAATTTAAACCAGACTTCCTGCTCATCGACAAGCATATGAAGGCCAAACAGACTATCGGCCACTACCTTTCCTTTGAAGGTAGCCAGCGTTTTAAGCGAATATGTTTCTTTGCGAGCCGCTGTATTCTGAAGCATCACCAGCCCCCTTTTATCATCTACGTTTGTTAGCGCAAACGCTTTAGCCGGAAGTTGATCAAAAAAACCTTTTTTAGCCTTGATATAATTATCAAACGTACCATGAAAATCAAGGTGATCGTGCGTGATGTTCGTAAAAATCCCTCCTACAAACGTCAGCCCGGCGATACGTTCCTGTACTACGGCATGTGAACTCACTTCCATGAATACGTGTGTACACCCATGCGCCAGCATTTTGGTCAGCAATTGATTAATGGTGATCACATCGGGAGTCGTATGCGTAGCCGGAATCACTTCATCATCAATTTGGTTCTGTACAGTTGACAACAAGCCACAACGATAACCTAGCTGACGAAACAGCCGAAATAACAACGTAGCAACCGAGGTTTTACCATTTGTGCCTGTTACGCCAACCAATTTCAGTTTTTGCGAAGGTTGTCCGTAAAAACTAGCCGCTACCAATCCCATTGCCCGCGACGAATCCTCCACCCGAACAAAGGCTACAGCCGGATTTATATCGGCCGGAAATTCTTCACACAAAATAGCCGATGCCCCGTTTCGAATAGCAGTGTCGATAAAGGCGTGGCCATCAGTAACAGTGCCGCGCACAGCTATGAACAAGCTGCCTGGACCAACCCGACGCGAATCCATTGTCAACTCGGTTACGTCCGTATCCATACTTCCAGACGTAGCGAGTAGCGGAATTTTATAGAAAAGGTTTTTAAGCTCCATAGCCATAAAGACGAACAGTATGTCCGTTTGTTGGCTGCAAAAAAACGGTGTACGGGCGGAATTGCCTAATTTAAGCTATTATTGATTTGCCAATAAATGCTGAGGCCTTACGTAGCGACCTAGATTCAGCAGGAAATAAGTCGCTACGTAAGGCCTCAGCAAACCAATCAAAATTGCTAACCGAGTTTCAAGCTAATCGCTCTCCCAGCCACTTTTGCAATACCCACTCCCGGCGATACTGATTGCTCTTTTACTTTACCACGCCCTTCCACCGACACCCGAAAGCCCCGATTTTCGAGCAGATAAACAGCATCCCGCAGCGTAAGTCCGCGTACATCAGGCACTTCACTCGACCGGGTTGGACGAGATTTCCAACGCCCTCCCTGCGACGACTCAACCCAACCTTCTGTCGATGGCTCATTTCTAAGATTCATCGTTGCACTAATAGTATGTAAGTCATCAGCATAACCTGCCAACAAACCGGTAGTTGACACTGGACGAGATGACCCAGCCCGCATGGGAGCGTGCATTTTTATATCAGAAGCAACAATACGGTCAGCCACGGATTTGAATACAGGAGCAGCTACCGAGCCAGCATATAACAAATCGATATTATCTCCCTGCGGTGTATCAACCACGGTTATCATGCTGTATTTTGGCCGGTCTGCGGGAAAATAGCCGATAAACGACGTATAGTATTTACCCACCTGATAACGACCATTAACAATTTTCTGAGCTGTACCCGTTTTTCCGGCTATGGCGTAATGTGGGTTGTTAATGTGTTTGGCCGTTCCTTCGGTAACCACTCCCCGTAACAGCGATTGCACTAATCGGGCAGTTTGTCTTGAACAGATGGTTTCAGAAAGTGTATACGGTTTATTGTCCTGAATAAGCTCATCGCCCCGTTTAATCTGCTTTACTAACATCGGGCGTACCCAACGACCTCCATTAGCCACCGCATTGTAAAACGCCAGCATCTGCAAAGGGGTTATCTGCATTTCGTACCCATATGACATTGACGTAAGCGATACCTTACTCCAGCCTTTCATATCCGGATTACGTACTACCGGAATCGCTTCTCCCTTCATGTGTATGCCGGTAGGCTGAGTCAGGTGAAACTTGCTGAGATACTGACAGTATAATCGGGGCCGACTATAAAAATAACTCTGCATGAGCAGGTGTGTGCCAACATTCGAGGATTTTTCGAAAACCTGACGGGCTGTAATCGTACCGGCTCCTCCACGTTTGGCATCCGTAATCCGAAGATTATGGTACATCCGCGACCCATTACCCGTAGCGACCGGTTGATTAAGCGAAATGGCTTTTTCTTCCAGCAAAGCCATCATGGTCGCCAGTTTGAACGTCGAGCCAGGGTCAGTACGTCCGGCCAGCGCGTGGTTAAAATTTTCGACGTAGTGATCGTCCTGTTTGGTCAGATTGGCAATGGCCCTGATTTCGCCCGTAGCAACTTCCATCACAATTACACAACCTTTGGCAGCATTGTATTTTTCAAGGGCCGAACGTAGCGACGATTCGGCGATGTCCTGAAAATTAACGTCAATGGTCGTGTACAGATCCATACCAGGTTCTGGCGTCATATCTGGCCCATCGTTAACCGGCTTACGAACTCCACCCGACAGCGCTTCAACTAATCCAACAGCATTTTTACCAGCCAGTTCTGGCTGAAAACTAGCCTCTATTCCAATAAGTCCCCGGCCAGTTTTTGCGTCCAGATTGCCGATAGTACGTTCGGCCATCTGCCCAAACGGATGATAGCGTTCGTAGTAAGGACGTAGCACTCCACCACGAGCCGCTACTTTTGCTGAAGTCCGGAAAAATGGCCATTTCAACATCTTCTGACGTTCCTGAAACGTAACACGTCGACGATTCAGTAGTACGTATCGTCGTTTGTTTGCCCGGGCATGCCGAACCATATCGGTATAATCTTCTGCCGTGCGATCCCGAAAAATCTGCGACATCAACAAACCCAGCGAGTCGATTTTCTTATCGAAATATTCTTTTTTGGCCATCATTGGATCTATACCCACTACGTAGGTTGGTAGCGACGTAGCCAGCAGATTATTATTAACCGCATAAATTTTACCCCTCATGGCCCGAATCGTATCGCGTTGAATAACAGTGGTGGCAACACGTTCGCGCCAGAAATTACCTTTTAGGTCCCGATGCAGATATTGCACATAAACCAGCCTGAACAATACGCCAACCGCCAGCACAATCACGAAAAAGAACACGTGATTGGCCCGCTCAATGATATCTGCTTTTATATTAGTACTCATCTGACTTTACCGTAATTTTATGGGGAGGTGTCTGGCTATCGGAAAGGCCTAGTTCGGCCACACGCTTACTAATTTCTGACTGTTTTCCACTTTTGTCAAAATCGGCCTGAAGCACGGTTGCCTGTGCCCGTAGCTCATCGGTCTGGCTCTTTGCTCGCTGAATACGGCGAACCAGACGTTCGGCATTGTGATTCAGAAAGATATAAAGAATCAGCAGACCTGTAACCCACAAAATCCGATCTATATAGCGAATCGGCCAGGCGTTGTCTTCGCCAAAAATCCGATCAAACCCGATATAGTTATCGAGCCATGAAGCGAGTTGTATCCGACGCCGTTGCTTCTTTCTAGGAGCTTCTCGGGGCGGCCGCCGGAAGGTATTTTTAGCCATATGGGTTAGTAAAATTTGAAACCCCAAAATAACAAAAGCATTGCGATTTGTTGTGAAGAAAATTTGGCAGAAAAGCAGATTTCATCGGATTGCCACTTACAACTATCTCAGGCTTTGAACGTTATTTTTGTAGGTGTGTAAACTTGGGTTCGCAGCAGGTTCGTTAAAACAGAATTGAGTGGTATAAGCCATAAGTCTAAAGCCAACCTGTTGAAAGTTCAATTCATAATAGGATAGCTGATTAAGAAGGTATCATCAAAAACGTATCACTATTGGGTAAATCCAATTTTGGACCTAATCACTCGCCTTCTTCCGCAATCATTTATGAGTAGTAAGGGCTGTAGCGAATTTAATTTTTTCATAAAAATTCTGGCAATTATCCCTTTTGGCAACGTTACCGGCAACGTTTGCATAAAAAAATCAGATATTTTCTTCTTTATGTCTATAATTCTTTACAAGCTTGTATGTGTATTTCAAGTTGGCTTTGTACAGGATTCTCTGCCAAGTCGGAGAATAATCCATAATAGATAAAAGCTATGTTAGCTAAGTCCTCTTCACAATCTCGGCGGTCGGAACATGATTTTGTTGACGTATATACACGTTCAGCAACTCCTCATTATAAACTTCAGTTTAATCCAAAGGATAAGACCCCAAAGTATAAGCAGATTGTTCAATCGGTTATTACTGATATTGAGCGGGGTGTATTGAAAAATAATGAACAGTTGCCGTCAATCAGCGAACTGAGTGTTGAGTATTATCTAGCCCGCGACACGGTTGAAAAAGCGTACCGTGAGCTTCGCGAGCAAGGATACATTATTTCTGTGCAGGGGAAAGGTTATTACGTACAGGTCAACGTAGTGCCTAAACTAAAAATATTACTCATTTTCAATAAGTTAAGTTCTTACAAAAAGATTATCTATTATTCTTTTCTAAAAGCACTGGGCGACCACGCCACTGTCGATCTTCAGATTCATCATTACAGTGCATACCATTTTAAGGAAATTATTGAGAAAAACCTGGGAAAATACAATTACTACGTAGTGATGCCTCACTTTACACAGGACATGGATAAGGCCGATTATCTGGAAGTCTTGAAAAGTATTCCATCCGACGAACTGGTGCTGCTCGACAAAGACGTACCCGAATTAAGTGGCTCCTCGTTAAGCGTACATCAAAATTTTGATAAAGACATTTGTGGAGCGCTTGAAAACGCTCAGGATTTGTTAAGTAAGTACAATCGGATGGTGCTTATTTTGCCCAGCGATGGTAATTATTGTGTGGAAACCATGCACGGATTCCGGTCATTTTGTGTGAATTACAATAAGGGTTTTTCTATTAAAGAAAACGCACAAAATGAACAGCTACAGCCCGGAACGGCCTACGTAGTAGTAGAGGAAACAGACCTGTCGGAACTGGTGAAAAAAGCTCGCCAATCCAATTACGAGCTTGGTCAGGCAATCGGAATCATCTCTTTCAACGAAACAACGCTTAAAGAGCTGTTGAATATAACCGTTATCACGACCGATTTTGAGGCAATGGGTTACACAGCCGCTTCGCTCCTGCTCGACCACAAACGTATTAAAGTAAAAAATCCGTTCTACATGATACGTCGTGGATCGCTTTAGTTGATACGCATAGCCCAAAGTATGCGCACCTTCCGTATCCCGGTCAGGCATAGTGCCATAGCTAACTGTCTGAACTGATTTATAATCGTATTCTCTATAGACTAATACGTAACTAGTTGACATTCATTTTTTTATAATTTACTTGGAAATCAATATTCCTATATTCACCTTTGCCTATAAGTCAACAAGATTAGTTAGTAATCAATTTATAGTACAACCATGAATGCTTCACAACAACCTACATTCAGCCAGACCGATACCATTGCATTTTCTATCTCCAGAAACATGGTCAAGAGCTCAATGAAACCGATACGTTGTTGTTAATTTTTACTCTCCGCTCATCTCATCAAACTTCGTTGGCTCCTTTGCAGGTTATTAGGATTTGTAGTTAACTATAAATCCTAACTGAATAAAGCGAATCTGTTTAGTGCCCTTCAACTTCATCATCAGAAAAACATTGTTGCTTTTCAATTATGCAACCATCAACAAGCAAAGGAAATGCTTCTCTATCAGAACCATTCCCTTTAGTAACGTATCAGATTTCGGGTTTCGACCGGGTAAGTTTCGTTAACGATGTTACCAGTATCTTGCCGCATGATGGATCACTTATTATTCGTGCACTCAGTTTTGAAGCCGATGGAGTACGGGTTAAAGGCTCTTTGACGGTACAAATACGGGACACGCCTAACGTAACAGATCGGTTTTTAGGGCGATTACAATCGGTGCAGGGATTAGTAAGCATAAAGGAAGTACATTACGACGCTAGCGTGTAACTTCCTTTATTAAAAACAGGTAGCTTATTTAACCAATACACCCGTGAAACAACAACAACTCATCACCCTCTGTTTTCTGTACATACTAGCTATAGTTTGCCAGGGCCAATCGCAGACGGTAGGGCCAGAAAAAGGCGCACTGGTGATTGTGGGTGGAGGTACTATGCCAGCCGAAATCTGGAGTCGATTCATCGAACTGGCAGGTGGTGTAGCTAACGCTTCTATCGTTATCATTCCAACGGCAGGTGAAGATTCTTTGACCATTCGTGCCCCACGAGAAATAGAAAAACTACAAAGCTTGGGCGTTAAGAACGTAACAACCTTGCATACCCGCGATCCTAAAGTAGCTAATCAGGAATCATTTGTTGCTCCCTTAAAAAATGCCACGGGTATCTGGTTTATGGGTGGGCGTCACTGGCGACTGACCGACTCGTATCTGAACACACTAGCGCACAAAGAGTTTAATGCACTCCTAAACCGGGGCGGTGTAATTGGCGGCACTTCGGCGGGTGCAACTATTCAGGGTTCCTTTATGGTCCGGGGCGACACCAAAGGAAACTCCATTATGGTCGGTGATCATACGCAAGGGCTGGATTTTATTCATAACGTAACGATTGATCAGCATTTTCTCCGCCGGAACCGCCAATTCGATCTGATCGATGTTATAAAAGCTCGTCCTCAATTGCTGGGTATCGCCATTGATGAAGGTACCGCCATTGTTGTACAGCAGAGTACGTTTGAGGTAATTGGCAATTCCTATGTTGGCATTTACGAAGCCAGCCAAATTGCCAATAGCGGTAAATATCCATCTGGTCAGAACAGTAGTGGCGGGCCGTTTTATTTCCTTGAGAAAGGCCAGAAATTTGA
Organism: Spirosoma daeguense; assembly: GCF_054776875.1. NCBI lineage: Bacteria > Pseudomonadati > Bacteroidota > Cytophagia > Cytophagales > Cytophagaceae > Spirosoma > Spirosoma daeguense. The sequence goes on from NZ_BAAHBF010000001.1 coordinate 258,353, forward strand.
TTTACAAAGCCGAAAAGTTATCAATCAGCAACCACCGCGACCCAACGAGCCAGCTAAATAAAGATAAGCTTTATACCCTAAAACGGTTGGCTACACCAATGGCGGCAGGAAATTATCAGATTAACTAGTAGTTGAGTAGCGTCATGCCATGAGTAACGCAAAAAATAAGCAAGATTATGACGCTGTGGTAGTTGGGTCTGGGCCCAATGGACTTAGTGCGGCAATTACATTACAACTGGCGGGTCTTTCAGTACTGTTGCTGGAAGCTAAAGATTCGATTGGTGGTGGGCTACGTTCGGCACAACTAACCCTTCCTGATTTTGTGCATGATGTGTGCTCGGCAATTCACCCGATGGCGGTAGGTTCACCTTTCTTCCAGAAATTACCGCTTGCCGAACACGGACTTGATTTTATAGATCCTCCAGTTCTAGCCGCTCACCCCTTCGATGACGGAACTGCCGCTGCCCTTTTGAAATCGCTCAGCGACACCGCTAATGCACTCGGAACAGATGCGCAAACGTACCGTGATTTACTTGAGCCACTGACACGTAGCTGGCCGGGAATGGCTCCTGACGTATTGGGGCCGCTACGTATCCCGAAGCACCCGATCGATATGGCGTTGTTTGGCTTGAATGCGCTGCTTCCATCTACACAATTACTAAAACGATTTACAACTAAAGAAGCGCGTGGTCTTTTGGGTGGCATGGCCGCGCATTCGATCCAGCCGCTTACCAATCTTACTACGTCGGCTATTGCAATGGTGCTCACGGCAGCCGGGCATTTATACGGCTGGCCCATTCCAAAAGGTGGTTCACAATCCATTGCGAATGCGCTGGCGTCTTATTTCCGTTCCCTGGGCGGTAAAATTGAAACCGATACGTATGTTCGGTCAATGAAAGATATTCCAGCTTCGCGGGTTGTTTTGTTCGATATTACGCCCAAACAATTGCTACGTATTGCTGGCGATCAACTTTCATCTGTCTACCGAAAACAGCTTAGCAGATACCGTTATGGCATGGGCGTTTTTAAAGTTGACTGGGCACTGAGTGAGCCGATTCCCTTTACAGCGCCTGAATGTCGACAGGCAGGAACCGTTCATATCGGTGGTACGTTCGAGGAAATTGTTGCAGCCGAAAAAGCCACTTCAGATGGCCAGCACCCCGAGAAACCATTCGCTTTACTAGCCCAGCAAAGTTTGTTCGACCCAAGTCGGGCTCCAAAAGGTAAACACACAGCCTGGGCTTACTGCCACGTTCCCAACGGCTCTACCCTCGGCCGAACCAAGGTTATTGAGCAGCAAATTGAGCGTTTTGCGCCCGGTTTTCGGGATTGTATTCTGGCTCGACATACGATGGATTCAGCCCAAATGGAAACCTATAATCCCAATTATATTGGCGGAGATATAAACGGCGGTATTCTTGATATTAGTCAGCTATATACTCGTCCAACCATCAGTTTGTCGCCCTATAAAACGTCGGCATCCAATATTTTCATCTGTTCTTCGTCAACGCCCCCCGGTGGTGGCGTACATGGCATGTGCGGTTATCATGCCGCCCGTGTAGCGCTACGTGATGCATTTGGATTAACGGTACCTATATAAATCTGGTGTTCAATACTTTATCATAAATTCACTCAGATTCGCATCAGCCTGTAGATCAAGTTTTTTACGAAGTCGGTACCGTTTTAGCTCAACGCTACGATGAGTGATATTTAATAACTGAGCAATTTCTTTGGTAGACAGGTTCATCCGCAGATAAGCGGCCAGCTTTAAATCACCCTGCCCCAAATCAGGATATTCGTCAAAGAGTCGTTTTAAAAACTGCTCGTGTACTTTATTGAAGTTGGTTTCGAAGATTTTCCAGTCGCGCTCGCTCGAAATATTGGTATCGATCAACGTAGTGATTCGCTGAAAATCTTCACCCGGAAACCGGCTACTCTCTTTTGCTTTCGTTCGATTCAACTCTTCCTTCAACTGCATCAACAGTTCATTCTTATGAATGAGTCCCATCGTTGAATTAGCCAGTTCTTCCGACTTCTGAATCAGGCTTTGCTCCAATTGTTCTTTCTGTAACAATATGATTTTTTGCTGGCTTTTTTCTTCCTGCCGACGCAACTTCGTTTCCATCCGTTTTCGAACCCGATTCTGCTGTATAGTCACCCTGCGCAAATGCAGGACGTATATTAGGCCACAGAACGTAACAAATAAAATAAAGTACAACAATTTGCTCCATACGTTCCAGTACCACGGCGGACGAATTTCAAATGAAAGCGTCGTTTCAGTAGCGTTCAGATTCGATTTTAGATGAAATACGTATTGCCCAGGCGGTAGATTGCTAAATTCTTTCTGGTGGCTAGTTGCATACGGCGACCAGCCACGAGTGCTATTTTCGAGCCAATAGCTGTATTTGACCGGTTGCGTATAATAAGGCGTTGAGAACGTAACAAGTATGGTAGACTCATTAGCATACGAAGCATTTAGGGTCGATTGATTACCCCAGAATATATAGTTTTCTCCCTCCTCATCTGTAGTCTCGATCATTCGAATTAACGCTGGCGGCACTGAATTTACCCGTCGGCTCATTTCTTTTCGGGGTAAGATGGCAAACCCATCCTCTCGGCAAAAAGCGATATATTCTGAATCTATTGGGGCGATTTTCTCAAAATCCTCCACCCACCGATTTGTCTGTACGGGTATATCTGTTGATACCTGACCACGAGCCGGTGTCCATCCAACAGTGCCATCCTGACGTAGTAAAAACAAACTTGAATCAGGGGCTGGAAATATTTTACGAATCGTATTCTCAGCCCACGGGTAAACTGTTGACGCTGGCACAAAACGGTCATGTTGTGGTTCATACACCAGCAATCCCTGAGTCGATGTTACAACAACCCGATTTTGCACCCGGCAGAGATTTAGCACAGGGCTGTTAAACACATCATCTGTGTATTCTTTACTGAACGTAACCCGTTGTAAATCATCAGACAGCCGTATACGTTGCAAGCCCAGGTTCGACGCTTTATTCACCCATATATTTCCTTCCCCATCTTCATCCAGTTGCCGAACCGGAGCCGAAAAGCCCGTAATTGTATGTTGAAAAATCCAGTTACCTGCTTTGTTTTTCTCATAAATAGCCAGACTGGTATAGGTTCCCTGAATAAGTTTGTTCGGATAGCGTTTCAGACGCCCCAACACCCAACCACCTGTTACTGTCGATATCAGGTGAGCCTGCCCATCTTCGATTTGAAAGGTTCCTTTATTATGGCCACACAATAACTGGTTATCCACAACAGCTAAATCCCAAACCTGTCCCTGTGTGCCCGGTATAAGTTTAAACGCATCTGTTGGCTGCTGCAATGACTTGTAATAGACACCCTGGTTTGTTCCCAAATACAGATTATTTTCAAATCGTGCTACATCATAAGGTGTTCCGAGTACCCCTTCTGTATCTGTAAAATACCGGACTGGCGAACTCAGGTTAATCATATCAATTCCCTTATCCAATCCAACCCATAAATTCCCATCAACGTCATCGCACATAGATAGAACAGTGCTATTTTGTAAGCCATTTTTCTGATTGAAGTGATACCGAACCTGTCCGGCAGCATTGGTAATAAATACACCATTAAGCAACGTACCAAATGCATACAATCCCGATTTTAGTCGTACTCCCCGGTTCAGTCGGTCGTGATGGAGCAACGTATTAAGTTGTTGATTGAAGGGTTTAAACGTAGCACCATCGTATACGTAGAGGGCCCGCTCAGTGCCGATCAGGATTTGTTTATCTGCCAGAGGCAGTATCGTATTTATTGTTTCTCGCCCCAGAAAATCGCTGTCTTTCAATAAAGTATACGTATCGCCACGCAACTCGTAAAGCCCTTTTCCTAATACTTCTAGTAGAAGTCGATTATGGACCAAATGAATAAACAAAGTCGTAGATGGCGGAGGTAAAAACTGCATACGTCCTAGCGCATAGCGATAAACGTAAGCAAACGATTGAAAGATCACCCCTTCAGGAGTAATCAAAATATTCCAGACTTCTTCCTGCAAAAACTGCTTTTCACGGATCAGCGGAACCAGCGAATGGTACTTCAGTGTCCCATTCGCTTCCGGAAACCAGTAACCAAATTCACCCAGCGCGCCCGTATAAATTCGCCCTTCCTGATCTATAGCAACCGAACGAATGCGCTGCTTTCGGGGCAACTCATATACCTTCCAGTTGCTACCATCAAATTCAAGTAAGCCCTTAGAATTGGCGAAGTAAATAAAGCGGGTTCGAGGATGCTGCGCACTTCCCCAGTTCTGATTATAGGCACCATACATCTGGCGCGTGTATTGACTAATCTCTGGCAAACAGAAACTATACGGCGACTGCCCCCAGCAAGTTTGTTTGCTTATTGTCAGTACCAGAATCAGGCAAATAAACCACCAGCCGAATGCTAACAAAAAGCTCCTCTCTTTTCTTCTCATAATCTGCCTACGAAAATGGCATGATGTAGTAAAATCATCAAAAATAGATCATAAATGCCCACATGATGTGGTAATGATGTACCCCCATTTTCGCTACTAATTTACTTGTAGCCTACTTTTGTGCAAAAAATAATTAGAAAAATATTGCTAATTCTAGTTATGTCGATACATACCAGAATCAGCAAATAGAGAGTACAAATTTTAACTAATTAATCTATGAACTATTTTTCTCTACGCAGGAAAATGAAAGGGAAGGTCGGCATACTGACCGGTCTACTCCTCCTTTCACTTGCTTATGCGGCCGGGGCAGCCCCGATTCGTATAACGGGTAAAGTCACTGATGGCCCTTCTGGTGTAGGGCTACCCGGCGTAACAGTACAAGTGAAAGGAACCTCAACGGGCACAGTAACGGATGGAACGGGAACGTATTCGGTTCAGGCCGAAGAAAACGGCACTTTGGTTTTTTCAAGTATTGGTTATCAGACGAAAGAGGAAGCAGTAGGCAACCGCACGGTTATTAACGTAGCAATGGCCGAAGACGAAAGATCACTCAATGAAGTAGTTGTAGTGGGCTACGGTACACAGCGTAAAATCGACGTAACGGGCGCAATCGCTCAGGTGAAAGGCGATGAACTGGTTCGCCAGCCTGTATTGTCGGCAACTCAGGCCTTACAAAGTAAAGTTGCTGGTGTGCAGATTATTAACTCGGGAGCTCCAGGGCAAGCACCTGTCGTGCGTATTCGGGGAACAGGTACGTTACTTGGGGGCGCTGACCCGCTCTACGTAGTGGATGGTATTATCACTGAAGACATTCGGAATATCAATACGTCAGATATTACATCGGTCGATATTCTGAAAGATGCTTCAGCAACGGCAATTTATGGTGTACGTGCGGCCAATGGTGTTGTTTTGATTACAACAAAACGTGGTAAATCGGGTGCCCCTCAGGTTACCTACGATGGCTACGTTGGTATCAGAACACTGACAAACCGAGTAAAAATGGCCGATTCGCAACTATTTGCGCAGTATAACAACGAAGCAGTTCGTTACGATAACCCAACCGCTCCGCTCCCATTTGATCCGGCGGCAACTACCACTAATACCGACTGGCTCAAGGCAATCACACGCACTGGTTTTCAGCATAACCATTCGCTATCTGTTAGTGGTGGAACGGATAAGACAACGTATCTATTCAGCGCCGGTTACTTTAGCGAAAAAGGTATACTACGTAGCAACGACTACGACCGGCTTGTGCTACGTCTGAACAACGATTATACGTTATCGCCTGTACTGAAGTTAGGCCATAACCTGAGTTTATCGAACAGCAATTCTACGCTGGCCGATGCTGGTAGCGTATTGTTGGAAGCAACCGACAACATCAGCACTACATCGCCTGTGCGCGGAAGTGGTTCGGTTTATTCAGCCTTTACAACTGCGTATCGGCAAGCTCCGCTGGTACCGGTTCGGAATGCAGATGGCTCATATGGTTTCACGTCTCAGAACAACGTTGCTAATCCATTAGCTACTATCAACTACACGAACTTTCAGGCGAAAGGGCTACGGCTACAAGGGTCTTTCTTTGCCAATCTGACCATTGCTAAGCACATCAACGTCAATTCGAACTTCGGTATTGAGTCGAATAATCTGCGCTCCTATAACTACGAACCCGTTTATCGCGTATCGTCGAATCAGCAGAACCAGATTAGCAAACTAACCGTTGGCCGGTCGAACAATGCTCGTTGGCTCTGGACCAACACCGCAGAATATAGCAATACGTTTGCCGAAAAACACAGTGTTAAACTCCTCGCAGGTTACGTAGCCGAACGTTTTCAGGGCGATGTACTACGTACTGATCGTCAGGACGTACCACCCCAATCGAACTACTTCTTCCTGAATACAGGTAGTGCGGCAACAGCAACGAACGAACAAAGCGGTACACTCGAAACTCGTCAATCATACATTGGTCGGATCAATTATAACTACAGCGATCGCTATATTCTGACGGCTACGGCCCGTTACGATGGTTCAAGTAAGTTTCCGGTCAATAATCGCTGGGGCTTTTTCCCGTCCATTGGTGCAGGCTGGATACTAAGCGAAGAATCATTTATGCGGGGCTCCACTCCCTTCGATCTGTTGAAACTGCGCGCAAGCTGGGGACGTACTGGTAACGACCGGATTCCGGCCAGTGCGTTCTTCTATACCATTGACGGCGGCCTTGATTATGCGTTCGGCCCGAATCAGACAACGCAGCTTGGCCGGACAATTACAGAGCTAATTGACCCGAATCTGCATTGGGAAGTAACAACCGGAACTGACATCGGTCTGGAATTTGCACTGGCTAAAAACCGACTGACTGGCGAAGTGGCGTATTACAACAAACGCACACGTGATGCCCTGTTCCGGAAACCAATTGACGCTATTTTTGGCGATAAAGACGGTTCTTATCTAACCAATGCGGCAACCGTAATGAACCAGGGTTTTGAATTCGGTTTAAACTGGCGCAACACGGTCAACTCAAGTTTCCAGTACAACATTGGCGCGAACGTAACGGCTAACCAGAACCGACTGGAAGATGTACAAGGTGGCTTACCGATTAATGACGGTGGTATTGGCAACGGTCAGTTCACGACTCGTACCGAAGTGGGCCAACCTGTTGGTAGTTTCTGGGTATGGCAAACCAATGGTATTTTCCAGAATCAGGCCGAGATTGATGGGGCTAAAGCTAAAATCGAAGGTACCAAACCTGGTGATTTCCGCTACGTAGATCAGAATAACGATGGCATCATCGACGATAGAGACCGGATTTATGTTGGTTCCTACCAGCCTAAACTCTATTTCGGTGTAAACGGTGGCTTTACGTATCGCGGTTTCGACTTCTCGACCGACTGGTACGCCAATTTTGGGAATCAGGTATATAACGGTAAGAAAGCACAGCGATTCGGTAACGAAAATATCGAAGCCATTCGCGCAGATCGTTGGACTTCGACCAATCCAAGCAATACCGAACCTCGTGCCAGCAACGCCGTTCCTATTTCATCGACCTACTACGTTGAATCGGGCTCCTTCTTCCGGGTCAATAACATAACACTGGGCTACAAACTTCCATCGGCTATTGTGTCGAAGATGAAAATCAGCCGCGCCCGGTTCTATGTAACGGCACAAAACCCGTTCATCATTAAATCGTTCTCGGGCTTCACCCCCGAACTGCCCGGCGGTCCGCTTAACTCAGGTATCGAACTGAGCGGTTATCCTGTCACATCTGCGTATTTGGTAGGCGTAAATCTTGGGTTTTAATCAGACGACATACTACGATGAAAACATCACATAAAGCCATTACTCTTGCCCTGATGGGCGGGCTTACCTTGGCAACGTCCTGCTCAAAAACGTTTCTGGACGTACCACCTCAGGGGCAACAAACCCCAACCGACTTTTTCTCGAGTAACCCGAACGCAGCCACTACGTTAGTTAATGCGGTGTATGCTAAAATGCTCGACTGGAATTTTATTTCGTTTTCCTGGAATGGTGTTACCAGTATGACATCTGACGATGCCGACAAAGGCTCGTCGCCCGGCGATACAGGCACGGATAAAGATCAGATGGATAACCTCACCTTTACGCCATCGAGCCTATCGTTCAATGAAGTATGGGTAGGCCAGTACGAAGGTATTGCCCGGGCCAATCAGGCACTGGACAACCTGCCGAAACTGACCATCAACGATACCTTAAAAACCCGGCTTGTAGCCGAAGCCAGTTTCTTACGGGCTTATTTTTACTTCAATCTGGTTCGTTCGTTTGGCGGTGTTCCTCTGATTACGAAAGTAGCTGACCCTACCAATCAAGCGGATATTCAGAATGGCCGCGTTCGGGCAACGAGTGCCCAGATTTATACGCAAATCGAGAGCGATCTACAAGTAGCTGTAGCTGGCCTACCAGAGAAATCGCAATACAGCAGTGCTGAACTTGGGCGTGCTACGAAAGGATCAGCAAAAACGCTGTTGGCAAAAGTATCGATGTATCAGAAGAAATGGGACGTAGTACAACGCCTAACCGACGAAATCATCGCATCGGGTCAGTATTCGCTACATCCTAAGTATGAGGAGCTCTGGCGCGAATCGACCGAAAACGGCGTTGAGTCCATTTTTGAGATTCAGGGTAAAGGCGTTGCGCCAGCCCGTGGCGCTCAAGGTTACTTTGTTAGTCAGGGAGCCCGTGGCGATGGTGGATGGGGCTGGGGTTTCAATACGCCTTCTGAAGATTTAGAGAAGGCATATGCAACCGGCGATACCCGTAAAGACGGTACTATTATCCGCCGTGGCATGACCCTTTGGGATGGCAGAGTTATCAGTGATAAAGTTGAAAATCCGCGCTACAATTACAAGGCTTATGTCAGCTTCACCAAAGAAACCAACAATGGTGGCGACTGGGAAACGAACAAGAATGTCCGCATTTTCCGCTATGCCGAAGTACTTCTGATGAATGCCGAAGCCGCTAACGAACTCGGAAGTTCAGCAAAAGCTTTGGCATCGTTAAATATGGTTCGGGCGCGGGCACGTGGTGGAGTTACTGGCGTATTGCCGAACGTAACAACCACTGTGCAAGCCGATTTACGTAACGCGATCTGGAGTGAACGGCGCGTAGAATTGGCAATGGAGCATGACCGTTGGTTTGATTTAATACGTCAGGGACGAGCTGCTACGGTCATGAAAGCGCATGGCAAAAACTTCGTAGCGGGCAAGCACGAATTATTTCCAATTCCACAAAATCAGATTCAACTGAGTGGTGGAGTACTAACACAAAACCCTGGTTATTAATTAGTTAATGAGCACCGGAAATTTCTCCTGAAAGAGTATTTCCGGTGCTCTTATTTTCATAGCTCTAGTTTCTGTTTATCTAACTCAACGTTATGAAACAAATTCTGGTTTTCCTTAGCCTATGCAGTTCACTCTCGACAGTACGTTGCCAGCCGAGCGCACAAACGGTTGCTCCGGCACCTGTACAAGCAAGTTTGACAGCATCCGACAACAGCTTTCTGGATAGTCTTCAACATGATACGTTCCGTTTTTTCTGGAATACAACCAATCCTGAAAATGGCTTGGTTGTCGATAGATATCCTAGCCCATCATTTGCCAGTATTGCGGGCGTTGGTTTCGGGCTAACCTCTTACTTAATTGGCGTAGAACGTAATTACATCACCCGCGATCAGGCTGCCGAACGTACCGTAAAAACACTACGTTTCTTCGCGCAGGCGCCACAGTCTGATAAAGCGACCAACGTAACAGGCCACAAAGGTTTTTTCTACCATTTTCTGGATATGAAAACCGGCGAGCGGTTTAAACAGGTTGAGCTTTCGACCATCGACACGGCTTTATTACTCGGCGGTATTCTGAGCGCGCAAACGTATTTCGACAAGAATACATCAATCGAAACCGAAATACGGCAACTGGCCGATCAGATTTACGAACGTGTTGACTGGACATGGATTCAACCCCGGAAACCCTACGTATCGATGGGTTGGCATCCCGAAAAAGGATTTATTGAAGCCGACTGGAAAGGTTATAATGAAGCAATGTTGCTCTACGTATTAGCACTCGGTTCGCCAACGCATCCGGTCGGATCAGAGGTTTGGACAGCCTGGACAAAAACATATCCCTGGGCTACCTTTTACGATCAGGCGCACCTGAATTTCGACCCATTGTTCGGACATCAATATTCGCATTGCTGGATCGATTTTCGGAACATTCGCGACGAATACATGCGCGGACGGGGAATTGATTACTTTGAAAATTCGCGTCGGGCAACTTACGCCAATCGTGCCTATTGTATGACTAATCCGGCTAAGTGGCAGGATTACAGCGCAACTATCTGGGGATTAACGGCTTGTGATGGCCCGAAAGATACCACAATTGCTGGCCGGAATTTCTTTTCCTACCGGGCACGCGGGGCCGCTTCGACCCAGATTGTTGATGATGGAACGATTGCTCCTACTGCCGCTGGCGGCTCAATGGCCTTTGCGCCTGAAATTTGCATACCGGCGTTACGTGCCATGAAAACCAAATACGGCTCAAAACTGTATGACGAGTACGGTTTCCGCGACGCCTTTAATCCGACGTATCGTTATTCTTCTCCATCTGCAAATGGCCCAACGACCAACGGTTGGTTCGATAAAGATTATCTGGGAATCGATCAGGGGCCAATCCTGATTATGGCCGAAAACCTGCGGTCGGGCTTTGTCTGGAACCTGATGAAGAAAAATCCGCACATTAAACGCGGATTGATCAAAGCAGGTTTTACCGGCAACTGGCTGAATTAAAAACCAGATTCATTATCACGGCGGACAGCATGTCCGCCGTGTTTGTTTAGCGTGTTTTATTCTTCAGAATGATAAAGGGCAGATGCGTATTCCAGAATGGCTTCAGGTCTTTCTGAACAATAAACGTCTTCGAGAAATTACCCAGCACTACGTCCTGATCGCCGTCCTGATCGAAGTCGTTCACATCCATACATATCCAGCGTCCAAGCGTACTGACGGGTAGCGCGTGTGGCAGAAAATCCATCGGCTCTTTCTGCTCAAAATAGATACAACCTTCTGACGGATTCTCTTTAAAGTCAGCAAAAAAGGCAATCACCATCATATCTAAGTCGCCATCTTTATCGAAATCGGTAGCGGTCGCTTTTATACAACCGTTGATCGGATAGAAATACGCTTGTTTGTAGCGAAAATCGCCCTGATTCAGATAAATATAGACACCGTGATACGGCTTCAATACCGACGAATAATCGCTGTTATCGCCACAGGTATAGACAATATCCAGCCGACCATCTTTGTTGAAATCAATCAATTGAAAGCTGGTCGAGCCATAAACTGCCGGAAAACGTAATACGTTACGTTCAGTGAAACCACCTTTTTTATCGTTCAGAAACAGCCAGATACCTTCATCAGCATGGGTGAATAACACCATCAGATCGGGCCAGCCATCGTTGTTGAAATCGCCAACGGTTGTCTGAATCGGCCCGGCCACTTCACGTATTGTTTGTTTGATAAATTGTCCATTTGGTTGTTGTTTTAACCAATACAATCCGCCCTGCAAATGGCCGAATCCACAAACAACCCAATCTGTTAACCCATCTTTATTAAGATCAACGGGAACCGACTGCACTGCACGAGGTAAATCGATACCAATTGTCGTAGAGTCAGGCGTTTGGTTTGCAGAAAGCGCCAATGAAATCACTTCCCCTTTGGGCGTATCGATGGCCCGCATGGTTCCCATGGTGGTAAATACGCCCCGCCGATTTCCCTGCTTATCCTGTACAAATTGTGCATTTACCGCAGCCGCTGGCAATTGCCGGAATTTTGTCGGTTGCAGTTGCTGATTCCAGCGGGTCAGATCACTACGTAACGCATCACTCGAATATAACTGATGATCAACCGTATCGACGGCTACCAACGTAGTAATCGACGTTTGGGACGTATCGATTTTCGGTTTTTGTAAATCAAAAATGGCCCAGTCTTCGTCTGGATCAACCGGTACTTTAGCGGGCTTCAGTTTGATTGGGGCTAACGCCTGATAATACAGCAGTAACTTCCGCCAGTTTTCTTCCGAAATGGCAGACCCTGCTTTAGCAAAATACTGCCCACCCGGATAAGCTTCAAGCCCAAGATTGGGTGCCATTGCGGGCAAAACGTGTTCAATCCATGTTTCTTTATCCAGCAAATCGGGTGTTGGAAACTGGTGGCAGCTACTACAATGTTTCTGAGCCAGCTTTTGTCCTTCGGCCAGAATTGGGTCGTGCAGTTTCTCCGAATTATCGATACGGCAACTTTCACCAATTATAAAAAGTATGGCGAAGCTAAGCACATACAGATAAAGACGTTGACGACGAATACGCATAAACAAAACCGTAATTGATATTACCCGAAAAACCCTCCAAACGTATCAAAATCAATTGCTTTTTGAATTTTGTACGACTTTAAAAACGCTTTTAACACGGCGTAATTCGATAATTCCTTAATATCTTTTTTGGTGGCCTTAATATCCTGTTTCAACTGCCGGATATCATTATTGAAACTAAATTCCAGACTCAGGGGCGAACTGACAAACATAAGCGATTTATTCAATGCGGCCGAAAGCTGACTTTGTAATCCATACAGTTCAGCCCCGAGTTCGTCGGCCTGCTGCTTCAGAATTTTATTGTAATAGCGCAATTGATCTTCAGCCAGTGTTTCGAGATGTTGCTGATCGATTCGATTGAATTCGAATTGAAGCCGAAACAACCCAAGCAAATCACTTTTCTCGTAAGCTTCTGTCACGCGTTTCATAATTTCGGTCTTACGAATCTTCTCACTTTCGTCAGGTTCCCGATCTGGGTGAAACGCTTTTACCAAATCCATATAAAGCGTTCGAACGGCTTTCGTAATATTTCGTTCTTCGAGCTGTTTTTTTGCTTCGCGGGCCTGCTGCTTGGCCGATTTCGGCTTTTTGGCTTTACGTTCTTCGGCGTCCTGCTGATGTTGCTGAAATTCAGCCTGTTTAGCCTGCAGTTGTTCCTCCAGATAGGCCATAAATTTATCCTTTGTGCTGACGTCAACATTTTCATCGAACGTAACGCCATACATCGAACTGACCATTTCTTTCATCACCTCCGAAACCTGTTGTTCAGCTTCGTCTTCCGAAGCATCATAACCATCGGTATCATATTTATCATAGATTGGCTTTAACTCATCCAGGCCATGTTCGCTGATAAGATCATAGCTCAGATTCAGAATTAAATCGACCAGTTTTTTCCGTTCCGTCTTTGTTACGTCGGGATGACCATACGCCCGATCAAACAACCGAACCAGATCGGCACGAAGCTTATTGTAATCACGTAGCATTGGTTCGTATTCCGCGTAGATACGCTGCTGAATCTGGTCAGCCGTTGCCCGAAATTGAGCCACTTCGTCTTCAAGCTCCTGAATCTTTTTCGTAAGTCGATTAAATTCTTTCTGCGCTTTCGAAAGCGGAACCTTATCTTTTCCCGGCGTCGGAATACGAACGATTTGTGACATTTGAATGGGGTGTATGGGAAATGCCATTATCATCACGCTTTTACCACCCCCAACCAGCGTTCTGGTTGGGGGTGGTAAACTACTGCCGCGTACCAACCAGATTTAGCATAAAGGCAAACTCCAGCGCAATTTCCTTTAACGCCTGAAAACGCCCCGATGCCCCACCATGACCGGCTTCCATATTAGTATGTAAAAGCAGTTGGTTGTTGTCGGTTTTCAGCGTCCGTAGCTTGGCTACCCATTTGGCGGGTTCCCAATATTGCACCTGCGAATCATGTAAACCTGTGGTTACGAGTAGGTTTGGATAGGCTTGCTTTGTTACGTTATCATACGGCGAATACGATAACATGTAATCGTAATATTGCTTGTTCTTCGGATTTCCCCACTCTTCAAATTCACCCGTTGTCAGCGGAATACTTTCGTCAAGCATCGTCGTTACTACGTCAACAAACGGGACGGCCGCCACTACGCCCCGATATAGTTGAGGAGCCTGATTAACAATTGCACCCATCAGCAAACCACCCGCGCTACCGCCCATAGCAAAGAGCTTATCCGAGCTGGTGTATTTGTTTTTGATCAGGTATTCCGATACGTCCACAAAGTCGTTGAACGTATTTTTCTTCTTCAGCATCTTGCCGTCGTCGTACCACCGACGCCCCATTTCCTGACCACCCCGAATGTGTGCAATGGCGTAGATAAACCCGCGATCAAGCAGGCTCAGGCGCGTAGAGCTAAAACCGGGGTCCATCGAATAACCGTATGAGCCATAAGCATATTGCAGCAACGGAGCCGAACCGTCCTTTTTCGTTCCTTTCCGATAAACCAGTGATACGGGCACTTTCACCCCGTCGCGGGACGTAGCATAGACGCGCTCCGATACGTAGTTATTCTTATCGAAACCGCCCAATATTTCCTGTTGCTTTTTCAGCGTCTTCTCCTTCGTGTCCATATTGTAATCGAAGGTAGAGCTGGGCGTAGTTAGCGATGAATAGGAATAACGTAGCACATTCGTATTGAAATCAGGATTGTAGCCAATGCCTGCTACGTAAGCTGGTTCGCCAAAATCGAGGTACTCATCCGCCTTTGTTTTCTGATTGATCACCCGAATATTCGTCAGGCCAGCTTTCCGTTCGCCCAATACGAGGTGGTTCACAAATACGTCCATATTGGCCAGATAGACATCGGGACGATGTGCGATCACTTCTTTCCAGGCCGTACGATCAGCCGTTTTGCCTTCAGACACCTCCATCAGCCGGAAGTTTTCGGCTTTCCAGTTTGTACGAACGTAGAACTTATTCTGATAGTGAACAATGTCATATTCATGCCCTTTTTCGCGAGGCAAGAACACCTTGAATTCGCCCGTTGGATGACTCGCTTCCAGCAGTCGGTATTCGGTTGATACGCCGTTGTGATCAGAGCCAATCGTTACGTATTTCTTTGATTTCGAGCGACCCAGTCCCATATAAAACTGGTTATCCTTCTCTTCGTAAACCAGTACGTCGGTCTTGGGATCAGCGCCTAATACGTGCCGATACACCTGATAACCCAACAGCGTTTGCGGGTCTTTTTTGATGTAAAACAGGGTTTTGTTATCGGTAGCCCAGGCAAAACTTCCTGCTTCAGTGTCGGGAATAATTTCGGGATATACTTTACCCGTTTTCAGGTTTTTGATACGTAGCGTATACAACCGGCGACTAACGGTATCTTCCGCAAAAATGGCCAGCTCTTCATTATCCGACACTTCGTAGCCGCCGAGCTGGTAATAATTATGCCCTTTGGCTAGTGCGTTGCCATCGAACATAACCTCCTCCGCACCCTGCAACGACCCCTTTTTGCGGCAATAAATCGGATATTCTCCGCCCGTAACGTAGCGGGTGTAGTAAAAATAGTTGCCTTCTTTATAAGGAACAGATTCATCCTGCTGCTTGATCCGTCCTTTCATTTCCTCAAAAAGCTTGTTTTCCAGATCCTTAACCGGCGCCATGATATGGTCGACGTATTTGTTTTCGGCGTTGAGGTAGCTGATTACCTCTGGGTTTTCGCGCTCGTTGAGGTAATAGTAATTGTCGATACGTTTATGGCCATTTGTGATCAGTTCTTTGGGTTTAACAGCCGCTTTGGGCGGGGTTGGAGCCGCACCCGAAGGTGTCGTTTGTGCCTGCGTCATAGTATAATGCGTGAGTATAAACAAAAATGATAGGTAGAGTCGATGCATGGTAGTTGGTTGCTGAGGTGGTAACGTTTTTTTGTAAAAATAAAGTTTTGTTGCACCCTAACTACGTAATGATGGTAAAGTAACGAAACCAGTTCCGTTCTTTGCAGGCTTAACGTAGCGTATTGCGACACAAACATGCTTGAACTCGTTGTTGCTCATTACACCGAAAATCTGAACTGGCTGGGCAATTTACCTGCGGGTCTGACCATAACCGTATACGACAAAAGCCCTGATCATTCGGCTGGCGATACCGCTATTTCCCTGCCGAATATTGGGCGTGAAGCGCATACGTATCTGCATCATATCGTTAGCCGGTACGATTCTCTGGCCCAATGGACAATTTTCTGTCAGGGCAAACCTTTCGATCATGCGTACGATTTCAAGAAACTGCTACGTGCTTTTGTCGCAAATCCAGACGACATCAGTCCAACAGGCTTCCGCTGGCTCGGTCATCTGATCGATACCGACGATAATCAGGGACACCAGCTTTTTAAACCGTGGAGCAAAAATGAAGACGGACGCGGCCTTGATCTACAAGGATTTCATCGTGCGTTGCTCGGTACAGATGGCCCTGAATACTATACCTTTGTTTTAGGAGCCCAGTTTGCGGTGCATCGCAACGTTTTACGGCAACGTACCGTATCGTTCTATGAAAACGCGCTGGCCGTTTCCAGTTCTTTTCCCGATGCCGCTCACTGTTTTGAACGTAGTTGGGATCATGTTTTTGGAATTATCGGCATTGATCGGGACTGGCTCAATGGGCGGCAAACGATTCAACTGAAACCTATGAAGCACCAACACGCGCCGGATGGTCTATCTTCATCCATTTAGTCTATTTTTTCCGGACGCAGTTGAACACTTTTTTACATTCGTGCGTCTAATCTTTCAGTGCTGAAAATCCACTGAACTTTTATATATTTAGCAAAGAATTCTACCATCCAACTCATGGCCCGAACACTCTACGTGCCCCATTACCGGCTCGTTCTGTTCTGCATCGGCACAGCCGGTTTCTTAACTGCTTTCCACCCAAAAAAACTGTCGTTTCAGAAAGCCTTTACCCGAATCAATAAGGAGGTAACGGAGCATAGTCGTGCCTATGAAACGTTAGCCGATGCTTCTCAGAAAGTCGGTCATCGGCTCACCGGCAGCCCCAACGGTACAAAAGCAGAAGCGTATGTTTATCAACTTTTATCGTCGTATGGTTTTCGGGATATTCGGTATGAACCGTTTGAAGTAGAAGCCTGGATGCGCGATACCGTTACGTTGGCGGTGGTACCAAACCGCAGTGATAATTTCCGCGATGTACCGGTAGTAGCGCTGGCCCACTCCCCCATCGATGCCCACATACAGGGCGAAATCATAGACGTTGGGAATGGCTTGGAAGGTGATTTTGCGGCTGTGAAAGATAAGCTGAAAGGTAAAGTTGCCTTGGTGAACATCGGTCTGGCCGCACCGACGAAAGGCGCCCGAAACCTGCATCGTTCAGAAAAAACAGCACTGGCGATTCAACATGGCGCATCGGGGGTTATCATGGTCAATCTGGTTCCGGGCAACGTATTGCTAACAGGTACTGCGTCCGTAACCGGAAAACTGATTCCGATTCCATCGGTGTGTATTTCGCTTGAAAGTGGACAGGCAATTCGGGCCTGGATGCAGGAGGAACCCGGAAAACTGCACGCGCTGATCAACATGACCAACAAAAGCCGGAAAATTCGGGCCCGCAACGTAGTAGCTACGTTGAAAGGCTCGAAATATGCCGACGAAAAAATTATTGTTGGCGGTCACCTCGATTCGTGGGATTTGGCAACCGGCGCTATCGACAATGGTATTGGCTCATTTGCGGTCATCGACATTGCCCGCACGCTCAAATCGTTGAACCTGAAGCCAAAACGCACCATTGAGTTTGTGCTTTTTATGGGCGAAGAACAGGGATTGCTGGGCTCGAAGGCGATGGTCGAAAACCTGAAAAAGAACCGACAACTGGACAATGTTCGCTGTATGGTCAATCTTGATATGACCAACGACCCGAATGGTCTTAATGCCTTTGGTCGTACCGATATGGTTCCTTTTCTGAACACCGTCGGTGAAACCATGAAAGAGATTGAGCCAGCTTTTGCCAACCAAATGCAGAATCAGGCAGGCCTTCACTCTGACCATCAACCGTTTATGCTTGAAGGTGTACCTGTTGTAGGCATGAACGGGCATCTTCCCCGCGAAGTACTCGATTGCTACCACGCCAATTGCGACCGTATGAATCTTGTCAACGCCGACCAGTTGAAAAATACGGTACGTTATTCCAGTATGCTGCTCTACGCCCTCGCTGACGTCGACGACATTCCAACCCGTCGCCAGACCGATACGCAAACCCGCGACTATCTGGTAACGCAGGGACTACGAACTCCTTTACAAATTGCCAACGAGTGGCGCTGGAAAGAATAAATTCACTACGTACCAAAACGAACGTAACAAGAAAGGCGCGGCAAATGTCCGGGCCTTTCTTGTTACGTAGCAGCAAAAATCGTAAACACTACGTCGCTCGGATGAATAGTAAAAAACTATAGGCCAATTCTTTATGTGTAAATCATTCTAATTGGCTTCTGAAGCCGTACAGTATATGTCTCTCGAAAAAAATTCAACTGTCTCGCGGAGAAAATTTCTTGACTTAACCGTTAAAGGAACAGCCATTCTCTCTGGTTTTCCGACAATTGTACCGGCTTCAGTTTTTGGCAAAAACGCCCCTAGCAATCGAATTAACGTAGCAGCTATCGGAACGGGACGTATTTCTCGTGGGCACGATATGCCGGGTGTCTGGCAATATGACAACGCCCTTATCATGGCTGTCTGCGATCTAGACAGTAAACGCGCCGACGATGCTAAAAAGCTGGTTAACGGCTATTACGCCAAGAAAACCGGCAAAGATGGATACGATGGCGTTCGGGTTTACACCGATTACCGGGAACTGCTTCTCAATAAAGATATCGACGCGGTTATTGTCAGCACACCCGACCACTGGCACGCGCCAATTGTGGTGGATGCCGTTCGGGCAAAGAAAGATGTGTATATGCAGAAACCAGCATCGCTCACCATTGCCGAAGGGCGGATGATGGCCGATGCGGTGAAGCAAACGGGGCAGATTGTGCAGGTAGGCAGTCAGCAACGGTCATCGGAGCAGTTCCGCTACGCGGCTGAGTTGGTACGTAACGGACGTATCGGCGAGCTAAAAACCGTTTACGTAGGTCTTCCCGGCGACCCGTCAGGAGATGAGGAAGCCAAGATGCCGGTTCCCAAAAACCTCAATTACGACATGTGGCTCGGCACTACGCCCGATGTATACTACACCGAAAAACGGGTGCATCCACAAGCCGATTACGACCGTCCGGGCTGGCTCCGTTGCGAACAGTTTGGCGCGGGTATGATTACAGGTTGGGGCGCTCACCATATCGACTGCGCACACTGGGCCATGAATACCGAACATACTGGGCCTATCGAAATCTGGGGCAAAGCCGACTTCCCGAAAAGTGGTTTGTGGGATGTGCATGGCATTTTCCGGACGGAAGCACTTTATGAAAACGGCGTTCGTATGGTTGTGAGCAATGAAATTCCGAACGGAATCCGGTTCGAAGGCACCAAAGGCTGGATTTTCGTATCGCGCGGTGATGCGAACGTAACGGCTTCTGATCCAATCGCCAAGCAGAATGCGGCTAAAAAACTGGACGCCAGCGACCCAAAAATTATGACATCAGTCATTGGCCCGAACGAAGTCCATCTGACGGTCAGCAAAGAGCACCACGGCAACTGGTTGGAGAGCATTGCCAGCCGGAAAGATCCAATTGCTCCGGTCGAAGTTGGCCACCGTTCGTGCACAGCCTGTTTGCTGCACCATGCCGCCATGAAATTGAATCGTAAACTCTACTGGGACCCGAAAAAAGAGCAATTCAAAAACGATCCCGAAGCCAACAAACTGCTGTCGCGTCCACAACGAGCCGAATACGCCATTAAAGCGATAGCTTCGGCAAAATAATAAAGAGCGAATGAGTGAAAGGCTGACGTAAGATATTCTGTCGGATAGCCTTTCGCTCATTCACTCTTTCACTCATTCACTCTTTAAAAAAATGAAGTTACTCCCCATTGCTGGTTGCCTGTTCATGGCTACGTTGATTTCGGCTTGCCAATCCTCCGATAAAAAAGAAGCGACCAACGGAGACATCCGCCTGATTACGCTTGACCCCGGCCATTTTCATGCCGCCCTCGTACAAAAAAATATGCTCGAAGGCGTTGATTCGGTTGTGCATGTATACGCACCCGATGGACCTGACCTCCAGCTACATCTCGATAAAATTCAGGGTTTTAACACTCGCGCCGAAGACCCAACCCATTGGAAAGAAGAAGTCTATAAAGGTGCTGACTTTTTCGATAAGATGATGGCCGATAAAGCTGGGAACGTAGTGGTTATGGCCGGAAATAACCGGCTAAAAACCGACTACATCCAGAAAACCATCGGTGCCGGATTCAACGTACTGGCGGATAAGCCAATGGTTATCAACGCGTCGGAATTCGATAAATTGAAAGAGTCGTTTGCCTCTGCCGAGAAAAATAAAGTGTTGCTCTACGACATTATGACCGAGCGCTACGAAATTACCACCATGCTCCAACGGGCATTTTCGCAGCAAGCGGGCGTTTTTGGTACGTTAGAAAAAGGTACGCCCGAAAATCCAGCCGTAACCAAAGAAAGCGTTCACCATTTCTACAAGAACGTATCGGGAAGCATCCTGACGCGTCCGGCCTGGTTTATGGACGTAGCACAGCAGGGCGAAGGCATTGTCGACGTAACAACGCACCTCGTCGACCTTGTGCAATGGGAATGTTTTCCAGAACAAACCATTGATTATCAAAAAGATATCAAACTCAATTCAGCTCGTCGCTCAACTACCGATATGAGCCTGAGTCAGTTCAAAGCCATCACCAAGCAGGATGTTTTCCCCGATTACCTGAAAAAGGACGTAGTGAAAGACAGCATTCTGAAGGTGTACAGCAATGGTGAAATCAATTACCAGCTTCGGGGCGTCAACGCGAAAGTATCGGTTATTTGGGCGTATAAAGCACCCGAAGGCGCAGGCGATACGCATTATTCGATTATGAGAGGTACAAAGGCCAATCTAGTGATACGTCAGGGGGCCGAGCAGAAGTATAAGCCAACCTTATACATCGAATCGGTTGCAGGCAATAAAACGCTGGAAGCCGACGTAAAAGCAGCGCTGCCTAAAATTCAACAGGAGTTTCCAGGCGTAGAGGTTAAGAAACTGGCTAAAGGCTGGGAAGTTACAGTCCCAGAAAAATACAAGGAAGGTCACGAAGCACACTTTGGTCGGGTCGCTCAGAAATACCTCGACTACCTGAAAGCCGGTAGCTTACCAGCTTGGGAAGTGCCCAACATGATTGCTAAATATTACACCACCACGCAGGCGTTGGAGCTGGCGAAGAAAAAATAAAGAGTGAAAGAGCGAAAGAATGAAAGAGTGTATCAACTAACGCGCTTTCATTCTTTCGCTCTTTCACTCATTCACTCTTTATAATCCTATGAACCCAAGACGAAACTTTATTAAGGAAACCATCAGCACAGCGGCTGGGTTGGTTGTTTTGCCTTCGCTGTCAAGCGAATTGATTGGTGCTCCGGCTATTTTACCAAGCCAGTCGCTCGATATGGCCCGGTCTCCAAAAGGAGCCGCACGGATTCGGTTTTCCGTTATTGGCATGAATCACGGGCACATTTATGGGCAGGTCAGTGCTGTTATTCGGGGTGGCGGTGAACTCGTTTCGTTTTATGCAAAAGAAGCTGATTTAGCCGCTGACTTTGCAAAACGTCATCCACAGGCGAAACAAGCCAAAAGCGAAGCCGAAATTCTGGAAGATAAATCAGTTCAACTAGTGCTGAGTTCGGCTATTGCCAACGAACGTGCACCGCTCGGGATTCGCGTGATGAAGTCGGGGAAAGATTTCATGTCCGATAAACCCGGCATTACCACCCTCGACCAATTGGCAGAAGTTCGTAAGGTTCAAAAAGAAACCAAGCGAATTTACTCCATAATGTATAGCGAACGCCTTGAAAATAAGGCAACTGTCAAGGCAGGGGAATTAGTTAAAGCGGGGGCAATTGGTAATGTAATCCAGACCATTGGCTTAGGCCCGCACCGTATTAATCCCAAAACGAGAGCGCCCTGGTTTTGGGAGAAGAAACAATTTGGCGGCATCATCTGCGATATTGGCTCGCACCAGTTCGATCAGTTTTTATTTTTCACCGGCTCAACCAAAGCCGATATTGTTGCGGCTCAGGTTGGTAATGTGCATTATCCACAATACCCTAATTTTGAGGATTTTGGCGACGTAATGCTACGTGGCGATGGCGGTGTTGGCTACATCCGTGTCGACTGGTTTACGCCTGACGGACTGAAATCGTGGGGCGATGGACGTCTGACGATTCTGGGGACGGAAGGCTTTATTGAAATCCGTAAAAACATTGATCCAGCCGGACGCGAAGGTGGCAGTCACTTATTCATCACCGACCAGAAAGAAACCCGCTACGTTGATTCGAGCAAAGTGGAACTTCCTTACGGCGAACAACTGGTAAACGACGTATTGAACCGTACCGAAACGGCCATGTCGCAGGAACACTGTTTGCTGGCGGCAGAGCTTTCGATTAAGGCGCAGAAACAGGCGCAGGAGATTCATCTGAAAAAGTAGTGAACTTACGTTAGTGAATAGCATGGTTGATCCAGGCAGTTTTCACCCATGAAATGGATTACCCGCACCCGTCCAAAAATCGACCGGATTGCCTGCCCTTGGTTAATCCGGCGATTTATTGACGCACAGGCAGAGTTCATTTTTGTTCCTGATAGTGAAGTACTTGAACAAGCACAAATACATCAGGCTACTCCGTTCGACGTGCCCGGCGCAGAGCTTTCTCACTACGACCGACAATGCACGTTCGACTATTTTCTAAAAAAGTATAAGCTCACCGACTCCGCTTTACACGCGATGGCTCCCATTATTCGCGGGGCCGATACGGATGACCATTCTATTGCTCAACAGGCAGCGGGTTTATGGGCAATATCGGCGGGTCTGGCGTATAATTATAAAAATGATTACGAGCTTCTGGAGCAGGGCATGATTTTATATGACGCGCTTTACAGTTGGGCCAGGAATCTTCAACATGAAAGTCATACCCAAAACCCAACCGAATACGCGCTGTTAGAGATTTTCAACAGCTATATTAAAAGTAAGAAAGGTAAAAATAAAAAAGTACCCGTCTGGATTACAGAACTGGAAGAGTTGCTCCAGGATCATATCGATACAAATCTGACTATCAGCCTGAAAGGAATTGCGGAGACTGTCCAGTTAAATCCAACCTACCTTTCCCGCGAATTTTCAACCTATTTTGATAATCTGTCGTTTGGCGAATACATTCGTAAGCTTCGCATCGAGAAATCCATTCAACTGCTTGAGTCGACAGCCTACTCTTTATCGGAAATTGCTTACCTGACTGGCTTCTCTGATCAAAGTCATTTCACTCGAATTTTCAAGAAACATACGGGCGCAAATCCGTCTATTTACAAGAAAAAACGAGTAAAAAGTAAAGCCGATACAAACGGATAATTCCATTCTATTTTACAAAAAATGACCGTTGTAGCATTGCAGATTGATAGCTGATACATCATCCACAGCTACCTATCTGTCATGATTGAAATCCAATTATTACCTCATTTTAAAAGTTATCTATTTTTAGCCATTTGCTTATCGTATAGCTGTTTACCTGCATCGACATTGGCTCAGGAAACGACTCCAGTTTATCCGCGTATAGCTGGTTACGTTGGTATTTTACATCCACTTATTACAATTGATAAAAACGCTACGCAGGTAAATTTTAGAGATTACTACGTAGTAGGTTTGCCAACAGGCATAAACATCTGGAAAAATTCTAAAATTGGTTTTTCAGCCGAATTTGTTCCAATTATTCGGGCCGAAAACGGAACAAGTCGAATGGCCAATTTCCTCTTTCATCCCGGCTTGCTGGTAAATGTAGGGCATGGTTTTACCTTCGTAGGAAGGGCTGCTTTTGAGACGGCCGGACGCTACGGATTTACCCCCGTATTGAATAAAGTGGTTAAGCGGAATAAGGGTAGTACGTATTTTGTGGCCGTGCCTATTCCTGTCCGTTTCGGCAATAACCATCCTGCTTCCGTAACGATTGGTTTTCAGTTCGGGATCGGATTCTAAGGCTAGTAGTCAGTCTTGCAAATAGTTTCTCAACCAAGTTGACTGTATATAAACAACCATATTTTGACAATATGACTATTTGCTAAAACGGCATTATTAAACAGATAAAGTGCTTAGTAGTTAGTCAAGACGCCACTGAAATCAGCAACTGGTTTACCATCTTTGTGAGCATAAAAGGATATCCTACATGCCTGCTACTATTCTGCTCATCGACGATGAGTCGCGGTTGCGTCAGTTGCTGGCGCGGATTCTGGAACTCGAAGGCTACACCGTACTGGAAGCCGAAAACGCCCGCGCTGGTCTTCGCGTTCTCGAACGTGACGAAGTACAACTGGTTATCAGCGACGTAAAACTCCCTGACAAAAACGGCATTGAACTTTCAGCGCAGATCAAACAACTCTATCCGGCTACCGAAATCATTGTTTTAACCGCCTACGGCACTATCTCCGACGGCGTAACGGCCATTAAAAACGGTGCTTTCGATTACATTACCAAAGGCGATGATAACGACCGGATTATTCCGCTGGTGAGCCGGGCCGTTGAAAAGGCAAATCTGCAATTTCGCATCAAACAACTTGAGCAACAGGTCAATCGTCGGTACGGTTTCGAGAACATTATCGGGCAGTCCAAAACGATCCAGCAGTCTGTAGAGTTAGCGCGTAAGGTGGCAGTTACCGATACAACCGTATTACTGACTGGCGAAACTGGCACGGGTAAAGAAGTCTTTGCGCAGGCTATTCATCAGACCAGCCCCCGACGAGCTGCTACGTTCGTTGCCATTAACTGCGGAGCCTTAGGCAAAGATATTCTGGAAAGTGAGTTGTTCGGGCACCGTGCCGGAGCGTTTACCGGAGCCAGCCGTGACCAGAAAGGGCTGTTTGCTGAGGCTAACAAAGGCACTATTTTTCTGGATGAAATCGGCGAAATGCCGCTGGATTTACAGGCAAAACTGCTACGTGTACTCGAAACGCACGAGTTTCTGCGCGTGGGCGACACCAAACCGACCAAAACTGACGTGCGGGTGATTGCGGCTACCAATCGGAGTCTTGAACAGGAAGCCAACGCCGGGCATTTTCGACTCGATTTATACTATCGTTTGTCGGTCTTTCAGATTGAATTACCCCCACTACGTAATCGCCGTGAAGATATTCCGAATCTGGCCGATCAGTTTGCTCGTCAGTATGCGGCCAAATTGGGCCGACGTGACGTAGTACTTCATGCTACGTTCGTTCAGAAGCTCCAGCAACATCTCTGGAAAGGAAATATTCGGGAGTTAAAAAACGTCATTGAACGGGCTGTTATTCTGGCCGATTCGCCACAAAATGGTCCGCTTGAGCTTACTACCGATTTGCTTCCCTACGAAATGCAGGTTACTATCCCGACAGATGGGAGTCACAACGAAACTGCGCTGGATTTAGCAACCGTCGAACGGCAACATATTCAGCGTGTTTTACAGCACACAAACGGTAACAAAACGGAAGCTGCGCGGTTATTAGGCATTGGGTTAACCAGCCTCTATCGAAAATTGAGTGAAATGGATACCTTGCAGTGATAACAGCTTCTGTTCGCATCAAACCCTATGTCTTCGTCATCGCTTAATAAGGTATCCGCTCAGGGATTACTGGTTGCCATCGGTATTGTTTTTGGTGATATTGGCACATCGCCCCTTTATGCATTATCGGCCGTCATGCGCGGTCGGGAGTTGTCCGAAACGTTGGTGCTCGGTACACTTTCCTGTATCATCTGGACACTCACGCTTCAGACGACCATCAAATACGTGATCATTACCCTCCGGGCCGATAACAAAGGCGAAGGCGGCATTTTTTCGCTCTACACCCTTGTCCGGCGATTTACGGGAAAATGGCTTATGTTTCCGGCGGTTATCGGCGGTTCGTTTTTGCTGGCCGATGGTCTGATTACACCGCCCATTTCGGTTTCCTCGGCCGTTGAAGGGTTACTGATTTTTTATCCGCACCTCGATACCGTTCCTATCGTTATCGCCATTATAATCGTCCTGTTCGTCAGTCAACAGTTTGGTACACAGCAATTGGGCAAATTATTCGGCCCCGTTATGCTGGTTTGGTTCACCTTTATTGGCGTGATCGGTTTATGGGCATTATGGAGCCAGCCGGGTGTTTTGAAAGCGATCAATCCCTATTACGCGTTTCATTTTCTCACTACGTATCCAGAAGGTTTCTGGCTGCTGGGCGGTGTTTTTCTCTGCACAACCGGAGCCGAAGCGCTTTATTCCGACATGGGCCACTGCGGACGCGGGAATATTCGGGTTAGCTGGGTTTACGTTAAAACAACGTTGCTCCTCTCCTACGCGGGTCAGTCGGCCTGGCTCATGCACCACTTAGGTCAACGGCTCGGCGAAACCAGTCCATTTTATTCAATTGTTCCCGCTCCGCTTGTCGTATTCAGTATCGGACTTGCTACGTTATCGACCATCATTGCGTCGCAGGCGCTGATTAGCGGTTCGTTTACACTGGTGAGCGAAGCCATGCGACTCAATTTATGGCCTCGTCAGCGAGTAGCCTATCCGTCAAACGAGCGCGGTCAGCTCTACGTACCGTTTGTCAACTGGGCGTTAATGGTCGGTTGCTGCCTGATTGTGCTGCACTTCAAGGAATCGAAAAACATGGAAGCCGCTTTCGGGCTTGCCGTTACGTTAACCATGCTCATGTCAACGATTCTAATGAGCATGTACATGCGCGTGAAACGGTTCAATCCGATTATACAGATTGGTCTGACAGCTATCTTCTTGGCGGTTGAAGTAACGTTTCTTACCGCGAATCTGGTGAAATTTGAAGAGGGAGGCTGGATTTCTGTTACGTTGGGACTGCTGATTATGTCAATGATGGTGTTCTGGTATCAGGGCGAATCTATCAAACAAAGCCTGATCCGCTACGACTCATTACCCGATAACCTGCCCATCCTGAAAGCATTGAGCAACGATTTCAATATTCCCAAGTACGCAACACATCTGGTCTATCTGACAACCTCCGACACCAGCAAACGTATTGAATCAGAAACGTTGTATTCGATTCTGAACCGGGCCCCCAAACGAGCTGATATTTACTGGTTTATTCACGTTTGCGTCGAAGATGAGCCATACGTAATGCGTTACAAAGTCGAAACACTAGCGCAGGAAGATGTATATGTTGTTACGTTCTATCTCGGATTCCGCATTGAACCACGTATCAATCTGCTGTTTAGAATGGTTGTTGAAGACTTAGTTGAGAATAAAGAGGTGACCATTGATAGTCGTTACAAATCACTCAACACGCATCGGGTTCCCGGCGATTTCCGGTTTGTACTTTTCCGACGGTTTTTATCGTACGAAAACGACTTAACCATACGTCAGCAGGTAATTATGTATGGGTATATGTTCCTCAAAAAAATTGCTCTCAATCCACAGGCAGCTTATGGTTTGGATACCAGCAACGTTCTGATTGAAGATGTTCCTCTGGTAATTACTCGCCCAAAATCATTACCCCTTAAACGAATTCATCTAAAGAAAGAGTAAAATCAGCAAGAAGACAACGGCTCAGCCGGGTACGCCATATCTACACATAAATTACTCTTTGTTACGGATTTAGATAGTATGTACACGATTTGATGATGAACAGGTCACCATCAAATCGTACCGATTCGGTGCGTATTATTCTCAGTTGGCCCAGATAATCATTTCGTTATAAGTGTGCCTGGCTAAGTTTGCTCCATCAACTGGCCTTTCTAAACAACGCCAGGCATCTACATTTTGTATCGTTGATTAACATGTCTAAAATCACAATTGCTGTTATTCAGGCTTTTGTAGACGCAGGTCGGGGTGGTAATCCAGCCGGTGTTGTACTGAATGCTGATACTTACGATCACACCACTCGTCAACGGATTGCAACCCAAGTAGGTCTTTCAGAAACGGCCTTCGTTTCTGATTCATTGATTGCAGACTATAAGCTGGAGTTTTTTACACCTGTTCGGCAGATAGCCCAATGTGGTCACGCAACTATTGCTACGTTCTCCTATCTGGCGCAACAGGGATTGTTGAACACAGCGACTAGTTCGATGGAAACAGTGGATGGGACACGAGGTATTCGGCTAGTGGGTGATCAGGCATTTATGGAGCAACGAGCTCCTACGTTTACACACCCCGACCAGATCAACGAAGCGCTCACTACCCAGCGGATTCTAGAATCGCTTCATGTATCGGCAACCGACCTTCTGGATGGCCGTGCTCCACTAGTTATCAACACGGGAAATTCATTTATGATTGTGCCCCTCCGATCAGCCAAAGCCGTTCAGGGTATTGTTCCTGATTTAGTCGAAATAGAGCAAATCAGTGAACAACTGGATTTAGTTGGATACTATGTTTTTTCTCCAGAAGTGGAGCAAGCCGGACGTGATGCCGGGGCTCGGATGTTCGCTCCTCGCTATGGCATCTCCGAAGAAGCAGCCACTGGCATGGCCGCTGGCCCACTGGCTTGCTATCTGTTTACCTACTTACAGAGTCACAAAACGACATTTCTTATTGAGCAAGGGCATCTGATGAACCATCCATCGCCCAGTGTATTAACGGCACAGCTTTATCTGGATCAAAACGA
Organism: Spirosoma daeguense; assembly: GCF_054776875.1. Classification (NCBI taxonomy): domain Bacteria; kingdom Pseudomonadati; phylum Bacteroidota; class Cytophagia; order Cytophagales; family Cytophagaceae; genus Spirosoma; species Spirosoma daeguense. Next base: position 286,957 of record NZ_BAAHBF010000001.1, read on the forward strand.
GATCAGGAGTTTATGGGTAGGAGGCCGGGCATCCGTATCTCAATCCATAGAAATTACCATATAAAGTACTTCCAAATACCGATCAGAAGCTTATAACCTTACCAAACTGAAAAACCGACCCTACCATTTTGGTAGGGTCGGTTTTTTTATGAGATAAAATTTACAAAATCAAAATCATGTAAAATCCTAAAAATCAACTTATTAACACCTTTCCACCCCATTTTAAAGACAGATGGAATAGATTTTGGCATAAGCATTCCGACAACTTTTTAATCAATTAACATTATGAGTCTTGCCCTGCTTCTGCTTGTGTTGGCCCTCCTCTTCTTCACCATCTTCTACAAACTCATCGACTGGTTCGAAAAAATTTAACGTGCGAAATCCGACCGCCGAAGCGGAATGAGAGAGCACAGGCTTTGTCTTAGGTATTCGCTCATGCACCCTTTCGCTCTTTCACTCTTTTGCTCTTTAAATTTTTCACTCTTTACAACATGCTTTTACTCGTTTTTCTCTTCGCACTACTGGTCTTCGGCTATATGCTATATGTGCTGATTCGACCCGAAAAATTTTAATCAATCATTTGTATGACTACTGAATGGATAGGCGTGATTGCTACGTATGCACTGACCGTGTTGCTGGCAATTCCGCTGGGCAAATACCTGGCCCGCGTTTTCAAGGGCGAACCCAACACGCTTGACTTTATGAAACCGCTTGAGCGATTCATCTATCGCGCTGGCGGTGTTTCGGAATCAGCCGATCTGACCTGGAAACAGAATCTGATGGCGCTACTGACCATCAACGTAGTATGGTTTTTACTAGCCTTTGGCCTGCTATTATTTCAAGGGATTCTTCCTCTAAATCCGGATGGTAATCCATCACAAACGCCCGATCTGGCTTTCAATTCGGCCATTTCGTTTCTGGTCAACTGCGATTTACAGCATTATTCTGGCGAATCGGGTGCTACGTATCTGACCCAATTGGCGGTTATGATGTTCCTGATGTTTGTGTCGGCGGCTACAGGGATGGCGGCTGCGGTGCTGTTGTTCCGGTCTTTTTTGCCAGAACGTACCGAAACGGTGGGCAATTTCTACGTATTGTTCACGCGTGCTATTACCCGTGTTTTTCTGCCCGGCTCGCTCATTATCGCTCTGATTCTGGCTTTTAACGGTACCCCTGCTTCATTCGATGGTAAAGACTCTGTCGTTACGGTGCAGGGCGACACGGTGAACGTATCACGCGGACCAGCGGCTGCTATGATCGCCATCAAACATCTGGGAACCAATGGAGGGGGCTGGTTCGGAGCAAACTCGTCGCATCCGCTCGAGAACCCAAACTATCTGACCAACATGGTGGAAATGATAGCCCAGACGCTGCTGCCGATTGCCATGATTTTTGCCCTTGGCTTTTTCATAAATCGAAAACGGTTTGCCTGGATGGTCTACGGCGTGATGACAGTAGGTATGCTGATGTTGCTCATTCCAACCCTAATTTCGGAGTTTCACGGAAATCCGGCCATTGCCCAATTAGGCATTACACAGCCGACGGGAGCGATGGAAGGGAAAGAAGTTCGATTCGGGCCAGTTGCATCTGCTTACTGGAGTATCGTTACAACCATTATTTCGACGGGTTCTGTCAACTCGATGCACGATTCATCAATGGCCCTTTCCGGAGCAATGGAATTGTTAGGCATGATGGTCAATGCATTCTACGGCGGTGTGGGCGCTGGTTTACTCAACTTTTACTATTTCCTGATCATCGCGGTATTCATTTCCGGCCTGATGGTAGGTCGAACACCCGAACTATTCGGTCGTAAGGTTGAAGCGCGAGAAATCAAGATTGCGTCGCTGGTTGCCTTGCTGAGTGCGTTGCTCGTAAAAGGCGGTACGGCCTTGGCAGCCTGGGTTTTCGTCCAGTACGGCGATGCAGATTGGGCGGTGAAACCATCGGCCTGGCTCAACAATCCGGCGTTTCATGGCTTCTCCGAGATTCTTTACGAAATGACATCCGCCAATGCCAATAACGGCTCTGGTTTTGAAGGACTTGGCGACAACAACATTTTCTGGAACGTAGCAACAGGCTTCGTACTGTTATTAGGACGCTACGTCCCGATTATTGGCCCGGTTGCCATCGCGGGCTTATTGGCTCAGAAGAAATACGTCCCCGAATCGTCTGGTACGTTACCCGTCGACACCGCTACGTTCGGGCTGATGATTTTTGCGGTGATCGTTATTCTAACGGCCTTATCGTTTTTCCCGGCGCTGGCACTCGGCCCACTCGCCGAATACTTAAGCCTGAAATAATCTGAACCGCTTCGGCGGCCCGTCGGAGCGGTTCAGAAATCAATTCTTATTCAAGTCAACAACCAAAATGGCAAAGCAATCTTCTCCTGCACTCTTCCAGCGTGAACTCGTTGGGGCAGCAATTCGGGAATCGTTTATAAAATTGAATCCTGCCGCACTGATCAAAAATCCGGTCATGTTTACCGTTGAAGTCGGTACGTTCATCATGATTCTGGTTACGCTCTACGTAGCGTTTTCGGGCGATACAACGCAGGGATCACTGGTTTATAACATCACCATTACGTTCATTCTTCTTATCACGGTTCTGTTTGCCAACTTCGCCGAAGCCATTGCCGAAGCACGAGGTAAAGCACAGGCCGAATCACTACGTAAAACCCGGCAGGAAACCCCCGCAAAAGTTATTCGCCCGGTAGGTGAGTATAAGCTTGATGAGATTCAGAATATTTCGTCGGCACAACTCAAAAAAGGCGACGTATTTCTCTGTGAACCGGGCGACATCATTCCTGCCGATGGTGAGATCATCGAAGGATTGGCAACAATTGACGAATCGGCCATTACGGGCGAATCGGCACCGGTTATTCGGGAAGCGGGCGGTGATAAATCGTCGGTGACGGGTGGTACGAAAGTGCTGTCAGACCGTATCAAGGTGATGGTAACGACACAGCCGGGTGAGTCTTTTCTTGACAAAATGATTGCGCTGGTTGAAGGGGCATCGCGACAGAAAACACCTAACGAAATTGCGCTGACGATTCTACTGGCTGGGTTTACGCTGATTTTCATCATCGTGTGCGTCGCCCTGAAGCCCTTCGCCGACTACGCCAATACGTCCATTACCATTGCCGCTCTGATTTCGCTGTTCGTTTGTCTGATTCCAACCACCATTGGCGGGTTGTTATCGGCCATCGGGATTGCAGGTATGGATCGCGCGCTACGTGCCAACGTAATAGCCAAATCAGGTCGGGCCGTTGAAACGGCGGGTGATGTCGATACGTTGCTTCTCGACAAAACCGGAACCATTACTATCGGCAACCGGAAAGCCACGAATTTTTATCCGGCTCCGGGTATAAAACAAGCCGATATGGTACGTATATCAGCGCTGAGTTCTTTGGCCGACGATACGCCGGAAGGTAAGTCAATTGTGGAACTGGCGGGTAGCGAGGTCACCCGAAATCTGAATACGACGAATGCTACGTTAATCAAGTTTACGGCCGAAACGCGCTCATCGGGGATCGACCTATCCACTGGAGAAAGGATTCGTAAGGGAGCTACTGATTCAATCCGAAACATCGTTGAACGGGCTGGAAATCACTTTCCAAAAGAAGTTGACACGAAAGCGCAGGAAATTGCCGCCAATGGTGGTACTCCACTAGTAGTCACGCTCAACGAAGAGGTGAAAGGTGTTGTCGAATTGCAGGACATTATAAAACCGGGCATTGCCGAACGGTTCGACCGGCTCCGTAAAATGGGCGTTAAAACCGTTATGGTCACTGGCGATAATCCCCTGACGGCGAAGTTCATTGCCGGAAAAGCGGGCGTCGATGATTTCATTGCCGAAGCCAAGCCGGAAGATAAAATGCAGTACATCCGCAAAGAGCAAACGGGCGGCAAACTGGTAGCGATGATGGGCGACGGAACCAACGACGCCCCGGCACTGGCACAGGCTGACGTGGGCGTAGCAATGAACTCAGGAACACAAGCCGCTAAAGAAGCCGGTAACATGGTCGATCTCGATAACGACCCCACAAAGCTGATTGAAGTGGTGGAAATTGGTAAACAGTTGCTTATTACACGCGGAACACTCACTACGTTCAGCATCGCCAACGACGTAGCCAAATATTTCGCCATCGTACCGGCGCTATTTGTAGTGAGCATTCCAGCTCTGCAAAGTCTGAACCTGATGAAGTTACACTCGCCCGAGTCAGCAATTTTGTCAGCGGTGATTTTCAACGCCGTTATCATTCCGCTTCTGATTCCGCTGGCGCTACGTGGCGTCGAATACAAGCCAATTGGAGCCAGTGCACTGCTACGTCGGAATCTGTTTGTTTACGGCTTCGGCGGACTGGTAGCACCTTTCATTGGTATCAAACTGATTGACCTCTTTGTCGGATTATTTGTCTAAAAACAGGCCCCTACAGGCTCCGGCTGTAGAGTCGCGCCCGCGACTAACCCAGTAGCTATAATCAACAGCCGGAGCCTGTAGGGGTTTTTAACAACTTCAAACCATGAAAACACACATTATTCCTGCCATCCGACTGACGCTTGTGATGCTGGTTTTATTAGTCATAATTTATCCGCTGGTTGTTGCTGGTATTGCCAGTCTGGCTCCCGGCGAAGGAAAAGGAGAAACCGTAACGGCTAACGGCAGAGTCGTTGGTTATGCGCTGGTCGGTCAGAAATTTACAGACGACCGTTATTTCAATGGCCGTCCATCGGCTGTCGATTATAATGCAGCCGGTTCTGGCGGTTCCAATAAAGGGCCAAGCAATCCCGATTATCTAAAAACGGTGCAGGAACGTATCGATACGTTTCTTGTGCACAACCCAGCCGTTCAAAAATCAGCGATTCCGGCGGAACTGGTTACGGCCTCCGGTTCTGGTCTCGACCCTGATTTGTCGCCCGAAGCCGCTAAAGCTCAGGTAGCACGTATCGCCAAAATACGCAACGTATCAGCCGAACGATTGAATCAGTTAGTCGATGAAAAAACCAAAAGTCCGCTGTTGGGTTTATTCGGTCCATCAACCGTAAACGTATTGCAACTGAATATCGCTCTGGATGCGCTCAAGTAAGGTGGGCACTCGATTTCGAATACATACCTGTACAACAAAACAAACATGAAACGTTTCTTTTTTCTGTTGCTGACTACATTCAGTTCAGCACCAATTTTACCCGCGCTGGCGCAGTCTTCCCCCGATTCAACAGGGGCAGCCACTACGTCGGCACCAAACACAGGATTAACAGTCAGTGGTTATATAGATGCGTATTACTCGCACGATTTCACTGCTCCCAAAACGGCGCAGGAACGTCCCGGTTTTATTTATAATCACAAACGAAACCGCGAAATCAATGTGAATCTGGCGTTCATCAAAGCTGCTTATTCGAGCGAGCGCATACGTAGCAATCTGGCGATTCAGGTTGGTACGTATGCTCAATACAACTACGCAGCCGAACAGGAATTGCTGAAGCATATTTTTGAAGCGAACGCGGGAGTAAAGCTTAGTAAAAACCGTGATTTATGGCTCGATGCGGGTATTTTCTCGTCGCACATTGGCTTTGAAAGTGCTATTTCGAAAGATTGCTGGACGCTGACACGTAGCATTCTGGCCGAAAATTCGCCGTATTATCTGGCCGGGGCCAAACTCACCTATAACACACCAAATGGAAAATGGACGTTGTTGGGCTCGGTGCTTAACGGATGGCAACGTATCGCAAAACTACCGGGTTACAGCGGCCCAGCCATCAGTACGCAGATTCAATATAAACCAAGTGAAAAACTGACGCTGAACTGGAGCACGTTCGTCGGCTCTGACCGGCCAGATTCGCTGAAACAAGGCCGTTTTTTCAACAACCTGTATGCGATCATCAATCCTACCGGTAAAGTCGGACTTATTCTAGGCTTCGACATTGGTGCCGATCGAAAACCAGTTGTTGACACACGTACCAATCGACGTATCGGTACGGGTTCTTACGTGTGGTATTCGCCCGTAGTAATTGCCCGACTACGTACCAGCGAACGTAGCAACCTGGCGGGACGTATTGAGTATTACGAAGACAAAAACGGAGTCATTATTAGTACCGGTACAACCAATGGTTTTCAAACGTTTGGCTATTCGCTGAATTACGATTACGCCATCTTACCGAATGCGCTTGTCCGGGTCGAAGGCAAGGTTTATTCCAGCAAGGACGCCATTTTTGAAACCGATAATGGATTGAGCAAAACCAATACGTCTTTGACGACGAGTCTGGCGGTTAGTTTTTAATTAGTTGGCCCCAACAGGCTCCGGCTGTTGGATTTATCAATAGCTATGTAAACTAATCGCTGAGTCTGTCCCAGACAGCATCTTGCTGTCTGAGTTGCGATAGCAACTAACAAGGCCGTCCGGAAACTCAGACAGCAAGATGCTGTCTGGGACAAAGTTCTCAATAGTACAACCGACAGCCAGAGCCTGTCGGAGCCTAAAATCAACCAATTCTTTCCATGATGCCAAACGACCAATCGGCGGAGAACTTCCTTAGGCTCATTCAGGAGTCGCGCCGGGGTAAATTCAAGATTTACATCGGCATGAGCGCAGGCGTCGGCAAATCGTACCGGATGCTTCAGGAAGCCCATGCGTTGCTACGTAGTGGTATCGACGTAAAGATTGGTTTTATCGAAACGCATAATCGAGTGGAGACGCAGGCGCTCATTGACGGACTGCCCGTTATTCCCCGCCGGAAACTGTTTTATAAAGGTCGTGAGTTGGACGAGATGGATGTGCAAACCATCTTAAACGTTCATCCTGAACTGGTTATCGTTGATGAACTGGCGCATACCAACATTCCGGGTTCCAAAAATGAAAAACGCTGGCAGGACGTACTGGAAATTATCGACGCGGGTATCAACGTAATCAGTGCCGTTAATATTCAGCACATTGAAAGTCTGTACGACGAAGTACATAGCATTACAACTATCGACGTAACGGAGCGCGTTCCCGACCGGGTTTTGCACGTAGCAGATGAGGTTGTAAATATCGACCTCACCGCCGATGAGCTGATTAACCGACTGAAAGAAGGCAAAATTTACGACAAAGCGAAGGTGCAGACTGCGCTGGCAAATTTCTTCCAGCCCGAAAAAATCCTGCAACTCAGAGAATTAGCCCTCCGCGAAGTGGCAACGGCCGTTGAGCGCAAAATCGAAACTACCGTTCCGACCAATGTACAGTCCAAACCCGAGCGATTTCTGGCCAGTATCAGCTCGAATCCAGAAATAGCCCGTCGGGTTATCCGCAAAACATCGCGACTGGCGGCTTATTACAACTCCCGCTGGTACGTTCTGTACGTACAAACTCCCGCCGAACACCCCGACCGGATTCGACTTGATATTCAACGGCATCTGATCAATAACCTTAAATTGGCTACCGAGTTGGGCGCGGAAGTGATTCAGGTGAAAAGTTCGAGTATTTTTAACAGCATTGTTGAGGAATCCGAGAAACGTAACGTGACAACCATCTGCATCGGAAAGCCGCATTTCACCCTGCTGGAAGTTATTCTCAGAACAAACGCGTTCAACCAGTTACTAACCAAGCTATCGGATTCTGACACCGATCTGATCATTTTATCCTAAAGGAGTTTACCTGTTTCCTCCTTCGCTATGACTCTGAAAGCCAAAATAACGCTCTCCCTTACGTTCCTGTTCAGCATTATTATATTGCTGAGCGGGTTGGGTATGTATTATCTGAATCGCGTTTCAGACGATGCGCAGGCCATTCTGAAAGACAATTACATTTCAGTTGAATTTGTCAGCGGTATGCAAAAAGCATTGACCGATCTAAACGATCGCGACGCCCTGACCGACTTTGACGAAAACCTTAAAAAGCAGGAACGTAACATCACTGAAGTGGGCGAACAGAAACTAACAACGCTGCTACGTCGGGATTTCAACCGGCTACGTAATAACAGAAAAGACTCGCTGACTATCAACCAAATACAGCAGAATCTATTTGCGCTGGACGAACTAAATCGGGAGGCTATTATCCGGAAAAGTGAAACCGCCAAACAAACCGCCGACGATGCCATACTATGGCTCACGGTGGTCGGTACGTTGTGCGTGTTGGTCGTTTTTTCGTTTGTGGTGAATATTCCGAGCTACATTGCCAATCCGGTACGTGAACTGACGCTGGGTATCAAACAGATTGCCAGTCGAAATTTTGAACAACGTTTGCACATTCGCTCGAGCGACGAATTCGGTGAACTGGCTCGTTCGTTTAACTCGATGGCGCAGAAACTGTACGAGTTCGAACACTCGAATCTGGCTCGGGTATTGTTCGCCAAGAAACGAATCGATACGTTGATCCAGATCATGAACGATGGCATTATCGGCCTCGATGAAAAACGACGAATTCTGTTCGTTAATCCCGTAGCCAGCCGCCTTCTGAACGTTTCGGAAGCGCATCTTCTGGGTAAATACGCTCCTGACGTAGCGTCGACAAACGATTTGATGCGGACGCTTATTCAGGACATCATGCTTCATGACACTGATGAATCACAGGAGGTTTTTCGGCCAGCTAAAGACACATCTACTACGTTGCTAAAAATCTTCGATCCCGGATTATCGGGGCAAGGGAAAGAGAGTTATTACACCAAGCAAATCCAATCGGTTGAGGTTACGCCTACGGGTGAGCAACAGGCTGTTCAGGCTGGCTACGTCATTGTTTTACAGAATATTACCGCTTACAAAGAGCTTGATCTCGCCAAAACCAACTTCATCGCTACGGTATCGCACGAACTGAAAACGCCCATTTCGGCCATCAAAATGAGCCTTACGTTACTGACGAACGAGCGGGTTGGTTTACTGAACGAAGAGCAGCAGCAAATGGTAAAAAGCATCCGGGAAAACACCGACCGGCTGCTATCGATTACGGGCGAACTTACCAACATGGCGCAGGTCGAATCGGGGCAGATTCAATTACAGGTACACGCCGTTCCTCCCGCCGATTTAATTCAGACAGCAACCAGCGCGCTACGTACACAGGCTGAGCAAAAAAACATTCGTTTCAACGTAGCACTACCAGCCGATTTACCCGCCGTAAAAGCCGACCCCGACAAAGCATCGTGGGTACTGATCAATTTTCTGGCGAATGCGCTACGTCACAGCCCCGACGACAGTTCGATTGATATTTCGGTTCAGCGAATGGCGAACCAGATTGAGTTTACCGTGCGTGATTTCGGTCCCGGCTTACGTCCAGAGCATCGCGAGCGGGTTTTTGAACGCTATTTTCGCGCTCCGGGCTTAAACGGCCAGATGAGCGGAACCGGCTTAGGATTAGCTATTTCTAAAGAATTTATTCAATCTATGGGTGGCGATGTTGGCCTACACAACGACGTAACGCCCGGCGCATCCTTCTATTTCCGATTGAACGTAGCGTAGAAGTGATGTCAGATGCTACGTTAATCTGAGTACTGCTGAAGTTGTCTTCGACAGCATCCTGCTGTCGGGTCGCGCCAGCGACCAAGAGCCAGTAGCAGTACGTTTTTAGTTAGCTTCTATCGAAGCCCGACAGCATGATGCTGCCGAAGACATTATATCCATCCCTCAAAGCGTAGATTCCCAGCATTCTGGCCTTATAATGTAATTAACGCTATACCGAAATGCTTCGCTTACTTAATACGCTCGTTGCCAGTTGTGTTGTTTGCCTGCTTACTCTGACCACAAGCCAAAGCCAGAATGTGAACTGGAAAAATGTGAAGGTGCTGGTTTACACCAAAAACGGGAAAGGCTACGTTCACGACAACATTGCAAATGCCAAATTGTGCATTCAGAAACTAGGGCAGCAGTACGGATTTGGCGTTGATACGTCGGCGCAACCGAGCATTTTCACGGAGAGCAACCTGAAACAATATACGCTGCTCGTTTTTGCCAGCACCAACAACGACGTTTTTGATACTGATGAGCAACGGCTGGCATTTCGGCGCTATATCGAAGCAGGTGGCGGTTTTGTGGGACTTCACTCGGTAATGGGCACCGAGCGCAACTGGACCTGGTTCAAACGTATGCTGGGCGGTACATTTGCGTGGCATCCGAAATTTCAGAAATTCCGGATTGAAGTGCTCGACACCAAAAATCCGTCGATGCAGTCGATTCCGAAAAGCTGGGAACGTGAAGACGAGTTCTATTTTACCAAAAATATGTCGCCGGGGCCAACGGTTATCATGGCCAACGATGTGACCTCACTGAAACAGGATGACCCCGAAAAAATAAAAACGTTCGGCGGTTATTATACGGAGTTGTATCCGTCGGCCTGGTACTATAATTTCGATGGCGGCTATACGTGGTGTACTACGCTCGGCCATGCCAAAACCGACTACCTGAACGACGAACTGTTTATCAAACACATTTTTCAGGGTATTCGCTACGTAGCGGGTCAGGTCAAGAAAATCGATTTCAGTAAAGCCTACGCTGATTCGCGCGATACGCCGATTCGATGAAACGGGCGTGCTGACTGGTATCGTTCCCGGCAACGATTGCGTAAAAAAAGGCCAATCGATTCTTGAACCAGTCTTAATTTTTGGGTCATTTTAGGATAAAATCATTGATATACACCCGAAAATCCGGTCGATTTTACCGGCCAATTGGGTTGTCTTTCTCCTAAAAACCCCATGAAAATACTCGCTGGTTTCGTCCTATTTTCCATAGCAACCTCTTTTCATTCAGGCCCTAACTCTGGTTCTGTTAGCGAAGACGGCAATCCTCCTACGCTCCCTAAGGTTCAAACGCCAACGTTTCGAAAGGATACCTTGAACATCCAGAAATTTGGTGCCGTGGCCGATGGGTTAACGCTTAATACGTCGGCGATTAACAAGGCCATCGAGCAGTGTAATCGCGCTGGCGGTGGTGTTGTGTTGATCCCACGCGGTTTGTGGCTCACCGGGCCTGTTACGTTGAAAAGCAACGTCAATCTGCATCTGGCCGAAGGCGCATTACTTCAATTTTCCGACCAACGTAGCATTTATCCACTGGTCAATACGAACTGGGAGGGCGAAGACGCCGTTCGAAACCAGGCGCCAATTTCGGGCACCGACCTCGACAATATTGCCATTACGGGAAAAGGTATTCTGGATGGCGCGGGCGATGTATGGCGCATGGTGAAACGTAGCAAAATGACCGACGATCAGTGGAAGAAGCTAGTCGCGTCGGGCGGTGTCGTAAACGATAAAAAAGACCAGTGGTATCCGTCGGAACAGTCGTTTAAAGGAGCGAACATGGCGGTTAAGAAAGCGGGCCAACCGATGTCGTATTATGAAGACATCAAGGATTTTCTACGCCCGAACATGCTCAGTCTGGTACGTTGCAAAAAAGTATTACTGGAAGGTATTACGTTCCAGAATTCCCCCGCCTGGTGTTTGCATCCGCTTCTTTGTGAACACATTACGCTACGTAAGGTAACGGCTAAAAATCCGTGGTACGCCCAGAATGGCGATGGTCTTGATCTGGAATCGTGCCGCAACGGGCTGGTCGAAGATTGTACGTTCGATGTGGGCGATGATGGTATCTGTATCAAATCGGGTCGTGATGAACAGGGCCGCAAACGAGGCATTCCGACGGAGAACATCATCGTGCGCAATTGCCGGGTTTACCACGCGCATGGCGGTTTTGTGATCGGTAGTGAAATGTCAGGCGGAGTACGTAATCTCTACGTATCGAACTGTCAGTTTATGGGCACCGACGTTGGCTTACGGTTCAAAACGGCTCGCGGACGCGGTGGTGTGGTCGAAAATATTTTCGTAGATGGTATCGACATGACAAACATTGCAGGTGAAGCCATTCTGTTCGACATGTACTACGCGGCCAAAGACCCGGTTCCGCAACACGGCGAAAGCAACGAGTTACCTGTTATTCCAGCCCAGCCGTTAACTGAAGGCACTCCGCAGTTTAAGTCGTTTCAGATTCGGAACGTAACGTGTAAAGGTGCTGAAACAGGCATACTGATACGTGGTCTGCCCGAAATGGCGGTGAAAGATATTCTGATCGAAAATGCGGTTCTGCAAAGTCATAAAGGATTGGTTTGTATTGAAGCTGAGAATATCCGCCTGAAAAACGTAGCATTGCTCACACCGGCCAAAACGGTGATGCAGATTCAAAACAGCCGCGCCATCACCCTCGATAACGTCCGCTACGTCAACAATCCCGATTTACTGCTGCATATCTCGGGCGACCGTACTAAAGACATTCGCCTGTTAAACACCGATACGTCAAAAGCAAAGAAAGTTGTCACTACCGACGCCAACGTATCAGCCAACGTACTGACGATGAAGTAAACTTTCTTAAACGTATCAGTTTCTTACACAAAAGTTTTTCTTATCTTTCCTTCGCCTGACACTAACTACGACTAACCGTATTAGTGTCAGGCGAAAGTTTTTTTTTAGGAGATGCAATCCATCACCCCTCAATTAATATCTCTTGATCATCAGAACCTTATTACCTGAAAATTGTACAAATAATATAGACAGGATATAAGATGGAACACATTCAGGTTTTAGCGAGAGGGTTAACATTTATGCTTTTATCCGGTGTTATTGCGTTTGTTATCATCCGTTTATGCGGCCCCCTATCTACGGCTACAGAGGGCTGGATTGGATTAGGCTGTCTGGCAGGTGGCTGGCTAGGCTTTCGTTGGTGGTATAAGACGTACCACCCATAACCCATGCCATACCAAACTGATAAAGAGCACACGTAACAAAGGCTTTGCACCTAGCCTAAACCGGTGTATAGATGGGTATTGGGTAAACCTAAAAAGACGGCAACAGTCTGCCGTTAAATTCGTCATTCGTAAGAAAAAACAGTTCCACAAACTCAGCTAAAATGTAGGATTTTGATTCTTGGGACGACAATATAACCGGACTGCCGAAGCGGATTAACCACAGTAAGCATTCGCGCAAACAGACATATTCGGCGACTGTCGCTTGAAACGGTGTTTAGTGCGATTATCGACGAATCAGCAGCAATGGTGTAGTGTCCTTCCAAGCCCAAAATTCCAAAAAATTTTCTTTCTGAAAAATTGCGAAACCGAATGATTGCATTTAGATTTGCAACCATTCGGTTTCTAAAAATAAAAGATAAACAAGATGAGACAAAATACTTTCAGGCAATAGCCTATTCAACAAGCTGGGCAATCATCTTCTAATGCTATTGCTAAGAACGTCAACACACCCCGACAAGCTGTTTCCAGCAAACCAATTCCGGGAAATTTGGGAAACTCGCTTTAATCAACTAGACGACGTATTATCAACACTTAAAAAACAGTAAAAATGAACGATTTCACCATTGACAAAACAACCAAAACTGTAACCTTTTCCAGAGAATTTAATGCTAACCTTTCGTTAGTATGGGACACTTATACAAAGCCTGAACTTCTTGATCAATGGTGGGCGCCCAGACCCTGGGCCTCAAAAACAAAAGTTATGAATTTTGAAGTGGGGGGCCGACGATTTTATGCAATGGTAAGCCCAGAAGGAGAAGAACGTTGGGCGATTCAACAATACACGTCCATTAGTCCGAAAACCAATTTCAAATTGTTGAATGCGTTTGCCGACAAAGATGAAAACCCAGAATTGCCCGGTTCTGAGTGGGATTTAACGTTCAGCGAGCAAAATGGTAAGACAACCGTACGAATTGGTATTTATAATGAATCGCTTGTCCGCTTAGAGAAGATGCTTGAAATGAGTTTCAAGGAAGGAACGGCTATGACAATGAACAACTTAGAAGAGTTATTGGCTGTTTTATCGCAACAAAAGTAAAGCGTAGTCTACTGGTTGAGTTTGTCAGATATCCGATAGAACACTATCAGACTAGTAACCTAAACGTACATTCTCTCAAAACATTTTTTTAACGGCCAACCATATTCTGGCGCAAATAATCGCACCTATGAATCTTAAGTGACTAATTCGCGGTCGGCCGTTTTTTTAGATTCACCCGGTCTGCTACTATGTAACAGCAAAGCAACGTAGTAAAAAACGACGTAGCGGATAACTTTAATCAATCAATACGCTTTGAGTCAGCAATTTCGCTACGTCCTCTGCAACAAAAGAACCGTCCTGACAAGTAGTTTCGTCAACTAAGTGGCTAAATGACGATCATAGCCAGCCTGTATTAAGGCTTCATAGGCAGTCCATACCTCAGCGGGAATCAGTTGAGGTATTTGAAAACCCTTTTCCGGGTAAAGTTGTATGCGTTGCAAATCGCCCACCATAATACTGATTACATCATCTGGAGTCAAAGCGGGGTTCGTATACTGACTTAGATACGTATCAAATGAATCCTGGGGCGACGTAATAATCACGTCTTTTTCGGGCCACACTTTTTTGAACGTAGCAAAACTACGGCGTTCCATGTAGGGCTTTTGTACCACAATAAATCGCTCCATCTCCATCTGGCTTTGTTCGAGCAACTGTTTGATAAACAACACGTTTTCGCCTGTATTTCTGGATTGATTTTCAATCAGGATGTGCTCGGCAGGAACGCCCATATTCTGGGCAATTCGGGCAAATATCTCTGCTTCAGGCTCTGACCACATGTGCCGAGTAATAACTCCTAAACCGCCAGAGAAGATTAATAGAGGTGCCCAGCCTTCTAAAAATAACTCGGCTCCTCGCTCGGCCACCCGAAGGTCGTGGCTACAAAGCACTAAAATGGCGTCTGCTTTGGCCAGTGGGTGATTCAGGTGGTGATAATCCCAAAGTGTAAGGGCTAGCTTGCGTATAGATTCAGTCATTTGTTAAATTTAACGTGAATAATGGATTTACTCCTCTGATTATCAGAAAATAATAGTACTGTTTGGCAATTTTATTGACGACTCACTTTCACCCCACGGCAGCGGCCGACCGTCCTAAATCTCTCCCTACGGGGGAGGGATTTAGGACGGTCGGCCGCTGCCGTGGGGTTCATGTCTAATCCATGATTCACGTTAAATTTAAGAATAAGGCTGATCCATAATTCAAAAAAATCTCATCAAAAAAATTGACTCGCTAAAGTCAAAAAAATAGGAACAACAAGGAAATTAACCACTACAATGTTTTCAGATGATATGCTGAATACTCGATCAAATCCTATGCTGACCGCAGCAGAAACCACGCTGTTACGCGACCTGCTTTCGGCTAACGAATCTACCATTTACAGAGCATCGTATGAGTTGCTAAAACTGGATACGTTTAATCTATTGCCTTGTCTGGACGGCATAGCCGCAAACTTACCCGCCGGAAGCAGACCAGCTTTATTGGATTATCGCACGGGTGTAAAGCTGCGGTTTGAGGTTTACAAGTACCATGCACAGGGAAAATGTCACTGCGATTTTTACGAACAACACGGCTTCTTCTTTCACCCCGACTCCGAATACGAGAAACCATTTCTGACCCTTATAGGCGACGGTAACGTAGATATTCCGAATTTTCTGGACGAAAAAATATACAAGTGCAACCGATGCGGCAACTGCTGGGTCACCAACGAAAATACAGGCTGGCACGCGCCATTTCACGAATGGAGGAGAATCGACTGTAACTCTGTTTAGCACTGCAATCCCTCTAATAGCTTTCATAGGCTGTTACGTCTGTCAGCTATCTTCTTAACATATCGATCATTGCATCAGCTTTCCGCAATCCAGTCTATACTTGTAAAACTCCAACGAGTACTACGTTATAGGAACACTCCTTTCCACTAATTGAGAAGCGTCTTTCGGTGGAACTGATAGCTAAACGATACTTTATAATTTTATGTAAACTTCGTCATACAGTAGGTTTCATAAGAATTCTTTTAAGCTTATTTTTACACTTCTTCAACCGCACCCTTTTTATGATTAAATTCTTTACAATCAGCCTGTTATTTCTATTTTCAATCAGCTATTCTGGCTGGTCGCAAAACGCCCAAACCGCTGGTAAATTGGTCGGCGTATTAACCGAAAAGCAAGCCTGTCTGAGTCCCGCAGAACACGACCAAATTCAGGAGATGCTAAAAACGAAGTTGGCTTTGTTGAAAAAAGTCAACCAGCGAGCCCGCCAAACGGCTCATCCAAAGTTCATCTTTCCCTTAAAATGGGCAAAACCAACGGCTCCATTTGGTTTCTGGACTATTGTCAATTATGTAGATCTTAATCCTTCGATTGGCCCCAATGAGGTTAATCAATTCTCGTCGTCCAATCTGGATTATAATTGTGGCAATCGCACCTATGATCAGAAAAGTGGTTATCAGCACCAAGGAACTGATATCTCATTATGGCCATTCGACTGGACCGTAATGCAAATCGAAGGAGTCAAAGTAGTAGCTGCGGCTGCAGGAACTATAATCAGCAAAAGTGATGGCAACGACGATCAAAGTTGCGGTTCCTTTGCAACTGCCTCTTCCGACTGGAATGCCGTTTATATTCGACACGACGATGGTTCAGTAGCCTGGTATGGCCATTTAAAGAAAAATACGCTGACTCCTAAAACTACCGGACAACGTGTAGAGGCCGGGGAAACCATTGGCTTTGTAGGAAGCTCTGGCCGATCATCTGGCCCACATTTACACTTTGAAGTCTACAGTGCAGACAATAAACTCATTGACCCATTTGAGGGCCCTTGCAATAAAACTAGTACAGATTCCTGGTGGCAGGACCAACCTGTTTATAAAGAAAAAAGCCTAAGTAGACTAAGCATTCACACCACCCAGCCTGTTATGGGCGTTTGTCCGGCTTCGGCTAACGTAACCAATGAAATCGTAGCGGCTAAACCCGGACAGCGATTTTATTTCTATGCTTTTGGTCGTGAGCTTGAAACCAGCGATGCTATTCAATTTCAGCTTTTCCAACCCAATGGTCAACTTTTCACTACGTATCAGGACAAAGGGACGTCGTCTTATGCAACGTTCTATTGGTACATGTACACGACCATCCCCGAAGCCGCTCCAATCGGTCAGTGGAAACTTCGGGTGACGTTCGGTGGTAAAAGCTATGAAAAACCATTCTGGGTAACGCCGAATTTGGATGATGTTCTTAAAATTACATCTTCTGGTAGCCTATGTCAGGATGGGGCGGTAAAACTTGCGACGAACATCGAAAGTGATGAAGTTATCTGGAAATACAATGGTACCGTATTTGATCGAGTCAGTGGCGGTCAAATCAGCGTTCGAAATGCAGGCAGATATACGGCGGAAATCAACGGCGTAACTTCCAACACAGTCAACGTAACAGAAGCTGCTCTTCCTACAATTTCTATTTCGGGCTCCACCACAATAAATGTTGGGCTCGAAACCGGGCTAAAACTCGCTTTTACCGGCACTGCGCCCTATCGCTATAAACTTTCGAACGGAATCAGTGGTACGTGTTTTGCCGATACCACTCTATTGGTTTCTCCTGATAAAACAACTATATACGAGGTTTTGGAAGTGGCCGACAAATGTGGAGTCGGTTCAGTAAACAGCAGCGCCAAAGCTACCATCACCGTTACTACACCGACGATTCAAACCCTCCCTCTGTCAAACTCCACCGTTTGTTCAGGAAATCGGCTGGTTGTTGATTTTCGAACAACGGGCGTCTTCAACTCAGGAAATCTATTCAAAGTGCATCTGGCGAAAACAGAAACCGACTCAAGTAAGATAACTTTCACCGATTTAACGACCATTCAAACAGCTAGTAATCAACTAACAAGCATAATTACCGAGGCAGTTACGTCTGGAAGTTACTGGATACGGGTAATGGCCACTAACCCCAAAATACCCATCAACGGAACAGTCAGTCCTACTCGTTTAACAATTCTCGCTCCACCTACCGCAACATTATCTGGTAGCAAAAGCATTTATGAAGGCGAATCTGCTACGTTAACAGTGCGGTTTACAGGCGATAGTCCCTGGACTTTTTCTTACCGAGACAGTAGCGCTGTAGCCGTTACGTCAAAGACCGTTTCAACAAGCGCCAACCCGTATGAACTGGTAGTAAAACCACTTAAAACCACAGCTTACTTTTTAACCAGCGTTAGTAATGGTTGTGGCGTTAACAACCGGATCAGTGACGTAACTACGGTGTCAGTATCGCCCTTATTAGCAACGCAGGAAGAACTAGCCGAAACCATTGAGGTTTATCCAGTACCAGCTACTAATCTGCTGAATATTCAATTAAACTACCTTCCCGCAGGCGAAACAGCTTTGTTAACGCTTTCAACATTGGGAGGTCAGATTGTAAGCAAACATGAAGCCAAGCAAAAACATACGGTGCTAAAGCTCGACCATTACCCAGCAGGTCTTTACACCCTTTATGTTCAGATTGGAGATCGTGCTACGTCTAAAAAAATCATAAAACAATAACCGCTCGTTTGATAGACGTTTAAAATTTGGCAAACGCTAATCTACCCCTACGCTACGTCTATTCTTTAGCGTAACTTGCTGTGCTGATATCAGCCTATTATAAATCCTTTACCTCTCCTATGAAAATCAATACATTACTTGGTGCTATCGTGGCTGTTGCTACGTTGTCGGGTTGCCAGCCAAAAGAGAAAGAATCAGGTACGTTTCTTGTCGGTACGTGGGAGTTGGTGTCGGCCACCACTACAGAGAAAGATTCGACGTTCTCTACGTTCGACTCGAGCCACAGAATGATCAAGATTATCAACCCTACGCATTTTGCTTTCTTAAATCATAAACTGAATCCGCCCAAAGACTCATCGAACGAATTCACGGGTGGCGGAGGTAAATACACGCTGGTCGATAGCGTTTACACCGAACATCTCGATTATTTTACCGACAAAGCCTGGGAAGGCAATAAATTCCAATTTGTCGTGAAAATGAGCGGTGATACGTTGGTTCAGAAAGGCGTTGAACGCATCGAAAAATTAGGCATTGACCACATCATTATCGAAAAATACAAACGGGTTAGTGAATGAAAATGTATAATGAACAATGAATAATGGAAACCATAAAGCGATTCCAGCTACTCACCATTATTCATTGTCCACTATACATTAAACTGGTTGTGAGGATTCACGGATGACCATTGATGTAGGAATGCGAATGGTGCCGGGGTGAACTCCCTTTTGTTTGCCTTCGATCAGATCAATAAGTTTCTCAGCGGCAACCTGACCAATTTCCAGCGCAGGCTGTTCGACGGTGCTCATGGGCGGAGCCAGTAAATCGGCAACGGGTGTGTTCGTAAAACCAATCAGCGATACCTGTTGCGGGATGGCGATGTTCCGTTTTTTCAGGGCGGCCAGACAGCTCAGCGCCAGCCGGTCGCTGGCGGCAAAAAAGGCATCGGGCGACTGGCTCAGTAAGTCATCGATAATCGGTTCAACTTCATTCTGTCCAAAACCCGCGTAACGTATCAGATTTTCGTCATACGGTATGCCATATTTCTCCAGCGCGGCCCGATAACCTGCCAATCGCTCCTGCGTGATAGAAATGTAGGGCGGAATGGTAATGTGGGCGATACGTTTACGGCCCGTTTGAATCAGGTGTTCGGTAGCAACAAAAGCCCCCTCAAAATTATCGGCCGTAACGCACGGTATATCAAGCTCTTTGGCAACCCGATCGAAGAGGACTATAGGCATTTTTTTCTCCTGAAGACCACGTATTTGCGATACGTCGGACGTGCTGCTCGACAGTGAAATCAGTAAGCCATCCGCTTTTCGGGCAACAGCCTGCTGCACGGTTAAAATCTCGCGCTCGAACGATTCGTGGCTTTGAAAAATGATAACGTGATAGCCCCGATTATATGCGATGGCTTCGATACCATTAATTACCTGCGAAAAAAAGTTATTGGCAATCTGCGGTACGATTACCCCAATAACCCGGCTCCGGTTCTCCTTCAGACTCAGCGCAATTGGATTAGGACGGTAATTGAGCCGCTCTGCATATTCAATGACTAACCGCTTGGTTTCCGGATTGATTTCATAACTATCCCGCAACGCTCGCGAAACGGTCGACGTTGAGAGGTTTAGAGCGCGGGCAATATCTTTTATCGTGATCGTGTCCAAGGCGGTATATTAATAAAATACAAAAATACGCAATGTATTTCGTAGATGGTCAATGTAGCGGCAAATAGGCTGTAAATCGACTTTTAAAGAACTCTTTGCCAATAAACTGGAAAACTGGCAACGTTCCCGACAACGTTTGCGTGAATAAATATCTTTAAAAGTTTCAAAATAACAAACCACCTGCTTAATCTTACCTTAACAATTTCCAGAGGAGTCTGCCGCTGAACAACAGGCTTTTCTACAAAAAAGACAATTTTTCACGTAGCGTTATCAACTAAGAACAACGGCTTCCATGCATTCATTATCCGCCCAATCGCTTCCGGCTATCTCGTCACAAGTACCGGTTAGTCTGCCTGCTCCCGAACTCCTGAACCTGCCCGAACGCGTTCTTCAATTCGGAACCGGTGTTCTGCTACGTGGTCTTCCCGATTATTTTATCGACAAAGCCAATCGGCAAGGCATCTTCAACGGTCGGATTGTCGTCGTAAAATCGACCGATGGGGGCGATATGACAGCCTTTGAGCGTCAGGATAATTTATACACGCTCTGCGTTCGGGGTGTTGAAAACCTGCAACTCGTTGAGCAAAACATTGTGTGTTCGGCCATCAGCCGGGTTTTATCGGCCAAACAGAACTGGGACGAAGTGTTACGTGTCGCCACGAGTCCTGATTTACAAATCGTTATTTCAAATACGACGGAAGTTGGTATTCAACTCGTGCAGGACGACATTCAACAGTATCCGCCCGAATCGTTTCCGGGTAAATTGCTGGCGGTTTTGTACGCTCGTTACAAAGCATTTAACGGCGATCCGTCGAAAGGTCTGGTCATTGTCCCGACCGAACTGATTCCCAATAACGGCACCAAACTTGAAGCCATTCTGCTCGAACTCGCGCATCGTAACGCGTTAGAAGGTGCTTTTATCGACTGGCTCGAAACGGCCAATACGTGCTGCAACTCATTGGTCGACCGGATTGTACCGGGTCGTCCTGAACCAGCTATTCAGCACGCATTAACCGAGCAGCTTGGTTACGAAGATGATCTGCTGACCATCTCGGAAGCGTACCGGCTTTGGGCTATCGAAGGTGACGAACACGTACAGAACATACTGTCGTTCCACCGGGCCGATGAGAATATTTTTATCCGTCCCAACATCGATTTATTCCGCGAACTGAAGCTTCGTCTGCTCAATGGCACCCACACGCTGAGTTGCGGTCTGGCGTTTCTGAGCGGTTTCGATACGGTGCGCGAAGCAATGGACGATGAGGTTATGTCGGCTTTCATCAGCGGCATCATGCTGGGCGAACTGATTCCGGGCATTCCATATACAGTTGATGAAAAAGCCGCTCAACGGTTTGGTTTTCAGGTACTCGACCGATTCCGCAATCCATTTATCGAGCACCGTTGGCTGGCCATTACGATGCAGTATTCGGCCAAAATGCAGATGCGGAACATCCCGACATTGCTTCATTATTACAAGCAACTCGGCGTAACTCCTCGTTACATCACCTTCGGTTTTGCCGCCTATCTGCGATTCATGCAAGCCACTTCGCAGGAAAACGACGTTTGGTACGGCGAACGTAACGGTGAAAAATACCCGATTTATGACGCACAAGCTGGTTATTTCGCTGATTTGTGGGCACGTTTATCGCCACAGGAACTGACCGCCACGGCACTGAAAAACACAGTACTCTGGGGCGATGATCTGAGTCAGTTGCCGGGCTTTGCCGATTCGGTTAGTGCGTATCTTACACAAATGGTCGAGCATGGCGTCCTTGCTACGTTATCCTCCCAATTCGATCATTTCGAAACCGTAGCAAAATGAAAAATAACGTTCTGAAAATACATCCGGATGATTCTGTACTCGTAGCCCTTTCCGACCTGGAAGCAGGGGAGCGGTTACGCTGGGAAGGCACAGAAGTTATTACAACAGAAGCGATTCCGGCGAAACATAAAGTGGCGCTTCAGGCGTTTGCCCCCGGCGATCCGATTACGATGTATGGCGTACTGGTTGGGAAAGCCAAAAACGCCATTTCGCTTGGTGGCCGGCTCACTACGTTCAACGTGCAACACGCGACCAACAGCTACGATCTTCACGACGCTACGTATCAGTGGACACCTCCATCGGTGGAACGTTGGCAGGAGCAGACGTTTATGGGGTATCATCGCTCCGACGGTCGTGTTGGAACGGCCAACTATTGGGTAGTAGTTCCGCTCGTTTTCTGCGAAAATCGTAATATTCAGGTGCTCGAAAATGCGCTGGTTAATGACCTCGGCTATGGTCGGCGGAATACGTATCAGCAACAGGCGCAGGAACTGGTTTCGCTCGTGCAGGCTGGTCGGTCGGTTGAGGAAATCTTACAGGCTGATTTGCAAACTGCCGAACAATCGCTTGGCAGTCAGCTTAAATTGTTCCCGAATGTCGACGGAGTTAAGTTTCTGATGCACGACGGCGGCTGTGGCGGTACTCGTCAGGATGCACAGGCACTTTGCGGGTTATTGGCTGGATACATCACTCATCCGAACGTAGCAGGTGCTACGGTCCTGAGTCTGGGTTGCCAGAACGCACAAGTGGCTATGTTGCA
Source organism: Spirosoma daeguense (assembly GCF_054776875.1). Taxonomy (NCBI): domain Bacteria; kingdom Pseudomonadati; phylum Bacteroidota; class Cytophagia; order Cytophagales; family Cytophagaceae; genus Spirosoma; species Spirosoma daeguense. The sequence goes on from NZ_BAAHBF010000001.1 coordinate 309,524, forward strand.
GGAAGAAATTCAGAAACGTAGCCCGAACTTCGACAAACCGCTTTTCGTACTCGAACAACAGACGATCGGTACGGAAGAATCGCTGATCAGTCAGGCGCTACGTCAGACTTTTGCGGGACTGATGGAAGCCAATGCCTGTGTTCGGCAACCGGCTCCAATCAGCAAACTGGTTGTCGGGCTGGAGTGCGGTGGCTCTGACGGTTTTTCGGGAATTTCGGCCAATCCGGCCGTTGGTCACGCATCTGATTTGCTAGTTGCGTTGGGCGGTACGGTTATTCTGGCTGAATTCCCCGAACTTTGCGGAGTAGAACAGGAGCTTTGCGACCGTTGTGTCGACGAAGAAACGGCTGGCCGATTCCGGGAGTTGATGAATACTTACGCGCTACGTGCCAAAGAAGCAGGTTCGGGTTTCGATATGAATCCATCGCCAGGTAATATTCGCGATGGTCTGATTACCGACGCTATGAAATCGGCGGGAGCATCTAAAAAAGGTGGTTCATCGCCCGTAGTGGCGGTGCTCGATTATCCGGAACTCGTTACCAAACCCGGCCTGAATTTGCTTTGTACGCCCGGCAACGATGTTGAATCGACCACAGCCGAAGTCGGTTCGGGAGCCACGGTTGTCTTATTTACGACCGGTTTAGGTACGCCAACTGGAAATCCTATTGCGCCTGTGGTTAAAATTTCATCCAATACGGCTTTGGCTAATCGGATGCCCGATATTATCGACGTAAACACCGGTACCGTTATCGACGGCGACGAAACCATTTCACAGGCAGGCGAGCGATTACTCGATCAGATTATTCGCACCGCCAGCGGAAATGCTGACGTAGCCGCCGTTCGTCACGGACAAGATGATTTTATACCCTGGAAACGGGGAGTTTCTCTTTAAAAAGAGTGAAAGGGTGAAAGAGTGCTTAGCAGATTAGCTATCTTTCACGCTATTCCAAAAGCGAACCTGTTTCGCTCTTTCACTCATTCATTCCGCTTCGGCGGTCCGATTTCGCTCTTTACCTCATGAAAAAGCCCTTTCTGAACGACGATTTTTTGCTGCAAACCGAAACGGCCCAGCAACTCTATCACGAATTTGCGAAGCCGATGCCCATCATCGACTACCACTGCCATCTGCCGCCCGATCAGATTGCCGAAAACAGGCAGTTTGAGAACTTGACGCAAATCTGGCTCTACGGCGACCACTACAAATGGCGAGCTATGCGCACAAACGGTGTGAACGAGCGTTTTTGCACGGGCGATGCCGATGATTTCAGCAAGTTTCAGAAGTGGGCCGAAACGGTTCCTTACACGCTACGTAACCCGTTGTATCACTGGACGCATCTGGAGTTACAGCGTTATTTTGGTGTTACCGAACCGTTGAATGGCAAAAACGCCCGTCAGGTGTATGACATCTGCACCGAGCAATTACAATCGCCCGATTATTCAGTTCGGAATCTGCTACGCCGGATGAACGTTGAAACGGTTTGCACAACCGATGACCCGATTGATTCGCTGGAAAACCATAAAAAACTAGCTGACGAAGGCTTCGAGATCGGTGTTTTGCCAACGTTCCGCCCCGATAAAGCAATGGCGGTTGAAGACGTAGTTGCCTTCAATCACTACGTAAATAAACTAGAAGCGGCTAGTAACGTATCAATCAGTACGTTCGACGATTTCCTGAAAGCAATCCGTCAGCGGCACGATTTCTTCGCGGCTATGGGCTGTAAACTTTCCGACCACGGTCTGGAACAGATTTACGCCGAAGACTATACCGAAGCGCAAATTAAAGCTATTTTCGATCAGCTACGTGGTGGGCAGAATCTGAGCTATTCAGAAATTCTTCAGTTCAAATCGGCAATGCTGATTTATCTGGCCGAAATGGACTGGGAAAAAGGCTGGACGCAGCAATTCCACCTCGGCGCGCTACGTAACAACAATAGCCGTATGCTACGTCTGCTCGGTCCCGATACGGGTTGGGACAGCATTGGCGATTTCCCACAGGCACGCGCTATGTCCAGTTTCCTTAACAAACTGGACACCAACGATAAGCTGGCGAAAACGATCATCTACAACCTAAACCCTGCCGATAACGACCTGATTGCCACCATGATTGGCAACTTCAACGACGGTTCTGTAGCGGGTAAAGTACAGTTTGGTTCGGGCTGGTGGTTCCTCGATCAGAAAGACGGGATGGAACGCCAGATCAACGCCCTGTCGAATATGGGTCTGTTGAGTCGTTTTGTCGGTATGCTGACCGATTCACGGAGCTTCCTGTCGTATCCACGGCACGAATATTTCCGCCGAATTCTGTGCAATATGCTGGGCAACGACATCGAAAATGGTGAACTGCCCGACGATATCGAGTGGACAGGCCAGGTTGTGCAGAATATCTGTTACGGCAACGCTAAGTCATATTTTGGATTCACGAGCAAGCCACAACCACTGGCTGTTTAATTTTAATAGACACAGAGCTACACAAAGACCCGTGCCTCTTTTTTAATCTTCGTGTAGCTCTGTGACAACGTATTTCTCTACATCATGCAAGTCTGTTGTTTTGGCGAGTTGTTATTGCGGTTTTCTCCGATTGCTCAGGGTGAGTGGATTCGGCAAGCGTCGATGTCCGTATTTGTGGGTGGAGCCGAACTGAACGTAGCAACGGCGTTGGCCAATTGGGGTGTTCCGGTTAAATACAGCACGGTTCTCCCCGAAAATTCGCTGGCCGACGATATTATAGGATACGTAGCAGACAAAGGCATCGACCCATCCGGCATTGTTCGATTCGGGCAGCGCGTCGGTAGTTATTTTCTTCCACAAGGCACCGATCTTAAAAATGCAGGTGTCATTTACGACCGGGCGCATTCGGCCTTTTCTGAACTGGCTCCCGGCAAAGCGGATTGGGATGCGGTGTTGCAAAACACGAGCTGGCTGCATGTGAGTGCTATTAGTCCGGCTCTGAATGCCGACGTAGCAGCGGCCTGTCTGGAGTTGGTAAAGGTGGCTTCGGCGAAAGGCATTACCGTATCGATTGATCTGAACTACCGGGCACGACTCTGGCAATATGGTGTTTCTCCGGTCGATGTGATGCCGGGCATTGTGGAGCATTGCGACGTAGTGATGGGGAATATCTGGGCGGCCAATACGCTGCTGGGTTTTCCGGTCGATGGCGATGTTCTCGAAAATCAGACCGCTTATGTTGCTCACGCACTCAAAACGTCGAAAGCAATTCAGGAGTGTTTTCCCAAATGCAAAGTCGTAGCCAATACGTTCCGGTTCGACAAGGAGCCAGTAGGTTTGCGGTACTACACTACGTTGTATACGAACGGCCAGCACTACGTATCGCCAGAGCTACTAACCGATTCGGTTGTTGACCGCGTAGGTAGTGGCGACTGTTTTATGGCCGGGCTGATTTACGGCCTTTACAACCAGCACGATCCACAGGAAGTACTCAATTTTGCCGCTGAAGCTGCTTTTGGTAAGTTGCAGGAATTGGGCGATGCTACTAACCAAACCGTTGATGTTATCAGGAATCGTCAACGGATGATCACTTCTTTAATATAAACCTATTATGCCTGCATTATCATCCGATAAAATCCTTGAACTGGTCATCAATCATCCGATTGTACCGGTATTTTACCATGCCGACGCCGATCATGCCAAGAGCATTTTACAAGCCTGTTACGATGGCGGACTACGTGTGTTTGAATTCACCAACCGGGGCGATAAGGCATTAGCGGTTTTTACTGAGTTAGCGCAATACGTTCAGGAAAACTGCGCCGATATGGCACTCGGTATTGGCACGATTCTGACACCCGAAGATGCCGTAAAATTCATTGACGCCGGGGCGGCTTTTGTTGTACAACCTGTTACGACAGCTTCTGTCGGTGAAGCTTGCCGGGAACGTAACGTACCCTGGATGCCAGCGGGTTCTACGCTCAACGAAATTTACAACGCTACGTTACTGGGTGCCAATCTGGTGAAAGTTTTTCCGGGCAACGTAGTGGGACCGGGTTTTATCAAAGCGATTAAAGGGCCGATGCCATCGCTCAAACTGATGGTAACGGGCGGTGTTGAACCCAACGCCGAAAGCCTGAATGCCTGGTTTAAAGCGGGTGTAACCGCCGTGGGCATTGGCTCGCAACTATTCTCGGGAGATAGCGCTGACACAGCCGCCTTACGCGACCGTATCGCTACGTTGATGCAGATTGTTACACCGTTTATTCCACAGGCAGCATGAGTAAATCCGTTGGCAATTATCGCTGGACAATCGTAGCGCTGTTATTCTTTGCAACAACGATCAATTACCTCGACCGGCAGGTGGTTGGCTTGCTGAAGCCAACGCTTGAGAAAGAATTCAACTGGTCGGAAATTGATTATAGCCGTATTGTGCAGTGTTTCTCGGCTGCCTATGCTATTGGCCTGCTGCTGTTCGGTCGGTTTATCGACTACATTGGCACAAAAACGGGGTATTCGCTGGCCATCATTTTCTGGAGTCTGGCCGCTATGGCGCACGCACTGGCAGCCAGCACCGTTGGCTTCATTGTGGCTCGTGTTGGGCTGGGTCTGGGTGAGGCTGGGAATTTTCCGGCGGCTATTAAGACAGTAGCCGAGTGGTTTCCGAAGAAAGAACGGGCGCTGGCAACGGGTATTTTTAACTCAGGTGCAAATATCGGTGCCGTAATTGCGCCCATCGTTGTACCCTGGATTCTGGGTATTTATGGTTGGGAAATGGCCTTTATTGCTACGGGTGCCGTTGGGTTTATCTGGCTCATATTCTGGCATTTCGGCTATCAGATTCCTTCGAAACAGAAAAAGTTATCGAAAGCCGAATACGACTACATCCACAGCGATAACGAAACCACACCCGACGCCGTTGCCGATCACGGTAAGCCTGTATCGTGGGGCGTTTTGCTGGGTAAACGCCAGACGTGGTCGTTTGTGTTCGGCAAAATGCTGACCGATCCCATCTGGTGGTTTTTTCTGTTCTGGCTACAGGATTATTTCGCTACTACGTTTAACCTCGACACCAAAAAGCCGAACCTGTATCTGGCCGTTCTTTACACGCTGGTAAGTATTGGTAGTATTGGTGGCGGTTATCTTTCTTCCTGGCTGATAAGCCGGGGCTGGAGCGTCTGGAAAGCCCGTAAAACAGCTATGTTCATTTTTGCTTTGTTGGTTCTACCAGTTATTGCCGTCCGTTTTGGTCCCAGTATCTGGGGTGCCGTTGCACTGATTGGCTTAGCTGGTGCGGCTCACCAGGCATGGAGTGCCAACATTTTCACAACTGCGTCTGACATGTTTCCCAAACGGGCGGTTAGTTCAATTGTTGGTATTGGTAGTATGGCCGGGTCGATTGGGGGCATCATTTTTCCAGAGATTGTCGGTAGGATTCTGGATAGCTATAAGAAAGCGGGCGATGTGCAAAGTGGGTACGGCATCATTTTCCTGATGTGTGGCTCTGCCTACCTGCTGGCCTGGCTGATTATGCACTTGCTTACGCCGAAAATGCAACCTGTACTACTGGAAGAGTCTGGCTCAGAATCAGTTGCTTAATATTTTTTACCCTACTGACAAAATAGAACTACTTTGTCAGTAGGGTAAAAAGAAACATGAATACATAAAACCTATCAATAATCATTCCTCCTGACCTAAAACCTACATAATCTGTAAACTATCTATTCAAATATATAATCCTGCTAACTATTATGAATGTCCAGCAAATGGAACTCTCGGCTTCGCACCCGTTGGCCTTACCCGTTGGGGTCACTCTCGATCGGTACATCATGCACCGTCAAACGGCTTTCCCGTACGCAACAGGCGAATTGTCGCAGTTACTACGTGACATTGCACTGGCCGGAAAAATCATTCACCGGGAAGTAAACCGCGCTGGCCTGATTGACCTCACGGGCGGCATGGGCGTCCAGAACGTGCAGGGCGAGAGTCAACAAAAGCTGGACATGATTGCCAATATCCGGTTTAGCCGGGCGCTGAAAAACGGGGGCGAAGCCTGCGCCATTATTTCGGAGGAGGAAGAAGACATTATTTATACGGGAAATAACAACGGGAAATACGTAGTAGCCATCGACCCGCTGGATGGTTCTTCGAATATCGACGTCAACGTATCGATTGGGACCATTTTTTCCATTTACCGACGTATCACACCCATCGGTACCGAACCTACGCTGGATGATTTTCTTCAGGGCGGTCGTCGACAGGTAGCGGCTGGCTATATTCTATACGGTTCATCGACCATTATGGTTTATACAACCGGGCACAGCGTCAACGGCTTTACGTACGATGCATCGCTGGGCGAATATATCCTCTCCCACCCCGATATTCACAGCCCGACCAACGGACAGATTTATTCCTGCAACGATGGCAACGTAGAAGGTTATGAAGAGGGGGTTCAGGAATACCTGAATGGCTGCCGAAAGAAACAGCTTACGGCTCGTTACATCGGCTCATTAGTAGCTGATTTTCACCGGAATTTGCTCAAAGGTGGTATCTACTTATACCCGCCCACCCGCAATTCTCCGGATGGAAAGCTCCGGCTATTATATGAAGCATTTCCACTGGCATTTCTGGCCGAAAAATCGGGTTGTCTCGCTACGTCGGGCCATCAGGCAATTCTGGATATCAAGCCTCGGAATCTCCACCAGCGAACCCCACTTTACATTGGCGCACCTGCAATGGTAGAAAGCCTGATAGGTATGTTGAAATAGTGATTACCCAATACATTAATTACTCAGAAGTCCGTTTTCGATTGTGCAAACGGGCTTCTGAGTTTTATTGCCTTTACCGGGTCCATTGGTAACGAGTTTCTCGATAGTTTTCAGGCTTCTATACGATCTTTGCCGAGAATACGCGCCCGATGCTGCATGCCCCATTCACGTAGCGCATTAATAATGCTATTTAGCGAGCCGCTATATGCTGTCAGCTCATATTCGACCGTAACGGGCGTCGTGTTATAGACATTACGTATCAAAAACTCATTCATTTCCAGCTCCTTTAACTCTTTACTCAGAACTTTGGCCGTGATGCCGGTTACTACCCGTTGCAGTTCGCGAAAACGTTTCGGGCCAGTACTTAAGCCAATGATTATTGGGAGTTTCCATTTACCATTCAAAACATAGAGAGCGTCCTGCACTGCCTGTAAACTTTGCGTGCATTCATGAACGGTATGTGACCTTGCAATATGCAGGGCATTTGTGGCTTCTTCGAATGTACTCATAGATTAAAGGTAGTACGTAGCAGGGAATTAATAGTGTGGTATCTCAAAGGTAACCGCTATCCTTTTGTATACTGCTACCAAATGGATACTGTGTTTCCGTAGGTTTGTCTCAACAAATCGTAGCCACAACGGCTGCCTAAAATCGCTCTATCGATGAATACTCAAACCAAACGTATCCTTACCATCTTAGTCACAGCGTTGGCTGCTGGCATGGTCATTCTCAGTGGTATCTTCAAATTAACGCAATCAGCGGAGACTACGGAAATGCTCAGGAAGATAGGGGTTGGGCCTTATTTGCTCCTGCTAGCGGGTATGGAAATTGGCTTTACCTTACTTTATCTCTATCCCAAAACAATGAAGCTCGGCTTTATTCTGCTGTCGTGCTACTTTGCTGGTGCTATTGCAACGGAACTTTCACACGGAACGCCGTTCAACGCAGTTATGCCCCTTACGCTTATCTGGATCAGTGCTTTTCTACGTGACAAAACAATCTTTCTGCCAACCACAACGCAGGCTTGATTAGCAAAAGAAATTACCACCCCCAACTCCCTCCTAAAACAGGAGGGGCCGGGCCGATGCTTCGGTTGGAGGTGGTAATTTCAGCCAGTTATCCACAAATTCACTACTTTTTCCACAACTTATTCGATAGCACCCATAGCGCCCGCTCTGGCCAATGCCCTCTTTGCCGCTACAGGCAAGCGAATCCGTCAATTACCTATTCGACTTGACGAACTGACAAAACGCAACTGATCAACTTTAGCCTATATTCGCCGGAAATCCAATCGGCATGTTCGAGCTATTACGCAAGCATATTGAGAAGCGAATCGCTATCACAGACGAGGAATTTGCCGTAGCCGAGTCTCTTTTCCGACCGCAAAAGCTTCGAAAAAAGCAATTCCTGCTCAATCAGGGCGCCGTCTGTCTATATGAAAGTTTTGTGGTAAGCGGCTGTCTGAAATCATTTTATACCGACAAGCAGGGAACCGAACACGTACTACGTTTCTCCGTTGAAGATGGCTGGGCGGGCGATATCGACAGTTTTGCTCATGCCACACCAGCTTCGTTTAGCATTCAGGCTATTGAAACCACTACGTTACTAACGATCAACAAACCGGCACTGGCTCAACTTTATCAACAGGCTCCCCATCTGGAAACGTTTTTCAGGATATTAAACGAAAAAGCGCTCGTTGCTACGTCGCAACGGGTTATTGATACGTTGAGTACGTCGGCGCAGGAACGTTATGAACATTTTTTATCCACATATCCACATTTGGTTCAGCGCGTGTCGCTAAAAGATATTGCGTCGTACTTGGGCGTAACACCCATTTTTCTGAGTCGATTACGTCAAAAACGTTGATCCTGATACGTAGTATTTTCGAGCGATTTATAAACCTGGTTTAAGAAAATCGTCGAGACAACGCCGGAGGTTTGTAGCAACAAATTTCAATACGGCTATGAATCAGACTAAAATCTCCGCTCTCGATACGTTCTCGCTTGCCCACTATCCTCTGCAAAATCGATTTGTAGTCGCTCCCATGACCCGCCTGAGTGCTACGTCGGAAGGCGTGCCGACCGACGAAATAGGAACGTATTACGAAGCATTCGCTGAAGGTGGTTTTGGGGCCATCATCACCGAAGGCGTATATACCGATAACGTAGCGTCTATCTGCAATCTGAACCAACCCGGCCTTGTCACAAACGAGCAGATTCAGGGATGGAAATTGATAACCCAGCGTGTAAAACGACATAATTCTGTTTTCATCTGCCAGCTTATGCACGCCGGAGCGTTATCGGAAGTTATACAGAAACCGTTGGGGCCATCGGCCATTCAACCACTTGGCAAACCACTGACGCCCTCTAACGGAATCAGTGATTTTTCGATGCCCGTAGCCATGACCCAAGCCGACATAGATGCCACGATAGCTGGTTACGTTCAAGCGGCACGTAACGCCGTTGAAGCGGGTTTTGATGGTGTCGAACTACACGCTGCTAACGGCTACTTACCCGACCAGTTTCTGACGCATTACACCAATCAACGTACTGACAAATACGGCGGCAACGTAGTGAATCGGTTCCGGTTTATAGCCGACGCATTGACTGCTATTCGTCGGGCGGTTCCGGCTGGTTTTCTGGTTGGTTTGCGGTTATCGGAAGGCAAAGTGAATCATCTGGCGTATCGCTGGGAAGAAGGCGCCGAAATGGCCGAAGCTGTTTTTGGTGAAGTCCGAAAATCAGCACCCGATTACCTGCATATAGCGGCCGAGGGCGGAAAATGGCAACGCGAATGCATGTATGACGATGGCCGTTCATCGACTAGTATTGCCCGGCAGTTGCTCAATTGCCCGGTGATTGCTAATGGAGGTTTACACGACCCATCGCTGGCCGATTTTATCCTCAACGAAGGCCACGGCGACCTGCTGGCTATTGGCCGTTACGCTATTGCCAACCCTGATTTTCCGAAGAAAATTTCCCGCAACGAGCCAGTAACACCGTTTCACTCAAACATGATTAAACCCGATGTTACGTTAGCAAATACACAATCGTATTTGCTAACCCTATGTGCAAATGTATAAGATACTGAAACGATTAACGTCAACATCTTCAGAGTGTTTTGATGTATTGGATAACCGATTCAATATCTGACTCTGTAAGAATACCCGCAAATGAAGGCATTTCAGAACTGTATCCTTTCACCACCTTTTTGCCAGGTTCCAGAATAGACTGCTTCAAATAAGTTTCATCGACTATAATAGACGTACCGTCTGTAAACTCTCGTTTTGCACCAACTATCTTTCCAAGCGGAGGGCCATACATGCCTTCGGTTTTCAGGGCTGGAGAATGGCAGCCGATGCATCCTTTTTGCTGAAAAAGTTCAGCTCCTCTCGCTACAGACACTGGCTCAACAGGCGCTTTAGCCGGGAGTTTAGCGTTAGTTTTTATAACGAGATCTTCATCCTTCAGTAAAAAATTGTTTAAATCCAGCTTGACTAAGTCATTGACTGTTATCCAAATTCCATCCTCTATTCGCTTACCATCCGAGGCCTTTAGACTAAATTGTATTTCCATTTGTTCGGCCTTCCGCATATCACCCATGATCAGGAAAACTTGCTTTCCATCGCCTGACAAATGGGCTGACTGAATAAGTAGCTCTTCTTCGCCGGGCGTACCGTCCAGTTTATAATGGCCTGATCCGTATGCTTCAGTACGTCGGTAATTCCATCGTTTCACCTGAAAATTTTCGGGGCTAATGCTGGCTTTGTCTATTTTAGAATCGAATGAAAGTACAATCCCTTTGTCGCCCACCTGAAACCCATTCGTCATGTAACTAGGTTTACCCGTGTAACGTAGCCGAAGTAAGGCACTGATTCCTTTTGAGTTACTGGCGTAATTATTAAAACCGGCTATATAAAGCTGTCCATCCTTGGCATTCATTTCGCCTTTGATCACTGGTGAGCGATACGTTGCCGGAAGAAGCGTTACGCCACCTTGAACAGTTGGAGAAACTGGGTTCATTAGTACCCTGAAAATGCCAGGTCGCCCGAAGGAAAAATGTACCATCTGGTGGGTTAGCGGCCCCATTTTATCGGAATTGACCCATGTCTGACTGGCCCCCGAACGTTCGACGCCGTGCGGTATCCAGGCGATGGGCCGAGCAATTTCAGGCTCACGTTCACGATGCAACGTAACGGGGACACCGAAATAATCGTCTTTTTTTACGTGATAGATTGGTGTGGCCGGTACGTAGTTGCCTTGCTGATCGGAAGCGGAAATCAGTCCATTATCCCGGTTTATCCCAATATAAGGCATCCGTAAGCCCGTTGCCCAAACTGTCAGGTTTTTTCCATCGGGTGAAACTTTCAGGATCGAGCCACTGTGCTGAGTACTCGCCCGCCATTTATTTGTACCATAACCGGGTAGATAAGGTAACACCCCTTTAAAACCCGTGAGATGCCCGCCTTTGGCTATATAGAAATTACCTTGCCGGTCGGCAACCATATCGGCGGCCCATTCTCTGGTGCCGGTTGACTGCTGCATGAGGTTGCAGAAATTTTCATAAAAATCAGCCTCGCCATCACCGTTAAGGTCGTGTAATCGGACTATACCTTCTTTGGCATACACATAAACCTGATCTTTGTAAACATCTATGCTCATGGATTCGTAAAACCCAGATGCAAATCGTCGCCATTTTAACTTGCCCAGATTTTGGTCGATGCCATCCACGATCCAGATGTCTCCTTCATAAGTAGAAACGGCGGCCCTCCCGTCTGAGAAAAAACTAATGTCAGCAACACGGACGTTTCTTTTCCAAGGATTCGGTAACGGTAAGGTCAATACGTCGGTTACGAAAGCCGATGTATCGGGAGCCAAAACACCTTGGGTTACTACAGATTCCTGCCAGTGAGTGGGGCCTCCTTTTTGATAATCGGGCAATTGCTGTTTTTTAACTTTTCGGGCTAATTGGGCAAACTTATTTTGATCGACGGCGGCACCTTTCCAGCTTATAACCGTAAACTCCCGGATTTTATCCGATGCGGGTATTTCAACGACCATGTATCGATTGTCGAGCACTTTTACGGTTCCGGTTTCGCCTTTAAGAGCTACAGCCGTAACCGAATCGTGCGTCGTTCCCTGATAGATATAGCCTATTCCAGCTTTGCTTTCACTACGGGTGCTGTTCCGAACCTCCGCTACATTCAGGTAAAGCTTTTGGGTCGATTTTCCCACCCGAAAGGTTCGGGTAAACGCAATTTGGCCCTTTTGTAGTTCGCTGCCGGGCATTTCGAGAATGTCCGTTTCCCCGATGGTATAGGATAAAATTGCGGTTTTTTCATGCACGTAAACGCCTTTCCATTGGCCGATTTGAGCGGGGATTGGCCCCCAATATAGCCCCGTTGAGTTTTGCGATTGTGGCCTTACTTCCTGAAAAGCTGGAGTGTCACTCGACCATCCCGGATACATGCCCAAGGCTGTCTGAGGGCTGCCCGATACGTATGGAATCTCATTGTTATTCTTCTTGAAGAAATCTTTATACGATGCCTGCGCGGGCAAAACCATCGGCAGAAAGTTTCCTGTCCAGGATACCGACCAACGTAGCAAATCCATGTCAAAACAGGCGTAGGCGTTGTTGCCTAGCTGGAAAGCCAGTCCACGAGCCGTTACGTTGCCTTTCGGGAAGTTGTTTCCTAAATCCTGCGCATCCAGCGGCACGGTAATGTAGGGGAAGTCGGGTTCAGCGAATGAAGCCAGTTCCAGTTTCTCGAAATTGTTTTCCCGAATCGGGTCTTGATTGGTTTCTCTGATCGGTAGCTGGCCAGAACGACAGGCATACAATATATAGAGGATACCCAGCAACAGCGTGATGCCGAGTGTGATCCGTTTTTTTTCGTAAATCATCGTGTTTGCTACGTTAGCTTACGTATGATTGGATAATTTCATTTTTTGGATTGGGGAATATTTTCGACCCAATACTGCTTGACGTTCGACCGACTGCCGATACCGTAGCCATCACTAGCCTGAATCAATAGCCGTTTTGGAACAGTAGAATTGTACTTACCAATCACTTCCAGCGCCGAATAGGAATCAATGGCCTTCTGGATTTTATTCAGATAGATACCTCTGTCCCAATCAATTCCGTTTTTAGAGGTATACAAAACGAGATTCATTGGCTCTTCGCCCTCATTACCGCTACGTCCCGACATAAAATAGTAGTCGCCGATTTTATCGCTTAACTGGGCCGACCGTATTCGTTTCTCCAGATAAGTTGTTTTGATCTCAGACCACGTAGTGCCTCCGTCCTCGCTGATAATGTAAGGCAGGTTATGTTCATCTTCCTGATTGTATCCGTAAATAATCAGCTTACCGCCTTCGATGACATTGATGGCTGCGTAGTAGAAGTTCTCCTTCCAGGATCGCTTTTTGAATATGTTATCAGAGAGTTTCTGAAACGTTTTTCCGTTGTCGCGGGATGCGTACAGTGAGTATTCACCCATGCCCAGCTTGCCAATATAGACCGAGTAAACAACGCCGTTATGCACCACCGTACCGCCGTCGCTGTGGGTTAGTGAAACCTCCTCAATCGTCGCATTTTCGTCCAGTATTTTGGGTTCGTCCCAGCTTTGGCCGTTATCGTGGCTAACCATGTACAACGGTTTACGTTGCCACTGCATGGTGGTTCGGGGAGTTCGCTGGCTGATCATGGCCAGAATATCGCCATTGGGCAAGGTGACGACTGAAGAGACATAAGCACAGAAAAACGACAGGAAATCCCGGCTTTCAATCAGGTTTTTGTTTTGATCCCATATCTTTTTGGAATACTCCAGAATGACCGGTTTTTCCCAGGTTTTTCCACCATCACGAGATCGTTTGTATTCAGTCCAGCCAGCTGTGCCGTGACCATCCCAGATCTTCCCATTCGTATTCATGTAGAAGGCTAGAATATCGCCGTTTTTACACTCCGTGAGGGCTAATCCGACATGGCCAGATCGACCGGTTGCTTCATGATCTACGAACATAATCCCATCATTGGGCACACCTGCGGGTTTGAAGCTGAACGTATTGAGCGATACGCGCCGAATACAACGCACCGACAGACCCGCTCCTTTATACAAAACGCTATACAGTCCCGTCGAGTCAACTTCCGCTTCCCGATAACTCAGGGTTCGGTACCATGCCCGATTTCGTTCATGGGTTGATCCACTAGGTTCGGACGTAGCAGTCCAGAAGAAGGTATATTTTCCCAGATCGCCAAAGGCCCCATCTACGTAGCGTGCTCCGGCTGGCAGTGCCGAAAATCCTATCTGGTCGGTTCCACTCCCCGTCCCATCCCAACCGGTTTTGGCTTTCAGCTTTTTTGCTGAATTATTGCCCATGGCTTTCACCAATTCACGCCATTCTACGTTGGACGGGATACGCCATCCGTCTGGGCAAATGCCTCGTGGATCATTCACGGCAAACCAGTTGTAAAGTTTACCGTATTTCTTACCATTGGCGGGGTCATTGTTGTAATAACACCAGGCCGGTTTTCGGTCGAGCCACGCCCGTTTCCATTGGGCCTCCGTTCTCGCTTCAGGAATGGGATCGCCATTTCGAAAAACCGCTACGTCCAGATTAGTTGGAGCCCATTCCTGTATGCCAACCTGAATAGGCTTGCTAACCTGAGCAAAAGATAGCTGAGAAAGAGCCACACAACTAAGAAAAAAGAACGTACAGGTGAATACAATATAACTCCGTATCGCACAATGGCGATAGGTTATAACTTCGGTTATTTTCATGATTTAGAGTTTTATGCTCACGTAGTACCAAGCGATTCTCGTTGCTCGGTACTACGTGAGTGGCTCATCAAAATGCCAGCACGCTACGTTAATAGCCCGGATTTTGTTTGATGTTGGGATTAATGATGATTTCTGACGACGGAATAGGCCATAAATACTGCCGGGAAGCATCAAAACGTCTAGGAACCAGTTGCTTGATGAGTCCTTTATCGAAAAGGGCTTTCATATCAGGAAGACCGTCTTGGTCGATTTTGGGTGTTTCGCCAAAAAACCATAAGCCTTTTTTCACGACGCGCTCCCGCAATTCCGCAATATCCAGCGTACCATAAATCGGGCGATTCAGGGCTTTTTCGGCCAGCTTCCAGCGGATCAGATCGGGGTAGCGAAATCCTTCAAAGGCAAACTCCATCCGCCGTTCGATACGTAGCAATTTTCGCAAAGCAACCTGACTGGTTTCGGAAATGACTGGATATTTGGCTGTTTCGGTCAGTGTAGCGCCATAAGCTCGTGCCCGGACTTGGTTCATGGCATCTAAAACGGATTTATCAATCTCGTTTAGTTCGATTTTTGCTTCGGCATACATCAATAGCACGTCTGCAAATCGAGCGATGATATTATCATGATCT
Organism: Spirosoma daeguense; assembly: GCF_054776875.1. Lineage (NCBI taxonomy): Bacteria > Pseudomonadati > Bacteroidota > Cytophagia > Cytophagales > Cytophagaceae > Spirosoma > Spirosoma daeguense. The sequence continues at coordinate 324,643 of NZ_BAAHBF010000001.1, forward strand.
CCACCTACTGAAAGCCACTCCTTTTTTGCTTTTTTCTTCCATACCAGCGCATTATAGGAGCTAAATTGCTGAACCGCGCGGTTATCCAGATTCGATACTCGGAGGCCCGTTCCATAGTTCAGAACAGTCAGCGTGTCGGGGTGCGGCTCGAACTGAAAGTCAAGCCAGCGGGTGCCGAAGGGTACTATCGTTTCAGAAAGACGAGGGTCGCGATTTTTAAACGGTTTGCGGGGATCAAATAATGGTGATTTATCAATCGTCAGTCCGTCCGTGCAGAGATACGCCAACAGCAAATCCAGCGAAGGATTATGCGATGAATTGCCGCCTGCCGTTCGTGAAACGATGTCACGGAGATGTCCGCCACCCGGAAGCTGGGTGCTGAGCGTGACCGAACGAGGGAAATTGAAAATTGACTCGCTGGAATTGGGCGCGGTGTATATATCTGAATAGTTTTTCAGCAACGCATATACCCCAAGGTCCATACAGGCTTTTGCCGCATCACGGGCCACAGCATAGTCATGCATATACAGAGCTATTCGGGCTTTCATAACCAGCGCTGCTCCTTTGGTAGCATATTTATTCTCGGTATTTCCGTACGAAGTCGGCAGATTTTTAACGCCAAATTCATAATCCTCGTAGATCGTCTTCAAAATCTCTTTGCTGGATGTCCGGCCCATTTTGAACGCTTCGTCAATGGTCAGAATCTCGTTGTAATACGGCACATCGCCGAACAAAAAGATCAGCTCCGCATACTTTGTAGCGCGGGCAAATCGGGCGTTCGCAGCGTACCGGTTCAACTTCTCGGCCGTCATACTGCCAGCCGATTTCTGGATATTCAGCAAAAGTCGGTTTGCGGCTGCAATGCAACTATAGGCCCTTTCCCAGGTTTCAATGACGACACTCGATTGACCCGTGATCGTTCCTCCCGATAGTTCGGTAACTTCCAGCCGTCTTGTCCAGTCATCAGAATGGCGGTCGGTATAGGCGTTTTGAAAAAACTCATAGTTGTAAAATCGTCCACCCGCAAACAGGTACGAGACAGCCATATCGACTTCCGTTTCGTTGCTATACCAGGTTTCACTCGATCCCTCCGACAGTGGGTTCAAATCCAGTGGCGTACAGCACGTAACGGTTAGGAGTAAGAGTAGATAAATACTATTTTTCATGCCGTAAGACGGTTAAAAGTTGACGGAAAGTCCAAAGACGTAGGAGGACGTAATGAAATTCGTTGACCCTTCAGGATCGCGATCTTTGGGGAATTTTGATAGGGAGAACAGATCAGAGCCAGTCGCATAGATACGTGCCCGCTTAACGCCAATTCGTTCGGTAGCCGACTGAGGTAGCGTATAGCCAATTGCTACGTTCTTCAACCGCATATAAGCGCCGTTGAACAGCCAGAAATCGGAAAGGCTAGCGTAGTTGTTGGCCTGATAAAAGCCCGAAACTCGTGGATACTGCGCAGCCCGGTTTTGTTCGGCCGAATTATAGACACTCCAGTATTTGCCGTTCGTCAATTCGGGGATTCGCGTAACGGGTTGAACCCATTCCAGCGGCATCTGCACCGATTGCTTGCCAACGCCCTGAATAAATAGCGAAAAATCGAAGTTTTTATAACCCAGTTTCAGGTTAGCTCCGTACAGGTAACGCGCCAGCGATCCGCCTAACAGCACCCGATCATATTCTGGACTAATTTTTCCGTCGGGCACGCCATTGGGACCACTGATATCCACCAGCTTGATATCGCCCGCCTTGACGTTGGCGTTAATTTTTGGATACGTATTGAGTTCTTCCTGCGTTTGAAACAAACCGTCGGATTTATAGCCGTACCATTCGTTGAATTCGCTGCCTTCCCGCTTAATCTGATCGCCTAAAAACTGCGTTCCTTTCAGATCACCCATAATTGAGCGGCTATCAGTTATGTTAAACGAAGCACTGTAACGTAGCTGACCAATACGATCATTCCAGCCCGCTTCAAACTCCCAGCCGCGTGTATACATCTGGCCCGCATTCTGGTTTGGATTTGCCAGGCCAATGTATTTCGGAATTTCGAGTTCGAGCAGCATATCCCGGGTCGTTTTTTGGTAATAATCCATCACCAGATTCAGCCGGTTTCGAAAAAAACTCACGTCTAAACCTACATCATACGACTCGGTCGTTTCCCAACTGATATCCGAAATGGCGTAGCGGTTTACGGCTGCGGCCTGTAACGATGTAGGCGTAACACCACGATACACCGAAGAAGTAGTAAAACCAATTGTGGATTGGTAGGGGTAGTTATCACCAATACGTTCGTTGCCCAATACGCCCCAAGAACCTCTGAGTTTTAGCATCGTGAGCCAAGAGGCCTTTGCCATGAACGGTTCATCGGAGATTGTCCAGCCAGCCGACACTGACGGGAAGAAAGCGCCCCGATGGGCGGCTGCAAATCGGGAAGACGCATCGTAACGACCGTTGACCTGTAGGTTGTAGCGATTTTTGTAGTGATAGCTAACCCGGCCAAACCACGACCGATAGGCTAATTCGCTGGCACTGCCCGTATTGTACTGAAAATTGGCATTACCTAGATTCAGATAGGGGAATGAACTCAGCAAATAATTGTTACGTGTAGCCGAAAGGCTTTCATTACTGGAATAGAAGTTTTCGTAGCCGACAAGTGCGTCGACACCATGCTGACCTATCTCCTTATTATAGTTGGCCAGAAACTGCGTAATGTGCGAAAAAGCTTCCCCTCTTCCTTCTACCAGATTGGTCGTAGCGTACCCCTGAACGTAGCCAGCCACAAAATTCGGGTTGTCGAACGTAGTGTACGGAATCGCCTTTGAGAAATCCTTGTCGCTGGTTACGGTATAGGTAGGAGAAAACATACCGGTTAATTTCAGGCCATCAAATGGTTTGAAATCCAGACCAATACGTCCGGAAAACGTATTTTCGTTATTCTTGATAAATCCTCCCTGCGTGATTTGAGCATACGGATTAGCACCCGATAAGCCTTCGGCGATACGTCCATCAGACCACAGGGCCGGATAAATCACGCCCGGCGGAATGGTGTTGGGCGTAATGATGGTACGGGGCCGATCATTCATAGCGCGAATGCCATTTATATCGACGATACCGGAAAGCTGCTTGCTGATCTGGAAATCATTGTTCACCCGAAACGTAATCCGGTTATAACTTCGACCGGGATAAATGCCCTCTACTTTGGCATAATCGAAAGCCGCCTTCGTGCGGATGTAATCGCCACCAGCCGTAAAATTTAAACTATGATTTTGCCGGGGAGCACTTTTCCTAACCAACATACCAAACCAGTCGGTATTGGGGTATTTGTCGGGATTCTCTCGATTCAATTGGGGGTAGTTGGTAACGAGATCTTTGGGGAACAGCGAATATTCAAAGGCGGGCTGGTTTCCGTTATCGTTCCAGGTACGCTCGTTATAAGTGCGCATATACGTTTGCGCATCAACTTCCCGAGGAATACGGGTGGGCGTTTCAATGCCGTATTCATAATTATACGTAAAGCTGGGTTGCCCTTTTGCCGCCCGTTTGGTCGTTACCAGAATTACACCAGCTGCCGCCCGTGATCCATAAATAGAAGCCGAAGCGGCATCTTTAAGTACCGAAATGCTCTCTACATCATTTGCATTGACCCGATCCAGACTGCCGGGAACGCCGTCGATAATAACGAGCGGATCGCTGGTGCCGATGGTAGTAATGCCCCGAATCCGAATCGTAGCCGATGCATTTGGTTCACTGCCAGTTCGCGTTACGCGTAAACCTGGGACTGTACCCTGCAAGGCTTGAGATAACTGAACCGCGTTACGTTCCGCCACAATGTCGCCTTTTACCTGACCTACGGCCCCCGTCAGATCGCTTTTCTTCTGAGTACCATATCCGACAACGACCACCTCTTCCAAGGATTTGTCGTTGGCAATCAGCTTCACGGTCAATACCGTTTGTGCGCCAACCGCAATCTCCTGCGTGTTATAACCAACGTAGCTAAAGACCAATACCGCCGACTTATCGGGTACCGCCAGCCGAAAAGCGCCTTCTTTATCGGTTGTAGTTCCCCGTTGGGTGTTTTTCATTAGGATGCTGACACCCGGCAACGCTTCGTTTTTTTCATCGACAACAGTACCGGTAATCACTACGTCGTCGGCGCTGGTCGAAGCCAGATGGGGCGCTTCTTCAGGCAAACGACTTCCTGTCGGTTGTTTATGCAGAACAATATAGCTACCCGCCACCCGATACGTAATGTTGAGCGGTTTTAGTAGTCGGTCGAGCACCTGCTCCAGCCGGTCGTTCTCTGCCCGAACGGACACCCTGTTCGACGTAGCAATCAGTTGTGGTACGTATGAAAATTTGATCTTGGCGGCTTTCTCCAGTCGAGATAGCGCCGTTTCGAGATCTTTATTTTCCAACTGAATGGAAATAGTACGGTTTAGCAATTCCTGGGCGGTTACATCTCGGGCGAGTGTTAATCCCGTAATGACGGTCATTAGGAATAACTGTACGCAAGTAATTTTCATGACCTGATACAGAAAAGGGGAGTAATCCCACGGTTTATTCATACTTTTAATACTGTTTTTGTTAAATGATTCAGAAAAAGAAGGCAAAAACAAGCCCTGCCCCGGTTTCTCAGGGGGATCGAATTCCAGGAAAATTGGGGAGGGCAAACGAGTCGCCGGGTTATCTGGGCAGGCATGGTCGCAACATGACGGCTCCGATCCGGCGATTTTTGTTTGAGGTATGTACTACGTTTGCTTCATATAGTAGAGGGTTAAGTGAGTTAAGGTTTAGTTTAAGGTGGGTTCGCAACCGTTTCCGGCAATGACGATACGTGTTCCCCAGACTTCATAAGTGGCCCCGATTGTCTGACAGATAATATCCAGCTTCGTAAATAGCGGTTCATCGCTGAGGGGTACCGTCAGGTTGCAGTTTTTCAATACGTTATCATCAAACTGGATGGTCACTCCATACGATTTTTCTAGCTTCTGAAATACCTCCGTAATCGGTGCATTCCTGAAAACAAAGTACTGGTTGTTGTCCGGTTTTCGTATAAGTGTTGGGTTTTTGACCAGACTTGCGGTGAGTTGCTCGCTGGTTTTGTCAAAGACAACTTGTTGATTAGGAGTCAGCAGAATTTGCTTGGCGATACGTTGTTGACTTTTCTGAGCAGCTTTCAAGGATGTTAACGGGAAAACGGCCACTTTTCCGGTGTGCACAACCACAGTTACCCGATCCACATTGTTCAGAGCTTTTACCGTAAAACTCGTTCCGACTACCTGAGTCACTAGCCCATTTGCATAGACCATAAAGGGCTTTTGCGGATTTTTTGTGACCGTAAACGTAGCTTCGCCCGTCAGAAATACATTCCGAGATAGCTCGCTATTCATACGGGCCGAATACGTTACCTGAGCGGCTGGCGCTAGCTTAATCTGGCTACCATCGGGTAAGTCAATCTGTTTAAATCCTGTTTCTGTGTTGATGATTTTCTGAAGATCGGCAGGCGTTTGGGCTGCGAATGGTAGCTCGGCCTGTTCGCGAGTGCTTTGCGTTGTTAGCCAGATACTCCAGCCAAGGCCAAGCAGCACAACTATAGCTGCTGCAACTCGCCAAGCCGAGGCCCAGCGGCTTCCTTCCCATTGGAAAGTGCTACGTTGCTGAGCATCTTTACTAGCCAAAATGCGCTGGATTCCCTGTTCGACTTCGGCCTCGGAAAAAGTCTCCTGCTGTTGCCAGGATAGAATAAACTCCCTTGCTCTCTCCAAGTCGACTTGTTTCTCCGGGAAATCATCAACAATACGTTGCCAGACCGTTACGTCGACGGGCGAACCGGCTCGTACCCACTGTTGGAACTCATCGTCTGCCAGAAATTCCTCGAACCCATAATGCTTATACGATTTCATGGCAGAATTACATTGTCTTATGCTTCTGCTATAATGATCCGTTTTCGGTCAGAACGTAATGAAAAAAAATAGACTTTTTTTGAATCAGTTTATAAACACCTGACTTTTAATAAGTTTCGAGAAGGTAAGATTAGCGCAAGAAGCTGTATAATGCGATAAGAAGAAAGCCCCAGTGTTCGCGAATGGACTTTAGCGATTGGGATAACAGGTTGCGGACGGCCTGTGGTGAAATCGCCATTACGTCGGCAATTTGCTCGTGGGTAAGTGCTTCGAAATACTTAAGGTGAAGAATTTCTCGTTGCCTTCTGGATAATTGGCTTAAAGCAAGTTGCAACCGAGACTGATTCGCTAGTATGGTTTCCTGTTCGATCAGGCTGTTTTCAATAAAACTGTCACTGATTGGTTCCTGATTTTGCCATTCGTCGGGCAAGGATTCCTGATTGGAATTTTTTTGTAGGTATTTGACGATCTGATGCTTAAGCGATTTAAACAGATATGGTTTCAGGTGATTAACGTCAGGATTTAGAAACGTGCGTCGTTCCCAAAGATTCAGAAATAGATCATGAACCAAGTCCTGTAGAATGTCCCGATCTTTTATGAAATGGAGCCCATAATCGAGCAAGGATTTATAATAGGCACGTAGCAACTCTTCAAAGGCGTTGTTATCTCCTTTTCGAAAAGCAGCCCATAAAACTTTATCCTCGTCAGTCACGAAATACAGTAGCAAATTCCACGTATCACAAATGTATCGACAACTTAGATAAAGAGAAATAAATGCTAAAATATTTCAAAAACACTCAGACTACTTAAGCAGGAGTGAAACGCTACGTTAAATCTTTTAAATGGACATAGCTGACTATTTCGCTACGTTCCCTCCTGCTTTCGCTTAGTCAACAACACATTCACTTTACTTTCTTTTTACCAGAAAGAGCTGCTTTTAGTCCGGTAAGTGGATTTAGGCCGTGTTTTCCGGGTGTCAGCCAGGCACCTTCTCCATTTTCGTTCCAGGCGTAGAGCAGGCCAATACGTTCCTGCGTCAATGACGAATCATGCGCGTTCATCCAGTTGAGCAAACCGCTTACCGATTGTTGAACCGACTGAGCCGAAAATCCGGTGAAATAGGGTCTCTCCTGGTATTTATTTTTCTCATTCGACCAGGGGCGCGGGTCCCAGCCCATTGTCGATACGGGGATATAAGGTTTCTTCGCTACATTACCCAGCTTACTCCACAATTGCTGTTCGGCCGAATGCAACGTATCGATAGGAATTGCCTGATTAGGTCCTTTAAAACCTACACTGTGATAATTATAACCAGTGATAATGTCTGCGCCAGAACTTTCGGCTTTTGCTATGCCATCGGGCGAACCGGCACAAATGGCGATTGATGCGCCGGGTAATCCTGCTTCAACGGCTCGCTTCCGTAGCTTCTCAAAAGCTGCACTGACCGCTTCCGGTGAGCCAAAATTTTTGATCAGAGAGGTAAACTCAAAGAAAATGAGTAGGGGTTTATTAGCTACCCGCATGTACTGAGGATGCTTAAATTCGGCCAGCCAGATATCGGTAAGTTTTTCCCAGTTTTCGGGTCCTACATCAAAACCGCCATGGTTGGCAACCAACAGGCAGTATTCCAGCTTTTTAACATTCTTCGACTGTTTGTATAATCCTAATGCTCTGTTTTCGGGTAGTTCGTCGATCGTGCGGCCATTACGATGGTACCAGCAAAAACTGAAAAACGAAAGGCCGGAACTGGCTGCCAATGCAATTTGCTCGTCAACGATCTCCTGCTTACTCGTTACCCATCCCCACACCGGCTCCCGGTCGGTATAGTTGGTTTTTAGGTCGTCGGTGATGTGGAACGTAGTGCCGCTCCAGCCGTCAAAATAATACGCGCCAATTTTGTTTTTGCCTTTTTGGGCCAGCAGTTGATTTCCGGTAAAAAAGAGAGCTGCTGCGAGCCAAATGGTCAGAACAGATCGTGAACGTAGTGAGTGCATAGAGGTACGGGAGAGATGTGTTAACAATGATTTTACTTATCGTTTTAGTGCACGTTCCTCGCCTTGTTTAATCAGGTCGACGCCTTCCAGCACAAACCGGGACGTATCGTCTTTGGTCTTCTTATAAAACGGCGAATACATGCTGGCCGAAACGGTCTTTTTGTCCATGTCGAAGGAGAGTAACCGGATGTATCCTCCGCCCAGATCTTCGTTCTGGTAGTTCTGGAGAATCTGGTAGATTTTGTTGCCGTTTTCACCGGTATCTACTTTCAGTGCCGAACTCATTACGTGTCCGCTCAGCACAAACCGGATATTGGCGTATTTCTTAACCAGCCGGTCATACACAACCTGCGGGCTAAAATCGCCATATCCGGCGTTACGTGTGTCGATCTCTCCTTTCGTGGTTAAGTGGTAGTGCGTGAGAATGATTACGTTGTAATTGAAATACTCCTTGATAATATCGCCCGCCCAGTTGATCGGCCCCATTCGCGGGCAAAATTCCAGACTGATCACGAGCCAGTTGGTTTGGCCCACTTTAAAGGTGTAATACGCATTGTCGCTCTTATCCGATTCGTAACGACCGCGCTGGTGCGTAAACCGACGGACGGGAAAGTATGAATTGAACTTATGCGTTTTTCGCAAGTTCTGATTTACATTGCCCGGAGCCGCACTGCCACTGTTGAATCCAACCGCTTCCGTATCATGATTTCCCAACGTAATGGCATACGGAATATGGTGCGCGTCGAATACGTCGAAACCTTTGCTGGCAACTTCGAAATGGTCGTAATTATCGAAATTAACGACATCGCCCACGTGTAAAACCATTGGAATATTGAGCGAATCCTTATGGTCTACCACCCATTTGATCCGGCTGTCAAACATGGCGTGGTTACTACCAACTTCGCTCTGCGTATCAGGAAAAACGGGAATGGTAAACTTTTGCGCGTATGCGCTGGCAAGGGTAAATAGACCGACCAAAACGGCCAAAAAGAATCTGAATATCATGTTAAAATCTATTTGTAAGTAAGTACTGTGGTCACTTTAGTTCTGCGTAAAACCCCACCCTAAATCCCTCCCCCGTAGGGAGGGACTTCAAAAAGCTAGTTGGTAAAGTCCCTCCCTACGGGCTAATCTTGTAGGGGTTTTGAGAATCCTAGTTAAACCAGTCGACAAATCAGCTTTTTTTACCCCTAAATCCCCTGAAGGGGACTTTGCTCGTGCTTGAAAAAAGTCCCCTTCAGGGGATTTAGGGGTAAAAAAGCCACCTAATTAAGATGGTCACACCACCACGTGAAACCCCTACAAGATTAGCCCTACGGGGGAGGGATTTAGGGTGGAGTTTTGAATCAGTAGAAGTACAGCGTCCTTATTTTTTCTGCTCGGCGGAAACCTCGCGGACAACCTTCAGATAGTTTCCAGTTGGGTCAGCTTTGGTCGGAACCAGATAGCCGCCTTCTCCTAGTTCGTTCCAGGCGTAAACCAATATCATTCGTTCTTTAGGCGTCTGTTCCGGGTGTGTATCCATCCAGGAAACAGCATCGTTCAGGAACGTTTTGAACTGTTCGGGCGTACGACCGGTATAATACCAGCCCTGTTTGGCACCCCCTTTTCCGTTACCGCTGGCGTCTTCCCAGGGACGTTTATCCCAACCCACAATCACCGTCGGGATATAAGGTTGTTGCGCCGATCCTTGCCACTTGTTACGTTGTGCGTCGGCCAATTCGCTGTAGGGATGTTCCTGTGAACCCGCCGAATAACCCGGAATAACGTTGTAGTGGGTTGTTACGTTAAAGTTCTTCCCCGCCGTATTCCCGCACCCGGCAATCGTCAGTCCAGACAGTGCGCTTTTCTGGGCTACCTCCTGCATTCCAACAAGGTCAGCGTTTTCGATTCCTTTAGCATTGAAAACAACCACCAGTGGTTTAGAATCAACTTTAACGTATTGCGGGTCATTGAAATACTGCATCCAGTGCTCGGTTGCTTTTTGCCAATTTTCAGTACCGACAATTTCAGCCCCCTGATGATTCGCAACAAGAAGTGCAAACTTGATCCGGTTTTTATTTTTCGCCTTCAGATACCGCTGCATACTTTCATGCTGAGGCAGACTTGCGATCTTTTCCGGATTGAATGGCCCATTTGCATCGCGCCAGTACCAACAGAAGAGAAAAAACTCGATGCCGTTATCAGCCGCCAGATCAATCTGACGTTCCATAATTTCCTGCGAATCATTGCGCCAGCCCCATACGGGTTCCCGGTCGGCAAATTCATTCAGCATTCGTTTGGTAACCTGCCGAGGTGCATTTTTCGCCCAGGGTTCGTTCGGGTCGTTGGCTTTGGGATTTTTACCGCCCCACCCATCGTAATAATAAGCGCCAACGCTGATCGGTTTCTTTGCCGTTTGGCCATACAATTGAGCTACAATCCCGCTTAGGCAAGCCAATAAGACTCCCAAAAACAATCGTAGCGATTGATTTTTCATAACGTTAAATAAAAAATCATTTTTGGTAAATCTTTTATTTCGTGATTACTGGCTGAAAAACTTCCAAGCCGACGCCCCGATCACGGATGACGAGCGTATCGGTTGCCGAGTAGGTATTCGCACCTTGCTGGAATTGATACGTGAGGTGAATGGCATCCCGTTTTTTATTACCCCACTCGTCGGCATCGTCGAGAAACTTCCCGCTGCCCGTCACCTGAAACGCAGAACCGGGAGTGCTACGTACAACACAGTCATTGCCAGTAAAGGTCAGCAGCATACTCAACGTGCCTTTAATGGCCGTAGAGTTAAGATTCCCAGCCATAGTAACCTGATTTTTGCTTCTTGTCGTCAGGTTCCAGACTTCGTTTTTCTCGACGAATTGCGTCCGATACGTAGTCGACTCGATTGCCTGACCCGCAGCATTTTTTACCGTGCTTTTACCCCGACGGAAATAACTGCCATGAAACGGATTGATAAACTTGATAGCGAACATGGTAAAATCCTTAGGCACTACGTCCCAGTTGCTGACAATCCGTGGGTCAGGCTGCGGCAGCGACGATTTACCTTTAAGCAGCGAATCCAGCCCAACAACTTCCTTGATACGTACTGGTAATACGTATGCCAGCTTGATGGCCAACGTATCATCGAAAAATTCATCTTTTAGCTGTACCGCAATATTTCCGTTGAACTGACCCGCCGGAATAACCAACTGATCGGTCGAACTCAACGTGTAATATTTTTCTGGCAGCGGATAGATGGGCTGATTGGTCGAGGCAAATTTTGCCTGATTACAGAGACTATTATCGACCTGAATTTTGAAGACCCGATCCTTCGTATTCGCATACACCCCACCCATCGCTGCCGAGATCAGGAATTTGTGACTGTTGTCGTTGGAATTATCGTAGATATAATCTCCCAGAATCAGCGTCCGGACGGGATACTGATAGGGAAAGTAACCCGACGTATAGTTGTAATCGGGGAATACAATTTCCTGATTTTTACAGGCATATAACCCAGCCAATAAAACAAGTAGAAGCAAAATCTTTTTCATGTCGGAGTGCTTATAATGGTTTTCCGAATTTCAGATGACAGTGAATTACCAGCCCTGATTTTGCTGGAGTGCCTGATATTTAACAATCTCCGTTTGGGGTACGGGGCCGTAGTGCATGAAGTTATTTTTATACACCCGAGGCTCGACGTCAACGACCGTAAACGTTCCCCTGTTGATATTGACGCCTTTTGCTGGTTCGGTTAAATCGGCTTTCCATCGACGCAAATCCCAGAACCGGAATCCCTCGAAACAAAGCTCTAACCGACGTTCATTGCGAATGAGTTGCCGCATGTCTTCTTTCGTTGATACGCTCATCAGATACGGATCGGCTTTAGGAATTCCCGCCCGGCTACGTATCGCACCAATTACGTCCTTTGCCGAGTATCCCCAGGTGCCCGAACCGGTTGGTCCCCAGGCTTCATTGGCGGCTTCGGCGTAGAGCAGGAACAGTTCTGTATAGCGCATATGCACTTCGTAATGCTTTTGGGTTGTGGTCGAAACGGGGTTCATATTGACTTCCTCAACCAGCAGTTTTTTCATATAATAACCAGTACGTGTGGACGTTTCCAGCGAATCTTTGGCATCAATACCGCCACCCACGCCTGTGAGAATCGTTTTCCCGGAAACCGTATTGCCATTGTAGGCGATGTACTGGCGCAGGCGCGGGTCACGACTGTCGTAAGGTTTTGCTTTATCGTATCTGCTTTCCGAGCGGTCAATTGGATATCCGTTTGCTGCCGGAAACGCATCGACAAGATTCTGCGTAGGATTTACATTCCCTCTGCCAAAAAGCGACGGAGGATAGTTCGCCATTTCGCGCGTGTTCGTCGTAACGACCGACCGTCTCCATAAAATCTCCTTCTGCTCGATTGGACTGGCGGCCGATACGTTCAGTTTGTCGACAAGGGTTTTCAGGTAAAATTTATTTCCTTCTGGATCAAGCCCGGTCAGGCCACCGATGTCTTTCAATACGTTCCCGGCATGATTCGCAGCCAACTCCCATTTAGTAGGATCGGAATTGAAGGCTGGACTGGCGGCAAGTAAAGCTACTTTTGCCCGTAACGCTCTGAGTATCCGGCCAGAAATCCGCTGGTTAAGCTCAGACCCGAATACAATGTTATAGTTACTTGTCGATACCTTTTCATAGCCGGGCGGCAACTGGGCCGCACTGCTTACATTCAGGTAATCGTTCATGGTCAGATATTTCAGCGACTCGTTGATGTCGGCATAAATCCGATCAACGGATTCGGCAAACGTAGCCCTTGGAATATTGAAGTCGGCGTTCGCGTCCAGAAATTTGTTAATGATCGGAATTCCCAGCATCTGCCCTCCAGGGCCCGGCCCCGCAACACCCACTAACAAATGATATTGCAACAAGGCACGTAGCGCGTAGGCTTCTCCTTTAAATCGCTGGGTATACAACCAGTTCAGTTCAGGAACGGAGCCTTTCCAGTTGACCGTGTCAATAAGCGTAATGAACTGGTTCGTTGTTTGAATACCCGAAATACAATTGGCCCATTGATCTACAGGGTTGTAGATCGCCGACCATTGGCCAGTGGCCATTCGCAGGTAATCATTCAGCTTATTGTTGCTCACGGCGTCGTCGGTTGCTACGTCGTTAAAGCTGAGGTTGTTGGTAGGGATTTTGGTGTACGCGTTCATCAGTACGCCTTCGGCAAAACCCGGATCTTTATAAAGCCGGTCAGCCGTTGCGTGATTATCGTTCACCGGTTCCAGCAGATCGCAGGACCAGAACGTAACGGTACCCAGCGCGAACAGGATGTATAGAAAAAACTTCTTCATATCTTTTTCACGAATTAAAACGAGATATTCAGACCTAGTGAATAGGAGCGATACTGCGGTTCTGTGCCAATGTTCAGCTCTTTGTACTGCCGGAACTTCGAAATCATGACCAGATTGGACGCATCAGCGAAAACCGAAAAACCTCTCATATTCAACTTATTTGACACTTTAACCGGAACCGCATACGTAAGCTGTACCCGATCTACAGTGAAGAAATTATCGCGGTATAGCCAGAAATCAGAACTGCGGTAATTGTTGGTGTTGGCAATGGAACTTAGCCGGGGGAACGTAGCAGTAGCCTGAGTGGCTTCCGTCCAGCGGTTCAGCACGAATGTCGAATACTTATCATCGCCATCAACCCAAAAGTAGTTGTTCGAGATTTCGCCATCAGCACCCATTCGTCCGTTGCCACGTGCAAATAAGGTCAGGTTTTTATACGATAAGCGTAGGTTGAGACCATACGAAAACGGAGCCTGCCAACGCCCAATACGTACCTCATCATTGGCGTCGATAATACCATCGCCGTTTTGATCCTTGTACTTTATATCACCCGGTTTTACGGTTCCGAAAGCCTGGGTTTCATGGCTTTCAATATCGCTTCGGCTATTGAAGAAGCCATCCGAAGCTAAACCAAACCGGGCGTCGACGGGTTGTCCGGTACGATTTCGGTTGCTGGTTGCGTACAGCTCATCCCGTTTTTTAACCTTCGAATCGGCGTAGAGCATGTTGGCTCCCACAACCAGTCTGAAGTCGCCCAAGTTTTCGCGGTAAGAAAGCCCTAACTCGGCTCCACGATAGGCATTATCTTCAAAGTTTCGGTAGGGAATGAAGGTTGAGAAATAGTTTGGATAGATCGTTTGCGGACGGGTAATCTGGTCGTAATACAAGCTGGTGAACACATTGACATCCAGCGACAACCGATTACCAAACATCAGGCTCTGAAAGCCGATATTCAGTTCATTCCGTTTTTCAAAGGCCAGATTCGGATTACCACTATTCTGAGCAATTACGCCCGCTCGCGACCGGGTACCTTCGTACCACGAGTAACTGCCGGAACCGGTATACCGTTCGTCGTAGTTATAAAATCCACTGATGCCGTTGTCTGAATTCAGCAAACCAGCCGATGCACGAATTTTCAGGTAGTTGATAAACGGCACCGACGACATAAATCCTTCTGAACTCATAACCCATGCCAGCCCCAGCGATGGAGAGAAAGCAGTACGGTTGTTGGCTGGAAGCTTAACGGAGTTCACAAAGGCACTACTGAAATCAATCAGATATTTATTTTTGAAACCGTAAGCCAATCGCAGACCGAGGTTAGCATTTTTATTTCCCTGTATATCACCCTGAACTTTGTCGCTGGTCAGATAGGCCAGCATCGAGCCGGTGATCTGGTGTACATCGTCTATGTTCTTATTATAATCCAGCAAGCCGTAAAACCCAATCCGACGCCGATACGACGCATTGCCGACATTCTGGGTTCCGCTACGTACATCTTCACCATACTTCCGCAAGCTAACGATCCGGTCTTCGGTAGCCGACCATGTTGGCTCATAAGCTGCATACGTATTGCTGATAAACTGATCGTAAAGGGTCAGAAAATCGAAACTCAGGTTGGTATGAAAAGCCAGCCCCGGAATGGAACGGCCCAGATCGAAATCAATCCGGTTATTGAACGAAAACACCCGTTGCAACTGCCGATTTTGCCCGCCCGCGTAGCCCGACGCAATGGGGTTTGTCAGATACGTAGCGGTTCCACCAATCAGGTATTGCCCATCGACCTCCGTTTTACGTCCTTTCAGAAGCGTATTTTCCGGGTCGATCAGCGACATCGGAATCAAGGGAGCATACAAATTCGGACGTAACGTAGCGGCATTGGAAAAAAAGCTTCCCTGCGGCATGTTGTTGTCGTTCAGCACAAAAACGGCATCCAACGCGCTTTTAATCCAGGGATTAACTTTCAGATCAATATTCCCCCGCACGTTGAATACGTTGGAATTCATGGACTTTCCTTCCCCGAAATTATAGAGACTTCCGGTTTGGGTCCAGCCGATGTTGGTGTAATACGTTGCTACGTTGTTGCCCCCCGAGAAATCGACCATCGCCCGCGAAAATGGCCTCATTTTCTTCAGATACTCGCTCGAATAGTAATCTACGCTAGGGTATCGGTAGGGGTTACCGGTTCTGAAATTCTGGATTTGCGCAGGCGAATACTGAACGCCCAGGCCATCGTTCAGCCGCGCTTCGTTGTACAATTCCATATAATCGGCCGACGGAAGATATTGCGGTAAAGCACTGGGCCGGGAGATGCCGTAAAAAGCCGTTGCATTGATCTGCTTTTTATAGGCTTGTCCGCGTTTGGTTGTGACTAGCACCACGCCGTTGACCGCATCATTGCCATACAAAATGGCGGAGTTGATATCTTTCAGCACCGAAATCTGCGCCACTTCCGACAAATTCAGCGTGCTGACGTCACGCGGTAGACCATCGACCACGAACATCGGGCTACCAATACCACGAATATTCGAACTGCCGAGCATACCGGGAAGCAGACCGTTGAGTGCCGACGAAATGCTCTGTGTGTTATCGAACTGCCTCAGCTCGTCGGGATTTAGAATGCTTACGGCGTTGACCAGATTTCCTTTTTTGATTTTGCTAAACGCTACGTTCACTATGTCCCGCTCGCCAAACTGGAAAGGCGATTTCGTTAACGTCAGGCTTTCCTGATTACTATAGTCACCGGGTTTAAATACGACGGATTCGAATCCGGGTGCTTCAATAAGCAGATCGCCCAGCGTCGGGATAGTAATAGCGAACTGGCCGCTTGCATCGGTCTTGCTAACAGAAACGCCTTCGTTACCATAGACAGTTGCGTTATTGATTGGCGTACCATTTTCATCCACCACAATCGACTTGATCAACATTGGCGGAGCCGCTTTTTTCTGAGCCAAAGCCACAACATGGCAACACAGCAACAGGCAGCTCAGGTATACGTATATTCTTTTCATGGAATTCACTGGTTAAAGGATGACACTACGTATTGATGGTTACCACCCCGGATTTTGTGGAAAGCCTTCATACAGTCTTGTGTCTTTCAATTGGAACGGAAGCCAGTTATGTCTTTTTTCAAAAACGCGGGTAACCACTACCCGTTCTCTCAAATTGGTAGGTTTGCCGTTGGCAGCCCGGTCGAAATCAATCGCCGTTTTCTGAAGATATTCGGGATTTCCGGCAATATTCCACCGGCGCAGGTCAAAAAAGCGATGCCCTTCAAACGCGAATTCAACCGCCCGTTCCCGGATAATTTCTTTCATGAACGCGTCTTTCGAGCCCGTGTATTTGTTGGCCAGATTGGGCAACGTAGCGCGGTTGCGGATGGTGTTAACCGCATCGACAGCCGTTAAGGCAGCCCCCGGCGATTGAGACAGCGGAGATCCATAACCATGCAGTACGGCTTCGGCATACATCAGGTACACATCGGCAAGGCGCATCTGCGGATGGTAGGATTGGAAACTTCCCCAGCGGTTATCCCAGGGATTACAGCCTTTTGGGGTCCATTTTTTGTAAAAGTAGCCCGTTACGCTCCCTGCTACGTTGCTGCTGGCTGGCGTACCGTTGCGGTGCATGCCGTTGTTGGCTAACTGGGCAAATTCGTTCTGCTTGGCTGCTGCTGCGGTAGCATTATCCACCATTCGGACGCCGTCATAAATAATGTCGACATAAAATCTTGGGTCGCGGCCAGTCCAGGGATCATTTGGGTTATAGCCCGATTCGGGGTCATCAATAGGCAGGCCATTGGCCATTCCGTAGTTTTTAATGAAGTTGTGTGTGGGCACTTCAACCCGGTTATTGCCCGCTCCATACTGCACTGGATTTGCTGTTCGATTGGTGGTAAACCGGACATAACTTGGTATGTAAACGGTCTGGTTCATGATCACCTCCGTACCACCCGGCCGATCGCGGTTACTCGGCGACCAAACCCAGAAATTATCGGTCCACGTACCCCAGGTTTGTAGTCGGTATGCCCCGGTTTCCCGGCATATTTTGATCACTTCGCCCAGCACATCGGCGGCCTGTTTGCTTAATTCCGCATCGTAAACGTTTTGCCCAGTCGAGGATTCGTTCATCATCGGGCTGGCGGCATAGAGCAGGTTTTTCCCCAGCATCGACAGGGCATGGATTTTCGTAATCCGCTGCGCGTTGTTGCCTAACGTAGCAGCCCCCATGGCCGTTCCGTCCCACTTCAACGGCAACAAATCGGCGGCTTCTTTAAAATCTTTGGCGGCTTTCAACGCCGTTTCTTTGTAGGTAAGCCGGGGTAACGTAAGCGCTTCCGACGAGCTTTGTACGGCATCGACGTAGGGCAATCCGCCGTAATAGCGCATCAATTCAAAGTGAAAAAAGGCCCGAAAAAACAGACATTGGCCTTTGATGGCGTTTTTCTCTTCGGGCGTGGCCTCTAGCAAATCCAGCTTACTCAGGCCAAGATTTGCTTTGCGGATAGCGTACCAGGCAAACGGCCAGACCCGCATGCCGGTAAGATTGGAATAGTAGTTAAAGTTGGGTGTAGCGCCATACAGGAAGCTTGTCTGGTTCCAATAGTTGCCATCGTCCCAAGGCAACGGCACAGTAGATAATACTTCATCAGAAGCACTGAAGTTATAGAAAAAATTACCACCCAGCACTTTATGAATGTCAACTACGCTATTATAGATTTCCTCGACAAACCCCTGAAAGCTGATAAAACTGCCATACACATCTTTATCGGATATGGATGCTTCAGGAGCCCGGTCAAGGTAACTTTCGCAACTGCTGGCAAAAAACGCAACGAACACAACGCTGCTCACCAGCCACTTTCTGAGTCCGTGCAGTCTATTTCTAATCATGACCTATGTATTAAAAAGTTAAGTCGATACCGAAGTTTATGCGTCGTGGCGTAGGATAAGCACCTGCGTTGGCGGCACCACCCGAAGCGGCCGATTCCCGGTCGTCGGGAAGTTTCGACCAGAAAAGCAGATTGTTGCCATTGACAAAGAAACGTAGCGAAGAAACGCCCAGCCGATTGGTGACGGTCTTGGGCAATGTGTAGGCTACTTCGGCTGTACGTAACCGCACAAACGATCCGTCATAAATGAAGTAGTTACCGATGAATTGTCCCTGCGACTTCCACCGGGGGAGAAACGACGTAGCATTCTGATTATCTTTTGACCAGTGATCGCGTACGTGGGAAAACAGTACGTTCTGATACAGGTAAAAGTTGTCGAGCGGGATGTTCCGTGATACGTTGTTGACCGCAAAAAATTGCAGCATGATCGAGAAGCCTTTGTAACTAGCCCCAAACGACGCATTGTAATTGTTCTGCGGTACGTCGGAGTGGCCAAAGGGCACCGTATCATCGTTGCCGGTAATTACGCCATCGGCATTGTAATCCAGCGTATTGTAATAACCGGGTAACTTAGACAGATCGTTGGTTTGTTGCGGAACGCTGGCGTATACTTCATCCCAGTTGTTATAAAAACCGGTATTTATCAGGCTTCTGGTTTGGCCGATCTGATAGCCAGCCTGCTTTTGGTACGCTGCCTGTAAAGCCGGATCGTCCCGATTTAATACGGTATTCTGTGTGTGTGTATAAGCGAAATTACCCCAAAGGTTTATGCCGGAAGGAAAGCGTTTATTAAGCTTTAGCTCCAGTTCATAGCCTTTCGATTTCACCTGCCCAAGGTTTGCCGAAGGCGGTGTTGCGCCAAAATAAGGAGCGATAGCCCGAGAGGCTCCCGTAATGATAATATCGGTTCTGTTCTCCGTGAAATAGTCAAAATTCAGTTGAATCAGGTCATTAAAAAGCCCTATTTCTGCGCCATAGTTGTGTTTTCGGGCTTTTTCCCAGTGAATATCGGGGTTGCCGACAATCGATTCTTTATACCAGAGATAAGGGCTTTTTTCGTTCGGATTCGCATTCAGCAGGCTGGAGTTCCCATACGCATACTGTGATTGGAACGCCCACCTCGACCCACCGGCATCGTCCCCAACGGTTCCGGCACTGTAGCGAAATTTCAAATGGTTGATGGCGGGTACTTTAAAGAATTTTTCGTTGGTAACATTCCAGCCAAAGGCGTAGGACGGGAAAAAATCAAAGCGATAGCCGGGGCCGAATTTTTCAGACCCGTTGTAAGCGCCATTAAACTCAAATAAATACCGGGAATCGTAATCGTAAGTTGTCCGAAATACCCAGTCTTCGCGGTAACTGGGAAACATACTGCCCTGCGCAAACTGCTCGCGTTTGAATAAGCCCATCGCTCCTACGTTGTGCTTATCGAACGAGCGGGTGTAATTCGACTGCAATTGATACATCAGTCGGCGACGGATGGGTAGATAGCCCACAAACGTCGAGGAAACTTCTTCCGGGTTAATTGTCCACGGATTCGCCACCCAGTCGAACGCATTGGCTGCGGTAACGGGTGTGGTTTCGGTGTACTGGCTGGGGTCTTGCCCTTCGCCGGTGTACCGATCTGGATAAACAATTTTTCCGAGCAGATTACCTTCAGGTCGCACGTGGTTCTGATCGGTAATACCACCAACGGTTTGCAAACTATTGTCATAGAATAACAAACCCGTTACACTGAGCCCTTTTGTAAGAAAGTCCAGTTTCTGCTCAAGAGTAAAATCCGTATTCAAGGCCACTTCACGACGCTCCCAGACACCCGTGTTATAAATCAAGGCAACCGGGTTTTGAAGCTGCTCCGGAGGTAGCGCATAGTTCTGGCCCCAGCTTCCGTCTGGATATTGGGGCAAAATAGCATCCGGCGGAAACCGATACGCTGCTGCCCAGGCAAGTGGGTTGGTTCCCGACGTACCGCTGGCATAAGAATAGTTGGTATTTTTCTGGCTGAAAAACCCGGCCAGATTGACTTTCAAGTTTGTGGTTCCGGTGACGCGAAAATCCAGATTGCTCCGAAAGTTAAATCGATTGAAACTGTAGCTGGGATCGTAATTTTTATTGTTCTCGTACTTTTTGAACATGTCGCTCTCGTTCAGATACGCCAGCGACCCAAAATATTTAACAAATTTGGTTCCTCCCGTTACGTTCAGATTTGCCTTCTGCGACCACGATACATTCTTGAACATGGCTTCTTTCCAGTCGACATTCGGATAGAGGATTGAGTTAATATCGCTTTGGGGACGCCGGTAACGTAACGCCACTTCATACGGTACGTAGTCGCCCCACGAAACCGGATTGATAGTGCCTTCGCGCTCAATCATTTCGTTACGTAGCATGATAGCTTCATACGAGTCCAGCTTATCGGGCAAGCGGGAAACCGACAAGGCCGTTGCATTGTACGAAACAGCAAGTTGTGGTTTGGATTCAGAGCCCCGTTTGGTCGTGATCAGGATAACACCGTTGGCACCTTTCACCCCAAAAACGGCTGTTGCTGAGGCATCTTTTAGTACCGACACCGTAGCCACTTCGTTTACGTCGATGTTTTCCATGTTACGTTCAACACCATCGACCATAATGAGCGGCTGCCCGCCGTTCCAGGTGTTACGTCCACGAATAAAAATCGCGGTGGCGCTTTCTCCGTTGGCGGTTCCGCCCGGTTCACCACTAGCGGTAATAGTGGTCAGGCCCGGCAGGTTTCCGGTCAACGCCTGCTTGAGATCCGTTACGTTACCAACTCGTTTTAGCTCTTCATTTGTCGTCTGTACAATCGAGCCGACTACGCTTTCCTTTTTTTGCGTACCAAAACCCACAACGACCACTTCATCAAGCGTCTTATCGTCGCCTTTCAACACTACGTCGATTTTAGTTCGGTTTCCGACCGTGATTTCCTGCGATAAAAAACCCACGTAGGAAAAAGCAAGGACCGTTTCCCGGTTCGGAACACTAATAGAAAACCTCCCCTCCGTGTCGGTTGTCGTACCTCGCGGAGTGCCTTTAATCAGCACTGTTACACCGGGGAGTTTTTCCCCTTTATCGTCCACAATCGATCCCGTGACAGGAATTTCGGCTTTAGCGTTGTGGTTTGGCTCTACTACGTCCGTTGCGGACGAGCTTGGCTCCGGTTCTTGGGGCGTCAGCACAATCTGCTTACCAATAATCCTGTATTTTACGCTGATTGGCGTAAGCAGTTGGTTCAGGATATCCGATAATTTATCGTTTCGATAATTTACCGAAACAACTGGTTGTTCGGGCAATAATTTGGTACGATACGTGAATGTAATATCCACTTTCTTCCCAATCAGTGAAAGAACTTCGGACAGGCTCCGATTTTCTGTTTTAAGGGTAATCTTCCTGTTCAGCAACTCCTGTACGGCTGGGTCGCGAGCCTGCGTAAACGTTGTGAAAACGACTACTGTCACGAATGATAGCAGTAGCACTCTCATCAGGATTCGGAAGTTTAGAGAACTGTAAACGTTTCCCATTGATTTGATCATTCTTAATTTTTGGGCAATAGCAACCCTGTATCCAACTAACGGATATGAGTATACGTCATTAAATTGAGAGGAAATGAGCCTTACATTGGGTACTAGTCGGGCTCAGTATTTAGCGGAATAGTTTATAGCATAAGCGCTCGCAGTTTGTTAGGTTATACCTGTGGTTTACATGCATCGTCGGGCATCGATTATGATACGTGTGTCTTCAATTTTATACGTAGCGTCGATCGCTTCGCAGAGCACCTCCAGCCGTTGAAACAACGATTCATCCTTAAACGACGTAGTTAGTCGGCAGTTTGTCAATACGTTCCTATCAAACTGAATGTCTACGCCATACGACTTTTCGAGATTATCGAGTAATTCAGCAACCGGAACATTATCGAACGTAGCACTTTGACGTTGGCTTTCTGGCAAAATAAGTAAGGGTTCTTCAACGAGTGTACGACTCAGTTTGTCTGAATCAGGTTTATAGTCGGCCTGCTGATTAGGTAACAAAACCACTCCCGGCGGCTGATCGGCTAAACCACCCTTTGTTTTTTTATAGACAAACACTTTTCCGGTCTTTACCGCCACAGTCATGTGCTTATCTGCTACGTTGGTTCTTATCCAGAAACTCGTACCTAACACCTTGGTTATTAACTCATTCGTATAAACAATGAACGGCTTTTTAGGATTACGGGCAACATCAAAAAAGGCTTCACCAGTTAAATAAACCTCACGAACAGAATCGGTGAAATGGGTTTTGTACCGAAGCTTAGCCCCTCGCGACAGCGTTATACGACTATTATCCGGAAGTTTTATGATCATGGAATCGGTCGTATTATTCGAAACCTGAGTTAAATCACCCGATAGTACACCATAGGCATCACGGCTAATTGATACCAGATTTGTTTCCTCATGCTGTATCTGCCAAAGAGTCAATCCCCCAATTAGTAAAACTACGGCTGCTGCCATCCTGACCCATGCCCGCTGCCAAAGTGGAATAACGGTAACCGGCGGGTTAATGGACAACTGGAGTTTTTGCCAGATGTCTTTCGCATCCTGTTCGTTAACATCAGGACACGTAGCTGCACCTAGTTTCAGTACGATTTGTCTAGCCTGACGGATCGTGTCCTGCTGAAACGGATATGTTTCCAGGAGTGAAGACCAGAAGAGATCATTCTCAGGGTCAGGATATTTAACCCACCGAATAAACTCTCCGTCCTGAACGAAGTCGTCGAGATCGTATGTCGCGTATTTCTCAAGCATATAGCATGGCAACCAAACGTATAAATGGAGCATTTATACGTTTGTACTCAAAAGGGCCTAAAAATATTTTTAAATTTTATTGATATGGTTAAATATAAGCAGCAGAAGCCAGCCAGCGAATTCAACGAATTCTTTTAACTGGGAAATAGATCGGTGAATAAGATTACGTACCGACTGGTTATTTATCTGCATAACCGAGGCTATTTCTTCAAGGGAGAAATCGTGGAAATAACGCAGTTGAATTACTTCCTGCTGGCGTTTAGAAAGCCGGTCGATGGCTTTTCGAAGTGCTTTGATCTGCCCTTCAGAACCTTCCTGCTCAATAATGGTGTGCTCTAATGGTAAATCGCTAAAAACCTTGTCCAGTATTTGTTCAACATCCGGCCAGGCAATTGGTGAGGCTCCCTTGCTGTTGTGAACAATCCGGTTACGTAGCGATCGGAACAGGTAGAAACGAATGTTATCCGTGTCGGAAAGGGTTTCGCGATGGAGCCATAGATGCAGAAACAGATCGTGAATACTGTCTTTAATGAGTTGCTGATTACCGGAAACCCGGTGCCCATATCGTAGCAGATCTTTTATAAATCGGTTATAGATCCAGGTAAAAGCCATCCTGTCTCCTTTCCGAAAAGATGTCCATAGTTCGTTATCAGATAATGATTGCACAGGACGTTTTTTTTAGAGCAAGCCAATAGGGGTTTCTAAAGGCAACTGAAAATTTTCTACCAATTTCTCTACAAAAGAGATAGGCTCATCAATCTTACTTATTCCAGCGGCCCCGCTAAGTGCCAATTTTTACACATTTTGCAGATTAGATTATCCTTTTCTCACATGATGAGTTGGCAAAAAATCACCTTTTAGCCGGAGCTATTTCCTCAGAATTTTAATGGATAAACAAAGGAAAGATAATATTTTGACGCCGTTTAGTTGTTTACAGTGAAACGTAGCGGGTAGAAGTTCGCGAGAAACGACGCGATAATTTGGCATGGAGACTAGCTCCAAAGCCTATTATAAGGAGTACAAATAGACTGTTAATTATTTTGAGCTGGTCTGTTCGAAATACATCCAGTCGATGTGGAATAGCTCTTTCCGATTGGCGGTTGGATTCGTAAATACGAAGTATAAATTGTGTAAACCCTGCGTAGGTTTGATGGGAGCCAATACGTCTGTCCAGCCCGTTTTCAAATCCTGAATCGTTCCCGACGGAACGTCTACCGAACCGACAACTGCCCCCTGCAAACTATCCAACCGAACCTCAATCTGGCCGCCCGCTCCCTGCGATTGAACCCGGAATTTAATCTGGCTCACCTGGGCCAGATCAAGCTTGTCGAATACGACAAAACTGTTATTTAAAATTTTTCGGATATAGGAAATAAAACCCGTATTCGCCGTGGCAATCACCACACCCACATTTCCACGGTCGTTATCTTCCATCTGAATAAGTGGATTACGTAGTGCTACGTATTCGCGGGAGGTCAGCGGCTCAATGCCATTTGCACCTTTGTCGGTATAACTCGCCAGCAACACGTAAGCTCCTTCCGCTCCTTTGCCGACGTGCTCACGTAACGGCAATATTCCCTGCATGGCCAGTTTTGGTTTCTGCTGATTGAGTGACAGAATATAACCGACCATTTCTTTGGCATCCTTCACCGACAAATCAGGGTGCGCCGACATGGCATACTTTCCCCAGACGCCACTCCCTCCTTTTATGACCTTCTGAGCAAGCGACTCAATGGCTTCCGATTTTCCGTTGTATCGGTCTGCAATGGCTTTCAAGCTTGGTCCGATAGAGGCTTTATCTATGGCGTGGCATGATTTACAGTCAGAAGCGGCTATGAGTTTCTCACCCTGAATATGGGCCGTTACGGTGTGGCCGCCCGATAAAACGCTGGCAATGTCTTTGCCATACGGCAGGTACGTAAACGAGGTTGTTACGTTGGCCGGAGCAATCGTTTTATCCTCTGGGTCTTTGATGCTGATTCGATAATCGAGCTTCGTATTATCCCAATAAAAACTTCGGTTTGCGCTGGTGTTGATACGTAGCACTGGCGGTGTGTTACCGACGTAGAGCTTGGTTGTCGATACGCCCTGCCCACCGTGCTGATCCGACACGATTAACGTAACGGGGTAAATTCCGGGTTTGCTCAACGTAGTTGCTACGTCGCTACCCGCTAATTTCTTCGTCCCAATCTGCCACGAATACGTTAGCTGATCACCTGTATCATAATCTCTCGAACCTGCCGCCGACAACTTCACCGCCATAGGCGCGGCACCGTATCGTTTATCAATCTGAATGTCAGCAATGGGTTTCCGATTCCCTTCCGAATACTCCACCCGAATCAATCCAGCATCGGTATTATTGGCAAACCAGTTGGTTCCATACGCCAGAATATACAGCGAACCATCGCGATTGAACTGCATATCCATCGGCGCAACGAGTTTTAAATGACTTAGAAATGGTTCCATACTAACGTAGTGGCCATCCTTGTCGAACGTAACGGCCATCATCCAGCGACGTATCCAGTCGTAAATCAGCAGTTTACCATCGTAATAAGCGGGTAATCGATACGTAGCGTCAGGAAACTGATCGCGGTAATAAACGGGCCCGGCCATGGCACTAGCACCACCTTTACCCACCAACGGAAATCGTTTCGATGCCTGTTTACCGTACCAGATCATAGCGGGCTGCGCCGGTGGCAACTCCCGGATTCCGGTATTATGCGGAGAGTTGTTGACCGGACGTAGCGGGTCCTGCTTTGGGCCTTCCTGCTTTGTGGCGAAATCGTATTTCGGGAACGCTTCGTTGTTACCCAAAAAATACGGATACCCGAAAAATCCCGGTTTGCGAGCCTGATTGATTTCGTCATAACTAAGCGTACCTTCCTCAGCCGGTACGTTTGTATCTGGCCCGACATCGCCCCAATAGACATAGCCATTTTTCGGATCGACCGATACACGGAACGGATTTCGGCAACCCATTACATAAATCTCCGGGCGACCTTTTGAACCATCTTTTGGAAAGAGATTTCCGTCAGGAATTGAATAGGAGCCATCGGGTTCGGGTTTGATCCGAAGAATTTTGCCGCGCAAATCGTTGCTGTTTGCGGTCGAAGCCTGATCGTCGGAGAGTTCCCGACCAGGGCGCTCGTCGGTTGGGTTATGGCCTTCAATTTCTTCGGCGTTTGTATTGTCGCCAGTTGACAGGTAAAGCAAACCATTTGAAAATGTCAGATAACCCGCCGAGTGGCAGCAATATTTACGCTGCGTCGAAATTTCGAGCAATACCTTTTTCGACGCCAAATTCAATTGATCGCCTTTCAATTCATACCGCGCCAGATGGCTTACCCATTTCTCGCCACCAACGCCGTAATACAGATAAATCCAATTGTTTTTCGCATAATCAGGATCAACAGCTACCCCTAACAAGCCATCTTCAATACCGCTGAATACATTGAGGTGAGCAATCGTTTTGAGTTGCTTTAGTTCGGCATCATATAACCGAATACCCCCTTTCCGCTCAACGATCAATACGTTATCGTTCGGAAGAATACCCATTTCCATTGGCTCATCTAACCCCTGAACCAACGCCATCGCCGTAAACCGACTGCTATCGGGCGATACTGCTACGCTATGGTTCCACAACGTTGATCGCTGGGAATTAAACGAAAACATCGCGGTCGACAGGATTAATAAAATATTGATCAGCTTCATGATTAAGGGTATTCTGAACGTTCACATCCGGACGATGCTATAATCACTGAACTCGTTTTTCCATTTCGGACACCGTAACGTCAATCATTCGCCCAACTGGTTTTCCATTTCGGTATGCGACAACCTTTACGCGATCAGCCCCCTTGGGCATCATAAACGGTTGAGTATAGAGCGGAAAATGATCATCGGGAATGGTGTTATCCGTCGAATAATACAGATACGTATCGGGTAACTCATGATTCAGCATTACTTCGATCATGCCCATCGGATGCTTTTTGAACGTAGCGTAGGGGTTGTAAACTGAACGGGAGTAATTCACGTCCTGCGCATCGAATCGCTTAAAATGAACTTCCATTCGATCTACAAAATTGGTCCAGTTTCGCCCACTTTTCGGCGACCATAACACCTCCGACAGCGCAAATGCCCGTGGCCAAACCATGTATTCGGCGTGTCGCGTATTTGGTACGTTCTCCGCCCACAAATTGCCCTGCCCACCCAGAATCAGCTTCGCATCGACACTATCCGGAACCGGTTCGAACGAATACGACGTACTGAGTCGGCAAATACCGTACGAAGCAGGTTCTGCCGATGATTCACCCTGATACAAATCCAGATAGCAGAACTGGAAGGGCGTCATAATAACCGGATGGTTTTGCTTAGCCGCCTGAATACCACCTTTCATGCCCCGCCAGCTCATGACAGTCGCATCGGGAGCTAGTCCGCCTTCCAGAATTTCGTCCCAGCCGATCAGCTTTTTACCTTTCGATTGCACGATTTTCTCAACCCGCTTGATGAAATAACTTTGCAGTTCCTCCACATTTTTCAGGTTGTTGGCAGCCATTGTGGCTTTACATTCTTCGCATTTATCCCAGAACCCTTTGTAGGCTTCATCTCCACCGACATGAATATATTGACCCGGAAAAAGCTGCGCAATTTCGGTAAACACCTTATCGATAAACAGATACGTACTGTCGTTGCAAGGATTTAATGTATTATCTTCCAGCTTATAAAACTTACCGTTGGGCGGCACCACCACCTGTTTCTTACCACAGGTCAGATTCGGATAAGCGGCAATGGCCGACATAATATGCCCCGGCATATCAATTTCCGGCACAATGGTAATCTGACGTTCCTGCGCATAGCGAACCACTTCCCGAATATCGTCCTGCGTGTAAAAGCCACCATAAGAAGGAACCTCACCCGGCTGCGGATTTTCGATATCCCACCAACGTCCGGTACGGGGCACGCGCCACGCACCTACTTCGGTCAGTTTCGGTAGGCTGTTGATCTGCACGCGCCACCCCTGATCGTCGGTAAGGTGCCAGTGGAATACGTTAAATTTGTATTGCGCCATCTGGTCGATGAAGCGTTTCACAAATGCTTTGTCGAAGAAATGACGGCTCACATCCAGCATCAGACCACGCCAGCCAAAGCGGGGCTGATCACGGATATGCAAAGCCGGAATCGACTGATCGCGAAATGATTTCGTGACGGGCAACAGTTGCCGCATCGTTTGTAGCCCGTAGAAAACGCCAGCAGGTTGTGGAGCCGTCAACGTAACACCCGTCGACGTAACGAGCAAGTCATATCCTTCGGGGCCAACACCATCAACATCCGCCACCCGAACCGTAATGGCTTTGGCTACTTTGGGCGCGTCGGAGACTTGAATGCCGGGCAAATTATCAATTACCATCTTCCGAACATCGGGCGAAGGCGTCAGAATAGACAATCGTGTTTGCGGGGTAATAACGAACGATCCAGAACCGGGTTCCAGCGTTTGCGGAGCGGGAATAAGCGCTGGTATTGTCGACTGTGCAGCCGCCGTGAACGCTAACAAAAACAAGGCAAGTAGTCTATACATATTCAGTTACGTTTTTTCGACAGGATTGACAGGATGAATAGCGTCTGTAATTGATTGATAAAAGAAATCCTGTTCATCCTGTCAATCCTGTCGAAAATTAGACAACGAATCAAGCTTACGGTTTAGGCCAACTTGTCTCGATTCCCTGCGAACGAATCATCGTCTGGAAGGCGTTGAGCAGTTGTTCTTTCTCCCGAACGACACGGGGAATTACCTTTTTATCAAGCGAATACGCGACCAGCATACCCACAGCTTCGCCAATGCTCCACTCCACCGGGTGAAGCCGATAACAACCGTTCGTGATGTGCGTAGTACCGATATTTTTGTTGGCAGGAAGCAGATTATCAACCCGTTTTGGCAGCAGAGCACCTAGTGGAATCTGAAACGGCAGCGAGCCAAAATCAATGTAGTTGTTACCACCGGTGCTGGGATGTAAATCGATATGGTAGTACCCTACACCAACACTGTCATGAAAATCCGCAGCGATATTATCTTTCTTGCCCGTAATCAACGCTCGATTGGCAGCACCAACGTGTTCTTCGAGAACGGTAAAAACGGCTTTGATCCGACGAGACTCCCGAATGTAAGGATACTTGGCCAGACCATCTTCTGTCCCCATTATATCGTTACGTAGCCGCAAACCCGACCACCCCTGTCCGCCATCGGGTCGCGGAGCTTCGGTTTGCAACCAATATAAAAGCGACAGGCTCAGTTGTTTAGCCCGATCTACATGCTTCTTAAAATCCTTCTCGCTGGCTCCGATCAGATTGCCCAGCGTGTAATCGTTTTGCGGCCAGTTTACGTTTGAAATATCGCCCAGATACGTACCCAGCTTAAAATTGGCTTTGCTGATAATTCGGCGATAATTCCACAGATTCAGGCTATCGCCCGTTTTCACACCTTCGGGATGAAAACCCAGTTTCTTGGGTTCGAGCGTTTTAGGGTTCGAATACGCCAGATCAAGCAACTTCCCCGACCAGGCTGGCGTTACGTTGGGCGTATAATTTCGCCAGAACTCGTATTCTTTTGGCTTGTCGATCACGTGATTGGCTCCAGCTACGTAGTCCATCGCAAAGCACATCGTAAACGCCTGACAATTGTTCGGATCGGCTTTTTCAGGCGCGTGTAACTCACGAGTTTCCTTCTTCGATTCCGCTCCCGTTACGTATTCGGTGTTGGTTAGCGGTAACAGATCGCCAAGCTCGGTAGCATCCACAAAATAAGGAGCCGAAAGAATTGTTTCGATTCCGCTACGTTGACTAACGGCTTTCAGTGCCCGAACTTTATCGCCCGTGACATCAGCAGCCGCTATTTTATGCTCAATTAATAACGTTAGCTGCCCCGTACTCAGATACGGTGCCAACATCTGTTGCAAAACGGCCAGCGCAACTCTTGGTTCATGGCATAATTTGGAAACAACCCCATCGCCCGGATTCAGAAACTGCCGTGATTTAGCCGAATCGGTTAGCGGATAATTCTGGATGTAATAGGCACGAACCGCTTTACGAAAATCGCGATAGAGTTTGGTAGCGCCGTGGGTTTCGATCCAGTCATGTTCGTCGGGCGGAACGCCCTGTTGGGTTAACTGACCACCAATCCAATCGGTTTCTTCCGTTAAAATGACAGTCAATTTATTCCGAAGAGCCGCCAAAGCAGCCGCACAGCCACCCAGTCCACCACCCGCAATAACCAGATCGGCTTTACGTTCAGCTTGCCCGTTACGTAAAAACGACCGCTCTTGACTGACTTGAGCAGACGTAGCAAATGGCAGAAATGGAGCCGCTAACGCAGCCCCACTCCCAACCGAAAATTGTTCAATAAAACTCCGTCGATTCATTCGTACTGAATTTGGTTTACTGGTTTATCTGGCGCAAACAGGCTCCGGCTGTTTGATACATCACAGCCTTTAATTCAAACAGCCGGAGCCTGTTTGCGCCATAACTTACCAACCCGGATTTTGGGTCAATAATGGGTTAATGTCCCGCTCTACCTGCGGTACGGGCATCAACGCAAGCTTTGGATACCAGAACCTATTTTCACGTACCATCCGTAAACTTTCGCTACCCGTATACACCGGAATGCTGTTCAGATCATACGTAGCGTTGGTCTTGAAATTAGGCACAGGTGGCGCTTTAGCCGGATCTTTTGCAATGCCCATTACCATCTGAGGCATCACAATATCGGCAATTTCCCAACGGCGAATATCGAACCAGCGAAAACCTTCCATAGCCAGCTCAGCCACTCGCTCCCGACGTACCAACTGCCGTAATTTAGCCTGATCGTTCTGAATAGCCGTTTCCACAACCGGTTGTCCAGCCCGGCTACGTACCAGATTCAGTGCGTTGATGACAGAAGCATCGATCTGATTCTGCTCAATTTTTGACTCTGCATACATCAGCAGAATTTCAGCGTAGCGCATCATAATAAAGCCAACACGTGCCGTAAACGCATCTTCGGCCGTAAAGGTATATTTCGCATGTAGCAAACCAACGCCACTTTTAGCGGGGCCAAACGCATTATCAAAATCAGCATTGGTAGCGTTCGCCCAAACACCATTCGCGTTTCGGAACGACGTAGTGTTTTTGTAAATGTCGTACACCAATGTTCGGAGATTCATGGAAATCGTATCGCCCGGAATAGCCACCGTATATTTCAGTCGCATATCGCGGTTCTTAGCTGGCGTGGCCGGATTGTACACCGTCGATTCATCAATACGTTTCCCGTCCTTCGCTTCGAACATATCGACCAGCCGTTGTTGCGGGAAACGTCCTGACTGACCACCAGCGGCCCGCGAAATACTCCCTAACGGCAAGTACGTAATGGAATTGGCATCTGCCTCGGAGTGCAAAATCAGATACATGATTTCTTTGTCTGCATTGGCTGTCTGCCCAGTTCGGGTAAAGAGGTTTGCAAAGCTAGGATTTAGTCCCAAACCGGCTCCATCAATGATCTGCTTGGTTGTCTCGGCAGCCAACTGATACTCTTTGTTAAAGAGGGCCGTACGCGCTTTAAATCCCAACGCAACGGCTTTGTTCATCCGGCCAAAATCGGTCGGAGTCCAGGCCAGAACAGCAGCCGCAGCATCAAGCTCACTGTAGATAAACTTGATAATATCGGCCTTGGGAGCACGTGTCTGCGAATAAAATTCGGTTGGTAATAACGGTTTCGTGATCAGTGGTGCATCGCCAAACATAAATGCCAGATAGAAATACGCGTAGGCACGTAGCACACGCGCTTCGGCCTGAAGCCGGTTATACGTAGCAGCCGGTACGTTATTCTTCCCAACTTCCATGCCCTGCAACATGGTGTTAGCCTGCTGAATCGTTGTATAGGCAAACGTCCAGATGTTTTTAGGGTGCGCGTTGAATACGTCGAAGTTGCCCTCGCCCAGATCGACAGCACGTAGCAACGCAATATCAGTCCAACCGTCCATCATCGACTGATACGGTGTGTTACCCGTATTCCAATAGGCCGATTTGTAGATCGACGTCAAAGCCGCGTTCATTTCGGTCTGATTATTAAAGAATTGGCCGGTTGCCGGGGCATCGAGCGGAGCCTGTTCCAGATATTCCTTACAGCCTGAAAACAATGTCATCGACAGGCATAAGCTCGCTATATAGAGAAATCTTTTTTTCATGTCTTTAGAAATTGATGTTCAGACCAACGGTATAGGTTTTCATGATTGGGTAGAACTCGCCACCCGTATCGCGTTGCTCCGGATCGAAGCCGGGGAAGAAGCTCGTCCAGGTAAGCAGATTCTGACCGCTCACATACACGCGAGCCGATTTAATTTTTGCTTTTGTGGTCAAGGCGGTTGGCAACGTATAACCTAACACTACGTTCTTCAGGCGCAGGTAAGCCGCTGAACGAACCCAGAACGACGATGATACGTAGTTGTTCGGAATACTGTTGACTGTCAGACGCGGATAAGCAGCACCGGTATTTTCAGGCGACCAGTAGTCTTTCTGGTACTCGAACATAGTTCCTTGAAAGTTCGCCGAATAGAAAGGTTGAGCCGCCGTTCCCGACAGGTAGTTGTCTTTTTTGCCAACACCCTGAAAGAAAGCCGTTACGTCAAACCCTTTGTATTGGGCCGACAGATTCAGACTGTACTCGTAACGAGGAAAATAATTACCCAGAATAGTCCGGTCGTAGCTGTCGATTTTGTTATCGGGAACGCCGTTTGGGCCGCTGATATCGCGGTACCGGATATCGCCCGCAGCCGTATTTCCGTAATGAAATGGCGCGTTTTTCACCTCTTCGGCGCTCTGGAACAAGCCATCGGCAATGTAACCGTAGTACGAGTCCAGCGCATAGCCTTCCTGCTGAATCGTAGCGCCATTGATGATCTGTTTACCACCGTTGTTCAGCAACTTATTTTTCACATCCGACGCGTTCAACTGCACCTGATAGCTGAAATCACGGATTTTGTCGCGCCAGCCGATGCCCAGTTCCCAACCCGTATTCCGCATCGAGCCAGAGTTAACAAACGGAGCCGTTAAGCCTACGTACGACGGAACCGGCACGAGTTGCAGCATATCGACAATATCACGCTGGAAGAAATCAGCCGTTACGTTCAGGCGGTTGCGCAGGAAACTAAAATCGCCACCAATGTCCAGAATTTTCGAGGTTTCCCAACGGATGTTCGGGTTTGCCGCCGTGGTCAGCGCATAACCCGGATTCACTACGTTATTGAAGTAATAATTGTACGTAGCGCCGGAGTTAAACAGTGAATACGTTGGGTAATAATCGGCCACGCCGTTCCGAATCAGGTTCTGGTTGCCCAACGATCCATACGACGCCCGGATTTTTGCTTCATTTACGACTTTGTTCAGACCCGACCAGAAGCCTTCCTGCGAAATCCGCCAACCGGCTGATACCGACGGGAATAACTGCCACCAGTTGTTTTCTCTAAACCGCGACGATGCATCCCAGCGACCGTTCACTTCCAGCAGGTATTTTTCGTCGTAATTGTAATTCAACCGACCGTATACCGATACCATCGAAAACCGACTTTCGCCACCACTCATGCTTTGCCCGAGCTGGTCACCACTGTTCAGATAAGGACGGTCGGGCGAGAGCAGATTCTGCCGGAACGTATTAACATAACTCGTTTTAAAATCTTCCGTACTGAAACCGCCCAGAACCGTAAAACCGTGTTTACCAACTGATTTGTTATACGTAGCCTGCGTTCTGAACAGGTTCTGCGTATTCTGCGAGTAATTGTCACTTAAGGAGTTCAACGCTGGCCACGGCCGCGCAAATACCATCGTATTGTTGGCAATATCGGCATTGTAAATGTCGTACTGATCCATGAACTGGCGGTTTCGGCTCGTATAATAGTTGGAACTATACGTAGCCAGCAGTTCAAGGCCCGGAATTGGCGTGTAGGTTAGCGTACCTTTAATGATCTGTGAATCGGTCAGGTTGCGGTTAAAGCCACCGTCTTCGGCCTGAGCCGCCGGGTTCGCATTCGACCAGCCTTCGCCCCATTGCCCTGTGTTGTACTTCCCGGGCGTAATGGCTGGAAAGCCTAACATTTCGCGAATAATGTATTGGGGCGTGTTTTGGCCGGGCCACAACCGGTTCGATTTGTTCAACACCAAATCCATCGAAGCCGATAATTTATCAGTAATTGCTACGTCGGAATTGAACCGCAAATCCATCCGTTTGTAGTTGGTGTTGGCCGTCAGCCCATTCTGATCCAGAAAACTTCCCGAAGCAAACAGTTTCACCCGCTCCCCGCCTACCGATACGTTCAGGTTGTGGTTTTGCATCATGCCGTTGTTGGTCAGCACCAGCTTTTTCCAATCGGTATTAAAAATCGACAGGTTATCGGGGCCGGTTCGTTCGTAGGCAGCAATCTGTTGCGTAAAGGCAGCAGGCAGACCACTATTGGCCTGTGCTACGTCCCAAAACTTCATGTGCTCCAGACCGTTCACTTTTTGGGGTAGATCGGTTGGCTCCTGTTTCAGGGCGTAGGCATTATAACTCACATTCACGCCTTTAGAACCCCGCTTGGTTGTTACGAGCACGACACCATTGGCCGCCCGCGAACCGTATACGGCAGCCGCAGCCGCATCTTTAAGAATCGAAATACTGGCAATATTATTGGGGTCAATCGCATCCAGACTCATTTCGACGTTATCGACCAGAACCAGTGGATTCTGCCCCGCGTTGATCGATCCAACCCCCCGAATCCGAATCGTTCCGGCATCACCACCCGGTACGCCCGATTGCTGCGTAATCGTTACGCCCGGCGCGGCACCCTGTAACGCCAGCGACGTAGAACCAACCTGCCGATTGGTGAGTGATTTGCTCTCAATCACAGCTACAGAACCGGTCAGGTTTACTTTCTTCTGCGTACCATACCCAATTACAACCACTTCGTTCAGCGTTTTGGTGTCTTCCGCCAGTGCTACGTTGTATTCACCAGCTCCATTATACGGCACCTCTTTGCTAACGGTACCCATAAACGAGAACACCAACGTACCGCTTTGTTCGTTAACGCGGATGGTATAAAGCCCATCAGCATCGGTGGTTGTGCCAATCGCCGTATTTTTCACAACGACGGTCACTCCCGGCAAAACGGCTCCATTTGCATCCGTAACCTTCCCACGTAGCGCCTGACTCTGGGCCGACACGTATTGATGATGGCACATTGTGATCAGGAAAGCCAATAGCCAGCCTATGCGCCATCTCGGCGTAAATAAGTGTTGCATACTGTAATCAATTAGGAGTTT
Organism: Spirosoma daeguense; assembly: GCF_054776875.1. NCBI lineage: Bacteria > Pseudomonadati > Bacteroidota > Cytophagia > Cytophagales > Cytophagaceae > Spirosoma > Spirosoma daeguense. Next base: position 359,869 of record NZ_BAAHBF010000001.1, read on the forward strand.
GAGAAGAGAAAAAAGTGGGTAATTTTCTATCTCCCTTCGCTCGTTTTGCGCGAGGAATTGGGAGCCATAGCGGGCGAACATCGAACATCGAAATCAATCATGGCCTCGAAGGTTCGGTTCCAGGGCAGTTTGAAGCGAAGCCCCGACGGTTTATCGCAGTGAACGGTTTGTTGCAGGCTGTTGGAACGTTTTTGGGCATAATTAGCCGTTAGTTCATCAAACGATTGCTGCAACAATTTCAGGCAGTAGTCCTCCACCTGCTTCGTCATTTCATCGCTCATCAGCGTCGAACTTCGCCCAACCTGTTTGGCAAATTGGTTGGCTTTGGCCCGGATCAGATTGTGGAAATAGTAATCGTCCAACACCCGGTGCAGCAGGAACCAGTTTTGCGCCGTCCGGATACGGCTGGCCCGGTCAGATTGTTTCAGCAATTTTGCTTCGGCCAGCGTAAATACGACACCTTGCGGCAACGCCGTTCCGATGGTATTTCCGGCGGTATTCCATGACGCGTAGCCACTTAGCTCAGGCAGTACATGCCGTTTTTCCAGTGCCATTGTGAATGGCGTATCGCCCCCCTGAACGTCGCCTTTCGGATCGACATCAGCTACGATGACGCGCTTTTTCTGGCTGATTTTCTGCTCAATCTCGTCCGCAAAACTATCGGCCCGTCCAGCTTCGAAACGAGATGCGTATACGTAGTACAATACGTCGGCATCACGTTCGTCGGTCACCTCCTGCGAGCCAGTCGCTTTGATGTGAAAACTCACCGTCTGACGTAGTGGCCGATCTTCGAACGGCATAATCGTATTCGCCTGTTTTTCCGACGAATAAACGGCCTTAATTTTTGGTGAGAAGTTAGCGTGTTTATTCAGTGCACGAGCCAGCAACAGCATCGACACTTCATCGGCACCCGGCTGCACGGCGATTTTCTCCGTTAAGTTCAGCCGTTTGGTTTCGGCGATGAGTTTTTCACGGTCGGCAATGTGTACGCCTTTCGGTTTGGCGTCGTCCTGTGTCAATAAGAGGTAATCAATAATGCCACGCCGAACCAGATCGATGGCTAGTTGATTGATCCGTAGATTCCGGGAACGAGCCATTTTGTAATCAGCTAATCCTTCAGAAGGAATTTGCTGTTCGAGTTTCGCGGTTTTCGCTTTCGACTCCGCATCGGTTCCTACCGAAATTTCAGCCCATTCGGCTAGTTGTTCGCGATACGCTGCATTTTTAGGTTCGGCAGAAGGGGCAAGCCGCATCACAACACTTTGGGCATATAGTTTTAAGCCCGGTGCTTTCTTGCGTATCGCTTCCACTACCGCCAGTCGCTTTAGTGCTACGTCATACGCTACGTTGTGAACCCGCGATCCCACCAATCCGCCATAAGCGAACATATCGAGCGAGAGAATTGCGGCATCGAATGATTTCAGGTCTTGCTGCAACACCCACTCAATGATTTTATCCGACTGACCAGCGTCCGTAAATCGACCAAGTAACGCAAACGGCGGTGAAATAACCTGTGCATCACCAATCAGGCCCATGCGTTCCGTAAACTGCAAACAAGGTGGCCGATCGTCGAGCGGGATCAGCAGAATTTTCGCATTGTAGGCTGGTTCTTCACCGGCAAAAGTCGATAGACTAAAGCCAGCAAAGAGCACAATAAGGGTTAGGAATCGAGACATAGTCATCAGAAAATGAAGTTAATTGCTAACCGTCGATCGGTAGCCGTTGAGACCGTAGAATAGTATATAACCGTAGCAGACAACGGGAAGCAGAAACGCGATTGACCAGGTATAATGATCGATCAGCAACCCCTGACAAAACGAAACAACCGCTCCGCCCGCAATAGCCGTCGATAGCAAGCCGGAAGCCTTGGTCGTGAACGTACCGAGCCCCTCCACTGACAGCGAGAAGATGATGGCAAACATGATCGAATTACACAGCCCGACAGCAATCATGGTCCATACAGCTACGTATCCCGATACGTTGATCGAAACAAGTACTAAGGCAATGGCCAACATAGCACACACCGCCAGAATTGACGATGCTTTGATTGATTTCAATAGAAAAGCGCCGATAAAACGCCCTATCAGCATACTTCCCCAATAAAACGCTACGTAGCTATTGGCCTCGTTTTCAGAGATGTGCAACGTATCGGCAATGTAATTCGTCAGAAACGTTCCGATAGAGACCTCCGCGCCAACGTAGCAGAATAGCCCCCAGATGCCAAACCGTAGGTTACGAAAGCTGAATATGCTTTTTCCACTTGCGGTTTCCGCAGACGTATTGTTATTACTGGCCTTGATAATGGGCAGTTTCAATTGCCAGACAACCAGCGCAATAAAAGCCAGCAGAGCGGCTATACCCAGATACGGATAACGAACGGCATCGCTCGATTCACCAGCTTTTTCTAAAGGAGCCAGAATAAAATAGGCCCCAAACAACGGTGCAACGGTCGTTCCCATCGAGCCAACTCCCTGAATGAGCGTTAGGCGCGACGAAGCCGTTTTGGCCGGCCCTAAAACGGTGATATATGGATTGGCGGCAACTTGTAACAACACAATACCAATCGCAATAATGAACAGCGCGGCCAGAAACAACGAATACAGATGCATACCCGAAGCCGGAAAGAACAGAACCGCCCCGACTGCCGCAATAGCGAATCCCATCACCATTCCATTCTTATACCCAACACGTTCCACGATACGTCCGGCCGGAATCGACATGACTCCATAAGTCAGAAAAAAGTAGAACTGAACCAGCGACGACTGCGAATACGTGAGGTTGAAGCCCTTTTTAAAAAACGGCACCAACGTATCGTTCAGGCACGTAATGAAGCCCATCATAAAATACAGCACCGCCAGCGACAACAAGGCAGGTGTATAGTTCTGTTGAGCTTGCCCCGGCAGTTCTTCGACCGTTACGGTTTGGGTAGGGAGATTCGCCATACAATTAGTCCTGTAAAAGAGTAGTTGCCTTTTTCTCCGCAATCGCTTCCAGCGTTTTCCAGCATTGGTATAATCCCCTCGGAAGGTGAAAACAGCCTTTCCATTTACCACCTTTTAGGGGCAGTAATACGTCACCCTGACGATTCAGATAACCAAACCATTCGCCGTATTCACTATCTGCAAAATGTTCCCACGTATAGGCATGAACCTTTTCGAACCATTCCCAGCAACGTTCGTCGCCCGTATGCAGGTAGCCTTTCAGGAGACTAATAATGGTTTCGATATGCACCCACCAGAGTTTCTGATCCCATTCCAACTGCTGCGGAGGAGTGCCTTTTACATCCAGAAAATAGAAGATACCGCCGTATTGTTTGTCCCAGCCATATTCCAGAATCGACAACGTAACGTCAACCGCCTTTCGAATCAGTTCCTGATTGCCCGACCGCTCGCCCAAATCCATGATAAACCACATCGATTCAAGTCCGTGGCCCGGATTAATTAACCTCCCTTCAAACGAATCGGAGAACGAACCATCCGGCGCAATATTCTCCAGAATCAGCCCAAGGTCAGGTCGGTAAAACTCTTCCATGACCGCATGAATGCCTTCTGCGATTGTTTTCTCCACCAAATCTGATTGCAGAAGAGGTTCAATCTCCAGCACCAGATTGCAGAGGATCATCGGCAGTGCGAAGTTCTTCAGCGGACGCGTACCCGGAAATGCTTTGTTGTAGTCGCCTTTGGGATTGTCTTTGCGCTTTAATATGTTCAGGAACGTATCAACCGCAATGGTACCATATTCCTTTACGCCCGTTGCCTGATACAACTGCCCGAACGCCATCGTAGCAAAGCAATCCGAAAAAATGTTATACGGCTGAACTAACGGCTGCCCTTCGCGGGTAAGCGAAAAATACCAGTTCCCGCTCGCATCACGCCCGTATTTCTTCAGGAATTCAGCGCCCTGAATAGCAAAATCGAGCCATTCCTGCTTTTTCTCTACGCGGTTATAAAGCATGGAGAAACACCATACCTGACGCGCCTGTAGCCAGACAAACTTATCGGTATCATAAACGTCGCCTTGCCGGTCAAGACATGTGAGATAACCGCCAAATTCCGGGTCGCCCGAGTTTTTCAACCAGAACGGGATAACGTCTTCTAGCAGATTAGTCTGGTATAGTTGCTGGTAGTCGCTGAGTTGCATGAACTTGATTGTAAAAATGTCTTTTAGGAGGAAGCCTTTCGTTCGTGAGGGCTACTTACTCATTGTATTCTGTTTTCTTTAGTAGCACTTACTTAATAAATCAATTTATTAACTTAAGCGTAAAGTAAAGTATTACAAATTAAGATGGCAAAAGAAAGTTAAAATATATTTTATAGAAGCTGGGCTCGGCTGGGCGTTAAGAGACTTTGGTAATGCACATTAGCACACCTATTTCATTCGGAAGCATCTACAATTCACCAAATATTATAGCGCAGGAGAGATTCGACTTTAAGAAGAAAACGGCCAGAACGTAGCGAAAGCCGGGATACTAAAATTTCGTCGTTTACGCCAACGACAAAGAACGGTCGCGGACAAGAAGACAGGCCCCAACAATACCGGCATGTTCGCCCAGTTTTGAGAGTTTCAACTGCGTGTCATTATTGACCAGACTCAGCGAATATTTATTAAGAGATGTTTTAATGGGCAGTTGTATATATTCCTGTGTGGTTGCCAGACTACCGCCCAGAATTACCAGTTCAGGATTTAATACGTTGATTAAGAAGGCAATACCGCGACCAAGATTTTCGCCAAGTTTGGCAATTAGCTCAATCGCCAGTACGTCGTCATTTTTGGCGGCCTGAATAATATCCTCCATCGTGATAACATTCGGGTCATGCCCGTTACGTGTCAGCACCGACGTAGAACCTTCCTGTAGTTTCTCACGAAACATCCGAACCAACGCCCAGCCTGATCCTTCCGTTTCGAGACACCCTTTTTTACCACAGTGACAGATCAATTCATTGTCGAAAATGGGAACGTGCCCTAACTCACCCGCGTAGCCTGATTTACCATAATACAACTGACCGTCAATCATAATCCCGACGCCAATGCCGTAATCTAGGTTCAGGAACATGACATTTTTTTCTTTCTCAACAACGCCCGCGCAAAACTCACCATAGGCCATGGCCCGCGAATCGTTTTCCAGAAAAACACGTATACCAATCTCCTGCTCAATGATTTCGCTCAATGGGCGCTCTTCAAAAAAGAAGAAGCTGTAGCTATAACCCGTAGCATAGTTAATACGTCCCGACAGATTGATACCTATACCGCGAATTTTCTCCTTCGGCACCGACAGTCCGGCTATAAATGATTTGATATGCTGGCAAAGCGTATCGAGCGATTCGCGGGTGTTATTGAGCGTATACGGCAGGTTTTCGGTTACGTTAATGAGGTTTTTCTGAAGATCGAGCAAGCCAATATTCACATGGCTTTGCTTTACGTCGACCCCGATAAAAAAGGCGGAATCGGGCACAACTCCGTACAAATTAGGTTTTCGCCCTCCGCTCGATTCGATTTTTCCGTAATCTTGAATTAGCCCCTCTTTAATCAGTTCGCCAACCACAGATGTAACTTTAGGAACACTGATTGTCAGCTCCTTACTTAGCTCCGGAATAATCGCGTTTCCTTCGTTGGCGAAATAGCTTAGGATACTTTTTTTAGGATCAACAACTCGATTCGTCGCTCTACTGCCAATTACTGCCTTAGTCATTTTTAGGTCAATACGTTACCCCAAACTTACTAATTTGAATTAATAACTTAGCACAACCCTTTCGATTGAGTTACAAAGAAGTCGAAATTACATACCTTACTTCTCAGGAATGATAAAACCCAGTGCTACGTCGGCAAATAAGTTTGTCCCAGACAGCATTTTTTTCTGGATGAATCGGGAGCGAATACATACGTATCACCGGTTGCGATCACCTCTAATAGTCCAGATGTAATCATTATCGGCATCTGTAGCTTTTCGAATATCAATCATTCTTGTTAAATGACATGCGCCTGCTACGTAGCAAAACTACTATTCACTACGTATTGAGGGCTGTAAAGTGGCATTTCTCTATTTTTCCAGCATCTTCTGAATCGTTTTCAGCAGCTCGGCTTTCTTTTCGTGGGCGTTATTACAGAGTAGAATAATTGTTTTATCGGCGTCGATGAACCGCATAATCTGGGTCTTATAGCCCGGATTATCGCCATCGTGCCAGACAACTTTGCCAAGTTTCGGGCTTTGCTCAACCTGCCAGCCAAATCCGTATTGTGTTGCAGTTCCGTCGTTTAACTTCGCTACCGTAAATGCGTCTCTTAAAGTTTGCTGATCTACTAGCTGACTTGAATACAACGCCCGATCCCATTTCAGTAAATCATCGGCGGTTGAGCTGATACGTCCCGGACCTTTGCGGTTTCCGAGCCAGATGCCGTAGTTAAACTGCGGAAACGAATCAGCCCGAACGTAACGTTTTTTCTCTGGTACATACGTATATCCCCAGGCCATTTCGGGCAGTTTTATTTTGTCGTTACGAGTTCGAATATCCGTTTTTGTCATCCCAACCGGATTAAAAATACGGTTCCGGCAAAATTGGATAAAATCCTGCCCCGACGCTTTTTCGGCAATACTCGCCAGCAACATATATCCCGTGTTACTGTACGTGTATTTTGCGCCCGGCTCGAACAATTTTGTTGGTTGATATTTAATAAGATACGCAATGTTATCAGCATTGTTCGCCACTTTACTTTTATCCCAATGCTTGTCCATTACGTCCTGATAATCGGGCAGACCAGACGTATGATTCAGCAGATGCCGAATGGTAATTCCCGGATACGGCAAACCCGAAATGTATTTGTCTATTCGGTCGTCGTAGTTCAGCTTACCTTCCTGTTTCAGCATGAGGATAGTCATGGCCGTAAACTGCTTCGACACCGACGCCAACTCGAAAATTGACGACGTAGTGTTTGGCGTTTTCGTCTCAAAATTCTGGTAGCCAAACGCTTTCTTGTAGACTGGTTTTCCTTTTTCGGCAATGAGCACAACGCCACTAAAGTCGGGCACCGTAGCAAAAAGCGAATCCAGTTCAGTGGTCAGCGGAGCACTAGGTTCCGGTTTATGAGCAGCCAGAAACAAACTACCAATTAGCAGTGCACCAGCACAGAAACGATACAAAGAAGTGGTCATCAGGTTGTTAATAACTTGCGTGAATCTATCAAAATTAGCAGAATCCGATTATCGATTTCTCATTTTCAACGTATTACGAATCTATTGGGTCTGTTTTTCAGATAACCCGCACCTAATTAGTAAAGGTTACCTGTTTGTCGCAAAATGAATAGCACGTTCATCCCATGTTTCGGCGTTGGTAATGTGTTCAATAACCTGTTCCGGCCGGTCAACAAACGACCACATTTTCAGGTGATTTTGATGCATAAAATTTTCGTCTACGCACTTTTCCAGCATCTCCCGAAGCGGATTATAAAATCCGTTCGTGTTTAAAATAACAATTGGTTTCGTGAATTGCCCCAGCCGTTTGAGGGTTATCGCTTCCATCAATTCTTCCAGCGTACCACTTCCACCCGGTAAGGTCACCAATCCATCAATACCTTCTAAAAATTTGGCTTTTCGTTCATGCATTGTGTTGGTAAACTCAAAGTCTGTTACTTTTTTATGGGCCCACTCCACTTCATTCATGAATTTGGGCATAATCCCTTTTATTTTACCGCCGTGTTCAAGAATCGTGTCTGCGAGTTTCCCCATGAGGCCAATGCCACCTCCACCATAGACAACGCTGATGCCCGCCTTTACAAATTCAATTCCTAATTTTTCGGTGTCGTCAAAATAGGCTTTATCCACTTTTGCGCTCGATGCGCAATAAACACAAATCTTCATTGTCGATTCAGTCTCACCAAATAGCGAGTTATCTTATTGATTATAAATTAGTTAAAAAAAATAGCCAATTTCTAACTACACGGAGTAACGTACTAAACTCTGATACTCCCTATAATCAGAAATTGGCTATTTTTTATTCGAACTCTCGGTCAATTAGGTCGGATCGGTAGCGGGCGTGCTGGTGTTGTTCTCACGCTCTACACGCGGATATGGATAAAAGTTGCGCGTCCGTTCTGAACCGGCTGCACCCGGCCCCGGACGGCCAAACCGACGGCTGTCTTCAAGACGGAAACCTGTATAAGCCAGTTCAATATTCCGGTTACGTAGTATTTCTACCAGTACATCGGCGGCTGTTTGCGCACCGCTGTAAGCTGGCAAGCCCGCACCCAAACCGAAAATATCGGTAGCGGCTGTTTTAGTCCGCACTTTATTCAAAGCCGTAATGGCTCCTGCTACGTCGCCTTTACGTGCCGACGCTTCGGCCTGAATCAGCAGCATTTCGCCGGGCAGATATACCGGAATTGGCGCACTGTTCGATGTGTAAAAGCCTGTTCCAAGGTTCGCTCTTGGATTAGCTGTTTGTGTATAAAAAGCGATACGTTTGTCATCAGCCGATGGGGCCAGCGCACCTGTCAAACCCAGAGCGGTATTGGTTGGTGCATAGACGTTTACGTTACTAAACGCCGTGAAGAAAATCGGATTCCGCGACGTATCATCGAAGTTAAACACCGACTTTTTGGTCAGATCAACTTTAGCAGCCGCAGCCAGCGCCTTATCGTTATCGCCAGCCATCAGCGCATACCGGGCAATCAGCGCCTGCAACGTATTCGGAATATCAACACCCGTTACGATTTTACCCGTAAAGTTGGCCGAAACAGGATTGGCAGCAACCGCCGTAGCCGCCGACTCCAGCGACGTAATGGCTGCTTTCAGTAATTCAAGGCGATCCACAAACGGCGAATTATCGCCCGTTACGATGGGTGCCGACTGAAAGAACTGAGCCAGCGTACCGAGTGCGAGTGCCCGAAAAATAGAGCCATACGCCACAATACCGCTTTTCGTACCGGCATCGGCCGTTACGCCGTTTACATTGGCCAGCACCAGATCGGCATTCGAACGTAGCAGTTGCGCTTGCGTCCAGATGGTACGTACCACGCCATTTGTGTTCGTTACGTTAGCTTGACCTTGTTGCAAGGCAAACTCTTCGCCGTTGCCCTGATTCAGTACAATTAACTCGTTGGTAGTAAGGCCACTTGCCGACACAGCAGCGCCGAACAGCGAACCACCACCACCTACCGAGTAGCGATATTGAAGACTGTTGCAAACCGTAATGAGCCCATCGGCAGAACTGACAACCTGCGGCTGGCTGGCTGTGCCGGGGTTCAGGTATTCCTGTGTACAGGCATTTTGCATCACCAGCAAACCTGCCAAAACAGAAGTTATGATTAATTTTTTCATAGATATATCTGTCTGAAAGTCGTTAGTCAGTAGTCACAAAGCGATACGTTATGATATTGCTCAGCGGCTACTTGCTATCGACTGTTTTTAGAATGATGCCGATAGTTTTACCTGATACGTGCGTGGAATAGGCACGTTACCGAAATCGAGTCCACGTAGTAAATCGTTGGTGCCACCCGCGTTGGTTTCAGGATCGAAGCCGGTGTATTTATCCCACGAATACAGGTTCCGACCAACGAGCGATACGTTGATGGCGCTCACGTTTTTGATCAGTTTAGGCAACGTATAGCTCAGCGATACTTCCCGCAGTTTGGTGAAGGAACCACTTTCAACCCGCCATTCTTCGGTGTTGTAGATCGCGAAAATATAACCGCGTTGCAGTTCACCTCTCAGTTCTTTTTCTACAAAATCGCCCATGCCTACGCCCTGCCGTGTCCGCCGGTCGGCGTTGAATACGTCAACGCCCTGTACCATATCGAGCAATACGTGCAGTGAGAACGCTTTGTAATTCAGATTTGTCGTAAACGAACCGGTCCATTTTGGATTTGGGTTAGCAATCACGATGTTCGCTGTCGGAGAGCGTGTATCAGGCTGACCAGCATTTGTCTGTCCTTCCGGCACACGCGCTGGCGTAAAGTCGATCGAACCTGTAGCCTGCGATGATGCCCGCTCTGATTGTGGGAATCCTGCTGACGTATACAATAATGAGCCATCCGGATTGCGGGCATAACCTGTGCCATAGTAAACGCTGGCAGGCTGGCCCTGAAGCAGATACGGCGCACCAGCAGGCGACGAAATGGCAATGGCCGGGCTACCTAACGACAATACTTTGTTGCGGTTGCTGTTGAAAATCGCTGTTACGTCCCACGAGAAATCTTTGGTTTTCACCGGAACCAGATCAAGCACAACCTCAACACCTTTGTTCTCCATTGTGCCCACGTTGTTCACAATGCTCGTACCGCCCGACGATGGTGCCAGTGCCCGGTTCACAACCAGATCGCTGATCTGCTGATTATACACCGTTACGCCCAGACCAATCCGGTTATTCACAAACGACAGATCGACACCGCCTTCGATTTCAGCCATACGCTCCGGACGAACCAGCGGGTTTGCCAACTGTGCTCCCGGCAGCAACGTATTTTTACCCAGATAAGCCACTGGCGTAAATTGATAGAAACGGCTGTACGAACCCACACCCGACAGGTTACCCGCTTCGCCATAGCTCAACCGAAGTTTCAAACTGTTGAACGCCTTGCTGAACGACGCATCTTTCCAGAAGCTGAGATCCGACACAACGAACGAACCACTAAGTTTTGGGTAAAACTGGTTGGTTACTGATGGCGAGAATTTTGACGACTGATCACGACGAACGGCTGCGGTCAAGAACGCCAGATTGTTATAGCCAATGGTAGCCTGCGCAAAATAACCGCTCAGGTTAAACCGGTCGAGGCTGTAGTTGGCCTGAACCGTTGTACTAGCTGCTCCACCCACTGTTTCAATAAACGGCGACAGGTTTTGCCCTTGTGCAATGGAGTAATCGGACCGGAAAAACTGATAGCTATAACCAGCTAAAGCATTCAGTTTAAACCGCTCAGATAGTTGACGTTCGTAGCTGACATTCAGATCGGTATTGATCTGAAATACGGTATTGTTACCCGTTGCGGCATAGCCTTGTGGGTACAGGTTGGCACCGAGCGATGCCTGTCCTGCATAAGGATACGGGCGGATATAATTTTGACCAACCTGTCCATACGTATCAACACCCAGAATATAATCGACACTAAGGCCCTTCAGTGGCGTCAGGTTCAACTGAACATCGCTCACGGTACGGTTTACCGACTGCGTAAAGCGCATATCTTCAATCGTCGAAAGCGGGTTCACACGTGGGCCTTCTACCGCCTGTAAGTTACCCGACGCATCGCGCTTGGTGATGTCGTAAATGTTATTCAGGATGGTAACCGAGTTCATCGGGCTATAGAATACGTTACCATTGGCTTTCTCGTTGGCAAAGCTGTTGGCGTAGGTCAAACCAGCCGATAGTTTAGCCCAGTTGGTTAGCCGCTGGTCGAGACGAGCGCGGAAGTTATACCGGGTAAAATCGGTGCCTTTGATGATCCCTTCGTTTTTCAGATACCCAAACGATACGTAGTACTGCGTGTTATCGCGGCCACCCGACACCGAAATCGAATTATCGGTACCATAGCCCGTCCGGAAAATCTGATCGAAATAGTTATACCGTTGCACGTTATCCACTACGTTCGACAGCAGCGGGTTATCCGTTCCATCGCGACGGATCGTTACGAACGTAGTAGCTGGGTTTAATGCCAACGCAGCGGTTTGTGCCGATCCCGGTGCAAATACCTGAATCGGGAACAGGCGTTGCTGTGCGTTACCGAAGGTTTTGTTATACATGTTCACTGGCACACTTTTCCGAAGCTCGTTGACGTTGAACGACGTCGAGAACGAAATCTTCGGTGCGCCACTTGAACCGCGCTTGGTTGTGATAATTACAACGCCGTTGGCCGCCCGCGAACCGTATTGCGCAGCCGCAGCCGCACCATTCAATACGCTTAGCGTAGCAATATCGTTGGGGCTGATGTCGGCCAGTCGGTTGGTACCGGGTTGTGCCGCACCAATCTGATCGGCCAGAGCCAGTTGTGATACGTTAGCACTCTGGTTACTGACAATAACACCATCGATAACGTAGAGCGGATCTGACGAACCCGACAGTGATTTGATACCCCGTAACCGAATCGACATTGACCCCGATGGATCACCCGAGTTTTGAACGATCTGTGCGCCCGGCACTTTGCCCTGCAACGAGTTGAGCAATCCTGCCGAACCCGACTGCTGTATATCCGAAGCTTTGATTGTACTAATCGCGTTACCTAACGAACGACGAGATGCCTGCTGGCCTGGACTTGTTACGACCACTTCATCAAGATTAGCGATGTCTTCTTTGAGCGTTACGTTGACGGTCGATTGCGAACCAGCATTTACCGTCTGCGTTGCTGCCTGATAACCAACAGCGGTGATACGTAGTGTTACCTGACCATCGGCGGTTGGCGTGAATTGGTAGTTACCATCCACATCGGTAACGGTACCGACATTGGTTCCCGGAACCTGAATCGTAACGCCCGGAATACCATTTCCGTTGGCATCCGTAATCCGTCCGCGAACGGGCGGACGCGTACCCTGCGCGAAGCTGGATACGTAAACTAAAAGCAGTACCCAAAGCAATCCAACCTGACGAGCACGTTGGGCTGTGAGCATGTAAACATAGGTCATAGTACCTGAAGTTTGGTGAGTGTTAACTAAAAAGTAAATATGTAATTTACAAAGCTAAAGAAAACTAGATCACAACAAAGGCCAAAAAGGACAGACGGCCAACGGATCAAATCCTATTTTAATAGAATTTTAAAGTCCGCCAGGACTGTCCTTTAAAAAGACTTTTTCCTCTACAGGATGTACAAAAACGCGTCTAATTATAAGTCCACAGAATAGCTATTTCGGCTACTTTCGAACTTCTTTCGACAGGAAATCACGTAGCAATTCCTGCTGGTCAGTGCTGATGAAATCGACGCCCGCTTCACGAAGTTTCGCCCAGACGATTGGATCTTCGGGGCTGGCCCAAAGCCTTAGCTTCTTGCCTTCCTGATGCACACGCTCAGTCAGTTGCTTCAGTTTCTGAAATTCGGTGGCAGGCATTTCGGCTTTCCCCCGCCAGCTTAGCTGATTCGCATACGCATCGCTGATAATCGGCATCACCGCCGACGAATAACGCTTGCCTACATCCGCTGGCCGTCCGTCAAGTGTCAGCAATCGGTCTTTGGCTTTGGCGACCGTTACCACCGGCCGATTCCCCGACAAAACAACGGTAACAGAACCTTTATTACGATTGCCAATTGCAAGCAACGAGTGGTAACGTAGCAACAATTTGGTCAATGCCTGATACGTACTATCGGCCTGTGTTTTAGCATCGATCATCAGGTAAAATGGACCCGTATAACCGGCCAGAACCGACCCGTTCTGCTGACGAATTCGTTCGGTTAATGGCCTCAGATACAGGCTTTCAAGGGTTGAGGCTGATGATTTAATTAGAGGTCGCTCATGTGCTACGTACAACGTATCGTTTATCAGGTAAACATCAGCTTCTACGCTGGTAAACCCATTGTCCAGCGCGTCCCAAAGCGGTCGGGATTGCTCGTAATCGTTGTGCGCGTGCGCACTGGGTAAAGGCGCTACGTTGGCAATTGGTTGTGGTACTACGGTTTGCGTAATGGGCTGAGTCCAGGCGGTTTCTACATCGCCTGGCATGAACGGATTGAACTTTGGCTTATTCGATACGATACGAGCACGCGCCAGCAATACGTCGTCAGCCAGCGTGTATGTGGCCGACGTATCAGACACCTCACGTAGCAACTCGCCCTGCACCTTCCCTTTTCGCACACCGAAAAACTGAATCTTATACGTAACGTTAGGCTCCGTTTTGACACGTACTACCAGTGAGTTTCCGACCTGTGGCAACTGCTTCAACGTAACACCCGAACTCGCATAAAATCGGCCCGATTCCATTGATTCAACCAAAGCGCGGGGCGTCAACTCCGGTGCGTTGACCATGACCCACCCCCTACCCGAATTGCTGAACGTTGGTCCGAAAAAATGGTAATGATGGCTATCGTCGGTACCCAATCCATACATCAGCGGTCGGCCCTGTTGCAGGAAATGCAGGTTAATCTTGTCCCACATCGACTCGGTTCCTTCGCGAGTGCTGTCGCCGTAATTATTGACCAGCGGATGTCCGTTAAATACCTCAAAAAAGCGTTCGTACCGAAGCTGTTTTAAATCCTCGGCGTTGATGGCCCAGTAAAAATTCGGGTGGTTGATGTGCGGAAACATCGGTTGGCGAGTCTGTCGTCGTTGCGCCACGACCAGATCGATGTTATTCTGCATCACCTCGGCCACACTGTTTCCGGGTTGGGGTCGAATGAGGTTCTGTATATTCGTTACGTTGATATGAATCGGCTTCCCCTGATAGCCAGTCGACATTTCTTCACTTTTGATAATCAGAAACTTACCCGGATCTTCAAAATAGCTCCGGTACTCGTTTAGTTGCTTCAGTTTCACCTTGAGCGAGTCGTTCGGGCCTTTACGATATGTTACCCAATCGGGACCAAAAACGCGCAGGTATTGATCAAATGCCCGTCGGCGGTCTTTCTGGTGCGGTACATTCACCCACTTTTCAACCTCCTGCAATACGTTATGATCTGACAGGCCAACAAACTGGTAGCCATTGGCTTTATACCAGTCCATAATCATTTCCGGGTATTCGTCGCCGTCGCTCCAGAGCGAGTGTGTATGCAGATTGCCTTTATACCAGTTCTGCGCTTGCAGACCAGCAATCGAGACTAAACAGAATAATAGGGTTAAACAGGTACTTTTTTTCATGGAACAGGCAGGAGAAAAGTCTACGTAATACACTGAAGATCAATCTAAAATTTACTACTGCGTTTATAATACACACATTGATTTTCGATGTAAAAGTATTGAAAAGCGATTAGAAAGATCGTTGCCTGTTTGTGAACAAATAGTTCTGTTTACTGATAAAACAAATCGGTCGGTACTACGTATGATTTACGTAGCGCCGACCGACTTATCTCAATGTCTAAAACGGAATAATTAAATTATGGCCCAAACAGGCTCTGGCTGTTTGAAATACCATTCGACTCAAACAGCCAGAGCCTGTTTGGGCCATAATCTATCCCCTTACCAACGTCTAGTTATACCCCGGATTTTGCACGAATTCGGTTTTGTTCTGAAGTACGTCGATTTCCACGCGGGGAATCGGACGTAGCAGGTGGTACGATTTCGCGTTTGCGGCTGCATCCGGATTGTATTTGGTTAATCGTTCGAGGAGTTTGCCGGTACGCTTCAGATCGAACCAGCGCAGTTGTTCGCCAACAAATTCGCGGGCGCGTTCATCCAGCATGAAGTCGAGCGTCATATCGGCTGGCTTCACCAGCATTTGATCGCTTTTGCCGGGCAGTGCCGCTCGTTTACGTACTACGTTCACATAATCAGCGGCATTGCCGGTGTTACCCAACTTCATACTGGCCTCAGCCGCAATCATATACATTTCCGACAGGCGAAACACAAAGGCGTCGCGCTTGCTATTTACTACGTCCCTGTTAGAGCGGGTCTGATCGGCAAATTTCCAGAGTCCGGCGTAGCGCCAGCGTGGAATAGTTGGAACACCGTTTGCCTGATAAACATCATTTACATCGTAAATGGCGTAAGGTTTCGATTTCCGATACGTATCAGAGACGGCCCGTTTCGACACCACCGCAATCGTATCGCCCAACTTCATACCTGCCGGTAAACTTGCCGCGTCGTTGGCCGACCAAACCGTGCGAAATGAGCCGTTCCAGCGCGCATCTTTCGTTTCGTCGTAGAGATCCAGCAGATATTTAGACGGCATATACTGCATCAGCGAGCGGCCCGTTTCCAGATCATATTGCCAGCCTTTCAGGCCATTGAAAAACGGAATAAACATCAGGTGACCATGATGACCGCCTTCCCATAGCCAGTAATAGCCCAGATCATCATAGCGGCCGTAGTCGTTGAGCGTGTTGTTCTCCGAATAGTTGACGAACCAGATCACTTCTTTGCTGGTGCTGCCGCTGCTATTGGCAATATCCCAGAGCGATTTATAATTCTCGGTCAGTTTGAAATCGTAGTTTTTAATCACCCGGTCGGCCATGGCGAGGGCTTCGGTATTTTTCTCGCGGGTCAGGTATACACGAGCCAGAAAAGCAGCTACGGCTGGTTCCGTTACGCGACCGCCCTGCGGAGATACTACGCCTTTCATGCTGGTCAACGCCGTTTCCAGATCGCTGAAAATGAGGGTATAAATCTCATCGACGGGCGCACGTAGCGCCGTTATTTCGGGTGCCGTCGTTTCCTGCGTACGTAGCGGAATGGCACCAAACGTTTCGACCAGATGATAGTAATAGAAGGCACGTAAAAACCGAACTTCACCCTCACGCGTGGCTTTCAAACTAGCCGATAGTGGCGAATCCTTAATACGGGCAATGGCGGTGTTACAGGCATTGATGCCGCGATACAAACTTTTCCAGGCAAAGAGTAATCCGCCTTCGGTACCCTGTAGGTTCGAGTTGTAATCGTAGTACGGATACGTACCGTTGGCGGTATTGCCAAACAGCATTTCGTCGGTACCAGCTTCGGTGAGCAGGTAGCCAACCGTCTTGCCGTACCAGATGCGCGTAGGTGCGTAGCAGGCATTGACCAGACTTTCGATGCCTTCGGCCGTCTTATAGAAAGTGCTTGCGGTAACGGTGTTTTTATTGTTTTCTTCCAGAAAATCGGAACAGGAATACAGGCCCATCGTTCCGACGCAAACCGCAGCAAGAAGTATATGTTTGACTATCGTTTTCATAGTAAGATTCAGGAATGACTGTTTCTCGAATAGATCAATTTGGAGCAGATTAGAAGCTGAGATTCAGGCCAACAATGAGTTGCTTGGTCAACGGAAAATCGACTGAGCCGCCCCGCTCTGGATCGTAATCTTTCAGCTTGCTGAACGTAACGAAGTTCTTTGCCGTCGAATAAATCGTTACGTTGCTGATCGGCGTTTTCTTCAGCAGGTTTTTCGACAGGTTATAGCTGAGCCGGATGTCTTTGATTTTCCAGAAAGAGCCGTCGATGTAGCCAAGCGTCGAGATGTACTGATCGGTGCGGCCAAGCCACGGACGCGGATACGAGTTGGTTGGATTTTCGGGCGTCCAGTAGTCAGCCACAGCCGCCGTACCACCCGGATAGAAATACCCGAGATACTGGCTGTTAATCGTTTGCCCAACCCGCGCATACACGAGCACCGAGAGGTTGAAATTGCCGTAGGTGAAGTTATTGGTGATACCGCCCGACCATTTTGGCGATGCCTGTCCTAATACAACCCGGTCGTCGCTGGCCGTGATCTTACCGTCGTTATTCTGATCCCGAACTTTAATTTCGCCCGGCGATTTGCTGTATTTGGTCGCAATGTCCTTTTCGCTAGTTTGCCAGATGCCAATTTTCTCATAATCATAGAATACACGTAGCGGTTTGCCTACAAACCAGGCTTTCGCTACGTCGTCGCCACCCACGCTGAGGGCTACAATTTCTTCCTTGAACGTAGCCAGATTAATATCGGTCGACCAGGAGAATTTTGGCGACGTAACGTTGCGGGTAGAAATCAACAGATCGACACCACGGGTTTTGGTTTTTCCTACGTTTGCAACGGTGGTGCTATAACCCGTTAGCGAGGGCAGAATCCGGTCCATCAGCAGATCGCTGGTATTGGTATTGTAGACATCGACAGAACCCGATACACGCCCATTGAAAAATCCGAAATCAAGGCCAACGTTTACCGTAGCCGTTTTTTCCCAACCTAAATCTTTGTTGGCCAGCAACTTGGGCCAATATCCAAAGGCGGGGGTTTCATCGAACGAATACGCAATTCGGCTCAATCCGCCCTGCGTTTGGTAGGCGGCAATGGCGCTATTTCCCGAAATTCCGTAGCTGGCTCTGAACTTCATTTCGGAGAGCAGATTGCTCGCACCGCTCATGAAGGATTCATCCAGCACGCGCCATGCCAGAGCCACGGATGGGAAATACGCCCACTTGTGCCCATCGGCCAGCACCGACGCACCATCGGCACGTAACGAGGCCGTTAACAGGTACTTATCTTTGAACTTATAGTTCAGCCGACCAAACACCGACGCCAGCGAACTTTCGACCATGCTGCTGTTTGTGATAATGTCTTTGGTGTTGGTATTCAGGTTATAAAATAGCGACGACGAGAAGGGCTGGTCTTTCCCCTCACCCGAAAAATTCACCGTTTTATAGCTGATCATACTCGTTCCGACCATCGCATTGAAGGAGTGATCTTTGAACGATTGGTTATAATTCAGTACGTTTTCCCACGTCCAGTTCCGGTTTTTGATATCAATTAACGCTGATCGCGAGTAGCCGCTGTTTACGCCCGCAAGCGTGGTGTTTTTCCCTTCGAAAATGCCCTGCTGGCTGTTCGACATATCAATGCCGAAGCTGGAACGTAGCGACAGGTTTTTCAGAATCGACCATTCGCCGAAACCGAGCATAAACACGCGGCTGGTGGTGGTCAGGTTGGTATAGTTTTCGGGGCTTTCGTCGAGCAGCGGATTGAAAACCACCGTGCCAGGAAACGGATAGGTTTTGATCGAGCCATCTTCATTATAGGGGATGCCCAGCGACGAGTTTTTCTGAAGATTCCAGAAACTCGTGTTACGTCGCTGCTGGGTCGAGGAGTTGAAATTCAGCACCATACCGATTTTCAGGTTATTCAACACCTGATGATCGAGGTTGAGGTGCTGCACAAACCGACGTAGCTGATCGTATTTGAGCAAGCCTTTCTCGTTGAAATACTCCGACGACAGCCGAAACTTCGTTTTTTCGTTCCCGCCCGACAACGCTACGTGGTTGCTCTGAACGCTTCCCCGGTGCACCATCAAACTCACCCAATCCGTATCGATGCCTTTGCGGATGTTTTCCATCTGTAGGTTAAAAACCTTCTCATCGTCGGCCGGGCTGCTCCACTGTCCAGCGGCCCGATACGCTTCGCGCGTCATCGCTACGTATTGGGGCGTATTGGTAACGTGCTGATACACAACCGGATCGTTAACACCGTAGTAGTTATTGAATTCAACTTTTGTTTTGCCAGCTTTCCCGCTTTTAGTCGTAATCAGAATAACGCCGTTCGCACCCCGCGATCCGTAAATGGCTGTAGACGACGCATCTTTCAGCACTTCCATCGACGCAATATCATTCGGGTTTACATCGATATAGGAACCGTACTGAATCCCATCGACCAGAATCAGCGGCTGGTTCGACGCGTTCAGCGAGCGGTTGCCGCGAATGGTAAAATTGAGCGGAGCACCCGTTTCGCCACTGCTACGTGTCAGGTCCATACCGGCCACTTTACCCTGCAAGGTTTCCAGCGCATTCACCACCGGCGTCGACGTAATCTGCTGTTCTTTAATCGACACCACCGACCCCGTCAGATCCCGCTTCTGCACCTGACCGTATCCGACCACGACTACTTCATCGAGTGAATTTTGGTCGGGTTGCATCGTCAGCGTTAACACGGACTGATTCGCGACAACAATATCCTGACTTTTATAGCCGACAAACGACATCGTCAACGTAGCACCCGCATCGGGAATGTTTAGTTTGAACTGCCCTTTGGCATCGCTGGTGGTACCGCGCGTGGTGCCTTTTATGACAATGCTAACGCCCGGTAACTTCTCCCCTTTCTCGTCGGTAACCGTGCCCGAAACGACCCGATCAACCGCTTCCGGCTCGGGCAACGTAGCACCAGCATCGGCTTTTGCGCTATCATCCGACGTAATGCTGTCCAGAATAATCTGTCCGTTGATGATCCGATACGTCAGATTGAGTGGTTTCAGTAATTGCTCCAGCGCGTCTTCCAGCCGAACGTTATTGACATGAATCGTTACGGGCCGATCAGCGCCGATGTTCCGCGAGCTGTAGACGAATTTCGTAGTGGTCTGTTTTTCAATCTGAACCAGAACGCTACGTAGCCGCAACCCATCGGTATGAATCGACACCGACCGATTGAGCAGTTCCTGAGCCTGTCCGTCGAAGCCATACGAAAGCCCGACGAACGTAATCAGCAAAAAGAGTTGGTAAAACGATAGTTTCATAAGCAGCAGAAAAAACGATATACGTCGGCTGCATGACCAGCTCGGTAGAGCTGAATCAAAAATTTTCATACCTTTAAGGGTTTGTTAAATGGAACGATTTGACAGATAAGTTCCTCGTTCATCGGGCAGTGCAATGCCGCAGATGAGTAGCTGGCAGGCTATGAGGGAAGTTTCGGAATCGGGTCATGGTGCAAACATGACCCGATTCTTTTTTTGGGTGGATGTAGCGGATTTACATAGGCGTCGGAAATTAGAATTGTTTGTTATGTAGAAGGGCTGTTGGGGGTGGGGGTGGTGGTCACCTTTAGCTGTCTAGATTATTCCTTATTCATTGATTTACAGATTGGCGCATCCTTTTCCGCTGATCAGGATGGTAGTTCCGGTCACGGTATAGCTGGATTTAGTAGCGGCACAAATCATGTCTAACTGAGCATAGAGCGACAGATTCGACAGGTCAGCCGTGAGCGGACATTCGTTCTGCTTCTCGTTTTCCAATTGAATGTCGATACCATACGCTTCTTCCAATTGACTTACTACACTACGTAACGGTACGTCGTCAAACGCAAATGATTGTGG
This sequence comes from Spirosoma daeguense, assembly GCF_054776875.1. Classification (NCBI taxonomy): domain Bacteria; kingdom Pseudomonadati; phylum Bacteroidota; class Cytophagia; order Cytophagales; family Cytophagaceae; genus Spirosoma; species Spirosoma daeguense. The sequence goes on from NZ_BAAHBF010000001.1 coordinate 380,515, forward strand.
CGTTACGGCAGACGTAGCAGAGGCAATTAGTCTTGGCTTTTCAACCAGTCCGGTCACAAACTCCTGTTTATCGGGCGAATACGTTGCTTTTTGATTGGGCGTCAGTACAATCGTTGGTTCGGCGCTACGTGTTTCTGAAGGCTTGGTTTGTTTGTAAACTGCCACACGGCCCGTTGCCACTTCAACAATAATCTGTTTGGTCGTAGCCTGCATTTTCACCAAAAAACTAGTTCCTAACACTTTGGTCACTACGTTGCCCGTGTATACGTAGAACGGGCGCGACGGCATTTTCTGGACCGAGAAAAAGGCTTCGCCTGTCAGGGAAATTTCGCGTTTATCAGCCGCAAATTGAGCCGGATATTGAATCGAACTTTGGGGAGCCAATCGAACCTGACTTCCATCGGTAAGCTGAATTATTTTAGCTTTATCGGTTGCGTTCGTGTGCCGAAGCCAACCCGTCTGACTAGCGACTTGTTGCCCTTCAACAGCATCTTTTTGCTGGTTATAAAACCACCAGCCAGCTACAAGCATAAGAGCTACCGAAGCGGCAATCGCCATCCAGGAATTGACCCACCGACGAGGTTCGGCAACGGGCATCGGTATGACTTTCAGGGTCTGCGTCCGGTTCTGAATCTGTTTCCATAGCATCGGTTCTAACGCCTGAAAATCCGTTTCAGCTAACGGCTCTCTCTCGTTATTTTGCAACGTTCCGTACCAATGCTCAACAAAGGCTTTCTCTTCGTCAGAGCATTTTCCGTCGATGTACTGTTTCAGGAGGAAACCGAATTCCTTGCGACTCATAATGGTGGAGTTGATCGTCACATACACGACAGATTTCTCAGCACGCAACCGCAAATGATTTTATTAAATAGTTAAATATTTATATCTACTATAAGGTTTTAATAAATAATTCTACAAATAATACAATATAAATTTCTATAAGGATAAATAATCAAGAGTTGTCAGAACGACATTCTTTATTATTTTTTTTACAATTGAGTTGCGGAAAACACTACGTTGTCTGACATATATAATGCAGTAGGCCAACTTGGCTCTGGCTTTGTTTACTACGTAACATCTGTCGTCTCCTACCCGCTAAACCTGACTCCTATCAACGGAAAATCAATCATGAAAACCCTTTTTTTGACCCACCTGATTGCCTTTATTCCCTTTACGCTCATTGCCCAGAAACCTGTTCCAGTCAAGCCACGTATTCTGATTAGCACCGACATTGGCGGCACTGACCCCGACGATAATCAATCCATAACCCATTTCCTGATGTATAGCGATCGGTTCAATACCGAAGGCTTGGTTTCGTCGCCGTCGTATGGAAATGGCACGAAACAGGAATTGCTGCGGATGATTGATCTGTACGAAAAAGATCTTCCTAAACTGAGTCAACATGCCCAAAATTACCCTTGGCCGGATGCGCTACGTGCCGTTTGTAAGCAGGGACGACATGGAGAAGCTCCGTTCAAAGGGTACGCTACGTCGACGGAAGGGTCAGACTGGATTATTACGTGCGCCAAGAAGAAAAGTGATCAGCCGCTTTGGGTACTGGTCTGGGGCGGATTGGAGGACGTAGCACAGGCACTGCACGATGCGCCAGAAATTCAGAATAAAATCAAAATCTACTGGATCGGCGGCCCTAACAAAAAATGGAGCGCAAACAGTTACGCCTACATTGCCAAAAACTTCCCGAACCTCTGGTTCATTGAAGCAAATGGTTCTTATAACGGCTTCTTTTCTACCAATACCATAACCGACAACCTTGATCCTCGCACGTATTACGATCAGTATATCCGTTCTGCTGGTAATCTGGGCAAAGATTTCAAAGATTATTACAAGGGGAACGTCAAGATGGGCGATACACCTTCGTTGCTTTACGTAATGGATGGCGATCCGAACGATCCGTTCCGGGAAAGCTGGGGCGGCAGTTTTGAGAAATTTAATCACAGTCCCCGTACCACTTTCAACCGCAACACAACTACAGCCGATACGGTAGGTGTTTATTCGGTGATGGAATTTCACTTCAAAGGACCTAAAGTCAACATTCCTGCCGATTCAGTTTGTTTTACCATGACCGTTCAGGCGCAGATTGGCGTGCAAAAGTGGTCGGGTTATTATTTGGGCGATGGGAACTACGCGATTATGTATATTCCCAAGCAAAGCGAAACACTAAGCTACACGCTCAGTTCACCGATTCCGGGCTTCCCTCAAGAGAGCGGAAAGTTTGTAGTGCACAATATCTGGCCGGGGAAACGTAGCGCCAGCGATTTTAAATTAGGCTCCAACTGGTACACCGATCGGGGTGATCCAACCCTTTTCGACGGCCGTCAACAAGGGGCCCAAACGGTGCTTAAATGGCGAAACGCGGCCTTACTCGACTGGGCTAAACGGTGGAGATGGTTGTATTAACGTAATTAAAAGCTCGGCCACAATTGTATCGTGGCCGAGCTTTTTCAGAAAAAGACAGTTGAGTGACCTTTATTTTTTCTGGGCCAGCATTCGGATTACGGAACCACGTCCGTTGTGGTATAAACCTTCATGAAGCTCAATTTCCATTTCCTGCAATTCTAGGAAAGTAAAGCTGGCGAAATCGGCAGTTAGCTCGTCTATCGAAAACAGCGATTCAATATCTCTGGGACCGCCAATCCGTTCATCCTGCAACACGTAGCTCAAGTGCTTTTTGCTGAATGCTTCAAAAATGATAAATCCTCCACTACGTACGTATTGCCCAAGCTGACGATGATACGTCGATTTAATGTCGGCGGGGAAATGGGCATAAATCAGAGCCACTGCATCGAATTGGTCAGTTACGTAGGGCAACGTCTGCAATTCACCTACCTGATAATCAAGCGTTACGTGGTTGTTATCGGCCAGTTGTCGGGCTTTCTTCTGGCCTTCTACGCTAATATCGAAGGCCGACACATTCCATCCTATTTTTGCAGCGTAAACAGCATTTCGGCCTTCGCCCTCGGCCGGAAAAAGGATTTTACCAACAGACAATGTTTGCAGTTTTTCTTTCAGATAATCATTCGGTTGTAGGCCATAGGCGTATTCATCGCTACGGTAGCGGGCATTCCATCTGTCGGTCCACGTATCGTTCATAGCACAGAAAGTTATCGTTTCTTAGTTCACGAACAGCAGTTGACTAAGGAACGCTCCATTCTCCGCACGTGAACTTGCGATTCGCTAAAGTTTTTGGCACAATTTCTAAGTAACCCATTTTTGGGGAACAAGATGCTTTATTTTTGCGACCGTTTTATCAATGGGGCCTCTGCCCTCCTACTCATGATCCGAATTTTTACGCTGATGCTGGCGGGATTTGTGCCCGCACTAATTCAGGCTCAGACGACAATAGATACCGACTCAACCAAAAATCTGGCCCCCGTTTACGTAACAGCATCCCGTTTGCAACAAACAGCCGCCGAACTAGGACGTAACGTAACGATTCTGTCCGGCCGGGAAATCAGCCGTTTCCCAGTCAACTCGCTGGACGATCTGCTACGTGTACTACCCTCCATCGACGTGCAAAGTCGGGGTAGTTTTGGCGCGCAGGCCGATGTTACGTTACGTGGTAGTACGTTCAATCAGGTGTTGATTCTGATTGATGGAATGCGCATCAATGACCCACTCACGGGCCATTTTGCAGGATACCTCCCGATTACACCGGCAGAAATTGAACAGATCGAAATTGTGCGCGGGGCTGGCTCCGCCGTTTATGGGCCCGATGCAGTAGGTGGCGTTATTAATATTGTCACGAAAACATTTGCGATACGTTCGCAATCCACCAAAACCACAGAAGCACAGGCTACGGTGCAGCGGGGCGAATGGAATCTATGGAATCTGAATGCCGGGGGCTTTCACGAAAATCAGAAACTGCGACTAAGTGGCGGTGTCTTAATCAATACAACGTCCGGTCAGGCACTGGCGGCCCCCAGCACACAACGGAACGACGTTAATCTGAAAACATATTCGCTGTCGGGGAGTTATAACTTTTCGCCCAAAATCAGTCTGGCGGCACGGGCAGCGTTTGACCGGCGGGATTTTAATGCGCAGTGGTTTTATACAACCAGCACAGCCGATCTATCGCGCGAAACGACCCTGCGGAATCTATATCAGGGCCAGCTTCGGATTCGGGAAAGTGAACGGCAGCAGACAGAAGTCCAGTTCACCCATATTTATTCGACAGATCTCTACGTATTCAACCCCGCTCCGACGTTTGTACCAAGCAATCACAAAATGCAGTTTTCGCTGGCACAGTTGAACCATTATGTGCAACTGAGCGACCACTGGAAAGCCAGCGTGGGCGGACAATATGATAATCGGCAAATCCAGTCGAATGACCGAGGCAATCACTCAACCTGGCACGGGGGCGTATACGGTATTCTGACAGCACAGACTGTGTTTGGTCTAACCGCAACGGGAAGCCTGCGTTACGATTGGGATCAGTCGTTTGGGCAAGAATTAGTGCCGCAGTTAAATCTGAGTTATTCGCCGTTGGCAAAACTGGTGTTGCGCGGTTCGATCGGCAAAAGCATTCGGGCCGCCGATTTCACAGAGCGATACACGTCTAACAACCTGCCCGGTCCATTGTCGGCGGGTCGGAATATTGGACTACCCAACCTACAGGCCGAGCGGGCCACCAATGCCGAATTGGGTGCCGACTGGTTGCCCGCTTCAGGTATTACAGTGAAAGCAACTGGTTTTCTGCGCGATGGCTCTAACCTGATCGACTATGTAAGTGCAACAGGTGCCGACGTAATTCGCCAGACGGGACTGACCAACGTAGCAGCCGACCGTACGTATCGGCTGGCGCAGAATCTGTTCAGCGTCCAGACGCGCGGTATTGAGCTAGAACTATGGATAAAGCGGCAGCTTGGCAACAAGGTTATGCTCGACTTTATCAGCAGTTATACGCACCTGAACACCGCCAGTCCGGTTGTCTCTCAATACCTGGCCGCTTTCGCCCGCCATCAGGTCAACAGTTCGTTAACGTTGAGTGCAGGAAGATTCAACCTCGGATTAACGGGGCAATACAAAGTTCGGAATCAGGCCATAGCCGAACCCATTAACCGGCAGTTGACAACCAATTATACAGTCATTCACGCTAAAGCTGAATTTGCGGTTATTGCGAATCATTTATACGTAACGGCTCAGGTCCAAAACCTCTTCAATGAGCAATATGCCGATATTCTCGGTGCACAAATGCCCGGTCGCTGGGCAATGGGTGGCCTACGCTGGCAGCTACGTAAAAACTAAACGTATTAGCAGAAAAACGTCAACCGCCCATTAGTTTTTATTGCTGATGGGCGGTTGACGTTTGTTGATATCTACGAAAACTTACCAGAACAAAACACAGTATAGCGGCTTGTGGTAGCAATCTTGGCTTATACACCACAGATCTATCTATTTAGTCTCTATTGCGCTTTTGGGCTGCTGATCAATCCCAAGTTCCCGTTGTTTAGGGAATATGCCAATTGCCCTAAACAAGGCAACTAATCCGACAATAGCTAAACCGACGAGTAGGCCAAACCCCAATTCCTTTAGTAGAGCAGGAAGGGTAGGGAATAAGTCGTGTAAGGCATGTATGTTATGCACAAATAATCCACCAGCTACCAGCAAAAGGGCAAAGGTTCCTACGACGCTCAAAAGCCTGATGACAACTGGTAACGCCCCAACCAATATTTGCCCTAGCTTAGCGAGAAACCCTACGCCATTAGATTTTTTAATCAACTGATAACCAGCATCATCCATACGAACAATCAGAGCAACCAGCCCATACACACCAACCGTTGCCAATAACGCAACTGCAGATACCGTTGCGATCTGTATCAACGAGGGCTGTTCTGTAACCGTCCCCAAAGCAATGATAACAATTTCCACCGAGAGGATAAAGTCTGTGGTTATCGCAGATTTAATCTTTGCTTTTTCATCAGGTACCACAGGATTTATGGGCCCTTTGTCTGTAATGTCCGGTCGGCTCCGTTTCTTACGATTAACGATGTAGTCTATTATTTTTTCGGCTCCTTCGTAAGCTAGATAACAACCACCTAGCAGCAAGATTACTGTAATGGCAACCGGAAAGAATCCATTTAGCAATAGGGCAACGGGAACAATAATCAGCTTGTTTATCAAGGAACCTTTCGTAATTGACCATAGTATCGGCAATTCTCTTTCTGCCAGAAAGCCCGTCGCTTTTTCAGCGTTAACGGCTAGGTCGTCTCCTAATATGCCGGCTGTCTTTCGGGTGGCTATTTTTGTGGCTATGGCCACATCATCCATCAAGGCGGAGATATCGTCTAAGATTGCTAAAAAACCAGATGCCATTTCGTTTTCAGGTTAAATTCGATTGTACTTTTCAGAGATGTGCTGTCCAGAATGATCTTTATCTTCTTTGAAACCTATTGACAGATGCAGGAATCTCTTGAGCAATAAGTATAAGCTATGCTTATGAAAAGTGCCAGATAAAGTGGCTACTAATACAATACCGGTTAAAATTAAGTTTCTATCCGATTGATACGTATTCATTACGAAATCTTATTGCGAGTAACAAACAGGTATCGCAAATGAACCGTAGTATCCATGATGGCTCAGGCTAATTGGAATAGGTTTCGAGTTGCCAAGCGATACAGAGGGAATGCCGACGCCATTCTTCTGAATATGAATCCCGTTAATGTCAGTAGACGTTTCAGCGGCTAAGAATTGCTTTACATCCCGACGGATACGTTCATGCTGACTTCGATAATCAACAGAATCAAACGTAACAATCCGATGAACAAACGGCGTTCTGGTATCAACAGGCGATGCTACGCTCGCTACGTAGCGCGTCGTGATTATTGACCTTGTCTGATAGTTTTTCTCGTAAAATACGCTTCCTTCCAACGTAGCACCGTCAGGCCGTATAGAATGACAAACGAGTTTCTGAGGGGCAAAAAATGGCCGCCCTGTCTGACGGACGATTAGCTTATACACACTTTCTTTCATGCTCCAGAGCGTCCAGACCATTAATTCCGGATCGTTTGACGAGTGGATAAGTCGCTGTTCGTCAATCGTAAAGAGCTTACGGAGAAAACCACTACGTTGCCAGTTACTATCTAACCGGGCACGCTCCAGATCAACAATGTCATTCCCGATCATTTTTCGGCCAGCTTTTGTCGAATGATATCGATAGCCGCGCCAACGGTCAGCATACGCTCCATCGATTCGTTATCGATTTCGATATCATATTTCTCTTCTACATCGAGTGCTACGTCGACAAGATTGGCGGAGTTGATTTTCAGGTCATTTATAAAATTGGTCTGTTCGGTCAGTTGCGCAAAGGCTTCTTCGTCCTGAACATACGGCTTCACGATGGCTTTAAGGGCAGTAATCAATTCGTCATTCGTTTGCATAAGCGGTCTAGAGCTGGAATTTCGTTAAGATAGCACAGGCGTTCACATCGCCAAAGCCAAAATTAGCCTTTGCTACTACGTTAACCGGTTTTTGAATACACTGTTGTGGAATTCTGCCGGGATCAACTATCTCAGCGATGGACGGATGAAGATCTTCACAATTAATCGATGGATAGATGAATCCTTCATGAAGCTCCAACACAGCCGCCACGCATTCAATGCTTCCGGCAGCACTCAGGCAATGCCCCACCATCGATTTTAATGAGTTGATAGCTGGAAAATCAGAACCGCTACGTCCGAGGGCAGTGACCCACCCTTTAACTTCGTCGGGATCTTTTAGGGTAGCCGTCAGATGCCCATCGATCAGGTCAATTTCGTCGGGATGGATGCCCGACTGTTCAACGGCTTTTTGGATACATCGTTGAACGGCAGCCGCATTCGGGGCCGTCATTGAACCACCTCCTCGTTGCCCGCCCGAATTCACATGGCCTCCCAGCACTTCCGCGTAAATTGTAGCGTTACGTTCCAATGCACTTTCCAGCGATTCCAGCACCAAAGCACCGGCACCACTGCCCGGTACAAATCCGCTGGCCGACGCGCTGAGCGGACGAGAAGCTCGCTCTGGCGATTGGTTATATTGATAGGGCAATACCCGCATGGCGTCAAATCCGCCCCAGAGATAAGGCCCATGATCGTTACAGCTACCAGCCAGCACGCGTTTAGCCGATCCTACGGCGATACGTTCGTATGCCATCAATAAAGCTTCGGTACCGGTAGAACAGGCCGACGAATTGGCCGTCAGTTGATTGCCGCAACCAATCATACCCCCCAAATAAGCACTTACGCCACTGACCATAGTCTGCACAACGGCCGTACTGCCCAATCGCCGAACCTGCCCCTGATCAATTTTATAGACCGATTCCCTGATTTTTTCAATACCAAGCAATCCCGTTCCAAAAACGATGCCGCTTTCCCAGTCGGGTTCGTCGGTGGCTGTTGGCAAACCGGCGTGTCGCCAGGCTTCCATTCCGGCCATGACCCCGTAAATAACCCCACTACTCGTAAGATTCTGAAGCTGCAAATCGGTAAAGTACCGTTTCTTATCTGCTTCTGTAACAGGCGGAATTCCACCAATCTGGCACGAAAATTTAAGGTCGGCCAGTTCCTGATGAAACGTAATACCGCTACGTCCCTGCTGAATAGCTTCTCGAAAAGCCCAGACACCTACCGCGTTGGGCGCTACAACGCCAAGACCCGTGATAACGACCCGATTACGCATCCGATTTTGATTTTAGCATCCCCGAAATAGTACCTCGACAAACCAGTTCACCCTGGCTATTGCTCATCTCTACTTTACAGTTCAACTTATGAAATCGAAAATATTCCTTTGTGGAACGTACCGTAACTGTTTCTCCCGGAAAAACAGGGCGGTAAAAATCGATTTGTGTTGATGTCATGGCGATGGCTAAATTGGCTGTTGGTGAGTCTGATAGCAGAAAAATTCCCAGACAGACAACGCCAATCTGAGCCATCACTTCGGTCAGGATAACGCCGGGCGTTACGGGGTTTCCTACAAAATGACCTTCGTAAAAAAAGGAATCTGCCGGAAACGTGTATTTTCCTGTTACGTCGTTCTCCGTGATGCTAACTAACTCATCGACAAACAGGAAGGGTTTGCGATACGGAAGTTTCTGTATGATGTGGTCGAAAATCAGCACGTGGGTATCTAAACGTTTATTGGAGATGTTCTCCTCCATTGACAGGAATCACAGTACCATTGATCCAGGCGGCTTCATCTTTGCAAAGTAGATAAACCACATTTGCTACGTCGTCGGGCGTGGTTACGCGCATGAATGGATTGCGTGTCTGGGCATGGTTTAGCAATTCATCTGCGCCCGGAATCATCCGCATCGACGCTGTATCGGTAATGCCCGCCATAATGCAGTTGCTACGTATGCCAAACGGCGCAAACTCCAGCGCAATACTTCGGGAAATGGCTTCCAGTGCGGCTTTGGCAGCCGAAACGGCGGCATAACTTTTCCAGGCTTTCTGACTTCCTTCGCTGGTAAAACTGATCACGCGCGCATCTGCTGCAAACAACGTAGCAGCCAGCAACTCGTCAACCCAATCGTATAAACTGATTGCCATGGCATCGATGGTTAGCTGAAAATCGTCGTGTTTCAGATTCGTCTGTCCATCCACGCCCATTGGCTTCAAATTCCCTTTGGCAATACTGTGAACCAACGCTCTGATACGTCCGGATGGCTTTACGATTTCGTTTAACTCGCTGATTACCTGCTGACGTTTCTCGGCATTGGTGGCATCGATGTTGTATTGTTTCAGCTCAACGCCTTCCTGCTTAACCTGTTCAAAGGCTCGCTCCACTGCTGGCAAATCGGCTTTACGAGTTCGGTGCACGATACACAGATTCATGCCGTGTTTCGCCAGTTTCTTTGCCGTAGCCAGCCCTAAGCCCTGACTGCCGCCCAGAATAATGACCCAGTAGTTCGTATCTCGAAATTCGTTTACCACTTCAATAGAACCCGTTGCGCTGAAAAACCAGGACCAAAACTGAGCATAAGGCCATACGTATCTTTTTCGGGCTGCCGATCCATAAATCGCTCCAGCACGTAGAGCACCGTAGCACTCGACATATTGCCGTATTGACGTAGCACTTCTTTCGTATCGTCGATGGTCTTGCCGAGTTTGCCAAAAAGCTCCTGAACCACCTCTACAATTTTTCGACCGCCGGGGTGAAAAATCAGATGGGATATATCGCTGATAGCCAACTGATTTTTCTCGAGAAACGGGTGAACAATGGCCGGAAAATGAGCAGCTATCGTTTCGGCAACTTCTTTATCCAGAACCATCTGCAAGCCACTGTTTGTCAGTCCGAAACCCATCATATGGATAGCGTCGTAGAAATGATACATCTCTTCGGCTACCACTTCGGGGCCTTTATCGTCTTCGTGAGATGACATTAATACACAGGCTGCTCCATCGCCGAAAATAGCCGCACTCACTACGTTCGCCATCGAATAATCGTCTAGTTGAAACGTAGCACTAGGCGATTCAACAGCCAGCACAGCCGCCCGTTTGCCGGGGTTCGCTTTCAGGAAGTTTTTGGCGTAAATAATCCCCGAAATACCTGCCACGCAACCCATTTCCGTAACCGGTAATCGAACAATATCCTGCTTCATTTGCAACCGGTTGATCAAATACGCATCCAGCGACGGAATCATAATGCCCGTGCAACTAACCGTAATCAGATAGTCCAGATCGGTGGGCTGCCATCCCGTTTTATTTAGCGCATTGGTCAGGGCGGTTTCACCCAGTTTGATCGACTCCCGCGCATAGATCGCGTTTTTTTCTTCAAACGAAGTTTGGGTAAACACCTCGGCGGGCGTCATCATCGAATACCGCTTATCGACAGCCGCGTTCTCGAAAATCTTACGCACTTTCCGCCGGAAGCGATCATCCTGACCGGCCAGCCAGGTATCCAGAAACGGTAAAATGTCTTTTGTCTCACGCCAGTATTCGGGTAAGGCTTTGGCAACTCCTGCAATTTTTACGCACATAGGTTCTGGATAATCCATTGATAACGAAACGCCCAACGCCAGTTAATCTGGTATGATGTTAGCTGAAGCTGCCGGGAAAAAGTCTCTAATTCCTGCTTTTTAAATCCCCGAAGTATAGAAATCAGCCCATCTTCCCGGGAGAGTTTATTCAATCGAAAAACGAAGCAAACGAGCTGAAAAAGCCGATAGGCCAGCGCGCTACGGTGCAGATCGTTAATGACCACGCCGAGTTTTGCCGTTTGCGATAACTGGCGCATCAACGTCAGAATCTGCTCATCGGAAAAATGATGTAACGTTAAGGTACACAAGGCAATGTCGTACTCAAGATCGGCAAAATCTTCGGCAAATACATTCATCACGGCATACGTAACGGTTGGATAGGTTGCCGACAGTTTTCGGGCGTGATTGATTGTGTAGTCGTTGGCGTCAATCCCTAAAACCCGAACCGATACTCCTCTTTTTCTGGCAAAATCGGCGACGGAGCGGCACATATCCCCGTTGCCACAACCAATATCGACAATAGAAATTGGCCGTTGATAGGATGAGTTTGCCAGTAACGTTTTGATTCCGTCCAGCGTAACCTGATTACCACCCAACCACTGATTTATGGCCGCTATTTTATCCAAAGCATCGCGCAGTTCGTCGCCCTCCAACGAGAAATCATCCAAAAACTCTTCCTGCGATGTACGTTGCTTTGTGTTCGGCATTTGTGGTGCTAATTATAATAGTATTGCTTCAGTATAGTAGTATTTAGGTGGTTGCTAGCGGCTGACCGTGTGTTCTTTTGATGATCAGTGGCAGGGCGGCTGGCATTACCTGTAAACTGCCCATCAAAACAGATGACAACGTAGCATTCTGAAGCAAAGATTGGATGATCCGCCCCGTAGTCAACCGGGTTTTGAACGCATTGTTCCAGAATGTTTGGTAACGATGCTCCAGTTCCGAACGATTGGCTATACCACCCTGAAAAAACTGGACGATCAACTCAGAAACGATCTTGGCGCTGTGAATAGCCATTGCCATGCCGTTGCCACACAACGGATGAATAACCCCCGCCGTATCGCCACACATCAGCATGTGCTGTTCAACGGGTTCTTTTCGGGCAAATGAAATCTGGCTTATCGTCAACGGTTTCTCAAACAGCGGCACTGCCTCCGAAAAGAAGTGCTTCAGAAAGGGATTCTTACACAACACCTGTTGCTGAAAAGCAATGATGCTTTTATGTTTCTTAAAGCTGTTGTAGTTCACCAGATAACAGGCATTCACTACGTTCTCTTCGACCTGACACAAGCCACAATATCCGCCCTCAAAATTATGCAACGAAACCAGATCGTTAGGAAAATTGGCCCGATAATGTGCCTTAACGCCCATCCAGGGGGAATTTTCCTGCATGAAGTTTCGGTGAAGTTGCTTGTCCAGGCCAGACCGTTTGCCATACGCACCAATCATGATTATTGACCGATACGTATTTCCGGCCAGTGTGGTTGCGTGAAAACAATCCTGATCAAATAGCACATCAGTTACCTGATCCTGAACAACCTGAACGCCAACGGAAATCGCTTTTTGGTATAGCATGAAATCAAATGTATAGCGACTGATTCCAAAACCGCCTAGTGGCAACTGACTCTGAATTGTTTTTCCAGAAACGGTGCTGAACAAAAAACGCTGAATACGCGACGGCGCTACGTTGTCAATGGATAGGCCAAGCTGCTGGAGATAGGGAAGCACCTCATTTGATACGTACTCTCCGCAAACTTTGTGCTGTGGATACGGATGCTTTTCGATGAGAAGAACCCGCAATCCGGTCAGGGAAAGATGGATACTTGCTGTTAAACCTGCCAAACCACCACCAACGATCAGTATATCGGCATCATAGCTCATTGGTTGCGCTTGGTTAGACGTAGTGGAGGGAGTTAGTTGGGTTAATTAACCAGTCGTTAACGTAACATGTTTTAATTCTTTAGAAGAAACAACGTAACGTTTCCGGTTTTACCTCACGACTGGTTTCACTACGTAACAACGATTGAAATTAAGCACCGTTTTTCCAACCGTTCATGTACATACGTAGTCATAGTAAATGAAGATAAGGCATTATGAAACAGACAAAAATCAGGAAGGCTCTACTTGGCATCTGCATAGCCACCGTAACGATTCCAGGCTGTCAAAAAGATTGCGCTACGTCGGAGCGTTGTCAGTTACAGCCAAATGCTGGCCCTTGTTACGCTGCCTTCACCAAATATTACTACGACCAGTCCGAAAAACGCTGCAAAACCTTTACTTACGGCGGTTGTGGTGGCGTTATTCCCTTCGACACAATGGAACAATGTAAAGAGTGTGAATGTAGAAAGTAGGTGCGGAGCACGTTCTGACAAACAAAGAACATTTATTTTCTCCTAACTTACTCCCAAATTTGAGGTGAACAGTAAGTCAGAAAAAATAAATAACCTAAATCTGCCTGTTAGCTGTGACAATGAAGTTACGAATCCATTTGTCATTTACTCAGTTATTAGATCAGTAACGCTCAAAATTACGTTATGAAACACCAATGGGCAGCTATAGCGTCAGTAGTACGTTTTTGAGCGTAAAAGAATTATATCCCAATAGTAACGTAGTGGTAGGATTCACGACATTGAACACTTTAAACGAAACGACAAATTGCTCATTATCAAGTACAATTATCTGAAATAAATTCAGACGTACGTAACGAAATGGTTGCAGAAAAAACGTATTAAACTAGCCAACAATGAATGTAGCTCAATCATATACGAATAAATCATACGTGAGTTTTAAGATAAAAACGCTTTTGTTCTTTGCGTTCATATTAGGAAGTTTTCATATTGTTTCGGCACAGCAAAACGGTATGATGGTACGTATTGCCGAAATTGAAATCATCCCAACTGATCTGGAACAATACAAAGCCATATTACAGGAAGAATCGGCTGCATCTGTAAAACTGGAGCCCGGCGTCATTTCTATTTTTCCAATGTATGAAAAGGAAAATCCAACACGGATAAGAATACTGGAAATTTATGCCAGCAAAGGCGCTTACGAGCAACACCTGAAAACGCCACACTTTCTGAAGTATAAAACGAGCACGCTCAACATGGTGAAATCCTTAAAGCTCGTCGAGATGGGGACATTGGATGCAGCCACAATGCCCCTGCTGTTTAGAAAATTAACGGAAGATAAACGATAAAATAATTGGTTAGGGCGAAGTAATTAGATGAATAAACTTGTTACGTTATCGCTCTGGCAGATGGCAAAATGGTCGAAAACTAAGTTGCCAATACTATACCCTATACACCAACGTTGTGTTGAGGTAAACCTTCAGAAGCCGTAACCAACGTAGCAAAGTCAATTGACCAGAATTGACGACCATAGCGCCCACGATTCGGCTGAACGACTACCTTTGCGTGTATAAAGCAGCCGTATGCGACTTCTTCAACTTCTCCTTATCGGATTTACTACGTTAGTTTTTACCCGAACTGCTCAGGCGCAGGGCTATATGGATGGCTTCATGCGTGGCGCCCGTAACGCAAGTCTGGGTATATCGGCCTCACAGGAAACCTACGATACGTATTTTATCAACAAAACCGAAACCCGTAATCCGAATCTGGGTACCGTTACAACTCAGGCACTGACCGTAATGGGTACGTATGGACTGGGTTACGATCTCGACCTGATTGTGACGGCTCCCTACGTTCGAAGCGAAGCCAGTGCTGGTTATTGGGCCAAACAGGAGGGATTTCAGGACGTAACAGCGGCACTGCGTTGGGAAGCGTATGATTATAAATTCGGGAAAACACGTTTGTCGTGGCTCTTTGGACTGGGTTATTCCATTCCGATGCAGAACTACGTAAACGATGCGATGGTGGCCATCGGCAAAGGCTCCCGCAATCTGGACGGACGTACCATTCTCCATTTCAAAGCCCCTAATTTTTTCATCACTGGTCAATATGGCTATATCCGACGGGGGCAGGTATCTCTTGATCGTCCGGTGAATTTCTATGATCCTGGTCAGCTTTTACCGTATGGTGGCTCGAAAGTAAATGTACCCGACGTTACCGAACTCATTGTTCAGGCGGGTATAGTAACGAAAATTTTTAATATCAACGTGTGGGGGCACCGTCAGACGCCCTATAATAAAGGGACCGATATTGGCCCGAGTATTCCATTTCCGACCAATGCCGTAGGATTTACCCGCGTTGGAGCAACGGCTTATTTGCGTTTACTAAAACAGCTAGGTGTTACAGCAACCTATGGCACCACCATCGACGGACGTAACATCGGAAAAAGTACGCAACTGAACGCCGGACTGGTGATTGGCTACTGGAACAATAATCGGTAATTCACTCCTGATTTACAACACTATCTGACCCACGAATTTATAGGTATGAAATCGCTTTTCTCAGTCATCATTATCGGCAGCCTGATTCTGTGGGCATCGGGTTGCAAAGAACCTACTATCGACGAAGGTATTCTGCCCTTCACCGATATTACGCAGGTCGATGCCAATGGTGGGACCTGGCGTCCAATTGTTCTACGTGCCGCCACTGATATTAGCGTACCACAACCAGTTGCCACTACGTCGGCAACGTATCAGCAGGAGTTGAGTGCGGTAAAAAGTGCAGTAGCCGGGGCAAATCCTGAACAAAATACGGCCGTTAATTACTGGGCTGCAGGTGGCGTGCTACGTTGGAATCAGATTGCGCGCCAACTGGTATCGAAATACAATATACTGCCCGGTTTTGACGCATCGACCGGCCAGACCACTCCTGCCGAAGCTTCGAATGCGCTGGCTGGGGAACCTTTTGCGGCTCGTATCTATGCATTGTTGAGCGTAGCGCAATATGATGCGCTTGTGGTAGCATGGCGGGCGAAGTATCAGTATAATCGACCATCGCTGGAGAGTCAGGGCGTTCTTTCGCGGGTTCCTGTGCTGAACGTACCGTCTTACCCGTCGGAAGATGCGGCCATTGCCGAAGCATCGTGTCAGATGCTGGCTTACCTTTTTCCTGCCGAAACCGAATGGCTCAAAGCCAAAGCTACCGAGCATAAACAAAGCCGACTGTGGGCAGGAGCCAGCGTTCCGAGTGATTTAAAAGCAGGTGAAGAGTTGGCCAATAACGTAATGACTCGCGTGCTGGCCCGCGCCCGAATCGACCGTTTTTCAAATGCCGGAGATCCTACCAATAGCTGGCAATCAGCCTTGACACGGGCGTCTTACGACCAAAAGTGGAGTAGCCTGGAACTACCTGCTCGTGCGCCAATTTTACCGCTGGCGGGTCGAGTAAAAACCTGGTTCGATTCAACAACCATTTACCGGGCTTTACCAACTGCACCACCCGTCACTACGTCGACCGATTTTCAGAAGGCGTTGACCGAAGTTCGCGACGTAGCAACTAGCCGTACCCGCGATCAGTGGCGTATTGCCAATTACTGGGCTAACGGAAACAATACGTATGGACTGGCGGGTTTGTGGAATTATCTTGCCGAAGACCTCATTCGGCAGGCGGGGCAAAATGAGTTACGTGCCGCCCGAACTTACTCCCTGTTGAACCGGGCTATTCAGGATAGCGAAACAGCCGTCTGGGCTACTAAATATACCTATTTTGTTCCCCGGCCATCTCAAATCGACAAGACGATCAAAACGGCTATTCCCATCCCCAATACGCCGTCTTTCGTATCAGATCAGGCTACGGTATCAACGGCTGCTGTGATGCTTTTGGCCCATCTTTTTCCTGCCGAAGCTACCAGTCTTAATGCGCAGGCAACTGAAGCCACTGTAGCGGGTATATATGGTGGCACTCAGTATCGGTTCGATACCGAAAAAGGAATTCAACTGGGTAATTTAATTGGTCAGCAGGCCATTAACGGTGCTAAAGCCGACGGGGCCAACTGATTTGTACAAGGTAGTTCAAGTTAAGGCGTTGCAGACATATTCGGGCGAGACAGCGTAAATAGGGCTTTTTTTGTAACATTGTCGCAGTATTTCTGATTAATCAATCAGGTATTCTATTCTGCGTTTACCCTCGTAACAATGAAGCCTGAAGCTAATCTTTACTTGCATGAATACTCCTGCTAATGGTTCTAGCCTGAATGGGCCCGGACAGTCGCGCGTGGTCGTTGCGCGTGTTTCTCCCGAACTTGATAATGGTCGATTCCCAATCAAAGCAATTCCCGGCGACGTAATAACGGTTGAAGCCGATATTTTTGCCGATGGCCATGATCATTTAGCGGCTTATCTACTGTATAGACATTCAGACGATACGTTCTGGACCGAAATGGCGATGACCCTCCTCGTTAACAACCGTTGGGGAGCGGCATTCATTGCCGAAAAACAGGGGCAATACACATATACTATCGAAGCCTGGGTCGATCATCTGAAATCGTGGCAGCAGGAGGTTCATCTAAAAATAGCAGACGGTCAGCGTATTACAAATGAGTTACTGATCGGTGCGCAGTATTTGGACGAAATGTTCGAACGGGCAGGCGGCAAACCAGCAGCGAAGAAAGGAGTAAAAAGTAAAAAGATAAATTCGCCTGTTGAGGAAAGTGCCGACGTAAAGGTATTACGGGAAATGGCTGAACTGTTTCGAGATGGGAATCGCTACGATGAAGCCGTCTCAACAGCCGAAAGTGACCAGTTTACCTTCTACGCGAATAAATACCCGGAGCGGCAACACGTAACCCGATACCAACACGATTTAGGCATTGAAGTCGACCGGGCGCGGGCGCAATTCAGTACGTGGTATTGCCTGTTTCCTCGCTCGGCCGTGCGGGATGAAAATGACAGTTTACTACGTCATGGTACGTTCAAAGACGTGGAAGGACTACTGCCCCGTATTTCGGGAATGGGTTTCGACGTATTGTATCTCCCGCCTATTCACCCCATCGGAACGTCGAATCGGAAGGGGAAAAATAACTCTGTTACCAGCCAACCCAACGACCCCGGTGACCCGTATAGCATTGGCTCCAATGCAGGAGGGCATGATACGATTCATCCCGAACTGGGCACTGTCGAGGATTTCAAACACCTCATTGCCATTGCGGCCAACTACGGCATGGAAGTAGCAATGGACCTCGCGATTCAGTGTTCGCCCGACCATCCGTGGGTCAAAGAACACCCCGAATGGTTCAAAAAACGGCCAGATGGTACGTTTCAGTATGCAGAAAATCCGCCCCTGAAATACCCGGATATTTACTCACTTGATTTCGAAACCAGCGACTGGCAGAATCTGTGGCAGGAAATTAAACGCGTTTTGCTCGTCTGGGCCTCGTGGGGAGTACGTATCGTTCGGGTCGACAAGGCTCATACAAAGCCATTTGCGTTCTGGGAGTGGGTCATTGCCGAAGTGAAAAAAGAATTCCCTGATATGCTGTTTCTGGCCGAAGCTTTCACTACATCCAACGTGATGCAGGAGTTAGGTAAGCGGGGGTTTTCGCAATCATATACGTATTACATCTGGCGCAATTCGAAGCAGGAACTGGAACATTACATGACCGAACTGACTCAATCGGACAGGAAACAGTACTTCCGCCCAAATTTCTGGCCAGCCACACCTGATATCAATCCGTACAGTTTTCAGGGTGGGCACGAACCGCAGTTTCTGATTCGGTTTTTTCTAGCCGCTACGTTGTCCAGTAATTACGGTATTTACGGGCCTTCGTTTGAGTTGATGGAACATGCGCCACTTCCGCACAAGGAAGAATATCTAAATTCGGAGAAGTACGAAATTCGCCAGTGGGATTGGAGTAAAACCAATAAACTTACCTACCTCATCACGCTCGTAAACCGGTTACGTAATGAAAATGCGGCTCTTCAAACGACCAATAATATTACGTTCTGCAACGTGAATGACGATGCGATTATGGCCTACCTGAAAACGTCGGGCGCGAATCGACTATTGATCGTAGTCAATACCGATGCATATAGCCGCCGGGCAGGTGTGGTGCAGGTTCCTATCTGGCAGTTGGGTATTGGTCAGGATCAGGAATATACGGTTTTCGACCTGCTCACGGGCGCTTATTACATCTGGAAAGGCGAGTTCAATTACGTCGAACTCGAACCGTATTCATTGCCGATGCATTTATTTCGAATTGATTTATAAACCAAATCCTTAACACCGATGGATGAAATAAAATGGGGTATTATTGGCTGTGGCGACGTAACGGAAGTAAAAAGTGGCCCGGCCTTTAACAAAGTGCCCCATTCGAAACTGGTAGCCGTGATGCGTCGCGATGCCGAGAAAGCAGCTGATTACGCCCGGCGACATAACGTACCGAAATGGTATAGCAATGCCGATGAACTGATCAACGATCCCGACGTAAACGCGATCTACGTAGCAACGCCACCCGACAGCCATGCCGATTATGCCATCAAGGCTATGCGGGCCGGAAAGCCTGTTTATGTTGAAAAACCAATGGCGTTGAATGCGGCTGAGTGCGAAGCGATGAATCAGGCTAGTCGGGAAACGGGCGTACCGCTTTTTGTAGCTTTTTATCGACGGGCGCTTCCGTATTTTCTGAAAGTAAAAGAACTGGTTAACGAACAGGCAATTGGCGAAATACGTAGCGTGAATGTTCAGTTATACTGGGAACCTCTTCCGGGCGAATCGGGGCCGAATCCACAACCCGGCTGGCGTGTTTCTCCAGAAATTTCGGGTGGAGGACGTTTCCATGATCTGGCTTCACACCAGTTCGATTTTCTGGAATATCTTTTTGGTCCGATTAAACAGGCAAGCGGTATCAGTCTCAATCAGGCCGGATTATACAAAGCCGATGATATGGTTGTTGCTACGTTCGCTTTCGAATCGGGCGTAGTGGGTACAGGCAATTGGTGTTTTACGGTCAATCCGGAACAGCGACTGGAGCAAACGCAGCTCATCGGCTCCAAAGGCAAAATCACCTTTTCGTTTTTCGAGAAATTTCGGTTGCTCGTCGAAACGGAAGCTGGTTTAGTCGAACATACGATTCCTTTTCCAGAACACGTACAACAGCCATTAATTGAGCTGATCGTGCGCGACTTACGGGGCGAAATCCAAAGCCCGAGCACAGGCGAAACGGGCGCGCGCACATCCAGAATACTGGACTGGATAACCCAGTAATACGTAGCAAAATACCTATTTGTAAAACACTACGTTGATTATTCACTCCCGCTCGTATCTCACGGGTAAAAGCTCACGTATGGGTGTTTTAAAAATACCGGTGTTGTCTTCTAAAATCACGAGTGCATCCGCCGAATAATCCGAAATTAGCTCTCTGCAAATACCGCAGGGAGCTACAATTTTTCCGGTATGATAAACGGCCACAATTGTCTCAATATCACTGTCGCCCTGCGTGGCGGCTGTACCGATGGTAATGGCTTCAGCACAAACGGCAACCCGCCCAATATAGGCTTCAAGATGAACGCCTTCGAATACCTTTCCTGATTTGGTACGTAGTGCAGTGCCAACCGCGTGGACTTCCGGTTTGTACCGACGGCTAATTATGCTACGTGCCTGATCAATTAGCTGATTATCATACGTATCGATTGGTAGGCGGGTCATTCTAATCGTTGTTTGTAGTACGTTTTGATTAAATTGAAATCAGCATTGTGTAGTGGAGTCGGGTTTGATAACCCGACTCCACTACACAATGCTCCACCACGTCCTTGGATAACAAGCTGGTATAATTTAAGCTAATTTTCTACCAATACGTTAGATAGATTCACGTACTGCCCGACCAGCTACACGGCCTGAGAAAATACATCCACCCAGAAACGTGCCTTCTAAAGCGCGATAGCCATGCATACCACCTCCGCCAAAACCAGCTACTTCTCCCGCTGCGTATAAGCCAGAAACGGGTTTGCCAGTTGCGTCAAGTACACGGCCAGATAAGTCAGTTTGTAAGCCGCCTAATGTTTTTCGAGTGAGGATATGTAATCGAACTGCAATCAACGGACTCGCTTTAGGGTCGAGAATGGCGTGCGGTTTGGCCGTTCGAATCAGCTTATCTCCGAGGTAATTACGGGCTCCCCGAATGGCCGTTACCTGCGCATCTTTGCAGAACGGATTCAACAATTGACGGTCGCGGGAGACCAGTTCGGTTTCAAGTCTGGCGAGGTCGATGAGCGATTCACCGACAAGTGCATTCATGCCGGTGACGAGGTCTGACAGATTGTTTCGTATGATAAAATCGACGCCGTTTTGCTTGAAGGCTTCGACGGGTGCGGGGGCATTTTTGCCTACGGCTCTGCCCAATACCTGCCGCCAGCTTTTACCCGTTAAATCGGGATTTTGTTCCGAACCGGATAGGGCAAATTCTTTGCGGATAATGCTCTGATTCAGCACAAACCAGCTATGATCGTAACCCGTTTTTCGCAGGTGAGCGAGCGTTCCCAACGTATCGAAACCCGGAAACAACGGCACTGGCAAGCGATTCCCCACTGCATCGAACCACATCGACGATGGCCCTGGTAAAATGCGAATGCCATGTTGTTGCCAGATAGGTGCCCAGTTTTGAATTCCTTCGGTATAATGCCACATCCGATCGCGGTTAATCAGATTCGCTCCAGCCGTCTCAGAAATGGCTAACATACGCCCATCTACGTGCTCTGGCACGCCCGATAACATGTAGTTTGGCGGTTCACCCAATCGTTCCGGCCAGTTCTGCCGAACCAGTTCGTGATTGGCTCCGATACCGCCCGACGTAACAAGAACTGCCTGAGCACGTAATGAAAATGTATCAATGGGTATGCGCGAGCTTTTTTCGCCCCGTGCTACGTTACTCGGCTCCAGAACAGCGCCTTGAATACCGTCGACAGCGCCATCGGTAATGGAAAGTTCATTGACCTGATGACGAAATTTTAACGTAATCAACCCACGTTTGACAGCTTCCCGAACGCGAAATTCAAACGGCGCGATTACGCCCGGCCCTGTGCCCCACGTAACATGAAAGCGCGGAACCGAATTGCCGTGTCCGATGGCGCCGTAACCACCGCGCTCAGCCCAACCGACAACCGGAAAAAATCGTAAGCCCTGTTGATGGAGCCAGCTACGTTTTTCGCCAGCCGCAAACGCTACGTAGGCTTCGGCCCATTTTCGGGGCCAGTAATCTTCGGGCCGGTCGAAAGCGGCAGTGCCCATCCAGTCGGCCATTGCTAGTTCATACGAATCTCGGATTTTGAGCCGACGCTGCTCCGGTGTATCAACCAGAAACAGGCCACCAAACGACCAGAACGCCTGTCCGCCCAGACTTTGCTCTGGCTCCTGATCGACCAGAATGACCCGTTTGCCTGCATCGGCCAGTTCGGCTGCGGCTACCAGACCGGCCAATCCGGCCCCCACAATGATTACGTCGGCATCTATTGGCATGAGAAGCGGTTAGTTAGATTCCCGAAAGCGTCAAAAGCAATTTCAGTATATCAATTTACCATTAAGTATGCTGTTACTATAATAGAACGTAAGGAAAAGTATTTCGTGGATTATAGATGCTTTTTAAATGAGAACGTAAGGCCATCTGCTATGAAATATCTGTTCGGTTTTGGGATATTGCTATTGGGTATTGTCGGGTTCATCCACACCCCAGCGTTGCCGGATACCAATTGGGCCGAATATAATGGCGATGGTGCACGCAGTCATTATTCGCCCCTGACGCAGATAACCGCCGATAATGTGCAGCAACTGAAGGTGGCCTGGACGTATGCGTCGGGTGGGGCCGATACGGTGGGAAATAGAACACAGATGCAATGTAATCCGCTCATTATCGACGGTGTGCTTTATGGTGTTTCGGCCAATACACAGGCGTTTGCGTTGAATGCCGCAACAGGTCAGCAGATATGGCGAACAAATGTGAACGATAATGGCGGTACCCTAAGCCGGGGTGTTACGTACTGGACCGATGGTAAAGAAAAACGTATTCTGTTCGGTGCCGGTAAATGGCTGTACGCCTTCGATGCACGTACCGGCAAGACGATTGAAAGTTTTGGAAAAGGCGGACGTATCGATTTGAAAGAAGGTATTGAGCGGCCTGGTGGCGATAATTACGTACAACCCAATACACCGAACACGATCTATAAAAATCTGCTCATTGTGGGTACGCGGCTGGCCGAAGGCGAAACATCGCTACTTGGCGATATTCGGGCTTATGACGTTCGAACTGGTCGCACAGTATGGGCGTTTCATACCATTCCGAAACCGGGCGAATTTGGCTATGACACCTGGTCGCCAGCCAAACCGCGCGGACGACTGGGTGGAGCCAATGCCTGGATGGGAATGGCAATTGACCGTAAACGGGGAATCGTTTATGCGCCAACTGGTTCGGCGGCTTACGATTTTTATGGCGGAAATCGCAAGGGCGATAACCTGTTTGCTAATTGCCTGATTGCGCTGGATGCCAATACGGGTAAACGGCTCTGGCATTTTCAGTTCGTTCATCACGACATCTGGGACCGCGACCCACCCGCTCCACCCAATCTGCTGACTGTAACCCAGCGCGGTCCCGACGGTCAACCTAGACGTATCGATGCAGTAGCGCAAACAACCAAACAGGGGCATATTTTTGTGTTCAACCGGGTGACGGGTAAACCGTTGTTCCCGATTGTTGAAACCAAATTTCCGACAGATGCCATTGCGGGTGAATTTCCGAGTCAGACGCAACCCATTCCGCAGAAACCGGCCCCGTTTACCAAACAATCCTTTACCGAGCAAGACATCAATACGTGGGCGTCGAACCGTGACGAGCTGGTTGCTACGTTGCGAAAGGCACGTACCGGCAGTGCGTATATTCCGCTTACAAATGAGATGACTATCTTTTTCCCCGGCACGGATGGGGGAGCGCAATGGGGTGGTTCGGCTACTGATCCGTCGGGCGTAATTTATATCCCAGCCAAACAGAACCCGTGTTTTTCGTCGCTGGTGCGGAAACAACAGCCCGCCGGAGAAGCTTCGGTAAATGGCGCTCAGTTGTATAATCTTCGGTGCGCATCATGTCACGGAGCCGACCGGCGCGGTAATCACGATGGTTCGTATCCCGGCTTACTGAATATTGACAAACGACTATCGGCGGAGGCTGTTCATCAGTTGTTGCAAAAAGGGCGGGGCATGATGCCTTCATTTTCGCACTTGCCCGAAAGCGAGCGAAAAATCATTGTCGATTTTATCTTCAACAAAGGAACCGCTACCCAAACTGTGAGTATACAAAACGAAGGACTGCCATACCAGCACACGGGTTATAATCGCTGGTACGATAGCAAAGGCTATCCGGTGAGTAATCCGCCCTGGGGCACACTTACAGCTATCGATCTGAACACTGGTGAGCATAAGTGGCAGGTGCCATTAGGTGAATATAAAGAGCTGACCGCCAGAGGCATTCCACCCACAGGTACAGATAATTACGGTGGGCCTGTGGTTACGGAAAGTGGTTTGTTGTTTATTGCGGCCAGTAAAGATGAGCACATAAGAGCTATCGACACCAAAACGGGTAAACAGTTGTGGAAAGCACCACTACCAGCGGCTGGCTACGCATCGCCCAGTACGTATTCGGTAGGTGGAAAACAATACGTAGTGATTGCCTGTGGAGGAGGAAAACTCAGCACGCGTTCTGGCGATAAATACGTAGCATTT
The DNA here is from genome assembly GCF_054776875.1 of Spirosoma daeguense. Classification (NCBI taxonomy): domain Bacteria; kingdom Pseudomonadati; phylum Bacteroidota; class Cytophagia; order Cytophagales; family Cytophagaceae; genus Spirosoma; species Spirosoma daeguense. The sequence goes on from NZ_BAAHBF010000001.1 coordinate 405,094, forward strand.
GCACTACCCGATACGCCTTGATTGTTTTTTCGGTAGAGTATGGCCCAAACAGGCTCCGGCTGTTTGAGCGACAACTGGTTAAGCTTAGTCACAAATCACTAATCGATTCAAACAGCCGAAGCCTGTTTGAGCCATAATTATATCGTTACGTTATATGCCTGAAATTGTTCGCGTTGGTTTGATTGGGTTCGGGTTGTCGGGCCGCTATTTTCATACACCGTTTCTGTCGGTGAATCCCCGATTTCAGTTGGCAAAAATTGCCAGCAGTCGCCCGGATGCTGTTCAGGCGTTCGATGCGTCGATTGGCTGGGTCGCTACGCCCGAAGAACTGTTTGCCGACCCGGAAATCGATCTTGTTTTTGTGTGTTCGCCAAACGAAACGCACGTTGATTATGCCCATAAAGCATTGGAGCACGGAAAACACGTAGTGATCGAAAAACCGTTTGCGCTCTCCGAACAGGAAGCCATTCAACTACTCGAACTGGCGCAGCAAAAGAAGCTTATTGCCACGGCGTATCAGAACCGTCGGTGGGATTCCGATTTTCTGACGATAAAACGTTTGCTGACTGAAGGAGCTTTGGGCTCACTCGTCGATTATGAATGCCGATACGACCGTTTTTCGCCCGTAAATCTGCAGGCAAATAGCTGGAAAGAACAACCCGCTTTAGGTCGTGGAAATCTGTATAATCTGGGGCCTCACCTACTCGATCAGGCGCTGGACCTCTTCGGAAAACCCGATTCGGTTCAGGCAAGTGTACGTATCATGCGGCCCGGTAGTCAGGTCCACGATTACTTCGATATCAGGCTGGGATATGCTGATAAAAATGTTCGGCTCGAATCGAATCTGATGATTTACCAGAATCAACTTCGATTTAGCCTGCATGGTACTGAAGGATCGTTTATTAAAGGCGGTCTGGATGTGCAGGAAGAGCGGCTTCGGCAGAATTTATTACCAAACTTACCCAACTGGGGTACTGAACCCGACGACCGTTGGGGCACTCTCTATCGAAGTGGCGGCCCGGAACGTATCGAAAGTCTGCCGGGGAATTACATGCCCTTCTATGATAATCTATACGATGCCATCGTAAACGGTGCTAAACCGGCAATCACACCCGACGAAATCCAGCAACTGGCCCGCGTCATCGACCTCGCGCTGGAAAGTAGCCAGACCGGGCGGGTTATTCCGTTTTGATAACGTAGTGATTTGGCTGGATGCTACGTAGCGAACTGGCTAATTAACCTCCATTAACGCAAATAAGACGTACTTGTTGGATCGTTTATCCAAGAGTAATGCTACGTGCCTAGCCCGCTCAAATCGTTTCAATACGTATGGGTCGTATGGACTGAAATGAAAATTTCAACCTTACGACCCTTTTTGCATTATACTAACTTAATAGACTGAGCTATTAGTACTCAACGTGAATAACGGATTCATCATCTGTAGTTATTCGATATGGGCATCAAGATCTATGATACACAATACTATAAAGGGTTGTGTCTACTGACTAAAGGAGACAGCATTCAGGCGGAGTTGTTACTAAGTGAAGCCAAATCAAATGTTGAGAAAGGTTTCACTATCAATGAAGGTGATTCGCTCTATAAAGTTTATCCCTATCAGGTCAACTGGCGACTATACATCATTATATAAAGAGAGAACAACCTACAAAGAAGATCAAGTAGTAGCAAATATTTATTTATGCTCTAATTATCATACAGTTACAATTATTATTAGCAATATTTTTGCTAACTTTTTGGTATGTTAATTGCTACACATTTCACAGAAGTTAATGCATTGAAATTGAGGTATTGAAAAGAGGAAAGAAGGAAACACCAGTTCTGTTGGAGCTGGTGTTTTTTGGTAACCTGATTCAACCTGTGCCGACCAACGTGAAATTACAGGCTATCAACCCATAGCGAATGCCATGTACCTTTACTACTATGACACGCTCAAAAAACCGTCAGAAACGGTGCGTCAGTATAATAAGCGTCTCTTAACATTTGCTATCCTGCATCGTTTTGAGAAGCCTGCCCATCCCCAATACGTAGCCCAGAAAATTGTGCGACTGGAACTGACGACAGAATTTGCCAGATTTGATCCGGATCAGCTAATCAGACAGCAGCCAACAGAAGCCTGACCGTTTCGCGTATCTACCCAATAGCGGTTTCCAATTGTCTATACACTAGAGATTTCGTAGTCTCAAACTACCAATGGTCGGCCACCATAATAGAGCAATCTATAGTAACCTATTTATATCATTTTTGAGGTTTTTTGGCGTTATACAAGTATGTATTAGATTATATTTAGTAGTGCTAAATACATCTTTTTGTGTTACGTTATCTTTTTCTTCTAGGAGCTACAGTACTGGCCAGTTGTAGACGGCAAACCCTGATCGATGATTTTTCTTTCCCCAACGTTCCTACGCAGGCCGCCGTTTTCTGTTAGCTCATACCCAGCGATTCCATTTTTGCGGCAATTCGAGAGGTCCAGTCTATCGACAATCAATCCGCTTACAACACTCGTCCAATCAATGGTGCATACATCATCCTGTTGAATCAGACTACCGGACAGCAAATCTACTTAAAATCACTCCGGCAACCGGGATTATATGGCTGCGCACAGCAGGAAATGCCTGTCCAGCTAGGCCATCGCTATCAACTCCTGACAGTACTGCCTACCCACGATACCCTACGGTCAAGTTGCGAACTACCCCTCCGGGCGGCCAAAATTGACTCAGTAGCCTTTGGTGAGCCCTACAGTGATACTTTTGATGACCGACGCCGGGTGACGCTGAGCTGGCAGGACGTATCGACGGATGACAACTCCTATCGATACTTCATTGTCAGCCAATATATGTTTAACAACTTTATGCTGGTCGATACCTACTTTGATCAACAGATGATTACTCAGGCTGGCCAACGGCTGTATTTCAACAACGATGTTATTGATTCTGCTACACCCTAGACGTATTACGTCATGACTGCCGAACCTGCTCTGTTTACATTCTATGCCCTATCGGCGCAAATGCGTAAATCGGCAGAAAGTAAACCCGCTGATTTTTTTGGTGGCTATACTGGTATCACTCCAACCTTCACAAACATTCAGAACGGTTACGGCATTTTTGGCGGCTACCTCAAAACACAACGAACCATTACGTTTCCATGAGAACCAACGCATATATGTCACTGATTGCCTTGCTGTTGCTGGTGCGGGAAGCGAGTGCTCAGAAGGTGGCCTTTCAATTTTTTGTCTATAACAGCCAAACCGAACAACCCCTGCGTGGAGCCTCCATCGAAATTAACAAACAGCACCGAGCCACGCTGACTGATGGAGAAGGGCATGCCGAACTGCTGGAGTTAAATCCCGGCCCAATTGACCGATTTCAGATTTATACCTCAGCTCGCTAATCGGTATCGGTTGTCTTATCAACACACAAAGAAGCTGCCCGATTTTATTTAGTACGTTCCTATCCTGTATAAGCATAAATCCTGCGTTTTTGGCCAGACATTGTCTGAAAAATCGTTAATTTGTCGGACAATGTCTTTATTTATTACGTCCTTAAATTCAGGTAGCAACGGTAACTGCTACTACGTTGGCAATCAAGAGGAAGCCGTATTGATTGATGCCGGTATCTCGCGTCGGCAAACCGAACAGCGCATGCAGCGGCTAGGCTTATCGATGCGAACCGTGAAAGCCATTTTTGTGTCGCACGAACACTCCGATCACATCAGCGGTATTTCGCAACTGGCCCGAGCGTATCAGCTTCCGGTGTTCATTACTCCGCAAACGCTACGTGGTTCACGATTACCCGAACGCGATTTTCCGCTACGTGCGTTACGTGCCTACGAACCGGTGCAGATTGGAAATCTTGAGGTTACAGCTTTCCCCAAACACCATGACGCGGCCGATCCGCATAGCTTTCTGATTAGTTGCGAAGGTATCAACGTAGGTGTATTTACTGATATCGGTGCCGTTTGCGAACACGTAATACGTCATTTCAGCCAGTGCCATGCCGCTTTTCTGGAAGCGAACTACGACGAAGACATGCTAGAGCGTGGCCGTTATCCGTACTTTCTCAAACAACGGATTCGGGGTGGCAAAGGACACCTGTCGAACCAGCAGGCGCTTTCACTTTTTCAGGCGCATAAGCCTTCGTTTATGAGTCACGTTCTCTTATCGCACCTGTCGAAAGATAACAACTGCCCGGACTTGAGTCGGGATCTGTTTACGCCACATCTGGATAAGACAGAGCTGATTGTAGCCTCACGTTTCGCCGAAACCCCTGTGTACACGATTGCCTGATACGTTTATCGGTGATACTTCTTCAGGATTGCCATGATCTTGTGATGAATCTCGGTATTCTCATAAACGCCCCGAAAGTCCAGCGAATGCGGCCCGTAAGCAAATACCGGTACCATAATACCTGAATGGTCGTTGGTGCTGAAATTACCGTCAACGTAGCCGCGTTTCAGATCGCCATCCAGCAGACTTAACCCGCCAGTTTCATGATCGGCGGTGACAATGACAAGGGTTTCGCCATTTGAATCGGCAAAACGTATCGCATCGCCGATGGCCTGATCAAAATCGAGCATTTCCCGTACTACGTACCGAACGTCATTGGCGTGCCCGCCGTAATCGATCTGAGCACCTTCGGCCATGACAAAGAAACCAGCTTTATTGGGTTGAAGCTCCTGTATTGTTTTCTGAAGGCTTTTCTGCAAAAAGTCTTTCCGCCCTTTGCTCATCGCCACAATCGACTGATCGTCGAGCATCACGAAAGGCGCTTTCAGTTTGCCCAGTTCGCCGAACGTAGTGCCAATCTGATAATCGCGCTGACGTAGCGTATCGATCACTTTTTCTTCCTGAAAATACCGCTGCCCCCCACCAATCAGGATTTGCGTTGGACTACGGAGAAAATCGGATGCGATTTCCCGCTCGAACATCCGGTCGGGCTGATGGGCGTAGAAAGCGGCTGGCGTAGCATCGGTTACACCACCAGCCGAGATAAGGCCGCTAACCATATTCCACGGTTTTATCAGCGTTGGAATCGCCGTTACGTCTTTCCCCGCCGAATCGACACCGATAGCACGGTTGTTGGTTTTATGACCCGTTGCCATCGCCGTAGCGCCAGCGGCCGAATCGGTAATATACGTATCGGCGGCACTGGTTTTAGAGAAACCAATGTTCAAGAATTTCGCCAGATTTAAATCGCCCCGATTGGCGGTCAGTCCGGCGTAAATCTGCGCCAGTCCCATACCGTCGCCGATGAGTAGAATCACGTTTTTGACGCGACTTCGGGTGTCGTTGTTCCGATAAGTTGGCTGGTAGAGTGCGTGCGGTGTTGGGTTCAGGTATTCGGCGGTTTTGCGCTTGCTTAAAAATTCGCCAAGTGGTGCAATCTGATCGGTATTAATAAAATCGGCCCCTAGGTTCATGAGCGTTTTCCAGGTATTGATGTTGTCGGGGGTAGCCCAGAACCGGATTTTTTTGCCCTGCTGATGCACCTGCCGGATAACGTCCTGAATCTTCGACCGCTCTTTTTTGACGATCAACCCCTTACCATTCCAGCGGGTATACCGGGCAAAATCCTGGCTAATTAAACCAACGTGCGCCAATTGATCGGGCGTATACGTAACGTCGGGCCGACCGTCGAACTGAATCCAGATCGGATACGTAGCAAACTGGTCGGGCGATGGTACGTTGCCACTGATCACTACGTTCACCGGAGCTTTCTCGCCAAAAACATCGGGATAAGCATTCAACGCCTGCACCAGCAACGGCAACGCCAGTCGCGCGGGTGATTTCAGGTCGATTAACCATTGCAACTCGTGTTTGGCGCCGGCGTAAATTTTCCCTTTGTTCGCCCGGACTTTATCGACCATCGGCTTAATGTACAGCGCTTCTAAAGTACGCTCCGACGTGATGCTGACTGAATCGTGTGCTACGTATAGTTTTCCATCTCGAGCATAAATATCGGCCTCAATAGACCCGAATTGTTGGTCGTAAGCTTGCCAGAATGGAATTGTTTGTTCGTAATCGTTATGCGAATGCGCCTGAGCCGTTGAATACGTAGTACTAGACTGTGCACTAGCGAAACTCGCCATAAACCAGCCGGAAAGAACCAGTAGCGATATCTTTTTCATTGTTGTAGTTGCTTAAACGCCCTACCAAACAAGGTTCGATAGGGCGTTTTTGACTTAATCCGGCTGGCTTACCAACCCTGATTTTGCGTTAATGAACCTTTGCTGTTTTGTATCTCGGTAGGCGGAATTGGCCATACGTGCATTACCTGTGGATTGAAATTCCGGGCTTCGTAAATTACCCGGCCATCGGCGTGGTGCAGTGGTTGCGCATACACACGCTGCGCATCGCCCCAGCGAACCAGATCGAAATGGCGGTCGGTCCATTCGCCACCAAATTCGCAACGACGTTCGCGTTTCAAATCGGTCAACGTAGCACCACTAATGGCGGCCAGTCCGGCACGAGCGCGAATCTGGTTGATTTCTACGTCGGCGTTTTTATTCTGCATCAGCTTGGCTTCAGCTTTCATCAATACTACGTCGGCATAACGTAGCAGCGGTACGTTGAGCGAAGTCGATGGTTTGTCGCCGTTCGGGTTAACCGTCGAACCAATCGGGTTGGCATAGCTATACGGCTCCATGTATTTGCGGAACTGATAGCCGGTGCGGTTGCTGGAGCTAACCGTAAACGTGCCGACATTGAACGTACGTTCCTGTCCGAAAAACATGAACTTGTCGCCGGTTTTCAGGATCGTAACCTCGCGACGTTTATCGCCTGTCTGGAAAGCGTCGTACAGTTCTTTAGTGGGATAGAAGTTGCCCCAACCGTTGTACAATCCCCAGCCTTTATCTTCCAGACATACGCCCGGAAAAATGCAGCCAACCCGTGTATCTTTCGCGCTCGACGTAACCGACCAGATATACTCAGAAGACCAGTTATTTGCTGTTTTAAATACGTCCTCGTAGTTGGCCAATAAGCTATGTTTGCCGCTGCTGATTATCATGTCGGCGTATCGTTCGGCATTGGCCCAATCTTTTGCGTACAGGTAAGTACGTACCAGATACGCCCATGCCGCCGTTTTGTGTGCACGACCGTAATTTTCAGCCGTATATTCCGAGAAATGAGGAAGCAGATCAGCCGCTTTTTTCAGATCTTCGGCAATGTAGGCATAGTTTTCAGCAACGTTCTTCGCCCGGGAAACATAGATGTTTTCGGGGTTGGCGCGATCCTGAATCGGAATACCCGCCCGATCATCACCGTAGCGATACGCCATTTCCAGGTGCATCACAGCGTGGTTAAAATAGGCTTCGCCCAGTATCCGGTTTTTGAGCGATTCGGTCATCGTGATGCTCGGAACGTTACGTAGTACGTCGTTGGCGCGCTTCATCACCTGATAATGTTTGCCCCAAATTGGCCGCGTATCCGACTCATTTCCATCTACCTTGAAATTCTTGATGTTCTCGGCATTGGCGCGCGGTTTGGTGCCGATATCGTCGCTGGCGTTGTTGAGCCAGAAGAAGCCCCGGCCATACATATCGTCATCGCTGTAGAGTTCGTAAATGCTGTTTGCGCCCGAAATGGCATCGCTTTCTGTTTTCCAGAAATTACCCGTTGTGGGCGCACCCTGCGGTACAAGATCCAACTGGCTGTTGCAGCCAAACGTTAAGCCACCGACTACCAGTAGAAAAAGTTTATTTATTTTTTTCATGATCGCTCGTCTTAGAAGGAAATGTTTGCACCAATCATATACACGCGGGATAGCGGATATTTCGCTACGTCGAGACCGAAGCTGCTGATGCCCACTTCAGGGTCCATACCCGAATATTTGGTGACGGTAAATAAATTCTGGCCAGTCAGGTAAATCCGGGCGCCTACAACTTTGGTGAAGGTGCGGGGAAGCGTGTAACCGATGGTCAGGCTTTTCAGGCGCAGGTAACTGCCGTCTTCGAGGTAGAAATCCGAGATACGGCCGAAGTTGTTGTTCGGGTCAGAACCGGCCCGCAGACGAGGAATCGTACCGCCAGGATTGGTTGGACTCCAGGCGTTTTTCACTTCTTCGAGCATGTTGTAACCTGGATATGCGCCTGGATTCAGCGCCAGATTCTTCACCGAATTGAAGACTTTGTTTCCGGCTGATCCCTGAAAAAATACGTTCAGGTCGAAGCCGTTGTAAGCCGCATTGCTGTTCAGGCTGAACGTTTTCGTGGGCAGAATGCTACCTAATACAACCCGGTCGTTGTCGTTTATGACGCCATCGCCATTGCTATCCACGAACCGGAAATCACCCGCTTTGGCACTCGCCTGATAACGCGTACCCGTCGAATTGACGTAACCAGCAGCTTGTTCGTCGGTCTGGAAAATGCCGTTTGTCTGATAACCGAAGTAAGCGCCGAACGGCTGGCCGACCATGTGGAAGTTGGAGTTCGGCAGGCTACGTACCGTTGGGCCCGTTGGCTGGAGCGTCTGTCCGGGAGGAAGGGCCGTTACTTCGTTTTTCAGGAACGATACGTTCGCTGTTACGTCGAATTTCACCCCGCCAAAGTTGCGCTGATACGTTAGACCCAATTCAATACCCCGGTTTTCGGTCGATCCGGCGTTGATGGTACGTCCACCCGGTGCACCGGCTACGCCCGGCAACTGCTCCTGAAACAACATGTTGCGGTTCTGTTTCGAGAAAACGTCGATGGTACCGATCAGTTGATTACGTAGCAGACCGAAATCAAGGCCGACGTTCATCTGGGTTGATGTTTCCCAACGTAGGTTCGAGTTCGACAGCGACCGTTCGGCATAGCCAAAATTGATAGCTGGGTCAGAGCCGATCAGCGAGAGCGTTTGCGCCAGCGGGATACTATAGGCATAGTCGCCCAGACCGGCCAGGTTTCCGATACGTCCCCAGCTAGCACGCAGTTTCAGGTTGGTGAGCCAGTTTACGTTTTTCAGGAAAGCTTCGTCGCCAATCTGCCAACCCGCCGAAATCGACGGATACCACTCCCAACGGTTGGCGCTCAACAGCTTCGACGTACCATCGCGCCGGATGATGGCCGACAGTAGGTATTTATCATTGTAGCTGTAGTTGACCCGTCCGACAAACGATTCCAGACCACGCTCAATGATCGACGTGTTGCCAGCGTCGTAAAAAATCTGTTTGGCGTTTGTCAGATACCGTTGCGATGCATCTTCGTTATCGAAGCCCGTGCCACGAACCCCAAATGATTCGATTTTGGTCTTCTGGAACGTATAGCCCAACAACGCGTCGAAATTGTGCTTGCTGCCGAATGAGCGTTTGTAATTAAGCGTCTGTTCGTTCAGCAAATCGTTCGATTCGTAGCTGCTTTGGTATAACTCGTTGAAATCGAATATTTTACCCGGTTCGGTGATGCGGACGTTGAACTGTTTTTTATTGTTCTTGATCTGCGTAATACCCCAGTTACTGCGGAAGGTCAGCCCATCAATAATTTGCCATTCCAGATACGGATTCACGAACAGGTTACTGACCGGATTCCGGTTGTCGAGCCGTTTCAGATACGCAACCGGGTTGATCAAATCGCCGTATGAACCAGCGAAATCCGCCGGAACACCGCCGAATCGACCTGAGCCGTCTTCCCGATAAATCGTTGCGTTCGGTGGGTAGAAAATAGCCGTCAGAATCGCTCCGGTATATGCGCTGGACGTATTACCAGTTTGGCCATTATTGACGTTGTACGACAGGTTTTCGCCGATTTTTATCCGTTTGGTGAGCTGGTGCGACGAGTTCAAACGTAGCGTGTACCGATCTGAATACGTATTGAGCATAATCCCGCCATTCTTACGGTAACCACCCGAGAGGAAGAACGTCGATTTTTCGTTACCGCCACTCACCGACGCATCGATGTTATAGATGTTTCCGGTCTGGAAAATCTCGTCCATCCAGTTGGTTTTCGTCGTCCGGGCGATGGGGTTTCTGGCCGGATCAAAAGCGGCAATACGCGGTAAATTGGCGTTGTCCGTAGCCGTGTTCATGGCATCGGCAAAGCTGGCCGCATCGAGTGCTTTGAGCGTTTTCGCCACTTGCTGAACGCCCTGCTGATAGTTGACATTCACCCGCATCTGGCCGCTCGAACCTTTCTTCGTCGTAACCAGAATTACCCCCGCCGAAGCGCGGGCACCGTAAATAGCCGCCGACGCATCTTTCAGTACGCTAATCGACTGGATGTCGTTCGGATTGATCGAACTCAGCGTTCCCGGATAAATAACGCCATCGACAACCAGCAGTGGACTTTCGTCGTTGAGTGAGCCAATACCGCGAATTTTGATGGTTGGGTTAGCCGTTGGATCACCGCCTTCATTTACGACGGTAACACCCGGCAACGTACCCTGCAAGACTTCGGCGGCTGTGTTGTAGTTACGGCTTCCGATTTCTTTGGTGGGCACTGTCGCCACCGCGCCCAATACGTCGCGTTTTTGCTGAGAACCATACCCAACTACAACCATTTCGTTGAGTTGTTTGGCCGACTGGGTCAGTGTAATCGCCAACTGTGAACGACCACCAACTTTTACTTCAACCGATTCGTAACCGATATACGAAACAACTAACGTAGCGTTTTCGTCGGGAACGCTGATCGAGAACTTGCCTTCGGCATTGGTTACGCTGCCTACGTTCTGGCCTTTCACAACAATACTGGCTCCGGGTAGAACCTCGCCCGTTTGCTGGTCGGCAACGGTACCCGTAACTGTAATCTGGTTTTGAACCGATGCGCTGGTTTGCGATACGGGCGCTTTGCGGAGAACGATGTGATTGTTTACCAGTTCGTAACTGATGCCGTAGGGACGTAGCAGATCGGTTAGAACGGTACTCAATTTCTGTTTACTGGCACTGACCGTAACGATCTGGTTCAGCGGCAGCGATGGGCCATACACAAACTGTTTGCTGGTTTGTGTTTCAATCTGTTGAAGAGCCTGACGTAGCGTTACGTTGGTAAGTTGAACCGTAACAACCTGGTCGGGTTTGGTTGGTCCAGCCTGAGCCGCATTGGGCCACTGAGCCATCAGAAAGCCTGCCAGAAGCAGACGTTGCCCAACCTGACGGGGCGAAAGATACAGTTTGTTCATAAAAGAACTGTGGGTGAGTGAAGTGAAAGAACTAGCAACCTTTTCCGGTAATAATGATGGTTGACCCTCGCTGCTGATACGTAGCGTTGAGGTACGAACAGAGTACGGTTAGTACGTCTGGCAGTGACGGCTTTTCAAAACGGGTTGTAATCTGGCAGTGTCTCAGTTTTTCCTGAGGAACCTGAATCTGAACGGCAAACCGGCGATTCAGTAAGCGGACGGTTTCGGCAATCGTAAGGTTTTCGAGAATAAGCTGGTCGGTTGTCCAGGCCCGATAATCATTGACATTGGCAATTGTTTGTTGATGAAGTGTATGTGTTTGGCGGTCGAAATGACTTTTTTGATTGGGTACTAAATTGACCGAATCGCGCTGGGCGTCCGATACCCGAACCTTGCCGGACAGAACCGCAACTTCTATATCGGGATCGTCGGCATAAGCGCGGACGTTGAATTGGGTCCCTAAAACACGGGTAGAAATGGTGCCGCTACGTACAATGAACGGATGCTGCTTGTCGTGCGCTACGTCGAAATACGCTTCGCCTTCCAGCTCTACGATACGTTGATCAGTGTTGCCGAACGTAGTGGCGTACCGTAGCCGACTCTGCGCATTCAGCCAAACCTGCGTTCCGTCGGGCAGTTTCACCTGCACTTTCTGACCAGCAGGAGCCACGATTTGCCGGAACGCTACGTGTTCGGATGGCTTGCGGGACGTTTGCCAGAACCAGAATAGACCCAGACCCGCCAACGTAGCAGCGGCCGCATAACTCCAGTAACGACGTAACGGAATGACTTTGGGCGATTGACTTTGTTCAGAATCGACGGTTCGTTGCAGACGGTCCCAAACTCGATTTTGTAAGGCTTTTTCTGATTCGGTTTCAGCCGGTAAATCAGCCGCTTCGGGCATCGTAGTGTCGTCGATCAATTCCTGCATCAGTGCCAAACCGTCGGGCGTGGCCAGCAAGGTTTCGGCCTGCTCCCGTTCGGTGGCTGAGCATTGATCGGCAACGTAGCGCCGGAGTAATTCTTTGTCGTGTGAATCGGCCAATTGTAGGACTGTTTGCCTACATTACAGTTGCCGAAAAAATTAGGGTAGTTCGGTCAGAAAAAATTTTAGCAACGTAGCACCAACCGGAATGCCAATGAGCGTCAAATCAGCGTAGCGACGAAGAAAATGGGTTAAAAACCGACGCGCATGAACCATGTGATCTTTAACCGCATCGCGAGAAATGCCAAGTTGCTTGCCCACTTCGTCGTAACTCTTACCTTCACCCGAACAGAGCTGATAAACTTCCTGACGGCGGGGCGGGAGCTGCCCAATGGCATTATGGGCTAGTTGTTCGTATTCGGTAGTTATGTATTGATCCTCAACCGTGTTACTGTGCACATTGGTACGCCGTCCCCACTCCTGATTGAGTTTGTTCGCCGTTGCTTTCTGCTTGATTTGGTTGAGAACCAGATTTCGGGCCAGCGTGTGCAGATAACCGCCAACACCAATGCCTGGGTCAAGTTGTTCGCGATTTTGCCAGACTTTTAGAAAGACGTCGTGCAGGATTTCTTCGGCTTCGTCGTCGGATTTGAGGAATTTCTGGATGAAGAAAAGAACGGGGCGTTTGTAGCCACTGTACAGTTTCTCAAACGCATCAGCCCTGCCTTGCTGTAGGCATTTTAGTAGGTCGGCTTCCTGCGTTTTGCTGAATGGTTCTGTGTACACGTGAGGGAACTGGTGGTCCGTTTTCCTGCGCAAAAGTAGTTAGTGAGGCTCGGGCGGGGCACCCAGAAACGCATTCTTAATAGTTTAATAATGTAGGGTGGAGAATGATAGTATTGCTATTCTTTTGTTGATAGACGCATTTTTATAAAGTTATAATCAGGTCTTATTTATCTTTAGGGTACACAGATGTACATGTTTCTACGCATCCATGTATAGCCCATAAAAATTCCTTTTTTAAACAATTTCAATCAAATGACAAGACAATTTACCTCAGTAATAGCAGCCGTTCTTTTGGTGTTTGTTGCTGAAAAAAGCATCGCTCAGAGCGGCCCGATAACCGCCGATGAAGCGCGGGAAGCACGACTCGATTCCGACAGATTTAAAAATGGCTATAAAACGTCGGTTCCGGGCTGGACGATCAAAATCGGGGATACGCTCTATTTCGGGAAAGCCTCAATGCCAACAAAGCAGTTTGGGTTTATTTATGAAACGCCAAGCACGTACGTAAACGGTCGACTGGTGTATCGCTACATGCCATCTGATTATGCGGGTAAACGCGGTATTGTTAAAGATTTAATCCAGAATGGCACCAAGCGGCAAGGGTTTAAAATGTGTGCGGAGATAGGCGTGGGGTTGTTGGTTCGCTATTATGCGGAAATAGACAACGCTGTTGAGGCTGGCGAAATGTTGCCTCCTCCTCGTCTGCGAACAGCGGCAACAACGGTTCAGGCAACTACCGGCAGCGTGGCCGATGAATTACTAAAACTGAAACAGCTAATGGATGCCGGTGCACTAACCAAAGAAGAATACGAAGCCCAGAAGAAGAAATTGTTAAACAAGTAAGTATAAGGGAGGCTAGCCTCCCTTAAAATTTTAACTACACTAAACCACTGATACATCAACACGTCTGGCATGAAAACAACAATCTGGTTACTCTCCATTTGTATGCTGTTGGACGCTTGCTCAGGTGGTAATAAAACTGATAAAAACAGCATGGCAACAACAGCTAAAGGAACATTCGGCTATGACCTTGATTTTCTAAAAAAACATGACAGCGACGTAGCGGTGTTGTCGAGCGACGACAGTACGTCGCAGGTGATTGTTTCGGCCAAATATCAGGGTAAAGTCTTTACGTCGACGGCCGATGGTTCAGAAGGACGCAGCTTCGGTTGGGTACATTACAAAGCCTTCGAGGGTAAACCCGACGCACATATGAACGCTTACGGTGGCGAAAATCGGTTGTGGCTAGGTCCAGAAGGTGCCCAGTTTTCGCTGTTTTTCAAGCCAGGAGCCAAAATGGAGTTTGAGCAATGGCACACGCCCTCGGCTTTCGATACAGAACCTTGGCGGGTGCTGTCGAAAACGGCGCAAACGGTGGTGATGGAGAAGGAAATGGGGCTGGTGAATTATGCTGGCACTACGTTGAAACTCAAAATTGACCGAAGCGTTACGTTATTGAACCGTGAAGAAGCGGCTAGCCAGCTCAATACGTTATTGCCAGAAGGTGTCAGACTGGTTGGTTATCAGACCGATAATAGCATCACAAATACCGGTGCGCTGGATTGGACACCGAAAACCGGCGCTCCCTGTATCTGGATGCTCGACATGTTTGTGCCCTCGCCCGGCGTTACCATCGTTATTCCGTACGACGAAAAAGCATCGGGTAAAGTGGCTACGACCGATTATTTCGGGCAAATTCCTGCTGATCGCGTTACGTATAAAAATGGTGTATTATACTTCAAAGCCGATGGCAAAAGTCGTGGCAAACTGGGCATTCCACCCGAGCGTACCAAACCCATGGCTGGTAGCTACGATGCCGAAAATAACGTACTGACGCTCACGTTGTTCGACGTAGATAAAAACGCTACGTATCTAAATCAGGAATGGAAGCTCGTACCCGATCCGCTGAAAGGCGATGCGGTAAACGCCTATAATGACGGCCCGTTGACCGATGGTAGTCAGATGGGACCGTTCTATGAAATTGAAAGCGTATCGCCCGCAGCTTTCCTGAAATCAGGCGAAAAACTGACACACAAACACGCCGTTTTTCACATCACAGGCGAAAAAGCGCAACTGAACGCCATCGCTCAAAAAACACTGGGTGTTTCGCTGGAAACAGTTGAAAAAGCGTTGTAGAGTTTTACCACCCCCTGCCCAGCGTGGGCCCGGCCCCTCCTAAAACAGGAGGGGGTTCTTTAAAAGGGTCACTGCTGCACATTCCCCTCCTGTTTTAGGAGGGCCGAGCCAGCGTTCTGGCTAGGGGTGGTAAAATCAATGCTCCTACAAGCTAATTATCAACATCCTTCACAGTCGGTCGGCTGTCGTTACGTCGTTTTTCGTAGTCTATTTTGAAGGTACTTAAATCAGGTTTGATCTTGCGTGAACGCTTCCGTTCGTATTGATAAATGGTCTGCCCCAACTGATACAGAAAGGGGTGCCCTACACTATCGTATTCGTATTTATCGTCGTTCAGAATCCTGTCGTTGTTTACGTATAACGTAGCAGAAAGCATAAACTCAACTTTGTTTTTGAAATCTACTACGTACGACGCATCGGTCAGAAAACCGTATGCCCAGCCGACTTTGTTGAATACCCGAACACCATCTGGTATTTGATGATGTAGGCTGTCCATGAAGAAGAATTTGACGTAGCTGTCGTAATACTGTTTGGCGTCATACTTTGGGTAATTGGTATCGCCCGGATATTGCGAAAGGTACTGACACAGAAACCGATAATCATCCGAAGTAAGGTCGAAACGCTGCTTTGTCGGCACTGAAGCCGGGAACATAACCGAACGTAGCAACTGATGCAGCGTTTCTAGCGGCAATTTGTTACGTTCGGTAAAATCGAACGGCTGATGCACCAGACTATCTCGTGAGTAATAACTGTTGCCCAGCTTGGCGGTACGTCGAAAATCGAACGGAATCTGATTAAAGGCAGCGGGTTGCGCGTAAATCAACTGGCCGCTCGTATCCAAAAACCGGACGGGGTTTGTATGACGGTTTTCGTCGGCGTTCATGCGTACAAACCGGTGGGTGATGCGCGTATCCAGATAACCTCTGGCGTGTAATTCCTGATTGATCTCGCCCTGCCCCACAAATTCATACATCCGGCTGTATGGGTCATTTTCGCTTACGAGAAACGCTTTTCGAATAAAATGAGCCAGCGAAGGATAACCACTTTCTGCGGTTGGATCAGTCCAGTGTTTAGTCTGACCGCTATACGCACTGTCGATCTGAATGGTTGTAAACTTTGTCAGTTTCGGATTTTTGAGCCGATTCAGTTTTTCCAGCGACAACAACGCCAACGGCAGTTTAACCGTCGACGCTGGATTGAAGTATTCGGTGCTATCGACCCGAAAATAGTAGTTCGTAAAGGAGGGCGTATTGTTTTTATTCCGATCAATTTTCGTGTAAATGATTTGCAGTCGATGCGTGTCGCCTTTTTTCAGAACTTGCTGAAAAACAGGACTCTGATTCTTCGCGAAAAGATTTACCAGAAACGCATCTGTCCGCGACTGACTAAAGCTAACAGTTGTTTGAAGGCAAAGAAAACCAATGAGTGATTTGGTAACTAGTTGCATACGGGTAGCTGGCGGTCTAACGTATCAGTAGCTAGAATTTAATGTCAAAATCAGTCAATACGTAGTGCTTCAAGATCACAGAACCAGTTGAGCAAACAGACTTTCCAACGTAGCGGTTGCATCGACACAAAGACCGGGATGCACTGGCGATGGCTGTACAACGGTGCTACGTGTTGAGGTAAGCCAGCGAAATCGTTCGGCTATGGAGAGTTTTCCGATGGGGCCGCCTTCCTTTTTTCCTGCGCAGATTCGCTCGAAGGCACTCAGCCTTGCCTGTAATTCGGCAATGTCCAGTTTGGCCGAAAAAGCCTGTAAACGATCTTCGTTCAGTACCCAGCGGGTTTGCAAAAATCCCTGCGAACGGCAATACATAATAACGCCAACATTCAGAAATTCCTGCCGTTCGACGCTGGGCACGACCCGGATAACGGCGTACTCAAACAAGTGCTTCTCTGGCATGTTTCGCTTCGTTGACAAAAATTTCGGATGAGGCCAATCGCTCAATTAAAAACTGGCTATACACAGCCCGCTGTTCGTCTGCCGATTCGGAAGAACCGTTATTCTGAAGCCAGTTGTCGGGCACCAGCGATACAATTCCCTGAATACGTTCGGGTGTCAGTAATTGCCGAAATTCGGTATTGACGGTTTCGAGTTCGGTGGCTTTCGGGAGCAATACGTGGTCTTTGATCTGTGCAAATGGCCGCCGACTTTGTTCGGGCCAGGTTGGTCCCGTATGATGCACATAAAGCGATGCGCCGTGGTCGATGAGCCACAACTCCTTATGCCACATAATCATATTCGTGTTACGTGCCGTGCGGTCGACGTTCATCACAAACGCATCGAGCCACACAATCTGAGAAGCAAGCCGGGCCGGAATTTCGTTCAGAATCGGATCGAACGTAATGGCTCCGGACAGGTAGTGCAACCCAAGATTTAGCCCTTCGCTGGCACGTAGTAAATCCTGAATTTCCTCATCAGGTTCGGTACGTCCAAACGCTTCATCCAGATTAACAAACACGATTTCGGGCATCCGCAGACCGAGCGTACGGGCTATTTCTCCCGCAATCAGTTCAGCGATCAGAACTTTGGTGCCCTGTCCCGCTCCCCGAAATTTCAATACGTACAAAAAATCATCGTCGGCTTCGACAATGGCAGGTAGCGAACCGCCTTCACGCAAAGGCGTTACGTACCGCACTACGTTAACGGTTCGAAGTTCGGGTTGACGATCATTCACGAGTTACTACGTCAGATTAAAAGATTACTGCCCAAAATAGGGCTGACAGCAAAAGTAGGTTTAGAATGCTGAATAAGACAAATCGTCGGCAAATGCAGTACGAAATTTTGCAATATCAGCTAAACCGGAAATTAATAAAGTACAAATTTTGCACGATTGAATAGATGATGGTTTACTAGGTATAAAATGGAGAACGAGAATTGGTATGCGCGTGGAAATACCTAAAAAAACCAATAATGTTTTGATTTTTTACGGATGGCAACGTTCCCGGCAACGATTGCATAGAAAATAGCCAACTTTTACTTGGTAAATTTAACTAATCTGTAGAATTTACTAGACAATTATTTCTGGCGAGAATCCTTAACTGCAAAGCACGCTCTAGGAATAATTCAAAAATAAGTAGCCGGAAGCCCATATACTTATGAACCTAAAATCGCTACCTGACGAAATATTGCTTATCCAACTTCGCACGGGGGATGAAGCCGCTTTCCGGGAAATCTATCTGCGATACTGGAAAAAGTTATATGCTGTAGCCCGCCGGAAAGTGGAGTCGCAGGACGCGGTCGAAGAGTTATTACAGGATATTTTTTTGAAGCTGTGGGAGCGTCGTGGCGAACTGCGCATAGAACGGCTCGACGCGTATTTGTTTACGGCGGTTCGGTATGCGGCCATTAATCATATCAAATCGACCATGATTCAAGAGAAATATGCCGAATATGCATATGCCCACATGCCCGAAGCGTCGTCGGCCACTGAAGAGCAGATGGAGTTGGACGAATTGATGACAGTTGTTGAAAAACAGCTAAATGACCTTCCCGAAAAAACACGCGAAATTTTTAAACTGAACAGACTGGAGTATCAATCCGTCAAGCAGATATCGTCGCATCTCAACGTCCCCGAACGTACCGTTGAATACCATCTCAGTCAAGCCATCAAAACGTTACGTACTTACCTGCGCGGCTATCTTTTGCCTAGCCTTCTTTTACTTTTTTATTTATAGTCGAATAGACTACTATAGGATTATTTGACTATAATTTGAAATAATAAGCCCTTTTGTTTGTAATTTTCTTCGAATTAATAAAAGTATTTGCGGTTAACCCCCCGCTTCTCTGACTTATGTGATGAAAACCATTCATCAGGGCAATGAGCCGAAAGTCATTCAGAGAACTCCTGCAAAAATACCTTCGTGGAGAATGCACGCCCGACGAAAAGGCGTTTGTTGAGCATTGGTATGGCCTGCTCGAAACCGAAACCGGCGAGTCAGGACAGGATCTCAATATGGACGAGTTGGAAGCCCGGCTCTGGAATCAGATTCAGGACAAAATGGAGACGGGTGAGCAGGACGATTCGGCACGTATCATTCCGCTACGTACCATTCGCTTCCGCTGGATTGGCATTGCTGCTTCGCTGCTGCTGGTTGGCTGGTGGTATTTTTCGCAACGCCCTGTTGCTACGTTGCCTCTGCTGAGTAAATCGCAACCGACTACGTTTCGTCAGGCCGACTGGATTGAAAAAACAAACGAATCAACACAATCG
Organism: Spirosoma daeguense; assembly: GCF_054776875.1. Lineage (NCBI taxonomy): Bacteria > Pseudomonadati > Bacteroidota > Cytophagia > Cytophagales > Cytophagaceae > Spirosoma > Spirosoma daeguense. Next base: position 424,265 of record NZ_BAAHBF010000001.1, read on the forward strand.
GTAGCCGTCCGGCTGGAAGATGGAAGCACTGTCAAACTGGCCGCGCATAGTTCGCTTCGTTATCCGAAGCATTTTGACGCCGACAAACGTACCGTTTACCTGACTGGCGATGCCTTTTTCGACGTAGCACGAATGCCTTCCCGACCGTTCTACGTATACGCTGGTAACGTAGTGACCAAAGTGCTTGGAACCAGCTTTTACGTTCGTAATCAACAACATGCAAAGCAGGTTCGGGTCGAGGTGGTAACGGGTCGGGTGGCTGTGTATGAGGAGGCTACGCAGAAACAGCCAACGACTAACGGGGTTGTATTAAGCCCAAATCAGGCCGCTACGTTCTTCGAAGAACAGCAGCATTTCGTAACCGGTCTGGTCGAAGCACCGCAGCTTATTAAAACACCGGAAGACGCAAAAAAGTCCGTCTCGTTCCAGTTCGATGATACGCCGTTGGCCGACGTATTGACCCGACTCGAACAGGCTTACGGAATCAATATCGAAGTAGAAAACGAGAGCCAGAATAATTGCCCGCTCACGGCCGACCTCACCAATCAGCCGCTTTATACACAACTCGACATCATTTGTGCCGCCTTAAAATCGACTTACGAAGTACAGGGAACCACCATTCTGGTCTCTGGAAAAGGATGTGGCGACTAACTCGTTCATCACCTGACTATTTTAACCAAGCCAACCTATGACCTAAGCTCTCCATCCTCCCAACATGTTAGTAAAAAGACGCTGGCCGTGCTTCCAACACAAACCAGCGCCAAGTGATCCCACTTCGGATAGACTGCGAATCTTGCCCCGAACGAAGGAATGATTTTGTCAAATGTCCATTTAACAAAAACCCTTAAAAGTATGAAAAAAAGCGAACCTGTACGTATAGGTAGCTCGCCAGTCGGCAGGTTAAAACCCTTCTATGGCTTATGAAAATTTCGGCAATTCAACTATTCCTGATTATCGCTTGTGCGAGCTTGACGATGGCTTTCGACGGCCTCGGACAGGAACTGATGAGTCGACCTGTTACGCTTAAAGTCGATGGACAGCGGTTACGTACCGTATTGAGCCAGATTGAGCAGCAGACGGCCGCCCGGTTTGTTTATAGCTCGAAAGCCATAAATGTCGAACGGCCCGTAACGATTAATTTATCTGAAAAACGCCTGAACGAAGCGTTGGAAGAACTGCTGAAACCAATGAAGCTATCGTATCGGCTGGTTGGCGGTCAGATCATTCTCGAAACGTATGCTGAACCTCGTACCCAAGTCGGTAACGCAACTGGCGAAGCCGCTGATCGTGTTGTATCAGGAACGGTTAAGGATGAGAAAAACGCGGGTCTGCCCGGCGTAAGCGTGGTGGTGAAAGGCACAACACGTGGTTCGACAACGGATGCGAATGGTCAGTACAAAATTTCGGTGCCGGAGGGAAACGGCACTACGTTGACCTTTTCGTTTGTTGGCTATCAGAGTCAGGACGTAGCGGTTGGTAATCAGGCGGCTATCAACGTAACGCTGGCGCCTGATGTAAGCGCGCTGGATGAAGTTGTGGTGATTGGCTACGGTGCCGTTCGGAAAAAAGACCTGACGGGTTCGGTAGTTCAGCTCAAAAGCGAGCAACTCAAAGAAGTACCAACAGCCAACGTACTGGAAGCCGCTCAGGGTAAAATTGCTGGTGCTGATATTACCCGTAGTAGTGGTCAGGCTGGTGCCGGTGTCAACATCCGTATTCGCGGAAACCGCTCGATTGGCGGAAACAACGCCCCCCTGATTATTGTCGACGGAATCCAGTATAACAACCTCGAAGATATCAACGCCAACGACATCGAAACGATGGACGTACTGAAAGATGCGTCGTCGATTGCCATTTACGGATCGCGCGGTGCCAACGGCGTTATTCTGATTACTACCAAAAAAGGAAAGTCGGGCAAACCCGATATTTCGTTCAATGCCTATACGGGCGTTTCGCAGGTAACCATGTATCCAAAAGCGATGGATATCAATGGGTTTCGTGACCTGAAACGCGAAGCATGGCGTGCCGCTGGTGCCTGGAAAAGCCCCGCTGATGACGCATCTATTTTCACGAACGTAGCGGAATATGACGCGCTACAGAAAGGTACCTGGACGGATTATCAGAACGAACTGATTCACAACGGTCTGCAACAGAATTATCAGATTGGTATTCGGGCGGGTTCAGACCGGCTGAAATCCTACGTATCGGTCGATTATTTTAACGAGAAAGGCATTCTCAAATTAGATGAAATAAAGCGGTACACGGGTCGTCTGAACGTTGATTATACCATCAACGACTGGATGAAAGTTGGTTTGCAAAGCCAGCTTACGTATTACAACCAAAGCGTTCGTCGCGACCCGCTGAACCAGGCCAACAAAATCAGTCCGCTGGGCTCATTGTACGATGCCAACGGTAATTTCAACTTTATCATGCTCGACGGTCAGACGGCCAACCCGTTGTCGGATGAGCAGCCGAACGTATTCAACAACGGTATCCTGACAACCCGCATCTTAACAAACGGTTATCTCGAACTGACGCCGTTAAAAGGCTTGTCGATACGTAGCACGGTGGGCGTTAACCTGGCTTCGATCCGTAACGGTTCATACGCATCGCCCAAATCCATCGACCGTTCATTGACGGGTAAATCGCTGGCTAGCTACAACGCGAGCAACAGCACCAGCCTCAACTGGGAGAACGTAGTAACGTATCAGCGGAGCTTTGGTCAGCACGCCATGACCTTCACCGGAATCGCCAGCTACATCGGCAATAAGTCTGACAACGTAACGGCGTCGGGGGTAAATCAACTACTGCCTTCGCAGTTGTTTTACTCGCTGGGTAGCACAACCGAGGAAATTAAAATCAACTCGGCTTATTCGCAGAATGACTTGATTTCGTTTGCGGCTCGCCTGAACTACACCTTCCGTGACCGCTATCTGCTCACGCTGACGGCTCGTGAAGATGGTTCCTCGAAACTGGCACCGGGTAACAAATGGACATTCTTCCCATCGGCGGCCTTCGCGTGGCGAATTATCGAAGAAGGATTTATGCAGGGCGTAAAAGGACTGAGCGACCTGAAAGTACGGGCGAGTTACGGTATTGCCGGAAATGACCCATCGGGGCCATACGCAACGCAAACCACGCTGACCCGGCTGGCGTTTGGCTACGACGAAGTTCCTTATCCGGCTTACACCTTCTCCCGTAACGTAGGGAATGCGCTGCTGGGCTGGGAATTATCGAGCACAACAAACCTCGGTCTGGACTTTGGCTTGTTCAACGGGCGACTCAATACGTCGATTGACTACTACGATACCCGCACGATGGACTTGCTGCTGGATCGTGGTTTACCGCCAACAACGGGCGTAACGACGGTGAAACAGAACATCGGGAAAACCCGCAACCGGGGCTTTGAAGTTACACTCGGAAGCACTAACATCCGCACCTCAAACCTGACCTGGAGCAGCAACGTAACGTTCACCCGCAACAAAGAAGAAATTACGGAACTGGTTACGGGCGGCAACGACATCGGTAACGGCTGGTTCCTCGGTCAACCCATCAACGTTTTCTACGATTACGAGAAACAGGGTATCTGGCAAACCTCCGAAGCTGAAGCCGCCAAGGCAATTTCGCCAACGCAATTACCGGGCGAAATCAAAGTGAAAGATCAGAATGGCGACGGTAAAATTGATGCTGTAAACGACCGGATTATTCTCGGAAATCCTCGCCCAAAATGGAGTGGAGGTTTCGATAATACCATCAAATTCAAAGGATTTGATCTGAACGTATTTCTGTACGCTCGTGTCGGTCAGATGATTAACTCTGATCGTTCGGCCCGTTTCGATTCGCAGGGTGTGGGCAACAGCACCGCCGGTCTTGACTACTGGACGCCCGAAAATCCGACGAATGCGTATCCTCGCCCGAACAAAAACGGCGGTCTGAAATACCTATCTACGCTTGGCTACGTTGATGGTACGTTTGCGCGGGTTCGGAACATTACGCTGGCATATAACGTACCGGCTAACTTCCTGAAATCGAAAGTGCTGCGTGGTGTTCGGCTCTACGTAACGGGTAAAAACCTGTTCACCTTCACCAAACTGGAATACGATCCAGAGCGGGGTGGATCAGAAAACTTCCCGATGACCAAGCTGTACGTATTTGGCCTGAACGTCAATCTATAACCCTAAATTCTGTAGTAAGAAATGAAATCATATTTTGTCAAAAAAACGGGGTTATTGGCACTGGTTTTTCTGTCGCTTACGTCGTGTAAAGACGTACTGGAAGAATACAATCCCAGTGGCTTAACTGCCGAAACGGTTTATACAACCCCCGAAGGTTTCGAAACGCTGGTGAATGCCGCCTATACGTATCAGCGGTGGTGGTACGGCAAAGAGGAAGCCTATAACATAGCCGAAACCGGCACCGACATCTGGACAAGTGGCGCTGGTGAAGTGTACCGCGACCTGACCATGTACCTGAACTTACAGGGAGCGAATGGCGCATTGTCGAGCGAGTGGCGGGAGTTTTACGCGGCCATCAACTTGTGTAATGGCGGTATCGCCCGAATCGATAAAGCGGGCCTTTCGGCTGCGCTACGTCCGGTTCGGGAAGGTGAACTTCGGTTTCTGCGGGCGTTTTATTACTGGCATATCGTTGAAACCTGGGGTGGTGTTCATTTCACGACGCAGGAAACAAACGGTATCGTTTCGACCGCTAATCGTACGCCCGTCGAAACGTTTTATAACCAGATTTTCGAAGATCTGAAGTATGCCGTGGCCAATCTGCCCGTTACGCAACCGCAATACGGAAAGGTGACAAAAGGGGCGGCACAGGCGTTTCTGGCGCGTATGTACCTGACGCGGGGCATGAACAAGGAAGCGCTCGACATGGCGCAGGCCGTGATTGCCAGCAACACCTATAAGCTGGAAACCAACTACGCCGACCTCTGGAAAATGAGTAATCTGAAAACGAAAGAGGCTATCTACGTTGTGGATTATTCCGTAAATCTGGCGGTTAACGATCTTGCGAACTCAACCTTCAATCCATACGGTCATAGCCGGGGTAGTAACAACGGTCACCTGTTGTTTCTGATGAAATACGACGACCGGCCCGGTATGGCGCGCGACATTGTGAATGGTCGCCCCTTCAATCGCTACATGCCGACCCGGTTTTTGCTTGATCTCTACAGCAATGATGACGCTCGATATGAAGGTTCGTTTATGGAAGTCTGGCTGGCGAATGCTACGTCGCGCCCGGCGGGTATGAACATCGGCGACACGGCTGTGTATTGCACCCGAAAGGAAATTCCTGATGCGTTTGAAGCGACTCGTAAGTACCAGACGTTCGACCGCAGCAAGATTTATAATGCCAACGGAACCGTAAAAGACAACCTGCGTTACCCAACCCTATCGAAGTTTATGGACCCCACGCGGGCGAACCTGAACGAAGCGCAAAGTGCGCGTGATGTGTTTGTGATACGTCTGGCCGAAGTGTATCTGATTGCGGCTGAGGCACAAATGAAATTAGGAAGTCTACAAGCGGCTGCCGATTACATCAACGTACTACGTACACGTGCCGCCAAACCCGGTAAAACGGCTGCCATGCAGATCACGCCAGCACAAGTAACGCTCGACTTCATTCTGGACGAACGCGCCCGCGAACTGGCTGGTGAACAAATTCGCTGGTTCGATCTGAAACGTACCGGCAAACTCATCGAACGTATCAAAGCTTATGCACCTGATAACGCCGTGAATTTGCAGGATTTCCACGTGCTACGTCCGATTCCACAAACCCAGTTGGATGCGGTTACGAATAAGACTGAATTTGCTCAGAATCAAGGCTATCAATAGGAAAAATACCCCACGGCAGCGGCCGACCGTCCTAAATCCCTCCCCTTGAAATAAGGAGAGGGACTTTCACTACATGTGATGTAAAGCCCCTCCCTACGGGGGAGGGGTTGGGGTGGGGTTAATACAAATACAACCATGAAAAAAAGCCATCAATTACTCAGCGTTGCACTTTTGGGGCTAGTTCCATTTGCTGCTTTGGCTCAAACCTATAGCTGGACGAACCTGCCGAAAATCGTGCAGCCAACGTTCCGAAAAGACACTATCTCGATTCTGACACACGGGGCCAAACCCGATGGTGTTACGTTGAATACGAAAGCCATCAATCAGGCCATTGCTACGTGTAGCCAGAAAGGGGGCGGGGTCGTGCTGGTTCCGGCTGGAATATGGATTACCGGGCCTGTCGAACTGAAAAGCAATGTAAATCTGCACTTAAAAAAGGCCGCTACGTTGCTGTTCACAACCGACAAAAACCAGTATGCGTTGACGGAAGGAACGTATGAAGGCAAGAAAGCAGCCCGAAATCAGTCGCCTATTTCCGGGAGTAACCTGGAGAACGTAGCGATTACAGGACAGGGTATTGTTGATGGAAATGGCGATATCTGGCGCGCTGTCAATAAAAACCAGTTGACCGAACATCAGTGGCAGGAAAAAGTTGCGTCGGGTGGCGTTTTGAAAGACGATGGCAAAACCTGGTACCCCAGCGAGCAATTCAAACGTGCCAGTGTCGATAACAAAAGTATGCTATTGACACAAGGTAAGAAGCCACAGGATTTTGCCGACATGAAAGATTTTCTGCGTCCTAACCTGCTGGTGCTGACCAATTGCAAAAAGGTGTTGCTTGATGGTGTTACGTTCCAGAACTCTCCAGCCTGGTGCTTGCATCCGCTGATGTGTCAGGATTTGACAATTCGGAACGTAACGACGAAAAATCCTGAATACGCACACAACGGCGACGGCATGGATATCGAATCCTGCAAAAACTTCCTGATCGAAGGCTGTACGCTCGACGTTGGCGATGATGCCATCTGTATCAAATCGGGCAAGGACGAAGAAGGTCGTAAGCGGAATATGCCTACCGAAAACGGCGTGATACGTAACAATACGGTTTATAACGGTCATGGTGGTTTTGTGATCGGTAGCGAAATGAGTGGCGGTGCACGTAACATTTTTGTGTCTAACTGCACGTTCATGGGAACTGACAAAGGACTACGTTTCAAGTCAGTACGTGGCCGGGGCGGTGTTGTGGAGCATATCTACGCGAAAGATATTTTCATGAAAGACATTGCGCAGGAAGCCATCTTCTTCGACATGTACTATTTCGTGAAATTCGCTACGGATGGCGAGCGTGACATGCGTCCGGTTGTGAACGAAGGCACCCCAATCTTCCGCAATATGAAGTTCGAGAATATCGTCTGCAACGGTGCGAAAAAAGGTGTTTTTGTGCGCGGGTTGCCTGAAATGCCAATTCAGAATATCCAACTGGTAAACCTGACGCTGAAAACCGATAAAGGTGTTGAGCTGATTGATGCGCAGGGGATTGAAATTCGGAAAGCGCAGTTCATTACGAACGATACCAAGCCGGTGATTCTAGTCGACAACAGCAACAAACTGACTTTCGACGCTATCCAATATAATCCGCAGGCTAGCCTGTTGTTTTCGATCAATGGCGAACGGAGCCAGGAAATTCAGGTGACCAATACCGACGTAACGAAAGCGCAAAACAAAGCCGAATTCAGCAAAGGCGCGCTGGAGAAAAATCTGATGTTGTCAAGTAAATAAGGTTGTCTCAGACAGCATCTTGCTGTCTGATCCTCCGGATGGTTTAGTTACCTGACAGGACAGCAAGATGCTGTCTGAGACAATCTTCAGTTCAGATAAACAATAGAAATATGACTCGTTTCCGTTCTACGTTACTGATATTCGGTTTACTGGCGCTTTCTGCTTTTACCACACCGCCCAGCAAGATCACGGTTTATCTGATTGGTGATTCGACTATGTCGATCAAGCCTGTAAAAGCGTATCCCGAACATGGCTGGGGAATGCCATTTGCCAATTTTTTCGACGAAAGCGTAACCGTCGATAATCGCGCCCAGAACGGACGTAGCACCCGGACATTTATCGAGGAAAAACGCTGGCAATCGGTGGAAGAGAACCTGCACGAAGGTGACTACGTGTTTATTCAATTCGGTCATAACGACGAGGTGCCGACCAAAAAAAGCTATACGAACGAAGCCGATTTCCAGACCAATCTGATTCGGTTTATTACCGAAAGTCGGGCTAAAAAAGCGATTCCTGTGCTCATCACGCCCGTTGCGCGCCGGAAGTTCGATGAAGCCGGAAAAATTGAAGGTACGCACAACGTTTATTCAGAATTAGTACGCAAAGTGGCCACAGACAATAACACGCCCTTAATCGATTTAGACCCGCAAAGTCAGCAGCTATTGCAGCAACTGGGCGTAGAGCCGTCGAAACATTTATTTCTGCACCTCGCTCCCGGTCAACATCCCAACCACCCGCAAGGCAAAGAAGATAATACGCACTTTAGCGAGCTAGGTGCCCGCCGGATGGCCGAAATCGTACTGGCAAATATCAGATCACTAAAGCTGGAGCTTGCCGACCGGATTGTTAAACCGGAGAGTGTTAAGTAAACGGATTTACCACCCCTAGCCAGAACGCTGGCACGGCCCTCCTAAAACAGGAGGGGAATATGCACAAGTGACACCTTTTGAGGAACCCCCGCCGGTTTTAGGAGGGGCCGGGCCCACGCTGGGCAGGGGGTGGTCTTTCACATATTTCCTTACAAATGAAAAAACTGCTTTTATTTTTTTGCTTGCTAGCTTGTACGAATGCCGTCTGGAGTCAGACATTATCTACTACTGAGTCGGTGACGTTTACCGTTGCGCAGGATGGGAGTGGTACGTATAAGACCATTCAGGAAGCCGTCAACAACTTCCGCGACCACATGCAAGTGCGTGTTACGTTGTTTATCAAAAACGGTACGTATGCCGAAAAACTCGTCATTCCGTCGTGGAAACCCAATATTCACGTCATCGGCGAAAGTAAAGAAGGCGTCATTATTACGGGCGATGATTATTCGGGGAAAGCGTATCCGGGCGGTAAAGACTGGACTGGCAATAGCAAATTCAGTACGTATACATCTTATGTCGTGCTGGTCGATGCTCCTGATATTATTCTGGAAAATCTGACAATACGTAACACCGCAGGGCGAGTTGGGCAAGCTGTAGCGTTGCACGTAGAAGGCGACCGGTTTGTTTGTAAAAACTGCGCTCTGTTGGGTAATCAGGACACGCTCTATGCAGCCGCCGAAGGTAGTCGACAGTATTACGAAAACTGCCATATCGAAGGCACGACGGATTTTATTTTCGGGAAGTCGATTGCTGTGTTCCAATCGTGTACCATCAAAAACCTATCGGATTCGTTTATAACCGCAGCCGCTACGCCCGCTTACCAGCAATATGGCTTCGTCTTCTTCGACTGTAAACTCATTGCCGATCCATCGGTCAAAAAAGCCTATCTCGGTCGTCCGTGGCGACCACAGGCCAAAACCGTTTTCATACGTAGCGAAATCGGCGACCATATTCTTCCCGCTGGTTGGGACAATTGGGGAAATGCCGCCAATGAAAAAACAGTTCTCTACGCCGAATATGGCAGCACTGGCCCCGGCGGCACTACGTCGAAACGGGCCGGTTGGTCAAAACAGCTTTCGGCGAAGGACGCTAAACAATACACGCTAACGAACATCTTTTCTGCTCAATCGGCCTGGAATCCGAAGGCTAACTAATCTCGCTGTTATGAATTCGCTACCACTCGTTGGTTTGTTCTGTCTATCAACGCTTTCGGCGGTTGCGCAAACGGCCAAACCGAAAGTTACTACGTTGCCCGCTCCAACGCCCTACGTATCGAAAGTTTGGGTGTCGGATTTGGGAAATGGTACGTATAAAAACCCGGTGCTGAATGCCGATTATTCCGATCCTGATGCGTGTCGGGCGGGTGATGATTTTTATCTGGTTGCGTCCAGCTTCGATGCCATTCCGGGATTGCCCATTCTGCATTCGAAAGATCTGGTCAACTGGACGCTCATCGGGCACGCGCTGAAACGTCAGCCGCCATTCGAGCATTTCGAGAAAACGCAGCACGGCAATGGCGTTTGGGCTCCGGCGATACGGTACCATAACAACGAATTCTATATCTATTATCCCGATCCTGATTTTGGTATTTATCTGACCAAAGCTAAAAATCCGGCAGGGCCGTGGTCGGAGCCAGTACTGGTGGAAGGCGGTAAAGGATTGATTGACCCGTGCCCGCTCTGGGATGACAACGGGCAGGTTTATCTGGTGCATGGCTGGGCGGGTAGCCGGGCGGGTATCAAAAGCGTAATTACCGTTAAAAGGCTAAACGCTGAGGGTTCAAAAGTAGTAGACGAAGGTGTCATTGTTTACGACGGTCATGAAACTGACCCGACCATCGAAGGACCAAAGTTTTACAAACGGAACGGCTATTACTACATTTTCGCTCCGGCTGGTGGCGTACCGACAGGCTGGCAACTGGTGCTACGTTCGAAGAATATCTATGGCCCCTACGAACGGAAAGTAGTGATGGATCAGGGAAAATCACCCATCAATGGGCCGCATCAGGGTGCCTGGGTCGATACGTCACCGATTAATGGAAAGTCAGAAGACTGGTTCCTGCATTTTCAGGACAAAGAAGCCTATGGTCGCGTGGTGCATTTGCAGCCAATGAAATGGGTAAACGACTGGCCCGTTATTGGCATTGATGCCGACAGCGATGGCAAAGGTGAACCAGTGCTGACACATAAAAAACCGAATGTCGGCAAGACGTATCCGATTGCTACACCGCCCGAATCCGATGAGTTCGATGGTACTACGTTAGGGTTACAATGGCAGTGGCAGGCCAACCCGAAAGGCTTCTGGCATAGCATGAGCAAGCAGAGCACGCTACGTCTCTATTCGTACAAAACGCCCGACGATGCCAAGAACAACTGGGACGTACCGAATCTATTGCTTCAGAAATTTCCAGCCGAACGGTTCATGGCGACGACTAAGCTGACGTTCAAACCAAATCCAAAACTTGAAAACGAGCGCGCTGGGCTGATTATCATGGGGTTGAGTTACGCTAATCTTGTTCTGAAAAGTAGCAAGGAAGGGATTAGTCTGGTGTATGGCGTTTGTAAAAAAGCGTCGGATGGAAAACCGGAGGCTGAAACCGTTATCAATAAAGTAAATGCAGACCAGCCGGTTTACCTCCGTGTTGAAGTAGTTGATGAAGCCAAATGCCAGTTTAGCTACAGCCTCGATGGACAAAGCTTTACCAAAACTGGCGAACCGTTTCAGGCCGAAGTAGGCCGCTGGATTGGTGCTAAACTGGGTATATTCTGTACCCGTACTACGCAGATCAATGATTCCGGCTACGCTGATTTCGACTGGTTTCGGGTTGAGCCGGTGCCGGGCGTAACGCCGTAAGAACGGTTAATAAATTTCTATTTCACTAGCATCTTAACGTATAAAATGACTCGGTTACTTGGTTTCGTGATGGCCCTCACGGTAGGGATAACTATTGGCTTATCAAGCAGTTTTGCGCAATCGACAACTGCTACCACACCGGCTACCTGGGCGGTACGTATGGCCGATTCGGACATGATCCGTAATCCAAAAGGCTGGATGCTCGACTTTTCGAAAGAGCCCCGCTGGAATTATTGTCACGGTCTGGTTTGTAGCTCGCTTGAATCGTTGTGGGAGCAATCGGGCAATGAAAAATACTACGCTTACATCAAGGAATACGCCGACGATATGATCAATCCAGACGGCACGATTAAAACCTATAAGCTGGAGCAGTATAACATCGACGCCGTTAATTCCGGTAAATTTCTGTTCGCGCTGTACGAGAAAACGCACGATACGAAATACGAGAAAGCGATTCGGCTGCTACGTAGTCAGATGCTGACCCATCCACGTACAAGCGAAGGCGGATTCTGGCATAAAAAACATTATCCGCACCAGATGTGGCTCGATGGATTGTATATGGCGTCGCCGTTTCTGGCGCAGTACGCGAAGGCTTTCAACGAACCAGCCTTGTTTGCCGACGTAGCGAACCAGATACGGCTTATCGACAAACATAATAAAGACCCCAAAACAGGTCTCTATTATCACGGTTGGGACGAAAGCAAAGAGCAGCGTTGGGCGAATAAAGAAACGGGTAAATCGGCGCACGTATGGGGACGTGGTCTGGGTTGGTACGCAATGACGTTAGTGGACGTACTGGATTATTTTCCGGAAAATCACCCGGACAGAGCGCAGATTCTGGACATTACCCGTCAGTTGGCGAAAACGCTTGCTACGTATCAGGATTCGAAAACTGGCCTTTGGTATCAGGTAATGGACGTGGGTAGAAAAGAGGGTAATTATCTGGAATCGTCGGGTTCCACGATGTTCGTTTATTTTCTGGCAAAGGCTTCCAGAAAAGACTATCTGGACAAACAATATGTGGACGTAGCGAAGAAAGGATACGAAGGAATTTTAACCAATTTCATCAAAACACAGCCCGATGGTCAGGTCATTATTACCGATGCATGCGCCGGAGCCGGACTAGGCGGAACACCCTATCGCGACGGTACGTATGAGTATTATATCAAGGAAGCAAAACGCGATAATGACCCCAAATCAGTCGGGCCGTTTATCATGCTGGCGCTGGAATTTGATGCTATACAGAAAGGGAAGCAATAGTATACAGTTGCTGGAGGTAGTCTTTCGACATAAATAACAGATTTAACGCATGGCAAAACCGCGCATCATCCGTTTGTTCTCAGCCCTGTTTCTGCTGATTTCGCTACAAAGTACCGCTCAACTTTCCTCTGACAGGTATCCTAACCGGCAGATGCTGTTACGTGATGAGGGCTTATCCAAACTAAATTTTGTGGACGTAGCGCATCCTGAGCGAAATTACTACGTGTCGGTTCCAGCTGGTCGGGATATGCAGTTGATTGGGAAGGGACAGGTGATGCTCGGTACGGGAAAAGGCTACGAAATCAGGGATATTAAAACGGGGGCCAAAGTATCGGAAGTTACTACGTTCGACGGAACTATAGCTGCCCGACGCTTACGTAATGGAAACACGATGCTTGTTGGACTGAACTGGCAGGATAAAAAAGGTATCGTCCTTCTCGAATTGGATCAAAATCAGAATGTGCAGCGAACCATTAACTATCCAGATTTTAACTACGCCCGGCTGATTCGCGAAACCGTAACTGGTAATTTCCTAATCACAGCCAACGACCGGGTATTTGAAGGGAAATCTGACGGCTCAATTGTGTGGCAGGCCGAACTTACCAAACAGGCAAAAGCACAACATGCGTGGCAAGCGCAACGATTAGGCAATGGGCAGACGTTGGTGAGTAGTGGTTTTGCGGCAAACTTCCAACGATTCGATCAGAAAGGGGCTTTTGTAGATAGTGTGAGTGGCCCACCCGCTGTACAGCCTTATTTCTTTTCCGGTTTCCAAATCCTGAAAAATGGCAATTGGGTCGTAGCGAACTGGCAGGGGCACGGCGCTGATCACGGAGCCAGCGGAACCCAGATTCTGGAATATACGCCAGCCGGAAAGCTGGTCTGGTCGTGGAAGCAGGATGCCAAACAGCAGTCGTCCATTCAGGGCGTATTGGTGTTAGATGGACTTGATTTGAACCGTTCTCACGTAGAAGATGCGCAAGGGAGTTTAGTGCCGAATTAAGGTAGATTCCAGAATGGACGTTCATTCCAAAGTTGATAATTGAGCGAGTTTGATACGTCAATAATGTGTTTTGCACCCGCCGACGCAGAGCTTCGTTGGTTCTACGTAAAATGCGTATTAAAACTACGTTCGGGGCGCGTAATAAATGATACAGACACCGATCAGAGCAATGAGTGCTCCTAAAATATCGTATCTGTCAGGACGGAAACCGTCTACATACCAAGCCCAAAGTAACGACATCACAATAAAAATACCGCCATACGTAGCATAAACTCGACCGAAGCCAGACGGTTGTAACGTAGCAACTACGCCATAGACTGCCAGAATAATACCGCCCAAAATACCATACCAGAGCGGTTTGCCTTCCTTCATCCACAACCATACCAGATAGCCACCCCCGATTTCGCATAAGCCCGCTAAAACGAAAATAGATAATGATTTGCCAACTGTTTCGAGCATCGCAGAGTAGGTTAAAAGTGGAATGTACTGAATTATAAATGGTGGTAAGCTATAGTTCTTTTTTGACAGGATCAACAGGTCTTTCAGGCTTTAGCTCTTATATAAACAAAGGAATGAGCAGGAGATCAGTACATTAACGACCGTTTTGGGCTGTGCAGTCTCGTTATAAATCCTATTCTTAATGAACATTATTATTAAAAGATTCAGCTATTCCTTTTTTTGTTAGGATTCCTAACTATATTTGCAACGAAAATAATTTTATCAATCGCTAACGCTGTCAAATCATGCAAATTTCTGTTTATGACACCTATGTAAACCGTACCGATGGGTCTATCATGCACTTTGATATTCTGGTACCTACTACCCTAAACAATCAGGAAATCATCCATCAGTACGGCCAAACCTATCTGGCGACGAAAGGCCAGTCCGGACAGCCGCTTACAGCCAGTGAATGCCGCTTCTGTCACATTGAAGAAGCTACTGAACCCGTGCGGGCCAGCATTGCGAACCAAGGCTTTTATATCATCGAGATGCAAGGCTGCTAGTAGTCAGGCAATTATTAATGCACAAACCAATCAATCTCTACAACAATGAATCGTACATCCATACTACTTAGCACATTCGTCGTTTCTGCGAGCGTAGCATTAGCACAAACCAATCAACCGGGAGCGGCCTATAACAACAATGATTTTAAAATTAACTCGGCACAAGCCGTTCATCAATCGGATCTGGATATGGTCGTTATGAGCATGCAGGTGAGTGGCCAAGCTGGACGCACTACGCCCAAACCAGCCGGTAACGCCAGCAATGCGCCTGTGCTTGCCTACGTATTTCCAACCACGCTCAAGGCGCAGGATGTAGGTTTCTCACCCACAGAAGGCATCGTGGCGCTAGCCCTAACGTCCCATCCCGACATGGACGATACCCCACTCTGGGATGAAAACAACGATGGCAATTTTGATAACGACGGTGTGGTCTGGCATCCGCATTGGGTTGTCTTACAAGAAGATAAGCGGGTTCCTGGAGGATTAAGTGTCAAAGCCTTTCGTAAGACTGACAAGGCAGTAGTGCTTCCTAAAACGGCCCCAGGCGTGCCACTCTACTTTGATTCGCCGGGTTATGGAGTAGTTACCTCGGGTCAGGCCATACGGGTAGCGATTCCGGCATATCGTATTAATCACCGAACCGATTTCCGCTTTGATGCCGTCACTTGCTATCTGCAAATGCATCACTCAGCACATGGCGAGAATGGAGCAAACCATGAATCTACCGACAAACCTATGCTGGGCGTATACGCAGTGTATGGAGTCTTGTCCGGTAAATTATCACTACCTTATACGGTGGTAAAGAAATAGAAAGGCTCTTCGAAATGGGATATTAGAATGAATACCCATGGTTTGTCTTTTGATAACCTAGTTCGAAGGAGCTATCGATCTAACCAAACAAAATACTCGTTCATATGGAAACCACGTCATCGTTTACTACGTACCTGACAGCTTTGATCGAGCAACGTAAGTATGTAAAAATCCAATATTTTACCGAGCTTCACGAGTTAATTACCCTGAATGCACTTATCAAGTATATGGGTAAGGAACGTAATAATCCCGTGGCCGTTCTCTCATCGGGAGAGAAAATTCCTTTAAATAAACTGGTTAGTGCTGGAGGAGAATTCTCCCCGAACTATGAGGGTTATGCCCCTTATTGTGAAACCTGCGATTGTTGAATGAATGATTCTGTCTTTAACCTAGATCAACAAAATAGCTCGGTCGATGCCAAGATTGTAGTCGGTCTGGAGCGACTTGGTGAAGTATTCCGGACTTTACTCTGGCAGCAGAACCGCGAAACGGGTCTAAGTCCAATTCAGATTCAATTACTTCTTTTTCTGGCCTTTCATGACCCTGCTATATGTAAAATAGGGTATCTGGCTGCCGAGTTTAACCTGACCAAGCCAACGATCAGTGATGCGATCAAAGTACTGGTTCAGAAAGAGTTGGTAGCAAGAATCAGTGATCCCCTGGACAGCCGTAGCCATAGTTTACAGATAACTTCGGCAGGACAGCAAATTGTCGATCAGACGAGTGGATTTGCGGGCGTGTTGAGCCAGTTGATTGGTCAGTTAGACGTAGTGCATAAAACGACTCTTTACGAAAGCATATTCACACTCATTTACGGACTCCATCAACGCGGTTTGATCACGGTACAACGAATGTGTAAGACCTGTATGCATTACCAGTATGATGGGCAGATTCACTATTGTGGACTGTTAAAAATACCGCTGGAAGCAGAGCTTCTCCGTTTGGATTGTCCAGAACATGCCGTTTTGTGAAGTCTTGCGTTTGTGGCAATTAGACGTTTTCGTGTGGCACTAAAACTGTGTTGTACAGAGTACCGCCATGCAAGACCACCAATGGCTTTCCTTTTTTTAGACTTCGGAATAAATCCGGGCATTTCCCGTCGGTACGTAATGGCTTTCTTCGGGATTATTGCCGCAGAGAATCGTATTGGCCGTTGAAGGAATCCACTGCCCAGAAGCAAACACCCTTCCAAAATTTCGACCAAACGTAGCGCAACTGATCAATAGAGATAAGGCGAGAAATTTGTGCTCGTGTTGTTACGTATTGAATAAACGTAGCAACACGAGCACAAGCCAATGTTGCTACGTTTGTGAATATTATTGGTGCTACACCTTTTCCGTTGCCTCTACTAAAGTCACGGTTTTTCCCAAAGCTCCAAATTCATGTAAATCACCAAAGACCTCAATACGTATAGACTGATCAAGGCCACCCACACGTAGAGGAGCAAATCCAGCATCAACTATGAGTTCTTCAATTGGCGCGTCAATGTTCTGATCGTCTGTAGCATAAAACAGAACAGTTGCTTCTGGCGTCTGACCCGAACTATTCTTCAACGAAGCAGCCCCTAGTGTACCAAAGGCTTTTGCCAGTTTAGCCCCTCTAGGCAGGAGTGATGCATTGATTTGACCGGCGGATTCAAATGCGCCAATAATTTTCACAAAACCACCTTTTTCATCCGGCGCAATCGGGTTCGATGGATCAACAATGATTTTACCCTCCAGTTCAGAAGCATATTGCGTCAGAAATTCCTTTATAGACGCGAACCAGATGGCTAAAACCACTATATCCGCTTCCTGAATAGCTTCTTTGATCTTTCTGGGTTGCGCTAAACCGCCCAGTTTCTGAGCTAGCGTTTGCGCCGTCGACAAATCTCGTGATGCCAGTATAACCTCCCTATTTCCGTTGATTAAATCAGTGGCCAATACGCTGCCAATGTTCCCTAATCCAATAATTGCGACTTTCAATTCTGCTGTAGTTGACATGATCTTTTATTGTTTAAATGACCATGCAAAGGTCCGCCAGACTAAGCCCGATGGCCAATAAGCTATCTTAAGAAATAGGCTTAAACTAGTTTAAGAGTTGGCGATGTCTTTTCGGATTTTACTCAGAAATTCGGGAGTAATGCCTAGGTAAGACGCGATCTGGGTATTGGGGAGCCGTTGGGCTAGTTGAGGATAGCGCTCCAGAAATAACAGATAGCGTTCCTGCGCTGTTGAGCTGATCGTTTGCAACACGCGGTTTTGCAGCTCTACATATTTATTCTCGATAATAACCTTAAAAATACGGTCGAGCTTAGGCAAATTTGTGTATAGAAAATAGAGATCCTGCTTGTCAATCTGTAGCACTATCGACGGCTCCAAAGCTTCGATAAATAACGCACTTGGCTTGCCCGAATGTAAGCTACCAATGTCGGCTATCCACCGGGCCTCCGGGCGGTCATTTTCAGCCGCAAATTGTAGATTATGTTCGGTACCTTTTTGGTCAACGGCAAACATCCGAAAACACCCTTCTACGATAAATGAATATTGATTACAAGGAAATCCTTCCTGTAAAATAGCCTGTCGACGTCGGATTGATCGTTGGGTGACACGCCCCTCCAGAAGCTGCTTTTCCTCAACTGAGAAAGGAATATAGCTCTCGAAATGATCAATGAGTGGCTGAATGTTCAAGTGCGTAAATAGAAGGCAACGTAAATGATGTAAGCATGACTGATACCAGACCAAAAAAGTTCGGTATAAAGCCAGCTCATCAACATTCCTTCATCAACTAGCCTTGTTCAGACAGCCACAGATCATCATGCAATGTTAGTGCGCCCACTCTATTTCCCTGCAAACGTATAACTACCGCCTGCCTTCGTTGGAATATCGTACACGAACGACTCCCGTAAAACAGGGGATTTAACACTGGCTTTTGATGAACGTAGTGGCTTTTGTATAGCTGCCGATTCGTAGAATGGGTTTGAATTTTCACCTTTGGCCGATGCTAAGAGATCGCCATTGGTTGTGTTGATAGGCGTATGCACCCGCACGCGGCAATTTCCTCCGAGTTTGGAGCGAATCGCCAACGTAGTGATTTTACCAGCTTTCCAGGCTAAATCGATTGAAAAACCACCACGAGCCTGCAAGCCTTTTACTTCGCCATCGGGCCATTGGTCGGGCAACGCAGGCAGAATATGCAACGTACCGTCGTGACTTTGAACCAGCATCTCGGCAATGCCCGATGTACAGCCAAAATTACCATCGATCTGAAACGGTGGATGAGCGTCGAACAGGTTAGGATACGTACCACCGTTCTGTCCCGATGCTTCTGCTCCGGCTGGCGTCAATTGATCGGCGATGAGTTTGTAAGCACGGTTTCCATCGAGTAAGCGCGCCCAGAGATTAACTTTCCAGCCCATGCTCCAGCCCGTCGATTTATCACCCCGGTAAATCAGCGAATTTTTGGCCGCTTCGAACAATTCAGGATTGACATACGGCGAAATCTGATTGCTCGGATAAAGGCCATACAAGTGCGATACGTGTCGATGTTTATCCGTCGGTTTGTCCCAATCCTGAAGCCATTCCTGCAATTGATTATGCTGCCCAATCTGCATGGGCGGTAGCCGTTTCAACATCGTTTGTACCGTATCCGCAAACGGTTTATCCGTGCCGAGAATCGCAGACGAGCGTAGTAGATTCGATAAAACGTCAAACACCAATTGGTTATCCATCGTCGTACCAGCGCTCACACCGACCCCACTCTCATACGTATTTTCTGGTGACATCGACGGTGCTACAACCAGCCATTTATGGGTAGGCTCTTCCTGCAATACGTCGACATAAAACAGCGCAGCTCCTTTCAGCACCGGATACATTTCTTTCAAAAACGCCTTATTGCCCGTAAACAGGTAATGCTGCCAGATATGTTGCGAAAGCCATGCGCCCCCCATCGGCCACATCCCATAAAATCCACCATCGACATTACCCGTTATCCGCCATAAATCGGTGTTGTGATGGGTGTTCCAGCCGCGCGCACGGTACATTGTCGACGCGCTTTCTTTGCCCGTTTCGGCCAGATCTTTCAGCATCGAAAATAACGGCTGATGCAACTCCGGCAGACTGGTTACCTCGGCGGGCCAGTAATTCATTTCGGTATTGATGTTCACCGTATATTTACTATCCCAGGGCGGAGCCAGTTTGTCGTTCCATTTGCCCTGTAACGTAGCAGGTTGGGTACCGGGCTGCGAACTACAAATAAGCAAATACCGTCCGAATTGAAAATACAACGACGCCAACGCCGGATCGCCATTGGTTGCGAATTCAGCCAGACGAACATCAGTTGGCTTTTTGACGGCGTCGGTTTGGCCTAGATTCAACGTAACACGGTCGAAATAACCACGATACCGACCAACGTGTGCGGTTTTAAGCGTTACGTATGGTTTCTTTAGGGCACTTGTCAGATAGCCAGTCGCTTTAGTTACTTCGTTGCCTGTCAGATCTTTGTAACTCTTAAAGTTCGTACCCATCGAGACATACAACGTAGCGACATTGGCGTTTTTTATCTCCAACGTAGTATCGGTAAACGTAGTGGTTCCACCTTCCGTTCTTGGGAAAATGTGTGTCTGAAACTTCACCTTGCCAACTTTATTATCGTTGCCCCCACTTACACCCGAAAGGATCAGTTTGCTACGTTCCGTTTTAACGTCATACACCTTCTGCGGGCTGTTCGCACTTACCCGAAACGTAAGACTTCCGGGTTTGCTGGCGGTCAGACGTACCACAATCACCTGATCGGCCAGTGAAGCGAACATTTCCCGCTTATACGTAACACCCGCCACCTGATACGTAACCGTTGAGACAGCCTGCTGAATATCCAGATCGCGGTAATAATTCGTAGCGTTTTCGTGACCCGGAAACGTAATCAGCAGATTCCCAACGGTCTGATAAGGCATTCCATAGTTGTTATTGGAAACTGGCTGACGCGGAAAAACCTTGTTCGACAACTCCTGCGCTTCTTTGTATTTACCATCGAATAGCAACTTCCGAATCTGTTGAATGCCTTCGTAGACACCAGGCATCACATTGTTACCTGGTTCACCGG
The DNA here is from genome assembly GCF_054776875.1 of Spirosoma daeguense. Taxonomy (NCBI): domain Bacteria; kingdom Pseudomonadati; phylum Bacteroidota; class Cytophagia; order Cytophagales; family Cytophagaceae; genus Spirosoma; species Spirosoma daeguense. The sequence goes on from NZ_BAAHBF010000001.1 coordinate 444,765, forward strand.
CCCAAACAGTTTCTTCGTTAAGTTGAAGTTGTTCCTGCTGCGGTTTCCCAAAAATCATGGCAGCCAATCGACCGTTGCCGATTGGCAAGGCTTCATTCCAGTTATTAGCGGGTTTGGTATACCACAATGTTAGCGGGCCGGGTTGGGCAAATGTAGCATACGTAGCGACGAAAAAAGTAGTAAGCGCAAGTAGGTAAAACTTGAGTGAGTGACGTAGCATTAGGCGTTGGGTTTTGCTCATTGTCAGCGTTTACGTAACAACGTAGCACTAGTTCTGACCAAAAGCTTGCTTTACCAATAAGACAGACTCCGCAAACAGAAACCGCAAATGCTTTTATAAATTCTTAGAAAATTAAAATATATACAAGTAAGATTGGTCATGTGTTAGCGAAATAGTACAAAAACCTGTGTGAGCTTTTATCAAATAGATTGTGCTAACATCATTTTTGTTATTTCGAATGCTGAGGAAAATGGAAAGATTTGATCCGGCTCATGATTCGGAGAAGAAATAAGAATTATCGCCAATTTATTTCCTGACGAAGCCGTCGTTATTACTAATTTTCCAGCTATGAATAATAACGAACTTGACACAAAGCCGCATTATCAGATCTTAGATGGACTTCGGGGAGTAGCTGCTATTATCGTCGTATTCTTCCACCTGACCGAACCGCTTGCCACCAGTCACCTCGACAATGTTGTTAATCACGGTTACCTCGCAGTTGATTTTTTCTTTCTCCTATCCGGCTATGTCATCGGGTATGCTTACGACGACCGCTGGGACAAACTAACCATCGGAGGCTTTCTTCGTCGCCGGTTCGAGCGGCTGCAACCACTCGTTGTTCTGGGCATGACGCTCGGTGCCGTAGGCTTTTACTTTACCGACTCAACAATATGGCCGCTCATTCATACCGTTCCTGTATGGAAGCTAATCGTTGTTATGCTGATCGGCTGGACGATTCTACCCGTACCCCTTTCTATGGATATACGCGGCTGGCAGGAAATGCATCCGCTCAATAGTGTGGGTTGGTCATTATTTTTCGAGTATATAGCCAATATTTTCTACGCGCTGGGCCTGAGGAAATTATCGAATAAAGCATTGGCGTTTTTTGTCATACTTGCGGGTGCTGTGCTGTTGCATTTTGCGGTTACTAACCCGAATGGAGATGTTACGGGTGGCTGGACACTCAATGTCGAACAAATGCGCGTAGGAATAACCCGTACACTATTTCCATTCTTTGCCGGTTTACTTTTGTCAAGAGTCGCTCGGCCTATTATGATCAAAAATTCCTTTTTGTGGTGTAGTCTGCTTGTTGCGGCTGTTTTGCTGATGCCTCGAATTGGTGGAGCAAAACATCTCTGGATGAATGGTTTGTACGAAGCATTTTGCATCATCATTGTTTTTCCACTTATTGTCTATATCGGTGCCAGTGGTGTGGTACGTAGTAAAACGGAAGAAAGAATTTGTCAGTTTCTCGGCGATCTTTCCTATCCCTTATACATGACCCACTACGTACTTGTCTATTTTTACGTAGCCTGGATCAGCAATCACAAGGGCATTACGTTAGGACAAGCTTTGCCATACGCATTGCTCACCTTTTCAGGGGCTATCGTGCTGGCTTATGTAAGTTTAATGTGGTACGATAAACCAGTAAGAATCTGGTTGCGCAAAAAGCTGAAGTAACACAACAGAAAGTTGCTACATTATACATTAGTTACTCCACTCCCAAAAAATCACCGCCAGCAGAAAATAATCCTGCAACATAGGACGTAGCATTTTGATAGCCAGACTGATATGATACTCAACAGTACGTTCGGGAATGTTCAGTTGGGCCGAAATCTCTTTCGCCGTTTTGTACTCCAGTCGATTCAGGCGGAAAATCTGGCGAGTTTTTTCGGGCAGATCGTTGAGTTGCTGCTCCACCGAAGCCATCAGATCATTTAGAGCTATTTGCTCCTCCGTGTAATGCTCCGCCGAAGCGAAACTTTGGGCGTGTTCAACGTAGCGTTCACGAGTTAGGCGCGCCTTAAACAGGTTAATGACAGCGTATTTGATGGATGTCTGCAAGTACGCACCCAGATTTTCGACCAGCAGAGTTTCGCGTTGCTCCCAGAGTTTCACAAACAAATCCTGCACCATATCTTCGGGGCTGTCGGTCAACGGTAGTTTGTTCCGGGCTATGGTATAGAGCTTCTTCCAGTGCCGGGAATAGATTTCCTGAAAAGCAGCTTCATCGCTCTTTTTCAGATAGATCAGTAAGGCCGAATCCGGAAGTATTTTGTAATCCATGAGTGCGTCAGTACGCCAAAAATCACTTGCTAAAGTACATAATTTTATACGGATAATGACTAAACAGACAACCTAAGACCGATTTCGAATCTACAAAAGCGCTATTTAGTTCAATCTGCCGTATTGATACGGGAGCAAATACGTTCTGATAACGTTCCCGGCAACGATTGCGTAAAAAGTCACAAAATTTTCGTTGCTTAATCTAATTCGCTTCTTTAATCTTGGCTCGCTTTTCTCTGCTCTGGCGTTTCGCCAACCTTCTCCCTCCTGAATTTTATGCGCAAATTTGACTTGCTGTTCATTCTATTTTTTTGCTCCCCCATTTGGGCAATCGCTCAGGGTTTTATGCCGCTGTGGCCCGTTGGTAAAATGCCTAATTCCAAGGGTATGAACCTGACAGACAGTATCGCCAATGAGCGCGTTTATCGGGTTGGTACGCCGGGTATGTACACGTTTTTGCCATCGGTGCAGGAAAACAAAGGCGCGGCTGTAATTATCTGTCCGGGTGGCGGTTATGAACGATTGGCATATGTAATCAGCGGCTGGCAACTGGCAAAATGGTTCAATACGATGGGCATCAGTGCCTTTGTGCTGAATTATCGTTTACCTAACTCTCCCGACCTAAAACAACGCGAGATGGGGCCGCTTCAGGATGCACAACGGGCTATTCAACTTATCCGCGCCAATGCCGCAAAATGGGGCATCAAATCAGATAAAGTTGGTATTCAAGGCTCCTCGGCGGGCGGACATCTGGCGGCTTTACTGGCCACCTCAACCACCAACGTAGCAGCCATCGGCGACTCAATCAGCAAGCAGCCAACCCGACCCGATTTTGCGATTCTGGTTTCGCCTGTGATTACGATGGGCAAGTACGCACATGCCGGTAGCCGTAAAAATTTACTCGGACCAAACCCTTCCGCTGACTTACTCAACACCTACTCACTCGAAAATGCCGTAACAGCCACTACGTCACCAAGTTTTCTGGTACATGCCTTCAACGATACAGCCGTAGATCAACGGAACAGTTTGCTTTTCTATGAGGCATTGGTCGATAAGAAAATTCCGTCCAGTCTACATATTTTTCCACAGGGCGGCCATGCCATCGCACTACGTAATAATCCGGGCTCAACACAGGAATGGACTTCGCTCTGCGAAAAATGGCTGCTGGAAATGAAGCTTATTCCAGAAATTAAATAACGTATCAGCTATATACGTAATAGAAAATTGTTTTGCTGATTACGGTACGTTAAACGCAGAGCACGCGAAGAAACCCCTCCCTGTGATCTTTGCGATTACTTTATAAACTACTGATTATGACCATTTATTTTATAAAAATTTACGGACAGCGAACGCTACGCTTAACAAGCGTAATGTGCCTGCTGGCGTCCACTGTTTTCGCTCAACTGGGCCCAACGGGTGGGCGTGATACGTCATTTACGGTACGTCGGTCGTATGAACAGGAGAAAAAATACCACCCTGAAATCACAATAGCCGATTCGACTTTACCGGCTGGTGTTCGGGTCGCTCGACATATTGCCTATAGCACGCCAACCGCCAATCGAAAGCTTTCGCTCGACGTGTATTCACCGGCCACTACGTCAGGCAAACGGTCACCAGCCATTCTGATGATTCACGGTGGAGGCTGGCGTTCTGGAGATCGTTCGCATAACAATACGTTGGCTGGTCAGTTGGCCGCCCAAGGATTTGTAGCAGTTCCAGTTGAGTATCGCCTATCGACGGAAGCGTTATATCCAGCGGCTGTACACGATCTGAAAGCGGCTATTCGATGGATGCGGGCCAATGCCGATACGTATGGAATCGATCCGAAACGGATTGCTGTGCTTGGGTTTTCGGCGGGTGGTCAGTTGGCCGCTTTGATCGGCAGTACGAACAAAAATCCGCAGTTTGAAGGTCAGGGCGGAAACGCAAAGTATTCGAGCGAGGTGCAGGCTATTGTCGACATTGACGGTGTACTGGCGTTTATTCATCCCGAATCGGCGGAAGGCAACGATTCGAAATCCATTTCGGCGGGTACGTATTGGTTCGGATACACCAAAGCCGAAAAGCCCGAATTATGGCAGGAAGCGTCGGCGCTCAATCACATCGACAAACATACTCCGCCGATTCTGTTCATCAACAGTTCAGTTGGTCGTATGCACGCTGGGCGCGATGATTTAATGGCTAAGCTAAAACCGTTTGGTACGTATTCCGAAGTGCATACGTTTAATGATGCACCTCACACGTTCATGTTCTTCAATCCGTGGTTTACACCAACATTGACCTATATCAATGATTTCCTGCATAAGGTCTGGAAGTTTTAGAATCTACTTCATTGAGCAGATACGGGTGCGAAATAGCGTAAGGCTACATTTTAGCAGGTCAGAATGAGTGAGCAAGTGTTTTAGGAATTTCGTTGATCGATTCCAGTTTGTGCATTTGCCATAAAATGGCAACAGTAAGGTCAATATTCAGAAAGGCCAACGTGGTCAATACCGATAACAGTGCTAACTCGTATGGCTTCAGTCGAATTATCGTAAAAAATCGGTGCTTCGGTTTTGCGAATTGCGGGTTCGCTAAGCGTTCTTTTTGACGGGATTAACACGATTTTCGTGATTTTTGCCAGTAGCTAACTTAATAAATCCTGACAATCATGTTAATCCTGTCAAAAAGAACTTATCCTAAAGTTCGTTTATAATTCAGTACGTTCCATTTTTAATACGCTCTGGCTGCCAAATCATTATCAAGATGTGGTGGCTATCTAATGTCATTGTAGATAAACGAATATAAATCACTCTGGCAGCCGCTGACGTAGTTAGTACGTATCACTACTGATAAAACGACGGAAACTGCACATAGTGGCATTTGCGCTTATATTCGAGCGGAGTCAGGCCGGTTATTCGTTTAAAATGACTGAAGAAATTTGATCGATTATTGAACCCGCATTCAAAACAGACCGCTTCGGTGGTTATGTCACTTTCTTCAACGAGCAACCGCTGGGCGTGACTGATTCGAATTTCGATTAGAAAATCGTGGAATGTCTTCTTCGTCGCCATCTTAAAATACCGACAAAACGACGTAACGCTCAGATTCGCGACCGACGCCATTTCTTCCAGCGTCAGCTCTCGCTTGTAATTTATCAGTGCATAGTTATAGACCTTATTCAGCCGGTCCGTTTCTTCTTTGTTGGGCTGATACAATCCGTCTTTGGTCGAAATTGGATGCATTTCTTCGCTAGTCGCCAGAATTTCGACCATGGAAAGAATAAGAACTAATCGACGAAGACCCGACGTTTTTGCTGATTCGAGCATGAGCGGAACCAGCTCTTTTCTTGTCTTTCCGGTGATAACCAAACCCGCCTTGGCTCTGTCGTATAAACTCAGAATGGCATCAGCTTCTGGCTTTTGCAGAAAATCCTGCCCCATAAAATCAGGCAAAAACTGAACAACTACGGCCTCTGCGGTAATCGTAGGGTCCTGCCGGAAATATTGCTCGTTGCATCGCCACATATGCGGCAGATTTTCGCCCAGCAGCAATAACTCGCCCGCGTTGAAATTGCTAACATTGTCGCCCACGAAGCGAACGCCTTCACCACGTACAATAAAATGAAGTTCCAGTTCAGGATGGTAGTGCCAGACAGTGCCAAAATTGGGCAGCGTGTGATGGCGCACTACATGTGAGCTTAACACATCTCGGGGTACCAGATAAAATTGAGGCTTCATCTTTTCAGGGGTGATTAAAGTAGTAGGCACAGCAATTTTACAATAATTATAACGTATCTGAAAAGCGCATAATTAGGCCAATTTTACCCGCAACCAGCGCATTCCGGCAACTTTTCTTTCAAATAGCCCTAAATCGACTTCCTACAAAGCCTTACCAATAGTTTCATACTATTTCACCTAAAAGTGATATGATAATTTTAAGGACATACTAGATAATTGTTTGAACGCCGTTTACCCCTGTTTGCCGGAGCTTTGTAGCATGATTACGGTTCATTCTTTAAAAGCCGAAAATATATGCTAAGCCCTTTACAATCAAGAACATTGGGTCAATATACTGGCCGATTAGGAGTATTTCTGCTGCTCTTATTTACCTCTTTTTTTATCACAATCGCCAGCACTCCCCCCCCCGACCGCATCATTCGCGGAACAGTTCGGGATGCCGAAAACAATACACCTTTACCAGGTGTCAACGTCCTCATCAAAGGCACGCAACGGGGCACGGTCACCAACGGCGATGGACAGTATGAACTCACCGTTCCCGAGCAAAATGCTCAGTTGGTTGTCAGTTTCGTCGGCTATCTCTCCAAAACCGTCGATGTGGGCCGAAACGCTACGTTAGATATTGCGCTACAGGTCGATCAGAAAACGCTGGACGAAATGGTGGTGGTTGGTTACGGAACCCAATCGCGCCGGAACGTAACGGGCTCGGTCACGAAAATCGACATGAAACAGACCGAGAATCTACCCAATACCAACATTACTCAATCATTACGTGGTCGAGTGGCGGGTGTGCAGTTTACCGACAATGGTCGACCGGGGCAGAATGGTTCGATTCTGGTACGTGGTCCGCGTTCGCTGAGTGGCGGCAATAATCCGTTGATTGTACTGGATGGTATCATTTTTAATGCGGGCCTTCAGAATATCAATCCTAATGATATTGAGTCGATGGAGGTGTTGAAAGATGCCAGTGCAGCAGCCATTTACGGTTCACGTGCGGCTAATGGCGTCATTCTCATTACGTCGAAAAAAGGGACAACAGAGAAGCCTACGATACGTTTCAATGGTTTTTCGGGATTAGCCGAGCGTGCTCTGAAGGTAAAACTATTGACGCCCGAACGCTACATCGAACGTATGCGTGACTACAATAGACAGGCAGGGCTCGCGGCTGATAAATTAAGCGACTTCCTGTACGCTTCTGAGATAGCGAATATGAACGCTGGTCGGGTTAATGATCACTGGGATATGGTTTCCCAGCAGGGGAAAATCAGTTCGTATGATCTATCTCTTTCTGGCAGATCTAGCCGAACGAATTACTACGTATCGGCGGCCTGGGTAAATGAACAGGGTATTTATCTGAATGATCAGATGAAACGGTTGACCTTGCGCACCAACATCGAAAATGAAGTGGCTAAATGGCTGACGGTTGGTGTTACGTCTACCTTTATCACAAGAGACCAGTCGGGTAGTCTTCCGGCTCAATCAAGTAATATACACCCCTTTTCCACTCTTTATTATGACGACGGTGAGCCCCGTCAGTATATGTTGCCAGAAGATCAGGTTAGTCAGGGCAATCCACTTTATTCGGCCTTGATGAATAGCAATGAAACGATCGTCAACAATCTATTCACCAATTTCTACGCTATAGTAGATGCGCCTTTCCTTCAGGGGTTGACCTATCGTGTCAATTTTTCGCCGAATTACCGATGGGATCATAATTACAATTTTTTTAGGCAGGATAAGCATATTGCCCTGAATACTACGAATGCCAGCAAGTTCAATCGTCAGGATTATGACTGGGTACTGGAAAATATTCTTACCTACAAAGGCCAGATCAACAACGATAATCAGTTTGACATAACGCTGCTTTATGGCCGTAACCATACGGGGCAGGAAACCACAACTGCCAATGCTAGTCAGTTTGCCTCGGAAATACTGGGCTGGAATAATTTCGCCCTCGGCGGCCTATACACTACGACATCGACCGCTAACCAGACTGACGGTGTTTCGTCGATGCTCCGGCTAAACTATCGGCTAAAGCAAAAATATCTTGCGACATTCACGATGCGTCGTGATGGCAGTTCTGTTTTTGCGGCAAATAACAAATATGCCTTATTCCCTTCTGCAGCTTTATCCTGGATTGTTTCAAATGAGCCATTTTTTAAGAAGTCCAGCGTCATCGACATGCTCAAGTTTCGTGTTTCGTACGGCGCTGTCGGGAATCAGGCGATTAATCCTTATCAGTCGCTCAGCGCTTCTGGTGTAACCCGGTACGTATTTGGTGACGGCGGTTCTCCCTCCCTAGGTATTTTCCCAAATCGAATGGCGAACACTAATCTTAAGTGGGAAACCACCTATACAGCTAACGCAGCCCTGGATTTCGAACTGCTGAAAGGCCGAATAAACGGAACGGCCGAATTGTATGCTATGAATACCAACGATCTGCTTGTGCAGAGGTCTTTACCAACAATGACTGGCTATACTTCGGTTTGGACAAATTTGGGCGGCACCAGTAACCGGGGATTCGAGCTGACAGTAAATACGGTAAACCTTAAGAAGGGTAAGTTTGAATGGAGCACTAACCTGACCTTTTCTACAAACAAGAATAAAATTGTCAAGCTCTATGGATCCGATACAAATGGAGACGGACGCGAAGATGATGACATTGGCAACAAATGGTTTATAGGGCAACCAATGAGTGTAGCCTACGACTATCTATTTGACGGCGTTTATCAGGTTGGCGACAATTTACCGTCCGGCTATAAAGCAGGTGATGCCAGAATGAAGGATTTGAATGGCGATGGAAAAATCACGCCTTCAGATGATCGGGCCATTATTGGTCAAACTGGTCAACCGGCGTTTCGCTGGGGCATCGCCAATACATTTCAATATGGTAACTTCTCGTTCTCCTTTTTCGTAAACGCTATGCAGGGCTGGATCGAGAGTATAGACCTTGCCGGAAATTCACTTCAAAATGATCGGAATTTTAACCGAATCGACTATGGCTGGTGGACACCAGAGAATAAGTCGAACGTAATGCCTTCTCTCATTTATAGTAACCCGTTAGGCCACAGCTATTACGTCAGTCGTGATTTTGTCCGCCTTCAGGACGTATCGTTAGCCTATAGTCTACCCAAGCAGATAGCGGCAAGAATAAAGCTTGCCGATTGCCGGATGATAGTCAGTGGCAAGAACTTGTTGACGTTTACTAAATGGCCAGGAGCAGATCCTGAGAGTGGTAGTGATCAGAGTGGCATACCGCTGTCACGAATGGTTACGGTTGGACTCAATTTCGGCTTTTAAAAATTCACTATAAAATGAATACACTGACAAGAAACAGACGCGAGAGATTCGCTTCTATCCGTACATTATTGGTTGGACTCGCCGTTTTTATACTCTCGTTCTCCTGCAAAGACAAGTTTCTGGAGGAAAAACCTTTAGATTTTTTGAGTTCCGATAACGTATTGACGTCGAAGTCTGGTTTCGAAAATTACATTGTTGCCTTACACGACGCGGCCCGATCAGAACTCAACAAATGGGATTATTTCTCCGGATATATCAATTTACAGCAGGGTACCGATGTTGCCTGTAATGGAGAATTAGCCCTCATCAACTATGGTAACTGGACAACTTACCTCACCCCAGCCAGAGCCGTAGTGTCGGACTATTGGAATTGGGCCTACATCGACATGCTGATGAAAGCGAACACGATTATCGCCTATGCCAACAAACCAGAGCTCAAATCCATATGGGCAAGCGAAGCCGAAAAAAATGCGATAATAGCCGAAGCTCGCTTCTTTCGAGCCTATACTCATAACTTTCTGGCTAACCTATACGGAGCAGTTCCTATTGCAGACACAATTTATTCAGGCCCCAAAACCGATTTTAAGGTTTCGCCACGCAGCGACGTATACCAATCGGCAAGGCTTGATCTGGAATTTGCCTCCAAATGGCTACCAGCAACTGTTGACAAAGCAAGAGAAGGGCGAATTGTGAAAGCAGCCGCCGATCATTTGCTAGCGGAAGTGTATATAAGCCTGGGAGAATATGACAAGGCAATTGCAAGTACATCAGCCGTGATCAATTCGGGTTTGTATAAACTTATCAGAGATAGATTCGGGTCGGAGAAGGATAAGCCAGGAGATTATTATTCGGATATATTCCGCCCAGGCAATCAAAACCGAAGTGCAGGAAATAGCGAGACTATTTATGTCTGGCAGTTTGAAAACCAGACCCTTGGCGGGCAGGGCGGGGCTAATCAAGCGGGTAATCCATCGTTGCGGTATTGGGGTCCATTTTATATCAATGTTAAAGACCCCGCTGGTTTCAATCAGGTGCTTGTCGACAGTCTGGGACGAGGGGTAGCAGGCATCAGACCGACAAATTATTTCTTCTACGATATCTGGAAGGATAATTGGCGTAATGACATCCGAAATTCTGAGCACAATATCAGAAGAACTCATTACTACAATAACCCAGCATCTCCCTGGTTTGGCAAAGTAATCGAAGAACAACACAAAGCTAAAATTGATACGTTCCGGATGTTGTTTCCAAGAATAAGAAAGGTAGAAGGCAATATTAGCTGGAAAGGAGCCACCTCGGCGGTAAATATGGGCTATACGACCAACGACTTTATCGTGTATCGGTTATCAGAAACGTATCTTTTGAGAGCAGAAGCGTATTTACGTAAGGGCGACAAAGTACAGGCAGCAGAGAGTATCAATATCGTCAGGGAACGGGCAAAAGCTAAACCTGTAGCTCCGGCAGATGTCACCATTGATTACCTTCTCGACGAACGCGCCCGAGAGCTCACCACTGAAGAGCCCCGTCATCGAACACTGGTCAGGATGGGAAAACTGGTGGAACGTGTCAGGAAATACAATATGCGCCAGGATACCAGAACAACCATTCAGGATTACCATCAATTCTGGCCCATTCCCCAAACGGCTATTGATGCAAATTTCACGGTAAAACTGTCACAAAATCCTGGCTACTAGCTAGACATTTATTGGTAAACCATCCATTTGTATGATGAAACATACGTATTTATTGATTGGCCTTCAGATGCTACTTGCGTACTGTTGTGCTAGCATAGCAACGGCGCAGCAATCGGCCTCCGAAGGCCAACTGGCTCACGTATGGCCCGTGAATAATGGTATCATTACTAGAGCTGAAGGTAAAGCCAGGTTATTCTCAGATCAAGCTTATACCCTCAAAACATTGCCACAGCTACTGAAAGGGACCTCCTTTATAACAACTTCTCACCAAGGATCAAGTTGTGTCAAACCTGTGACAAGTGGTACGTTTTATTTTGTCACCCCGGAAAAAGGGCAACCCAATTCACAGGAGGAGTTACTAACGAGCAAAGGATTCGCCAAAGTAAGCCATCCAACCTTTAAATTGTTCGATGGACAGAGCGAACGTATCACCATTTTAAAAGGAAAAATCTCTGGAAAATTTGAACAGCTTTGCTTTGATGGCTGGGCCATACCTTTCTTCTCTGCCGAACCTCTCCCATCTATAGCTCAAGCGGCTAACGTTATCTGGAAACCTCAAACGGAATATTCTCTGAAAACCCGAAAATGGCAGGGTTGTCCGACCATTGAAAAGACAGGAAATCGGTTGTGGACAGGCTGGTTTTCAGGAGGAAAAACGGAGCCCGACAAAGGTAATTATGCAGTTGTCGCCCTTAGCGACGACGATGGTAAGACATGGATAGACCCAGCGCTGATTATAGCCCATCCAGACACTACTGTCAGAGTGATGGACACGCAAATCTGGAAAGATCCGCAAGGTCGTCTTTGGATATTTTGGGTCCAAAATACGGGCAATCATGGTTTTGATGGCATTTGGGGAACCTGGGCCATTCGTCTGGATAATCCTGAATCGGCTATCCCTACCTGGACCAAACCGCGACGTTTAGCCGATGGGCTTACACGAAATAAGGTAACTGTTTTAGCTAGCGGAGAATGGCTATTACCCTCATACAACTGGATAAACAACCAGAGTACGGTATACGTATCACGAGATAGAGGTGAAACCTGGACCTTACAAGGTGGCCCTTTAAATGAATCGTCCTACTTTTTTGAGCACATGGTTGTAGAGCTTAATACGGGAAGGCTTTGGATGTTACAACGTAGAATGAAAGAAAGCTTTTCTGATGACAAGGGCAAGAACTGGACAGAATTGAAAGATAAGCCTGAATTTACGTCCCCTGACTCCCGCTTGTTCATTCGCAGGCTTACCTCAGGCAACCTGTTGCTTGTATTTAATGAGGATAAAGAGCGAAAGACACGCAAAAATATTGTCGCTAAATTGTCGGAAGACGACGGGCATACGTGGCCCTATACGCTTGTCATTGATGAACGAACTGCGCTGTCTTATCCTGATGCTATTCAGGACAATAAGGGTGTCATCTATCTTTCGTATGACCGCTCCCGTACAGGAGAAAAAGAAATATTACTTACGTCATTTACAGAAGCAGATGTGAAGGCTGGAAAGTACATTTCACCGGCATCAGAGCCATATCGTGTAATCAGTAAAGCCCCGTAACGAATGGGACCTTGCAACCTGATCTTTATGCAGTTACGCCAAATTTTTATCGTTCTCTCCTCACTACTCTTTATGCTGTCGGTAGGCCTCACTATGGTCGGATATTGGTCGCTGGCGGGTCTTGCCATCATTGCTTTTTTTCTCGCGCTGGCGTTCACGTTTCGTCAACACGAGCCTTTAAAAGGGTTTACGTACACGATTATGGTGTTTGCGGCTGTAACGGCGGCCCTTTTCTATCCACAGTATTTCCAGACCTGGAACGGATTTGCGTTGGCGGCACTCATCACTCCACTGATTCAACTGATCATGTTCGGCATGGGAACGTCGATGAGTGTCGATGATTTTGTCGGCGTGGTTCGGATGCCCAAAGGCGTGTTGATTGGCGTAGTGAGCCACTTCATTATCATGCCGTTGCTGGGTTTTACACTCGCTAACCTGAGCGGACTGGAGCCAGAAATTGCGGCTGGCATTATCCTGATTGGCTGTTCGCCTAATGGTATGGCATCGAACGTAATATCGTATCTGGCCAAGGCGAATCTGGCGTTGTCGATTACCATTACGGCTATTTCAACCATGCTGGCTCCATTCATTACGCCCCTATTGATGCAGGCGCTGGCCGGGGCTTTTATTGAGATAAATGCTTTGCATATGATGTGGGATATTGGCAAAATGGTCATCCTGCCGATTGCCGCCGGACTTTTATTCAACAAATTGTTCAGCGGGAAAATCGGTTGGCTCGACTCGGCCATGCCCTACGTATCGATGTTTGGTATTGCCGGAACAATTGTCATCATCACAGCCGCCGGACGCGACCGATTGCTCTCGATTGGGCCAATCTTGCTTGTTCTGGTATTAATCCACAACCTCACGGGCTATCTGCTCGGCTACTGGTCAGCGCGTCTTTTTCGCATGAGTGAACGCGACTGCCGAACCATTGCCATTGAAGTGGGTATGCAAAATGGCGGACTAGCTTCGGGAATTGCAAAAGAGATGGGCAAGATTGCTACTGTAGGCTTAGCACCGGCCATCTTCGGCCCACTAATGAATGTAACAGGATCGCTGCTCGCATCGTGGTGGCACAAAAAAACGCCAAACCAGCTATCATGATCAATCGACAAAGTATTTATTACTGGAAATGTGATCGTCCATCGGCATTTTTTGCCCTTACTGACCGCGACAATGCCTTAGGAGAATCAGCACTGGAAACACTGCTACGTCCTATTCTCATCAACCATTTCGGCAGTACCGACTTCGTGCTACGTTCAGGAAACGGGCAGGGCAACCACGTAACGTTCGTAGTCGAACACAAAGATATTCAGCGATTTATCCGTCTGGAAGATGGGCCCGAAGGTGATGATTTTATGGAAATCGAAGCGCGGGTACTAACCGAAATCAAAAATCTGGGCGTTCCGGCTCCCCACGTTTTTGCGGCCGACGCCACCCGTTCGACGGTTCCGTTTGCATATCAAATACTCGAATATCTCCCCTACCCTGATCTGAATAAACTTAACAAGAGCGAGACATTAAACTTCCCGGCAGTTTCCGAGAAAATTGGTCAATACGTGGCCCAATGGCAACAAATTCGGTTCGAGAGATTTGGCCCGTTCGATCCAACTGCGCTACGTAGCACAGATCAGTTGATGGGTTTACACGCTACGTATCGGGATTATTTTCTATTGAATTGGAATCGGCATTTAGATTTTCTGGTCCTGAAAAACTTCCTGACTCCCTCCGAATCAGATGATATTCAACAGCTAGTTGCTACATATCTTCCCTATCTGGATGAGGCCGAAGGTTGTCTGGTTCATAAAGATCTGGCGCTTTGGAACATACTGGGAGAATCTGAAGAAGTCAAAGCTTTTATCGACTGGGACGACACCATCTCCGGCGATGCCACCGACGACCTCTCGTTGCTTGCCTGTTTTCATTCTGGTGCAGTCGTTTCCAGCGCCATTGAGGGTTATAAAAAAGTTCGAGACTTACCCGAGCATTTTCAGATTCGGTTTTGGCTGCATCTGCTTCGAAATATGATTGTTAAAGCCGTGATACGTGTCGGTGCAAACTACTTTGATCGACAATCGGACTTCTTCCTGATCGACTCTGGCGCTACCGGTGCTACGTTGAAAACCTTTACATACCAACGTATCAAAACCGCCTGTCTGGGCTTACAAAACAAAAAGCAAATCAGCGATTTATGAGCACCAATTCAGCCACAAGGCAACTTGGCACCGGCACCTGGCTTTCGATTGGCTCGCCAATTATTGCGGAATTAGCATCCGAATGTGGTTTCGACTGGCTCCTGTTCGATTTGGAACATGGCAATTTCACAGAAACGAGCCTGCTGGCTAATTTACAGGCTGCCAAACGCGACAATATCAAACTTATCGTACGTATAGGAAGGTTCGACAGTGCTCTTATTGCCCGCGTACTGGATTGGGGTGCCTCGGGAATTATGCTGCCACACGTTTCTACTGTTGAGCAGGCACAGCAATGTATACAGGCCATGACTTACCCTCCACTCGGCAGCCGAGGTTATTCAAGTTCAGTACGTGCCTTTTCTTACGGACTTTCGACGCAGAAAAATCAAGAAACAACCCCTCTTTTTATAGCTCAGATTGAGGATTATCAAGGCGTTGTGAATGCCGAATCTATTGCCGCTATCAATAGTGTCGATATGCTTTTCGTAGGTCCAGCTGACCTAAAACTAGATTTATCAACACAAACTATCCAGCCAACTATTTCTTATCAGGAAGCCATAAAAAAGGTAAGTGTTGCGGCCAAAACACATCAAAAACAGGCCGGAATTTTGGTACGTAATCCAGCCGATTTACCCGAACTAAAACAAAGCGGCTACTCTTGCCTAGCCATTAGCTCTGACCTCGGATTTGTTCGGGAAGGGTTTCTTTCGGCACTACGTCAGTAAACCGTTTAGACGCCATAAAGACGGAGTTCTCTCCTCCTGTAATAATCAGCAAACCAGCATAAAAACACATTCATTTCCGCCATGTTTTCATGGAGAGGTGAATGTGTTTTATGGTTTTCAGATAATTGAATAGCTCAAACTCATATCTATAAAAACAAGAGTACCCGGCCGCAAAGCAACCGGGTACTGCAACTAACCTATGATTGAATAAATCGTTTAAAATTAAGCAGACTATCTGAAAATGAGCACTAAATCTCGTTAATTCTGCTTTCTTTTATATCGTAAAACCTACCGTCAGCACAGCGCTACGTCCGTCTGATGGCCAGATACCGGGGCCCGGATAGAATGTGGGCCGTTTGGTAAAATATTGTTTGTTGAACAGGTTGCTGATGCTTCCGCGTATATGTAGTCCTTTACGAACCCGCCAGCTTCCATTCAAATCCCAGAGGCTATAAGAAGGCACCGGGCCAACCGCTCCGTTGGCCGAAGGCGTAGGTGTATTCAGCGCGTCGGAGAAGGTTTCGCTGACGTAGCTGTATTGCAAGGTCAGGCTAGCCTGTCCATAACGCGCCGTCAGACCGTTACGTGATGTCCAGCGGGGAGCCGACTCTACCTGATTACCCGTAACGGTTCGGTTTTCGGTTCCTGCCGAAACTCGTCCGTTAATGTACCGGGCGTTGTTGTAAGCCGTCGAAGTAAAGCCGCTGATGAGTAGTTTCTCAGTACGTAGTAACTGCGTCTCAATCAAGGCTTCAACCCCTGTGCTGCGGCTGTCGCCAATGTTTGTGCGGAAAATATACGTTGAACCATCTGTATTGCTCAACAGCAACGTTCCCAGACGATTACGATACAACAGATCAAAAGCCGTTACGTTAATATGCAGGTTCTGCCAATGCGCATCGACGCCAAATTCAGCATTATATCCCGACGCATCTTTCAGATTTTTGTCGATACGTTCGTAAACCGTGGTCGGAATAATATCCTTGAAAATTACCGGACGATATGACTGTGACCAGCCGCCATAAAACTTCACAAAGTCGTTGACTTTGTATTGTGCGTTGATGCCCAGCAAAGCAAATTTGTGGTTAATATCAGTCGGCAGATTGATGGCGTCGTAGTAATCAATTGCGCCCCGGAATTCCGTTTTTCCGTTCTCGATCCGAATACCCGGCGATATGGTGAGTTTACTGGTCAGCGAAAACTGGCTTTCGGCAAATATCGCGACGTTGTTGCTACGGAAGTGCATATCGCGACGAAACGGAGTAACCAGCGACAAATCGAAGTTGGTAGCGGTTGTGCCACCTCCTAACTGCCGACGGTGCAAATCGGTGCTAATCACCTGTACGCCAGCCGCTCCTGTAGCCTGAACCGAGCCAATCCGATACCGATGTAGTATCCGCAATTCAGAGTTGTAGCTGTTGAAATTATCGATGTCGACCTGCCGGGGTGCGTATTCACGCGTTACGCGGCTGATGGTATCCAGTACAGTTACCAGCCGGTCGAATAGCACGCTGTTCCGATTACCCAATACGGCCGAATTGGTCCAGAGTAACCGGGTCTGGTCTGTTACCTGCCAGTCGAACTTGATGGAGGGAATGTAAATATCGGGGTTGAAATAGTTACGGCTCCGGGTCGACTGACGCGGATTCTGGGCAAACATGGCATCGTTCAACTGGCCCGGTACCTGATATAGATACGTAGAGCGTCCGAGTTCTGCCGTGATACCGAACCGTTTTGTTGCCTGAAAATGCAGACGGCCAAACTGTGCTTCGGCCTCCGAACGACTATTCTCCCGATATCCATCGGCATGACGGCGATAATAATAGGCGTAGTACGTTAATTTACCGACCCGTCCGCCAATAGCGTTATACGTACTAAGCAAGCCGAATGAACCCACCGAATTAACGCTTTCAAAGCCAAATTTACGGGTAGTATCAGCGCCTTTCGTTACGTAGTTGAGCATACCGCCAAACTGCGCCCCGTATTGCAGCGAAGCGGTACCCCGCACCAGTTCGACCCGGTCGATGCTTTCCATCGGTGGCGAGTAGTGACTGGCCGGATAGCCATACATATCCGAATTGGTGATGACTCCATTCTGCCGGATGTTGTTTTCCCAGGAACGGTGCGGATCTAGTCCCCGAGTCGATATATTAACCTGATTGCCAGTCCCATCCATATCGTAGACAAATACACCGGGAATGCGTGAAAAAATCAGTCGGGGTGTTTTCTCGGCTACGTTGGCGTCGATCTCTGACAAGCGAATCACTTCACTACGTTTGCCGCCCATCAGATACGTACCATGCACCTCAGGCAATGCCTCCACAATCGTAGAACGGGCACCTTTTACAGTCACCGGATCTAGGGTGCGGGCTTTCAATGAATCATCAGCTATTTGTTGTTGTGCGCTAGTTATCGAAGCGAACCGTCCAAGCAGTAAGCAGGTAAATCCAATCTTTCTGTAGACATAAAAACTATATTTCATAAGCAACTCGGTATTCGGCGGAGCGGGAAGGCACCCCTAACCTCTATGAGATAAATACTATTTCTTATATGGTAGGTTAGTATCTATTTCTGCCTCGTTGAGAACGAGTGTTCTCAACGAGGCAATTCACTCATATAAATTTTTCTGGAGTTTCCAGATGAATTCAAACGCAATACTATAGCTACCGGGAACCTGTTGAAAACAACTTGTTTAGAACTATTCTCAACTATTATGCCACTCCGGCAACTATATTTCTATTACTCTGTTCTTTCTATTTATAATCCAGAACCGTCGGCCTTGCCACGTGCAACTGCGTAGTTGCCAATATTTTTTCCGTGCTCCAACCCTACTTCACAATCGAAGCGATAATGGATTAATCCATAAATGCGGGAATTGGAAGCGTCTTTAGCCTGCTCCCAGAAATCGTTAGCCTTGTCGGGAAAAATACTTCCTAATACGGTAGCTCCAGCCGCCGAGAAAGTGGAGTGGCCAGAGGTAAACGATTGGAAATTAGGCAGACCAACCGACGTTTTCACGCCAAATTGCTGCGGACGTGGATAATAATAATAGCACTTTGTTTCCCAGCAGCAGATACCCGCATCCATCATTGACGTATTGATCAGTGCCAGCGTACGTGCCATCCGGATTTCGCTATACCGCGCTTCGTGTGCTACGTTGGCCGCGATACGGCTCCAGTGACCCGGTGGTGTATAACTTCCCGGACCATCGGCCCAATAGTTGGCAATACGTGCCTGTTCGCGCGTCTGGTTCTTCTCGATTGCCTTCAGCTCGTCCAGTGCTTTTGTAAACTCTGCGCTGTTCAGTGCAGGTGGGGCAGCAGGGCGTATCTTGACTTTGGTAGCGGCATCAAAATTCCAGGTCATTACCGCGCCGTAATTCGGCAGCATCGGCGGACGAGCGGGCGATTCCTGACTAACCCAGGCTTCACGCAAACCGCGTTTCAACGCATCGGCAATCATACCAGCCGTCAGTGCCTGATTATTAGCAGCACTCATACCATCCGCACGACCACGCGCCATCACTTTTGCTGCAACCTGATTACCCAGATCAACACCGGCAGCCAGATCACTTTTCACGTTCATACCCGCCCATAAACGGCTGTTCTGGTGTTCGGCCAGTTTGGCATCCAGAAATGGCACTTCACCGGGGAACATGGCCTTTAATACAACGTAGGAAGCTGCAGCCACGACAGCATCTTCAGAAGGATAGGTTGGTATGGTAGAAGTCGGAAGAGCCACCCGAACCGTTGCATCAACTTTCGATGGTGCAGGTCGATTATACTTATACTTTGCATTCCAGGCTGCAACTAATGCATCATACTGAGCCACACTCAGATAGGCCAGTGCCCGAGCTGTATAAGGTGGATTAGCAAATGGGAACTTCGGATCGGCGAGTGGATTAGCAGCATCAGGCACCGGGTATTTGCCATCTGCGGTTGAAGCTGGTGGAATGTTGTAACGAGCCGCCAGCTCACGGGCAATCTCGTTCCAGCGATACGTAGCACCTGCTCCCCAATAGACAACCGCTTCCTGTTGCGCCTGCGTGAGTGAAGCCGATTTTGACTTCAGGTCGGTCAAATCAGCCTGATATTCGGCTGACGACGTAGCAGCTGGAGCGGCCAGTGTTACGTCGGTGGGGGAAGTCAATACGTAGGTTTTCCAGCTACCTGCTTTTTCGTCTACCGAAGCTGGTGTGTAGCCCACACGTTGCGGTTCAGAAATCGTTTTATCACAGGAAACCAGTGCGCTCGAAAGAGCTATCACTACGCCACCTATCAGAATTAATTGTTTATAGCGTTTCATCTTGTTTTGTTGTTTCGCTTATTTTTTGAAATTGATTTGATAAAGCAGCCCGACCATATAGCTCGTGCTCTGGCCCACATTCAGCCCGTCTACTACGTATCCGATACGGGCATTAACGCCGATGTTGCGCGGCTGTACTTTACCGTACCAACCTACCGACGTAGCCTGCATGTTGTTGGTCGGGAAAGGCATATCGTTCCGGCGGATATTGTCGCCACTTAAGCAGTTGTTACGTTCGGCCCAGACTTCCGTCTGCCAGCCTTTACGTAGCACACCCAGCCGAATACCAGCATCGTAAGTGTTTGGAACGCTTACTTCATGCGTATTATAAACCCGATCACCATCCAGATACGAATCGCGGTCAACTTTAATCTTGCTCCGCCAGCCATAACTTCCGTGCGCTGTCAGATAAATTCCTGTTTTACGCTCTTTATAATTGGCAATAACCCGACCTGTTACGGTACGGCACTGAAGCCCAATCGACATCGGCAGGAAATCCGGTACGTAGTTGCCAACGGGAATTGAGCCGCCCAGTACGCCATGCAGCGAAAAATCACCAGCCTGAAACGCGTTCACTTTCAGCCAGGCCGAAATATCCTGTACACCCTTCTGTCCCAGCAAATTACCAGCGCTCGTGCTCGTCCAGACATAGGGAAGACTTAAAATAACATTTACCCGCTTGCTGATTCCGATGGCGGGCATCACCATTACGCTTTGTGTGGTATGCGTACCGATGTTTAAATTTTCTCGTTTGAGCGTGTTTTCCCAGTACTGATTCCAGGAGCTATGCCCATACATAGCGGCCACACAAACCTGACCTTTGTTCATGTAAATGGCATCGTGCGGCATTTGCGCCTGAGCAGCAAACGGAGCCATTAGAAACGCAATGGCCAGACTTTTTAAATTTGTTTTCATAGGTGTACAGTTCCGTTAAAGGAGTTGTCGGGATATGTTACAGCAGGTTTATCAATCGTCCGAAATCCCATAATCCCGACAATTGAGAAGCAAAAAAATTAGAACCAGCGCGATACGTTAACCGAAATCAGGTAATCGGCAAAGGCCGCATCGCCATGACGAACGCCTAATGGATCGAGTTTGTCGGAATAACTTTTAATCCGGTTACGATAGAGTGCCACAGGTACCGTAGCGGCAATTGAGGTTTTGTTACGCATATACGATACGCCCGGCTCAACCGATACGATATAGCCCGGACGACGGAAACCCGAACTGCCACCAAACGCATCGGTAGACGGAACGCCCTCTACCCGACCGCCCAGCATAACTGAAAAGCCCGGAATTGCTTTGATCGACTGAGCAAGTCCTACCCGAGCAGCAAACTGATCAGCTACTGAAAACGAACCAGTTACCAGGTCAATCGTTGTCGCTTCTGGGTTACGTACTACGCCGTTTGTTTCGCGTGGGTTGAACAGGTAGAAACCATTTGCATAAGCCGTCAATGTGCTGGTCAATTGCACATATCCTTGCAGCTCAATACTCGCTCCCACGCCACCATCACCAAGCTGAATCGACTGATCGACAGGCTTATTCACTACGTAGTCGTTACCTTCTTTTGTCAGTTTGTGGAAATCACCTTTTACACCGTAATCGCCAGTAGGGAGTTTTACTCCTGCGCCAATAGCCAGATTAGCTTTAGGTAATTTAACCGGATTGATTAGCCAATAGCTTCCTGAAATCCGCACATCGCCAATACCCTGTGAGCCTGTATGAAACCGCTTCTGTTGCGGATTCTGAGCTACCGCATTACCGTAGTGCTCATACAGCGATGAACGGTCGTTGTACTGAATTGGCAGGTTTACCGAAAACGACAGGCGTGGGTTCACCATATAGGTAAGTCCCAAATCGAGCGCGTGCGAAATATTGATTACTTCCGTATTCTGTTCGAGCCGCTCATGCTGTTCTACGTCGCCTTTATAGTGCCGAAATGAGCGAAAATAACGATATCCTGCCGATACCTGCCAATGGCCGCTACGTTGTTTGAAGAAATCGGCCGACGTAGCACCCGGAGCCGCACTGCTCATATGTCGAACCGCTACACAGCCCTGCGCCGATACGTCTGTCGTTGAAAATAAAGTATAGGCAATCGCAAAAGCGACGGTAAAAATCGATTTCATAAGAATGTCTGAATTGGAAATTGAATAGGTAGATAATTGGTCGAAAAGCGACCAGCTAAACAGGAGCCAATACGTAGCAAAATGATTTCAGATACAGACAGAGCACGACTTTATTCACTTAACAAGCGTGAATAATTCCGAATCCGGTACGTCGCCAGAAATAGATTTCGATACGTAGTAAATCGTAGGTGCCAGGAAGAATCCAATACGTTACGGTATATCAACGCATTCGGTACATCACCAAAACGTAGCACGACAGCGCACAAGGCGATATCTTAACCCAATAAACGCGTTGAAATCAACTGTACGGAACTGTTCGGGAGCTAAAAGAGATCGAATACATTTCCTCATATAGTTTTATCAACCACATGACAAAGCAGCATCAACGAGACGCTTTTAGCGAAACAGATACGTAGCACACGATTGGCCAATCCAATCAGACTTCGGGAGGGGGCGAATGAACAGGAAGGGCACGGGCGGCAATCACAAACAGTACGTCTGGAATCCGAACAGCCTCGCGCCAGTCAGGAGAGAGAAAACAAAAAACGGTTCGCGGATTAGGCGAATATTCTTTTAACAGGAATTTCAGGAGTTGATTCGCTTTATTTTTCGAATCGGTAGCGCCGGTAATATGCTTATTCAGAAACGACAGCAGATCACTTTGCCAAAACGAGCGGCTCTCCGACTGAAGGCCGGCAATATGCAGCGTATCGCCCTGAATGGTCATGCTCACAACCGAGTAATACTGCCCCCGATACGTAAAACCATCCGACGTAGTGCTGGCAATGGAATTCGCGTCGGGTTTGTCTTTAAGCGGAATCTGAAACTCAACGATGCTATCGACGGAGCGGTAAACCAAAAGCCGTTCCGAAAGGTCGTGTTCGGCCTGCCACCACGTACCGACAAACACCAGCACATAGGCCAGCGAGTGGTAGAGGAGTAAGCCAAAGAGACCTATTGAAACCGCCTTTTTCACAAATACAGCAGGTAAAGTTTCTTCAAAAATAATACAAAAAAATCAAACAAATAGTATGCCAACCGGGTTACGAACACTTTTATTTAGTGTTATAACGTAGGTGTATACAACCAGACGCCTATTTCCGACGAATCGAAGGTGGTGGCCCAGGTTGCCTGAATCAGGTGTAAGTAGTACGTAACTAATGACCGCTACCTATTGGCAAGTTCAGATTCATCATTTGCAAGGCGGTATTCAGGTTAATAGTACGACTTTTTCGATCAACTATCTTCCAGAATGGGCTTAAGGGGGTCGGCTTCAAAATCGTTACTAGTTGACTTATCTATTGAATCATTGCGTTATACTATTTAATTAAGATCCGTAAAATAAGCTGTTACGTCTGGCAGAAAGCCTGTATTTTTAAGCGTATACATTTTACCTTTCAGTCATGCGGTGTGTTTATTTTCTAATCCTGTTAATTTTCACAGGAACGCTCTGTTTGGCACAGGCTAAATTTCAATTACTCAATACTGGCGATGGGCTATCTCACAGCACCATTCATGACTTAGTACAAGATCAGAAAGGGTTTCTATGGCTGGCAACTGCCGACGGACTTAACCGTTATGATGGCCAGAGCTTTCAGGTATTCCGTCGCTCTCAGCGAGACCCCAGAAGCCTGAGAAGCAATGAAATAACCTGTCTTTTTGAAGACAAACAGAATCGGCTGTGGGTGGGTACCCGCTCCGGAGGTTTATCACAACTGGACAGCACAGGCATCCATTTTGACCATTTAGTCCGAACGTCAACCGGCGTCGATATGTCGACAGCTACTATTACAGATCTGGTACAGGACGGATCGGGCAAAATCTGGGCAACAACGAATGAGTTGGGACTTCTCCGGATTAATCCGGCAACACGCGAGGTTAGCCAGCTATCGGCAGATAACTATCACTTGCCCAAAACACGCCCGTTTACCGTTTGTCCCGATCATGAGGGCAACGTATGGATCGGCTACGAAGCCGGTGTGCTGGTAAAAATGCGGCTATCTGATTATCAAGTGCAAACGTATCAGGTACCAATCCGAAATACCGTTTCTACTGGAAATGTTGTGACGCTACTTTGCGATAGCAGGGGACAGCTACTGGCAGGAACGCAGGGCTGGGGGTTGTTTCGGTATAACCGCACACCCGATTCATTCGCATCGATTTATTATCGGGAAGGAACGATTGAGGGGGTAAATTTCGCCCGGAGTTTATACGAAGATGCTAAAGGAACGTACTGGTTGGGTACAGATGATGGTATACTGGTATCGGCACAGGCAGATTTCGGTACACCAGTACACTACCGGGCAGAACCAATCGTGCGCAATAGCCTCAGTACCCACGCCATTCTATGCGTTCGGGGCGATAAACAGGGGAATATCTGGATGGGAACGTGGGAAGGTGGCCTCAACGTATTGTTTGCCCATCCCGGCTTATTTGAGCAATATACCCACCAGATCGGGCAACCCAACAGCCTGATGACACCCCAAATCTCATCGGTATCCGCTGATAAACAAGGCAATGTCTGGATAGGAAGTACGCAGGGACTCACGTATTTAAACCGAAAAACAAACACCTATCGCCATTTTAAGCATAGGCCCGGCGACCCTGCTTCGCTGACAGGAAACGACGTTACGTTCCTCAACAGCCTCTCAGATCGGGTCTTGTTGGTCAGTATCTGGAATAAAGGCACTGATGTTGTAGACACCGAGACAGGTCGGGTTTTGCGCCACCTAACGCAATTACATCCGGAGCAGGTTCATACTGTTCTTCCGACCGGTTCTCACAAAGCCTGGATTGCAACCAATCGGGGAACACTCTGGCAATTAGACACTAAAACCTGGCAGATCGAGCCAGCAAAAGGATTTATACGTACCCAGAATTCCTTCAGAACACTTTTGGAAGGGTCTGACAGCACCCTTTGGATTGGAACATTGGGGCGAGGATTGATTGAATGGCGCAGACAAACGGGCCAGATTCTCCGGCATCGTTTTAGCTTGTCTGATGGACTGGATGATAGCCACGTGACCTGCCTGCTGGAAGATCGAAAGCACCGTCTTTGGGTTGGAACACGGGGCGGTTTGCACCTGTTCAATTCCGATAAGCAGCGTTTTGAGTTGATTTCAACCGACAACGGTTTATCAAATGACGCAATCATGAGCCTCAGCCAGGACCGCAGAGGCAATATATGGGTGGCCACAAACGACGGCCTTTGTCAGCTAAATGAAGCTGGACACGTAGTGCGAACGTATCACAAAAGCGACGGATTACCAGGCAATGATTTTACGGAAAAAGCCGTTAGTCAAAGCCCGGACGGTACGCTTTTCTGGGGTGGGAAATACGGTTTGACGGTTTTCAATCCCGTTCGTTTTGAGGAGAACTCCCAACCATTTCCGGTTTATATCACTGGAATGAAACTCTTCAACCGCGTTGTGGTTCCGGGGGCTGCTGATTCTCCATTAACTCGTAGCCTGCCTGAAACGAAGTCCATCACGCTGCGGTACGATCAGACCGTCATGACGTTCGATTTTACCTCTGTGGTGTTTCAATCGCACCGGAACATTCGGTATGCTTATCGCCTGGATGGTTTTGAAAAGGCCTGGAACTTCGTTGGGCCTCAACAATCGGCAACGTACACCAATCTTGATCCGGGTACGTATTTATTTCGCGTAAAAGCCGCCCCCTCCGATGATTTCACAACGGCATCCGAAACCACGCTTCAGCTCATCGTACTTCCTCCCTGGTATCGCACTTATTGGGCTTATTTGTTATACGCTGCATTGGTGGCTTTCCTGTTACTACTCATTCGCCGAATCATCCAGATTCGGGAGAGTTATAAGACAGAACTACGTATCGAGCACATTGAAACCGAAAAAGCCCGCGAACTGGACCGGTTACGTTCGGGCTTTTTCACCAACATTTCACACGAGTTCCGTACACCCTTAACACTCATCTTAACCCCATTAGAGCAGTTCTTATCTGACCGAACACCCGACCCCCGACGGCTTTGGTTTAAGACTATGCACCAGAATGCGAACCGGCTTTTGCGGCTCATTAATCAGTTGCTTGATCTGTCGAAACTGGAATCAGGCTTGCTACGTCCCGACATCAACCGGCAGGACATACTGGAGTTCATTCGGCGGGTGGTAGATTCCTTTCAACCGATTGCTGTACAGCAAGGCGTAACGCTAACAGTTGAGACTGATCTCACTACGTTCTCCGCCTTCTTCGACCCCGACATCGTCGAAAAAATACTGTATAACCTACTGGCAAATGCCCTGAAATTCACCGCAGAAGGAGGCACCGTTACCATTCGCTGTCGGGTCGTTAATGAACGTGATTTACCCGAGTTGTTGCTGGAAGTAGAAGATACTGGCATTGGTATTTCGGCTGACCACATCGCCCATATTTTTGATCGGTTTTATCAGGTAAATGGGCAGCATCAGCTCAAAAAAGCAGGCACAGGCATCGGTCTGGCCCTAACACGCGAATTGGTCGAACTACATCGGGGTAGCATTCAGGTCGAAAGCCAGCCCGGCGTTGGTACGGTGTTTACGGTCAGGCTACCAGTATATGAAACGGCTTTCCCCGCCGACTGGCTGTCGATTCGTCCGGTAGACGTAGCAACGGTGCCCGATAAACCCACCACCTGGTTAGAGACAACATCCGAAGAAACGCCAGTCATAAACAAGTCAAAGGATCTACCGCTGGTGTTACTTGTAGAGGATCATGACGATTTGCGTCATTATTTAAGCGATTGTTTTAGTCAAAGCTACCGGGTTTTACAAGCCACGAACGGCAACGAAGCGTTGGAACAGGCCGAAAAAGAAATTCCGGACCTGATTGTGAGTGATTGGCTGATGCCGGACATGGATGGAGTTCAGTTATGCGAGGCTATTAAAACCAACGAGAAAACCAGTCATGTTCCGCTCATTTTACTGACGTCAAAATCGAGTACGGAAAGTAAGTTACAGGGATTGAGTATTGGTGCCGATGATTACGTAACGAAGCCATTCAACATAGACTTACTCCGAACAAGAGCGAAAAACCTGATTCAAAGTCGGCAGCAGTTACGCGAGAAATATGGCCGTATGATTTACCTGCAACCGTCCGATCTTCCGATTGAATCCGCCGAAGAGCAGTTTCTCAAAAAAGTGCTTTCGCTCATCGAAACGCACATCACCGACCCTGATTTAGATGTGCAACGACTTGAACGCGAACTGGGTATGAGCAACACTCAACTGTATCGCAAGCTCAGGGCGTTGACTGGAAAAGGCGGAAACGAACTTATCCGCAGCATCCGGCTGGAACGGGCACGGCAGTGGTTGCGTTCGGGCGGACGGCAGGTGGCTGAAGTAGCGTATCTGGTTGGCTTCAACGATCCCAATTATTTCATCCGCGTCTTTCGTAAAGAATTTGGCGTTTCGCCAGGCGAATACGTTCAGTCCAGTAAATCCCAGCCAGACAAGGGCGACGTTATGAAAGCGTAAGGTTATAAGATGCGTTCGCCAACCTTCCGCATAACTGTTTTGTTTTCGGCTATTTACCACCCCTGCCCCCTCCTAAAACAGGAGAAACTACCCTTTTTTGCTCACCCCCTCCTGTTTTAGGAGGGGGCAGGGGGTGGTAAAATCAAATCCTTATAAGATTAGAGTAAAGTTAGGGGCTGGAGTAAGCACCCAAAATTCATTGAACCTGACTAGGTTGCCACACTTGCAACGGTCCATTATTATTCGCTACCAGCCACCAGACGGAACCATCTTTACGCCGAAGCGGAGCGAGCGCCTTGGCATCTTTGTCAATTGTTAGGCCCGTAGTTGGGACCGTTTTAAAATGCCCGGCACCGTCGCCAGCCAGTAACAGCCCTTTCCCCGCATCCTGCTGTCCGCCAATGGTTTCGGCTCCATAAAAATTACCAACAACTAGTAAATCAAGTCGGCCATCGCCCGTAAAATCGTGAGCTTGAATACCGTAAATCGGAGCCATTTGGGCTTCAATCGGTAGCTGATGAACAACAAAACCGGCTTTGCCCTTATTCTCGATATAGCAACTGGCCATCTGTTGCGCTTCCCGAACGTAAGCAGCCTTCCGTTCATCCTCCGTAAACAAGTCTTCGAACTGGTGGCTGGCATAGTCATGAAAGGTGGGGAACCGTTTTTTGATAGACGGAATCTGAACCATCAATACGTCGCGTTGTGCTACCGGAACATGTTCATGATTCAGGTAAAAGGTCAGAATTGGATCAAGCCGCCCGTTGTTATCGAAATCTTCCGCGAACACACGTACCGGCTCCGTTTGTGATGCTCGAAATTTACAGTTTAAACCTAGATTACCCGCCACAAAATCCATGTCGCCATCGCCGTCAAAATCTCGCGCCAGCAACGAACACCACCACCCCGATGCCTTATCCAGTCCGTCTACGTTTTGCATTATCAACCGACCGCCTTCATTATGAAACAACATTGGCGTCATCCATTCGCCTACCAGCATCAGGTCGGTTCGGTGGTCGTTGTCGGTATCTGTCCAGAGCGCGGCCGTTATTAAACCAGCGTGACGTAGACCGGGAGCCAATTGATCCGTTACGTCCGTAAATCGTGGCCCAGTCGATACGTTGCCGTCATTACGTAGCAAATAGCTATCGGCCGGTTTAGGGTACTGACTGGGAATGATACGTCCTCCCCGAAACAAGTCCAGATCGCCATCGCCGTCAAAATCGCAGACCGTAACGCACGACCCGCTGGATCGGGTAGCGGGCAAAGCCAACGTAGCAAGTCGAAAATTGGGTTTGCTCGCTCCATCATTAAGATAAAGACGGTCCTGATAAGCAGCCGATAATCCTTCTTCGTGGCTTCCCCCACTCACTACGTATAGATCCTGATCACCATCCCCATCGGCATCGAAAAAGACCGCCCCCATATCCTCAAAAGTATCACTTCCGGGTAACGTAGCAAGTACAAACTGACCATTAGCCTGCTGTATGTAGATGCTTGACAGGTTACCGTAGTCGTTCCCCATGAAAAAATCGTCGAGATGATCGCCATTGATGTCGCTAACTGTCAGACAGGGTCCATTTTTTGAATATTGATGCGGTAACAAAGGTGTTCGGTTGAAATCGACAACTGAATTTTCCCGATGAGTTACCATCAGGCCACTTTGTGTAGCAGCGATTTCCGTAAATAAAAGCGGAGGTTTTACGGCTAGACTTGTCCATATACCTTCCGGTTTGTACGGAATGGAAAGCATCTGGTCAGCCTTTCCCTGCCAAAGAATTTGTTTTTGCCCATTCGGATAACGTATCACCAGCGAATCGAAATGGCTGGCGGCTCCAAGACCAAAATGAATTACATTTTCGACGGTTGACACAAATCCGCGAACGGGTGAAAGCTCCTGCATTTGCTGTTGACCATTGGCATATAACCATACTTTAGTGCCAATGGTAACGGGTAATTCCGATGAGGGAGCAATAGTCAGTCGAAGCCAGTGATGCTCCTTTCCTTTTTCGGCACTACGTTGGTTAAGCCGATTTTCAAGCACAAATGCCTCGTCGTCAATATTATTGGTAACTAAATCCAGATCGCCGTCGTTATCGAAATCGGCATAGGCCGCACCGTTTGAATAACCAATCTGGTTAAGCCCCCAGCTTTCGGAAACATCTTCAAAAGTCAGCGATGCCTTCGGATTCCCGCCCTGATTCCGGTACGCATATTTCGGAATCTTTACATCCGGCAGACGGTATAACTCATCTTTTGTTTGTTTCCATTGTGCTTCCGGCGTTCCGAATGACGCTTGCTCGTGATTGAATACGATAAAATCGAGGTTGGTAACGTCGCGTCGATAGCCATTTGTGATGTACAAATCTTTCCAACCGTCGTTGTCGAGGTCAGCCAGCAGTGGTGCCCAGCTCCAGTCCGTTTTTTCGATTTCCGCTAACTGACCAATCTCGCTAAAACTTACGGTCGGGTTGCCATTTATTTCACTCATCCCCCGGTTCAGTTGCAACGTATTACGCATATACTGAGGCTGATAACCAAGTTCCTGCTCCATCTGAAAGCGATTATAATTCGAACCGGGCAGCATCATTTTTTGCCGGTAATTGTCAGCAGGCAACATATCAAGTACGACGATGTCGGGCAATGCATCATTGTTGATATCGGCAATATCGACACCCATGCCGTTATGAGTCTGATGTTTTAGCAACGTAGCAGCCTGATCGGAAAAGGCCGGTTTCCCAGTTCCGGGTTTGTTGAGCCACACCAGATCGTTCGACAAAAAGTCATTGGCGCAATACACATCGGGCCAACCGTTATCATCCAGATCGCTGACACACAGACCCAATCCATAGCCTTCAGCCAGAATACCCATTTCTCGTGATACGTTGACAAAATGAGGTGATGTCGAACCGGGCGCAAAACCATCGTTTCGGTAAAGCCGATCCGTACTGGACGCTTCACCATCGAGCCGTTTGGGACGTAGCGTATTGCGATTCGTTGTTTCGAGGGCGTTGGTAAGTAAATAACAATCCAGATCGCCATCACGGTCATAATCGAAAAAAGCCGCTTGTGTGCTATAACCCGTGTCGTTAAGTCCGTATTCTGCGGCTCGTTCCGTGAACGTTGGCGTACCACCCGGCTGTAAGCCATTGTTAATGAATAGCTTATTCGTCCGCTTGGCAATATCCTTCGTTGGACCCGCTACGCTTACGTAAATATCAGGCCAGCCATCCTGATTTACGTCGGCCACACTGACACCTGTACACCAGACATTAGTGCCGGTGCCTGACGATTGCGTTACGTCCTGAAAATGAAAATCACCTCGATTCAAATATAGCCGACTTGATACCTGATTGCCGGCAAAATAGACATCAGCCAAACCATCTTTATTGAAATCGCCAACGCCGACGCCCGCACCATTATACATGTATTCGAACGAGAGCACATTCACAGAATCGTTCTCTGTCAGTCGATTAGCAAACGTAATACCGGTATCGGATGAATTACGCTGGACAAATAGTTTCTCCTCAGGCGTACAACTCCCAAGCAATCCAACCAGGCCGATGAGTAACCACCGGACCTGATACCACGAAAAGTAAACCATAAATTTAATCTAGCAGGAAGCCCGGAATTGTAATTGAAGGGGAAGCGAGTAAGTCGGCTGACAGGAGCCCGATTGTCCAACGACTATTTGTGCCACCAACCGGCCTACCTCGGCCGACGGATGCGAAATCACCGACACCCCACCGGCCAAAAATCGCGTATATTCATTTTCGGAGAAACTGACAACCCCCAGATCCTGACCAAGTTGGATTGAATACTGCTGGCTGTAATCCATCAGCGTAACCAGGTCGGTACTGTCTGTTACGAAGTAGGCCTGATGCAGGCAAATATCCGCTTCGGTGAGTTCGTCGAGTAGTTGAAAATTGAAATCATGACGGGTACAAAACTGCTGGAACGCCTGTATGTAATCGGCTTCAAAGAAATCAAGATTCGGCAGCACCAGATTCAACTGATTGTATTTCCGCAAAACCGTTAACTGACTTTCCAGCGCATCGTAAAATTCTTTCTGGCCTCCGTAATAAATCTGATGCCCATGCGAAATCAAGTTACGCCACTGACTACCAACCAGAATCAACTGATTACCAGGCAGGTTGTTAAGACATTGAATAGACGTGGGACTGGTTTCGACCAGATGCGGCATGAGCAGGAAATAATGATAGTTGCCGAGGTGCTTATCAATCAATTGCCCGAGCAAATCCTGCCGATAATTATAGGTACAAATATCGATGAGCGCTTTTTCGCCCACCTGCCGAACAATGGCGTCGTGGAGCTGCTTGACGCTTTCCGTCAACTGGCCGGTAACGATCAAAACCCGTTGTACACGGCGGTTGGATTTACCCGCAATAAAGTATCCTTTTCGATATACAGACGTAATCAAACCGAGTTGCGAAAGCGTATCATAGGCTCGCTTGACAGAGTCTTTCGAGAGATACCAGTCCGTACAGGCATCGTTGATGGATGGTAAACGATCTCCAATACGTAGTGAACCGCCTTCAATATCGCTGATCACAGCTTCAACAACTTGCAAATACTTTGGTGATCGCTGCCGATTGGTTATTGGTAACGTTTCTTTCATAGAATTAGGAATAGGAAGTTGTATCACGACAAAACCAACCAGACCAGCCCCAGTAATAATCCGAAGAGCACCAAAAGTGTCAACGGCTCCAACCAGAGAAGAATTTTTGGCTTAATTAATGGAACTCTTCCGAACTGATGCCAGCTTTTCCTGAGCCACTTTATCGGACGGGCATTCCATGCTTTACCAATCACAGTGTTTAAATTAATCTTGGTAAAGTGATACAAATGTCTTCTTTCTTGCTCCCATGCAGGTAGTACGTATTCGGCAAATGACTGGACAAATTCGGCAAACGACCAATTAATCAATCAATTAAGCCAACAGATCAAAGTTTTGTCTGTTACGCCTTGCGCTCACATTAAACCTAATCGAAACGTAGCAATGTTGATGGTGTTAGATTTAAGAATCTGACACCATCAACATTGCTGGAACCTTTTATCAGATTAAAAACCCGGATTCTGTACAATACTCGGATTCAGATCGCGCTCACTTTGCGGAACGGGTTTCAGCAGATTCTTCTCTGCCCAGTTTGTATTGGTGGTTGTACGACCAAAATCAATATCCGTTTTGATATTAATTAAGCCTGCCCGGTGCCAGCGAACAAGATCGTCGTAGCGGTGATCTTCCAAAGCAAGCTCCACGCGTCGCTCGTGCATCAGCGCTTTAAATACTTCGGCATCATTACCAACAGCTACGTTAGGAAGCACTTTGCCCGTTGCATCGGCGCGTTGGCGAACCTGATTGATCAGTGCTACAGCACCGGCATAATCTTTCGAACCCAACAATTTACACTCAGCCAGCATCAGGAGAACATCGGCGTAGCGGATCGTCCGCAGGTTATTGACACTCAATGCCGAGCGATAGTCGATGTTAACGTCTTTGCGAACGTATTTGGCGGGCGTTGACCCAGTGATTGTCCAGTTTTTATTAAACACCCATTTCTGAGAGCCATCAATATTGGTGCCCGTATCATACGGATCGCCATCCAGAAACAAGGTAGCTTGTCGGCGCGGATCACCCGATTCAAACTCTTTCTGAAGGCCTGCCGTGACCTCAATCTGTCCATAACCTGTTCCGCCAGCTCCCGGTGCACAGACATTGTTCGGGCCACAGGCCGCCCGGTAGTAAATAAGCCTTCCTGTGCCAGCAGCAGCCCCGTTCGAGAATACGAAATCGGCCGGAAGCCAGGGATTCACGCCACCAATGCCCATTTGAATTTCAAAAACAGACTCCGCATTATTTTCCGTTGCCGGTGTAAAATTGTCCAGGTAGTTTTTCACCAGCGAATACTTACCTACCAGCCCCTGAAACTCAGCCGCGGCTTCGGTATAGAGTGCGGATTTCTTTTCCCATTGGGCACGAAAAAGTAACAGTTTGCCCAGCATGGCTGAAGCCGCCCCGCTGGTTGCCCGGCCCTTATTGGCATCGTCCCATTTGGCTGGTAATCCAGCTTTCGCCAGTTTCAGATCAGCGATTGCGGCATCCCATAACTCACCCGGCTGCGAATTACCCGTGCGTGTCTGCTCCAGTGTGCGGGCAGTGGACGTAACGAGTGGCGCATTCCCCCAGTTGATAGCCAAAAAGAAGTTAAAGTAGCCACGCAGAAAACGAGCCTCCGCGTCGAACCTCTTCTTGGTAGAGTCGGGAACATTCCTGGCGATTGGCAGTTTTTCGATGATGATATTGGCCCGTTGAATGCCCTTATACGTATTAGACCAAAGTGCACTCCAGGTTCCATCGGTCGAGCGCCAGTTGAATTCCTCAATGTTATCGGGGCTGTTAACCCGGCTTGTCTGATCATCATCAACCATACCCGTCCCTTTAAACCAGCCGCCCGCATCGAATTGCTCATACGTATAATTCAGCAGGGTTGAATACGCCAGAACCGCTGCCCCCTTAAAATCGTCGGTCGATTGGTAATAGGTTTCTTCATTGAGTGCCCCAAGCGGAGCCAGATTAAGCTTCTTCTCACATTGCGAAAACAGTCCGGTTATTAGCACAGAGGTCAGAAGCGTTAGAATATAGGATCGTTGCATAGGAAATTTGTGCTTAGAAAGTAAGATTGGCCCCAATTTGCAATGTGCGCGGTTGAGGTATGTTCGCATTATCGGTACCGGCCTGCAATTGCGAGCTGAAGGTGGTCACCTCTGGGTCGAGTCCTGTGTATTTGGTGATTCTGAACAGATTACTGGCCGCTACGTATACCCGGATGGTCTGTGCCACTTTCAATCGGTTCAGTAATTCTTTCGGCACGGTATAGCCTACCTGCACATTTTTCAGACGCAGAAAGCCACCGGGTTCAATCCACCGACTGGAAAACCGGCTATTGCTATTTAGATCGCGGGCAGTAGCCCGAGGGATGGTGTTGCTGGTGCCTTCGCCCGTCCATCGGCCAAGGACGTTTACTAACTGGTTGCTACCTGAACCGGCCATCGTTTCGTTGGCAGCCCGGTAGGCATTGTAAATACTGTTGCCCGATATGCCCTGAAACATGACAGCCAGGTCAAACCCTTTCCAGTTGGCATTGACGCCAAACCCATAGAAAAAGTCTGGAATAGTTTTGCCGAGATAGGTCCGGTCATCGGTTGTAATCTGACCATCAGGAGTACCACTAAACTGCTGTCCATTGGTGCCAGGTCCATTATTATCCTGAAAAATCATATCGCCCGCTACCGGTTTCTGCTTATTGACCGTTACGTCGGGAATAGCCGCGTTGGCCTGTTCCTGGTTCTGGTAGATGCCCGTTGCTTTGTAGCCATAGAAATATCCGATTGGAAACCCAACCGCCGTGCGATAATTACCACTGGCAAACTCCTGAACATTAGGCGCCAAGGCAACCAGTCTATTTTTAACCGTAGTTATGTTGCCAAAGAAATCCATCGTCAGGCCCGATTTGAAGGATTTTTTGTAGGTGGTTTCAAACTCCAGCCCCCGGTTGTTGACCAGGCCCAGATTAACCGGAATACTCGTGAACCCAGAGGTTGTATTGACGGGTAGGCTGTAGAGAAAATCCTTGGTATTCCGGTTGTAATACGTAACCAGCAGATTCAGGCGACCGAAAAGGGTCATATCGAAACCCACATCGGTACTTTCGTTAATCTCCCAGCGAAGATCGCTGTTCACCAGATTTGGGATGCCCGTTCCGTTTAACGACGATTGCCCTACACCAAGCGTGTACCACGGCCCCTGCTGAACACGCGCCAGATAAGGGAAGTCCAGACCAATTTTGTCGTTACCCAACTGCCCCCAGCTACCGCGCACTTTCAGATCGGTAACGAAATTGAGTTTGTTCTTAAAAAACGGCTCATTAGAAATGCGCCAGGCTGCCGAAGCCGCCGGAAAAAGCTTACTCCGGTTCTGGGGCGCAAAATTTGACGACTGATCGTAGCGGGCCGTCAGCGTGACCAGATACGTATCCTTGAAATCATAGCTTAACCGACCAAATCTTGACGCGTAAGCCTTTTGCCCTAACGATGAAGTCGCATTGTTATACGCAAATCCGCCATTCCCATTGGAGTTACCCTGCTGATTCTGAATGCTCGAATAGAAATTAGGATCGGTACTTTGGAAATTAGCTCCGCTGTAGCTCAGGTTAGTACTCTTGATTCCCTGATATTCCATACCCGCGATTGCATTAATGGAATGACCACCGAATTGACCGTTGTAAGTGAGTGTATTGGTAAATACCTGCTGAACACCTTCGCCACGACCATCCTGATAATTATTCGTATTCCGTTCCTGTCCCAATTCGGCAGCGGTATAACCGGGTCGCCAGTAACTCTGCCGGGAATTTGAGAAATCCAAAGCCGCAACCGACCGAAATTTCAATCCTTTTATAATGTCAAGTTCACCGTAGATATTACCCAACAAACGATAGGAATAATCGTGATTCTCAGTGACGGCGTTGATTCCAATATTGTTGAGCCGGACAAAGCCCGCTACGTTCAGATTGCCGGTATAGCCATATCGGTTACCCGGAACCCGTTTATCCGTATCGTAAATACTAAGGATTGGCGGCATATTCGTCGTCGTAGCATAAAGAAATCCATCGCCGGTATTGTTAGAACCCCGGTACATATGGTTGTAGGTGAGCGTTAAGGCTTGCCCAATCTTTAACCGACTTCCCACTTTATGGTCGCTGTTGACCCGAAACGAATAGCGGCTCAGGTCGTACTTATTCACCATTGCCTCTTGTTGAAAATAACCCAGCGAGATGAAGTAATTGGATACATCGTTTCCTCCCGAGAGCGATACGTTATAATTGCTAACCGGTGCATTCTTGTTAACAGCGGCATCGCGCCAGGCTTTGCTATTGTCAATGTTGAGGTATGGGCTTCCGGGTCGTAAATCAGGGGCCAGCACCAGATAACCCGAACTTCCCGGCTGAAGACCTGCTTGTGTATTTGCGTTGTTAATGGATTCGGTCGCCAGTGCTACGTATTGCTGAGTAGTCAGCATATCCAACTGATTAGGGAAGTTTTGTACCCCGCTATAGGCATCAAAGCTCACACGCGGCTTGCCTTGTTTTCCCCGTTTTGTGGTGATAAGGACAACCCCATTAGCCGCCCGAAGTCCATAGATTGAAGCCGACGAAGCATCTTTCAACACCGAAACACTTTCAACATCGGCCGGATTAATCTGGTTGCTGGTTCCATCACCAATCGGCACACCGTCGACCACAAATAGCGGCTGGTTGTTCCCAACGGTGCTGACGCCCCGAATCCGAATGGCCACTCCTGCGCCCGGCGTTCCGTCTACACTGGTAATCTGAACGCCCGATACACGTCCCTGAATAGCAGCCTCCGGACTGGAAACAGGTAGTTTAATAATGTCACGCGCCTGTACTGTTCCGATAGATTCGGTCAATTTTCGCGTCGTTTTCTGACCATATCCCACCACCACCACTTCATCGAGTGATCGGGTATCAGCCTCCAACGTAACAGTGATGGTAGTACTAGTACCAATTTTCGTTTCCTGTGCTACGTACCCCACCGATGAGATAACTAACGTAGCGGCTCCGTTCGGTACACTAAGTCTAAAATTACCATCCGCATCCGTAGTGGTACCGTTGGTGGTACCCTTCAAGAGAACATTAGCGCCCGGAAGGCCATCATTTTGAGTAGCATCAAGCACCCGGCCAGTCAGCGTGCGTGTTTGAGCTTGTGCTGTGCTGGCCCAGCCGATGAATATCGTCAAGGTCAGCACGAACAGCGGTATGCGCAAAAAGTAGTACGTTCGATTCATACAAACGGGGTTATTTATTGTATTTTGGGTATAAATAACCGGAGTTAAATCGGATGATCTGGGTGGGTCTATCCTGATTGTATAGCTATGGAATACGTATCAAACAGGCTTGGCCAATTGTGAATTGGCCAGAAGCGGCCGTTATCATTACTGTACACTCAGTCAACAGAAAGTTAATTTTTACCCAACCTCAAAGACCGCCTAAAAAATCGCCACGACACTATTGCAAGTCCAGATCACGAATACTCGTTTTACTGCAATCAAAATCTGTATTTTTGTGTTAATCCGATA
This sequence comes from Spirosoma daeguense, assembly GCF_054776875.1. NCBI lineage: Bacteria > Pseudomonadati > Bacteroidota > Cytophagia > Cytophagales > Cytophagaceae > Spirosoma > Spirosoma daeguense. Next base: position 482,340 of record NZ_BAAHBF010000001.1, read on the forward strand.
CTGATGATTTACGACAATCATAATCGCCCCATTACGTACCTCCGACTGGCTGTAACTGACCGCTGCAATTTGCGGTGCTTTTACTGTATGCCCGAAGAAGGTATAAAGTACCTGCCCAAACATCAGGTGCTGACCTACGAGGAAATGGAGCGCGTGGTACGGGTGCTGGCACAACTGGGCGTGCAGAAGGTACGTATCACGGGTGGTGAGCCGTTTGTACGAGCCGGATTAATGAATTTTCTGCATCGGTTGGCCGACATTGATGGACTGAACGATTTGTCGATAACTACCAATGGCGTGCTCACAGCTCCACACGTAGCGGATTTAGCGGCAATGGGCGTTCGGGCAGTGAATTTGAGTCTGGATACGCTGGATCGCGAGCGTTTTCATAAAATCACCCGACGCGATGAACTGCCTGCTGTTCTAAAAACCCTTGATGCATTGCTGGCAGCGGGTATCCAAACGAAAATCAACGCCGTGGTTATGGACGGGCAGAATACGCAGGATATTTTGCCGCTTGCCGAACTAACCCGTTCGCTGCCGGTTGATGTGCGGTTTATTGAGGAAATGCCGTTCAATGGCGAAGGAAATCATTATCCAGTACTGCACTGGACGCACAAACGTATCGTCGATGAAATTCAGGCGCATTTTCCCGATTTACAGAAACTCCCCGATCCAACGTTTTCAACCGCTTCCGATTACCAGATTCCCGGCCATCAAGGTACCATTGGGGTAATTGCCGCGTTTAGCCGGACGTTCTGCGGTACGTGTAATCGTATTCGTCTGACGGCTCAGGGAACCTTAAAAACCTGTTTGTACGATAATGGCGTGCTGGATATTCGGGCCATGTTACGTTCGGGTGCTTCGGACACGGAACTTATAGCCGCCTTCCAGAAAGCCTTTTCGCATCGCCCGCTAAACGGCTTCGAAGCCGAAAACCGACGTACTACTGAAACGCCCGTTAGCGAATCAATGGCCACCATCGGCGGCTAACTTTCGAACGTAGCATAACCGCTTGTTTGCCAGATTCTGTACGCTAATTTTGTGTCCTTCTCTCCCAGAATCTTCTCCATTCATGCAAAACCTTAAAATTGCAACCGCTCAATTCGAAAATGCCAGTGGCGATAAAGCCTATAATCTTCAGGTAATTCGTGAGTTATCAGCTCAGGCCGCTAAACAGGGAGCTCAGGTTATTGCCTTTCACGAATGTTCAATCACTGGCTATACATTCGCCCGGAACTTATCGGAAACGCAAATGCTGGCCATTGCCGAACGGATTCCTGACGGTGAAAGTATTCAGCAACTGATTCAGATAGCAAAGGAGAATGACATTGCGATTCTGGCAGGTTTGTTTGAAAAGGATGAACAGAATCGGCTGTTTAAAGCGTATGTCTGCGTCGATAAAAACGGGCTGATTGCTAAGTACCGCAAGCTTCATCCGTTCATTAATCCCCACCTCCTACCCGGCGATCAATACGTTGTATTTGATTTATATGGCTGGAAATGTGGCATTTTAATTTGCTACGACAACAACATCGTTGAGAACGTACGGGCAACGGCTCTACTGGGTGCCGATATTCTTTTTATGCCGCACGTAACGATGATGACACCATCAACACGTCCCGGAGCAGGTTTCGCCGATCCACAATTGTGGCATAATCGGGAAAATGATTCAACATCGTTACGTCTGGAATTCGATGGTTTAAAAGGCCGGGCCTGGCTCATGAAATGGTTACCCGCACGCGCTTATGACAACGGTATCTACGTAGTATTTTCGAACCCGATTGGGATGGACGACGACCAGCTTAAAAATGGCTGCTCCATGATTCTCGACCCATTTGGCGATATTATCGGTGAATGTCGGCAACTGGGCAACGATATAGCTTTAGCGACCTGCACACCAGAGAAACTTCAGCAAGCAGGTGGATACCGGTACCGTAAAGCGCGACGGCCTGACTTATACAAAGCAATTCTAAGTCAGGATCATACACCTGAACAGAAGGTTGTCTGGCTTAATACAGACGCTGGCTAGCAATCGGCCAACGTATTACAGCCTTACCATAGTTGGAACACCTTCAAGAAACTCGTTGGTGAATAACGTATTAACGTCCATCTGCTGAATTATTTCTCCATCGGTGGTAGTCAGCATTCGATTGCGAATCATCCAGTTTACAAACGACATCCAGACGCCTTTGTGCATGAATCCCCAGTGGCCTTCGCCGTCCATGTAATAACCAGATACCATTTGCTGGCTCTGTTCCACAAAATTTCGGTTACTTAGTGATGAATGGTTAGCCGTTTTCATCAGAATACGAGCGGCTTCGTCCGGGTTTTTCACCGCAAATCGGAATCCGGCGGCTGTAGCTTCCAGAAAACGGGCTAATGCTTCTTTATTGTCATTTGCCCAATCGCGGTGTGCCGTTAAAACCGGGTTATAACCATACGGAATTTCGAATTCATCGAACAGAAACTGATTCAGGTCAACACCGTCAATATCTGCTTTAACGCCTTCCCAAGTTAGCCAGAACCAGGCAGCGTCTACTTCGCGAGTCAGCAAAGCCCGCCAGATACCAGCCCAGGGCATTTTGTGCCCCACAAAATTTCCTCTTCCGCCATCATTCTGAATAAGTTGCCGAATAATATCTTCCTCATAACGAGCACCATACGAAGCATACACTTTACCATCAAGCTGTTTCGGATGTGTGATACCACTTTCACGCAACGTAACAATAGCACTGATATCGCGTGCCAGTAACGTAGCAACAGCAATCAGCGGAATACCGTTGGTCTGGTAACTGATAACGCTTTCGGAAGGGGTAATGGCCAGATGCGCATCATTTTGCGCTACGCGCCGAGCGGGCATCATTTGGTACTTTTCCTGATCGGGGAGAATTAATTCGACGTCGAGACCGGCCTTTTCATAGGCTCCTTTAGCCAGAGCAACATAAAATCCGGTATGATTTGTATTAGGTGTACGGTCGAGTGCTAAACGAATTTGCGTATTCATACGGCGCGGCAATGTTACGGCTAAGTTAACTATTCAGCGAATGGAAGGTTTTCTGCGCTACGGTACTTAAGACGCAAAATGCAGACTTGTGTTACAATTCGATGACTAACCAACGTAAATAGGGCATCTAATTATACAAGCTGTTCTTTTAAAAATACCGAAAATACACTCTTCCTATCCGAAATGTTGTTTTTGTCTAGAAATAACGTAGCAGTTCTATGTTTCGCAATATTTCCGAAAAATTTCTTGGTTGCGAATACAAAAAAAGTGCTGCTACGTCCGGCTATTCGTATCGTCCTAACGTAGCGGCCAACGACTCTTTCATCTCCTGTACCAGAGTATCGGGCTGCAATACAGTCAGGTGTTCGCCATAACTACGTAGGTGCATAAGCAGGTCGCGGTTGGGCGCCAGTCGGAGCCGGACAACACATTCGGTTTCATTATCACGAATCACTTCCTGCGTCTGGTGAATTGGTTTCGATTTCACGTAGCGTCCAAACAAAGGCGTAAACGACAGCAGAATTTCTTCGACAGGCCCGCTACTATCGGTTATTCCATAGATGTGCTCAAACAGTTCGCTTACGTTAGTCATTACGGTTGGCGGAACGTCACAAGAGTCGTCGGTGAGTTCGAGATCGCGCATACGGTCGAAGCCAAAGGTTCGTTCTTTACCCGTTTTCTCGTCGTACCCGATTACGTACCAGCTATCGCCCACTTCACGTAGCAGAATCGGGTGAAGCGTACGCAGTTTATTATCGACTTCGGTGCTATCGTGCTTCGTATAGCGAAACGAAATCTGCCGGTTCTGGTTGATGGCCCGAATCAAAACCGGAACGTATTGCCGATTACCACCCAGAATCCGCTCTTCTACGTACACAACCCGACGGGTGAGCGTTTCGGTTTTTACTTCCCGAATAATATCCAGACTCTGCCGCACTTTCTGAAGCGCGTTGGCAAGTTCACCCGCTACGGATGCGCCCTGCGTAGCCGTTAATACTTCGCGCGCGTAATCGAGCGCTTCCATATCGTCGGGCGAGAGCATCAGACGTAGCAGCCGGAATTGCGGATCGGTGTAGTAATAGCCGTTACGTCGCTTGTCGTAAGCGATGGGTGCATCGTGGTCTTCGCGCAGACGCTGAATATCTTTTTCCAGCGACGAAATCGATCGAATTCCGCACTTATCCTGACAAATCTCGAACAAACGCTGCTTGGAATACTGACGTGGGTATCGACTAATAATCTCATCAATCAGGCGATAGCGTTGGAAAGCGGAGCGGGTTATGGGCATACTAGCGCAGGGGTTGGGGCAAAGGGCATGGGGTTAAGGGAGGTCCAGTGAGAATTATATTTTCTTTGGGTATCTCCATGCATCTTGGTGCATCTCTGTGGCGAAATATCTGAAAAAAATTTTCACAAAAAAAGTTGAACGTAAAAAGATTACGTTTTACCCGGTAGAACTTTGTTCTGTGAATTTTTAATAACAATACTAATGAACACCCTTATGAACACCTACTCAAACCGATCAACTGGCTTTACGCCCTCGCTTTTTCCAGCGTCAACGTCCTCAGCTCAATGGTCTGCTACGTCGGTGGCAACCCGTACCAGCAAACGCGCTACGTTATCGGCCGGGCAATTACTCGATATTGAAATGGGACTGTTTCTACTGTCGCAGTTGCTACCAACAGCTTCGCCTGATTCACTTCCCAATTTATTAACCGACGATGCGTCGTCGTTTCTGGATCGCCCTACCTGGACACCTAAACAACATAAACTTTTGAACCGGGGTCGCCTGTTGCTGAGCCATATCCAGCAACGTAACGTCTGGTCGGCATTGCTCGATGCCTACACGACCATCCCCGACCGCTTGCAGGCTTATGACATCAGCGCCGACCGTAGCCGTTTCTGCGAAAAAACCGTTGGCTTCTTCCGTAATCGGATTATCACGCTACGTCAGATGGTGAATTAACCGACACTTTTTGTCACTACGCTACCACGTTCTGCATTGCCCGATTTGGGTGATGATGTACCTCATATTGCCCAAACTAATCCTGCAAGCTCCTTTTTCTTATGCTTTCGAATCTTATTCAACGTGTCCGAAATTACGCTGATCCATCACTATCTCTAAAAAATTTACAGGCTCCTCCTGCCCCAACTCCTCAGCCAATACCAGCCACTCCACCTGCCAAAATGCTACGTATGGTGAAGCTGATTATGGTGACGGCCGAGAATAACAACAAATATTATGAAATGCTTGAGCAGGAAAACGACACGTTTGTGGTGCATTACGGACGCGTTGGCGGCACCAAAAGCGTGGCTACGTATTCGCTGAATCAGTGGGATAAAAAATTCAGGGAGAAAGTTGCCAAAGGCTACGTAGATCAGACGCATTTGTATGCTGACAAGACCGCTACAACCGATGCCAGCAGCATCCCCAACACGGCGGTACGTGCCTTGATGAGTCGGCTGATGGAGTTTGCTAATCAGTCTATTTTTCAGAACTACGTCGTTACAGCTCAGCAGGTTACCCGGAAGCAGGTCGACACGGCCCAGCAGCTTCTCGACGAACTGGCCGCTACGCTGAGCCTGTCGCTCGACCTGACTACGTATAACGGCAAATTGCTGGATCTTTTCAAGGTAATTCCCCGCAAGATGGGGAAGGTAAATCAGCACCTGGTTGAGCAACTCCCGCTAAATGCAGATGAGTTACAAAAGCTTCAGGATCAGCTCGCCAGCGAACAGGATACGTTGGACGTAATGCGGGGTCAGGTTGAACTGAACCAGTCGAAAAGCGACGCCGATCTGCCCGCGCCTACCCTGCTCGACTCGATGAATCTGGCGGTTGAACCCGTCACCGATAAGCGCGTAGTGAACCTGATCAAGCAAATGATGGGCACCGATGCCGACAAGTTCGATGCCGCCTTCAGCATTCGCCATAAAGGTACCCAGCCCGCTTTCAATAGTTACGTTGGCAAAGCCAAAAACAAGAAAACGCAGCTTCTGTGGCACGGCAGCCGGAGCGAAAACTGGATGTCGATTCTGCGGACAGGACTGGTGCTACGTCCAGCCAATGCGGTGATCAACGGCAAAATGTTTGGTTACGGAATCTACTTCGCCGACCAGTTCAGCAAATCGCTCAATTACACCTCTTTACACGGATCGGTATGGGCAAACGGACGGCAAAAAGAAGCCTATCTCGGCATCTATGAAGTGCACGTGGGGAAACAGATGGAAATCAACCGGCACGAAGCCCGCTATCAACAACTCGACAGCGACGCCCTCAAGCGTATTGACCCAACTTACGATTCGGTTTTTGCCCAACGGGGTGTCAGTCTGCTCAAAAACGAATTCATTGTCTATAACCAGGCCCAATGTACGGTTCGGTACATGGTTAAAATCAAAATCTGATATGAACGCATCGCTTAAGCAAATAACGCCCTCTATTGTTTGTCAGGCCGCTACTACGTTGATTTTGGCCGAAGGTGCCACTAGCTCACTCATTGTGAAGCAGTACCTCCGCAATAACGGCTATCGCGCTTATCAGGCAGACATATCGAACTGTCTTTTCTCAGTGGCTCTGCAGCAAGGCTGGGCCGTTAACGACAACGGAATGTTTCGGGTATACTATTTCCCGACCCTCAAAATCCTGCCCCAATAGCTGCTACGTTGGTCTTTACTACGTACTGACATTCAGATAGAAACATGACGCTACGTAGGAATAATCTGGTGGACAATGCAAATGATGAAGCAACTAATCTGGATCGCATTTTCTCTCTATAGATCGCTGATAAGGGTCTACCTCGGCGTTATTCATTCGCTCATCGCCCGGTTTCGCTTCTACTGCTGGCTCTGCCGACCGTTATTCCGGTCTATCGCCCAACTACGCTCGCAAGAATTCTAACTTTTTTTTCAAAAAAACTTGCGAACAAAAGAAGAACGTAAAATAATTACGTTGTGAAGGTGTGAAATTTGATACGAACAATAAAAAACACAATACTAATGAACACTGCATTGACTTCTGCTCCGCTTACCGTTCGGCCCGGCATGACGAATCTGCTACGTTGGCAGGAGCCGCTGGCCACTCGCCTTCGTTATCGGCATTCGTTACCGGGCATGGTTGCCAATCGGATGCTCAATGTTGAACTAGGCATATATTTGCTGGCGGAGCTGCTCCCGCTGATTCCGGCACAATTTCTCCCTGACCTTCTCAACGGTCAGGGAGCAGCCTACCGACTGCGGCCAATCTGGTCGCCCCGACAACACCGCGCACTCAACCAGGCCCGTCAATTGCTGGCCCCTTATCGCGACCAGCGTGTCTGGCTCAAGGCACTGGACAGGTATGCTACATTGCCCCCCGATGTCCGTATTTTTTCGCTGAGCGGCCGGGGCGGCTGGAATCCCGATGTCAGTAGCTACGTTCTCCGCGAACGACTGGGACTGTTTCAGGGAGTGTTAGCATAAATTCAGAAAAGTGGGCAACGTTTTGTCCACTTTTTCTCTTTCAAATCGTCTTATCACTACCAAGTAACCGACCATCAACCATATCATGACACTACCAAACATTTTTACAAAGACCGTTTCTGAAAACATTATTCAGCGAATCAATCAGTTGCAAACCAATACCCAACCGAACTGGGGGAAGATGAATGCGCCCCAGATGCTCGCGCACTGCAACGTAGCGTATGAGATGGTTTATGACAATAAACATCCTAAGCCTAATGCTCTGGTAAAGTTGTTGTTGAAAGCATTTGCCAAGAGGGCTGTAACTGGACCTGCCTCCTACAAACGAAACACAAAAACGGCTCCCGTTTTTCTCATTACCAACACGCGAAATTTTAATGCCGAACGCAAACGCCTTATCGATTATATCGGGCGCACACAGCAACTGGGTGAGGATTACTTCGATGGTAAAGAATCGCACTCGTTCGGGCGATTAAATAAAGACGAGTGGAATAATATGTTTTACAAGCACTTAGACCATCACCTGACACAGTTTGGTGTATAATTTTTTCTGACAGGATTTACGGGATGAGCAGGATTTTTGCAATTTATCGTCAAGTCTGTTCCCCGTAAAATAATCCTGTAAATCATGTCAGAAAAATGAATCGTCGGAGTTTTATCAAAACCAGTTCTGTTGTTTCGGTATCTGCTACGTCGTTAGCAACCGCCTGTACGTCGCCCCAATCAGAAAAGTCGGAGAACAGTGCTACGTCCTTTGTGGATGATTTCGTACTTAATGAGTTATCGATCAACGACCTGCAACAGAAAATGCAATCGGGCGAGTACACCTCCGAAGCCATTACAAAGCTGTATCTGGAACGTATCGACGCTATCGACAAAAATGGTCCACGTCTGAATGCGGTGATTGAGGTAAACCCCGATGCGCTGGCGATAGCGAAAACGATGGATGAGGAACGTAAGGCCGGAAAACTTCGCGGCCCAATGCACGGCATTCCGATTCTCATCAAAGACAACATCGACACCCACGATCAGATGATGACCACGGCAGGCTCGCTGGCGCTGGACGGGCATAAAGCCACAACCGATGCCTTTGTGGTTACGCAGTTACGAAAAGCAGGAGTGGTTATTCTGGGCAAAACCAACCTAAGCGAGTGGGCCAATTTCCGCTCTACCCGCTCCACGAGTGGCTGGAGCAGCCGGGGCGGACAAACCCGAAACCCTTACATTCTGGATCGTAGTCCCAGTGGTTCAAGTTCGGGCTCCGGTTCCGCTACGTCAGCTAATCTGTGTGCCGTTGCCGTAGGTACTGAAACCGACGGTTCCATCATTGCTCCATCGTCGATGTGTGGACTAGTCGGACTGAAACCAACGGTGGGGCTCGTCAGTCGTAGCGGCATTATTCCCATCTCACAAACGCAGGACACCGCCGGACCAATGGCACGTAGCGTAACTGATGCCGCTATCTTACTAGGCGCGTTAATAGGCGTTGACCCAACCGACGCCGTTACGCTCGAAAGCCGGGGCAAAAGCGTAACTGACTACACAGAGTTTCTGAAAACAGATAGTCTGTCGGGCAAACGTATCGGCATCGAGAAATCATTTCTGGAAGGCCACGAAGACGTAGTGGCGTTATACAAAGCCGCTATCGACGTATTGAAAAAACAGGGCGCTACGGTCGTAGAAGTAGAATTACGAAAAGAACTTCGGGAGATGGGCAATGCCGAATTTACCGTACTGCAATACGAATTTAAAGATGGCCTAAACCGCTACCTCTCGAAAGCGAATGCGCGGGTGAAATCGCTGGCCGATGTGATTGCGTTCAACAAGCAAAACGCGGCCAAAGCCATGCCGTTTTTCAAGCAGGAAACCCTCGAAAGCAGTGAAGCCAAAGGCGATTTGACCAGCAAAGAATATACCGATGCCCTAGTCAAAACCCGTAGTTCTCGCCAACGTATCGACCAGTTGATGAAGACTCATAACCTAGACGCAATAGCGGGCATCAGCATCGGCCCCTCCGGTTGCATCGACCTCATCAACGGCGACTACGATACAGGTTTCTATTTCTGCTCACCAGCCGCCATGGCAGGCTATTCTCACATAACCATCCCAATGGGCACCGTTCACGGCCTTCCCGTCGGCTTATCCTTCATGGCAGGTGCATTTCAGGAAGGCCCGTTGCTCGCTATGGGTTATGACTATGAACAGGCATCGAAGAAGAGAGTAAGGCCGGAGTTTAAAGAGTCGTTGATGTAACTATATACCAATAAATCTGTGCAGACAACATCTTCGTTTCTCTACAAACTAGCCAAGCGAATCTCAATCATCGGGCATCCGTTGCTGACGTTGTTGGTATTCGTTGTGTCTGTTTCTTTTCATCAACTCTCGGCTCGCAATGCATTACTCGTTTCCGGCTTACTGATTGGTGGCGTTATGCTACCGGTTGGCGTACAGAATTACCAGAAAGTCAGGCAGGGAAAGTACACCAATTTCGACGTATCATACAGGCAACAACGTAGTGGTTTTTATCCGGTTCTGATTGGACTTGTCGCTTTGGTTACGGGAATTTTTGTCGCGACCAATCAACCCCGCTCGTTTTGTTACGGGATGGGCACTACGTTGCTGCTGTTGGTGATTTCCTATGGCGTTAATTTTTTCATCAAAGCATCCCTACATACATCACTCTCCTTTTTTCGGGCCTGGGTGATTAGACTGGATAGTTAGGCGTGAGCATGGGCATTCTGGCCGTAGCGATTGCCGCATCGCGACTGGTTCTCAAACAACACTCCTTAATTGAGGTAGGAACGGGTGCGCTGATTGGGCTGGTTATCGGCGTTGGCTTTTATTCACTAATTAACGCGTGATTCGCCTATCGAAACACTTTCCTGGCACATTCGACACTTTTATTCTGGGGCAGCTCAGCGATTATCTAATCCTTCGCGATTACTAGACGGGCAAATAACGCCGTCAATTTGCCGATAGCCTACTGGTTGCCGCGTTGAATAGGTTTCAGGCTCTAAAACTACAGGTAGCTAACTTCGCCCAGCACCTCTACCTACAGCTGCCAGAATGCTTTGCAAGAGGAAGTAAGAATGAAGCGTTTAGCGCGGGCATTGTAGACCAATTTACCAGTTATCAGCATATTGTTCTGGCGATTCTCCCACTTTTTCAATTAAGCGCGGCTGACTCACCATTGCATCGGGTAGGTGTCGGACAACCGTTATAAGAAACTCCCACCGGTCGGCCAAATCGAAAATATAGAGCAGTTTTTGCTTTTCATATAAACTCAACTCCGCGAGTTTGACGGAATCGGCAGACGGGTTCTCGCTCCAATCATCGTCGGGTGAGCTATAGATTTCACCATTGAGCGGATTACGCCAATTCAGGTAAAAATTGTAAAGATGATCGTCCTCAAAATCAATAGATTCCCGAATCATCTCATGTAAATCGTCTAGTGTCGACGTAGCGGGGATAGCCATGGCACGTAGCACCCCGTGATTGGATAATTCGACCTGAAACCAATACTCACCCGTTGGTGGATTCGGATTGATCGGATACAGGCTTAGCAAATCCGGTTCGTTCAGCAGCCTACGTAACGACTCGGCAAACGTATTGATGTTAATTTTCTCGTCAGGTTCGACGTCATCTTCGCGCGCTTCAAAAAAGACGTACTACCCCGCGTTTTTATTCCAATACCGAAACGGGCGTTCGATTAGCAACGTAGTAAGACATTGGTTTCCCCAATCGGAAAGCGTTATCTGATCGACCTCCAGACTGTATTTATCCCGCTTTGTTCTGGCTACTTCACGCACATCGTACCAGCCAAACCAATACCCTGCCCAGATATGAATATTGGCCATTGGCGCGACAAAAATCGTTAGTGGTTTAGTACGTTGGCTCCAGTCCTGCGCCAGCGTCACCGCCGAACCTACAGGGAATTGTAACAATTGCCGAAGTCCAACCCGGAACCAGTCAGCTCCTTGTCCGCTACGTCCATCACCGTCAAGAATAGCCCAATCGACGTAGCACCAGTCGGACTGCCGCTGCAGCGGTTTCCAGCAGGAATACATATTTTTCTTCCAGTGTCAGATGCCGATACGTATCAACACGACCAACATCTGCCACCAACGTATTGGCTTTCCCAGTCTGAACAACAAACAATCGACCATACGTAACAACCTGATATAGAAAGTTCAGCAACGGATAATCGATCTGGCGACTCCTGGCCGTTACGTAGTGAGGAGCTTTGTAATTCACCCGATCATTGATGGCCCATAAATCCACGGCTTTCAAATCGCCCGCAGCCGTTAGCGACAGATTTGGTTTCTGTTCCAGATAGCGAACGAACGTATCAAAATCATCGATGAGGAGCGAGGATGAGAAGTCGTAGGGAGGTACGGTAGCCATTTAAGGTTAGGTAGCGATATGTACATTAAATACAAAACAATGCTCACAAATTAATATCAACCCCTATCATAACTGGCGCATATCAGAAAAGGACTCACGTTCAATAAGTTAGGCTTATCAATAGGTAGCAAATAAGTGATTCTTAACTAGCTAGGAAACGATACACTCTAAATTTACAACAAGAATTTCTTGCTATTATTCATACCAATTATATCAATGATTGACAATCTCAGTGACGTAGCCTATTTTTATGGGCAGTACAATATTGTGATACTACACCATGATTGAACCTGAAAGTTATAATCAACTGCGTGCCGAAATATCAGAAAGATTAAAAGAAGATCGTAGCCTTTTAGATCAACTAAGAGATGAAATTCGCCCTCTACAGGGCGGGGTACGTCGGATTCAATCAAGAAATACTACAGCTATTTCCCTTGTTGGTACTGATGGTGGTAACAATAAAATTCAGTATGATCCATTTCTTATACAGCTAATCAGAGTAGTAGATTCGAGTAATAATGAGTACTGCCTGGAAGCGATAACTCCATCTACTAAGATATCACAATTAAGTGCCAAGCAGTTTTTGGATGATGGCACTCCTCTTACTGCTCTTGGTAAAATGATGGCGTATTTAGGCGTTAATCGTTTAGATAACCTTAGCCATATGATAAGCGATAATGACAACGGTGAGCCTGTAAGTCCTACTTGGGTTCAAGTTTATCGGGAGATAGTAGAGTGGGCTATTCTATTTAATATTGTCAGAGAGAAACAATTTGGCTCAGACACATTAATTGTGTTCGATGGACTACTTAGAAGTAAGGTTTTTGCAAAGGATTTATTCGTACGATACCTTGATGGTATCAAAGAGGGGATAGAAAATCATAAAAAACAACGTCGCAAAATTTATATTGTTGGTTTTGCCAAGCATAGCAAAGTACTCACCAGATACCGCTTGGCTATGAATCTGGAACGTATATTAACAACCGACTACCCAGCTTACGTAGAAATTCCCCGGCAGATTGAAGAGAAGGCCTATATATGGTCTGAATATGCACGCGGTGATGATAATGCAACTGGAACGGGAGAAATTAACAAGTTTGTAGGCGGTAAAATGTTTTTTGTCAAATTTGGAAATAGGTCTCGTGATCCAATTTGGCCCATTGATATATTTTTACCACAAGTAGCAGAAGCAGCAGCTATCATTGGATTCCTCTTAGCTGATGCTATCAGTGGGTTTCCTGTTCCTTTTTATCCTCTCTGTCTTCAAAAAGCCCACGAAAATGCAGCACTTGTTGACTTTGACTACGACATATTACAAGATCACATTTTTAATGGTCTACGAGGTGTGCTTGGTGATGAAGGCTCAGTGATTGACATTACTCGAATGCAGGATGCTGATCCATCGCGACACCGATATTAATTTGAAGTTAACAAGACATAAATGAGCAAATTCGAGCTTTTCCCACCACAACAAATTATAGGCGTATTCAGAGGCTTTAGCAATGGCGGGCTTGAATTCCACGCAGATTTAGTTTTGCCATATCGAAACGACTTTCAAAGTATCCCAATGCACGGCCAGTTCCTTTTAGTTCAGTTAGAAACAAAAGAAGAAGCGGTCCTTGGGCGAATAACCTCTCTTTCATCAGCAGGCAAATTATCCTCTGGAGTAGGAGAAGAGTTTAACATACGGGCTATGCGTGAAGGCCGCCCTGTTCCTGAAGATTTGAGAGAAGACTATCTCAAATATGAAATTGATATCAGAGTCCTAGGTGTTCTTCGAAACGACACTCCTAACTCACTTACTTTTGTTGCTTCCCACAGACGGTTACCACATGTTGGCAGTGCAGTTGCTTTCCCATCAAAAGATGTTATTCAGGAAATTGCAGGCCATAACATTGAAGGGGCAGAGTTAGGCTTTTACGCTCTTGGAGAATATATATATTCAGGGAATAGTGATAAGCTAACCCCCGAGAAATGGATGCAAATTAAAGAACCCGAAATCTTAGTAAAGTTTCCGGTTAGTAACTTAATTTCTCGAAGGTCATTCATATTTGCTCGCGCTGGTTTTGGTAAGTCAAATTTAAATAAACTGTTATTCAGCGAGCTATATAAAGAGACTCCTATTACTGAAAAACGTGGCGGCCGAAAGGTACCGGTAGGAACTCTACTTTTTGATCCGGATGGAGAATATTTTTGGCCAGATGACAAAGGCAGACCAGGCTTATGCGACGTTGAAGCTATTGAGAATAACTTAGTGGTGTTCACTAATCGGAGAGGACCAAGTCCATTCTATCAATCGTTCGTAGCAGGAGGAATTAAGCTTGATATTCGTCGACTAAAACCTAGTGATGTTATATCAATTGCGCTTAGCCCTGATCAGCAGGACAAAAAGAATGTTGGAAAATTACGCTCTTTAAGAGACGACAAATGGGAAGAGTTAGTAAATCTTATAAATGAGTTCAGAAATCAGGCACCTCTTGATAAAATAGCCCAAATACTTGATTTGGAAGAGCGTCAAGATTTAGAAGCACTGGCCGCTCGGGGTAATATGACAGCCATAGTTAATATGCTTCATGATAGCAGTAGCCAGTTGATGGATTTGCTTATGAGCGCTTTGAAGGAGGGAAAACTTTGTGTTATTGACATCTCCCAAATGCGCGGAGGACAATCATTGGTTCTTTCAAGTTTGATTCTTCGAAAAATATTTAGTCATAATCAAGAGCAGTACACAGAAGCGCAGCCGCAAACTATACCAACTCTAGCAGTAGTCGAGGAAGCTCAGTCTGTGCTTGGTGGACGAGAAGCAGGTTCAGAACCCTATATTGCTTGGGTTAAAGAGGGTCGAAAATATGATTTAGGAGCAGTTCTAATTACTCAACAGCCAGGTAGTATCCCCAACGAACTTCTTAGTCAAGGGGACAATTGGTTCATTTTCCATTTGCTCTCCGCTTCTGACCTGAATAATATCAAGCAGGCGAATGCTCACTTTAGTCAAGATATATTGAGCTCTCTTCTAAATGAACCTATACCCGGGCAAGGCGTATTTTGGAGTTCATCAGGTGGTAAACCTTATCCAGTAGCATTAAGAGTGCTATCATTTGAGGGATTGCATAAACTTAGAGACCCGAAATACAATCAATCGACCATTGAGATTTACGCTCGGCAGCTTAAAAGGAAGTTTGAAGAGCAGTTATTAGATCCAACCACAGGTTTAGCGGTAAACGGCATAGACCCGTTACATGCTTATAAGACAAGAGCAATTGAAAGGATACAGTTTGATAGCACGCTTGTAGATAAATTGACTAATAGCGGAATTGCGTGGGGCGCACTAAAAGCCGCTATTGTAGAAGTGCTGCCAGAAGGTATTGATGGAACTGAGAAAGACTCTCTAGCCTTTAAATTTATTCCAGTAATAATGAATGAGCTTTTTGGTCCACAAAACAAAGGTTGGGAGTCTTTCCAAAACGGTAGTGCAAAGTACATTCGATCAAAACAGCAAAATTAATTGGAACACAAATCTATATCTCTGGAAAAGAGAGCATTACTGAACGGAATCTGCCCTTATTTCACTATGTTTCCTTTGGATTTTCCCTATAAGATTTTCCAAGAAGCAGGAAAAAAAGGAGACTGGGCTTTAGATCCTTTTTGTGGTCGTGGTACAACGGTTTATGCTGGTCGAATGTTAGGATTACGTACTATTGGTATTGACAGTAGTCCCGTAGCAGTGGCCATATCTCAAGCTAAATTAGCAAATACTCATCCGCGAGCTATTCTCAAAGAAGCTAAGAAAATCATTGCTAGCAGTCAAATACCTATAGATATCCCGGAAAGCAACTTCTGGAATAAGGCATATCATCCTGAGGTATTAAGGATAATTTGCAAGCTTAGAACGGAGTTGCTGAATGATTGTGAATCGGATGAGCGCAAAGCGCTACGTGCTATTATTTTAGGAGCTTTACACGGCCCTAAGCAAAAAACGAAAAAGTCATATTTTTCTAATCAGTGCCAAAGGACTTATGCGCCTAAACCAGGATACGCAGTTAATTTTTGGAACAAAAATCATCTTGAACCTGAACACGTAAACGTACTATCTATAATCGAAGAAAGGGCGAAAAGATACTTTAATGAGGAAGTAACACGTGGTAAAGGGCAGATAATTATTGGTGATAGTCGAGATAGTGGAACCTTTGAGACAGTTTCAAAAAAAATAAGCTGGATAATAACTTCCCCCCCTTATTATGGCATGAGAACATATATTCCTGATCAATGGCTTCGCTTGTGGTTCTTGGGAGGGGAGTCTATTGTGAATTATTCAATGGATGGCCAAGTTGAACACACAAGTCCAGAAATGTTTGCTGCTCAGTTAAAGAAAGTTTGGATAAACTCAGGTGCAGTGGCAAAAAGAAAGGCTCAAATGATTATTCGTTTTGGCGGACTTAATGATCGGAAGGCAGATCCTCTAGAAATATTATATAATTCGCTTGATGATACAGGTTGGTTAATCAACCAAACCAAGTCTGCTGGTTTCGCTTCACAAGGTCATCGACAAGCTTTACATATTAATTCAGAAATTGAATCTCCGAGAGAAGAGTATGACGTTTGGGCTACTTGGAAAGGATAATTAAGCTCTTTGTCTTATAATCTATTGTGACAATCAGAAGTAAGATACAATTGAAAATACTCGAAGCCATTTCTTATCTAAATCCGATCCACTCCGGTGGCTCAACAAAGCCGTGGCTTGTCCAAGTGAATGATCAAGGCAGCCTTGCCTCATACGTAGTTAAGCTATTCACCAAAAAGCAAACGCTACAGATTCACCCAATTGCTAAGGAGGTATTCGGCAACGTACTGGCGCAAGAATTTGATCTGTATGTACCTGATTGTGCCTTAATAAAGTTCGGTAATCAGTTTATTAACAACCTTCCCGAACGGGAAAGCTTAAGGCTAAGTGACATCGCAAGTGGTTTGAAATTTGGGTCAGTAGAAATTACAGATGTTCCGATTATTGATGTAAGGCAGCAACGATCATTATTGAAAAGCTACGACATCGGCACTATCTTTGCGTTTGATAGTCTAGTCTGGAACCTCGACCGGGGTGGCGCTCGTAACAAGCCCAATCTGCTGATTGACGATGATACGATAATTCTGATAGACCATGAACAGATATTTCCTTTCGCCAATGATACGCTTGCAACAAATGCTTATGTGATGCCTTCCTTTGACCGAAGCGCATGGCATTATCAATACGATAAGCATTTGTTTTATCCGTTACTCAAACGGATGTCCTCCTCCGAAAAGGTAAGTGTTTTTGATACGTTTCAGTATTTCTTGGAGAATCTGTCGCTCACTACGCTGGATACAGTAGCATCAGAATTAGCCCACGAAGGAATTGAAACAGGGAATTATTCTGTTATTCGTGAACACTTATTGCAAACGAAAGCCCGTGCTGGAGAGTTTTGTAAATTCTTAACAACATTAATCGCGTGAACTCAGTCTTTTACTATAGCCTCCTGCAATATCGGTACGCCCAGTCGCTGGGCGAAGTGCTGAACGTTGGCGTGTTGCTACTGTTCCCTGAGCAGCGCACCGCTACATTCCTTCATCCAGAGCGGTTAGGCCGCATACGAAAACTTTATCCCAAATTCTCTGAAAAGGTCATTCGTTCCTATTTCAAGGGTATTGTTGCACGTACCAACCAACTGACAAAGCA
Organism: Spirosoma daeguense; assembly: GCF_054776875.1. Classification (NCBI taxonomy): domain Bacteria; kingdom Pseudomonadati; phylum Bacteroidota; class Cytophagia; order Cytophagales; family Cytophagaceae; genus Spirosoma; species Spirosoma daeguense. The sequence goes on from NZ_BAAHBF010000001.1 coordinate 499,919, forward strand.
GCCGGAAGTTTTCGCCGACTACGACGGTCACCCAAGACAGCTAATTGATAATGAGATTTTAATTCGTGATAGTAGCGCTTTGCAATTTGGCGAATTGAAACCGGCTGTTCTGTACACAGAAGATCTGTCGGTAATTAGCGAGCAGTTTTATAAACTTTACCTCTCATTTTATGAGGAGACCGAACACCATGTTCGGCATGATGAAGGCTATTTATTGAAAGAATACCAGAAACGTCTTCAGCGTCAGCTCAACGGTTTATTGTCGCGTGAAGCGTTTGACCGACCTGTCACTGTCAAACCAGAAGGCACAAATTTTGCCTACCAGTTTGCGTTCGCATGGCAAAATGGGAGCTTTAATTTAGTGAAGCCTGTGAGTTTCGACTTGAAACTAGAGCAGTCTATTACAGATAAAGCAACGCTAAATGTAGGGCAGTTTACAGTGTTGCGGCCATTTGCAGAACAACGTAACGCTCGCTTTGATGTATTAGTCGCTCGCCCAAAAGATCGACAACTATATAAGCCTTACGATCAGGCTATTCAGCTTCTGGCTGATCAACCATTTGTTAAGATTGTTGAAGAAGAACAATTGGATACATACTCGGAAAAAACGGCAGAAGCGCTACGTTAAATTCGACTTTATAATATCCCTCACCCACTCCTCGCCCAATCGTTCCTGCTCTATGCGCCAGCCGTTTTGGTTGAGTAGCTGAAACATGCTACGTTCCTCATCGGTTAGATACGGTAGTTCCGTTACGGGAGTTATTTCGCCTTTGCCGATGAGGTGTTTGTGGGCGTCGAACGTAGCGCGGTCCATTAGGAGGGATTGCGTTTGGGGGTAGAGCTGACGGAACTGGTTCAGAATAAGGAAACCGTGGGCGTCCAGATCTCCCCAGTAGTAGAGTTGTTTGTCGTGGAGCCAGTATATGCCGCCCAGCAACGTAACGGCGAAACCACCGCCCCACATGGCGAGGCTGTCGGGCTGGTTTGGAAAGGTCAGGAAAGAGGTCAGGTTTTCGATGATGAACACGCGGCTTCCAGCCAGACGTAACGCGCGAAACTCGCTTAACCACACGCTGATGTGCGATAACGTAGCGTGTATACGTAGTGCTTCATCCAGAAACCGAATTTTTACCATCGGCTCCTCAACGTGCAGGTGAAAGCGTTTGTAAAAATCGGTTTCGTCGGCGTTCAAATGATCGGGAATCAGATGGTCTAACAACAGACGTAGCACGGGTCGGTTGTTTTCGATGAACTTGGTCGGGACGGCAATGGGCAGGCTTCGGACGTATTGCTGCGGCCTGGGATTTCGCAGAAAATACGCTGTTACGTTCAGAAGGTCAGTCCATTGAGTAGCTTGTTCAACGATCAACTGAGGCTTCTGCTCCAGCAACGTAAGCAATGCGGGCGATACAGCCTGAATCTGTTCGATAGTCTGTACGAAAACATCGTAATCAGCTTCTTTTCCCGTTAGCTTCAGGAAATCGTCCAGGCTTTCGAGATAAATACGGGTGATGTAGGCATTTTGACCAACTAGCCGACTTCCCTGCGTTGTCCATGCCAACGAATAACCGGAGCCCCGCACCGCTTTCGATTGCTGATGCAGGGCTTCCTGCTCTTCCCGAATCGCGACAAACCGGGCTAATTTATCGGCGGCTTTGTCTAAGCCAATCTGTGGAATATCCTTCGGAAAGAAGCTATCGATTGTACCGTTCAGCCGGGAACGTAACACATCGAACCACCAGCGTTCGGCTTTTCGGCGAACTTCATCGGGACTAATCATCAGACAAAGCCGTTTTGTGCAATTCTTTAGCCTCTTGGTACGCTTTAATGGTCAGGTTGCGCACCTTCGACATTTCGTCGGTTCCTTTGGCGATGTAATGCACATGCTGAACGTAGCGCTGGATGACGTTGACTTTTTCGCCGGGCGTCACAATCAGCAATTGTAGGTTCATCCGTCCAAACAATTCCAGGCCATAGCGCGTACTTTCTTTGGAGCCACGTCCAAAGGCTTCGTCAATAACCACCAGACGAAACGTGCGTGGAGCGCCATCCCAGCTAATGTTGTACTGATACGAAATGGCCGATGCCAGAATCGTATAGGCCAGCTTTTCCTTCTGCCCGCCCGACTTTCCCGACGAATCACTATAATATTCTTTTTCGGCGTTGGTTTCCTTATAATGCTCCATCGCTCCGAACGAATACCACTGCCGGACGTCGGTCACTTTGCTACGCCAACGCTGGTCTACTTCATCCTGACTCATCAGTTTGTCCAGAATCTGTTTAACATCTGTAAACTTCCGTTCGGCATAATTATCGGCGTCGCCCGACGTATTGCTCAGGCAGTTTCGCAGATCATTCTGGAACGTAACAATGTCGGACGTAGTGACCGGTTCGGGCACTAATCGAATATACGTATCGAGTGTATGATCGTAGGTAATTTGGGCCAGTCGTTCATTGATTTTCTGAATTTTATCCGCTACGTCCTTTTTCGATTTTTCAAGCTGCATTTGCAGATGAACAATACTGTTGATGGTGCCCTCCTTCAGTTCTTTCCGGAAACGCTCCTGATGCCGTGGCAAATCATCGTCGGTGATACGTTGGTATAGTTCTTCGTAGTCATGCGCGGCTGTAGACGTAGCAATGGCCTCATAATCACGACTTTCAACCGGAAAAGCATTACAAAACTGCTGCATTTTTTTCACGACGTCCTGCCCGGTACGTTCTTTCTTTTTAACCAAATCGTCAATTTCGCCATCCTTACCCGTCAATCGTTTACGGAGTTCTTCTTCCTTCCGTTCGATGTTGCCAGCATTCAAATCTGTTGTGCCCAAACGTTCCTGGATGGCTGTTTTGTGCGCATCAGAAAGCTGATTATCAGGAATAGTCAATCGGTTGAGTCGTTGCAGCCAGAGCGGTAACTGCTCCATAATATCGTCGTCACTACGGAAAAACGATTCCAGCAAATCGGCATCCTGATTCACTACGTCCAGCGTATCGAGTGCGTCGTAGAGCTTCTGCGCCAGCGCAGTCGTCTGGTTTTTCAGCCCACCAACTTCTTCGGCCTTTTTCTTGTACGCTTCCTTTTTCGCTTTAAGTTTTTGCTCAGTTTTCGTGATATCCTGTTCCAATCGACTTAATTCCGATGACTGTTCGGTCAACCTCTGTCGCTCCGTTTCAAGTTGTTCAATTTCGGCAGCCGTGTGAGGCCAGTCCAATTCCGAAAAGTCGCGTTGTTTTCGTAAATCATCCACCGCCCGTTCCTGTTCTCCCACTTGTTTCAGAATACGTTCCTGTTCATGAAATTGCGCACTGGTTCGGCCAAACTGTTCGTCAAGCTGGGTTAATTGATTACTCAACGCATTGATTTTCGCTTCGTTACTCCAGCCCAATACGTAGTTCCGGCGGTTGCTGAGATCACGGCGGTCGTCTTTCTCATGCCGCATTTTGCCCATTTTCACTTGCCCGTTCCGTGTCATGGCGTAAGGTGTCCGGCGAAATTCTTCTACGGATTCACAGCAAATCAAATTATGTTCCTGCCGAAGCTGGGCATCTAGCCAATCGTAAAATGGGCTGTCGTCTTTAATATCCAGCTTGTTCACCAACGATTGGGTCGAAATTCGATCAACGTAGCGATGCTCATGGCCAATGGTTCGGTAATAAACCACTCGTTTCCCCAGCTTAATATGTTCCATCACTTCCGCCACGCGACTATAATCGGCATCGCTGACCAGCAAGCTCAATCCCAGCCCATACAGCCGATTCTCGATAGCACCTTCCCAGGCTGACTCGTCCGGCTTTACCCGAATCAGTTCACCGGCAAATGGCAAGTCGGCTTCCATTAATCCGGCGGCTTCAGCAATTCGTTGACGAATCGTTAGCCAGTCGCCCGGAATCTGCGTTTTACGTTGTTTTAACGACGCAATTTCCTCCTGAAGTTCGTTACGTTCACCGGCCAGTTTTTCGAGTTGCTTTTGCAGGCTATAGTGCTCTCTTTCAGAATTTTTACGTTTCTCAGAAAGTCGCTCAGCAACTGAATTCAACTGCCGCAGATTAGTCGTAAACGTATCAATATCAAGAACGAATGGTAATTCCAGCAACTCACAGCGTTCACGGTATAATTTAGCACTGGCAGTACGTTCGGCGCGGATACTGTTCTTACTCTTTATTGATTGTTCTATCGACTCCAGCCTTTTGCCTGGCTCTGAGTTTTTACGCTGATCCAGAAGCGCATAAAAACGTTCCTGTAAATCGTCAACCTCACGCTCCAATGCATCCCGTTTTCCGGCTTCGATGCCATAATACGTATCATAAGCCTCCAATTCTTCCCGATATATCTGGGATTTGTGGTACGCGAAAAAGACAGGCAACTCCTCGGCCAATTGTGCCAGATCAGCAATGGCGGTTTCCTGTTGTTGATAATCCCGCCATCGACTGGTGACAGGCTCAAGCAGTTGTAGCTGTCGCCGGGCTTGCTGCACCGCTTCGTAGGCTGCGTTTAAATCGTCAAATCGCCGAATAACCGTGTCTATCGTTTGGTCGATGTCGGTTTTACTCAGCATCTGCGCCCGTACAAAGTCGGTCAGGTTCGCCACCTGCTTCATAGAAATGGTCTGATAAAACAGATCAAGGGCTTCTTCACTCCGAATGCCCAACAATGACCGGAACCGAGTCGAATAATCCTCGAACGTATCATAGACCCATTCCTTCTGCTCTCTCAACCGTCGTTTGAGGTCGCGGATACTATCGAAGCTGGTAAAATGCTGCCGAATAGTTAGTTCCCGCTCCGAAACGACGAAAAACTTATGCGGGGAATCCGTTACGTCGGTTAACCAGAATACCTGTGCCAGCGTGACTACCTGATTGGTATGTTGATTCGTAAAATAAGCAAGCAAAACGGTATGCGTCGTGGCCGAATCGCGCAGATAAACCGCTTTGCTTTTATGCGATGTTTCCAGTTTTTCGCCCTTAAACGCACCCAATACGTACGATTTCAGGTTGCGTTCCCGCTTATCAGACCCGGCGGCTTTATTGTACGTAATCCGGTCATTACGTACCAGCAACGTGGTTAATGCATCCACTAGCGTCGATTTTCCGGCACCGATGTCGCCCGTTAGCAAGGCATTGTCACCGTTGGGTTCAATGTGCCAGACTTTCTTATTGAACGTACCCCAGTTCAATACTTCCATACGACATAGGCGATAGCCTGCTTTGGTGAACGTATCAGTCGGCGTCATGGTCGGGAGCTTGTTTGAAATAGGTGAGTGCATACTGGCGAAGTTTTTCTTCAAACTCGCTGATGAATTCTATATCGACAAATGAATTGAGAATCCGACGAACTTCATATTCATTACCTTCGCTCCCCAGACTACGTAGCAAACCATATCGCTCAAGCGTATTGATCGACTCATCAATTCGGTCGCGGATTTTAGCTTCATCGGTCTGTCCTGCGTTCAGAAAATTGGTTAACTGCTCATGGATATCAGCGCGGTTTATACGTAGCATATTCTCGACCGAAAAGCGTTGATGTTCAATCAACTGCTTCCGAAGAATGACGACCAGCAACGTAGTGGGATAGTTAAGCTGTCGCTTTTCAATAATGGTGGGCAGTTGATCACGAATATCTTCTTCCACGTCTAGCTCAATCAGACGAGCGTAACCTTCCGCTTCATCGAGTTCGAGATCGCCCCCCCATTCGGCAACGTGTTTGCGAACCCCATGCTGATGTTTCAGCAGCAGACGCCAGAGTCGGTCCCGGGCAGGATTGTCCTGTTGTTGAAACAGTGGGCCTTTGTAAAGCGCGCCTAGCACCTGTGCTTTTTCAATTTGAGCAATGTCCATTGTGGTTTAGGTTTTCGACAGGATTTATCGAACAAAAATTATCTTCGGCAACAGGAGTGTCCGTAATCCCTCGTCCGTAGCGATGATTATCTCCTCCCGCACATCCTCCTGAACGGTGGCTTTGTGCTGTGCTTCGCTCTGCGTTGCCAGCGTCATGTACCCGACAATTTCGGCCAGTCCTTTCTGAGGAGGAAATTCGGTTAGTACGGTTGCCAGCGAAACCTGTGGGCGATGACGTAACAATTGATCTACATTCATCTCCAGTTGCTCCAGCGAAACATCATCATCAGCCAAAATCGCCGATATGTCGGCATCCTGTTCACCGACATCCACTGTTGCGGAACGAATAGTAGCCACAGTAGGCGGCCGAAACAACCGGCGATTCAGGAAGAAATCGAGTTGTGGCTTACCATCAATATGCATCAGATCCCGGTCTTTGGGCGGTTGCGATTTTACGCGAATAGCCAATTCCAGCACCGATTCTATCTTCTGCAATACGTGTTTATGCTCCCGAAAGAAATTGGTCTCAATCAACCGGCGTAAGCTTTTTATGATCAAATCATTCGCTCGGTTGACGTTACCTCCGGCTTCCAGCAAATCGAATTTGAGCCGGCCGAGATCACGTAGCGCCACTGTCGCATCCTGAAGCGCGGGCAATTGAACAACTTCCCCCATCAGCGCATCGAATTCATCCTGCTTCGACTGATTCATGAGCAACTCCCAAAACGCCCGAAAACTTTTGCCCTGGTCACGTTCCCAGATTCGTTCGTCGATTGTTGAAAAGAGGTTGTCCAAAAGACGTCCTTTCGAGAGTGATGTTGTTAGAATTTCATCGCGCAAATCGCGGTCTATGTGGCGAAAATTCTGTTCCACCTGTCGAAAATCGGCCAGTAACCGCCGGGCCGTTTCCTGCACTAATTGAAAATTATCGCGGATTCGTGTAGCGTCCCAAACATCCAGTTCTCCTCGTTCAATACGCTCAATTTCAGCCTCCCGTTCTCGAATTTCCCGACGCAGTTGCTCAATGCGTGTGGCCTTATCACTCGAACTCCGGTAAGCCAACTGCTCGAGCAAATCGAACAAAACCCGTAGCCGCGATTCTGTACCGACAAACTCGTGCTGATCGAGTTCCTGCAACCAACGTAGCAGCAGAACAGCATCGGGTGTTAATTCATAAAATGGCTCATCGTGGAGTAAATCATCGTAAAACCGACGTAGCATTCCGTCTTTCGTCCACTCATCCAAATACTCACGGGCTGTCCTGGCGTTGGTATCCAGTTGATCTATGGCCATAAAGAAGTCAGTGATTCGATTAATCAAATCTGGTTCCAGATAACGACTCTGCCGACGTTGCTCAAACGCTTCATGCAAGCACGAAACCATAGTCGAAAAGCCATCCACTCGTTTACGAAAAGCCGCCAGCACGGGATGCCGTTCGTAGAGGGTTTTGGCCCAATGATAATCGAGACTCTGCGCTTTTTGAGCCATAAGACACGAAAGTGATTACGTGAAACCCAAACTTATTGAGAAGGAACGTAACCTATGTACGTACACCCATTTTTTTATCATTCCTGGTGATTATTAACCATGTAACAGGCTTTTTCGACAGAAATTACTCATCAATGCTCTTCCACCTCCAGTTTTGCGCCTGATGCCAAACGTAGTGTTCCTCCCAGATACGTTACTTTGCGGATAGTATACGAACCAGATGGGGCTATGGGTATTGTAATGATATGCCCTGCTTTGATGATTGCTTCTTCGCCAAGACCCGGTACATGTCCGCATGCCCACGTACTGGCCTGATTCCAGGCTCCGGACTGGGCAGTCGGGCAACTCGCTTCGGCTGGGATTGTACAGGTGGGCGGGTTACCCGACTGGTAATCGGTTAGGCTGTAGCGGCATTCTTTTAACAGTGTGCCCTGCGTAGAAAATTGATAAAGCACGGTTTGTCTGGCGGCAATTGTTCTGGTAATGCTACGATTGATATTCGCGTTTACCTGAATACGTAGTGGTTCTGCCGTAGCGGTAGTGGTGTTGAGCTGAATGGCGGTGGAGTAGCTTTGGGAAGGGTGCATACTGAACACGGCTACCATTACCGTATTGGCATCGCGGGTGGCTACCGATTGCACCTGCGTCTGACTGGCTGTCGACGTAACGTAACTGCCTCGGGCATAGTCGGCCAGTAGTTTCAGATGGTGGAAACTGGATCGACGTAACGTGCCGTTCGGTCTGTCAAGATACCCCAGATCTCGCTCGGTACGGGCACCGCTGCTTTCATGAACCGACCACGGCATAATGGCAAAGGCTTCTTTCTGCATTCCGATACCAAAAATCTGTCCCCAAAACTGGCCGTTCAGAAAACCATGTACCCCAACGCCTTCAGCCGTATTGGTGGCCGGATTTGCATAATTGACATTAAATTCTGTTAAGGCCCACCGCAAGGCATTCGCTCCGGTTCGGTTGTGCTTTGTATTGGCTTCCTGCATCAAGGTTCGTAGGCTATTCACATTCGCTAGAAAACCTGTTGACGATGTTGGCCAGCTAACCACTTCTCCATAGGTCTGTGTACCGCTAAACGGGTAGGTGTGGAACGAAACGATATCAATGTAAAACCGATTATTGGCGTCACGCCCGGTAATGTCGTAAGCACCGCCGATCAATGGCTGGTAATACGCATCGTCGTACCACGCACATTCGGGGCCAACAATCTGAATCGACGGATCTTTTGTTTTCATTGCCGATGCAAATGCCTTGATATACGTAGCTACCGCCGAAACAGAAATAACAGGCGAGCCGGTAGAGTTCAGATTTGGTTCGTTACCGATAGACCAATAGCGCACGTTACGTTGATGGGTTGTATTGATGTATTGAACCAGATCAGCCGCTTGTGTTGCCGTGTACCTGCCTCCACCATAGGCTACCTGAATCAGCGGTTCCCCGCCAATTTTCCGAATCGAATCGACCAACGCTAAATACTCTACCGAACTGGGACGATTCGTTTCAATCGCATTGCCGCCAATACGTACCAATTTAACGCGGCTCTCTTTTACCACCGGCCAGAGTTCATTGAGCTTACCATAGAACGTAACACCACCGTAGCTGTGCGGCATCCAGGCATTTTGTCCAAAAAGAAACGGCGATATAGACTGCGCCATCAGGAAATATCCTGACGAAAAAAGGAGCACAACAAGAATAAATAAAAAGCGTTTCATGGTCTGATGTGTGGTTTTACTACGTAGCAAGGCGGTATTGTTTCGCTACGTAACAGCGTTCGAGCGGTCGCTTCTACTACGTTTATCGATACTATATTATCAGACTTTTCGATACGTAGTGAACACGTGGCTATTTTTGCGTACCGATACGTCTCCTGCTACGTTCAGTCAGGGTTAAATACTGGACGAATCGTTAGCTTAAACATAGAATACGTATGCCGTCTCTTTTTATCGATGCCGAACGCCTGCGCGACCTCAACAGTGGTTTAGGGCAGGTCTGTCTGCATCTGGGTCACGAACTGGTACGTCAACGCCCCGATGACTGGCGGTTGACTTTTTTGGTACCCAAAGGGAAAGCGGGCATTTTTGGCGATTCGGTGAATTATGTAGAAGCATCCTGGCTACGTAAAGTCTGGATTCCGGGTAACTATGATGTCTGGCATTGCCTGCATCAGGATTCGTCGTATCTGCCGGGTTTTCAGTCGTCGAAACTGATGCTGACGGTTTATGACCTGAACTTTCTGGAACGTGTCGATTATTCACCAGCGAAGAAAAAACGGCGGCTGGCGAAACTACAGCAAAAACTAAACAAGGCTACCTTGCTGACGGCGGGTTCGGCCTATACCGCTTCTGTTATTCGCGAACATCTGACTGTGCCTGATTTATTGCCGCTGGAAGTTGTTTACACAGGTGTAGCGGTTAAACCGGAAGATGCGCCAGCCGAACTACCAACCGATTCGCCACTCCACTCACTGACCGACTCGCCATTTTTTCTGTTCGTTGGGGTTATTCATCCAAAGAAGAACGTCCATACGCTACTCCCATTACTCGAAGCTTTCCCCGATTATCGTCTGGTTCTTGCTGGTCCCGATAGACACGCTTACGCCCAGCATATCCGCGAACAGGCTCAAAAACTGGGCACTGCCGATCGGTTAATCATACCCGGCCCGGTCGATGAAGCCACAAAACTCTGGCTATATGCGCACTGCGAAGCATTCCTATTTCCGTCACTCTCCGAAGGATTTGGCCTGCCCGTTGCTGAAGCAATGACGTTTGGTAAGCCGGTCTTTATTTCCGGCTTAACGAGTCTCCCGGAAGTCGGTGGAAAAGAAGCGTATTATTTCGAAAATTTCGAGCCGGAAACTATGGCTAAGACATTGGACGAAGGTTTACGCGATTTTGGTCAGAACCCGTTACGTCAGGAACGATTAATCCGACGTGCCAACGGATTTTCCTGGCCAGCTATCGCCGAAGAATACTGGAAACTTTATCAGCAACTCGCCTGAACGTAGCATTTTTATGGGTCAACGGCGGACAGAATGTCCGCGTTACGTAGTTGTTGTAACGCGGACATTCTGTCCGCCGTGTCAATGAGGATTTACATTACTTAGACGTTACCGGCAGCGGTTTCTGCATGTCAGCATTCATCTGCGTAGGAAGTTGAAAAACCTGACCGGCCTGATTACAGAAATAGAGATACGATGCTGATGGCTGACGTGCGTTACCATCGGCCCAAAACGCATAAAAATCGGGGTGAGCCGCTACGGGTCGACGTGGATAACTTTGATTACGAGCTTTATTCTGTGTAATCGCTTTGACTTCCTTCCAGCTTTTGCCTTGATTCTGGCTCTCCAGCAACAATAAATCACCACCCGTTCCATAGGGTTGCGGACCAGCCTTCGCCGGGCCGATAATGCGCCACGTATTACCTGCTACGTAAAGTGAGCCCATATCGTAGTTGTGATCCGACTGTGCTACGTCGTGGATGGCCCACTGCTTGCCAGTCCAATGCGCCACGTGCCAGGCGTATGGTCCATTTTCAGGACCGGGATCGGGGCCTTTGCTCGTGATGTATAAGATTATCGGACGGCCTTTATCATCATGATTGACATCGCTGATGTATACGTTCAGGCCGAGGCTTTTGTAATCTTTAACTAGTGCCGAATTCGAAGTTGTGGTCAGTGGTAATTGCACAGATTTCCCGTCTGCCGTATGCCAGCTTTGCCCAAAATCATCGGTTTCGACGTAGTATAAATTCGTACGGTAGTCGAGTCCAGCACCCACTTCCCGGTCGGGGTGATAGTTGAATGCGCTACCAATTTTGTTTCTCCATTGACTACTGCTCTGGTAATGTCCTTCTTCAATCGTGGCAATATCTTTCAAGGCCGACCAATTAATCCCGTCTTTACTGGTGAGAAATGAGATTGTCCGGCGGGGTTTATTTTTCCCGTAACGTAGCACATTGCGGTCGTAATGGGTCATCAGATTGAAAAATCCGCGTCCGGGCTGGTAATACGTTTGCAGATACGAAAAGTTGTCGAAAGGAATTTTCTCGCCTTTTTCGTTTAAACGGTTCGCATTGATTCGCTCAAAGGTGCTGATGTCGTGAGGTTTGCTGCTGCGGTGAATAAATGAGGGGCGTTCGGTTCCGTGCGAGGTTGAAAAAATCCAGATATAGCCGCTATCATCAACTTGAATAACCGGATTATCGTGTGCATCATCGGTATTTTTATTGAGCAATAGCGTCGGGCGCGATACCATACCGGTTTTGTGATCATAAAAGCCAACCATGTGGCAAAGCTGGCGAGAAGTAGAATCCGTTACACCCCCATAGCAAAAGTAAGTTCGCTGGGCAGTTGATGAATAGACCGAAAATGGATAATGATTGGCCGGATACGTACCGAGTCCACCACTGTATTTGTGGACATACGTATCATTTGTTTTACCAATAAAATACCAGATTCCTAAATAACCCGACGCTTTCTGATTCAGGGTTTGTGCCTGCGCAATCGGTATTAACCCGAACGTAACAATTACAATAATCAGTTGACAGACGATGCCACCTCTCCACCTTTTGCCCATAACGTAGTACTTCTTTATGTTCTTCGCGTGATAACCTTAAGCGCTTTGCGGTTAAAAGGGGCACCTATTCAAAATATTACTGCTACGTATCGGTAGAACAAAAAAGAAAGCCACAACCCAGATGAGTTGTGGCTTTCGGTAAAGCAGAAAAGAATAGGCTGTTAAGCGTTTGCTAATGCTTCGGCACCACCCACGATCTCGAGAATTTCGGTCGTGATGGCCGCCTGACGTGTCCGGTTGTATACCAGACGAAGTTCTTTCAGCAGTTCACCAGCGTTATCAGTCGCTTTATCCATAGCGGTCATCCGAGCACCGTGTTCGGCAGCGTTCGAATCCAGTACCGCTTTATAAAGCTGAATTTTGATCGTTTTCGGGATCAGTTCTGTTACGATTTCCTCTTCCGATGGTTCAAACAGGTAGTTAACTGAGTTTGACGAGCCTGTTGTTTCAGCCGCAACAATCGGTAACATTTGCTCTGTCCGAACAATCTGTACAGCCGCGTTACGGAATTCATTATAGACAACTTCCACTACGTCGTAGCGACCTTCGGCATAGCCTTCCATCGCTTTTTCAGCAGCGGCCCGAACACTGGCGAAGCTCAGTGAACTGAACGTATCGACAAAATTAGTATTGACTTTCATGCCACGACGCGCAAGCGCTTCGCCACCTTTCTTGCCAATTGCCATAATCTCTACGTTGCCCGAACGAGCCTGTGATGCATATTTCTCATCGATCAGCGTCAGAGCACCTTTTACAGCGTTTGTGTTAAAGGCTCCGCAAAGTCCCCGATCTGACGTAACAACGATAATCAGCACGTGGTCAATTGTCCGTGCCTGTTTATAAGGGCTTTCCGACGCAGTTTCGGCTCCCGCCGATACCGTACCAAGCATTTGGCTCAGTTTCTGTGCGTAAGGCCGCAATTGTGTTATATTATCCTGCGCCCGACGCAGTTTTGCCGCCGACACCATTTTCATGGCTTTGGTAATCTGCTGCGTCGAAATAATCGACGTAATACGAGCGCGTACCTCTTTAAGATTGGCCATTTTTGTTTTAGTGGTGAGGAGCGAGGAATGAGAAGCAAGGAGAAACCGAAACTTCAGTCATTCTCACTCCTCGCTCTCCTCCTTCTTAAACCTAATAATTTGCAGACAAATCAGCGGCTACTTTCTTCAACGTAGCGGTTCCTTCGTCGGTAAGTTTACCAGCACGAAGTTCGTCCAATACGTTGGCATGTTGTGCTTTCAGTACCATTGCAAACTCGCTCTCAAATGCTTTAACCTTGTTAACGGGTACTTTATCCAGCAAACCGTTGGTCGACGCATAGATGATAGCCACCTGCTGTTCAACGGCTACTGGCGAGTACTGTGGTTGTTTCAGCATCTCCTGGTTCCGACGACCCCGTTCGATAGTCAGTTTGGTTGATGCATCAAGATCAGAACCGAATTTAGCAAACGCTTCAAGCTCGCGGAACTGTGCCTGATCGAGTTTCAACGTACCAGCCACTTTCTTCATCGACTTGATCTGCGCGTTACCACCCACACGAGATACCGAAATACCTACGTTGATGGCTGGGCGAATACCTGAGTTAAACAGGTTCGACTCGAGGAAGATCTGACCGTCGGTAATCGAAATTACGTTGGTCGGAATATAAGCCGATACGTCACCAGCCTGTGTTTCAATGATTGGAAGCGCCGTCAGCGAACCACCACCTTTCACCTTGTCTTTCAGCGACGGTGGCAGGTCGTTCATGTTTTTGGCGATGTCGTCGTTGGCGTTGACTTTAGCAGCCCGTTCCAGCAGACGGCTGTGGAGATAGAATACGTCTCCTGGATACGCTTCACGTCCTGGTGGGCGACGTAGCAGCAGCGATACTTCGCGATAAGCAACGGCCTGTTTCGACAAATCGTCATAAACAACCAGTGCCGGACGGCCCGTATCACGGAAGAATTCACCAATAGCGGCACCCGTAAATGGTGCGAAGAACTGCATTGGCGATGGATCAGATGCGTTGGCCGATACGATAACCGTATACTCCATAGCACCCGCCTTACGTAACGTTGCTTCTACCTGTTTCACGGTCGATGCTTTCTGACCGCAGGCTACGTAGATACAGTAAACGGGCTGCCCTTTGTCGTAAAACTCTTTCTGGTTGATGATGGTGTCAATCGCTACAGCAGTTTTACCTGTCTGACGGTCACCGATGATCAACTCCCGCTGACCACGGCCAATGGGGATCATGGCGTCGATAGCTTTGATACCCGTTTGTAGCGGCTCGTTTACAGGCTGACGATAGATTACGCCCGGTGCCTTACGTTCCAGCGGCATTGGATATACATCACCCTGAATCGGACCCATACCATCGATAGGCAGACCGAGTGTATTAACAACGCGTCCTAGAATACCGTCACCTACGTTTACGTAGGCAATCTGGTTGGTGCGCTTAACGGTGTCGCCTTCTTTGATTTCCGAGTAATCGCCGAGCAATACCGCTCCAACGTTATCTTCTTCCAGGTTCAGGGCCATTGCCTGAAGCCCATTATCAAACGACAGCAGTTCGCCGGCCTGCACTTTCGAGAGGCCGTAGATACGCGCTACGCCGTCGCCGATTTGCAGCACCGTACCGACTTCTTCGAGTTCAGCTTCGGTCTGAGTGCCAGCCAATTGCTGACGCAGAATGGCTGATATCTCGTCGGGTCTTACGGAGTTCATATATTGAGAGGGGAAATTTTAGTTTGATTTTTCGGCCGCAAAGGTACAATTAAAATTTAATAAAAATGCGACGAAAGGAAGAATTAACGGCTGAATGTTAGACTTTTCCGATATTCTGGCTAAATAAATCCTACCATTAACCCCAGCCATCGAACCGTTTATCCAAAATCACAGTACTTTAGGCGGCTAAAATTGACATGAGCCAAATTTTCAACTACTTTTAGTAGCTGAATCTCGTTCAGAATCAAAGTTTTGCACAACATTCATTTTTTTCATAAACCACTCTGTAAATAAACTTTTATCCTATTCGTTCACGTTTAAGGAATAGTCTATTTCTCTAAGTTCACACGTTTCATTTTTCGCATGAAGTTTAACCAATGGATGCTGGCCGGTATGATGTCGGCTGTTTTTATGGCCGGTTCGGTGGCTGCCCAGAGCAAAAAACCTGTAAAACCTGCAGTTTCAAAACCAACCTCGGCGGCTCGTCCGGCTGCATCAGCTAAAGCAAGCACATCGTCGACCAACTTGGCTACAACCCAGGATTCGATTAGTTATAGCATAGGCATTTTCATGGCTCAAAACCTTAAAAGTCAGGGCCTAACCGATTTAAACCCAGCGTTACTCTCGCAAGGATTAAATGATGCGCTGAAAGGCGACAATACCCGTCTTTCACAGGCACAGGCTGGTCAGGTGATGAACAATTTTATGCAGAAACAGTCGGCTATCCGGCAGGCTGAAGGCATGAAGGCATCGGCAGAGAATAAAAAGATTGGCGAAGCGTTTCTGACAGAAAATAAAGCAAAGGCTGGCGTAACGACAACAACCAGCGGATTACAGTACTCGGTTGAAAAAGAAGGCACCGGAGCTAAACCAACTGCCACAGATCGGGTTAAAGTACATTATACAGGTCGTCTGCTCGATGGCAAAGTATTCGATAGTTCGGTTGAGCGCGGTCAGCCTGCCGAATTTGGCGTAACAGAAGTTATCAAAGGCTGGACGGAAGCCCTCCAACTGATGCCTGTCGGATCGAAATGGAAATTGTACATTCCGTCCGATCTGGCTTATGGCGACCGGGGTGCCGGTGCCGACATTAAACCCGGCGCTACGTTGGTGTTTGATGTAGAGTTGCTTGATATTGTTAAACAATAACTAAAGAGTGAAATCGGACCGCCGAAGCGGAGCGAAAGACTGAAAGAGCGAACCGGTAATCAGATAGCCTTCACTCTTTCGCTCTTTCACCCTTTCGCCATTAATCTGGATCGAATGAAAAAGTATCTGGTAACCCTTGTGCCCGTGCTGATGCTGAGTTTTCAGCCGGATTCACCCTCAGACGCATCTACGCTGAGTCGTACTTCTGTTCATGCTAAACGGACAACTTCTCCTGTTGATGAGCTAAAACCTACCGTATCGCAGGAACAGGTAGAAACGCTCGTGGCGAAGTTGCTGACAACATATCACTATCGAAAGGTTAGGCTCAACGATTCGCTTTCGTCGGTTGTTTGGGATAACTACCTGAAAGAAGTTGATGGCAACAAAACCTATCTGTTGGCATCGGACGTAGCTGCTTTTGAGAAATATCGTTACCAGATTGACGATGCCCTTATTAATGGCGACCTGACAGCAGCTTATGAACTTTATAACGTTTTTCGGAAACGGTATGAAGAACGTAGTGCGTTCGTTAAAGAGCAGCTCAAAAAGCCGTTTACATTCACGGCTGATGAAAGTTTCAATACCGACCGTGAAAAAGCACCCTGGCTCACGTCGACTGCTGCACAGGATGAACTCTGGACCAAAATCCTGAAAAATCAGGCACTGGAACTTCGTCTGGGCAGCCGGAAAGATAGTGCGGTTGTAGCCCTTATGAATCAGCGCTATAGCAACCTCGACAAGGCTATCAATCGAATTAAAAGTGCCGACGTGTTTCAGATGTATATGAACTCGTTTGCCGAAGCGCTTGATCCGCATACCAACTATTTGTCGCCTAGCAACGCAGACCGGTTCAATCAGGAAATGAGTCAGTCGCTCGAAGGTATTGGTGCCATGCTACGCGAGGATGGTGATTACATTCGGATTACAGAAGTTCTACCCGGCGGCCCTGCTTTTAAAAGCAAGCTTCTTCAGAAAGAGGATAAAATTGCCGGGGTAGCTCAAGGCGATAATGGCCCAATAGTAAACACGATGAACTGGCAGGTCGATGAGGTAGTAAAGCTCATCAAAGGCCCAAAAGGAACCGTCGTTCGTCTGCAAATTATATCTCCGAATGCCATTGCAGGTGCTCCGCCGAAGGAGATTCGGCTGGTACGTGAAAAAATCAAACTCGAAGAACAACGGGCTAAAAAAGAAGTCATTGAAGTTTCTGACAATGGCCGTCCGTTCAAAATTGGCGTTATCAATATTCCGATGTTCTATCGGGATTTCGAAGGCGCACGTAAACGTGAAGAAGGTTTCAGCAGTACCACCAGCGATGTGAAGAAGTTTGTGGAAGAACTGAAAGGTGAAAAAGTTGACGGTATCGTTATCGACCTGCGTGACAATGGCGGTGGCTCATTGACCGAAGCTATTGATTTGACAGGCATATTCATCCCGAAAGGCCCGGTTGTGCAGGTAAAAGAATCAACGGGTGAAACCGAAGTGTATGCCGACAAAGACGGTGGTTCGGTGGTGTACGATGGCCCGTTAGCTGTGTTGGTTAACCGTTTCAGTGCATCGGCTTCTGAAATTTTTGCAGCCGCCATTCAGGACTACAAACGCGGTGTTATTGTGGGTGGACAAACATTCGGGAAAGGAACGGTACAAACGCTGATCGACCTGAACCAATGGCTGCCTAAATCGCCGGAGAAAGTTGGACAGGTGAAAATGACCATCCAGAAATTTTACCGCATCAATGGCAGCAGCACACAACATAAAGGCGTAACACCGGATATTGAATTACCGTCGGCTTTCTCGGCTGAAGAATACGGCGAAAGCTCGCAACCAAGCGCACTGCCTTGGGATCAGATTGGTTCAACCCGCTACGAACTATCGTCGGCGCTGAACGATAAAATCTTAAGCCGTCTGCGTGAGCGTTTCGATCAACGTCTGAAATCAGATCCGGAACTGAAACAATTAGCTCAGGATCTGGCTGATTTCAAGAAAGCGAAAGAAAACACCGTAGTATCGTTACAGGAGTCTAAACGCCGGAAAGAGCGGGAGGAAGCCGAAAAGAAACGGGCAGCAGCCACAAAGGTTTCACAGGCAGCTAGTGCGCCAGTCGATGAAACCGGAACTCCTGCTCCTAAGAAAAAGAAAGATCCGTATCTGAATGAAGCCGGTCTGGTACTAGCCGACTATATTCTGGCAATCAATAAGTAATACGTATTAACAGCGCAAAAATCCCGTGTGGCAAACTGTCGCACGGGATTTTTGTTTGCCCCACAATAACGTACTACGTTTAACAACTACGTAACGTAGCGCGTTATATAATCATGATTCATAGTACCTAACTACTACGTCCTTTGTGGTATTTTTTGATAAAACAGCAAGCGCTTGAGCAAGCACAATATGCACGGCTCCAAAAAATGGCTTCGCTTACCGAAGTAGAGATTTTTAATGAACCCTACGAAAACTGGTACATCTTTTCTGTTGAAAAAGAGAATTACACTACGTTCATGGACCACCTCGACCGTGAGGGGCTTGCCTATGAGCTCACAACGAATCGTCCGAGTCGTGATGAGTTACTGGCGAGTATGCGATAGACTCTAGCGTAATTCTGACAGCCGGAGTCTGTCAGTGACTATTGAATACCCAACTGGCTAGGTAGTACGTTCGTGGTACGTGTAACTTTTCGGAAGAATCGCCAGGTTAGTAAAAAAGCCGCTAGCGTGAGACCCGTGAGTAGTCCAATCCAGACGCCAATGGCGTCCATTCCGACCGGAAAAGCCAATACGTAACTCAGCGGCAGCGCAACAACCCAATACGAAAATAATGAGATTACAGTCGGTACGTTTACATCGGCCAACCCCCGTAAACCGCCCAGTGCTACGACTTGGACACCATCGGAAAGCTGAAAGAAACCTGCAACAATCACCAGCGAAGCGGCAATCTGCATAACCGCCGGGTTATCACGAATATAAAGCGTTACGAGCCAGTTGTTTGCCGTCAGAAAAATCAGGGCAGCTACGCTCATAAAACCGATAGAAAGAACAAAAGCAGCTACTCCTGCCCGCCAGATTCCTTCCCGGCTATTACGTCCTAAAGCAGCACTGACCCGAATGGCAGCCGCCGACGAAATACCCGTTGCCATCATATACGTAACGGAAGCCATATTGATAGCAATCTGATGCGCTGCTAATTGATTCTCGCCCAGCCACCCCACAATCACGACGGCCAGCGCGAACGTAGCAACTTCGAAAAAGAACGTCAATCCGCCCGGAATACCTAAACGTAGAATAGTCCAGGCTTCAGTATTAGTCGGCTGCTCCCGAAATTCAACTTTTAAATATGGCTGAAATCGATTGGCCCGGTAAATATATACTAGCATGGCTACGGCCATAAATGCCCTTGAAAGTAACGTAGCAGCGGCTGAACCCATAAGGCCAAGCTCTGGAAATGGCCCAACGCCTTTAATCAATACGTAGTTAAGCAGTGCGTTGACCAGCAGAGCCGATAACGTAATGCTCATGGCCACGCGCGGATAACGTAGTCCGTCGCACAATTGGCGAGCCGCCACAAAAATCAGCAGCGGGAAGAGCGACGTGCTCAGAATAAGCATAAAATCGCGAGCCAGCCGCGTTACGTCGGGGGTTTGTCCAAATAAGCTAAAATTAAAGGCAAGTATTGTTGATAAACCGCCCAACAAGAAACTTAGCAGAAAGGCAACACGAATGCCCGCTCGGAAAAGCCGGTTGATGGCCGCTGAATCTTCCTGACTCAATGATTTTGACACTAGTGCCGCCACTACCGAAAGCCCTCCAACGCCAATACTTGACATCAGAAACGACAGCGAATTGGCTAGTCCGGCGGCTCCCAAAGCTACAGAGCCAAGCAATCTCCCAACGAACAGATTATCAGTGACCCCCATAAGCACGACGCCTAACTGGGCAATAATAATCGGAACACTAAGTCGGATGGTATCGGCAAATTCAGAACGGAACGCAGAAAATTTAGTCAATGACCTATAGTTGATGATTGGGGGCAAAGGTAATGCTTTCGGAGATGATTAACTGACAAGAATCGACTGCCGACTATCGCGTGTTTTTTTGTACTTTTGTTTTCTTATTTTATAAATCAGGCAAAGCCTTTGAAAGAATACGGCAGCAGTATCCAAAAGCTGGTTGACAACATGGTCAACATTGAAGATCGGGAAAAACGTACACGCTACGCACACATCCTGATCGAATTAATGCGGCAGATTCACCCCAACATGAAAGATGGGCAGGACTACTATAATAAGTTGTGGGACGACCTTTATATCATGTCTGACTTTACCCTGGATGTAGACAGTCCTTACCCGCCCCCTTCAGAAGAAGCACTGGGAAAAAAGCCGCAGCGGGTTCCTTACAATACGCACCATCTGAAATTTAAACACTTTGGCCGTAATGTAGATTTACTAGTAGCAAAGGCAGTTGCGCTGGAAGATCAGGAAGAGCGTCGGGCGTTTGTATCGTACCTGACCCGGTTAATGCGTACATTTTATCAGGCCTGGAATAAAGAATCGGTTGAAGACGAGACGATTTACCAAAGCTTGATCGAACTTTCGAGTGGTAAACTTTACGACGATATCCAACTTATTCGGGAAGAAGGACTTGTTGAATCGACTCCGCGCGAACGTACTGGTGATCAACCACAACGGATCAACAATACAAATTACCGGAACGATCGCGATGGCCATCAACGCTCAGGAAATAACCAAGGTCGCCCGAATGGACAGGGTGGTCAGCGTAATTTCAGCAATCGTAACGGCAATCAGCAACGTTCGGGCAATAATAACAACCGTAACGATAACAACCGCAACGACGGTTCTCGCAACTACGGTAACCAGCAGCGTTCGGGCAACAATAACAACCGTAACGACGGCCCACGCCGGAGACGATAGTTTTCTCGATAAACAGTGGTTAGTGTATAATGAATAAAGCTACCAACGTAGCATCTCAACATTATACACTAACCACTGTTTATTATATATTATTCATCATTCATTTTCCAGAAATGGCATCCTTTCAAATTACAGGCGGACGTCCGTTAAAAGGTGAACTCATTCCGCAAGGCGCAAAAAACGAAGCCTTACAAATTCTTTGTGCCGTATTGCTCACGAAAGAACCAGTTACTATTCATAATATTCCGAGCATTCGGGATGTCAATCAACTCATTGATTTACTGGGAGATTTAGGCGTCTGGGTTACTAAAATTGGTGGAAACTCATATCGTTTTCAGGCCAGTGATGTTAATCTGGATTACCTCGATACCGACATATATAAGCGTAAAGCAGCGGCACTACGTGGTTCCGTAATGCTACTTGGCCCGATGCTGGCACGCTTCAAAAAAGGACGCATTCCCCGGCCCGGTGGCGACAAAATCGGCCGTCGGCGATTGGATACACACTTTCTGGGCTTCGAGAAATTAGGTGCTCAGTTCAACTACGATGCCAACGATGGCGGTTATTATCAGGTAGATGCCAGCAATTTGCGTGGTACGTACATGCTGCTTGACGAAGCGTCGGTAACCGGTACGGCCAACGTATTGATGGCAGCTGTGATGGCCGAAGGAACGACCACAATTTATAACGCAGCCTGCGAGCCCTATCTGCAACAGTTGAGTAAAATGCTTAATTCGATGGGGGCCAAAATTTCGGGCGTTGGCTCGAACCTGCTTACCATAGAAGGCGTATCGGAACTGAACGGTACCGAGCATACGATGCTTCCTGATATGATTGAAATTGGCTCGTTCATTGGCCTGGCCGCCATGACACAGTCCGAAATTACAATCAAAGACTGCCGGATTCCTGAGCTGGGTATTATTCCCGATCAGTTCCGTCGATTGGGTATTCAGATGGAATTCCGGGGCGACGATATTTTTATTCCGGCACAGGAACGCTACACAATCGAAAGCTTTCTGGATGGCGGCATGATGACCGTTGCCGATGCCCCCTGGCCCGGTTTCACCCCCGATTTGCTCAGTATTGTGCTCGTAACGGCGGTTCAGGCGCAGGGAACATTACTGATTCATCAGAAAATGTTCGAAAGCCGCCTGTTTTTCGTTGATAAACTAATTGATATGGGCGCGCAGATTATCCTTTGCGATCCGCACCGCGCCACGGTTGTTGGTTTAAATCGTCAGGTGCCCTTGAAAGGCATTCGTATGTCATCGCCGGATATCCGGGCGGGTGTGGCTTTGCTGATTGCTGCTCTATCGGCGCAGGGAACGAGTATTATCGACAGCATTGAACAGATTGATCGCGGTTACCAGAACATCGATACACGTCTGAACGCCATTGGCGCCGAAATTATCCGGCTCTAGCAGATTAGTAATCTTGATAAAAAAAGACAGGTGATATCACCTGTCTTTTTTGTTACGTCTGGTTCCAAAATACGTCTTTACAAAATGTAACTCTTTAGGCAACTAAACCTTCTGCCGCCATTTTTGTCTTTAGTATATAAATCGTTTCAGATTAACGTAATAACGCCAGCATTAATCATTACACGAATGAAAACGCAACAATTCAATCTATCCATCTGGGCTTTGGCTGCCCTCGTGTCAACGGCCTCGCTAAGTGCTTGTGCTCAGGCCACAACAGGTGCTGCTACGTCGAATGCGCAAGCCAGCGACCCTGCCAAAACATCGCTCATTCAGCCATTGCAACAAACCATTACAAAGATGAAGAAACTCGTTGCAACCGGCGATCCTGACTTTGACTATGCTTATCAGGCAAAACTACATACCCAAGGCGTACAGGATTTGCTGAAACAGGAAATTCAGAGCGGAAAAGATACTACGTTGCAACGACTGGCAAAAACGATGCTTCCCGTTGCCGATAATGATGTGACTTCAATTGACGGTACGCTAAAACAATTGAAGCCAACCCGTCCGAATCAGGCGTTTACGCAACAGCAAAATCGTAATATCGAAGCCATGAGCCTTAAGTTGCAGCAAACAGGATCGAGCGATAAACTGACGAGTAACTTAGACAAAAATTTCTCTACGTTGCTGCTCGACCAGCGTCAGGACGCTATTGACATGGCCACTACGTATCTACAATACGGTAAGAATGAAACGCTACGTACCTACGCGCAACAACTCATCGATAAAGCCAAAAAAGATATGGAGCTGGTGAAAGCGGCCATGCCTAAATAAAATAACCTTTATGCCTTAAATGCAGTAATGGTAGTATATTCAAACCTACCATTACTGCATTTTTCTTTATGGACGTAGCAAATACGTTTATTCCTACGGCGGGCACCGCAGGCCTGATGGCCATGATTACGTACTTTTTCTTACAGGTGGCTATGTACGTGTTTCTAGCCAGTTTTATCTTCTCACTAGCCTCCCGCGATCATTTTCCTTCCGAATTCCGTTCGTATTTTCTCCTGACAACACTGGCTTCGGGTATAGCCGGAATGGCCTATTACCAGATGCAGACGTACTACGTTACGTCATTGTCTGACTTGGCGACAGTAAATGACCAAAACGACCGACAAACGCTTTTTCGCGAAACCTATAATGCAGTTGGGCAGTATCGCTACATTATCTGGTTCATTATATCACCGCTGGTTATCATACAGCTTCTTTCCTTTCTGAGGGTTTCATGGGAACGTATCAGACGGCAGTTAATCGGGCTGTTGATAGCTGCTACGTTACTGTTTCTGTCGAGTTATATTGGTCATCAGCAACTTTCGTTCGACAATGAGGCTCAGACTACTCCTAAGCTGATCTGGGGTCTGATTGCCGCTATCGACTACGTGTTTATCTTTTTCTCGTTAAAACGATTTTGGGGGGAAATTCAGAACGAACTGTCAGCCAGCTTCCAACAGACATTTCGGTTGGGAATGCGGTTGCTGCTTTCCGTTTGGGGCGTTTATCTGGCAGGTTATTTTCTGACGCTCCTACCTATTGACTTTAACGGAATTCACTTACTGCTTACCCTCGCCGACCTTGCTGGTATTGTGGGAATGGGCGCCCTATACTACGTTACCGGAAAAGACGGTCATAGTAATATCCAGCGTAGTGGTTTGTAAATAGATGCAGAGGAGAGCCACTACGTTATTGCACTTGCCCTTCGACCAGAAACTCGTTTTTGTCGAAATAAGGTAACTTCTGATAACCCGACAATGTATAACGTTTCACGCGCCACTCACGCCCGGAAGCCAAGCCACTTTCGAGCACTAGGTGCCGTTCTGAGGTATAAAGTGGATTGCTGGTCTGCATAACGGCTTCTATTCGGCGCGGTTGGCGAGTCAGTGAATCGAGTGCTACAGTAAGCGACCGAACGGCCAGATGATTTTCATCACCTTTTACTACGTACTGATACGTCAGCGAATCAGGTCGCAAAATGGTGTAACTACTACGTAATGCGGGCTTGTTGATATCAGCCTGTACAAAAAGTTCAAGCTCGCGTTCCCAGTTTATAGCGCGGGTTTGCTGCTGATTTCGGTCATTGTTAATCGAAACGGTTTTGTTGACGAGCGGTTTGTGCGCCGACAAAGCGGCCATCTGGCCTTTTACAAAGCTTACTACGTCGTAATAAACCGGCGTCTGGTTCTGTTGAGCCGGATTTGTACAGCTACTAATAAATACCGTGAATACACCGAAAAATACAGGTAAAAAACGCATAGGTAGAGCGAAAACAGCCGCAAAACGCGGAGACTTTACAGAATCACCAACACGTTTTTTTTAAAATCGGTTTAGCGAATGAAAATCTAAACCAAATTTGCATTTTGTTTCGGCAAAAGATGTTAGACAGATAGGGAAGTAAACGTACTCCTCTGGTGTCTTTCCACTGGAGTCGCTTGTTTTTCTTCTTCGTTGCCTTTTTATCAAATTCTATGGAATACGACGTAATTATGATTGGCTCGGGCCCGGGTGGATATACCGGTGCGATTCGTTGTGCACAACTCGGACTTAAAACGGCCATTATTGAAAAATACCCGGCGCTTGGCGGTACCTGTCTCAACGTTGGCTGTATTCCGTCGAAAGCGTTGCTCGATTCGACGGAGCATTATTACAATGCCGCTCACACGTTTGCTGAGCACGGCATTAAGCTGAACGATTTACAGGTCGATCTGGCGCAGATGATTGCCCGAAAGTCGAATGTGGTTGAGCAGACAACCAAGGGCATTACGTTCCTGATGAAGAAAAACAAAATCGACGAGTACCACGGCGTCGGTTCGTTTGTTGACGCACATACGGTGAAAATCGCCAAAAGTGACGGCAGCGAGCAGACCATCACTGGTAAAAACATCATCATCGCTACCGGCTCGAAACCATCCTCGTTCCCATCGATGCCTATCGACAAAAAACGGGTTATTACGTCGACTGAAGCGTTGAATCTTCAGGAAATTCCGAAACACCTCATCGTAATTGGTGCAGGGGTAATCGGTGCTGAATTAGGTTCGGTTTATGCCCGGATTGGTGCGAAAGTATCGTTTGTGGAGTTTGCCGATTCAATGATTCCAACCATGGATAAAACCATGGGGAAAGAACTTCAGAAGGTCGTAAAAAAACTCGGTGCCGATTTCTATTTCAGCCACAAAGTGACGAAAGTAGAAAACAAAGGCGACGAAGTGATTGTAACGATGGATACCCCAAAAGGCGAATCTACCACCCTAACCGGCGATTACTGTCTGGTATCGGTTGGCCGTCGTCCGTATACGGATGGGCTAAATCTGGAAGCGGCTGGTCTGAAAACTGATGATCGCGGACGTATCGAAGTTGACAACCATCTACGTACCAGCGTACCACACATCTACGCCCTAGGCGACGTAATACGCGGAGCCATGCTGGCGCACAAAGCTGAAGAAGAAGGTACGTTCATCGCTGAAACCATTGTCGGCCAAAAACCGCATATTCACTACCGGCTGATTCCGGGCGTTGTGTATACATGGCCCGAAGTTGCTTCGGTGGGCTATACCGAAGAAGAAGTAAAAAAAGAAGGAATTCCGTACAAAGTCGGCTCATTCCCCTTCAAAGCACTGGGCCGCGCTCGCGCAAGTATGGACATTGACGGGCTGGTTAAAGTGCTGGCGCATAAAGAAACCGACGAAATTCTGGGCGTTCATATGATTGGTGCGCGCGCTGCCGATATGATTGCCGAAGCTGTAACCGCTATGGAATTCCGGGCATCGGCCGAAGACGTAACGCGCATGTCGCACGCGCACCCGACTTACACAGAAGCGTTTAAAGAAGCCTGTCTTGCCGCTACCGACAACCGGGCTATCAATATGTAATCTTTTAACAGCCTACGTTTTAAAGAAAAATGCCAGGCTACAGTGAGGTAGCCTGGCATTTTTCTTTGTTAACAGATATCGGTTAAATTATACTGTTCAACTAAGTTGTGGAGCCGCGCAGCTTCCCATGCCTTTTTAGCCTGGCAATATCGCTCCTGACGAATAAGCTTATCAGTTGCTTGTTCGGCCCAGTAATAGTATGTAAAGCCAATTGAATACCGATCATTAATCTTATGGTATAACTCGATGGCTTCACTATATAATCGATTACCTGACTCGTTGTCGGATTGATAAAAAGCAATATCACCTAAGCTTTTAAGGCAACCCGCCTGCCCTACCATGTCACCCATATGTTGATAAAGTGGTTGGGCCTGTTGGTAATAGTGTAGAGCAACTACACTATCGGACTGACGAAAAGCAATATCACCCAGACTTTTCAGACAGCCTGCCTCTCCTAATGTAGATCCGACTTGTTGATACAGAAGTTGGGCTTGTTGATTATAGTGTAGGGCCGAATCATTATCCAATTGACGAAAGGCTATTTCCCCTAGGCTATACAAACAATTAGCCTGCCCTAGTACGTCCTGTAGCTTTTCGTAGAGAAGTTTTGCTTGCTGATAATATTGTAAAGCAGAATCATTGTCAAATTGGCGAAAAGCAACATCTCCTAAGCTATTAAGACAGTTTGCTTGCCCTAGCGCAGAGCCCACTTGTTGATAGAGAAGTTCGGCCTGCAGATAGAAATCCAGAGCAGAATCATTGTCGGATTGGCGAAAGGCAACATCTCCCAAGCTACGTAAACAGTTAGCCTGTCCTAGTACATCCTGTAACTGTTCGTAAAGGAGTTTTGCTCGTTGATAATACTCTAAGGCAGAACTATTGTCGGATTGACGAAAGGCGACATTTCCCAAACTAGTTAAACAACTGGCTTGTCCCAGTATCGACCCAATCTGTTCATATAGTGGTTGAGCCTGTTGATAATACTGTAAGGCTGAATCATTATCAGATTGCCGAAAGGCAACATTCCCCAAACTAGTTAAACAACTGGCTTGCCCCAATATCGATCCGACCTGCACATAAAGCGGTTGGGCCTGTTGATAATAGTGCAGAGCTGAATCATTATCGGATTGACGAAAAGCAATATCACCTAAACTTTTAAGGCAACCCGCCTGCCCTAGAATCGACCCAATCTGTTCATATAGCGGTTGGGCCTGTTGATAATAGTGCAGAGCTGCTATACTATCCGACTGGCGAAAAGCAATTTCCCCTAAGCTATATAAACAGTTAGCTTGTAAACCCTGCCATTGGTTGCTTTCAGCTTGTCTAGTTGCAGTATGCAAAAAATCTACCAAATACTGGCCACTGAATAACGAAAACAGGGTCAAATCGGTTAGTCCGTCAATTAGCCAATCTGAATACGGATAGCTTGCGAAAATATGGTTCAGAGTAAGCCATTCGGCCTGAATTTGGTGATAAGCTCCTTCTTGTGATGAAACTCGTTGGCCATTTCCAGCCGCATTTTCCACAATTTTACGTACAACAATCTCTAAAAAAGAGGTGGTTGGCGTAAACTTTCGATTAATAACGTCACGTATTGGTGCTAAAACACGTACTCTTCCCGAAGTATCCTCTTCTGCAAGGGCAACACGAAGTAAGGAAATCTGGTCGTCTTCATTGTCGGGGAAGGCGTCTTCCCATACGTTTCTAAGAATACCATCGGGCAACCAACATAAGGCTTTAAATAATTCACGTGCGTTATCATTAAGACGAGGGCTATCAAATGAAAGTAATATCGAGACTTCCAGATTCAGCTCTTTATTAGCATCCTCTAGTTTTAGTAAATCTGTTTTACGCTTTTCCCACTTCTGTTCTAAGCTGCTCAATCGCTGTTCATCTTTGGCTCGTTCAGCCAGCAGAGTTACAGCCAGCGGCAAATAGTCGACCGCACGCAGCAAACGAGATAAAGCTTCATCTGTAGCAAACTCATCGCCTGTTAGGTTCAGAAACAGTTCTTTAGCCTGTGTCGCAGTCAGAGGGTGTATTACTATGGGCAGCCAACCCAGTTGTGTACCAGGCACCGATTTACCCCGATACGTAATAACCATACGTAGATTTGGCAACGCTTTTAACCTGCCAAAAATGGTAGCTGTTGATGCGCTTAAATTCTCCCAAAGCGTTTCGGCATTATCGAAAACCAATAGGGCGGGTTCTTCTGCAAAAAAAGACTCTACCTGTTGCTGAAGTTCCAGATCACGGCTTGGCTGCAAACCAATTGTATCCAGTATCTGTCTCCAGAGAATATCAGGAGACGTAATCCCGTTGCAACGTATAAAATAACGTCTCTCACCAAACTGTATAGCTGTTTTACGATGATAAAGCACATTGAGCACGGTATTGCTTTTGCCGATACCGGCACCGCCCAGCAAGGCTACTGGCTTTGTAGATGCTCCAACAACTAGCTCTACTATCTTCTCGATAATATCACCCCGACCAACATTATCAGGAAGAGCCGGGAGGCTTTTAGGAATAGGCAGCGGTTTGGGTAGTTGATACGCCAGTCCTTCCAGAAATGGCGCTAAATCACCATAATTACTGCCATAACTAACCGTCTGAATTTTATATCCTAATTTCTGGTGTTCCTGTCGAAGGTTATCAACCTCTGACTCCCGCACAATTCGAAAGACCTGTGTGGCTGACAGGTATTTCCGCGACCATGTAAGTAATCGACTGAAATTAGGATCTTTCGTACTGTCGCCAAACCCAACGAACACAACATTATACCGACTGAACAATGATTGTTCGGCAAACTGGGCAAATTCCTCTTCCAACAACGTTTCATAAGAACGTTTGCCAAGAATAATAGACGATGGGTCACGAAAATGGCCATGTAAGTGTAGAATAGCCTGCTCCTGTCCATTCAAAAACCGATGAAGCTTAGCCGTATCTCGCCAGGAAATACCCGGAAGGCCAGTAATGTCTTCAAAAAGGCGGTCGTAATTGGTTGTCGCAATAGGTATATGAAGCTTTTCAAGTGCTCGGATCAACCGTTGATCTTCGGGAGAAAGTCCAGCAAATACCGTTTCCAGCCATGCCTCCATCAGACTATTTTTGATAAGATACTCCTGTATTTCATCACCAATGGTCAATAATTCATTAAGCGAAGCATTTTTTGTGGCATCAAATAATCGACAGGCTTCACTTACCTCATTATGATCGTGGCAGTGCGTACAGCAAAAGTCAACTCCATGTCGAAGCAATAATGGCCAGCTTCGAATAAGCGTATTACTGTAGGCAACACTGGCCGACACGCCTGTACCTGCTATAACAATTGCCTCTCCTTTTTTCAGAACTTGAAGTAACTCATCGCGGGAAGAAGTAGTCATTTGGCAAGGAAAGTATTTATTGTAAATATGCTCCCTTCCAGAAACTAAAACAAGTGGTACTATCTCTATGAGAGTATCGAGCTGTGAGGTAGCCGGGCGTTTTTGTATCTTGCCTTTTTAACCGATACAACCCCTATTATGAAAAAAACGATTACACTTCTTCTCATTCTTCTGGTTCACTACGTTCAGGCGCAAACCAGCGATTCTCTTACCATTCGAAAGATTTACGACGAAGCCCTTTCCAATGGAAAATCATACGAGTGGCTCCGGTATCTGACCAAGAAAATCGGGCCACGCTTAAGCGGTTCGGCGGGTGCGCAGAAAGCGGTTGACTGGACAAAGCAATTGATGGAACAACAGGGTTTCGACCGGGTTTTCCTTCAGGACGTAATGGTGCCCCACTGGGTTCGGGGAGCGAAAGAAGAAGCTTATATTATGAACGGTAAGCAGAAAACGAACGTACCAATTGCCGCGTTGGGCGGTTCAGTTGCTACGTCGCCGAAAGGGGTTCAGGCCGGTGTAATTGAAGTGAAAACGTTTGCCGAACTGCGGGCTATGAGTCCCGATAAAGTGAAAGGAAAAATCGTGTTCTTCAATCGCCCGATGGACCCAACAAAAATCAATACGTTTGAAGCCTATGCGGGTGCTGTAGAGCAACGGGCTAATGGAGCAACAGAAGCTGGTAAGCTAGGCGCTGTTGGAGCAATTATTCGTTCGATGACCAACGTTCACGACGACTATCCTCACGTAGGCGGTATGCGCTACGCAACGGGTGTGCCGCTGATTCCTACCGCAGCGATTAGCACGAAAGGTGCTGATTTGCTGAGCAAAACGCTGGCCGAAAATCCGAACGTAACGTTCTTCTTTAAACAGAACTGCGAAACCTTGCCCGATACCAAATCCTACAACGTAGTGGGCGAAATTAAAGGCAGCGAAAAGCCTGACGAAATTATTGTGGTAGGCGGCCACCTCGATTCGTGGGATCTGGCCGAAGGTGCGCATGACGATGGTGCTGGTTGCGTTCAGTCGATAGAAGTGCTACGTATCATCAAAGCGCTGGGCATCAAACCCAAACGTACTATCCGTGCCGTTATGTTTATGAACGAGGAAAACGGTTTACGTGGTGGCATTCAATACGCTGATCTGGCGAAGAAAAATAACGAGAAGCACATTGCGGCTGTTGAATCCGACAACGGTGGTTTCACTCCGCGCGGTTTTGGTATTGTTGGAACACCTGATCAACGTGCGAAAGCAATTCTCTGGAAACCACTACTTTCACCTTATGGTCTTCACGAAATTGGCGCCGGTAGTGGTGGTGCCGATATTGGCCCGCTGGCGCAGTTAGGGACGGTTCTGTTCGGCTTTAAACCTGATTCGCAACGTTACTTCGATTATCACCACACGATGGTCGATAACTTCGAAACCGTTAGTCAGCGCGAGCTTGAATTAGGCGGAGCATCGATGGCGGCACTGGTTTACTTACTGGATAAGTACGGGTTGTAACGTAGCATGGGGCAGGGATTGCTTTAACCCTGCCCCATGCTACGTTACCCATGTCACTTAAAAAGATTCTCCAGTCATGATGTAAAAACCAACTCCTTCGCGGGTTATGCCCATATCGGCACGAAGAAAAACGTCTTTTTTCTTGAATAATAGATAGCGTACGCCCGTTCCACCCGTGGGTAACAAGTGATCGAATCGAACCTGATTCACAGCAGGTGCTACGGTACCGACTGCCGCAAAAACAACCGCGCCAAATCGCTGGCTGAACGGAAACGGTAACCATCGGTACTCAATCTGTGCAGCCGCCTGAAACTTATCGCGGTAGCGGCCCATATAATAACCCCGCATAATCGTTTCGCCACCTAACAGAGCCAGTTGGTTAAACGGTACGTTGCCCGATGTCAGATTTCCGTAAACCTGCCACGCCAGCACCTGATTTTTTCGCATCGGATAGTATTGCCGCACATCAACAAACAGATTATGGAACGAAAGTGCGTTCTGGCGTGATTGTCCGTAATTCAGATAAGCGGCTTCGGCAAAAAATCCTCTCCTTGGATTTAGCGCATTAGCGCGACTATCGAATATAAATCCGGGGCCAACACCGATATTCGACGTACCCTGGCTACCCAACGGCAAATCGTGCGTCATACCCTCAGGCTGATTAAATTCGACATTACTCAGGTGCTGAAAATCG
This sequence comes from Spirosoma daeguense, assembly GCF_054776875.1. Lineage (NCBI taxonomy): Bacteria > Pseudomonadati > Bacteroidota > Cytophagia > Cytophagales > Cytophagaceae > Spirosoma > Spirosoma daeguense. The sequence goes on from NZ_BAAHBF010000001.1 coordinate 531,537, forward strand.
ATTTCAATACCACCAAAAAAATTTGGCCGAAGCCGACGCATGGCCCGCTCACGAAACTGAATCGAAAAGGCATCGACCGTGGCCGGATGTTCTTCTTTTGTTCGCGGGCCAATACCATAATAAAGTAATGGAAACCGTTGTACGCGTCCCTTTCCCAGAAAATACCAACGGTCGTTATCACCATAAATGGTATGGTCGAGATTAAGGCCATACTGACCACGTAACGTAAAAAAACCGAACGCCTGAAGTTGACTTAGCCGATTGCGCTGTACTTTATTACGAGCATGATAGAGATAAAGGGCCGACGCGCCAAACTCAAAACTGGTTTCGGGCGCAAAGGCTATTGTCGGATAAAACGAAACGTGCGGATTTGACGAAGACGTAGTATCGTTGAAAAAGCGGTCAAGTAATCGTTTCGCAATTGTCTGTGCCGATACCTCGTTGGCTGTTAGACTTATCAATAGCCCAATCAGCCAGAACCGTTCACGCAAATAACCGACGTAAGTTTTCTGCATAGAGTTGTAAACTTCTCCATGATAACCCGAATTATCCTATATCGGTTTGTTTAAGGGTTCACTATGTAGCACTACGGTAAAAAAACGTAGCGTTACAGATTTTTATCCAACACTTTTTTGGCTTCACCAATATCGCTGGGCAACGGAGCATTACGTTTCACGATTTTCCCGGTGCGGTTAATCACCATCGCCGATAATTCGCCATCAGGACGCATTCGTTCAACGGCGTTGAACAGTTGCGAATCGGTTAGAATAAGGTGATCCCCAGACAGATTATAACGCGTAGCCAGTTCGGGCCACAGTTGTTTATTAGTATCGGGCATTGGTACGTAGATCAAGGCAAAATCACGCGCCTGATACGTATCGCGCAGGCGTTGGGCATCCTGAGCAGCCTGCCGACCAGCTTCATCATTCGGAACCATCAATACGTAAATTACTTTTCCCCGATTGGAGTTAATGACCTGATCGAACAACGTAGAACCACTACCCAAATCATTTTTCGTGACAAACACACCGGGCGAAATTTCAAGTGCAATCCCACGGTTTCCAGCACGTTGCAAGGTTTGCGTAGCTGCCCGAATACGCGCACTATCTTTCACCTCAAGACCATATAATTCATCAAGCGATTGAATAAGGACCGGATCTTTCACCTGCGGTCGGGCATAATCGTAGAGAAGCTGTGCGAAATTGAGGCTTAAACCGGGCAGTGAACTGGCCAGCCAATAAGCCGTCATATAATCGACAGCAGGGGCATCATAGGTTTGGCGCGCGCGCTCCAGCAAGGTTTCATAATTGACCAGTCGCTGCAACGTATCGGGGCTACGTTTGATTAAACCCTCAAAAAAGCGCAGATCAGAGGCACGAGCCGAGTTTTTCAGGGCATAATCGCTTAATCGCAAGCGCTCATCGGCGGTAAGATTTTTACCGTATCGTTCGAGCAACGTCGATAACACCCGCACCGAAAGGCCACTATTTCGATTACTGGACACTGTTGAACTCACCCGCTGTGATACGTAGTTAGCAAACCGGTTCATGGCCGTGGCGCGGGCCAGCGTTAGAATCTGGTCGTTGGCAGGACGTAACGAATCAATTGGCAAGTCGCTTAACTCTTCATTTTCATACGTAGCTTTATCGTAGATAAACGTAGCAGCATTATAGCGCTCCGAATAATTTACCCAGCGAGCAAGCAACGGAAACGGTTTTTCTTTAGCAACAAACGCCTGAAAAGGCGCACGATACGCACTCGCCACCAATTTATACGCGGCTTCATTACCCATACCTCCTACCCGACTCGACAGTTTTTTACCGTCGGGTTTGTTCGGAAATGAAGCTTCAAATGCTTTAAATCGGGCAAACTGCTGATTCACCTGCGCATTTACGCCACCAAATCGAAACGGAACCGACGTAGTGAACAGCGAGTCGGCATCTAGCTCAATTGTCAACGTACCGGGCGAAGCCAGAAAAGCCGTCGAAATACGTCCGTAATTGAATAGCATTTCCTCCTGCTGATAAATTAGCGGCAACGCTACCCGGAACGTACCGTCAAGATTTAGTGACGCCGGACGTACCAGCTCCCGATTTGCCTGTAAAATATTGGTGCGGCTCATTAAAACCGTAGGGGCTTCGCGATATAGACGAGCCGACAAATTCCGTATTCGGCCAGTAACAATCACCGAATCAACCGATTGGGCAGAAGACGCTACGTAGTGAAAACAACCGATAAGAAGATACAGGTAAAAAGCGAGTCGGTACAGGGTTTTCATTGTTTCAGGGGAACAGACAAAGCAATAACAAACTTAACCGCCAAACAGTCAATAAACTGAGCGAAAACGCGGTTAATTTACTTTGTTTTTATGCCGTGATATTGCTCTTCCTCCTGATAATCAACCCGAAGCGGATGGCCAACCCAATCGGCTGGCAACAAAATTCGGCGAAGGTCGGGATGATTTTCGAAATGAATTCCAACCAGATCATAGGCTTCCCGCTCGTGCCAATCGGCAGTACGCCAGATATGCGCTACGCTTGGCACCGACGGCAAACGTTTTCCTTCTGTGCTACGTGGTATTACTACTTTCAGCATTAGATTGTGTTCATACGGAATAGAGGTTACGTTATATATAACTTCCATTGTATTGGCCGTCAGTCCATTATCAATAGCTGTAACACAAGACAGTAAGTCAAAAAATAACCGCTCGTCGTCGCGCAGAAACTGGCATATATCAACAAGTTTTTCGGTAGGGGCAGTCAAATAAGGTTGAAGATTCTGGTTTGTAACCTGCAAATCAGCTCCAAATCTCTCGATGAGCAGTTCCGTGATTTCAGTAAACGTCATAATTCGTAAAGTTACGCCAGCCAGGCTAGCCACTGCATCCAGTTTTCGACCCAGAACAAAAACTTCGTCCCAAATTTAGCCGCTGGCGCTGTCGATGGTTCGAGTGTTAAGCTGTTATTGTTCAGATTGGTGTCCATGTAAATCTTCTGCTTCGGATCAACTTTGGCCCAAACCGCTCGGGCATTTTCAGTCAGTGTAAATTGCCGCTGCCGACCTTTGCCATCCCAGAACAGCATCAACTCTTTGCCATTGTCGAAATGAACTAATACGTCAACCGGCATTCGGCCATCGCCATTACGTTCAATCGTTACAGTAGATCGATACCCTCCGCCCAACTTTTGATTTCTAAGCGATGCCAGCCGATAGTCAATGACTTGTTCGCCATAAAGAACCTGTTCAAAAAACCAGTTCATATCTGGGCCGTATTTTGAGCCGAGCCGCTTCGGCACGATTTCATTGACGATATCGATAAAGTCCTGTCCACTAGGATGTTTAAATTTCCATCGAATGAAATATGTCTGTATAATTTCGTCCATAACGCTCCGACCAACCAAGCCTTCCAGCGTCCGCAGCCACGTAGCGGTTTTGGTATAGGTGAGCACAGCATACTGCCCTTCGGCCAATTGCCACGTATTGCCAAACGACGTACCAATGGCCGGATTATCCTGATGCACGTAGCTATCTCGTGAGCTTTCCAGATCGCCCATGCGAAAACCAAACAGATTCACAACCGACGAACGGGCACCATACGTAGCGTCCATAATCCGGCCTTCGTAGTATTGGTTAAATCCTTCGTCGAGCCATGCTTCTTCAAACTCATTCGTTGCCAGCAATTGCATAAAATATTGATGACCAAACTCATGCACAACTACCTGTTCGGGAAAACGCATGCCATCGGTTAAGAACGAAGCCGTTCCAGCCGTAATAAACGTCGGATACTCCATCCCGGCCGCGCCATCGGCTTTCAAGGGCGGATCAACAATGGTCAGGTTCGGGAACGGGTATTTGCCGATGTACTTGTCGAAGTAAGCGAGTGCCGCTTTAGCTGCGTCCAGATGCCGTTTTGCCTGATGCGCGTGTTCGGGCTGCATGACCAGCTCAATATCCACAGTTCCGCCCGAAGGTCGTTTCCATTTGTCGTTAGTTACCTGAAAATGAGGTGACGCTGTCCAGGCAAAATCCACTACGTCTTCGGCATGATACAGAATGGTTTTAGTGCCATTCTTGTGCATCTTTTCGGACTGAAACAAACCAACTGCGCTTACCCAATAGTCTTTCGGCGTGGTGATATTGACGTCGTATACACCGTAATCAGCATAAAATTCGGAGTGGGCATGAAACTGGTGACAATTCCATTGGCCCACTTTGGCCGGTCCGACGGGTCGGTAGCGCGTACCGGCTGATTCATACACGCCAATTTTCGGAAACCACTGACCTATCAGAAAAAAATCGTCGCTGAAACCGGTTCGGGCAAAAATCTTAGGCAGTTTAGCATTGAAGGCAATGTCGAGCACAATGGTCGCACCCGGTTCCAGCGGCTTATCAAGTGGCACCCGAATCACCGTACGATCATCTGGATTCTGATCGTCGGGCTGGATAAACTGATACACGAGCGACTTCCCCCCACGCTCGCGCATCGACACCACTTCGATAGAACCATACGGATCAATATCAGCATTTCGGTCAATCTGCGTACCACGTAGTTGCCCGCCCGATTCACGCATAAACGTAGAGCGTTCGTTCCGAAAAGCGTTGAGATACAGGTGAAACTGCAATTCACTAATGTGATCAGGCGACGCATTTCGCCAAGTCAGCGTCTCACGTCCGGTAAGTTTTTTTGCAACAGGATCGAGCGTTACGTCTATCTGATAATTCGCCAAGCGCGGACTCAGTGGCGTCGAAAAAATCGGTTTTACGGGCTGTCCAAAGCTCGTTAACGTAGTGCCAATCAGTAAGAGAAACAGCAGTTGCTTCATCAGGAATCATGTTTCAAAGCATTGTTGCAAGGTAATCCAAAATTCGTTCAACTTTTATGAACACGTAGTGAAAGCCTACTGACATAGGGCTGTCATGGTCGCCACCTACCTTTGTCTCGGACAATAAACCAGACAAATCCTATGCAACTGATTCCCCTGTTTTTGGAAGAAATGGAGCGTGAAGCCCAGACAACCCGTAAGATGTTAGAACGTATTCCGGACGACAAATACGACTGGAAACCACACGAAAAAAGCATGACCGTTCGGCAACTGGCCACCCACATTGCCAATTTGCCAACCTGGGTAAGCATGGCTATCACAACCGATGAAATCGACTTCCAGAAAACGCCGTACAAAGAGGACGAAATTAATAACACGGCTGAGCTGATGACGTATCTCGACACCTGTCTGGCAGATGGCAAATCGCATTTACGCCCCGAAAATGAGGCAATACTCAACAAAACCTGGACAATGCGTAGTGGCGATGAGATTTATGTTGAATCGCCCAAGCACGAGATTATCCGTATGACGTTTTGCCAGATTGTACACCATCGCGCGCAAATGGGTGTTTTCCTACGTCTACTAGACATCCCGATTCCCGGCAGCTACGGCCCCAGCGCCGACGGTGAGTAGGTTAAGAGAATGAATAATGGACAATGTAAAATGGATAATGTTTTGAATGACTATTATCCATTTTACGTTGTCCATTATTCATTCTGAAAGAGTTGATTTTGAGCAGAAAAACCGCCATATTCATCGGTTTATTGGCATTCCTACACGCTGCTCAAACCTATGCACCACCGTCTTTACCTACTGCTTCTATTATTTTTCACAACCGGTTTTGCTTTCGCCCAGCCCTACGACCTTGTCATTAGAAATGGTCGCGTAGTCGATGGTACGGGTAACCCCTGGGTATACGCCGACGTAGCAATTCAAAACGGACGTATCGCCCGAGTCGGAACCATTCCAGCAAGTGACGCCAAACAATCTATAGATGCTAAAGGGCTGATAGTATCGCCCGGATTTATCGATGTGCACGCCCACGTAGAAGGCAGTCTGGAAGCGCAGCCCGGTGCTCCTAATTTTATTCATGACGGTGTTACTACTGTGATTACGGGAAACTGTGGCGGATCGAGCCCAAACCTGAAAATGTATTTCGATACGCTACGTCTCCTCAAAACGTCAGTGAATGTCGGATCACTAATTGGGCATAATTCAGTACGTATGAAAGTCATGAAAATGGCTTTCCGGGAACCCACCGCCCGTGAGCAGACTGATATGGAAGCGTTGGTTGAGCAGGCCATGAAAGACGGTGCTGTAGGCATCTCTACTGGCCTGATTTACACGCCCGGTACGTATGCCCGCACGCCCGAAGTCGTGAATCTAGCCAAAGCCGCAGCGCGTTACGGCGGTGTGTATGCATCGCACATACGTAACGAAGGCCAGAACGTAAAACAGGCCGTTGATGAAGCGATTCAAATCAGCCGTGAAGCCAAAATTCCCGTCGAAATTTCGCACTTTAAAGTAGCCAGCAAACCGCTGTGGGGCAAAAGCACCGAAACCGTGGAAATGGTGGAAGCCGCCCGCCGGGAAGGACTCGACGTAACCGTCGATCAGTATCCGTATACGGCTTCCAGTACGTCGCTGGAAAGTATTTTGCCGTCGTGGGCACTCGCCGATGGCGATTCGGCGGTGCTGGTTCGTTTTCATGATCCGGCAACACGTAGCAAGATACGTAGTGAAATGCTGGACGGACTGAAGAAAAACCTGCGGAAAAATTACGAGTACGCCGTTGTTGCCAGCTACAAACCCGACACTACGTTCAACGGCATGAGTATCAGTGCCATCAATCAGAAACTAGGTCGTAAAAATTCAGCCGAAACCGAAGCCGAATTGGTAATGGAGTTGATGGAAAAAGCCAATCTGAAACGGATTCAGATGGTTTATCACACCATGTCGGAAACCGACGTAGAGAACATTTTGCGGTATCCAAACACCATGATTGCATCCGATGCTGGCGTAGCAAAATTTGGTTCCGGTATGCCCCATCCACGCGCTTACGGCACCAACGCCCGCGTGCTCGGACGCTACGTCCGCGACCGAAAGATTATTCCGCTAGAAGAAGCCGTCCGCCGAATGACGTCGCTACCAGCCCAACGTTTCCGATTAGCTGACAGAGGATTACTACGTCCAGGTTATGCCGCTGACGTTGTTCTGTTCGATGAAAAAACCGTTGCCGACCTCGCTACGTATGACCAGCCCCACGCGTACACGACCGGCATTTCCTACGTACTGGTTAATGGAACCCCCGTTATTGAAAACGGCAAACACAACGGCCAACGGCCCGGTCAATTGCTGATGGGTCCGGGTTATGGAAGTAAATAATCGGTTTTTGGAGAACCAGTCTCGCGTTTTGTAACAATTCAAGGGTTAACTAATGTCAGAAGAAAATAGCATTCAGGAAATATTTTTCAAGTTTCTCTTGCAGTATCAATTCGATGAGGAAAACGTAGATTATTCGACGGTTGAAACTCATACGAAAACGTTAAAATTATTAGCAGAGATTAGTAATTCTGGCATCAGTATTTTTGATCTTAATCAGAAACAAATTATTTTCTTTTCACCAAATTACGGAAAGTTACTAGGTTATATATCATCTGACTTTGAAGACCTGAACTATCAATTTTTTGATAGCAAAATACATCCTGAAGAAAAACTCAAGTTAGCTCTTAATGGAATCTCGGCATTCAAAATATTTAATGCTTTCTCCAGCGATGAAAAGTTAAATCATAAAGTTATCTATGAATACCAGATGTTAAATGCTGAGGATAAATATGTACGTTTAATCGAACAGTATCAGGTACTGGAATTAGATAAAACCGGACAGATATGGCTTATGCTCAGTATTGTAGACGTTTCCCCTAATCAGGAAACAGATGGCCCGGTTAAGTCTCAGTTGTTGAATTTCAGAACAGGCAATTTTGTTCCGTTCGACATAGAGCAAAAGGCAGCATTAGAATTAACTAAGCGAGAAATAGAAATTTTAAAACTGGTAAAGCAAGGTTATTTAAGTAAAGAAATCTCCGATAAACTAGCCATAAGCGTTCACACAGTAAATACACATCGGCAACGATTCCTCGAAAAATTAGGAGCAAACAATTCGTTAGAAGCCGTCATTTTTGCGTCAAAATTTGGGCTTCTTGATTAGCAATACTGATTTATCAGTATTGTAGCAGGTTGAGGTTGGAAAGACATTTGTGCGTTCTAACTTCGACACAGATGCCACGAATTTTTCTTTTCTTATTCTTTGTACTCGCCAGTACTCATCTTCTCGCCCAATCCTTACAAGTGATTAGAGGTACAGTCATTGACAAAGCGTCAAACATACCAATATCACTTGCCCACGTAGCGTTAGTAAATACACAGCCTATATTAGGTACAATAACCGACACGCTGGGAAATTTTTCTGTTCCTGATGTACCTACCGGGCGATATGATTTAAAAATCACATGTCAAGGCTACGAAGACGTATTGGTTCGGGAAATAATTGTCATTTCAGCAAAGCAAACTGTTTTGACTATTTCGCTCCGGGAAATACCCAAATTATTAGACGAAATTATGGTCAAACCCAACGTAACGAAAGACCAGCCGCTCAATTCAATGGCAACCGTCAGCGCAAGAATGTTGAGCGTTGAAGAAGCCAAACGCTACGCAGGAGGCTTTGACGATCCCGCCCGTTTAGCATCGGCTTTCGCTGGCGTTGCGGCAAACTCAGATGTCAACGGAATTATAATAAGAGGCAACGCACCCCAATATCTTCAATGGAAAATGGAAGGTATTGAAATACCAAATCCTAATCATTTCGGAAATTTAGAAGTATTCGGTGGTGGAATTTTGACTGGATTAAGTAGTCAAATGCTGGCGAATTCCGATTTTTTCACGGGCGCATTCCCTGCCGAATATAATAATGCAGTATCTGGAGTTTTTGATATTGCCATGCGAAAAGGTAATACTGAAAAAACGGAACGTACTGTTCAATTAGGTATTATAGGAATAGATATTTCTCAGGAAGGGCCTTTTCGGAAAGGAGGAAAATCATCTTACGTGTTTAACTACAGAAATTCAACGCTCGCTTTACTCGAACCGTTGTTACCCGAAAATGCCGAAAAAGTTAAGTATCAGGATCTTTCGTTTAAGTTAAACTTTCCAACCAATCGTGCTGGCACATTATCAGTCTGGGGTATTGGCTTAGCCGATGGAGCCACGGCAAAAGCTAAACTAGATAGTTTAAAATGGTTTTATAAAGACGATAAACAACAGAACGATATAAAACAGTATATGGGCGTTATTGGCTTAAGCCACAACTACTTTATCAACAAAACCAGTTATATAAAAACAACCCTGGCTGCAACAAGCACGGCGAGTAATTGGGAAACGCAATCGTTAACGAATCAGCTAGTACTCGAACCGTATAGTCGCATTTTATATAAAAACTGGAATTATACACTATCGACTTTTCTTAATAAAAAATTCAGCTCGATTCACACGAATCGAACAGGAGTTTTAGTCACACAAATGAGATATCACATCTCATTAAACAAATCCCTAGCAGAAAATAGCATTCCAAGTGAAATTGCAAATTCTAATGGGCAGAGTTCATTACTTTCGGCTTACAGCAGTTCTTCATTCAGTTTAAAAAATGGACTACTCATAAACGTAGGCGTAAATGGTCAACTATTTACGCTAAATAAGCAGTATACCATAGAACCACGTATTGGCCTTAGGAAATGGATTAATTCAAAGCAATCTGTTGGAATAGCATACGGCTTGCATAGTCGATTAGAGAATCTTAATTTTTATTACAACAACTCACTTTCGACCGGAGAAAAAGCTGTAAATAAAAACCTTGATTTCACAAAATCACATCATTTCGTATTGAGTTACGATTATAATTTTTCAGATCTGATACGTATTAAAGTTGAACCGTATTATCAAAAACTATTTTCGGTTCCCGTAATCGCTGACAGTTCCTTTTCACTTATTAATTTACAAAATGACTGGTTTTTCGCAGAAAAGCTACAGCATACAGGCGAAGGAATAAATTACGGGATTGATCTTACGTTAGAAAAATACGTATCTAAAGGATATTATTATCTATTCACAACTTCTGTTTTTAATGCTAACTATAAAGGTGGCGATGGAATATGGCGCAGCACCAGATTTAACAGAAACTTAGTAGTTAATTTTCTAATCGGGAAAGAATGGCAAATTGGCACAAAACGGCAGAACACGTTTAGCCTAAATACCCGTTTTAGCTATCAGGGCGGTAACCGCTATTCGCCCGTACGCGAAGCTGAAACACGCTTGACCAAAGAGGTTATTTATGATGAAACAAAAGCATTTAGTTTACAATCAGCCGCTGGTATAAATATGCATTTCACCGCAATTTACAGACGAAACAAAGTCAAAAGTTCTCGTGAAATTGCGGTGAAAATTTTAAACCTTACAGGCCGACCCGATTTTTACGGCTATAAATACAATCTTCAAAAAAATACGATAGATGAAGATTTGGCCTCCGTATTGATACCGAATTTGAGTTACAAAATCGAATTTTAATTATTTATCTACCAGAGACGTAGCATACAAACTACTAATGTCCTCCCATGCCTGATACTACCCGAACTTCTCGGCCGGTTTTCTTCTGCATCCGGCTGAAAAGAGTAATCAATATCAGGAGTAAACCGATGGGAATTAATGAAAAATAGAAGGCCGTTTGCCCGCCATACGCTTCGAAAACATGGCCGGTAATAATAGAGCCAGTTGTACCACCAAGCGCCGAGAAAATAACGATTAAACCCGCCATTGGGCCGTGCTGACGTAGTGGTAAACTGCTCAGAATGGCAGAGTTTATGGCAGGATAAATCGGCGCGATAAACAACCCGATCAATGGAAAGACAAACGCAGCAATCGGCGCGTCGCTCCAGCCTGCTACGCTACGTCCATCAACCGACGCGGCAAGTGGAAGCGCCAGCAATACCAATCCAGCCGACACAACCAGACAAATCATCAGCAGCCAATACCACGAAATTTTATTTAGAATAACTCCTGCCAGCGATCGGCCAACTGCTGTTGATGCCGCCAAAATACTTGCCATCTGAATACTTAGCGAGGTTGGCAGCTTCAGAATTTTACTGTTAAATGTCGGCAACCAGCTCATAATACCCTGCTCCATCAAGACGTATACAAAAGCCGTCAGGATAAATACCAGCACAACAGGCATAATGGCCAGACGCAGCATATCGGCCAGATCGTCGGTTATGCTTTTGGTGGCTTCATGACGCACACTCGATTCGTCGATGGGCGTACTGAATAACAGCAGAAATGCAATCAGCGCAATGCCTGCTAACACGTAGTACACTGATAACCAGCTTGTCGATTGAAGATTATTGTCATCCACAAAAGCACTGAACAAAAAATTGCCCGACAACACGCCAACCATAAAAAGCGATTCCAGAAAATTCATAAAACTGGCGTGTCCGTTGGAATCGTTCGTAACCAAACCAATGGTGGCAAACACCGATACTTTAATCAGCGCGAAACTCGCTCCGGTAGCGGCAAACAGCAGTTTAGTTGTCCAGAAAGCGGGTACCTGCGGCATCAGCAGGCAAGCCAATGTAACCAGCCCGAGGGCAAATAACATAGCGCGTTTGTAACCAATACGTGTTATGTAAGAAGCGACAAGAAACGAAACAAGGGCAATACTCAGGTCTTTAAACGCTTCGAGCACACTGGCTGCCGAGGCAGTTACACCATAGTTGTTCTGAACCTGCAGAATAACCGTACCAACACTGTTGAGGAGAATAGCAAAAACAAAATAGTTGAGAATCAGGGAAAGCTTAATTCGCCAGTGGGTCATTTCCAGAATATGTCAATTAGAATATAGGGCAATAAACTTACACTTTTTTCAGACATTTGTCACTTTACTGGAAGAGTATTTATATTTCACCTGTTAAAATGGCACTTTACTCTCACAAAGTGTCATTTGTTTCGGTTATCAATCTGAATCGTCTATTTTCTAATTTTGGCTGACTTATCATTTCCCCAATCGCCCGACCAGATTTTTGGTCGTTTGTTTCACGACGTACAGTTAGGCCATGTTTTTGCCGACTCCAAGACGTTTGTAGACTCCGTTCCCAAGCTTGCTCCTGCCGATATCGTCGCGTTGTATGAAACCCAAAAGGATAAGCCCGATTTTGACCTCAGCGCATTTGTCCAAGAATATTTTTCCATACCGGAAAAAGCGACTGGCGATTATATCAGCGACACGACTATATCCACCGCCGAACACGTAAATCGCTTATGGGATCGCCTGACACGCCCATCCGATGAAACGGTGGAAGGTAGTTCGCGCGTTGCCCTGCCCTACCCTTACATTGTGCCGGGCGGACGTTTCCGCGAGATTTTCTATTGGGACAGCTATTTTACCATGTTGGGACTAAAGCAGTCGGGACGTAGCGATTTAATCCGGGGTATGCTCCAGAATTTTGCGTACCTGATCGATACGTTCGGGTTTATACCAAATGGCAATCGAACGTATTTTCTGAGTCGTTCGCAGCCGCCGTATTTTGCGATGATGGTTGGTCTACTGGCGGATATGGATGGCGATGCTATATTGAAACAGTATGAACCTCAGCTTCGGCGAGAATATGCGTTCTGGATGGATGGACAATCGGCGTTAACGCCCGAGCATCGCCTTCAGAAACGTATCGTCAACATTGGCGGTCATCATGTACTGAATCGCTACTGGGACGATACGCCTACGCCACGCCCCGAAGCCTACCGGCAGGAAATCGAACTGACCGAAGAAGCCGAACCGTTTGGCATTATTCCGGAAGAATTATACATGCATATTCGGGCGGCTTGCGAATCGGGCTGGGATTTTAGTAGTCGCTGGTTCAGCGATAGTCAGCACATGACCACTATTCATGCCGCCGACATTGCTCCTGTCGATTTAAACTGCCTGTTATACTCGCTCGAAACGACACTTCAACGTACTTATAACCTACTGGATATGCCCGAAGAAGCCAGCCAGTTCGAGCAATTTGCTACGTTGCGCAAACAACGTATTGAAACTCTTTTCTGGAACGAGAACACGCTTTTCTTTCACGATTACGACGTAGTGGCGCAAAAACCGACCAATGCTGTTACGTTAGCGGGTGTGTTTCCATTATTTTTCAATCTGGCAACACCCGAACAGGCGGCACACGTGCATGACCGACTCAAAGCTGATTTTCTACAAACTGGTGGCTGGGTCACTACGTTGAGTCAAACAGGCCAGCAGTGGGATTCGCCTAATGGATGGGCACCTTTGCAATGGATTGTTTATCAGGCACTACGTAATTACGGATTTATAGAAACTGCCAATGAAGGTCGCGATAAATGGCTGGCATTAAACGATAAAGTATTTAAGGCCACGGGCAAAATGATGGAGAAATACAACGTTGTGGATGCAGCCCTGACAACCGGCGGTGGCGAATATCCGAATCAGGATGGTTTTGGCTGGACAAATGGGGTTTATCTTCGGTTATTGGCTGATAAAGCCCATTAATCCGACCGTTTTATGATGGCAAGCGTATTGTATCGTGTTACCCGTTTAGATGCCCATCATCGCTTATTTATTGGAATCAGCGCAGCGTTGATAGCTTACTTTCTTGCCCCGGTAGGCTTCAGTGTATCTGCCCGCATTACGCTTGCGTGGGTTTCTTACGTAACGGTTCACTTGGCCATTATGTGGGTGACGATAGTAACGACGCACCCCCGAGATTTGCCTAAGATTTCCCGGATAGAAGATTCCAGCCGAACACTGATTCTGGTATTTATTGTATTGGCCGCCATTGCCAGTTTTGTTGCAGTTGTAGCTCTGCTCGGTTCTACCGATAAGTTCGATCCCAGACAAATTCAATATAACGTATTAGCAGTTCTTGCCGTTGCTGGTTCGTGGAGTCTGGTGCATACTGTATTTACGTTTCGCTACGCCCATCTGTACTATGGCAATAGTTCACAGAAAAACCATCGTCCGGGAGGTTTGGACTTCCCGGACGATGAAGATCCTGATTATCTTGATTTCGCTTATTTTTCTTTTGTGATTGGCATGACGAGTCAGGTGTCCGACGTAGCGATACGTTCGAAACGAATGCGCCGACTGGCGTTGGCTCATGGCATCCTTTCGTTCGGTTTTAATGCCGTTATTGTTGCCCTTACCATTAGTAGTTTGTCGGGCATTATCTGATACGTTTATTTTTTAGCCGCTTGTTTTTTGGCTTTTTCGGCCTGCTCTTTCTCGTATACTTCACGCTGGCGTTTTTCGGCAAGTAAGTTCCGATAAAGGCCATTCAATACGAAAATATCGTCAATATCATCGATTAGTCGATGAAGCTGTTCGCGAACCTGATTAACATTCATGCCGGGCAAATTTTGAGCAATTGATCTATCCAGATAACAAATTTCTCTCCTTTTTTGCTCAGTGGAAGAAGAAATAACCCAAGGCAATACCCGCAATCACACCAATAAAATCGGCGATTAAACCGGCGACAATAGCATAACGGGTTTTTTTGATACCGACCGAGCCAAAATACAGCGCAACAATATAGAACGTAGTATCAGCAGCGCCCTGAAAAATGCAGGATAGGCGGCCTACGAACGAATCGGGCCCAAACTCCTTCATGGCATCGATCATCAGCGCACGCGATGCACTCCCGCTCAAAGGACGCATGAGTGCCACCGGCAAAGCATCTGTAAAATCGGTATTCACACCTGTCATACTAATGACGTATTTCATGCCATCAACAATGTAAGCCATTGCACCTGAATTGCGTAGCGCGCTGATTGCCACCAACATACCAACCAGATAAGGAATAATCCGGACTGATGTTTCAAAACCACCTTTGGCCCCTTCGATAAACGTATCGAAAATATCGACCTTCTTTCGCATCGCCCCCAGCAGAAACGCGATGATAATCACGAACAAAGTCACATTGCCGAATACTTTAGAAACCACCTCAATTTCCTCTTTCGGCAACGACGACAAATACCATAAAGCCAGTGCCAGAAATGCGGTAATGCCACCCAACCAGCCCATCACAATTCCGTTGAAGAGATTAATACGCTGTTTCAGCGCCACAATGAACATGCTACAAACGGTTGCTACGTAGGTTCCGACCAGACAGGGGATGAAAATATCGGACGGATCTTTGGCGCCCAGAATTGCCCGTTGTGCCATGATACCCAGCGGAATAATTGTCAGACCGGAAGTATGCAGTACCAGAAACATAATCTGGGCGTTGGAAGCCGTATCTTTCTTTGGATTCAACTCCTGCAAACTCTGCATTGCTTTCAGACCAAAGGGCGTAGCGGCATTATCTAACCCGAGCATATTGGCCGAAAAATTCATAATCATTTGCCCATTTGCCGGGTGATTTTTAGGAACTTCGGGAAAGAGTTTATTAAAAAATGGCCCAATGATACGTGCCAGGAAATTGATAGCTCCAGCTTTTTCGCCAATATTGAGCAGACCCAGAAAAAACGTCATCACACCCGCCAGCGGAAGCGCGATGTCCATCACCGCCACTTTCGATGAATCGAACAGCCCTTCAACAATGATCTTAAAAATTTCGGTATCGCCCAGAAAAATGAGCTTTACCAGTGCTACTAGAAAAGCAACCACAAAAAAAGCAACCCAGATATAGTTTAGTGCCATTTAGTTTAAAGAGTGAAAGAGCGATAGAGTGATAGCTGAATGGTAAGCTCCTTCAGGTAATCGCTCTATCAGCAATGCACAGAAATGCTGTAAGTTTACATCTTCGTATAACACAAACCAACTCTGACCCAGACCGACGGATGAATAAATACAAATTAACCGCCACCTTTCTTATAGCGCTCTTTCACTCATTAACTCTTTCGCTCTTTGCTCAATCTGCTGAAACGGCCATGAAAAAACAGGGCTTAGTGGATGTGCAGAAAGTTGATCCATCGATTCTGGTTGAATTGAAGTATTCGACAACCGATAATTTCGTAGGGAAAGACGTGTACGGCGATTTGACACGGGCATACATGCAGCCCATGGCCGCGAAGAAATTGGCGGCAGCCAGCAACTATTTACAGGAACATCATCCCGATTTACGACTGCTCGTATACGATGCGGCCCGGCCACGTTCGGCCCAGTGGAACCTCTGGAATGCATTACCCGAATTATCTGAAAACGAACGCCGAAAGTACGTTGCTGACCCGCGTCAGGGCTCGATTCATAACTACGGATGTGCCGTCGATTTGACTGTTGCTACTAAAGATGGCAAGCCACTTGATATGGGTACGAAGTATGATTTCTTCGGCGAATTGGCCTACCCTTCAAAAGAACAGGAATTATTAAAAGCGGGAAAGCTCACGCAAAAACAACTCGATAACCGACTCATTCTCCGAACAGCTATGCGGCAAGGTGGTTTCTCCTCCATCGAGTATGAGTGGTGGCATTTCAACGCCCTTTCCCGCGAAAAAGCAAAAATGGCTTTCCGGATTGTCGATTGAGAATTCCTTAAACAGATTGTGCTACATATCGAATTATATCCCACTATCTTACATTGAGCACAATTCGATACGTAGAGTATACACAAAAAGAAAAAAGTTATTGCCATTGCTCCAGCAATAGACTGCATATTCGAAAGGACTCAATTAGAATTTACTAAAAATGCGCAAAGAAAGTTCAACAAACTTCGAAAACGAACAAACGTTGAATAATTATTGCAACGCAAACAAAACCCTTTCACTAATTTCGGGAAGATGGAAATTACCCATCTTATTTGCGTTATTAGAGAAAGATATGTTTTACGTTGAATTTAAGCAATTGCTATCTGGAGTTAGTGACCGTATACTTTCAAAACAGTTAAATGAACTTCAAAACGATAATTTACTGGTAAAGCAAAAAATAAAAAATTCGTCGACTTATTCGCTAACAGCAAAAGGGAGAAGTATAGAGAAATTATTAATAACGTTAGCCAGTTATAATTTATAAAATATCAACAGACCTGGCCGTTGCTTCCCAGTCTTCACTCAATTTTTTGTAATTCTCCGCTTTGACTTTCAAAGCATCAATAGTTATAGTAGTAAGTGGAATTCTGAAAGGTACGTTCTCCTGAATTACCTCCCGGAAAATCAGTTCAGCAATTTTTTGAGGATCTCCCTTTTGCTTTCCGTCTCTACTTTTAAAAACCGTCCTAAGATCACCTAAAACCGTTTGATAATCAGCAATTTCCTTTTCAGCAAAAGTTATTGAGCTTCCAAAGAACGATGTCCGCATAGGCCCTGGCTCAACAAGGGCAACTTGTATTCCGAACGGTTTTACCTCATCGGCAAGCGACTCGCTCATTCCCTCTATTGCAAATTCGGCTGCAGAATAGGCTGCATTTCCTATTCCCGCAAGAATACCCAGACGAGAAGACATTTGTACAATCACACCCGATTTTTGTTTTCTCATATGGGGAAGTACACATTTATTAGAATCCATTTTGCAAAAACATTTACCTCAAACTGTTTTCTCAATTCCTCTGCTGAAACTTCTTCGAATAACCCAAACAATCCATAACCTGCATTATTGATCAACATATCAATTTTAGTGAAAGACTTAATAATATCTTCAATTACTACATTGATTTTCTCAGATTGGAGTAAATCTAAAATATAAATTTTAGCTCCTACAAGTTCAATTTCAAGGCGGTTTTTATCAGATTCTTCTCTAACAATTCCTATAACCTGATCTCCATTTCCATGAACTATTTTTGCAATTTCTTTACCCAAGCCTTTTGAAATACCTGTAATAAACCAAACTTTCCGATTTCCCATTTTAGTAAAAATTTATTCGGCAAAAGTATGTTCATAATAGCAAAAATAGGAAGCTTACAAAATTGTAATCTTCCGACGGGCGCAGCTCAAATTGGGTAATTTTAAGCAATGAGTTGATTGGTCTTATTTCGTTTTAATTAATACCCAAATTCTCCAAAACAGTACCGTAACATACTTAAGAACCATACCAGTTAGGCAGTTAAAGGCAGGCTAGGAACGTAACAAAAGGTAGGGCAATTGCATGAAAGATATTTCTTAGAAGATATGATACGTTAGCTTTTCTATCTGATTCCCTCTACTAAGCAAATCGGCGATTTCGATCTCAAAGAAGAGCCCACTTCTAGAAAAATGCAAGCCCCAAATTTCAGGCAATCGCCCTAAAATAAGATTTACTACATATCTAATTGTAGCCAATTTTACATATATTGACCACAAAAAAATCCCCCAATAGTACGTAATGCGTATAGTTAATTTCAGAATTGTAGTTATAGTCAGTTTTGCCTTTATACATTTTCTTGCTCAGGCACAGGTCGATGTTTCTCACGTATCAATTTCTGAATCGCTGCTACGTAGTCATGTCTATTTGTTAGCTTCCGATAGCCTTCAGGGCCGGGGAACAGGTACGCCAGGCCAACTAAGAGCATCTATCTATTGCGCACAATCATTTCGGCTAAGCCACTTATCGGTAGCATTTAGAGTCGATTCCGTTAGTGGGTCATATCGACAACCGTTTGCTTTTACAGAAAGTAATGTTGTTGTATTTGGTCAAAAACATTTACCTATCTCAACAAATTCTTTTTCATACAAAAAGCGGGAGTTAGCTCCGTTACCCCGCACAGCCGAAGACAGTAGTAAAGTACGTATTGGCCACAACGTTGGCGGTGTACTGATAGGCACCGATTTAAAAAAGGAGATCGTTGTCATCTCTGCACATTATGACCACCTGGGCAAATCTGGCAATCAGATTTTTTATGGTGCTGATGATAATGCGTCGGGCACAGCCACCGTATTAAGTTTAGCTGCTACGTTCGACAGTCTGGCTCAACAAGGAATTCGGCCCCGACGTAGCATTTTATTCCTCCTGTTTTCGGGCGAAGAAGGTGGATTACTTGGCTCCGATTACTTCGTTCATAACTCACCCATACCACTTAATCAAATCATTGGCGATATAAACATAGATATGGTTGGACGAATTGACGAGTGGCATCGAAAAAAGCCCAACTACATTTATCTGATTACGGGCGCTCAGAAGCATGCACTACGTCGGGCTGTAGAAACGGCGAATGAGCAGACAGTGAACCTCAAACTTTGCTACGACCACGACCATCTAAACGACCCGAAGCAGTATTTTTATCGTTCCGATCATTTCAATTTTGCCAAGTTCGGGCTTCCCGTTCTTTTTCTCATGGACGGCGAACATCCTGATTACCACCAGCCTACCGATACGGCTAATCGAATCGATTACAACGTATTACAAAAGCGCGCTACGTTAGTATTTCAAACAGTCTGGTTAGTAGCGAATCAGGCCATAAACTAGATTATCTCGCCCTATCAACTGATTCTTCTCTCATTCCAAGCGAATTTTCAAATGGGCGTTGCTATCCACATTCAACTTCCCCCCGATTGAATAGCGAAGTAGTTTGGCTTTTGCAATCGTTCCACTGGGGAGGTTGACAAGATGTCGAATTTCAACATCATTCGTTTCATTCGGCACAATATTCGTAGACCAAACCGATGGATCAGTCCAGACTCCTGCTTTAACCGTAACAATTACCGGGGGTAATAACGTAGTGAAGGAATTGGTTGGCGAAAATTCGGAAACATTTCCATCCGAACACAATGTTTGGATACGCCATTCATAGTTTGTTGCTGGCAGCAAACTCGTTAATGTATAACTACCTGCCGATGAAGTAGTAACACTCTGAGGCCAACTCTCGGTGCCTACTGATCGCCATTGGATATTGTAGCTAGTGTTGCTATCAAAAGCACTCCACCGAAGTTGGGCCGTTTCTGCTGTAACAGTATCAGTGTTTAATGTACTAACTGGGTAGCAGTAAGCGATGACCAAGTAGTCGTTTGAGTAATTTCCGGGTTGTCCATCGCATATACGTTGCACCTGAAAACGATACAGTCCAAGTTGTAACGATGTGACTTCGTAGTAGGTATTGGTAGTCGGGACACCTTCAGTCCAATTTTCCACCCCATCCCGACGCCACCGCACGCGATACTGAGCATCAGGGGTAATGGGGTCCCAGTAAACTCTGGTGGATGTGGTCGTAGCATATTCTGAGAAAAAATTAGTGGGGGGAGCGCATGTAGTGGTGAAGGAATGTGGCTCAGAAAAGTCTGAGCTACTGGTTGGCGAACAGATAGTCATCACCCGCCACTCATATGCAGTTCCTGAGGCTAAGTTATTTAATTGGGCCACTGAAAGGCCGCTTCCCTGCATAATTTTGTCAGGCAAGGTTTGCCAGGGAGAGTCAACTGGGGTTTGCGTGCGGTATTGCACACGGTATGTAGTGCCATCTACAGCCCGCCAGCCCACTTGGGCTGTGGTAGGTTGTATCTGTAGTTCAACCAGAAAGTCGGGGGCACCACAATGGGCCGTGAACGTTCGTGGCGCCGTATATGCAGAGCGATTTGTAGCATCGCAAATCCGTTGTACTGCCCACTCATAGGCTACTCCCGGTGTTAGGCCCGTTAGCCGATAAAACCCTGTCGTTCCTATCCCCCCAGAGTTCGGGGCAACAGTAGGGAGGTCCTGAACAACTGTCCATTGAGATGAGCCGACTACCCGCCAGCGTAAGTCAACTTTCTGCTCAGATCGGACTGCCCAGGCTAACTCAATCTGACTATCGACCGGATCGTATTCGTATAACCCTCC
This sequence comes from Spirosoma daeguense, assembly GCF_054776875.1. Lineage (NCBI taxonomy): Bacteria > Pseudomonadati > Bacteroidota > Cytophagia > Cytophagales > Cytophagaceae > Spirosoma > Spirosoma daeguense. The sequence goes on from NZ_BAAHBF010000001.1 coordinate 552,135, forward strand.
AGGCGGATTGCAATTATCTGTTGCACTTAGCGATTGATTAACTATGGTAACATCAGATTTGCGCTGCTGTGGAGCATCTTCCTGCGGGTAATTTATTACATCAGTAGCATTCTTATGGTTGAGTACTGTATCTGTCAACGTACCGATATCAATCTGGGATAATCGACTTGTAGGAGGCTGTGCTGAGTAAATCAGCCAAAGTTTTGTAGATAAGATCAATAAGGTGCTAAAAAAGTAAGTTTTCACAGAAAAAGTAAAATGGTTATTGGAAGATGAAAGAGTGGTTTTAAAACACCAGATTATCAATCAATCTAACTTTGCCTAGATGCGCAGCTATACAGATTGCAGTTTGGCCGGGAGCCAGCATTTCATGAGCCGATTGAAGCGTATCGGCATTCACTACGTCGACGTATTCTAAACGAAAATCAGGGCGGCTGGCAAACAGATTTGTTACGGCTGTTTTGGCCTGTACTACGTCCTGCCCATTGAGTAATAAATCGCGCGCCATCGACAACGCTTCGAAAAGCGTAGTTGCCTGTTGGCGCTCCTGGGGTGTCAGATTACGATTGCGTGACGACATCGCCAGACCATCCTCCTCGCGCAGGGTTTGGCAACGTATTAACTCAACTGGAAAACTCAAATCCTGAATCAACCGCCGAATAACCGCTACCTGCTGTAAATCTTTCTGACCGAAATATGCCCGGTCGGGCTGCACAATGTTGAACAATTTTGACACAACAATACCGACACCATTAAAATGACCTGGCCGGAAAGCTCCTTCCAGAACTGTTTCCAGTTCACCAAAATTGATACGTAGCACGGGCGGCTGCGGATACATTTCCTCTACCGAAGGTGCAAATACTACATCACAACCTGCCTCTTCGAGCTTCTGACAATCTTCTTCAAGCGTACGTGGATAACGAGCCAGATCGTCGGGATTGTTAAACTGAACCGGATTGACAAATATGCTGGCAACCACTACGTCGTTTTCATGGCGGGCGGTTTCAATCAGAGCCAGATGACCTTCGTGCAAAGCACCCATGGTTGGCACAAACCCAATCGTTTGTTCGGTACGTAACGTTTGTAAGTGCTGCCGAACGGCCTCAATCTTTTCGAATCGATTCATAACGCTCCCATTTTTTCAAGGCTGCAATGATACAAGATTCGGCTATTTTTTGCGGGAAAATGTATTGAAATATGGAAAAAATTTGTTTAATTTTGCAAGTTTTTTGGTTCTCTCAAGTAACACACGCTTCCCTACTTATGAGCAAATTACGTATCCTTTACGTCGCAAGTGAAATCAATCCGTTCTTAAAAACATCTGATGTTGCAGACTTCGTCCGTAAACTGCCGCAAGCTATGCAGGAGCGAGGAATGGAAATCAGAATTCTAGTACCCCGATTCGGATTGATAAACGAGCGCAAAAACCGATTGCACGAAGTAGTGAGGTTGTCGGGTATCAATATTGCCGTCGGCGACGACGAGAAACCACTGATTATTAAAGTGGCCTCTATTCCAACAGCAAAATTGCAGGTGTACTTTATTGATAACGAAGATTATTTCCAACGGAAGTATGTCTTCCACGACAAAGAAAATCGCTTTTACGACGACAACGACGAACGGGCAATTTTCTTCTGCAAAGGTGTGCTGGAAACCGTTAAGAAATTAGGCTGGGCACCCGATATTGTTCACTGCAACGACTGGATGACCTCTCTGATTCCTCTCTATCTGAAAACGACCTACAAAAACGACCCGATGTTTAAAGACACCAAGTCGGTTTTCACGGTATACAACAACTCATTCGAACACCGGTTCGAAGGTGATATTATCGAGAAAGCCCGCATGATGGACATTGACGATGATATGCTGGCAGAATTAAAGACAGCCGATTTTCAGGGATTTATCCGGATTGGCTCCGCATACGCCGATGCTGTAGTACGTGCTGAAGAGGAATCGAGCGAAAGCCTGAACGCAATTCTGAATGATTTGCCAGAACATAAGTTCAATGGTGAAGACGAAGACGTAACCAATCGTTACTACAATCTGTATACGCAACTAGCCGGTGAATCCGTCTAATTGAGCTATTTATTACGAATTCGAGTAACCAAAAAGCCGGAGATTCCGGCTTTTTGCGTTTACTTTACTCCTCAACTGTAAAGTAGCCTTTAACCAGATCGACTGATAATTAATAATTACCTAACTGTTAGTTAATTATGTGTGGAATTGTAGCCTATGTTGGGCACCGGGAAGCATGCCCGCTAGTAATCAAAGGGTTAAAGCGGCTCGAATATCGCGGATACGATAGTGCGGGTGTAGCACTCATGAACGGGCATGGCCTGAAGGTTTATAAGAAAAAAGGGAAAGTTGTTGCACTTGAACACGAACTGGAAGGCAAAGAAACCCACGCCACTATTGGCATGGGCCATACACGCTGGGCCACTCACGGCGAACCAAACGATGTAAATGCGCACCCGCACTACTCATTTCACCGTAAATTGGCCATCATTCATAACGGCATCATTGAAAACTATGCCGCCATTAAACAGGCGTTACTCAAAAAGGGGCATACGTTCACCAGCGAAACCGACACTGAAGTTTTAGGACAGTTTATCGAAGACATTTGGGAAAATAATGGTGGTACGTTAGAAGAAGCCGTTCGGCTGGCCCTACAGGAAGTGGTTGGTGCCTACGCCATCGTAATTATGGCCGAAAGCGATCCGACGCAGTTGATTGCCGCCCGTAAAGGTTCTCCGCTGGTGATTGGCGTTGGCGAAAACGAATTCTTTCTGGCTTCCGACGCTACACCCATCGTTGAATACACAAAAGACGTTATTTACCTCAACGATTACGAAATCGCGGTTATTAAAGACGGCGACCTACGAGTGGTCACGCTCGATAACACGACTACTACGCCTTACGTCCACAAAATTGAGCTGGAACTGGAAGCCATCGAAAAAGGCGGTTTCGATCATTTCATGCTCAAGGAAATCTTCGAACAGCCCCGCTCCATTGCCGATTCCATGCGCGGACGCGTACAGGCCGACGCTGGTACGTTGCAACTCGGCGGTCTGCGCGATTATCTGGATAAACTGGCCAAATCGAAACGGATTGTTATTGTCGGCTGTGGTACGTCATGGCATGCTGGTCTGGTAGCCGAATACATTTTTGAAGAACTGGCCCGGATTCCGGTAGAAGTCGAGTACGCGTCTGAATTCCGGTACAGAAACCCAATCATCAAAGAAGGTGATATTGTCATTGCCATCTCGCAATCGGGCGAAACGGCCGATACGTTGGCGGCTATTGAACTCGCTAAATCGAAAGGTGCCACCATTTTTGGCGTTTGTAATGTAGTGGGTTCGTCTATTGCGCGTGCTACTGACGCTGGTGCTTATACTCACGCTGGCCCGGAAATTGGCGTAGCGAGTACAAAAGCATTTACAGCACAGGTAACCGTTCTGACGCTAATGGCGCTGGCAGCCGCTAAACGGAAAGGCACAATTTCTGAGTCACTATTCCGGCAGTTACTGGCCGAAATGGAAAGTATTCCGGCCAAAGTGGAGAAAGTATTGCAAGCCGCCGATAAGATTAAGGAGATTGCCTATATTTTCACCTACGCCCGAAATTTCATCTATCTGGGCCGTGGACTCAACTTTCCCGTAGCATTGGAAGGTGCTCTTAAGTTGAAGGAAATCAGCTATATCCACGCAGAAGGCTATCCGGCGGCTGAAATGAAACACGGCCCAATCGCGCTTATCGACGAAGATATGCCGGTTGTCGTGATTGCCACAAAAGATTCGTCGTACGAAAAAGTAGTGTCGAATATTCAGGAAGTCAAAGCGCGTAAAGGCCGCGTTATTGCCATAACTACCGAAGGCGATACGCATCTGCCCGGTATGGTCGATTTCACCATCGAAATTCCGAAAGTGCACGAAGTGTTGATGCCACTGGTATCGGTTGTTCCGCTGCAATTACTGGCTTACGACATCGCCGTAATGCGCGGACGTAACGTTGACCAGCCACGCAATCTGGCAAAATCGGTTACGGTAGAATAGCCAAACGTAGTAAGACGCAAATTCCATGAAACTGCTTGCTACGTTATTTAATCTACTGATTTTAAGCACTGTTATCAATGCACAGACTAAACCGCGTGCCCGTGATATTGGTATTCCGCTCGATGGAAAGCCCGGTACGTATAATGCCATTACGGATGTAAAAGGCGTGGAAGTTGGTATGGTAACGCTAATTTCAGGCAATGGCAAATTAGAGGTTGGCAAAGGGCCGATACGTACCGGCGTTACCGCAATTTTGCCTCGTGGTAAAACCTGCGATCCGGTATTCGCCAACTGGCACGCGCTCAACGGCAACGGCGAAATGACCGGCACTACGTGGATAACCGAATCGGGTTTCCTGGAAACACCTATCCTGATTACGAACACGCATAGCGTCGGTATTGTACGCGATGCCGTCGTTGCCTGGGAAGCTAAGAATAAGTATTACAAGGATTTAGGTAACGACATCTGGTTTTCCTACCCACTCGTTGCTGAAACGTACGATGGCATACTGAACGACATTAACGGTTTTCACGTAACGAAAGAACACGTGATGCAGGCGCTCGATGGTGCTAAAAGCGGACCTGTTGCCGAGGGAGCCGTCGGCGGTGGCACGGGCATGATTTGCCTTGGGTTTAAAGGCGGCACAGGCACAGCATCGCGTGTTGTCGATGGTCATACGGTTGGTGTGCTGGTACAGGCTAATTTTGGCAGTCGGGCGCAACTTACCATTGCAGGTGTTCCGGTTGGGAGAGCGTTGCTAGATACATTGGGCTGGCGTTTAAATGGCGAACAGATTTACGGCAAACCGAAGCCGAAACAGTCTGACGAACGGGGATCAATTATTGCGATTGTAGCAACAGATGCCCCTTTACTACCACACCAGTTGAAACGTATCGCTCAGCGGGTTTCGTTAGGCATTGGCAAAATGGGGGGCGTAGGCGGCAATAGTTCTGGCGATATTTTTCTGGCTTTTTCAACCGCCAATCCGGGAGTTTTCGACCGGAAATCGAAGTCAAAATCAGTCGATATGCTCACCAACGATCAGATTGACCCGCTTTTTACCGCAACAGCACAAGCCACCGAAGAAGCCATTCTGAATGCACTCGTAGCCGCTAAAGATATGACGGGTATCAACGACAATTTCATCCCGGCCATTCCGCACGAAAGCATCAGAAAAATCCTAAAACAGCATAACCGATTAATCGCCAAATAACGTGAATAATGGTCTACGTTTTTGCCCCACGGCAACGGTCGGCCGTTGCCGTGGGGTTATTATTCATGTAACGTAGCGTTCACGAAATCCGTTGTTCAGTCTGTGCATCAAAGAAAAACAACCGTTCCGTATCAAAACCAACCTGAATCGTTTCGCCCGGCCGATACACTACGTCCGATGATACCCGCATGCAACAGGTTTGGTCATTCAGCGAAAAATAAACAAACGTTTCGCTACCAATCGGTTCCGTTACGTCGATTTTAATGGTTTGCGGATCGGTTACTACTTTACTACCAACGTAGCGTATATCGTAAATACTCTCCGGCCGGAAACCAAAAATCACCTCTTCGCCCGCCTGATTTTTTAACGTAGCAGCCAATGCCGAGGGAATCTGAAAATTCAGCGACGTATTAATAAACCGTAACGTATCGTTCTGCAACACCAACGTACCACGACTGAAATTCATGGCCGGACTACCGATAAAACCAGCGACGAACAAATTAGCCGGATTGTTATACAGGTTCATGGGCGAGTCGGCCTGTTGAATAACGCCCGCTTTCATTACTACAATTTTATCGCCCATCGTCATCGCTTCGATCTGGTCGTGCGTTACGTACACCATCGTTGCGTTAAGTCGCTGGTGCAGGCGTTTAATTTCGACACGCATCTGAACACGAAGCTTGGCGTCGAGATTAGAGAGTGGTTCATCGAACAGAAACACTTTCGGCTCCCGGACAATGGCCCGACCAATTGCGACCCGCTGCCGCTGCCCACCCGACATTGCTTTCGGTTTTCTGTCGAGCAATTCATTCATATCCAGAATTGTAGCGGCAGCCCGCACGCGCTGGTCAATCTCGGCTTTCGGCACATTACGTAGCTTCAGCCCAAACGCCATGTTGTCGTACACGCTCATGTGTGGGTAAAGGGCATAATTCTGAAAAACCATCGCAATATCCCGATCTTTGGGCGCAAGGTCGTTCATGCGCTGGCCATCGATAAGCAAATCACCTCCAGAAATTTCTTCCAGACCAGCAATCATACGTAGCAGCGTCGATTTACCACAGCCCGACGGTCCTACCAGCACAACAAACGACTGATCGTCAATAGTTAGGTTCGCGTCAGGAATAGCAGCTTTTACAGCGCCGGGATAGTATTTGGTGATATTACGAATTTCTACGGTTGCCATATAAACAACGTATTGGCGCTCAGTTGGATAAACTACGAGACGTAGCAACAAACAAACGGTAACGGCCTATGAAGATCAATGCTTCAGCTTTCCGTAACTGTTGTTATATTCTTTCCCCTCTTTAGGATGAGTAAACTTTAAAGCCGACCACGTAGCATTAATACTTAACGCCGTACTTTCGACCAGCCCATAATCGTAGCCAATTTCAATCACTTTGGTCAGGGTCAAATCTGTTCCCAGTTGTCTGCCCTTCGGCCACGATACCCAAAGCCTACCCGTTTTTTTCAGATGTTCCTTTAGTTTAGGAAACGTTTCGTGAAACTCAGCCTGATTCCTGACAAAGAGGTGTATGTAATCAAAATCGCCCTGAAGATTCGTTTCAAGATCAATAGCTGGTAGTTCAATTGCCGCAATAGCATCGGCCGGTGCATTAACGAGGAAGGAACGGGCGCCGGGTTTAACCCCCATCTTTTCTGAAACAGATTTTGTCATAACGTATAACCTATCACACTGACTGACAGGCTATACGAAATAACGTACTGAAACAAAAACTGTTCACTTGTTGCCCGGACGATACGTCTTCTCTACGTGCTGTTTGATATCTTCAGGATAAAACCACACATCCTTGAATTTCCCTTCGCAGTAGAGCGCAGCCTGATCCGAAAAATGAACCTCACCCGGTCGGCTACTTTGGCCGCCTGTTACAACGGAGCGGGCTTTTACTTTTTTACCAAATTCAACAACGGCCACAAAACTGTTGCCGACGTAGCCATAGCGTTTTTTTGTATTCGGGGCAGTGCGGGCACCATAAGCCGCCAATGAACCCCAGGTTGATGGCGTAAACCCAACCGGAATACTGGGCTTCTTATCGTCGTATACTTCCTGAACATTCCCAGTCAGACGCTGGTAGCGGTTTATGTCGCCCCAAGGCGTTTTCCACGTACCAAAGTCGCGGGTTAAGTCGTTTAGCGTTTCGGCCAATAAATCAACTTTTTCATCGGCCGTCGTTTTTTCGATCACAAACTTCGTGAAACTCTCAAAATCAAGACGCTGATTCGCAGGAACCCGAGTCCGCGCCAGCCGCTGTATTTTTTCGCCCCAATAAATACCCAGCGTTGTTCCAACGGACGTAACGCCGTAATTCCGATCCCACGTTTTCAGGAGTTGAATCGCTTCTGCTACGTTCCTCGACGTATCGCTAGCCGAAATCGACTGATACGCTTTTACCAACGCCGGAATCAAGTCATCGAAACCAGCCAGATGTGGGTCGTTGGCAGCCGCAATCAACGTATCGAGCGTGAAGTTCGTTTTCTGGCTCAACACCCGTACCGCATTGATTCCCCGGTAATTTTCGGCATCGGGAGCCATATAAACCGGATACTTATTTTTCTCCGGGCTGCTAGTGCCCGATACAGTATAAGGCGTTGAATTACAGTTCTGAATCCAGCCGGTTTCTGGGTTGTGCACCTGCACAATTTCATCAACAGAATGTAAACCTTTCCAGCTTGTTTCGGGATTGCTGCCATCAACGGGCTGGCTCCAGTCAAATTTTGGGTCGCGTTTGGGCATAAAATTGCCGTGCCAGTAAGCAATAGTTCCGTCGCGGTCGGCAAAAACGGTGTTGTTCGACGCATTGCCGTTCAATTTCATTACGTCCTTATAACTGGCATACCCTTTCGCTTTCGTCCGCAGATACGACTGTTCGAGTGCGTTCAACGGCGTATTCATCATGTCGACGGCAATCCATTTCCCGTCTTTCTCGCCAACAATCGGGCCGTGCTCCGTCCAGTACATCGTAAATTCTTTATACTGAATACCCTTGCCTGATTTATACGGCAAACGCACTTTTTGCGTTCTGACTGGTTTCTGCGTCTGACCGTAGCGATAAAAAAGCGCGTTTCCTTTTTTCTCAACCGTTTCCAGATATTCATCCATCGAGTCGGCCCCGCTCGACGTATGCATCCAGCCACAATACTCGTTAAAACCCTGATAGATAAAGAATTGCCCCCACGTAACGGCACCATAAGCGTTTAGTCCTTCCTGACTGGTCAAATGCACTTCCGATCGAAAATAGAACGATGTGTGCGGATTGATGAGCAACAGTGCATTTTTCGAAGCACTTTTCGCCGGAGCAATAGCAAACCCGTTGGAACCAACCGGCTCGCGTTCGTATTTATCGAAATCGTTGATTGACGAGGTGAATTTGTTGTGCTCATAAAACGCTTTCAGCCGCTCCGTTGAGACAACGCTGATATTACCGCCAATGCTGCCTTCGCTGAACATCAACGGCATCCAGGGCTGAAAACGGGTCAGTAACCGGGGCTTTACGTCGGGGTGCGTATGGAGGTAGTAGTTGGTCCCATCGGCAAACGCGTTGAGCAGCTTTTTCATCCAGACCGGACTTTTTTTATAAATGGCGATGGCCTGCGTCGAATCCAGAAACAAACGCGCCCGCAAATCGTGGTATAACAATGCCTCACCTTCTACTTCAGCCATGCGCCCGATAGCATCAATGTAATTCGTTTCGACCCGAGCAAAGTCGTCTTCGCATTGGGTATACAATACGCCAAACACTACGTCGGCATCGGTTTTTCCACTGATATGCGGAACGCCCCACGTATCGCGCGTAATGGTAATCTGTTTGGCCTGTTGCTGCCAACGAGCTAGTTCAGCCTTTGTAAACGGTTGCCCATACGTAGTGAATGAAACTAGCAGAAGCGAGAGAATAGAAAAAAAGCTGACAAGTAGTGGGTTACGTCGATGCATCGATGATGAGTGTAAGGAATGAAAACCGGACAGTCGCGCTTAAAAACGCGCCGACAATTCCGTGAAAATAAGCAGGAATACGTAGAGTTATAGCTTATTCGATGCGATAAAATATGACGTAGCACTATATCGATTCCGGATAGGAAAAAGCGGAGGAAGGTAGTGGGTAAAACAAAAAATAGGCAAACAACCCAACTCAGGTTGTTTGCCTATTGTAACGCGGCTGGTAACGTAACGCGGACAGAATGTCCGCCGTGTATTACGCTGCTACGTTAAGGCTATTCAGGAATGTTTCCAGACTAACAAGCTTACGACCAAGCAGATGTTCTAACGTAGCGTCGGGTACGTCGAAATCACCCTGTTTGATACCTTCAGCCATGCCCGCATACATTTTGGCGTACTGCGCTGGGAGGTGTTTTTGTAGCTCAGCTTCGTATGCCTCATTCGGAATATCGACGTACTCAACCGTTTTACCAGATTGACTTAAAGCTGTCGCTATATCGCCGAATGAGTACGTAGCAGGAGCGCCAATTTCAAGCACCTTGTTCTCATAGCCTTCGGTAATCAGTGCATTGGCCAGCCCTTCGGCAATATCGGCACGTAGCACAAAACCCACTTTGCCATCACCCGCCGGAAAATACAATTTACCCGATTGAGCCGCATCGCCCAGAATTCCCGGTAAAACGTCCAGATATAAGTTGTTTCGGAAAAAAGTGTACGTCAAACCCGATTCTTTGATCAGGTTTTCGGTTTGGAAGTGGTCGATAGCAGGCGTAAAATGAGCCGTTAACGATGGATTAGGCGCACTTGTGTAGAAAATATGCTTTACACCCGCTTCTTTGGCGGCATTGATCACGTTTGTATGTTGACGAACGCGCTCTTCGCCCAACACAGCGCTGGAAATCAGCACCAGTTTGTCAACACCCGCAAACGCGGCTACTAACGAAGCTGAATCAGTATAGTCGCCTTGCCGAACGTTTACGCCTTTGGCGGCTAAGTCGGATACTTTCTCCGTATCTCTGGCTACGGCAACAAGTGAAGCAGGGTTTGTTTTGGTTGCTAAGAATTCGAGGGTGGCTTTGCCCAGATGGCCCGATGCACCAGTAATTGCAATCATTGTCTTTACAGTTTATATTTGTGCTTTAGTTACTTTTGGTAACTCAAAATTATTTAGTAACCGAGGTTCACACAAGAAGGCATGTTTTAGTGCGTCAGTAACATGGAGATAACTATTGTTGATAATCAGCAGGATGCGTTGCAAAAAAAATTGCAAAAAATTGTAGGTCCTCCCGACAAACCTACCGGCACCTGCCCTATCCGACACATTCTGGACCGTTTTAGTGATAAATGGTCGATATTGTCAATCCTTAATCTGGGCGCTTCAGGAACTCTTCGGTTCAATGAACTGAAGAAACATATCGACGGCATTTCGCAACGGATGCTGACCGTAACGCTACGTTCCCTCGAACGGGATGGGCTGATTTCAAGGCGGGTTTATCCGGAAATTCCGCCCCGGGTAGAATATGAACTAACCGAACTCGGCCACAGTCTGATGCTAAAAATTATTGAACTTGGCGACTGGGCCAGTGCCCACAGCAACCAGATTGTACAGGCCCGCGCTCGTTACGATGCTCGTGAACGTAATAGTTTTGCGCCAATGCTGGAAAATTAACGTAGTAACTTCCTTATTTTCAAAGTCATTGCTAGCGGAGCAATGACTTTTTTTATTTCTCAGGCAACCCTTTCCTACAAACCCGCATTTCTGTCATTGTTCGTCATTTATTAGGCTTCCTGACAACGTAACAATGCTACAATCATCGATTAGTCGGAGTTTACTGTTCCTTACATTGCTTGGTACGTTGGCCTGCAAAACGCCAGATAAGCAACCTTATCGGATTGGCTTTCAGACGTACCAAACGGTGGACTCCTCAAGAATCTATAAAACAGGAAGCAAACCAACTGATTACCTGCATTATCGTCCGCTTGATATCGACGTTTGGTACCCGGCTCAGGCTAGTTCTGGTGATTCAGCAATGCGGTTTGGCGATTTCCTTCGGCTGCTAGAGAAACGAGCGAATTATTATACAGCCACTACAGATGCTACGGGATACGCGGCTCAACTAGCCGATTACCTCTGCAAAGGCCTGAAATGCTCTGACACAACACGACTTTTAGCCTACAAGACAAATTCGTACCGAAACAGCGAACCTGTTGGCGAAAAATTTCCGCTCATTATTTATCTAAGCAGTTATAACGGAATGGGTTACGAAAATTGTAACCTGCTTGAAGCATGGGCAAAGCAGGGATTTGTCGTTGCTTCGATTAATTCAATTGGGCGTTATCCCGGCAATATGACCATGAAAAACGCGGACTTGATGGAACAAGTCAAAGATGCGTTGGCCAGTCTTCAATTTCTGAAAGCAAAACCATACATTGATTTTTCCAGAATTGGCGTAGCAGGTTATAGCTGGGGCGGATTAGCAGGTATACTTGTAGCCGACAAGTTGCCGGAAACAGTCTGTCTACTTTCGTTGGATGGTTCGGAATTTCATCATTATGGAAGTTCCGCCGAAGAAGATGCTGATTTTAACCAGACGGCGAACAGCCCGGATTTTAAACGAATGGCCTTTTCAAAACCCTATCTTCGTCTCGAACAATCTCCTGTAGACGAAAAATCAGGAAAAGATTCGGTCTATAACTTCCTAACAAAATTATCAGGAGAAAAACAGATACTGAAAATAGATTCGGCCTCACATGAAGATTTCAGCAGTATGCCAACTATAGTTAGAGCATCAGGCAATTGTGTATCCAATGCGCGCTTCGATAAAATAGTAAGCTTATCGACTCAGCATTTTAAGAAACACCTTATACCCTGATAGACAGACAACTAATTGAAATAAACAAAGAAATATCTTATTCCGTCTAGTAGTCAATTTAGCCAAACGTGATGTCGAAACAACTTGTCGAGCAGTGCCAGCGAGGAAATGCCTTTGCGCAAAAGCGACTGTTCGATCAGTGTGCCAATCGACTGTTTCGGGTCAGTTTGCGCTACGTTCGGAATGAACAGGAAGCGGAAGAAGTGCTGATGACTGCGTTCCTGAAAGCGTTTCGTAGTATTGATGCCTTTACGTATCGCGACGAAAACGGACTTGAAGCGTGGTTACGGCGGATTGTAGTGAATGAGGCTTTGCAACATTTGAGAGCTAATCAGCATCTGCCGATTTTTCAGGCCGACGACGATGCAGAATCCTCTACCGACGTAGCACCTTTACCTGATGCCGGGCTGGATGCGGAGCGGATTTATGCACTCATCCGTGAACTACCGCCCGGTTACCGAACCGTTTTTAATCTGTACGCAATCGAAGGATATACACATCGTGAAATTGCCGAACAGCTTCATATTTCAGAAAATACGTCCAAATCTCAGTTGAGCAAGGCAAGAGCCTTATTGCAAACCTGGTTAATCCAAAACGGCTATGAAACAGAAAATCGACGAAACGCCTGATGAATGGGTTCGCCAAACGCTGAGCCGACTACCCGATACGCCACCGCCTGGTTCGTCGTTCGATTCGGAGCGTTTATGGTCGCAGTTACGTCCTGAACTTCAGGCCAAGAAACCTCGTCGCCGATTGGGTTGGTTAGAGTGGGGAGCGGCTGCCTGTCTGACCGGATTTCTGTTGAGTTGGATGTTCTGGCAACAGCCTGTCAAAAAGCAGCGGTCGGTTGCTACGTATCAACATAAATCTAAGAAAACTAGTCGCGTTCAGGCACCTGATTTAACTACTGAAACTACTACGTCGGCACCGATTCACGTAGCGAAACTTCAGCAAAACCCTCCAAGAGAAAACACGAATCATCAACCAATTACACCAGCAAAACCCGTCAACGTAGCATCTGAATCGACAGCGACTACTGATCTTTCCAGACCGGAAGTTAGTATCAGCAGAGAGCGAGGGATTCAAATCCCCAGTACCCCATTGGCTACTTTTCCTGAGCCACAACCAATACCGGACGTAGTAGCCAGTACCGAAAAACTACCGGAAGTGCATAAACCGAACGTAGCAACTGCTACGTCGAAACGGCGATTTAAAGTTGTTCATGAGAACGAATTACGAGCCGAAGAAGAGTCGACTCCTCAACTCTACCGTACCGATAATTTTGTCCGATTGGGTACGGGTCAACGTAGCGACAATACCGCCACGGATACTCATCAGCCGGGTTTAGTAATGCCTTTAACCAGTAAATCAAACCAGTAAATCATGCGTCTATTTTGTTTAACAGCTATGCTTCTGATAAGCATGGTCGGAACCGCTTTGTCTCAATCGACAGGAAACCACCTTACCGAACCGGGTGCCAAACACAAGTTTATCGGCCTGAGTCATATCGAAATCGATTTGGGCAAGCGTAACAAATTACTGATTGGATTCGATCAGTACGCACAAGCCCTTGCCCATAAAAACATCGACTCGGTGCTACGTTTGTTTACCAACGATTACCGCAAAGTAGACGATACGTTGCAAAATACGGCTCGCTCCGTTCATGCCTTACTGAAGCTCGCCACTGACAACCGAGACCTCGCACTACGGTATACGCCACAACCCGCAACGTCGTTTCGTTTCCGTGACGGCGAAAGCCCTGTTGAAGTAAAAACGCAGCAGGATACGCTTCAGGTTGCGTGGGTAGCCACTACGTCGACGGAACTACCGACCAACTTTGCCGTGTATTTTCTGGTCAATAACCTGCACGATCTCGACCGTATTCTCAACGCTGGCGGTGTGAATACCAAAGTGCAGCAAGCTCTTGATTCGGTACGTGCTTTCAAACATCATAATCTGACGAACCCCCGCTACGTCTTTAATTTGATGCAAAGTTTTGATAATAAATCAACCTTTAAAACCCCTGGGCTGGCTGGCGAACCGTTTCTTAGCTTTCATCCGGGCATTGGCGTTGGTCTCATACGAAATCAATGGGTTCCCTCTTTCAATTTTGACCTGGAGATCGTTCCAAATCGGTTTCAGCAAGTGGGTTTCTTTGTGGGCTATACGTCGAATTTCTTTTTTCAGAACTCCTCAGATAACTCCTGGCAAACGTTCCGAAACGATTTTGTACATGCGGGCGTCTCGTTTTATCGAAAAGACAAAGGCAGCCGAACCGCTAATTTCAATAAACACATAGCTTCGTTTTACGTTGGCCTTCCGGTACATCGGTCGGGTTCCTTTTTTGAACCAAATACTATTAAACTAGGCTCTACAGTTTATCAAAACTGGCTCTTTAAGGTGCAAACCGAAGTGTATATGAACGGATTTTTCAAAAATGTAAATCCAAGTCTTCGGCTGGTAGTTGGTTTTTAGAGATGGATCAGGGCTGGGCCGGAAGATATACCGAAAAGGTGGCTCCTTCGCCTTCACGACTGTGAGTAATAATAGCTCCGTTATGGTTTTCGACCACTTTTTTGGCGATAGCCAGCCCAATGCCCGTACCTACGAACTGGTTGCTACGTCCGTGCAGTCGTTGAAAAGCACCAAAGATGGTTTCACCATGTCTGTCGGCGTCAAAGCCGATACCATTGTCGGAAACTGTCAGCACTACGTACTGTTTAAGTGGGTCGGCCAGCGGCTTGTCGACAGAATTTCCATCACCAATCGTTACCGGCAATAAGCCAGACGGAAGGTCGCTCACTCGTACTTTACTAGCTGTTACCCGAATTTGAGGTGGTAGATTGGGATTGCGGAATTTCAGCGCGTTCGAGATAAGGTTCTGGAATAACTGTCTGAATTGCAGATCATCACCCTGAACCATTGGTAATTCATCGATTAATATAACTGCAGCAGTATCCAGCACCACAGTTTCAAGGTCGCTTAGAATATCTGCAAATAGATTGTTGAGATCAACAGCAACAAACGATCGTTTTTGCGTAGTAAGCCGCGACAGGGCCAGCAAATCCCGAATCAGGCTGCTCATCCGTTCGGCGGCCGATTGCATCCTACGTAGCATATCTTGCCCATGCTCGGGCAATTGATCGCTGTATTCAGCTAGAATCAAGTCGCCAAATGCTTTGATTTTACGTAGCGGCTCCTGCAAATCGTGGCTTGCTACGTAGGCAAAACTTTGCAGATTTCCGTTGCTCTGTTTTAGTGCTACGTTAGCAGCCTCAAGCTGGCTCCGGTAATTCTGGCTTTCAGTGATATCGATGGAAGAAGTCAGCACGCCATCACCAAATTTGACCATCGATACGTAGTAGAAACGGCCTTTATTTTCTCGCTCCATCACCATCGACTGCCCGGTTTCGTAGACACGAACGTACTGCTCCACAAGACCCGTACCCAACAGAGCCGGATTTATCTCACAGATCGTTTTACCGTATAGCTCATCGGCAGTCATGTTCAGAATCGCCAGCGTAGTCTGATTCGCCAACGTATATTGAAAATCGATAATGGCTCCTTGCTCATCACGAACGACTTTGTAACAGGCAATGGCGGTCAGCGATGCGTTCAGAATACTTTCCACTAAAGCCGCCTGCTGGTCAGAAATGCTCTTTAGATGCAATAGATTCTGTTCGGCCTGTCGTTGTGCGGTTACGTCGATGAACGTTGAAACGGTTCCTTCACCAGAACGGGCTATGATGTTGTAGAAAACATGGCCGTCGGAGGTCACAGCATCAAACTGGTCGGGCTGGCCAGTTTCAACAATGTGGGCCATTCGAGCAATGGTCTGATCGGTGTTTTTCGAAAAGCCCATTTTACGAACCGTACTACCAACCGCATCCCGCCAATCGACTGGCAACAACCCTCGCGCCTTTTCATTAAAATATGTGTACTGAAAATCAATAATCTGCCCCTCTTCGTCGCGAACGGGCAAATGGCTCGAAACGGCCATCTGCATCGACTCGCTAATGTTCGTGAGCAACTCCGCCCGCTCACCCATCCGCAACTCGGCTTCCTTCCGTGTTGTGATATCGATAAAAACAGCGGCCAGTTCATTGGGGCTTATTCGCGATATTGATACGTCGAACCAACCACCAAAGGGTGGAATAAAAAAATCACTACGTCGGGCTTCGCCCGATTGCACAACCGCCAGATAATCGTTCAGTAGAGCACTGCCTTTCAGCAATGGAAATAATTCCAGCAACGTAGACGTCATAATTTCCGCCCGGCTCCGGCCACAGGTAATTACCGCCCGTTCGTTTAAACGTAGTGGTTTAAAATCTATGACTTCATGCGTGGTGTTCCGTATAGCCCGATAGGAAACAATACAAACCGGAGCAGCTTCGAAAATAGCCCCTAAATGGCTATCCTCTATGGGATCATGATTGGCAGAATTAAGCTGATTAAAGGCGTTCATTCAGAAGTTGGAGCATCAAAACTTATCGACCAGAAAGCCGATCGTTTATCAGGCTGAAAGCAAGTTACGAACTCTTCGCCTGAATGAGTAACCGGCATTGATCTGGGCTATTAATTAAAGGTTATTTAACATGGCTTATAGCTTTGTAATCAGGAGTTTATTACGTATATTTACTTCCCCAATTTTCAACAGCAATTTTACTAATGAGCCAATTCCGAGTCTTAAAACCTCTGCTGGCTGCTCAATACCTATGAAAAAAGGACGTTCAAATCCGAGTCAACTTCAGATTGATTTTCTGGCGGCTTTTCGTCGGATGCTGGTTAGTCTTGGCAATTCCGATAATTTGCCGGTTAATGAGAGTTTGTTCATGCGCATGACCGACCAATGGGAGGCTACTCGCGCGCTTCCGAAGAATCTGCTTTTCCAAAAAAGCCCGGTCGAAGCGGTTGTTTTCCGACTACAAAAAACGGATGATCGTCTTCAGTTTCCAGACGAATTTATTGCGGGTGAAATTCGTGGAGAGCAAGGCTTAACCGGCTTTTCAGCCAAGTTTCGTGAACAGGGCTGGGTTATTTTACCTGCCGAACTATCGGCCATGTATAAAAATTTGTTTCTGAATATTCTGTCCGCTTCTGTGGGGCTGGAGCATTTATATCCAGTACGAAAAGAGTTACTGGCCGAAGCAGAGCGTGTTGGTTTGGCAGCCATGTTGCCCGAAGCAGAAGTCCGTAAGTTTTTTGGCCTTCGCCTGACCCGTTTCCCTGACAGTTTCCGCAGCGAAGTAGCCAATTATTTCAACCTACCTTTCGACTACGTACTAAAACGAGCCAACCACCTCGGCATGGTGTCGGAACAGGTTATTGAAGAAGCAAACGCTCAATCGGTACGCTCTACTATTCTACGTCGTCCGCAAAGCAGTCGGGCTGCATAGATCCATGTTTACTACGTTCCAGCATCAGTTGATGATAGCTGGAACGTAGCATTTACGCACTCATTTACTTTCTGGGTATCATCTTCGACAATGAATCGGCCAGCAGTTGGGCGGCAAATTCATTTCCGGCTACATTCCAGTGAGAATCAGACGGTTTATACAAGGTTTGGCCACTCTCAATTGCCTTTCGCATGGGTTCATACAGGTCGATATACTGAATCTGGTTTGCCTGTAATTGCTGGAGAAGCAAACGAGTAGGCGTCATGACGTCGTAAGGTAACTTCCCTTCCTTTTCATAAAAAGCGGTGATCATGTCGTGCTGTAACGTATCATCTACCTGCAATTCGTCGGGAATGATGACAATAATGAATTTTGCTTTCTGTTCCCGACAATAATCTCGTGTCTTTACCAACGTAGCGATGGTCTGGTCGAAAAAACCATTTTTAGGCATCACTGTGTCCGTATCAGGCATATGATACTTCCAGGCCTCCATCCTCGCTTTCTGAACGTTCAGATAATCGGCCCGTTTAAATGTATGGCAGCTATCACAGTATGGTTGATGCCCCGTAAAATCATTCACTTTCCAGGTTACTTTTGCGATATAATTCAGAGCGGTCAGCATATAGGAGTGTCGGAAAAACCACCGCTTTTTAATTATATCAAAATCGTTTCCGACGAAAAAGGAAAGTAATACCAAATCAGGTTTTAGATCGGCTCCCTCATTTGTAAGAATACTATAGTAATCAGTTGGGTTGGTTTGTGAAATACCCATGTTAAACAGGCTAACCGGGCCAACCTGCTGATTCAGCTTTGTTTCCAGTTTAGTCAGATACGTATCACCCTGTGGCACAATACCAAAGGCAAACGAATCGCCCAATCCCGTAATTTTATAATCGCCGGGTTTAGATGTAAACTCTTTATCATTAAATCCGCTTGCATTCAACTTATAGCCGTATAAGGTAACGTGCGGCTTACCACGATACCGATTATACGAATCGTCGTAGAAGATATGTGAATGCGCAAAGTAATTGTAGATACGTAAAACAACTTCGCCCAATAGAAACGTAGCAACAGTAAGAATTCCTATAAATATACAATTATAGATCAGTGACTTAATCATGGAAACAGCAATCGGTTAAAGTACTACGTTACTTGTTATAGAGTTCACTATTTATAGCGTAAACAAACGCGGGCAAATTTTATAAGTTTTTTTGGCAATAATATATATATCCAAAAAAAGTTAATAGTTCTAATCATATTCTAATATGGTTAACCTATTGTTATGTACTTCAGCTCATTGATCCTTACAGATACAAAGACACCCCTTTGTAGTAATACGTTGGAATAGATCATTCGTAAGTATTCTCTAACACTTTGCAAATCTAAGGCTTTGCTAAATCCGAGTCTACACTTTGACTTATTTCATGATAATTTTCTTTTATACTAAGAAAATAAGACATATCAATAGATTTTTAGTAGTTGCGTTTGGAAGTCAGTGAAAGAAATAAGTGTTTTGCAAAATCTATTACTTCAATAGACTATAACTACTAATAGTCTATCTACAACAGGGAGAATAGAGTAAATCAAACACTATTCGTAATGAAGCAATTTTTAAAATCTACTTTATCTATAGGTTTACTCCTATTACCGTTACTTGTACTGGCACAAAATACTCCTGTTATCAATTCAACTATATCCGGAAAAGTTATCGATGCCCGGACAAAAGAAAATCTGGTTGGCGCAACAGTAACCATCAAAGGCATCACCAACGGTTCGGTAACGGACATAAACGGCCAGTTCAATCTACTAACCGCTCAGAAATTACCATTTACGGTTGTGATTTCGTTTGTCGGCTATCAGACGAAAGATGTGGTTTTGACTGATAACAACGTAGAAATTCCACTGGAAGAAGCAGCGAACCAACTGGCCGACGTAGTGATTACGTCCCGTCGTCGTCAGGAATCGGCTCAAGATGTACCCATTCCCATTTCGATTGTTAGTGGCACTCGGGCTGAAGATGCTGGTGCTTTCAACGTAAACAGACTGAAAGAACTTGTTCCTACGGTTCAATTGTATGCATCCAACGCCCGAAACACTACGTTAAATATTCGCGGTCTGGGTTCTACGTATGGCCTAACCAACGATGGTATTGACCCCGGCGTTGGGTTTTATGTCGATGGTGTTTACTACGCTCGCCCGGCAGCAACGGCTCTCGATTTCGTTGATATTGAGCAGGTTGAAGTACTACGTGGACCACAAGGAACCTTATTTGGTAAAAACACAACGGCTGGCGCGTTTAACATCACGACGCGGGCAGCCGGATTTACGCCAAGCGGAACCTTTGAATTGAGCTATGGTAATTACGGTTTCATTCAGGCCAAAGGTTCTCTTACGGGGCCGATAAGCAAGAAACTGGCAGCACGGGTATCGTTTACCGGTACACAACGTAACGGTACACTTTTCAACGTCCATACCCAGCTTCCGATTGATGATATTAATAACATCGGCGTGCGTGGTCAGTTGTTATATACCCCAAGCGAAAATGTAAAGATTACGCTGATAGGCGATGTTTCTGACCAGAAGCCGAATGGATACGGCTGGCCGGTTGCCGGTGTTGTTCCAACCAAACGGGCGGCTTATCGTCAGTTCAATGCAATCATTGCCGATCTGAATTACAAACTCCCCTACTCCAGCGCGTTCGAACGTATCGTTGATCTCGATACGCCTTCAAAAGCCGACAACCAGCTAGGTGGCGTATCGTTGAATGCCGATATTAAATTGGGCGGTGGTACGTTGACCTCCACATCAGCATGGCGTTACTGGAAATGGACACCACTGAACGACCGCGATTATCTGGGTATCCCTGTATTCACGATTTCGGCCGGTAATTCGGTTCATGATCAGTGGTCGCAGGAATTGCGTTATTCGGGTAAAATCTCATCTAAATTAAGTGGTGTTGTTGGTCTGTTTGGTCTCTGGCAGGATTTAAAATCTGATCCGGTACAGACCGAAGAAGCGGGTTCGGCGCAGTGGCGTTTTGCGCAAAGCTCAACTAGCGCCCTCTGGAAAACACCCGGCCTGTTCGACAACTTTGGTATTCGTACAACAAACCGCATCCGGAGTACAGGGCTGGCTATTTTCGCACAGGCCGACTGGTCAATAACTGACCGTATTCACGTTTTACCCGGTATTCGCTACAATTACGATAAGAAAGTAGCCAATTATAAACGCGAAACTTATGGCGGTTTACAAACAACCGACCCTGCTTTAGTGGCGCTCAAAAATGGCGTTTATAGCAATCAGGCCTTCGATACCAACGTAGCAGAAGACAATTTTTCGGGTCAGTTAACGCTTCAGTATAGAGCCAGCAGTGCCCTCAATGCGTTTGGTACGTACTCCATCAGCTATAAACCGGTTGGTGTAAATATCGGTGGTTTACCAACAGCCAACGGACAAGTGTTGCTCGATCTGGCTCGTGTGAAACCTGAATTTGTGAAACACCTTGAGTTCGGTATCAAAACGAAGCCAACGCCCAACTCGGTTTTGAACATAGTATATCACAATACAGATATTAAAGATTACCAGACACAAGTGCAAACCCCAGAGCCGGGCGTAAACCGGGGTTATCTGGCTAATGCCGAGCGTGTTCGAGTTGTGGGCGTTGAAGTAGATGGTAACATCCGTGTTACTAGTAACCTGACATTCAACGCAGCCGTAGCTTACACGGATGGTAAATACGTAACGTTCAAAAACGCTCCTGTTCCACTCGAAGAAACCGGTGGTGAGCAGGCTTTCAAAGACATTTCGGGCGGTGCGCTGCCGGGTATTTCAAAATGGGCCGGTTCGGTAGGTGGTGAAGCCACCGTAAAAGGGCAATTTCTTGGCTTAAAAGGCAATTACTTCGCTGGCTTAGATGCGTTCTATCGCTCATCATTCTCGTCGAGTCCATCGCCTTCTCAATACCTGAATATTGACGGTTACACGCTGGTAAACGGACGTATTGGCTTCCGCGCATCGAACGGAATTTCTGTATTCGTATGGGCACGGAATCTGTTCAACGTCAACTACTACGAGCAACTGCTGGCAGCGCCAGGTAGCGCCGGACATTATGCCGGTATTCTGGGCGATCCGGGCACGCATGGTGTTACGTTACGCTACACATTCTAAACATACGGTCCAAAATTCCTAACCCTTAGAAGCTGTTTGCATTAAATTTTTGTGACAAAAAATCATCATTTTCTATCACAAAAATTTAATGCAAACAGCTTCTTGACCCAATTATGACAGGTCAGGTAAACTGAACGTAGCGTCGAATTTTTAGTTATCTGTTTCAGCAAAGCTGTTTACGTTTGTTCCAAACAACGTAAACAGCTTTGCCATTTTTAGAGTATTAGTAATTACCTTCCCATTGGATTTTCTGCTTCAACGTAACGTTTATGAGACAACTTGTTCTTTCTCTTGCCTTTATAGTTTCGGCCTTTCTGACGGCACAGGCACAGACAAATCTGGCAGGCATTGTTACTGATGCGAATGAACAACCGCTTGCCGGAGTAACCGTTCTGGTAAAAGGCACAAATACAGGCACCATCACCGCAACAGACGGCCACTTTACGTTACAGGCACCCAACGACCTTCCGCTTACGGTCAGCGTTTCATTTGTTGGGTATGAACAGAAGGACGTAGCAGTGCGTGGGAATAACTTCCGAAATATCGTTGTCAAGCTGAATGAAGAAGCCATTCTGACAGATGAATTCGTGATCGCAGCTAGTCGGGTTCCGGAAGATATTCGGCAAACGTCAGTAACTGTTGAGAAACTTAGTGCACCTCAATTTCAACAATCACCAGCTTACAGCCCTTTCGATGCGCTCCAGTACGTTAAAGGTGTCGATTTAATGACTCAAAGTATAACCTTTAAATCCGTCAATCTGCGTGGCTTTGGGACCAACAGTAATTATCGATTTCTGCAACTGACCGATGGCATGGACAATCGTTCACCAGGGCTAGGGTTCGGATTTGGGAACGTAGCGGGTATTTCAGATTTAGACGTAGCAGATATCGAACTCATTCCCGGCGCTTCATCGGCGTTGTACGGCCCCGATGCCTTGCAGGGGCTGATGCTCACAACCAGCAAAAATCCGTTTACGTATCAGGGATTAAGCGTACAGCTCAAAGGGGGCGTCAACAACGTCGGTAAAGCAACGATGAATCCTCAGCCGTTTGGCGATGTTGCCATTCGGTACGCGCGTCAGTTTGGGGATCGTTTTGCCATGAAAGTGAATTTTCAGCGGTTTATGGGCACCGACTTTATTGCCGACGACTACAGCGACCGCTCTACCCGCGCCCGATCAAGTTTTTTCATTACCGACCCCAATCAGGGCAATATCGCAACCAGTATCGGATACCTCAGAAACAGTAATCCGAACACGAATTTTCAGTACGATGGGGTGAATATTTATGGCGATGAAATCAATGCGGGAGGAGCGTATTTGTTTCCAGCAAACTATGCTAACCTGCTGTTGCAGAATCGTTTGGTAACGCGAACGGGTTATTCGGAAATTGACGTACTGGGCAACAATGGTAAGGTGTTCAACAACCGGGCGAATGCGTCATTTCATTACAAACTGACGGACGATATAGAAGCCTCGGTGGGTTGGTATTATGGCAACGGCAATTTCATTCGTTCGGCAAATTACCGCGAATACTTCCCTGACTATCAGCGACATCAGTTCAAAGCCGAATTACGTGGTAAAAACTTTTTTCTACGCGCCTATACCACCCAACAACAGGCCGAAGCCTGGAACATCGGGCAAACGGCAACCGCCATTAACAATAGCTGGAAATCGCTGGGACAGTGGGCGGCCGAATTTGGGCTGGCCTATGTCGAAAACAAAGTGAGCATCAACGATGCCCGGCTCACCGCCGACCGCAATCGGTATCTGTCCGGCACATCTCGTTTCACAACCGTTCGCGATGCGTTTGCCACTACGTATAATACTGATACGTTGGCCGGGTTGCCGGGCGCACGAGGTACCCGTTTCCGCGACAATTCGGCGTTGTGGCACTACGAAGGTATGGCCAATCTTTCCGATATTCTTCAAGTCGCCGAACTGATTGTTGGCGGAAATTTCAGACAGTATAACCTGGATACGGGAGGTACGCTCGTGCCGCTCAAGCCCGATGGTAAGGAATATACCATTACTGAGTACGGTGCTTACGTTCAGGCAGCCAAAGAGTTACGTATCAGCCCTACCGTTACAGTGAAACCAACACTGGCGCTACGTTACGATAAAAACCAGTATCTACAGGGCGGTTTCACCCCGCGCGCATCGGCGGTTGCAAGTTTCGGCACGCATCACATTCGGGCATCGTGGCAATCGGCCTTTCGAAATCCTGCTCCCGGTCAATTGTTTTCAGTGCCAGCAGCGGGTCGAAGTGGTGAGGTTGGGGGGCTGACAACTGCTATTACATCAGCAAGTTTGCTTCAAAATCCGGCTTATCTGGATAGCGACGTAGCAAATTTTGTAGCCGGTACGTTGCCAGAAACGCAATTGAGTAGTCGCGCTTTTCAGCCTTCTACGTTCGCCACCGAAAAAATAAGAACCTGGGAAGTTGGTTATAAAGCACAGATTCAGAACCGATTGTATGTCGACGCTTTTTACTTTCACAGTAAGTACACCGATTTTATTTCGGCTCAAACGTATTACCAGCCCACCAGTGGCCAGCTTAGCGATTTCGCCAGAGGTGCTTACCGGACGCTACAAATCAATACGAACAGCCGGAACGAATTATATGTGGATGGATTTGGCTTGGAGGCTAACTATGCCCTTGGGCAGGGGTTTATACTGAGTGGCAACTACGTTCATCAGACCGGAACAGTTACGCTACGAGATGCGCAGGGCAACGTAGTGAACGATAATGCAGGCGTACCGATCATAAAACGCAAAATGACTAGCCCGGAAGTGGTGCAAAAAGGCCGAAATTTCTTTAATTCGCCCGAAAATCGCTTTAATATTAGCCTGGCCAATGCGCGTCTTACAGATCGGCTTGGTACTACGTTGACCTTCCGCTGGACGGGCCAAATGTGGTTTGAGCAAGGCATCACCGCCGGCGACGTCTGGCTACCATCCTGGGGGAGTTTCGATGCACAGGTATCGTACAAAATGCCTCAGATTAAATCGGTCGTTAAACTGGGCGGAACAAATCTGCTCAACAATTATTATACACAAGGTTACGGACTGGCCCGTATCGGCGGTCTCTATTACGTCAGCGTCACATTCGACGAGTTAATGCAATAAGAAATACGTTTATGAATCCATACCTCCCCTATTTTTTTGGTCCGCAGGCCGAGTACTACGTTCAGGCAGCAGAAGAGATACAAGAAGGTAAATTTCAGTTTAATGGCATGGCTTTTCTGGCAGGAATTCTCTGGATGGGCTATCGAAAAATGTACACGCAGGCATTCATTACAGCCGCTATTATTTTTGGCGAAAATTTTGCCGAAGAATTTCTCTTTCCTCCCCGAAATCAGTCAGATAGCTCGTCAATGATTGTTTCGTTGCTGGTAAATGCCATTGTCGGTATTATCAGTAATGGCATGTATATCAAGTTTGCCAATCGGCAGGTCAACAAAATAATTGCCAATAATCCGGGAGCCTCAGAGGAGCATCTGATTGAATTAATCAGTGAAAAGGGTGGCGTTACGTGGCGCGGACCTTTCATTGTACTGACGGTCATTTTTGTAGCCGCTCTCGCTCTGCTTTTACTGGCCGAATCACTAGGTATTTCGTTACGTCCGGCTAAGATCTAGCCCATCTGTGACAGATTTATCGGAATAATTTCGTTCGATGTCAGCACGTAGCGCGCTTCCTTCGGATATTTGCACCATGACCTTACAAAATGACTTACTGCTCCGCACCGCACGGGGCGAATTGACCGAGCGTGTGCCGGTCTGGATGATGCGGCAGGCCGGGCGCGTACTGCCCCAATATCGGGCCGTTCGTGAGCAGGCAGGCAGTTTCATTACGTTAGCGAAAACGCCCGAACTGGCGGCCGAAGTAACCATTCAGCCCGTCGATGCCTTTGACGTGGATGCCGCTATTATTTTCTCCGACATTCTGGTGATACCCGAAGCAATGGGTTTACCGTATGAAATGATCGAGGCTCGGGGGCCGGTATTTCCCGAAACGGTACGTAACATGGCTGACCTGAGCCGGTTGCGCGTGGCCGATGCAGAAAGTGATCTGGGCTACGTACTGGATGCGATAAAACTGACCAAGAAAGAGTTGAACAACCGGGTTCCACTGATTGGGTTTGCCGGAGCACCGTTCACTATTTTCTGTTACATGACCGAAGGAAAAGGGTCGAAAACGTTCTCGGTTGCCAAGAAGTTACTGTATACCGATCCTGATTTTGCGCACGCGCTGCTACAGCAAATTACCGATAGCACGATAGCTTACTTACAGGCGCAGATACATGCTGGTGCCGATTTGATTCAGATTTTCGATTCATGGGCGGGTATTCTTTCGCCTGAGCAATATCGCACCTTTTCGCTTCCGTATATCAAGCAAATCTGTGATCTCATCACCGGTGTTCCTGTAACCGTATTTGCTAAAGGTGCTTTCTTTGCCCGGCAGGAAATTGGTCAGTTGAGTTGCGACGTAGTAGGTCTCGACTGGAACATGGACCCACACGAGTCACGCCAGTTGGTTCCTGATCGGGTATTACAGGGCAATCTGGACCCCTGTGTGCTTTATGCGGATTTTGCCCAGATTCGTGCCGAAGTCAAGCAGATGTTCGACGGATTTGGTCATCAGCATTACATTGCCAACCTTGGTCACGGCATCTATCCTGATACTGATCCAGACAAAGCCCGGTGTTTTGTTGATGCGGTGAAGGAATTAGGCGTTTCCCGATAATTGATTTATACTACGTACCGACGATGAGTTGGCTTTAGGCCGATTCATCGTCTAGGTTTGTTTGATCGGAACCGTCATAATAACTCGTGTTCCGGCCGGATTTTTATCTGTATCAAACAGATCGATAATCTCCAGTTTCGCCTTACTGTCTCGTCGGCGAAGCGAATCAAAAATACCTCTCGTCATTTCCTGCCCGCGCGAAACGTGCCCTTCAACGCGGGGTGCAAATGTTCGGCCAACGCCGTTGTCTTCGATAATACAAACGATGTGATCCTGCTGAAATCGGGCCGTAATTTTCAGGCTCTTTTTCCCTTCTTTGGGCATCAAACCGTGCCAGATGGCATTTTCTACGTAAGGCTGGAGCAGCATCGGCGGCAGCAGCGTATCCAGCAATTGCTCATTATCTTCAATATCAAACTCGTAGTTGAATTCGTGATTGAACCGAAACGATTCAATTTCAACATACATTTTCAGAGTTTCAATTATCTGTTCGAAGGAAAGATATTGATGGTTCGAATTCTCCATGATTCGACGCACCAGCTTGGAAAATTTCGATAGGTATTTCGCCCCTTCAACACCCCGGTTCGTCAGCAGATAATTCTGTACGGAATTAAGCGAATTGAACAGAAAGTGCGGGTTCATCTGCGCCTGCAATGCTTTTAAGCGCCATTCGGCTATTTGCAAATCGAGTTGATTTCGTTCGGCGAGGGTATTGAATCGCCAGCGCATCGCCAGTAAAACCAACCCTACAATGGCGATTGCAACGAGGATTTTAAAGAACCACGTATTGGTAAAATAGGGCTTTATCGTTAATTGGATGGCGAGTGGTTTGTCACTTATCAGCCCAAAACTATCGCTACTACGTACGCGCAACGTATACGAATGGGCAGGCAAGTTTGTAAATGAAAGCGTATGCTGATTCCCCAGATCGACCCAGTCAGACTCGTAACCCTCTAACTGATAACTATATAGATTTTTGGACGCTGGCTCAAAATTCAGTGTCGAGAAGTTTAGTGTCACTGAGTTTTCGTCGGGCTGCAATACAATTTCTTTCGTCAGGTCCTGAAGAAGCCGTTTTCCCTTCACTTCCACCGAACTAACAACAATATCCGGAATCACCCGTGCATGTGTCAGCGCATCAATATCGAGTCGGTTAATGGTATTCAGATAACCCAGTAACAGCTCGTTCGATTTACTTTTCAGGAAAGCTGTTGCTGCATTACTGTTGAGTCCCTCAATAGTGGTCAGATGTTTAATTTTTCTGGTTTTCAGGTTGGCAATGTGAATGCCTTCGCTGGTGCTAAACCACAGGTTATTGAAACTATCTTCACAAATATTGGTGCAGTACGTATCATTCAGGTTATCGCGTTCATAATCGAATGAGGCCACAATCTGCCCGTTCGCTGCAATTTTATTGACACCACCCCAGGTTGCCACCAGCATTGCTCCGTTTGGGCTGCATTGCAGGGCGTTCACGCACAATCCACTTAAGCTCTTTCCTTTATTTATCGACAATTCCCGCACATCAATAAATTCCCCCTGCCCGAAGCCGGGCCGTTCATCAACGTAGTACAATCCTCTTGGGCAGGTGGCTATCCAGATTTTCCCATCC
This sequence comes from Spirosoma daeguense, assembly GCF_054776875.1. NCBI lineage: Bacteria > Pseudomonadati > Bacteroidota > Cytophagia > Cytophagales > Cytophagaceae > Spirosoma > Spirosoma daeguense. The sequence continues at coordinate 580,151 of NZ_BAAHBF010000001.1, forward strand.
GTTGCTTCACAGATGGCTTTTATGTAATTATTTTGTTTCAGTTGCCGATTTGACTGATCGGACAGTACTTTCTGTTCGGCACCTGTTTTCGGGTCAATAACTTTCAAGCCTTCTGTCAGACTGGCAATCCAAATTCGCCCTTTCTTGTCTATTAAACCATCTCTAAATTCGGTAGAGGTAAACAAACGACTTACGGCTGGCATAGTCGAAAACGTACCTGTTTCCGGATTACCAACCAACACACCTTTATCGGTGAAGGCAAACGGCCGCCCCTGAATCCAGCGAAGTTGATACGTATAGGTACTGGCCGGGTATTTCCATAATCGAAACTGGTTAGTTGCTGGCTGCCACGCTAATACGCCCGAATGAGAAAGCCCTAACAGGTATTGTCCATCGGGCATTGCCAGAAAACAGGTTATTTCGGCCTGCAACTGCGACACATTGGCGGGAACATCAATTGTGTAAATTCCGGGATTTCGGTATCGGTATTTAAACAACCCTTTCCGCGTACCAATCCAAAGAATACCATTCGCTTTATCGTCGTAAATAACCCTGACATGCGTTCCTTTTTTATAAAATTCGGGCAGATGATACACTTCCTTGCGAGCAGGATAATATACGCTCACCCCTTTTTCGGTGCCCACAAAAAGAAGCTTCTGCCCATTGGCATCAACTGACTCCTGCCCACAAATTACATTCTGATTCGCAAATTCGCGGGTTAGGTACTGAAATGCCCCATTGTTCGGTGAAAAACGAATAAGTCCTTCATCGTAAGCACTTAGCCAGATCGTACCTTGCTTATCTTCAAAGGCTAGTTCAAGTCGGGTGGGGCGTCGATTTTTGGGGTCGCTGGCTTCAACACCAAGCAGGCAGGTTAATTTATTTTCCCGACGATCATAGCGATACAGCCCCACTTCCGAAATCACCCAAAGTTGCCGTTTACTATCTTCAAAGAACGTAGCATCCTGATGAACGCTGGCGTTTGGCGAAAGCGAATAAATCTGAATTTTTTTACGGTTCAGATCATAGCGTTTTATGGATGAATAGTCACAAACCCAAGCCTGATCATACGAATCGACAAATGCCCGGTCGTGCGTATCATTCGTCCGATCCTTATCGGTATAATCATTTTTGAGAATTGTCTGCGTAGCCAGCGTAGTTGGGTTGATGGCCCATAAACCCTTGGTAGCCGTAGAGGCATAAATCGTACCTTTCGAATCGGTTGAAATACCAGAAGTATAGCCTAATTTCTGGTTATCGGGCGTGTAAAATGTGTAGCCATCATACCTACAGATACTACGTCCCGTACCAATCCACAAGAAGCCGTCCTTATCTTTTGAGATGCACCAGATGTCGTTAGATGGTAGCCCTTCTTTGGTTGTCAGGTGCTCGAACGTCAGGGTTGGAATCTGGGCATAGCTCGTCCAGATAGTTACAAAAGCAAGACATACAACCCAAAGAAACCGCATACGCAAATCATTTAACAGCAAAGTAAATGCATAGGCGGTATTATCCTCATTAATTGACAATTAACCTCCCAAGTGGTAAGTCATTATAGTTGTTTGCCAATTTAATTGTTAGATACGAATTGAATAGGATTTTGTCTGGGCCAAGCTCCAGCTTGGCTTTGGTAACTAATTTAACGGCCCAAGCTGGAGCTTGGCCCAGACATACGTCTAATCTCTATTTTGGCAGAGTACTAGTTGTTGTTCACAAAAAACGCAGACTATTTAGCCTGCGTTTAGTTTTATCACACTATCTGATATTGCTACGTTAGAAGCGATACGCTCCCGTAATGCCTACACTCGATGAGGTAAAACCAGCATTGACGCTGTAAACCGCATTTCCATTACCAAACGTTCCGCTTGCTGTAATAGAAGGAATCAGCTCAGCACTGACGTACCATCTCGAATTGAAGTTATACTGAGCCCCCAGCACAAAACCAACACCAAGAGAAGGCGTAACAACCAGTAGATCGGAACCCGTATAAGTCGTAGTGCCACCATTGCCATTATCAATGGTTATTGTACCCCGATTCGATGAATAAAGATTAACGCTGGCAATCAGCTCAGTACCATACACAAATTGCAGTTTGTCATTTAGATTCCGGCGTTTTTCTCTCCCTATAGCGCCACCAACGCCCAAGCCCAGCAACGTAGTACTTCGGCTGAAATTGGCGCTCAGGTTTCCTAACGCAAATCGATACCGACGATACGTGTTTTCGCGAAGTTCCTTTTTATAAATCATCCCAATATTGTTGAAATCGCTGGTTCGCAAACCAATTTCACGTTTGGGAGCGTCCTGTGCAAACACGGACGTAGCAAGAAAGAACCCTAACAGGAGAATTGAGAAGAAGTTTTTCATTTTGTTTTGATAGTTAACCCGTTGGTAAACTTATCAAAACAAAATAAATTAATATGTTAATAAAATAGAAGAAAGGAAATATTTATTCGATACTGAAAGTAGCTTTTAGGTTCATTAGAATTCAAAAAGAAGCTAGCTCCTCAATCAGGCAGCCGGGAAGCTGACAGGCAATACCAACTTAACACGAACAGGTTCGCCATTCAACGTACCGGCTGTCCAGCGTGGCATTTCAGAGATAATCCTGACAGCTTCCTGATCAATATTCGCTCCTCCACCTTTCAACACGACAAAATCGCTAACGGCTCCATCCGTGTTCACCACAAACTCAACAAAAACGGTTGCTCCGCCTTCGAAAGCCTTGCCCGCAAGTGACTTACGCTGAGATTTTTCCACAAACTCCGCGAGTGCAGTTAGCCCTCCGGGAAACGATGGATTTATTAAACCAGTTGACGAACTGGTATTCTCTGGCGACGGCATGGTCGTTATGTTTTGCGTATCTATTCTGTTGAACTAGGTGCGTTTCTTCTAAATCAGCAACGTAGCATTGATTTACAAATGCTCTTTCGCTTCTTCCCGTAGCTGTGCTTTGTCAATAGGAACCACGCCGACGGATTCGCAAACCAGCCCTCCGCCCAGATTCGACAAACCGGCAATAATAGCAGGGGATTGCTTCAGGGCTACGCAACAGGCTGCAATACTGATCACGGTATCGCCCGCTCCTGATACGTCGGCAATCTGACGAATATGTGCTGGAAGTTTGCGGGTTTCGCCGTTATAATCAATGAACGCCCCCCGCTCCGACAACGTAATGAGTGCGCCTTTCAATCCCAGCGTTTCCTTCAATTGACGTACTACGTCTCCTAGTTCGGCCAGATTATCGACGTCGAAATCCACTTTCAGTCCTTCCCGTAACTCTTTCAGATTGGGTTTAAACAACGTAGCATTCTGATACGATAGAAAATTACGTTTTTTGGGGTCAACCACCGTTGGTACACCCTGCTCGTTCGCGAAGTCAATAATATCGGCAATCGCTTCTTTGCTTAAAACACCTTTATCGTAATCTTCGAAAATAACGACGTGGCAGCTCGGAATCAACTCTTTAGCTTTGGCGATGAGTTGTTCACGCTCGTTGGCCGTAATGTATTTATCGGTTTCAGTATCGACACGTACCACCTGCTGTGAACTGGCAATGATACGTTCCTTAATGGTGGTAATGCGTGTTTTACTACGTATCAGACCATCACAGTTTAGTCCGCGCTCGCAGAGTTGCTGTTCGAGTTGATCACCCGCGCCGTCGGTACCGATCACGGAGCAAATAATAGCTTCGGCCCCTAATGCCTGTACGTTCAGCAATACGTTCCCTGCTCCGCCCAGACGTAGCTCTCGCCGATCGACTGTTACAACCGGTACGGGTGCTTCGGGCGAAATCCGTTCAACACGCCCCCATACGTAGGAATCGAGCATTACGTCGCCAATAATGAGCACGCGCAGGTTATCGAACTGGTCGAAAAGTTCATCAATTGTCATATCCAGAACTGGATTCATAGAAGCAACACAGGTTGTTTTACAACGCAAAGAAACAAAAACCCTGCCTATTCTTAAACGTTGACTTATTGTGCGACCAACCAACGTAGCAACAGATCGGGCTTTAGGAACAGCAGAATAACAGGCACAACAAGCGCAACAGTCAGCCAAACAGCGGCTCCTGACAAGGGTTGCGAAGTGGTTGATCCAGAAGAATCAACAGCCGGGCGAAAGAAAAGGAGAAAAGGAATTTTCAGATAATAAACCAGCGAAATAAGGGCATTTAGCAGACCTAATATAAATAATACCAGCAACCACGCATCGCCCGATTGCTGATACGCTTCGTAAAGCGCCGAAAACGACAGCAGCTTGGCCGTGAAGCCAACCGTGGGCGGTAAACCTGTTAACGCCAGCATAACCACCGTAAGGGCTATCGACAATAAGGGTTGTTTTGCGCCAAGCCCGGCAAAATGCTGAATCGTTAAATCGGTGTTGTTGCTACGCGCCAATAGATCGACAAGAAAAAAAGCGGTCAGCGAAATAAACAGATACGTACCAGCATAAAATAGCGTTGCTTCAAAACCGGCTTCGCTGATAGCTACTACCCCAACCAGCAAAAAGCCCGCGTGAGCAATGGTCGAATAGGCTAATAATCGTTTGGCGTCGGTTTGTCTCAGGGCCGACAAGTTTCCGATCAGAATACCCGCCAAAGCCAATACAGCCAGCGGTGTTTGCAATACGAACGCCGTTGTACCGGTTTCAGATTCCAGAGGAAGGCTTGTTACAACCCGCATCAGCACCAGAACACCCGCTATTTTAGGGCCAACGGAAAAGAAAGCAGCTACAGGGACCGGAGCCGCTTCATAGGCATCGGGCGTCCAGATATGAAACGGAACACCTGCAATTTTGAATAACAAACCCGCACCGGTGAGCACCATCGCAACAGCAACTATAGGCGCATCTTGCCGGGCTAGTTCGGTTGCAAACGTATCGGCCGTCAGATCGAGTGTACCGGTCATGCCATATAATAGCGACATTCCGTAAAGCATGATAGCCGAGCTGACAGCCCCAAATAACAGATACTTAATTCCTCCTTCCGATGCTTTTCGGTCGGCAGCGAGTGCAGTGAGCAGGTATGAACAAATTGAAACCAGTTCGATGCTTAGGTAAATGCTCAGCAAATTGACCGACATAGCCATCAGAAACAGGCCCAGTGTCATCGCTACTAGCAACGAATGCCATTCTAGTGGCAATCTGGATTTCCCAATTTCGACTGATTTAGCCGTAGAAAAGGTTTCGTAGAGCACTACAAAAACAGCCGCCATTGCCACAATCACCTGTACGAAAACAGCCTGATTATCGACAAAAAGCAGGTGCATAAACAGAAAACCACGTACCGGCACTAAAACAGCCCAGAGACCACCAATCAGCACACCCACTACACTCACAATGGCCAGCCATCTACGTAGCGCAGTCGGATTCTTTCGAAGGCCAAGCAGTTCGAGCAGCAGCACGAAACAAAATGACAACGCCAGCCATGCCTCGGGGCCAAAACCACCCAGGCTATTGATAATGTCCGCTAATTGTTCGGTAAGAGGCAAGGTAGTGGGTAAAAATCGTTCGTCAGTAACTGGTTAATGGGCAGCCTTTTATCACTTTCTCTAGTGACGAACAACTACCCATTAGCCAGCTATTAAATAATTCCGTCTTCCTGTGGTTGCCCACCGTAGTTACGTAGCTGAACAGGATTTTGCTTTTTACGCAGACGAATGTTGAGAAACTCGACCAGCAATGAGAAAGCAATGGCAAAATACAGATACCCTTTGGGCACTGCGCCAACCTCCTGATCGAAAATAACGACCTCAGAAAGGTGAGCGCCTTCGGCTACCAGCATAAATCCGATCATGATCAGGAACGCTAGCCCCAGCATCTGAATCGTTGGGTGTTCATTCACAAACTTACCAACCGGCCCTGCGAAGAACATCATGATTACAATCGACAGCACCACGGCAATCATCATGATCGCTACGTTCTGCGTCAGGCCAATAGCGGTCAGAATGGAGTCTATCGAGAAAACGATGTTGGTAATAGCAATCTGAGTAACTACGCTCGAAATGGTTGTTTTCGATTTTCCGCCCGTAGCTTCTTCTTGGTGACCACCTTCCAGTTTGTGGTGAATTTCGGACGTAGCTTTATATAATAGAAAAAGCCCACCACCAAACAGAATGAGACTCTGGCCCGTAAATGCAGCTTTAAACCAACCCGCATCTATGTGCGTAAACGGCTTGCTAAGCGAAATAACGAACGAAATACCCATCAGCAGCACCAGCCGAAAAGCCATAGCCAGAATCAGACCGATATTACGTGCTTTGGGTTGATCTTGGGGGGCCAGCTTATTGGCCGCGATGGAGATGAAAATGATGTTATCGATACCCAGAACAATTTCCAGAAACGTCAGGGTCAATAAGCTAATAATAGATTCAGCAGTAAAGAGATCGCTCATTCGTTGAACAGAAGTAGGAAGCCCAAAATTACCCGCTACGTTCCGGGTCTGCAACAATTCTTTAAGAAAGAACGCCCAACCGGACGAAAGGTTACCTGTTTTGATGGTTGGTTAGCGCGTATTTCGCCCATTTTGCCACATCAATCCTGTAATTAGCGTATCCTTTCATGACGTATGTTCGCAACGTTCGTTGAGCGATTGGCAATTTTGTGAGCGAAACAACACAATCAATGTTACAAAGGCGTGATTATTGTGGACATTTAATAGCTTTAAAACTCCGTCGTAACATAATACTTACCGAACGCGTTATGAACGTATTGTCCTGTTCTATTACGTTATCGGAAGGTTTAAAAAAGACGAACGATAAAAAAACGCTCTTTTTTAAACGGTCGGCTGTTATAACGGTCCAAGTTTGGAAAGAGGTTAACAAGAAGCTATAAATTTAAACCGGTTACGGGCCGGAAACATTATAACTTGTGTCGAAAATAGTAGTACGTATTCTGCTGGGTATCTTAGCCCTCGTGCTTCTGTTGGCCGGGTTTGTTGTACTGGTCACAACAACGCCCTGGGGTCAGCAATTTGTCACGAAGCAGGTAAACTCATATCTGGCAAAGAGACTTCAGTCACCCTTTCGAATCGGACGTATTGGCTATTCCATTCCCGACTGGATTGAGCTGGAAGATGTTTTTTTCAAAACACCACAAGGCGATACGTTACTCAACGGCGGCCGTATGCGCGTTGACCTCGATATGTGGGGTTTACTTAACAACCGCGTTGCGCTGAATCGAATTGAACTGGAAAAAGTCAGCGTAAACATTACGCGTACTCTCCCCGATACAGCTTTCAACTTTCAATACATTCTCGACGCTTTCGATACGGGTGCGGCACCTGAACCATCTGACACTGTCTCAACGCCGATGGCGATCAACCTGTCGGGAATTGCTTTGCGGGATGTACGAATCCGCTACAAAGACGACGTAGTGGGAGCCGATGTAAACGCGTACCTCGACAGTCTTGAAGCAAATTTCAGCGATACCGATATCAATACGTCCAAATACCATTTATCGACCGTAACAGGCACGGGTCTGAACGTTGTTACGCGGTTGTACGAAGGTTTGCCAACACCGCCCAGCCCGCCATCTAAACCGGGCGATACGTTGAATCTGGCTTTAGGAAAGTGGCAGCTAACCAATACCAAATGGGATGTCCGGGTCGAAACGGCTGATTTTCAGACGAAAGGTGCCGTAGGGAAACTGGCAATGGAATCGGATTACCTGTATCTTGATGGCTCAAAAATCGGCCTCAAATCGCTCGAACTAACTAATGGCGATATTGCCGCTACATTAACACGACCAACCAAAAAACCAACTTCGTCCGAACCACCATCATCAACAACCAGTACGTCGCCCGGCTGGCAGGCTCGATTGACCAATGTTCGTTTTGTCAATAACCGCATTCAATACGACGACGAAACGGCGGCCCGTCAAAAACAGGGTTTAGATTACGGTCACCTCGATCTGCGCAACCTCGGTATTGACGGAAAATTTCTGGTTTATCAGGATTTAGGCAAACGAGGGCAACGAATCAGTGGTCAGCTACGTAACGGGCGTTTCCGGGCTACGAGCGGCTTTGTGCTCCAGCAACTCGACGGCAACCTGCTTTATACCGACACGACCACAACGCTTACCAAACTTTACATTCAAACACCCACTACGTTACTACGCGATCAGCTTGTGCTACGTTACGACTCGCTGGCGCAACTTAGCGATCCGCGCTTTGCAAAACGGGTGGCTGTTCGGGTGAATCTGAAACAAAGCCGATTATCGGTCGACGACGTATTGCAACTTGCTCCCACCCTCGCCGATACGCCCCCATTTGCGGGTAATCGGGGCGGTGTGTTCAAGGCGAATGCGCAGGCAACCGGTACATTGGCCGCGCTGAATCTGCCTCTGCTGGAGTTTGATATGCTGTCGGGTACAAAACTCCGCGCCAAAGGGCAGTTGACCAACGTAACAGATCCCAACCGGCTAGGCGTAAATATGGACGTTCAGGAGGTTTCCACTACGTTGGCCGATATCAATAAATTAGCTCCCAAAGGTTCGATTCCATCAACCATAGACTTGCCTCCCGGACTGAAACTTACGGGCAAAATTCAGGGCCAATTAAATAATCTTATTCTCGATGCAAAACTGAATACCGTCTGGGGAACTGCTGCATTTGATGGCCGACTGGCGGGGTTTGTAGAAGGTAAAAATCAGACGTACAAAGGTACGCTCAACCTCAATGATTTCGATGCAGGCAAATGGCTCAAACAAACCGAAACAGTCGGAAAAGTAACGGGCCGAGCTACGGTCGATGGGCGAGGTATTGATGTTAATACACTCACTACCAATTTCGATCTGGCTATTGCATCGGCCGAACTCAATGGGTATCGTTATCAAAATCTCGAAGCAAATGGCAAGCTCACGAATGGCATCGTGGATATCAAAGGTGCCCTGAAAGACCCAAATGCCAATGTAGCGATTGATGCACAGGTGGGACTGAAAGGCGAATTCCCCAGCATAACGGGCAAAACGGTTCTGAACGAACTGAATTTACAGGCGCTTAAGTTATACGACGACCCGCTCTCACTCAAAGGACGTATCGTAATGGATATGGCCTCGACTGATCCCGCTAAACCTGTTGGTACGGTTTCGGTCGGTGATGCTACGTTGACACTACAGGGTAAAAGCTATCCAATTGATTCGCTCTATGCACGGTTGGGTGTGAATGGCAACACGAAGTCTGTTGTGGCGCAGTTGCCGGGTGCTAAACTCAATCTCGATGGACAATTTGAGTATACCCAACTCTACGACATTATTGCGGGCGAAATCAGTCAGTACATTGCCTTGCCTTCTTTGGCCTACAAGCGGATTCCACCCCCTCATGCGTTTACGCTAGGTTTAAAAGCGTACCAAAATCCACTGTTTCAGGCCTTCGTTCCTGAACTAACGAAAATGGATACCGTTCGGCTGGATGCGTATCTGGATAATTCCCGCGATACTACGTTGTCGGCTACGCTACGTACTGGCATTGTTGTTTATGATACCACTACGCTTCAGGGAAGTACATTTTTGCTACGTGGTGCCAATAATCAACTCAAAGTAGACGGACGTATCGATGGTGTTTTATACGATGGCATGAACATCCGGCAAACGAATCTGAATGGCATAGCGGCCAATAACCAGTTCCGGTTTGCAATGGTTAACAAAGACTCTGTGAATCAGGATTTACATGGGCTGTCGGGTAAGCTGAGCATTGTCGATTCCAGTTATCGGTTCCAGTTTGCGCCCAATGGCCTGCTTACCAATTACCAGCGTTGGCAAACCGACACCAGCGGATTTGCCCAGTATGGCAAAAATGGCATACTGATTAACCGATTACATCTGGAGCAAAAACAGCAATCACTCGAAATAAGTAGTACAGAACAATATGGCAATGCACCCATTCGGGTAACGGCCCGCGCGCTCGACGTAGCGAATCTGGCCCGGCTTGCCAATCAGGACACGACACTGGCTGCTGGCGAACTCAACGGAACGATTGTGGTTCGTGATTATAGCAGCAGCGATAGCAATCTGGCCTTTATCGGCTCTATTTACGTCGACAGTTTGCGGGTAATGGAAAAACCGATTGGGAACCTGACGGCGCGTTTAAATAATACGTCTGACGGCCGAATCAATGTCAACACAACGCTGGTTGGACCTTACAACGATGCTGCGGTAACGGGTTTTTATAATCCGGAGAATGCAAAGGAAGCCCTTGATCTGGCCATTAAACTAAATCGGCTGGATGCCCGCACCATCGAAGCCTTTAGCTTTGGTGAACTTCGTCAGGCCAAAGGTAAACTCACTGGTGGATTCACTGTAGCGGGTTCAACCGACAACCCTAAACTCGATGGAAGCATTGCCTTCGATTCTGTAGCGTTCAACATTAAACAGCTCAATGCTACGTATCGGATTGATCAGGAAAAACTGGCGTTCTCCGGGCAAACCATTACGTTGAACGATTTCAATGTGCGCGATACATTGGGCCGTACCCTCACTACCGACGGTACTGTTGTACTTAGCAATTTGCCCAATGCAGCTTATAACTTACGGGTAAAAGCAAACGGGTTTCAGGTCTTAAACGCAGCCCGAAAAGACAACGATTTTGCTTATGGTCAGGCGGCTATCAGTGCCGACCTACGAATCAAAGGCGCTGGAGCAGATGCATCGGTCAACGGAACGGTACGTCTCGAAGATGGTAGTAAAATATCAATGGTATTGCCCGACGAATCGGTTAATGTGAACGAAGCAAATGGTATTGTTACGTTTATCAACCACAGCGATTCGCTGGCGCTACGTAAATACCTCTACCGACCAAAGCAGGATACAACCGCCAAACGTCTGGAATTCGACAAATTAAGCAACTCAACCATTTCGCTCGATCTGGAGGCTAATGAAAAATCGGAATTAACCATTGTTGTCGATGAACTGAATGGCGATTACCTGCGGGCACGTGGCAATGCCCGGCTCAACGTGGGTATCAATGCGGCTGGTCAGATGACTGTGTTGGGTCGTTACGACGTAACAGAAGGCGAATATTCGATGACCTATCAGGTTTTGAAACGGCAATTTCAGCTCCAGAAAGGCGGTTATATCAATTTCAGTGGCGACCCACTTAAGGCCGATATTAACATGACGGCCATTTATAAAATATCAACATCGCCCGGCGATCTGATCGGCAGCGAATCGACTTCATTGGATGCCGCATCAGCGAAACGAAAAATGCCATTTGAGGTACTGCTCACAATCAGTGATAATTTAGCTTCGCCTAAACTATCGTTCGACATTCGTTTACCCGAGGAAGAAAGCAACATTGCGCAATCGAGTGCGCTCGGCAGCAATATCGAAAGCAAACTGCGAACACTACGTCAGGATCAGTCGCAGGTCAACAAACAGGTGTTTGCGTTGCTGGTGCTGGGCAGGTTCTTACCCGAAAATTCATCTGATTTCTTCTCGGGTTCGGGCGGTGGTGGCCTCAATACACAAGCCGAAAACATTGCCCGTAGTAGCGTAAGTAAGCTTATTTCAGACCAATTGGGTCGGCTTGCATCGGGCGTTCTGAAAGGGTTCGATGTCGATTTCAATCTGTTGTCGCAGACTGGTAGCGCAAATACCGGCGGTACCAACAATGGATCACGTACAGACCTGAATGTTGGCCTATCGCGTAGTTTTCTGTCAGGTCGGGTTACGGTTTCGGTGGGTAAGAATTTTGTACTCGACAACTCGGCCAGTGCCGCAACACCCAGCCAGAATCAGGTATTCGACAACGTATCGGCCAACTATAGCGTTACCCGCGACGGGCGCTACGTATTGCGGGCTTATCGACGTAATGATTATCAGGCCGTTTTGGATGGCTACGTAATTGAAACCGGGGTTGGGTTCATCATCACGATGGATTATAACACGCTATCCGAGGTTTTCCGCCGTTCGTCGCCGGGAGCCGTGCTGAATTAACGTATTATGAAGAACATATTTATCGGTTTATGCCTTTTGCTCACTATCTGGCTGCTCAACGGCTGTAACGTTGCCAAGCATCTGCCAGCCAATGAGCGGCTTTATATGGGCACCGACATTAATATAAAAGCAGATTCGACAGTTTCGGCCGCCGATCAAACGGCCGTACAGGAACAACTTACCGAACTGGCCCGTCCCCGGCCCAATAAGCAATTATTGGGTTATCCCTATAAAGTCGGCTTGTATTATTTGTTCGGTGAGCCCAAAAAGCCCAATGGTTTTCGGGCATGGTTTCGAAAAAAGTTTGGTCAGGAGCCAGTCTTTGCCAGCGCCCGAGCACTTTCGGCCAATATTCCTATTTTTAAAGCTACGATGCAGAATCAGGGATACTTCGGTTCCGATGCTACGGCGCACTTGAAAGAAGAAGGTTATAAAGCGCGTGGTGTTTATGATGTTAATCTGAAACAACGTTTCCTGATCGATTCAGTTGGTTTTCTGGTCGATTCGACGCCGGTTCAAAAAGCGCTTCAGTTTTCAGCCCGACGTACCGTTATTAAGAAAGGTACCCCGTATATTTTCGACAATATTAAACTGGAACGCGAACGAATCAGCCAGTCGATCAAACAGCGCGGTTTTTATTATTTCCTGCCCGACTACATAGCGGTAATTGCCGACAACGATTCAGTAGCGCATAAAACCAAGCTTTATTTCGCCATTAAGCCCGATATGCCCGATGCAGCCGGGGTGCCTTACTCCATTCGAAACGTATTTATTTACCCAAACTACAACCTCTCAACTGCCCGAAACGATACTAGTCAGCAACGTGCTTACCAGACCGATGAGCGTTTTCGCGTAGTTGATTCGACCCGTCTATTCAATCCAAAGTTATTCCGGGATATCGTTACCGTTCAACCCGGCAAACTATATAGCAGCCGAATGCAGGATTTAACCCTGTCGCGGTTTATCAACGTGGGGGCGTTTAAATTTGTCAGGAACCGCTTCGAACCTGATCAGCAAGGTGATTCGGCTGTGCTGGATGTCCATTATTACCTAACGCCCTACCCATCTAAGTCGATGCGGGCCGAGCTGGATGGTACGTCACGTTCTAACAACTTCAATGGTACGCAGTTGATTGTAAGCTGGCGAAACAGAAACGCAATACGCCGGGCCGAACAACTGGTTATCAATGCCAACGCAGGTATCGAATTTCAGGCAGGAACCACGGGCGAAGGCATCACCAACTATCGATTTGGGGCCGACGCTACGTTAAGTTTCCCCCGTTTAGTATCGCCTTTCCGATTCCGATACGACCAGCGGCAGGCTCTGCCAAAAACTAACGCTTCGATTGGGTATCAGACCATTATTCGGGGCGGATTGTACCGAATCAATTCGGCGCAGATTACATTCGGTTATGCATGGCGGCAAAATCAGCAGGTCGAGCACGTTTTTCAGCCCTTTAATATCAACTATGTTTACGTACCGCAGGATAAAGCATCTGGCTTGTATGACCTAATTGGCAATACTGATATCGATCCAATTATCAGAAGGCAGTATATTAATATACTCAGCTCCGACCAACTCATTCTTAGCAGTTTATACACATTCAATTACAACTCTCCTGCCCGATCTTTTTCGCCTAATACATTCCGGCTAACGACCAATGCCGAAGCTGCTGGCAATCTGGCCAGTTTGTTCTTCAAGAAAGTCTTACCCAACGATGACCGTAAAGGCATTTTTGGTGTGCCTTACGCCCAGTTTCTGCGGTTCGATGCTGACTTCCGTTACTATCGGAAAGTAAGCACGAATTTGACGTGGGCTAATCGGATTTTTGGCGGATTAGGTATTACGTACGGAAATTCAAAAGATCGCTCGCTACCGTTCACCAAGCAGTATTTTGTTGGTGGCAGCAATAGTATTCGCGCCTTTCGGCCCCGCGCTATCGGTCCGGGTCTGTTCACGCGCGACACGATACGTAACGTACCTCTGTTCCAGGATGGCGGTGGCGATGTACGGCTGGAAGCAAACACCGAACTTCGGTACAAATTCAACAAATACCTTGAAGGGGCTATTTTCATTGATGCCGGAAACGTCTGGTCTTATTCCGACACCGCTACGTTCGGATCTGATGCCAAATTCTCGAAAAACTTTATGCGTCAGATGGCCGTCGGTACGGGTATTGGTATACGTATTGACCTGTCGTACTTCCTGATTCGTTTCGATTTGGGAACACCGCTCCGTAAACCGTATAAAACCGACGGCAGCGAGTGGGTCATCGACAAAATCAACCTCCGCGATCGTACCTGGCGGAAGGAAAACTTAGTGTTTAATATCGGCGTAGGCTATCCATTCTGATTTACTTAAAATAGCGTTCGGCAAACGTTAGAAAAATGGGCCAGTTTGGCGCTGGCGTATGCCCGGACGCGTGTTGACGAAACGCTACGTCGCCCGATACCAGTGCAGTTTCGAGCGAAGGAAATTCGGCTGTACCCAGATCTTTTTTACCCAGCAATTTATAAACGGGCCCGGCTCCTACTGCTGTTAGAAACATACCTTTTGCATCGGCCCAGCTATCGCCGTTGTCGGCACCAGCACCGATAAAAATCGGTCTTGGTGCACATAACGCTACCAACTCGTGCGAATCGACGGGTAAATCATTGGCCGTCAATGGGCCAGCATATTTTAGAAAATTACCCGCCATCCAGTGGTACTCACCCGCTCCGGCTACATTTTCGAGCCGTTCACCCCAGTTTCGGCGGTGTATTTTTGCCCCGCCTTCTCCCGACGAACTTACATAGGCAACGGCAAACCGAGGGTCGTAGGCCATCGCCACAATGGTTGCTTTTCCGTACCGCGAATGCCCTTCGATACCCACTCGTTTGGCATCTACGGCTTTGTCGGTTTCAAAATAGTCCATTGCCCGGCTGGCTCCCCATGCCCAGGCACGTAGCGCACCCCAATCATCGACTTTGCGAGGCTTTCCTTTATTTACCAGCCCAATAATTCCCTGCGTTAGTCCGGCACCGTTGTCGGCCTGAATACTCGTAGGCACCAAAACGGCATATCCCCAACCCTTTGCAAGCACCTGTTCCTGCCAATTTGGTCCAGCGGGTGCAGTGTTTGTTGGAGCAGGCATTCGAAAGCCGGGCGGAAACACAAAAGCCAGTTCCATAATTACCGGAACTGGTCCTCTTGCATTGGCAGGTGTTGCCAGCGTCAGTTGGATATCGACGTTAACAGCCGGATACGTCGAATTATCGACGTGCCCGATCAGCCTTTTCAGTTTAACCGGAACACCGCCTTTTACCGTGTTCGAATCGCCCACAACCCGCCACGTAACGTTCGGCGTATTTTTAGGCATACGACCGTAGATTTCCCGATCAAAATCTTCCACAATTTCGGGTCGACGCTGGCCCCACCATACTTTCGCACTGGTTACTTTCTTCCCATTTTTAAGCGTCAGCGGATCGGGTAAACTGGTGTAGGGATTTGCTTTCGATTCGTCGTTATTGGCGGCATTGGGCGCGCTCGGATTACCCGATACCCCCGGACGTAACGACGTAATGTTCAGTTGCTCCAGCATCCGCTTATGATCTTGCTCCGAAATTTTCCGAAGAGAGTCCTGCCTTGCCTGAAATACCCTTTGGAGCGAATCCTGAGCCTGCATTGGTGCACTGACCAGCAGTAGTAAACCAATCAGATAGCCACTATTTTTCATGAGGAAAGCGGTATAGGAACGTACTGTATTTCTTTGACTTGAAAGCGAGAGGTCGGCGAAATCTATTCGGTCGGCCAGTCGAATTAATAAAGCCCGATTTGGGCAAACTTACTTGCTAAACACCTGTGAGTAAGGCTACGTTATATCTTTTTCCCGACAGTTAGCTCACGATGAAAAAACTACCGCTTGCTGCCTTATTGATAACCACTACGTTAGCAGGGCTAAATCTGACACCGGCACCATTGGCCGACCCTACCTTAAAAGAAGCCTATAAAAACTATTTTCCGATTGGAGTAGCGGTTGCCCCGCGTAATCTGACCGGCCCCGAAGCCGACCTTATTCGGCAGCAGTTCGCTAGCGTGACGCCCGAAAATGCGATGAAAATGGGGCCGATTCACCCCGAAGAAAATCGGTATTTCTGGCGCGACGCCGACGCTATTGTCGATTTTGCACAACAGAATAAATTGAAAGTGCGAGGGCATACACTTTGCTGGCACAACCAGACGCCCCGCTGGTTTTTCACCGATTCATCCGGCAAAAACGTCAGTCGCGACGTATTACTGGCCCGTTTGAAACGTCACATTACCGACGTAGTGACTCGGTATACAGGCAAAATTTATGCCTGGGACGTAGTGAACGAAGCCGTTCCCGACAAAGGCGATGCCATCTATCGACCAACGAAATTCTATGAAATTATTGGTGAAGATTACCTCGAAAAAGCATTTGCCTATGCGCACGAAGCCGACCCTGACGCGCAATTGTTCTACAACGATTATAATACCGAAAACCCATCAAAGCGCGAACGTATTTATCAACTCGTCAAAAAGCTAAAAGACAAAGGCGTACCGATTCATGGCGTAGGGCTACAGGGTCATTGGTCTATTTACGAACCTACGGCACAGGATGTTAGCGAATCAATTAGCCGATTTGCCAGTCTGGGTCTGAAGGTGCAGATTACTGAACTAGACGTATCGGTTTACCCGAAAGAGCACGAACGCCGGGCGAAAAAAGAAACCGACACCAGCGAATTTACCGCCGACATGATCGACAAACAGGCCGCTAACTACAAAATCCTGTTTGAGGTTTTTCGGAAACACAAAGGGCAATTGACCGGCGTTACGTTCTGGAACGTATCGGATAAATCGTCGTGGCTCGACAACTTTCCCGTTCCGGGCCGTAAAGACTACCCGCTCCTCTTCGATCAGAACTACCAACCAAAGAAGGCGTATCATGGTGTTGTTACGTTCTAATGTAATGCAAAACGTCCAGCCGGTTAACTAAAAACTGGCTGGACGTTCAAGACAGACGCTACGTTCGAAAAGTAGCGTTACTTTTTCTTGCCGTAATCGCAGAGCGAGTTGTCGGCTTTTACGAAATACGATTTGTAATTTTTGGCTTTGGGGTCCGTACACCCTTTCAGCTCAAGGACTTCCACTTTCCGGAATTCAACGGGGTGGCTTTCACTCTGGAGTGAAATAGTACCGTGATCGAGTAGTTTTCCATCGACGATAAGCGCCTTGTCGTGACCGCTTACGGAACCGCCACCAAGTTGCGGTTTATTATATTCCAGCACTTTTTCGCCGTTGGCAAAATGCTGAATTAACGAATCGCCCAGCACCAGCACTTCGGCCCGAACCCATTGATCGCCATCGTAGGTTTTCGAAGTCGAATTAATACAATGTTGCGTGCGTAATTTTCCGTCGATCACTACGTTGGTTCCGGGCGTACAGAGGTTGCAGGTAGTCCGTTTCTTGCCATCGCCACCCAGCAACTGCACTTCGATAGACGCCGGAAAATCCTGATTTTTTCCCATCGTAACGGCTGGCTGTCCATGCACCATAATACCGCTGTTTCGCCACGCCCAGCCTTCGCCTTTGGGAGCCTGTTCACCCACAAACCGATATTCAACGGCTACGCGGTAATACGAGAAATCGCCTTTGTAGAAGATATGGCCGTATTGCTGTTTAAAATCATCGTACTTGTCGTACCGAACGACCATCTTGCCGCCTTCAACCCGGAACGTATTGCCGAAGTTATCGTTCAGATCATACCCTCTGATTTTAACATCCCAGCCATCCAGATTTTTACCGTTAAACAGCGATTTCCATTCTTCTTTACTGGCCGTATTGTTCTGACCAAAAGCCAGTAACGTAATGAAACAAAGTACTAGCGTCAATTGTGATTTCATCGATAGTTGTGTGATTGTTCTGTGCAAATAAGTTTATTTTTTCTGCTGCGACAGGAACGTAATCAACGAAGCAAATTCTTCGTACGACAGCGCATTTACTAATCCACTTGGCATCATGGACGTTTCCATTTCCTTGCGGCTCAGAATATCCGACGCCCGAATGGTGTAGACCTGCCCCGTAATGTCACGTAGCACCACGCGCGTAGCCGATTCTTCCGTCACAAAACCAGTGTATGACTTATTGCCTTTTGCCGTAATCAGCACTGTAGCAAATCCCTGCGAAATCGACGCGTTGGGTTTGAGAATCGATTCGGCAATCTGCTCGCGGGTCATAATTGATCCAATCTGGCCCATAAACGGTCCTTTCATCGCTTCGCCTTTGCTCAGGCTATGACAAGCCACACAGCCCTGCTGCGTAAACAGCTTTTTTCCTAACGTAGCGTCGCCCGGAATTTTGGCCATCGCCAGCATCACATCTTCAATAGACGATTCGCCAGTCTGTCCTTTTTTAGTACGAATCTTCTCCAGATCAATTTTAGTTTCTTCCTTTACCGCTACCACAGAATCCTGGGCGGCAAATTCTGGAATTTCGGTACGGTGACGGCTATCTAAATCCACAAAAAACGTTTTGTCTCCTGCTTTTTTCGATTCCTCGACCAGAAAGTCCTTTATCACGGGCGAAGATTCCCACGTAACGGTTTTGTAGTATGGGCCATGCGTATCGGGGCGGGTGCTCCACCACCACGATCCGTCGTAATCAGCCTCTTTCCGATACAAACGCGACAACGTAATGAGTATTTGCTTTTTGAGGGCTTCGTTCTGCGTATGCTTGTAAGCCGCAATTAAACCCGTTACGGCTTTCGGGTCGTGCATGTAGCGTAACGCCCAGAGTGCCAGCGTTCCGTTAGTAGACTCGATAGCGTTTACACAGGCATCGACTGCACGCAGACTTACTAACGCCCGAACCGCCAAATGCGCCGGAACGATGGCCGAATTGGGCGTAGCGTGTGGGCCTTCGGTACCCTTGGCAGGAGCCACAAACGAGGCTGGTACGTTTATAGCCAGTAAATCTTTGGCTACTTCGGAATGATTCAAGCGACCCAATCCAATAATAGAGGCAGTCTGAATCCGTGGCGATGCGTCTTTCAAACCTTTCAGAAACGGCTCTAGCGGAACCGATTGAATCGTTGCTTTACGGTCGGCCAGCGCACGTAGCGCGAACTCTCTCATGGCTGCCTCGTCGGTCAGTTTCACCAGATTAGCAATTCCGTCACCTTTCGTGATTTGGGCGTAGGCATACATACCCGCAACGCGAGCGTAAAGCGGAGCCGATTTATCGTCAGCCAGTTTCCAGACAAGCTTTTCCGATTTTTTGGCCGGACGGGTAATCAATTCCTGTTGGGCAGCCAGACGCGCTACGGCACTTCCCGATTTCAGCAAAGCCGCCAGTTTTTTCTCCGACAGTTTCGCTACGTCCGGAAATGCTTTGTACGACCAGTTTTTCGGAACGACCCGTACCACAAACCCTTTTTTCGGATTGCCTGAGTAACCGGCTCCAGCCCAGGCTGATAAATACATCTGGCCCGATGCATCGACATCGACATCCGTAATCTGCGAAAGCTTGATAAACTCTTCCTCTTTCTGGGTAAAGGTAGATTGGTCGGGCGTAACGCGGTGCAGATAAAGCTGGTTGCGCCCCCAGTCGGCCATCATCGGTACGTTATTGTATTTCTCCGGCCACGTATCGTCATTCATGTAAAACGAACCCGTTCCTGAACCGCCACCAACGTCGACCAGAGCCGGAATAATTTCGTCGGTAAAGTGCTTGAACAGAACCGGATAGCCGTATTCGCCCGATTGAATCTGATTGCTGAACCGGATGTTCCACCCACCACCATCGTTGGTGTTATCGCGCGTAAACACGTTCATGTATGGGTCGATTGCTACGTCGTAGATATTCCGCATACCGTGCGTGAAAATTTCCATTTCCGTACCGTCAGGCCGAACGCGAACGATTCCTCCGCCAAGCATGGTCATCTTTTTGCCCGAACGGTCGGTGGCACCGTGGAAACCAAAATCGCCAACGGCAATGTAAATCCAGCCGTCGATACCCATCCGAATACCGTTGGTAGCGTGGTCGGTACCGCGACTTTGAATGAATTTGGGCGAACAAATGTGTTCGATCAGTGGCGACGAAGGCCCATCGGCCACACCGTCATGATTTTTATCAGCAAAGACCACCAGATCCATACCCGACGCTATACCGGTTTCTTTCGAGAAAGCAGTATGCAACACAAAAACCTGATCGCCAACGGGCAGAATACCACGGGGGTTATCGACCACGGCGAACGTAGTGTGCGTATCCATTTTGCCGTCGTGATTCGTATCAACCAGCCTGACGATACGTCCCTGCCCCGGTTTTTTCCCCAGCGAACCAATCATATCGACACCAACGTAAACCTCGCCCGTTGGTGCAACAGCCAGACAGGCCGGACTTGGCGTAAGGTCGGGGCCAGCGAAATTCGTTACGCTCAGTTCAGCGGGCCAGCTACTGGCATTAGGCAGCGAATCGGCGCGGGTGAGCAGTTGGCGAGACGCCGACGTTTCGGAACGCTCCCAACGTAGCAGGTTGAAAAATAGAAGTAAGAATACGGAGATGCCGGTAAATGCGAGCTTTAACATTGATCGAAAAGAGACTAAGAGACGTAGTATTTTGACCTAATGGCAACGTAACATAAGTTTGGGTTGTCCGTATTACGCTGTCCTAAAAATAAGTAGAAGACAATCTACGTGTAAATATAATTTACCAGAAAGAATAGCTTGCTCTTTGGGCTCATTTTACCCCACTCTAAACTGGTAAGTCACATAATGAGCTAATTCTGTAGGAGTTTTGATTTTACCACCCCTAACCCCTCCTAAAACAGGAGGGGAATGTACAGAAGCGACCCTTTTCGACCCCCCCCTCCTGTTTTAGGAGGGGGCAGGGGGTGGTAAAATCAGCGGCTGTCATGGGGTCCAAGCAACTTCCCGGCCGTTTACTTATGTCGCTGCTGGTCTGCTTCAACCAAACTGAATTCTATCAGCCTCTCTCCTGACGTACGTCATAATTTGCCCGTACCAATCTCTCCACCTTTGAGCCTGAAAACCAAAGGAGGCCATGAGCATCATCTATTTCATGATTGGCATCAGTCTGACCATGGCACTCACTTTTCTGGGAGCCTTTGTCTGGTCGATGAGAAGCGGGCAGCAGGACGATCTATACACACCGTCGATTCGGGTTTTGCTCGACGACGAACCTCCTGCTATGTCAGATTCACCATCCAATTCATTGTAACCGCTGTACCTGTTCCGTATGAACGTTTCGATTAATCAATCGCCCACAATTCCCGACCGGGAAACAAGTCGGGCCACCACCGGGCACCAGCCGCCGGGCAGTAGCACTCCGGTTGAGCGTTTCACCTACGACAATAAGATTGTCAGTCAGTTTGCCATTGCTACCGTTGTCTGGGGTATTATCGGTATGCTCGTTGGCGTGCTGATTGCCAGTCAGTTGTTTGCGCCATCGGTCAATTTAAACAACCAGTACACTACGTTTGGCCGAATTCGTCCGCTACACACCAACGCCGTCATTTTCGCCTTTGTGGGAAACGCCATTTTTATGGCCGTTTATTACTCGTTGCAACGGCTCTGTAAAGCCCGGATGTTTTCGGATGCACTAAGTAAAATCCACTTCTGGGGCTGGCAACTGATTATTTTATCGGCAGTTGTTACGTTGCCGCTGGGCTTTACCAGTTCGCACGAATACGCGGAGTTGGAGTGGCCTATCGACATTGCCATTACGCTCATCTGGGTTGTTTTTGGCATTAACATGTTTGGCACCATTGTAAAACGTCGCGAACGTCACCTCTACGTAGCGATCTGGTTTTACATTGCTACGTTCATCACCATTGCGGTATTGCACGTAGTGAATTCGTTCCAGATGCCGGTTAGCCTGTTCAAGAGTTACTATCTCTACGCGGGTGTTCAGGATGCGCTGGTGCAGTGGTGGTACGGGCACAACGCGGTGGCATTTTTCCTGACAACGCCGTATCTGGGCATGATGTATTACTTTCTGCCCAAGATGGCGAACCGCCCGGTTTATTCGTATCGACTATCCATCTTACACTTCTGGGCCTTGATTTTCATCTACATCTGGGCCGGTCCACACCATCTTCTTTATACATCATTACCCGATTGGGCGCAGTCGCTGGGCGTCGTGTTTTCGATCATGCTGATTGCGCCATCGTGGGGCGGTATGATTAACGGGTTGCTGACGCTACGTGGTGCCTGGAATAAAGTTCGTGAAGATACCATCCTGAAATTCATGGTGGTAGCGTTGACGGCCTACGGGATGGCTACGTTCGAAGGACCGCTGTTATCGCTCAAAAATGTGAATGCCATTGCGCACTTCACCGACTGGATCGTAGCGCACGTACACGTTGGTGCCCTCGGCCTGAACGGTTTCCTGACCTTCGCCATTCTGTACTGGACCATTCCGCGCATATACAAAACCCAGTTGTATTCGACCAGACTGCTGAATATTCACTTCTGGATCGGTACACTCGGTATTCTGTTCTATGCCGTTCCGATGTACATCGCCGGGTTCACGCAGGGGCTTATGTGGAAAGAATTCACGAACGAAAGTATCCTGAAATATCCAACATTTCTGGAAACAACACTTCAGATTTTGCCGATGCACCAGATGCGGGCTATCGGCGGAACGCTCTACCTGCTAGGTGCCATTCTGATGGGATACAATCTTTACAAAACGATGGCAGCGGGCAAACTGGTAGCGAACGAAGATGCTGAAGCCCACGCACTTGCCCCCGTTTATAAACCAACTGGTTCGGATACGTTCTGGCACCGCTGGATCGAACGTCGGCCGTTTCAATTGCTGGTCTGGTCATTAATTACCATTCTGATTGGTTCGCTGGTTGAGCTGGTGCCCACGTTCATGGTCAAATCGAACGTACCGACAATTCCATCAGTACTGCCCTATACAGCACTTGAAGTACAGGGCCGTGATTTGTATATCCGCGAAGGTTGTGTGAACTGCCACAGCCAGATGATACGTCCGTTCCGCTCTGAAACCGAACGCTACGGCGAGTATTCGAAAGCCGGTGAATTTGTCTACGATCACCCATTTCTGTGGGGTAGCAAACGTACCGGTCCCGACCTGCACCGCGAGGGTGGCAAATACCCCGACTCCTGGCACTACCATCACATGAACGACCCTACGTCGATGTCGCCGGGTTCGATTATGCCGCCGTATTCGTGGTTGATTTCACAACAACTCGACATCTCCAATACGTCGGACAAGCTGAATGCGCTACGTAAAGTGGGTGTTCCGTACGACGACCAGACAATTTCGTATGCCAATGACGACCTCAAAAAACAGGCGAAAGAAGTCAGCGAACGGCTTGCCAAAGAAGGCATCAAAGTACAGCCCGACCGCGAAATCATAGCGCTGATCGCCTACCTACAACGTATCGGTACGGATATTAAGAAAATGGAAACAACACAGAAATGAATGAATAATGGATAATGCACAATGAAGAATGGTTCTTCTCATATCTCCCTCCTTGTACATTCTTCATTGTGCATTATCCATTATTCATTATTCATTCAAAAAATATGTTCAAGCAATTCATTTCAGCCATTCCCGGAGCCGACGTCTACATGATAGGTTCGTTTCTGACCTTCTTCGTTTTTTTTCTACTGGTTAGCCTATATCTGGTTTTTGCCGATAAGCGCCACCTACGACAGATGAGCCAGCTCCCGCTCGACGAATCAACCGACGTTTAATCAACTTACTTCATGACATTTTTTCTTACAATATTCTCTGATTGGCACCTGACATCTGGCGAAGACCTGTTGTGGGTTGTCGTCATGATGTTCGTGACGGTGGGAACCTTACTGGTGCTGGTCATCACCCTTTATCTGGCCTACGTATTACGACAGGCACTGAATCCGGAAGCGAAAAAAGCGTCGGCAGTTGATGATCGGACGCTCTGGCAACGCTGGCTTGGCTTACGTCCACTTAGTCAGGAAAAAGACCTGATTATGGAACATGCCTATGACGGTATTGTTGAACTCGATAACCCAACGCCCCCTTGGTTTATGGGCCTTTTCTACGGCACTATTGCTTTTGGACTGATTTACTGGCTGGTTTTCCATGTCTTCGACTCAGGCAACATTATGGAGCAGGAATACACACAGGAAATGGCGATTGCCGAGAAAGAGCGGGAGGCTTATGTGAAGCTGGTGGCGGGAAAAATCAACGAAAACACCGTTACGTTGCTCACCGACCAGAAAGCCATCGAATCCGGCAAAACGCTCTTCAATCAATATTGTACAGCCTGTCACGGCCAGAATGCCGAAGGTAAAGTTGGCCCGAACCTGACCGATGAATACTGGCTACACGGCGGTAATGTAAAAGCGATTTTTCATACCATCACCGAAGGCGTTCCCGAAAAGGGCATGATTGCCTGGAAGAAACAACTGAATCCGCTTCAGGTGCAGCAAGTGTCCAGCTATATTCTATCGCTCCAAGGCACCAAACCCGCCGATGCGAAAGAACCACAGGGCGAGAAAGTAACGCCCGAAACAGCCGCTACGCCTAAAGTAGCTATGCAGTAATCAGACGGTTTTATCATGACAGACGTAGTAAATCCAGCCAGTGAGTCAATGGATTTACCCAGCGGTAAATCCGCGACGGGCCAACCTAAACTTCCGGCGAAACAAACCAGCAGTCGTCAATGGCTTTACCCAAGAGTCGTAAAAGGTCGGTATTACCGCTGGCGGACGATGGTTTCGTGGGTGTTATTAGCGTGCCTGTTTGCCGGACCATTTCTGAAATATCAAGAACAACCGCTCTTTCTGTTTAATATTCTCGAACGGAAATTCAACTTTTTCGGCGTTACGTTCTGGCCACAGGATTTCTATCTGGTTGCGATCGGGTTATTGGTTTTCATCGTTTTCATCGTCCTGTTCACCGTCATATATGGGCGTGTATTCTGCGGATGGGCCTGTCCGCAAACGATTTTCATGGAAATGGTTTTCCGGAAAATCGAAATGTGGATCGAGGGCGATCAGAATGCGCGCAAACGGCTCGATGCGGCTCCGTGGACAACCGAAAAAATCCTGAAGAAAACGGCGAAGCACAGCATTTTCTTTCTGATTTCGTTCGTCATCAGTAATACGTTTCTGGCGTATATCATCGGGTCCGATGCGCTACTGGAAATTATAACGGATAACCCGCTAAATCACTTCGGCGGATTCATGACCATTCTGTTGTTTACGGGCGTTTTCTATGTCGTTTTCGCTTACGTGCGTGAGGTTGTCTGTACGGCCATCTGTCCGTATGGTCGTCTGCAAAGTGTGCTACTGGATAAACGGTCGGTGGTTGTTACGTATGATGATGTACGGGGCGAACCGCGTGGGAAAATGGAACGTAGCAAAAAGAGCACAACGGAGCAGAATCATCAACCTAATGTTTCGCCAATCCCTCATGCCCTTAACCCTCCGCCTAAAGGGGATTGCATCGATTGTAAACTCTGCGTCCAGGTTTGTCCGACGGGTATCGATATACGTAACGGCATCCAGATGGAGTGTGTAAGCTGTGCCCTTTGCATAGACGCCTGCGACGACGTAATGGCCAAAATTAATCGGCCGCTTGGACTGATTCGGCACGATTCGCTGGAAGGTGTTCAGACACAAAAACCGTGGCGTTTTACCTCCCGAATGATCGGTTATAGCGTGGTACTCTTACTTCTTATGAGTGTCTGGGTATTCCTGCTCGTTGGCCGTTCCGACCTCGACACTACGTTGCTACGTGCCCCCGGTCAGTTGTACCAGCGCGAAACAGGTGGCTACGTATCGAATCTGTATCTGGTTGAGCTTGTCAATAAATCGCATCGGGATAAGGCTGTTACGTTCCGGGTGAATTATCCGGGTGCTACGTTAAAAATGGTGCAGCCCATTGCCAACGTACCAGCCGATGAACTCACGAAGGGCATGTTCTTTATTCTGCTACCCGAAAAATCGATTCGTCAAAGCAGTACGAAACTCACTGTCGAAGTCATTTCCCAGGGCATCGTACTAGATGAGGTAAAAACATCTTTTCTGGGACCAACTCAATGAGCGAAAGGGTGAAAGAGCGAAAGAATGAATCAAAGCTCCAGCAATTATCCACTCTTTCACCCTTTCGCTCTTTCACTCTTTCACCCTTTCGCTCTTATGAACTGGGGCAAGGCAATTATGCTGGTTTTTGTGCTGTTTATGAGCTTCATCGGTACGTTGGTGTATCGGATGACCCGCCAGCACGTCGATCTGGTTAGCGATAATTACTATCAGAACGAAATCGATTTTCAGAAACACATCGACCGGGTGAACAACGCCCGGCATAACTCTTCCGCAACTATGACGTATCATTCCGACCAGCAGCAGGTAGTTGTTGCCCTGCCCAGCAACCTCCGAAAAGGCGAAATCACATTCTATCGCCCCGGCGACCGGAGTCAGGATTTTCGGGTAGCTATTCCCCTCAATCACCCAAATCGGCAGGTTATTTCTACGCAATCGCTGGCGAAAGGAAACTGGCGTATTCAATTTAGCTGGTCGGACGGGCAACGGGAGTATTATCAGGAAGAACAGTTTTTTCTGTAAATCATGTCGCTCTGGCTCGCTACCGCTTTCCTGACAGGACTCATCAGCAGTCTGCATTGCGTGGGTATGTGTGGGCCACTGGTTGCTGCGCTCCCAATAGGCCGATTGCCTGCTACGCTACGTTGGCGGGCAATCGGTTTATACCATTTTGGGCGAATTGCTACGTATAGTACGTTGGGGGCTATGGCCGGAAGCATTACGTTCGGCCTTAACCTATTAGGCTGGCAACGTCCGCTGGCGGTAATTAGTGGCGTTATTTTGTTGATTAGTCTGGTCGGACGTAGCGTATCGCCGATTCGGCTGAACTGGCCGTGGCTGACGCAAAAAATGGCCGTTCTATTTAAAGAAACCCGGCAAGAACCCCGATGGGTCGCGTTTGCCGGGTTAGGTATTCTAAATGGGCTGCTGCCGTGTGGCTTTACGTATCTGGCACTAGCCGGTACATTAGCTACAAATACGCCAGTTAGTGGTGCAGCTTATATGCTTTTGTTTGGCTTGGGAACACTGCCCGCTCTGCTGTCTGTAAATCTGGTTACCAGCCTTTTATCGGCTATAAAGCGGCAGTATATCAATCGGGTTCTTTCTGCCGCTACGGTTATTGTGGCTATTCTTCTCATTGGTCGTGGCTTAGCGACGTATTCACTTCCGGCGCAGGTGCTTGATACCATTCCGATCTGTCGCGGATTGCTGGCTCACTGATTAGAGCCAGTTCAGATTCATCATGCTGGTCAGCAACTGATGGCAACCATCTTTGATCCGTGAAAAATCGCCCATTAGCCCAAGCGCATACCGTTCGATTCGGGCCGATAAACCAAAGTGTATACTGCTACAAGCTTGTTGGCTATCTTTAATACTACAGCCCGTTTCCTGACAGATCAGGTCACGATGCAGTCGATCAAGTTTCGTCTGAAGCTGATTCAGATCGCGGTAATAATCAATGGCGTCGTGGCGAAGACTTCGGCAGTTATACTGATTCATTACATCGAGCAGCAACGAACGTAACTGGCGAATTTCCTCGTCCTGCTGATTGATGATACGTTGCCAATGTTCGTAGCCTTGCTGACAAGCGATAGTTGCTGATTGGTTGGTATTGCTGGAAGAATTTTCGGAATTCATATACTGTAGGTTATTAGAGACTGAATGAGGGTTGTTGCATCTGTTCGGCTAATTGAGCAAGCAATTCGGGATTATCGACCGACCCTGAGTACCGCCATAATTCCAGACCACGTAGAAGTAAGACAAAAGACGGAACAGACGTAAAGCCGAAACTGCGCACCACTTCAGGATGGGTCGTTTCGCTCACGCGCATAATCTGCACGGTAGGCGTCAGAACGGCGCGAAGTTTTTCCAGTAACTGGTCAACCTCGGCACGCTGGGTCGGAGTAGTAGCTGTACAGATCAACAGCACAGGCCGTTGAAGTGTCGCTGTAAAAAACGAAGGCTGGGATGCCATGTCAATAAGCCGGTTAATGCAGGTAAAATTGAGCGAACTTCAGCTTCTGAACGTTGAGGCACATCAATCGAAAATCTGATTTTTATCAGCTTACTTAGGCTGGTAGACGTTTACTTTGCACCAGTGTTTATTTACTACGTAGCATAATCTCCAGCCGATACGTTGTCTATGTTCGATGATTCATTTGAGGCCATTTTTGCGCATGCAACTATCGGTATTCTTGTTTGCGATACCGATGGGCGAATAAAACTGTCCAATCGCTACGTCCGCACGCTGTTTGGCTACGATGATTCGGAAATGGACAACTTATCCATCGATAAGCTTGTACCCAATTCGGTAGCGGGCCGTCATGCCCAGTTACGTGCTTCGTTCAACAACAATCCGTCGGTACGTGCTATGGGGCATGGGCGCGATTTATTCGCCAAACGAAAAGACGAAAGCGTTTTTCCGGCCGAAATCAGCCTGAGCTATTTCTATCAGGACGATTCGCTGTTAACGGTTGCGTACATCATCGACATTACGGCGAAAAAAGCAGACGAACGAACCTTAATTGAACAGAAAAACCGGATTGAGCAACTCAACACCGAGCTGGAACAGAAGGTAATAGATCGCACACATGCGCTCATGGCGACCCTGCACCAACTCGAGCAATCGAAAGATGAGCTAGCCAAAGCCCTGGCCGCCGAGCGCGAACTGGGTGAACTGAAATCCCGCTTTGTATCGATGGCGTCGCACGAGTTCAGAACCCCGCTCAGTGCGATATTAACGTCGGCCTCGTTGATTGAAAAATACCCGAATACCGATCAGCAGGACAAGCGAGTCAAGCACATTCACCGGATCAAAGCATCGGTCAATCACCTCAACAATATTCTGGAAGAATTTCTATCGGTGGGCCGACTCGAAGAAGGACGTATTGAAGCGACTTGGGCACTGGTCGATTTGCCGCAACTAGCCAGAGAGGTTATTACCGATTTGCAGGATATGTTGAAAACGGGTCAGGTCGTGCAAACTGAATTCGACTGTGCGCAACCAGTATTCAGCGATCCGTCGCTGCTGCGCAAAATACTGGTCAATCTGCTCTCAAACGCTATTAAATACTCGGGTGAAAATCAGCCGATTTATCTGATTGCCCGTTGTCTGGAAACCGGCTTTCAGATTACCGTTCGCGACGAAGGCATCGGCATCTCGACCGACGATCAAAAACACCTATTTACTCGATTTTTCCGCGCTAAAAATGCCACCAATTTTGCAGGTACGGGGCTTGGTTTACACATCGTAGCCAAGTATCTCGAACTGCTGAATGGCACTATTGAGCTAACCAGTCAACTAAGCGAAGGCACCACCGTAACCATTAAATTTCCGCATGAAAACAATACTGCTCATTGAAGATAACGCCGACATTCGGGAAAACACTGCCGAGATTCTGGAACTGGCCGGCTACCGGGTGCTGACGGCTGAAAACGGAAAAATTGGCGTTGAAACCGCTTTAGCAGATCGTCCTGACCTGATTATCTGCGATATTATGATGCCCGTGCTGGATGGGTATGGCGTGCTGCATATTGTCAACAAAAACCCTGAACTGGCTGGTATTCCGTTTATTTTCCTGACGGCGAAATCAGAACGGGTCGATTTTCGGAAAGGGATGGAATTGGGTGCCGACGATTACCTGACCAAACCGTTCGATGATACGGAGCTGCTCAGCGCCGTTGAAGGCCGTCTGAATCGGTTCAGTAAGCTCCGCGCCGACGATTATAATCTGCAACAGGAAGGGCTGACGCAGTTTCTGAACGATGCTCGCTCAACGGGCGGCTTGCAACAGCTTTCGGCCGACCGAAAACCCCACCCCGTTCCGAAAAAGCAATTTATCTATACCGAAGGCGACGAGCCAACCCGACTGTATTTTCTGAAACGGGGCCGGGTTAAAACGACACGCACCAACAACGACGGCAAAGAACTGGTAACGGGTCTTTACAACACAGGCGATTTTTTCGGCGATCTGGCCTTACTGAAAGAAGCCAATTACACCGATTCCGCCATTACGCTCGACGATTCTGAACTGATTTATATTCCTAAAGACGATTTTCTACAACTCCTGATTGCGCAACCTGAAGTGAGTCGGCAGTTTATCCGGTTGCTGGCCGGTCGCGTCAATGAAAAAGAAGATCAGTTGCTGAAAATGGCGTATAATTCGCTCCGCCGGCGTATTGCTGATACGTTGCTACGTCTACAGCAACCGCTACCTAACGGCAATCCTGCTCCTCCTATTCAACTATCACGTGACGATTTAGCGGCCGTAATTGGTACAGCTACCGAATCGCTGATTCGCACACTTGGCGAGTTTAAACACGACGGCCTGATCGAAATTTCGAGCACCGGCATCCGAGTGCTCGAACCAGAAAAACTACGGAAAGCCAACTGGTAAATTTGGGTTTTTACAATGTATCAATAACGAATAACGTAGTACTACCCCACCCTAAATCCCTCCCCCGTAGGGCTAATCTTGTAGGGGTTTCAGGTGGATGGTGCATGTGGTTGTTTTTGCGCTATTTACCACCCCCTACAAGATCAGCCCTACGGGGGAGGGATTTAGGGTGGGGTTTTATGTAGCGGAAGCTCTTCTCATACTACATCTTCTTCCAGCGCATTCCTAACGTAGCAATCGCAAGCATCGTAGCCGAACTGATTGGCATCAGGATAGCTGCTACTATGGGCGACAGATTACCGACCAACGCGAAACTTAAGCCGATAAAGTTATAAATCAGGGAGATAATAAAACTAAACCGAATTAGTCGCATACTGAATCGGGTGTAACGTAGCACGCTCGACAATTGAGATAACGTACTGGCTTTGAGAATTGCATCGCTCGAAGGCGTGAATTGAATCGTGTCTTCTGTGATGGCAATGCCTACATCGGCCTGTTTCAGAGCACCCGCATCGTTCAGGCCGTCGCCTACCATCATGACACGTTTGCCCTGCGCTTGCAGATGGTTGATAAAAGCCAGTTTTTCGTCTGGGCGGCAGTTAAAATGCATTTGCCCATCGGTCGGGAACCAGCGCCTTAGCTCATCCTGTGAGCGGTCGTTATCGCCAGACAGCAGATACAATTTGTAATCATGCGATAAATCAGACAACACCGTATCAAGTCCGGTCCGGTATTGGTTTGGAAATCCGAAGTAGCCGCGATACTGGTTGTTGATACGTACATGAACAACCGACTCATCGGCCAACGTAGCGTCGGGCAGATACGTAGCACGCGCTACAAACGCATGAGAACCTAACGTAACAAACTGCCCGTCGACAATGCCCTGTATGCCTTTACCCGCTAATTCCGCAAAATCGGTTACCGCTACGTTCACCGAGTTTTTTCCTAAATAATTAGCCAGTTTGCGGCTCAGCGGATGTGACGAATGTTGGACCAGTGCCGCAATTAATCGGTAGTCGGTCAATGATAGCGGCTGTGCGAATGACTCTGTTACGTTCGTTTGTGCCGTTGTCAACGTACCAGTTTTGTCGAATACGATGGCATCACAAGCGGCCATTTGCTCGATAACTTCCGCATTTTTAAGGTATAAGTGCCGCTTACTCAGCAACCGCAATCCATTACCCAACGCAAACGGATACGACAACGACAAAGCACAAGGGCAGGCTATAATCAACACTGCCGTAAATACATTCACTGCTCGTGCCGGGTCGTGTTGCAGATACCAGTACGTACCAGCCAGCGTTGCTAACGTAATAACCGACAACGTAAAATACGTACCAACTTTATCGGCGAACGTAGTAATCCGCGATGGTTTGTTCTTGCGAAATACGTCATTGTTCCAAAGCTGGGTCAGGTAACTTTGTGTTACGTCGCGAATAACTTCCAGTTCAATGGCTTCGCCAACCTGTTTCCCACCGGCATAAATCAGCGAGCCGGGTTCTCTGGGTTCGGGCTCCGACTCACCCGTTACGAAGCTATAATCAATCAATGCCTGCCCTTTATAAAGCAACCCATCGGCCGGAATCAACTCCTGATTACGTACCCGAATCCGATCACCTTTCCGAAGCTGTTCAATTGGCAAAATGCTGGGCGCATCGGGTGCTGGATTTGACGTAGCGTTACTATTTCCCTCCGCCCCTCGCCCTCTGCCCACCACCGTTACAGCCATCGGAAAATATGATTTGTAATCCCGCTCGAACGACAGAAATTCATGCGTCCGTTGTTGAAACCATTTTCCGCATAACAGAAAGAAAATCAACCCCGTCAATGAATCAAAGTAGCCAGCCCCATCGAGCGCAAACACTTCGTAAGTTCCCCGAAAAAACGCAACCAGAATGCCCAGTAGAATCGGCAAATCGATGTTTATCACGCCTTTTTTCAGGCTTTTCCAAACCGATACAAAATAGCCGGATGCCGAATAAAAGGCGACCGGAATTGCCAATACTACGTTCAGAATACCAAACAGATGTTTGAACGAGGGATCATCGAGGCCAAGGTATTCCGGGAAACTGAACAGCATGATATTACCCGCACAGAATCCCGCTACGCCTAGCCGATACAGAAACCCGCGATTCGCTACGTTCGGTTGTTCAGACGGCGTATCGTTCGGACTAATGAGGGGTTCGTAACCGATAGAAGCCAGTAATTCAACTACCTGACGTAGCGTTATCTGCGTAGGATTGTAGGTCAGATGCACCTGTTTTTTTAGAAAATCGACCCGCGATTGCTGAATGGCTGGATTGATTCGATAGAGATGCTCGAGCAGCCAAAGGCAGGAACTACAGTGAATGGTGGGTATATAAAACGTGACTTTAGCAACGGAATCACTCGAAAACTCCAGCAGTTGCGCTACAATATCGGGATGATCCAGAAACTCCAGCCGCGTTTTTCCTGACGTAGTGGGGTTCGTTCCGGGGCTGTTTCCCGGCCGAATTGCATCAGCCTGCTCAATTGCATAATACTGGCAAAGCTGGTGCTGATTCAAAATACTATACACCGTTTTACAGCCATCGCAGCAAAAATGTTTATCGTCGAAAACAAGTGTTTCGACGGGACAGTCGTTGCCGCAGTGATAGCAAGTTGTAACCGTAAGCGTTGCCATATTATTGCCTCAGAATTTGACAGCAATTTGGCCAACAACCCATTGCATTATTCTGAGATTCATCAGCGATTCATCTGACGTTTATCAGCATACTGTTTTTAGTATCCGAAGCACAGTAATGTTTATCGATTATCGAAACGGTGAAAATTGTATCCGTAATGACAGCAATAATACCTTGATACGTACCAAAATCTTGTCGTAATTACCCCGTTTTTTGTCGGTTTTGCCTATCTCACAGCGAGACGAAAGCTTTTATTTTTGTCTGACAAAGCAACAAATACTCGTGAATATCATGCAGAAAATCACCACATTCCTGACGTTTAACAATCAGGCCGAAGAAGCCGCTACCCTGTATACGTCAATTTTTAAAAATTCGTCTATTAAAACGATGGCCCGTTATGGCGAAGGAGCACCTGTACCAGCCGGAACAGTGATGTCTGCCACGTTTGAACTTGATGGACAAGAGTTTATTGCATTAAACGGAGGTTCTCATTTTAAATTTGCTGAAGGTATTTCGCTATTTGTAAACTGCGAAACGCAGGAAGAAGTCGATACGTATTGGGAAAAACTTTCGGAAGGTGGTGAGCCGGGGCCCTGCGGCTGGCTGAAAGATAAATTTGGCGTATCGTGGCAAATTGTTCCGTCAGCGCTCGGAAAAATGCTCGGCGACAAAGACCCGGAAAAAGCAAAGCGGGTAATGCAGGCCATGATGCAAATGAGCAAAATTGAGATAGCCGATCTTGAAAAAGCGTACAATGGCTAAGATTTTTTTTTGTTGTGGTGTCAGGTTCTGAACCTGACACCACAACAAAAAAACCATTACAAACTCATACCACCATCCACAAAAATCGTCTGCCCTGTTACGTAGCGGCCCGCTTCTGAGCAAAGGAGTACAGCCATTCCCGCTATGTCTTCGGGTTGCCCTGCCGAACCTACCGGAATATTCATCCGATCACCAATACGATCAGGCATAGGAGGGACCGGTTCATTGATACGGGGAGTATCGACAACTCCCGGCGACAAATTATTGATTGTAAGCCCCTTGTCAGCGAGTTGCAGAGCCAGATTCCGAACTGTGTTGGCAACGGCGGCTTTCGTGCCTGCGTAGACAATCATGGCCGGATGCGGTTTTTCTTCCTGGACACTGCCAATTGTCAGAATACGTCCCCAGCCTCGCTCGGCCATGTCGGGAGCGAAACGCTGCATCAGTAATAACGTTGATTTCCAGTTGGCATTTACCTGCCGATCGAATTCTTCGGGCGTTGCGTCATCCCAGTTTTCCGGAATTTGTATCGACGCATTCGTCACCAGAATATCAACCGACCCAAATAAGTCTGTAGCTTTTTTGTAGAGTTTATCCACAGCACCTGACTGGAGTAAATCAATGCCAATTACATCACTGTTTACGCCCATCTGCCGAACCTGTTGCACTACGTCCTTCGCTTCCTTATCGCCTTTCCGATTATGAATCAATACGTTAGCACCAAATTCAGCGAGAGCCAGCGCAATCGCTTTACCAATTCCCTGGCTGGAACCCGTTACCAGCGCATTCTTTCCAGTTAAATCAAGTAATTCCTTAATCATAAATCAGTTTCCGATACGCCCTATTAAAAGCAACCGGAAACCGACGTCAAAGGTTATTGAATGAAGTATTCACTAATACGTTTTCGTCATATCGGCGGGGATGGCGATCAGGAAATCGGCCAGATTTTTGTTTTCGGTAGTGGGTCGCTCCGGGTCAGGGATTTCGACGGATGAGAGTGTCAAAATTTTGAGATCGGGCCGTTTCTGACGCAGGTACCAAACAATACCTTCGAAGTTTTTGGAGTGATAATCGCCGTTGAAGTGAAGCATCGTTTGCCCCGATTTAAGATTTTGCAGAATGAAGTGCGCCATCGTTGCGTCTTTAATGGCTTGTGCCCGAGCGAAATTGGCCGCCATATCCGAATTGGCATTCGCCATACCGGACGCCCCCCCCGTAGTTGACGTGGGCGTACTACCATGTACCGAACTCGACATCATATCCATCATACCTTTATAACCGGGCAATGTCAGATCAACGGTTAACGGCAACGGTGCTACCTGACTTTTTCCTTCCGATGAAATTGTATCAAGAGCCGCCAAACCCTGCCGCGAAACCAGCCGGGCATACCGCCGTGGTACGTTCGTAGCGATAAACGGAATTTTTTGCTCACGGGCGAAATCGGCTATCGGCTTGTAATCAGTATCAAAATTAGGCCAGAGCCGGGCTTGTTTCGCTAGTTCTTTGCTGTCGGTTTGCCCCTGCACGTAATCGCTCAACGCCTTCTGATTATCAGCTTCAAACATTTCGGCACCTAGCACCAGATTCTGTTTTTTTGCCGCCTGCAAATCTTTCGTCAACTGTAACTCAAGCCAGTGACAGATTGGATTGTTGTGCAATTCGCCAAAAAGCACTACGTCGGCCTCCGTAGCCTGACGTAGCAATTTGGCATACGTAGCCGATTTTAACTTTGCCGTATAAAGTCGATACGCCGGTTTATCAGGCCGAAATGAAAAGGCAAACAGACTAAGCAGAATCAGAGCAAAACGCATGGCAACGTAGTGGATATTAATGGATTAGTTTTCAGACTTCAATATCGGCTGTAGCACTTGCCAGACTGTATTTGCCACAATTTTATGACCCGCTGGCGTCGGGTGAATGCCATCGGCCTGGTTCAGCTTTGGAATGCCGCCTACCCCTTCGAGCAGAAATGGAATCAGAACGGCTTTGTTTTTATCGGCCAGTTCTTTAAACAATTCCCGAAATTCTTTGCTGTACGACGTACCCATGTTGGGCGGAATCTGCATACCCGCCAGCACAATAGTAGCCTCCGGGTTCTTTTTCCGAACGGTATCCATAATGGCCTGTAGGTTTTGCCGGGTTGCGGTCAATGGCAGCCCGCGAAGGCCATCGTTTCCACCCAGTTCCAGCACGAAAACCGATACTGGCTGACGTAGTACCCAGCTAATCCGACTTTTACCTCCTGCTGTTGTTTCGCCACTTAGGCCAGCGTTTACGACTGTATAATTCAGGCCTGCCGAATCAATTTTTTCGCCAACCAGTGCCGGAAATGCCTCAGTAGGTTCAACGCCATAACCGGCGGCAAGGCTATTACCGTAGAAAAGAACGACCTGTTTTTTAGCTGAGTTAGACTGAGCGGCACTCGAACTAGCGGGCGTATTGGACGTAGTAGAATCAGATTTTGTATCAGACGAGCCACAGCCCCAGACCGCTAAGCACACGAATAGTCCGCTTATCAAAGAATGGAGTGTTTGAGCTTTCGGGCAGAACTTCATAAAGCACATGTCGGTTTGTTACACATAACAACGTAGCAGAAGCCGCGAATTTCGCAGATAATCGGAAGAAACATCCGCCAGAACCACGATTTCAGAAAATCGCTACGTTTAAGACAATGAGTGTCAACCGTTTTTTGTTCCAATGAGTATTCTGCGTGTCGAAAATCTGACCAAAACCTATTCGAGTGGCGGTCGGGAGCTAACTGTGCTCCACAGCGTTAATTTCTCCCTCGAACCGGGCGATACGTTCGCGATAGTTGGGCCTTCGGGGAGTGGCAAAACAACGTTGTTAGGGCTTTGTGCCGGGTTAGACCGTGCTACGTCGGGCAGCGTATATCTGAACGATGTTTGTCTCGACAACCTCAACGAGGATCAACGGGCCGCGCTACGTAATCAGCACGTGGGTTTCATTTTCCAGAATTTCCAGTTGTTGCCCACACTTACCGCCCTCGAAAACGTAATGGTTCCTCTGGAGCTTCGGGGTGAAAAAGGAGCCGCCCAAACCGCACAAGGGCTGTTGGAACGGGTCGGCCTGGGACAGCGCGGGCATCATTATCCCATGCAACTTTCGGGTGGTGAGCAGCAACGCGTATCGCTGGCGCGTGCGTTTGCCAATCGGCCGAAATTACTTTTTGCCGACGAGCCGACGGGAAATCTTGATGCCGATACCAGCACTACAGTTGTCGACTTACTTTTTGAACTCAATCGAGAAGCCGGAACCACACTCGTGCTCGTTACGCACGACCTCGAACTGGCGGCCCGCACCCAACGTGTCATTCGCATTAAAGGCGGCAGCGTTTTTAGTGATCAACTGACCCAGTAGTAGTTTCTGACCGAAACACAGTAATTCAAGAGACAAACTTTATCTGTGTTGCTTATCAATCGGTCATACTCGCTCATGAAACCAGCCACTTTTTTTATCGGCTTTTTACTACTCTTCCTTACGTTCAGTAACGTATCGGCTCAAAGTGCTACGTCCACAAAATCGGTTAAAGACGTAATGGATAATGTAGTTACGCGGCTTTACAAAACGTTAAAACCCGAACAACTGGATACGATCAGCGAACAATTTATTCTCCAGTTTCTACGCCCCGATGAGAAACAGATTCTGGCTACTCAATACCTGACCTTCACGGTAAATGTACCTGTAACGGTGTCGCTCATGCGTCACAAAGATCAGAACGTGTTGCCCTTCTGGCTGCCGAATAGTGGTTTCCAGAAGACGGATCTGATCGTCAAAAATGAAGAATACACGTACGAAGTCTGGCAAAAAACGTTCTCGGCTGGAAACGTGAATCTGGGCATCAACGGATTCGACAAACATCGTCCGGTGTATTTTATCAGTGTAGCGCCTAAAAAAGCGGGCGACAAATTGACGATTTCGTCGGTTTATCCGGCACATCAAACGTCGGCTGATATGCGTGTTGGTGCGTTTACGTATCACGACTGGAGCGATCTAACGTTGACCGAAGTACCGGAATCGCTACGTGGTCAGCGGTTATTTCAAACTATTCGGGGACGCGCCCGCGAAGCGCATCTGGTGGGTGCTTTCCGCAAAACTATTGTTCCTGCCCAATCCAAGCCCGACCAGATTTTGCTGACGTGGAGCGGTAATCCAACCACAACACAGGATATTCAATGGCGCACAACTAGTACGGTTTCAGATGGAAACGTAAAATACTGGCGTATTGAAACGACCGATACGTTAACCAAAGCCGCTACGTCCTTTCGGATGGAAGATCGTTTGCTACAAAATGATCGCTACGTCAATCGGTTTACAGCGCAGCTTACGGGTCTTTTGCCCGGTGCTACGTATGGTTATCGGGTCGGTTCGAAAACGGGTGGCTGGTCAGTTCCCGCTACGTTCCAGACTCAGGCGTCGACCGACTCAGGTTTTTCATTTATCTGGTTTGGTGATACGCATAAATCGCCCGATTTCGGAAAGATGGCTCAGCAAACGTTGCTACGTCATCCCGACATTTCGTTTTATTCGATTGTGGGCGATCTGGTCAGCACGGGCTTACACCGCGATGAATGGGATGAGTTGTGGCATCATTCGGGCGATATTTTCCAACATAAGCCCTTGTTACCAATTCCCGGAAATCACGACAGTCAGGATGGGTTAGGTGCGTGGATGTATCAGGAAATGTTCAGTTTGCCGAAAAACGGGCCGAAGCATGCCGACGTACCAACGGAGCAAACCTATGCCTTTACGTATCAGAACGCGTTGTTTCTAATGATTGACGCTACGTCGCCTATCGAGGCACAAACCGGCTGGATTAATCAACAGTTAGCCAACACAAAGGCGAAATGGAAATTTGTATTTTTCCACTTTCCGCCCTACAATTTCGAAGAAGATTATACCGATATCCGTAAAGAATGGTGTACACTTTTCGATAAATACCACGTCGACATGGTCATGAGCGGACACGTGCATTACTACCTCCGCAGCAAGCCTATGTTTGCCGAAAAACCGGTTGAAAAACCTGCTGACGGCACTATTTATACCATTTCCATTGGCATACCCAGCGATCACAAACACTGGCCCGACGAGCCGTATGCGCAGGTACGCTATAAAAATGGTCCTTTTTATCAGCACATGAAAATCAACGACAACAAGCTGATTTACACCGTCTATGACAAAGATGGATTGGTAAAAGATGAATTAACGATTGTGAAATAACATAACGATATTCTCTGCAAAACCTATGAACTTCTCCTGGTTATTCCGAATGGCGTGGCGTGATAGCCGCCGAAGCCGACAACGACTTCTGTTGTTTATGTCGGCTATCGTACTGGGCATTGCGGCACTGGTCGCTATTAACTCGTTCGGTGATAATCTGGCACGTAGCATCGACGAGCAGGCCCGTGAACTGCTCGGTGCTGATCTCACGCTTTCGTGGACGCGTCCACCATCGGCAAAAACACAGGCGTTTGTTAAAGGAATTGGTCGTGATCGGGCGTATGAAGTTTCGTTTCCGTCGCTGGTTTCGGTCGCCAAAACGGGCGGGGTTCGTCTGGCGCAGGTGAAAGGATTGCAGGGCAATTTCCCGTATTACGGTCTGTGGGACGTAACGCCATCGTCAGCGATTCAGGATTTTCGGCAAGCGAACAGTCAGGTTGCGTTGGTCGACGATGCGTTGTTAGTGCAATTGGGCGCGCAAGTTGGCGATTCGGTTCGTGTAGGAAATCTGTCGTTTGTGGTAGCCGGTCGGGTCATGAAAACACCGGGTCAGGCAGCCATTACCACGACCGTTACACCTACCGTTTTTATTCCGAATAAGTTTTTAGAAAAAACGGGCTTATTACAGCGCGGAAGCCGTGTTGCCTATAAATATTATTATCAGTTTGCACCCGGCACCGACGTAGAGAAATACGCTAAAACCATTTCTTCGCGACTCGATAAAGAAGGCATCAATTTCGACACTATTGCCGAGCGGAAGCGTCAAACGGGCCGCTCCTTTGCCGACTTGACCCAATATTTAAGTCTGGTTGCGTTTGTTGCCCTGTTGTTGGGCTGCGTTGGTGTCGCCAGTGCGGTGCAATTATATGTTAAAGAGAAAATTGCATCGGTTGCCATTCTGCGCACGTTGGGAGCCAGTGGTCGACAAGCGTTTATGATTTACCTGCTTCAAACCGCCTTTATGGGGTTGATTGGTGCAACTATTGGTGCGTTGATTGGTTCAGGTATTCAGCTCATTCTTCCGCGCGTATTTGGGAGTTTTCTACCGATCACTGTCGATACTACGTTGTCGGGAACGGCAATTTTAAGTGGCATTGGCACAGGTTTGCTAATCTCGATTTTGTTCGCCCTGATTCCGTTACTGTCTATCCGAAACGTATCACCGTTACGGGCCATTCGGTCTTCCTACGAAAGCGACATGAGCGGCCGCGATCCGCTACGTTGGCTGGTTTATCTAGTTGTAATTGGGTTCATCATTGGCTTTTCATACGGGCAAACGCAGAATTTTATGCTGGCGCTTGGCTTTACGGGTGGATTAGCCGTTGCGTTTGGTATCCTCACGGGTCTTGGTTTAGGGCTTATCTGGCTGGTTCGGCGGTTCTTTCCGGCATCGTGGAGCTACGTCTGGCGGCAGAGTCTGGCAAATTTATATCGGCCTAATAATCAGACGCTCATCCTAGTAACATCCATTGGATTAGGTGCGTTTCTGATTGCTACGTTATACCTGACACAAGGATTATTGATTGGCCGCGTCGAACTGTCAGCTTCTGGAAACCAGCCCAATATGGTCTTGTTCGATATTCAGAATGAGCAGCTTTCGGGCGTAAAATCGCTGGTGAGCGGACAGAAATTGCCAGTGTTGCAGGAAGTTCCGGTCGTTACGATGCGATTGAATGACATTAATGGAAAGTCCGCCGAAGTGGTACGTAAGGATACATCGTTGAAAATACCAAAATGGGCCTTCACCCGCGAATACCGCGTTACGTATCGCGACACGTTGATTTCTTCCGAAAAGCTGGTGTCGGGCAAAGCACCGTATCAGGCCGACGGAGCTATCTACGTATCGGTTGAAGACGGTTTTATGGAACGTATGCATCTGAAACTAGGCGATACGTTAAATTTCAACGTACAGGGTGCACCAATTCCGGTTATTGTAGGTGGCACGCGCGAGGTAGAATGGAACCGGGTACAAACGAATTTTCTGATTGTTTTTCCGAACGGCGTGCTGGAACAGGCTCCGCAGTTTCACGTATTGATGACCCGCGTGCCTGACAACCAGACCTCGGCAGTACTTCAGCGTGGACTCGTGCAACGTTTCCCCAACGTATCAGCTATTGATTTAGGACTGGTTTTAAAAACGATAGACGATATTCTTGCCCAGATTTCGTTCGTGATTCAGTTCATGGCGTTGTTCAGCATTCTGACAGGGCTTCTGGTTCTTGCCAGTTCGGTCATTATCAGCAAGTTTCAGCGTTTACGCGAAAGCGTATTGCTACGTACATTAGGTGCTAGTCGGACGCAGATACTACGTATCACGGCGCTTGAATACGGTTTATTAGGACTTCTGGCGGCTTTGTCGGGGATTCTGCTTTCAGTGATAGGGACCTGGGCGCTGGCGCAATTCGTTTTTGAGGTGCCTTACCGCCCCAACGTAGTGCCGTTGTTTGTTGTAACTTTTGTCGTAACCGTGCTCACGATCTTGATTGGTCTGTTCAACAGTCGGGAAGTGTTGGTACGCCCACCGCTGGATGTGTTGCGTTCGGAAGGGTAAAATACCCTTATTTCCATTGTGTTACGTCCACTACGTTCGGGCAGAAATCGTATTCTTCGGGCTGGTTGGAGCCAATCAGCAGCAGTTGATCAGAACCGAGCTGGCGAACCTGTTCGTGATACCAGGCCGCCCCTTGTCGGTCGAGGTTCGAGGTAGGTTCATCGAGAATAACAACGGGCGAATTTGAAAAGAAAGCGAGTCCGAGTTTAACCCGTTGTTTCATACCCGACGAGAAATACTTGATTTCTTTGTTGCGGGCGTGCGAAAGTAGCAACCGGTCTGCTACATCGGCAGAAGACATTCCTTGTTTGAATGGTTTGAAGGTCTGGTGAAATACCAGCATCTCGGTAAGTGTCAGTTCTTCAACCAATTCCAGATAGGGAGCTGCCAGACTAATTTGCTGAAACCAGGAATCGGGATCAATCGGAGTGCTGTTGTGGGAATAAATCAGTTCACCTTCAGTGGACGGCAGACTCCCGGCAAGCAGTTGCAGCAATGTCGATTTTCCACTTCCATTTGGCCCTACGAAGGTATAACTTGTGCCAGCCGAAAGCGTCAGATCGACGTGTCTGAAAATCCACTCCTTCCGGTATTTCTTCCCTAATTTTCTGGCAACAATTTCCATACGTAAAGAGTGATGAGTGATAAACGATGAGTAGACTGCGGATTGACCTACTCATCGTTTATCACTCATCGTTTATCGCTCATTACTCCCGCTCTCCGCTCGAAGAAGGGCCGCGCATGATTCCCCGTTCTGAGCTACGGATAAAGTTTACAATATCGTCGCGTTCGTTGGAAGGTGGTAACTCCAGCTCAATATGTGTGAGTGCTTCGGCATTATTCAGGCCACGCATGTAGATATAGCGATAAATGTCCTGAATCTGGTTGATTTTATCGTTCTCGAAACCACGCCGACGTAAGCCAATCGAATTGATACCGGTGTAGGAAAGTGGTTCACGGGCAGCTTTTGTGTAAGGTGGTACGTCTTTACGTACCAGCGAGCCACCCGAAATCATCGCGTGCGCACCGATACGCGTGAATTGTAGTACCGAACTTGAACCGCCAATAATTGCCCAGTCGCCCATGTGCACGTGACCGGCCATCTGCACATTATTCGTGATAATACAGTGATTACCAATGCGGCAATCGTGTGCTACGTGTGCATACGCCATAATAAGACAATGGCTACCGATCTCCGTTTTCCAGTGTTCTTCGGTGCCCCGGCTAATGGTTGCGTATTCACGTATCGTTGTATTGTCCCCGATTATTGTTCGGGTATACTCGTTATTGAATTTCAAATCCTGCGGAGTTGCTGAAATAACGGCTCCCGGATAAATTTTGCAGTTTTGGCCAATACGAGCCCCTTCGTTAATAACTGCGTGGGAACCAATCCACGTTCCTTCAGCGATTTCGACATCTTTATGGATAATGGCAAACGGCTCAATAACCACATTATGCGCGATCTTCGCTTCCGGATGAATATAAGCTAATGGTTGAATCATGTTTTTTAAAATGTACAATGAATAATGT
Organism: Spirosoma daeguense; assembly: GCF_054776875.1. Taxonomy (NCBI): domain Bacteria; kingdom Pseudomonadati; phylum Bacteroidota; class Cytophagia; order Cytophagales; family Cytophagaceae; genus Spirosoma; species Spirosoma daeguense. The sequence continues at coordinate 623,304 of NZ_BAAHBF010000001.1, forward strand.
ACAATGGATAATGACTGGCGAATGAAGCTGTAGTAAAACTACATTATTCATTCAGGGCCGCCCGCGCGGCTCATTATTCATTATTCATTTTTTCTTCACCAGACTGGCAATCATATCAGCTTCACAAACCAGTTGGTTGGCCACGTAACCGCGACCCTGCATCTTTACAATACCGCGTTTCATTGGCGAGGTGAACTCACATCGAAATATTACGGTATCTCCAGGCAAAACGTTGCGCCGGAACCGACAATTTTCGATACCAATCAGGTAAGGCCAATAATTTTCGGGATCAGAAACGGTACTAAGTACCAGAATCCCACCCGTTTGTGCCATTGCTTCGAGCTGTAAAACACCCGGCATAACGGGGTTTCCCGGAAAATGCCCCATGAAAAACTGCTCGTTCATGGTCACATTCTTAATACCAACCACACTATTTTCGTCCAGTGCGATAATCTTATCGATCATCTGAAATGGATACCTATGAGCTAGTATCTGTGAAATCCGGTTAATATCCAGAACGGCTGGTTGGGTCGGATCGTATTGAGGAACCTGATTAGCTGCGTTTTTCTGGATAAGTTTCTTGATTTTCTTTGCAAACGCTACGTTAGCCGCATGACCTGGCCGAGCCGCCAGAATCTGTGCTTTAATAGGCCGCCCTATCAGTGCTAAATCGCCCACTACGTCGAGCAGTTTGTGGCGGGCCATTTCGTTTGGATAGTGCAGCTTAAGGTTATTCAGAATACCTTCCTGCTTATTTACGCTAACCTTTGGTTTTTTCAGAAGGTCAGCCAGATAATCCAGCTCCCCATCTTCTACTTCGCGGTCAACAATAACAATCGCATTGGTCAAATCACCCCCTTTAATCAGATTTTGCTTGTAGAGCGTTTCCAGCTCATGCAAAAACACAAACGTACGACTGCTGGCTATTTGATCAGGGAACTGACTAATGTCATTCAGCGATGCGTGTTGGCTACTAATTACCCGCGAATTATAATCGACCATTACAGTAAGCCGATAATCGTTTAGCGGCAAAGCGGCCATTTCGATATCTTTTTCGGCATTCCGGTAATGAACGTACTCGTTCACTTCGAAATAATTCCGCGTGGCATTTTGCTCCTCAATACCTGCACTACGGAGGGCTTCGATAAATTGAATCGATGAACCATCCATAATAGGCGGTTCTGGTCCATCCAACTGAATCAATACGTTGTCGAGCTGCAAACCTACCAACGCAGCCAGGGTGTGCTCAACCGTATGAATACGAGCTCCACTCTGTTCAATAGTAGTACCCCGCGAGAGGTCTACTACGTTATCAACGTCGGCGTCGACAATGGGCTGTCCCGGCAAATCGACGCGCTGGAATTTATACCCATGATTAGTGGGCGCGGGCAAAAACGTCATTGTTGCCTGCACACCCGTGTGTAATCCTACTCCCGATACCGAAACGGCCTTCTGAATTGTCTGTTGTTTGGTATTCATTCGTTGGTTCCTGTCCGATAGCCATCAGCGGCAATCGCCAGTTCTATTTATTCTTCTTTTCGAGTTCAATAATTCGCCATTCCAGGTCAGGTAACCTACGGAAAACGGCCAATGAGCGCATGCTTTCTTTTAGACCAAAAGCAGGCGAACTATTAATCGAGGTTCCTTCCTCCACTACGTTTTTACCAACTCCCGATTGTGCGCCAACCTTGGTTCCATTGGCAATAGTTAAATGACCAGCAAAGCCTACCTGCCCCGCAATAACACAGTTTTCACCAATTTTGGTGGAGCCCGAAATACCCGTTTGCGCTGCTACTACGGTATTTTTACCAATCTCAACATTATGTCCGATCTGAATCAGGTTATCGAGTTTCACCCCCTGACGAATAATGGTAGAACCCATGGTAGCGCAGTCGATGGTTGTGTTCGAACCGACATTCACGGAGTCTTCCAGAATTACATTTCCAAGCTGCGGTATGGTTTTATAGGTACCATCAGACTGTGGCGCAAAGCCAAATCCTTCGCTACCGATAACAGCGTTGGGGTGAATCACGCAGTTTTTCCCGATGATACAATTATCCAGGATACGCGCTCCCGGATGAACAATTGTATTATCGCCTATACGAACGTTGTTACCCACATAGGCCTGTGGATAAATCTTAACGTTGTGCCCAATTCGGCAGTTCCGGCCAATGCATGAAAACGCTCCGCGATAACTCTGTTCGCCAATTTCAGTTCCTTCGCCTACGTAAGACGGTTGCTCCACGCCTACCCGCGAGAAAAGCAACTGTTTATGGTATTCTTCCAGCAGACGGGTAAAAGCCGAATAGGAATTATCGACAAAAATAAGAGCAGACCCTACAGGCTTTTTAGGCTCAAACGAGCGGTCAACTATTACCGCTGATGCCTGTGTGGTATACAGATGCGGTTCATACTTTAAATTCGACAGAAACGAAATATCGCCTGGGCGGCCTTCTTCAATTTTTGCTAATCCGGTGATTGCCAGTGTATCATTTCCGGCAACTTCGCCCCCCAGCAGCATAGCAATCTGCCTGACTGTAAACTTCATATACGTATGACGGCCGTCGAAAAAAGCTTAACTTCCGTAAGCGATTAGGCCGCTAAGGTAACTAACAAATTGCACTTTTCGTATTCTATAGCCCGGAATTCGTAGAAGAAAAAGAAGGGTGTGGTGCTACGTTGTTACCAGCATCAGTTCTTTTGCCCAACAAACGTAGTAACGTCTGACGATATTGGTTAATACATGAATGTTCGACAGATCAGATGCATCCGCTACGTCGATCACCTTTCCTGATTTTAGTTTAATGGAAATTCGGTCGCCAGAGGGAAGGTAAGCGGCATTCGTGGCTTGCCCCTCAACCAGAAAATAGGATATCATTTCGTTCGTTAAGCCAGCCTGTCGCAACTGGTCTTCGAGTTGCGACAGCAGTTCACCAGCAAACGGTTCGGTCGACAATACGATTTTAAATAATTTCCGATCGAGGAGCATCCGACAAAGTATCGACAGAATCTGATCGGGGTGGTGTGCCCACTGTTTCACACAGAACCATACGTCGAAATCATCTAGTCGGGTAAACGCTTCCAGATACGTTCGGTCATTCTGAAACTGAGTCATCGATACGCTTTCAAGCAAAAAAATTCGGAACGTATCAGGTGCATAAATCGACTCCGACTGTCGAATTAGAAATCTTGCCCGACGTAGTATCTGAATCAACATCGATTCGCAGCATATAGAGGTTTTGTGCAAGTATACCTGCCAATACATCAGCCGCCGGGCATTCAGAAAATTTTCGATACTGAGAATACCTTTAGCTTCTACAACCAATTGATCATCAGCCAGATCGAGCATTTTAATAATACGCTCTGCTCCGATAGCGCCTTCGGCCACGCCTGTGTAATAACCATCACGATTTAGATAATCCATCCGATCCATATCGAGCTGACTCGACACAAGCTGATGAAAAAACGGTCGATGGTACGTCCCTTCGAACATACTGATTGCCAACGATAAAGCCCCGCCGAACTGTTGATTTAACTCGTGCATCAGCATAAGCGAAATCTGCTCATGTGCTACGTTGTCGAGCAGACAGCATTCCAATACGTGCGAAAACGGCCCATGCCCAATGTCGTGTAACAGTATAGCAATCTGAGCAGCTTCACATTCGTTGGCACTAATTCGATGACCTTTACTTTGCAGCGTACTCATGGCTTGCCCCATCAGGTGCATAGCTCCTAGCGCATGGTGAAATCGCGTGTGCAGTGCCCCCGGATAAACGTATTCCGACAAACCTAGTTGTTTGATACGTCGAAGTCGCTGAAAATAAGGATGTTCGACCAGATCGAAGAGTAGTTCGGTCGGAATAGTAATGAACCCATACACCGGGTCATTCAGGATTTTCTTCTTATTGGAGGATGCCATCTTCACAAAGATAGTCAGGCAATAGTACTCCGCGAAGAACGATTATGTTTCAAAAATCGAACGCCCCCTATCCTTATGTCCAGTTTTTTTGTAATTTTGTCCCAGCGAGTAGATTATGATCCATTCGCAATGGGCTTGTAACTCAGTTGGTTAGAGTAACTGACTCATAATCAGTAAGTCCTTGGTTCGAGCCCAAGCTGGCCCACGATTTCGACAAAAAGCACGTTCACATAAAATGAACGTGCTTTTTTGTTGAATAAAGTATTATTAAACGATTACACAGTCATAAATCCCCAATTTTGGTTAAGTACTTTAGGCATTACTTCTCTTTATAACCATTGATTGCGCCACGTACATTGCCAAACTCTACTAGTAATGCCTCGGCTTCCCCACGAGTAACGTTTAATTCACTCATCACCATTTTCGCAGCCCTATCTTGCAATTTGATATTTGTCAATTGCATATCGACCATTTTATTGCCTTTTACTCGCCCCAGTTGAATCATAACCGAAGTTGAAATCATATTTAGCACTAGTTTTTGAGCGGTACCAGCTTTCATGCGTGTGCTTCCCGTAACAAATTCAGGTCCAGCAACCACTTCTACCGGGAATTCAGCCGCCTTTGCCACCGCAGAACCTTCATTACAAACAATACAGCCAGTAAGCAGTCCTGCTTTACGTGCTTGCTCTAAACCACCGATTACGTAAGGCGTGCGTCCAGATGCAGCTATGCCAATTACAGTATCCTGCTCATCGGGCTGATATGGCGCAATATCTTTCCAGGCCTGTTCGGCGTCATCTTCAGCAAATTCAACCGCCTTACGTATAGCGCCGTCACCGCCAGCCATCAAACCAATGACTAAATCATGCGGAACACCATAGGTTGGTGGACATTCTGAGGCATCGACCACGCCAAGCCGCCCACTTGTACCAGCTCCTATATATATGAGTCGGCCACCGTGTTTCATGCGTTTAACAATTTCAGTGACTAACGCTTCAATTTGTGGGATAGCCCGTTCTACGGCTAGTGGTACCGTTTTATCCTCTTTGTTAATATTTGTGAGCAGTTCGTGGACCGACATTTGCTCTAAATGATCGTAATGCGATGTCGTTTCTGTAGTCATAGGTCAAAAGTAGGTATGTGTCTAGTTTAACGGATAATTAGTTAAAATTTTTCTTGCCTTTCCAAAAAACTCCCTGTTTATTTACAGCGTTATTACACCATCAGCGAAATTTCGCTAATTGCAAAACATGACCACTGACCAATCTACGACCGAATTAAATCGCTTTAGCCGCACATTAACTCAGGAGGTAAGCAATCCAGCCGCACAGGCTATGCTTTATGGTGTTGGACTTACCGAAGAGGATATGCAGAAGCCTCAAGTTGGTATTGCCAGCACCGGCTATGAAGGAAACACTTGTAATATGCACCTCAATGGTCTGTCGGTTTATGTAAAACAAGGTATTCAGGCGAGTGGTCTGGTCGGATTGATTTTCAACACAATTGGCGTTTCTGATGGTATGACCAACGGAAACGACGGCATGCGATACTCGCTTCCCAGTCGCGATCTGATTGCCGATTCTATCGAGTCAGTTGTGGCAGCCCAATGGTACGATGGTGTAGTAACCGTAGTTGGCTGCGATAAAAATATGCCTGGCGCCGTAATGGCAATGGCCCGTTTAGAACGGCCGGGCATTATGGTCTACGGCGGAACGATACGTTCGGGGCATTATAAAGGTCAGAAACTAGATATCGTTTCAGCGTTCGAAGCACTCGGAAAGAAATATGCCAATAACATCTCTGACGAAGATTTTAAAGGCGTTATTCAAAACTCCATTCCGGGAGCGGGTGCCTGTGGTGGTATGTATACGGCCAATACGATGGCTAGTAGCATCGAAGCGATGGGCTTGAGTTTACCCTTCAGTAGTACGTATCCGGCCACACACGAAGGCAAACAGGAAGAGTGTAAGAAAATTGGTGCAGCGATGCGTATCCTGCTCGAACGTAACATCACACCTTCCGACATTATTACGCGCAAATCGCTCGAAAACGCGTTGACCATTGTCATGGCACTTGGCGGTTCGACCAACGCTGTGCTCCATTACCTAGCTATTGCACGTGCCGCTGGCATACCGCTGACAATTGATGAAATTCAGGCAATCAGTGATAAGACTCCGTTGCTGGCCGATTTGAAGCCGAGCGGAAAATATTACATGGAAGACGTGCTCGAAATTGGGGGCGTTCCAGCCATCATGAAATACCTGTATCAGAACGGCTTTATCCATGGCGATTGCATCACTGTAACAGGCAAAACGGTTGCCGAAAACCTCGAAGAGGCTGCTGATCTGAATTTCGATACCCAGAAAATCATCTTCCCATTAAGCCAGCCAATCAAGCCAACGGGACACATTCAGATTCTGCGTGGTAATCTTGCTCCAACAGGTTCCGTAGCTAAAATCACGGGTAAAGAAGGGCTGAAATTTGAAGGCGTTGCCAAAGTTTGCGAACACGAAAGCGAAGTGATTACAGCCCTGCAGAAAGGTGAAATTTTACCCGGTCAGGTCATTGTGATACGTAATGCAGGCCCTAAAGGCGGCCCTGGCATGAGCGAAATGCTGAAACCAACATCCGCCATTATGGGCGCTGGTCTTGGCGACAAAGTAGCACTGATTACCGACGGTCGTTTCTCAGGCGGTACACACGGTTTCGTGGTTGGTCACGTAACACCCGAAGCGTTCGAAGGTGGAACAATTGCCCTGGTAAAAGATGGCGATCTAATCACTATCGACGCTACAAATCGGAAACTTACGCTACACGTATCAGACGAAGAACTAGCTTACCGTAAAAGCGAATGGCAGCAACCTGCTCCACGCTTCACCAAAGGCACCCTAGGCAAATACATTCGGAGCGTGAAATCAGCCAGTGAAGGTTGCGTAACGGATGAAGCCTAACAGGTTATAAATCAGCAAACCGAATACGACTTTTAAAACGTACTAAGCATCATGGAAGCAATTGCCAGCGTTATGCCGGAAACAACCGAAACCAAACCGGCTCCTACTTACATCAGCGGTTCACAAGCCCTTATGATGTCGCTTCTGGCCGAGGGTGTCGATACCATCTTTGGTTATCCCGGCGGAGCCATTATGCCTGTCTATGATGCACTATACGATTATCAGGATCAGATTAATCACATTCTGGTACGTCATGAGCAGGGTGCCGGACATGCTGCCCAAGGCTATGCTCGTATGCAGGGCCGAGCTGGGGTCTGTCTTGTTACGTCGGGTCCGGGCGCAACGAACCTTGTTACGTCAATTGCCGATGCGCTGATCGATTCGACTCCTATGGTTTGCATCGTGGGTCAGGTTGCGAAAAAACTGCTCGGAACCGATGCGTTTCAGGAAGCCGACGTAATGGGAGTTACCATGCCGATTACGAAATGGAACTACCAGATTACCAGCGCCGATGAAGTTGCCGAGGTTATCTCGAAAGCTTTTTACATCGCACAGGCTGGCCGTCCGGGGCCCGTTTTAATCGATATTACGAAGAGTGCTCAGGTGGAGTTGATGACAACACCTTTTTCGTACGAAAAATGTCAGACCATCATTAGCTATCGGCCACGGCTTGCCCCCAAACAGGATCAGTTAGAAGCGGCTGCCCGTTTAATCAACTCGGCAAAAAAACCGTATATTCTGGCTGGACATGGTGTTCAGATCGCCAAAGCGGAAGAAGAACTTCAGACCTTTGCCGAAAAGACAGGTATTCCAGTTGCCACTACGTTGCTGGGACAATCGACCATCTCGACAAGCCATCCGCTTTACGTTGGTTGGCTGGGTATGCATGGAAACTACGGCCCAAACGTAATGACCGATCAGGCTGATGTAATTATAGCTATCGGTATGCGCTTCGATGACCGCGTAACGGGTGATGCCAGTAAATTTATCAAACAGGCAAAAGTTGTTCATATTGAAATTGACCCGTCTGAAATTGATAAAATTATCCGGGCTGATGCTCCTGTAATTGGCGATGCGAAGGAAGCCTTAAAAGCATTACTGCCTCTGGTCAATCAAAACGACCATACCGTATGGCGTAATGAGTTTCGGAAATACGATGTGGTTGAGCATGAAACTATTACGGAGCCTGCGATCAATGATAAAACCGGCAAAATCCGAATGCCGGAAGTAATTGACATGCTGTCGACGAAAACAAAAGGGGAAGCCGTTCTGGTTACCGACGTAGGTCAGCATCAGATGATGGCGTCTCGCTATTATCAGTTCCAGCGCCCGAATAGTCTGGTTACGTCGGGTGGTATGGGTACCATGGGCTTTGCTTTGCCAGCGGCTTTCGGTGCACAGGTAGGCGCTCCAGATCGTCAAGTGGTTGCTATTATCGGTGATGGTTGTTTTCAGATGACGTTGCAGGAGCTTGGCACTATCGTTCAGAATAAGCAACCAGTGAAAGCCATCATCCTGAACAATAATTTTCTGGGTATGGTACGTCAGTGGCAGCAGCTTTTCCATCAGCGTCGTTACTCGTTTGTGGAACTGCAAAACCCTGATTTTATCACCATAGCCAGAGGTTTTGGCATGGATGGTCAGACGTGTTCAGAACGTGAAAATCTGTCGGACGCACTCGATACGATGCTTAGTCACGATGGTCCATATCTGCTCGAAGTGATTGTCGAAAAAGAAGAGAACGTGTTCCCAATGGTGCCAGCAGGAACCAGCGTATCACAGATCAGACTGAGCTAATTCTTCGGTCTACAATTTTTCGAACGTAGCAGCGTACAACGGAACTACAGAAGACAGCTTATCAAAAGTTATGACCAACTACACTATCTGCATATTCACTGAAAATACCATCGGGCTGCTGAATCGCATCACGATTATTTTCACCCGCCGACGTATCAATATCGAAAGCCTGACCGTATCGGAAACCGAGCGCAAAGGCGTATCACGTTTCACGATTGTGATCAAACACGAATCGCGCGAAGAAGTCGAAAAACTTGTTCGGCAGATTCGTAAAATTGTGGAAGTGTTGGCCGTTTTCGGGTATCTCAACGACGAGATTGTGTACAACGAAATCGCTTTATTCAAGATTTCGACCCCGCTGGGCAGCAAATCACTGGACGTTGAAACAATCAATAAGAAATACAAAGCCTGGGTCGTTTACTGGGGTCTCGACTACGTAGTGATTGAGAAAACAGGCAACGATACGGAGATATTTGACTTTTTCGATTACCTCAAACAATACGAGATTCTGGAGTTTGTTCGCTCGGGTCGTGTAGCCGTCGGCAAAACCGAAAAAGGACTGGTCGAGTATCTACCAGAAGCCGAATGGGCGTATTATCTGTAGTTTCTTTTCAGGCTGATGTTGGCTTGAAAAAATCAAATTAGTAACCCCACATAAAAGAGTACAAAACCAATTCAACAATGGCAACGATTAATTTCGGAGGAGTAGAGGAGCAAGTAGTAACGCGGGAAGAGTTTCCGCTAGAGAAAGCCCGCGAGGTGCTGGCCAACGAAACCATCGCCGTAATTGGCTATGGCGTACAAGGCCCCGGTCAGTCGCTAAACATGCGCGACAATGGTTTCAACGTAATCGTTGGGCAACGTAAAGGCAAAACTTACGACAAAGCCGTTGCCGACGGTTGGGTTCCTGGCGAAACGCTGTTTGAAATCGAAGAAGCTCTCGAAAAAGGTACGATTATCTGCTTCCTGCTTTCTGATGCCGCCCAGATTGAACTCTGGCCAACCGTGAAAGCCGCTCTTGTTCCAGGCAAATCGCTGTATTTCTCGCACGGCTTCGGCGTTACGTATAAAGAGAAAACCGGTATCGTTCCACCAGCCGATGTTGACGTATTCCTTGTTGCACCGAAAGGTTCAGGCACGTCACTACGTCGTCTGTTTGTAGAAGGTAAAGGCTTGAACTCATCGTTTGCCGTTTATCAGGACGCATCGGGCAACGCACGCACTAAAGCTATTGCAATGGGTATCGGCGTAGGTTCGGGCTATCTGTTCGAAACCGATTTCTATAAAGAAGTAACGTCGGATTTAACCGGCGAACGCGGTACGTTGATGGGCGCTATTCAGGGTATTTTTGCCGCTCAGTACGAAGTGCTACGTGCCAACGGCCACAGTCCTTCTGAAGCATTCAACGAAACGGTTGAAGAACTGACCCAATCGCTGATGCCGCTGGTAGCCGAAAACGGTATGGACTGGATGTACGCCAACTGTTCGACAACCGCTCAACGTGGTGCTTTGGATTGGTGGAAACCTTTCCGTGATGCCACCAAGCCTGTTTTCGAACAACTATACAACTCGGTTAAAAGTCAGGAGCAAGCCGAAATCAGCATCACACGCAACTCGCAGCCTGATTACCGCGAAAAACTGGAAGTTGAGCTGGCCGAACTGCGCGAATCTGAAATGTGGCAGGCAGGTACTGCCGTACGTTCACTACGTCCAGAACGTAGCTAGTAGCCAAGCAAGCGTATCAATACGTTTATAGATCGGGGAGAGAGCAGCCATCTGGCCAGCTACTGCCCGATTTTTTATTTATCGCACCTTATGTAAAAAACATGAAATTCTCTGAAATTAAAATTGCCGAATGGTTTTTACGTTTGTCGCTAAGCACAGGTTTTCTATCAGCTTCGGCAGACAGATTTGGGTTATGGCCAAGTGCACTGTCGGCTTGGGGGAATTGGGAGAACTTTATAAATTATACAAAAACGTTGTTACCATTTTTACCATCAGGTATGGTAACTATCTCAGCCGTTGCAACTACGATTTTAGAGATGCTTTTCGGAATAGCACTCCTTACCAATTTTAAAACTAGTTGGGTTACCAAAGGTAGCTGTGCCCTGCTTTTATTATTTGGATTTTCAATGGCATTTTCTGTAAGTATAAAAGCACCGTTTGACTACTCCGTTTTTACATGTGCATCTGCGGCCTTTGCGTTAAGTGTTTTAGTAAATCGTAAATCAAGGGAAGTATAGCAACGGCAAATTGATTCAATTTCGAACCTAAAACGCCAAAACCAAAGCGATAACCCATAATCTCTGCCTGTAACGCTTCGACTTTTTGTACTTTTGCGCAAACACTAACGTCAGCCGTGGCCGATAACGAAAAACAAGCGTTTGTCCCTTCTCTCGATAATATTTACGTAGCAGCCAAGCGACTCCAAGGTGTTGCAACACATACGCCTTTGCAGGAAAATCTGAATCTATCGGATCGGTACGGAGCTACTATTTTCCTGAAACGTGAGGATTTACAAGTTGTTCGGTCTTATAAAATTCGGGGAGCTTATAACAAAATGGCTAGTCTGTCGACTGAAGCATTGGCTAAAGGAGTTGTTTGCGCTAGTGCAGGAAATCATGCGCAGGGACTAGCTTATGCTTGCCGGAAAATGGCAATTAGTGGCACGATTTTCATGCCCACCACTACGCCCAATCAAAAGGTAAAGCAAGTAAAACTATTCGGGAAAGAATACGTAGAAGTCGTTCTGGTTGGCGATACGTATGACGACGCGTACTACGCGGCCATGGAGTTCGTTCAGACGCATGACTGCACTTTTGTACACCCCTTCGATGATTTGCAGGTGATGGAAGGGCAGGGAACGGTTGGGCTGGAAATCTTTCGGGATTCAAATGTTCAGATCGACTACTTGTTGATGGCGATTGGTGGCGGAGGTTTAGCGGCTGGTGTCTCAACCGTTTTCAAGCAACTCAGTCCCCGAACGAAACTCATTGGTGTAGAGCCGCTTGGTTCGCCTTCCATGAAAATATCGATTGACGAAGGGCACGTAGTAGCACTCGACAAAATCGACAAATTTGTGGATGGCGCTGCCGTAAAACGTCCCGGCGATATTACGTTCAATGTCTGTAGCAAAAACCTTGACCGCGTTTTATTGATCCCCGAAGGAAAAGTCTGCACCACTATTTTACAGCTTTACAACGAAGACGCTATCGTGGCCGAACCCGCTGGTGCCTTGACGATTGCCGCGCTTGATTTCCTGAAGGATGAAATCAAAGGCAAGAACGTAGTGTGTCTGGTCAGTGGCGGCAACAACGACATTACCCGTACCGAAGAGATAAAGGAACGTTCGTTGCTGTATGAAGGTCTAAAACATTACTTCATCATTCGTTTTCCACAACGGGCCGGTGCTTTCCGCGATTTTCTGAACGTACTGGGCCCTAACGATGACATCAGCCGATTCGAATACGTAAAGAAAACCAACCGGGAAACAGGCCCCGCCGTTGTAGGCGTAGAACTTAAAAACCGAGAAGATTTTGAGCCGCTCATCCAGCGCATGCAAGATCAGAATATCGTATTCGAATACCTGAACGATCAGCCCGACTTATTTCAGTTTTTGGTGTAAGTTATGCTACGTGTTCCGTCGTCCATCGAACCAGACCAGTTTCAGTCGCTCAGTATTGAACGGGCTGATTTGTCAAAAATGACGTTTGTGGCGTATCGTAGCGACGTATACCCCGAACGTAACGAGGTCTTTTTTGAGGAACACGCCGTCATTGTGGTGCTGGAAGGTGAGAAGAAATTTACATCCCCTACGCAGGAATTACACGTCCGAAAAGGCGATATTCTATTTTTCCAGCGCGGTTGTTATTCGATGAACGAATCGATTGATAACAACTACCGAAGTCTGGTATTTTTCGTGAATGAGAAATTGCTCAAAGAGTTTGTTGGTCAGCATTTGACCTTGTTTCAAAAAACAAACAATACGCTCCCCGGCGATATTATTTTATCGTTTACTGCCTCCCCAACCTTCAATACGTTCATTGAGTCACTACTCCCCTATTTTGGCTCGAATACGCCATTTCTCAACGAACTGCTACGTCTTAAGTTTCAGGAACTTTTGCTCCATTTACTAGAACTTGACGTAGCCAGACAACTACGTTCTATTTTATGGCATATTTATCAGGGCCAGAAAACCGACCTCGATTACCTGATGAATACGTATTTACTCAAACCGCTGTCGATGAACGAATTATCGCGACTTTCGGGGCGTAGTTTATCGGCGTTCAAGCGCGATTTTGAAGAACATTTTCGTACATCTCCGGGCCATTGGATTCGACGGAAACGACTCGAACACGCTCATTTTCTGCTACGTAACACCGATAAGAACGTATCGGAAGTAAGTATGGAAATCGGCTACGAAAGCGTATCTCATTTCATTAAAGCGTATAAACAACAGTACGGTTTCACCCCTAAACGAGCTGCGTAACACATAGGAGTTACGATACGTAGTAATCTTCAAATAGCTGTGAACAAGCCATTAAAGAAAGCCAATTCTGAGAACATAAATCCGTTCTTATTAAAACTAAAGTACGTACCAAAAATTGGCGCTGCTATTGCATTCCTCGTTTCCCAGCTAATCGCTTTTTATCTCTTTTTTGGCAGAACTATCGAACCTATACGTATCGCTGCCCTACAGCAATTGTTTCCAGACTTTTATCAACACGTATCGAATTTTACATTGAGCTATGCACTACTAACTATTGGGGGATTTCTGTGGCTGCAACTTGGGGTTCGGTTAATACATATTTGCATGCTGGGGGCTATCATTGCCCTAGCCAACGGCGTATACGAACGGTGGATTCCAATACTTAACACGCTCGACGAAACAGATGCGCTTTACGGATTTGCGGGTACTTTGCTAGGACTTGTTTTCCTTATCATTGTCAAAAAATATGGGCTTAGCAACAACCCATTTATGGATTAAACTCGTGGCAAATAGAGCGCGACTAATTGAAGTAGCCGTAAATGCGATTTAATGATTAACTAAATTGATCTAAATCGCAGTTCAATGATTCGAAAACACTCATTTTCTGCTACGTGATAAATAGCTATGGAAAACAAGCTGATTGCCTATTTCTCCAGAGTTATGCCTCTTTCCGACGAGGAACGTAACGCTATTGTGGATAGCATGTGCGTCAAAACCTTCAAAAAGGGAACGCTTTTACTAACGGAAGGTCAAGTTTCGACTGAATGTTATTTTGTACTGGAGGGTTGTATTCGACAATACTACGTAGTTGATGCTGAAGAGATAACCAATAATTTCTTCACCGAAAATCAGTGGGTAATTTCGATTAACAGTTTTACTCAGAAAGTACCTGCCAACCATTTTTGGGTTTGTTGTGAAGATACTAAACTGGTTATTGGCAACGAGCAGAAAGAGAATGATTTGTATAATCGATTCCCAAAATTCGAAACCATTTCCCGAAAAGTAATGGAGCGCGTTTTAGGCGAATTGCAGGAATCAACGGCTGCTTATCTGACCGATACACCAGAACAACGTTATCTCAGATTGGTCGACACCAAACCCGATTTGCTACAACGTATCCCTCAATATCAATTAGCAAGTTATATTGGAGTTAAACCCGAATCGTTGAGTCGAATCAGGAAACGTATTGCCATAAAAGCCAGAGCTATACATACGTAACACTCACTTGGGCAAACGTAGTGTTTCTGATAATAAGCCAAACGCCAAAGCCAACTTCAAACAAGCCGCCTGGTATAGATAGCCAGATACCAACAGGGCAGCTAAAAAACTCCAGAATCGCTCCCAACGCCAATAGGCCATATCCGATAAGCCCAAGTATCGACAGAAGTCTAGGTATCACTTTTGACTCAACTAGCCAGTAACAAAACCCTGTACTCCCGATTCCTAACACTAACATGGCACTCTGATACGTCCAGAAATTTATATTTTTGACAATTGCCTTTGTTGTTTCGAAAAGGGCTGGCTGACCAGATACCCCCAGCGATACTAAGCTAGCTAAGCCAACAACTAGCAACAAGGCCTCGGCAAACCTTGTCATTAGATAGCTGATAGCTAAGGCTTTACTAGTTGCCTCAAGAACAGGAAAAAGCAGTATACCTACCGTAACGACACTAATCGAATTTATCAAAACCAGCATAGCACCTATAATCAGTTGAGTTTTATATATCGGAAAATTGGTGAGGTAATTCGGTGTCTCTATTACCGACAGGACAAGGCCACTACCAAATCCATAAGCTAATAGAGGTATCAAAAATAGTATTCCTATGAGCCGTGTATTTACAGATTCTGAGTGCATACTTTATACGTTGTTTCGGCGCAAAAGTAGGCTAACTATCTGCTGGCATTCATTGACTTGAGTTAAGAAATGGCGACATGACTGATTGCTGATTCTCCTTATATAACTCAGTGATACGTCTGCCCTATATTTACTTATCAAATACGGTTTTACTCTCAAAAGAACATTCTGAGCTAAAATCGCTATTTACTGGACGAATGGCAGGATATATTGTTGACTAAAATCTGCCAATTTTGTAGCCATGTTTCTCCATCTGATTGATACGGAGATACTACGCAGAAAAAGTTATACCTCTACTAGCTATGAGTACCGCAAAAACCCTATTTGATAAAGTGTGGGATGCGCACGTTATTCGTCAGGTCGAAGACGGTCCAGACGTGTTCTTCATTGACCGCCACTTTATTCACGAAGTTACCAGCCCGGTTGCTTTTCTGGGCCTTGAAGACCGGGGCGCACCGGTGCTATTTTCGGGCCGCACCTTCGCTACGGCCGATCATAACACGCCAACCCTCAACCAACACTTACCAGTTGCTGATCCGCTATCGGCCAATCAGTTAGCAGCACTGGAACGTAATGCCAATAAGTACGGCATCTCGCACTGGGGTCTGGGGCATATTAAAAATGGTATTGTACACGTAGTAGGCCCAGAGAATGGTATTACGTTGCCCGGCATGACCATTGTTTGTGGCGATTCGCACACATCGACGCACGGCGCTTTCGGTGCTATTGCCTTCGGTATCGGTACGTCGGAAGTAGAGATGGTGCTGGCAACGCAGTGCATTATGCAGCCAAAGCCCAAGAAAATGCGTATAACCGTAAACGGTACGTTGGGTAAAGGCGTATTGCCGAAAGACGTTATTCTGTATATCATTGCCCAGATTTCGGCCAGTGGCGCAACGGGTTATTTTGTTGAATACGCAGGTGATGTTTTCGAAAACATGAGTATGGAAGGCCGGATGACGGTCTGCAACATGAGTATCGAAATGGGTGCTCGTGGTGGAATGATTGCTCCCGACCAGAAAACGCTTGATTACTTAAACGGCCGCGAACTGGCTCCAAAAGGCGAACAGTGGGATAAACTGGTTCCGTACTGGGAATCGCTCAAAACCGACGAGGGTGCTACGTTCGATGTTGATTTAACGTATGATGCCGCTGATATTGAGCCACAAATCACCTATGGAACAAATCCAGGTTTAGGTACGGGCGTAACGCATCAGATTCCAGTGGCTGGAGCCGTAAAAGATGGCGCTGCCAGCTATAAAAAGTCGCTACAATACATGGGTTTCGCCGAAAACGAATCAATTATTGGTAAGCCAATTGATTTTGTTTTCCTTGGAAGCTGTACCAACGGACGTATTGAAGATTTCCGGGCGTTTGCGTCGGTTGTGAAAGGCCGGAAGAAAGCCGATAACGTAACAGCATGGTTAGTTCCGGGATCGCACATTGTTGAGGCTCAAATTAAAGAAGAAGGTATTCTCGATATCTTGACCGAAGCCGGATTCCAGCTACGTCAGCCCGGTTGTTCGGCTTGTCTGGCGATGAACGAAGACAAGATTCCAGCAGGCAAATACGCTGTTTCTACGTCGAACCGCAATTTCGAAGGCCGTCAGGGTCCAGGAGCGCGTACGTTGCTGGCCAGTCCGCTCGTTGCTGCTGCTGCCGCTGTTACTGGTATTGTTACCGACCCAAGAGAATTTTTATAGTGATGAGTGATAAACGATAAGTGATGAACAGGCCGCCGTAGCGGCTTGCTGACACCGGCTATAATCATCACTTATCGTTTATCGCTCATCGTTCATCACTCAAAAACATGGCTTACGATAAATTCACCATATTACGTAGTACCGCCGTTCCAATGCCCATCGAGAACGTCGATACCGACCAGATTATTCCTGCCCGATTCCTGAAAGCGACCGAACGTAAAGGATTTGGCGACAATCTTTTCCGCGACTGGCGCTATAACAACGACGATACGCCTAAAGCCGATTTCGTACTGAACAATCCAACCTATTCGGACGAAGGGTCGCCCCGTAAGATTCTGGTCGGCGGCAAAAACTTTGGTAGCGGCTCGAGCCGCGAGCACGCAGCCTGGGCCATTTATGACTACGGTTTCCGTTGTGTTGTATCGAGCTTCTTTGCCGATATTTTCAAAAACAACTGTCTGAATATTGGTATTCTTCCTGTTACGGTTAGTCCGGAATTTGCCGATAAAATTTTCGCAGCCATCGACGCCGACCCAAATACGGAACTGGAAGTAAATCTGCCCGAGCAAACCATTACGTTGCTGGCCACTGGCGAAAGCGAGAGCTTCAACATTAACGGCTACAAAAAACATAACCTCACCAACGGTTATGACGATATCGATTACCTGCTTTCGATGAAGAGCGAAATCGAAACCTTCGCCGAAACAAGACCATTTTAAAGAGCGAATGAGCGAAAGAGTGAATGAGCGGCAGCAGAGATGTTAGCCCAACACCCTTTCGCTCATTCACTCTTTCGCGCTTTAAAATATGAAATCTCGATATATTGAAGTAATGGATACGACACTTCGCGATGGTGAACAAACCAGCGGAGTGTCGTTTTCTGCATCCGAAAAATTAGCTTTAGCCCAGTTGCTTTTGACTGAAGTTAAAGTAGACCGGGTTGAAGTGGCTTCGGCACGGGTGTCGGCTGGCGAACTGGAAGCTGTTCAGCAAATTACCCGCTGGGCTGCTGATGCTGGCCTTCTCGATAAGATCGAAGTACTGACTTTTGTCGACGGCGACGCTTCGCTTGATTGGATGCTTGCATCAGGCGCAAAGGTGATGAATCTGCTGACCAAAGGGTCCATGAATCACCTAATCCACCAGCTCAAAAAGAAACCCGTTGAGCATTTTGCCGATATTCAGAAGCTTATTGAAAAAGCGCATGCATCTGGCCTGCAGGTGAATGTTTATCTGGAAGACTGGAGTAATGGTATGCGCACGTCGCCCAACTACGTGCTACAGTTTCTGGATTTTCTTCAGACTCAGCCCATCCGTCGCGTTTTATTGCCCGATACGTTAGGTGTACTTACCCCTACCGATACGTTTACGTTTATCGACCTGTTGGTAAATCGTTACCCGAATCTGCATTTCGATTTTCACGCACACAACGATTACGATCTCAGCATTGCAAACGTAATGGAAGCCATTCGGGCGGGTGCCCACGGTATTCACCTGACCGTAAATGGCTTGGGCGAACGGGCCGGAAATGCCCCGATGGCTAGTGCTATTGCGGTGTTACGTGATTTTATGCCCGATGTTACGTTAGGTGTAGTCGAAAAATCATTGTATCAGGTAAGCAAGATTGTTGAAACCTTCTCAGGGCTACGTATTCCCGACAATAAGCCGGTTGTTGGCGATAACGTATTTACGCAAACGGCGGGTATTCACGCCGACGGAGACAAGAAAAACAACCTGTACTTCAACGCGTTACTTCCCGAACGGTTTGGCCGTCAACGTAGCTATGCGCTGGGAAAAATGTCGGGCAAGGCCAATATTGAGAACAACCTTCGCGAGTTAGGCATTCAACTATCGGACGATGATCTCAAGAAAGTGACCCAACGAGTAATTGAATTGGGCGATCAGAAAGAGGTTGTTACGCGGGAGGATCTTCCTTACGTTATGGCCGACGTATTGCACAACAACGTGATTGCATCGCGGGTCGAAGTGCTTAACTACGTATTAACGCACTCTAAGGACCTGAAACCATCTGCTACGTTGCGGGTACGTATCGCCGAAGAACAGTTTGAGGAAAACGCACAGGGCGATGGCCAATACGACGCTTTTATGAACGCGCTCAAGAAGATTTATAGCAAGAAAAAGCTGGTTCTTCCTGAGCTAACGGATTATGCAGTACGTATTCCAACGGGTGGTCGTACAGATGCTCTTTGTGAAACGATTATTACGTGGAAGCATAAAAAACGCGAGTTTAAAACCCGGGGCCTCGATTCTGATCAAACCGTATCAGCGATCAAGGCAACCCAAAAAATGTTAAATACACTTGATTAAGAGTAGTTATAAAGTTGTAGAGTTATAGGGTTGTAACGCCTTTTCCGATTACGGCGTAACTCTATAACATTGTAACCTTACAACTTTACAACTCCCTTTAAAACCATTTATGAAAAAACACATCCTTGTAGTCCCTGGCGATGGCATTGGGGCCGAAGTAACTACCGTTGGCAAACAGGTTCTGGAAACGATTGCCCAAAAATTCGGACATGAGTTTACGTACGATGAAGCACTCATCGGACACGTTGCTATCGAAGCCACAGGTACCGCATTACCAGACGAAACATTAACCAAGATGAAGTCAGCCGATGCGGTTTTGTTCGGAGCCGTCGGCCATCCCAAATACGACAATGATCCATCGGCAAAAGTGCGCCCAGAGCAGGGATTACTGAAAATGCGGAAGGAGTTAGGTCTGTACGCAAACCTACGCCCGATTAAGCTTTTCGATGAATTACTGGATGCGTCGAGTATCAAACCCGAAATTCTGCGTGGTGCCGATATTCTATTCTTCCGCGAATTGACCGGCGACGTTTATTTCGGCAAACGGGAACGTATCGACGAAGGAAATACCGCTTACGATACCATGATCTACAGCAAATACGAAGTAGAACGTATTGTTCGGAAAGCGTTTGAGGCCGCTCGTACACGTAGCAAAAAACTATGCTCGGTTGATAAAGCTAACGTACTGGAAAGCAGCAGACTCTGGCGCGAAGTGGTGCAAGCAATTTCTCCTGAATATCCCGACGTAACGGTTGAGCATCAGTTTATCGACGCAGCCGCCATGTTGTTGATCAAAGATCCAAAACGCTTCGACGTAGTAGTAACGGGCAATCTCTTCGGCGATATTCTGACTGATGAAGCGAGTCAGATTGCCGGTTCGATGGGAATGCTGGCTTCGGCTTCGGTGGGCGATAGTACAGGCGTATATGAGCCTATTCACGGATCAGCGCACGATATTACCGGCAAAGGCGTAGCAAATCCGCTTGCATCTATACTGTCTGTTGCTTTATTGCTCGATATTTCGTTTGGCCTCAAAGACGAAGCCAACACCGTCATTGCCGCTGTTGATGCCGCGTTGAAAGCAGGTTTCCGTACTCGCGATATTGCGAATGATACAACCCCCGCCGATAAGATTCTGGGCACAGAAGCAATGGGGGCTCAAATTTTAGCCTACCTAACGGCTTAATTCCGAAACGTAGTAGATTCGTAAAAAAATCTTCTGACTACTTGCAAGCATTCGAAAAACGACTATTTTTGTAGCGTATTTACGCAACCAGCGAAATTTCGCAAGCTTGAAAATGATCATTTCTTTATCCTGCCGACTGCAAAACCTAATCGTTTTTTAGAACGGAGAAAAGGATATATCTATAAAAAGGCCCTTTTCTGAACAGATTAGGGCCTTTTGCTTAATTAGCTAATGTGATATTCATTCAATAATAGCGTACCATGAGCCAACGAGTTTATATTTTCGATACCACCTTACGCGATGGTGAACAAGTACCGGGCTGTCAGTTAACTACTGAAGAAAAAATTATAGTTGCTAAAGAACTGGAACTACTCGGTGTTGACGTCATTGAAGCCGGTTTCCCGATTTCCAGTCCCGGCGATTTTCGCTCGGTGGTCGAAATCTCAAAAGCCGTAACAGAACCGACTATTTGCGCGCTAAGCCGTGCCGTAAAAGGCGATATTGACGCTGCTGGAGAGGCCCTAAAATGGGCTAAACGGGGACGTATTCATACAGGCATTGGCTCATCGGATATTCACATACGTAACAAGTTTAACAGTACCCGCGAAAAAATCCTTGAACAGGCTGTTGCGGCTGTAAAACATGCTAAAAGCTACGTAGAGGATGTAGAATTCTATGCTGAAGATGCCGGTCGGGCCGATCTGGCTTTTCTTGCTCAATTAACGGAAGCTGTTATTGGCGCTGGCGCTACCGTCGTTAATATTCCAGATACAACCGGCTATTGCCTTCCCGATGAGTACGGAAAAAAAATCGCCTACATCTACGAGCACGTTTCAAATGTGCATAAAGCTACGATCTCCATTCACTGTCATAACGATCTGGGACTAGCTACAGCCAATACGTTAGCAGGCGTAATGAATGGGGCACGTCAGGTTGAAGTGACGATTAATGGAATTGGCGAACGTGCCGGTAATACGTCGCTCGAAGAGGTTGTGATGGCCATAAAAGTAAAAAAAGAGCTGGGCTTACATACAAATATCGACTCAACTCGTCTATTTCCTGTGAGCCGTTTAGTATCAGAAATGATGCGTATGCCTGTTCAGGCAAACAAAGCCATTGTTGGACGTAACGCTTTTGCTCATTCATCGGGTATTCACCAGGATGGTTTTCTAAAGCACTCGGAAAACTATGAAATCATGAATCCACTCGATGTAGGAGTCGACAAATCTATGATTGTTCTTACAGCACGTAGCGGTCGTCATGCGCTTAAGCACCGGCTTGAGTTACTGGGCTTCCGATATGATAAACCCACGCTCGATGGTATTTATACCCGCTTCCTCGATATGGCCGATATTCGGAAAGAAGTGAATGATAAAGACCTGATGGAACTCGTGCGTTAACAAAAAAGCCTCGTGAATTACGAGGCTTTTTTGTTATATTCACTGTATAATTTCGCATGTAATCTATAATCTTTAACACTCCTTGCTATGGCTCGCCCAACTCCTGAGCTTATTGCAGCTCTTCGCAAAACAGCCCAAAAACTAACAAACGGTGCCCCTTATCAATGGGGTCATATGGGTGGCTGCAATTGTGGTAATCTGGCTCAGGAATTGACCAGCATGAGTAAAGAACAGATTCACCAATATGCTATGCAAGGCCATGGCGACTGGAACGAACAAGTTGACGGTTATTGTTCCACCAGCCAGATGCCACTCGATTTGCTCATCAATCAGATGCTAAATGCCGGATTAATGCTTGAAGATTTAAAGCATTTGG
The DNA here is from genome assembly GCF_054776875.1 of Spirosoma daeguense. NCBI lineage: Bacteria > Pseudomonadati > Bacteroidota > Cytophagia > Cytophagales > Cytophagaceae > Spirosoma > Spirosoma daeguense. The sequence goes on from NZ_BAAHBF010000001.1 coordinate 645,308, forward strand.
AGCGACTTGATGACCGGCAAATCTTACTACGTCTCTCTCCTGAAAAGCGGTTTTTAAAGCATAACGTACGCGACGATGTTGTTACGTATATGACCGTCTGGGCCGATTTATTAGAGGAGCAATTTCTAGAAATGGTTCAATTACCTGCTTTTAATGGATCAACACAACTACGCGCCCAGCGTGCCCATCTTACTTATTGAACGCCATCCTGATTCGTCGAGGAATTATGTACTGAGCCAGTCTCTGAGCTATATCTTTGAAACACGACTGACATTAGCCCGCTTTGCTTATGGTCGGGTTCAAGGCCTTCGATAGCTCATTCGATCTATAACCACTCTCAATACGTTGCCCATCGCAGTATCAGTGCAAGCTCAAGATTCAAGATACTGCGAAGTCAGTTTCTCAGAGTTCGAAATATAGAATTCTTCTTGTATTGATAAACCAAGTTATACATCTAAGATGCCCGCAACTGTTGCGGTCAATCTCTAGTATATTCCTCTAATAATTTCATTTCCGCAACAACTCCGCTCTGGAATAGCTGCCATCGAGATCACTCCAAAAGCTCGACGTAGCACCATCTCCAACATATTCCCATTTTTGAGCAGGCTCAGTAAAGCCTAACCCACCTACTATTTGCCAATCCGGTAGAGTACATCGCGCTTCAAACTATTGCGACCGATGCTAATCCGCAGCTATTCTTTTGCACATTAGAATTGAGTTATCGTAATCAATGTATTGGGCAATTGCTGCACATATAGATTAGTTAAAAACCTATTACTGAGGGTCCTCATACATTTATCCGATTGAACAGCGGAATTAGTCAAACTAACTTTCGGCCAGAATTAGAAAAGGGATTTTGTCGTGGACAAGTCCGTTTAAACGCTTTCCTGATCTATAAAAACAATCAATATTATGAAAATGCGGTTTTACTTCCTTCTGCTGATCAGCAGCCCTATACTGGCCCAGAACTACGTTGCCAATACGTCGAACTCCGCTACACCTAGCCAGTATAATACTATTGTTGGGGCCAGCGCAGGCAACAACTCAATGACAGGTGTGGGTAATACCATACTAGGATTTTCAGCAGGTATTTCCAATTCGTCAGGAGGTAGCAATACGTATATTGGCTATTTCTCTGGCGTTGCCAATAATGTGGGTGAAAAGAATACGTTTACTGGCGCCTTTTCGGGTTTCTATAACTCGTCGGGTACAAATAATATTTTTTATGGATATGGTAGCGGGCAAAACAATACCAGTGGAAACGGAAACTCATTCTTAGGAAGTAATGCAGGAGTGAAAAATACAACCGGCCAATTCAATACATTTCTGGGTTTCGACGCCGGTAATAACAACACAACAGGTGGTACTAACATCTTTTTAGGGCCTAAAACAGGCTACTCCAATTCCACTGGGTCTACCAATACGTTTATAGGCTTTTATTCAGGCTACGAGAATACGACGGGGTCTAATAACAATTTCATAGGCGTAGTAGCAGGCCAAAACAATACAACAGGATCAAACAATAGCTTCCTCGGAGTGCAGGCTGGCAATGCAAACTCAACGGGCAGTAACAATACATTTTTAGGTAATCAGGCTGGCTACTTAAACTCAACCAGCAGCAATAACACATTTGTTGGTTACTCGGCAGGCAAGAAAAATACAACAGGAGCAAGTAATGTGTTTTTAGGTAATCAGGCCGGTGCCAATAATACAACAGCAGGTTCAAATGTATTTATTGGTAATGAGGCTGGTATTAATAATAGCACCGGTTCAGGAAATCTTTTTCTGGGTAGCCAGGCTGGCGCAAACAACAATGGTTCCTATAATCTGTTTATGGGTAATGGTTCTGGAAACGCTAATACAAGCGGAACAGGAAATACAGCTATCGGCGACGGAGCTTTCTATAACAGTACTACTGGTACTGAAAATACATCAATTGGCCGGTATGCTGGTATTAATAACACTACTGGCACAAAAAATACCTTCATTGGCGTAGCCGCAACAAATCCACCCGGCAGCGGTAATCTGACTAACGCAACAGCTATTGGCTATAATGCTTCAGTAACGGCATCCAATGCGCTAATTCTTGGAAATACAAATGTGAATGTAGGCATTGGCAATTCGGCTCCTCAAAACAAACTAGAAATTACGAAGGGCGTAGCTAATCAGTCAGGACTACGTTTCACTAACCTTAAAAACTCGTCGCCAGCAACCATGCTGAACCAGACCAAATTTCTGGCAGTCAATGAAAATGGCGACGTAGTGATGGCTAGTATAAATAGTACGGCGCGTGAAGGCGTAACAGAATCGTTTTGGCAACAGAAGGGGTCATTTTTGCAGAACAGCAAAGGCGATGCGGTTATTATCGGCGCTAACGTAGCACGTACTCCATCAGGCTATAAACTCTTTGTAGAAGATGGGATCTTAACCGAGAAGGTGAAAGTAGCCGTGAAAAATACCGATGAATGGAGCGATAAAGTGTTTGAGGAGGGGTATAAGCTAAATAGCCTGAACGACGTAGCAAAATTCATTCAGACGAACAAACATTTACCAGGCATTCCTTCGGCCAAAGAAATGGTTGAACAAGGAAACGACCTACATAAAACCGACGCAAAACTGCTGGAAAAGATAGAAGAACTTACGCTGTATCTCATTGAGTTAAAGCAGGAAGTCAACACACTACGTAGTGAAAATAAAGCTATTAAGGAACAGCTTAGCAACGTCGATTCTATAAAACGCTGATAACTTTCCGCTTCTTATGATACACCTACTTCGTTCAATTATCTGGCTAAGCTGTTCTTACAGTCTTAGCCAGGCCCAGACGGTGATTACGCAGGCTTTTATGGCTGGTCAGCAGCACAATCAACATTCTAAAACAGTGCTGATTGCTTATAATCAGATTGAAGCACAGGCCTGTGTGACGTATTGGGCTAATCAATCGATTGAGTTACGGCCGGGCTTCACGGCCAAACCGGGTTCAATCTTTTTAGCCACTATTCACACGGCCAATCCGGTAGGCAGCGATAGCCCAAAGTTTGTATTGAAAGCTTATCCAAATCCTTTTCGAGAGAGTACGCGGCTTGCCTATCGGTTATCGGCACCAACCATGGTTATGCACCGATTTATGAATCTTCAGGGACAGGTCGTGGGGCAGCCATTCAATTGGCAATGGCAGGAGGCTGGCGTTCATGAAATTGACGTAGCAGGCGTTAATCTCTCCGATGGTGTTTATCTTTATCAGGTTCAGGCTGGCGCCGAACAACAAACCGTTCGACTTGTAAAGCAACCTTAAGAATCTGTCCAAACCTTAAATAAAAAGGCCTCCTGACAGTCAGGAGGCCTTTTTATTTATCTAAAACTGATTCAGCAATTATGCTTTCACAGCACCTTTTTCTTTAGCAACAACCGCATCCGAAATGTTCTGAGGAACAACTTCGTAGTGTGCGAATGTCAGGTTAGCCGTAGCACGACCCGACGACATTGTGCGCAGATCCGTTACGTAACCAAACAATTCTGACAGTGGTACGTCGGCTTTAATCACCTGCGAACCAGCTTTCGAATCCATACCTTTCATCACGCCCCGGCGACGGTTAAGGTCACCCGTAATAGGTCCGGTATATTCTTCTGGTGTCAGTACTTCAACAGCCATGATTGGTTCGAGCAGTTTCGGACCAGCCTGGCGAGCTGCTTCACGGAAGCCCAAACGAGCGGCCATTTCAAATGACAGTGAGTCGGAGTCAACATCGTGATACGAACCATGGAACAGACGAACTTTCATGCTTTCGAGCGGGAAACCAGCCAATGGGCCGTTTTTCAGCGACTCGTCAAAGCCTTTCTGTACAGCAGGGATGAATTCTTTTGGAATAACACCACCTACAATTCCATTCACAAACTGTAGACCAATTTTGGTACTACCGTCTTCTTCCTGATCACGTGGTCCCAGTTCAAAAACGATATCGGCAAACTTACCACGACCACCCGATTGCTTTTTATAAACTTCGCGGTGTTCAACACTCTTGGTCAGTTTTTCTTTATAAGCAACCTGAGGAGCGCCCTGATTCACTTCCACTTTGAACTCACGACGCATCCGGTCGATGATGATTTCAAGGTGAAGCTCACCCATACCACGGATGATCGTCTGGCCGGTTTCTTCATTCGACTCAACTTTCAGGGTTGGATCTTCTTCAATCAGCTTACCAATAGCTTTCGAGAAGTTGTCCTGATCGGCCGTTTTCTTCGGCTCGATAGCGTAGCCAATAACTGGATCAGGGAATACCATCGATTCCAGCACAATTGGGTTCTTCTCGTCAGATAACGTATCGCCGGTTTTAATATCTTTAAAACCAACCACAGCACCGATATCACCAGCCTCCAGACGATCAATCTGGTTTTGCTTGTTGGCGTGCATTTGGAAAATACGCGAAATCCGCTCTTTGTTACCCGAACGGTTGTTCAGGATATACGATCCAGACTCCAGAATACCCGAGTATGAACGGATAAAGCAAAGACGGCCTACGTATGGGTCAGTAGCGATTTTAAAGGCCAGTGCCGAAAACGGATCACTTGCCGATGGCTTCCGCGAAATTTCTTCACCCGTATCTGGGTTTGTACCTTTGATGCTCTCCTTATCCATTGGCGAAGGCAGTAACGCCATCACATAGTCGAGCATGGTTTGCACACCTTTGTTTTTGAAAGATGAACCGCAAAGCATCGGTACAATCTTCATAGCAATGGTAGCTTTCCGAAGCGCCGTCAGGATTTCATCTTCCGAGATCGACTCTGGATCGTCGAAATATTTCTCCATCAGTTGATCGTCGAATTCAGCAACCGCTTCGAGCAATTTTTCCCGCCATTCGGTAGCTTCATCCAACATATCATCCGGAATGGGAACAACCTCAAACGTCATTCCTTTGTCTGACTCATTCCAGATAATGCCCCGGAAGTTAACAAGGTCAACAACGCCTTTGAAGTTATCCTCTTCGCCGATAGGCAACTGAAGCGGAACAGCATAGCTGCCCAGCATTTCTTTTACCTGCTTACAAACATTCAGGAAATCGGCTCCCGAACGGTCCATTTTATTTACAAAGCCCAAACGTGCTACGTTGTAGTTGTTAGCCAAACGCCAGTTAGTTTCTGACTGAGGCTCAACACCGTCAACGGCACTGAACAGAAACACCAGACCATCAAGTACACGTAGCGAACGGTTTACCTCAACGGTAAAGTCAACGTGGCCTGGTGTATCGATAATGTTGATGTGATATTTTTGGTCCCGGTAGCTCCAGTTAACAGTTGTAGCGGCCGAGGTAATCGTGATTCCCCGCTCCTGTTCCTGCTCCATCCAGTCCATGGTGGCAGCACCATCGTGCACCTCACCAATTTTGTGACTTACCCCGGCGTAATAGAGAATACGTTCGGTTGTGGTCGTCTTACCCGCATCAATGTGGGCAGCGATACCGATGTTTCTCGTGAATGCTAAATCGCGAGCCATTAGCTTGTTATACTGAAAGTTATGTTTTCCTAAACCTAATCGAAAAGACTTGCTGTTAACAGCCAATGCCCTTTCTGTAAAATCAGGTCGCAAAATTACTGAAACTCAACCAGAAAAGCAACGTATTAGCAAAGAATCTCGAAGAAACTATTCTTCTTTTTTGTCCATTTAAAGAGTGATTACGTCTCAGAAAATGAGACTGTTCCTTAGAATCATGCAAAACCCATATATAGCACTGCTACGTACGGCCTGGACCTATGCCCGGCACGAGAAACAACAGTACGTGCTGGTTTATTTCCTGTTTATACTGGCCAACGTAGTAGCTGCACTACGTCCACTTCTGTTTGGCTGGTTTGTCGGCCAGTTTCAACAACCTGATGTCGATATTTTACGTCTTGTATGGATTTATGCGGGTGGTTACGTTGCTCTTGAAGTGCTGGAGTGGGTATTTCACGGCCCCGCACGGATCATGGAACGACGGCTGGCGTTCAATTTGAGTCGCAATTTTCTGGACGAGTTATTTCACCAAACACTTCATTTACCAGTCGGCTGGCATAAAGATCATCACAGTGGCGTAACCATTAACCGGATTCGAAAAGCGTATGATGCGTTGAAAACCTTTTTTCAGGATGGTTTTATTTACCTTCAGGCACTGGCAAAATTTGTATTTTCGTTCGGAGCCATGCTTTATTTTTCACCAGCATTTGGATTGATCGGCGTAGCGCTAGGCGCACTCACCATTTGGGTCATACTACGTTTCGACCGACCATTTATAAAAGCGCTGGACGAAACCAACGAGCGGGAGCACGTAGTATCCGCTACATTATTCGATAGTTTATCCAATATTATTACTGTCATAACGCTACGTCTGGAGGCTCGTATTCAGGCAAGTCTGGGGCTAAAAATTGCAGATATTTTTCCGCCTTTCATGCGGCAGGTCAGAATTAACGAATGGAAGTGGTTCGCAGCCAGTATGCTCGTTGCGTTAATATACGTAGTCATGGCTGCGGGCTATGTGTATCAGAACTACACACCGGGTCAGGTATTTCTGGTTGGTGGTCTTGTTACGTTGTTGGGCTATGTAAATCAATTTACCAGCGTTTTTCACGACGTAGCATGGCAATACACCGAGATTGTAAAATACAATACCGATGTTCAAACGGCACGTAGCATCAATGAAGCATACGCTCAGTATGAGCATCCAGAATCAGCTACGTTGCCCGACAACTGGCGTAACATCGACATTGCCAAGCTTAATTTCTCACACGGACGTAACCTAACAGGCACAGCACAAAAAATAGCTAATCTGGATAATGTTAGGCTAAGCCTTAGTCGTGGAAAACGGGTTGCGTTTATCGGAGAAAGCGGCTCTGGAAAAAGTACGTTACTCACGTTGTTACGTGGATTGTATCAGCCAGAATCGGGCGTATCAGTTTTGGTAGATGGGCAATTGTTTTCCGATCTGAACGCGGTAGCCAATACCGTTACTTTATTTCCGCAGGAACCCGAAATATTCGAGAATACTATTGCCTACAACATTACGCTAGGCTTACCTTTTAGCGAGGATGAGATACGTCAGGTATGTCGGGTTGCCCGATTTGAGGATGTATTAAAACAGCTCCCTAATGGGCTGGAAACGAATATTCAGGAAAAAGGCGTGAATCTGTCAGGTGGGCAACGACAACGACTGGCTCTGGCTCGTGGTGTGCTGGCTGCACGAACGAGCAATATTGTCCTTCTCGACGAACCAACAAGCAGTGTAGACCCTAAAACCGAATTGGAAATTTACCGTGAACTTCTAAGCGAATTTTCGGATAAAGCAGTGGTTTCAACACTACACCGTCTTCACCTGCTTCCCTTGTTCGACTACGTCTATATTATGCAGGATGGTCATATTGTCGACGAAGGTACGTTCTCATCTCTCCGGCAACATAGTTCTATCTTTCAGGATATGTGGGCACACCAGAAAGAAATTCTTGAACAAACAGGTGTATAAACAGTGAGGGCTGGCAGTTACGATAAACGACCAGCCCTCACTGTTTATACTTGTCGCTCTACTCTACCGGTGCTTCGACAATCGATACGATTTTCCAGATTGCACGAATATCTTTCAGTGGCACTGTTACGTTACCTCCGTTTGGGTTATCAGAATGAAGCGTGAGGTATTTGCGGGTCAGGAGTTCGTTGTCACGAACCCGTTTTACGACAAAATAATCACGGTACATCACCGCATATACTCCCCCCGACTGATATTCCCAGTTAGTTTCATTAATTGGCACTGCCAGCACTTTTGCGCCGTGTGCCAGTTGCGGAGTCATACTGTTGCCTGAAATCTCCAGCACAACCGCCCGCTTATGGCCCTTCATAATCGCTTTTCTGACCCGAAACATTTCAGTATCGGTAGCTACTGAGCCGTCTGCATAACTTTCAACAAACGTGGCGTAAAACTTGACCGGCACAAACGGCACTTCAATAGAATCTTCATCGGCATTAACCATTCGGGCATTTGTTTCAGCCGTATTTAAAATAGGCAATGTACCCCGAATCAGATAATCGGCACTGATTTGCGGATAGCAAGCCAGCAAACTTATGATAGTATCATAGGAAGGCTTTGCACGCCCGTTCAGAATGTTATAGAATTTAGAAGGATTTTCTCCTAATTCCTTGGCAATCTGATAAATAGTGATCCCTAAAGCATCAAATACCTGTTTTAGTCGGTCCTGGATAGTCACGGCACTGTCAATTTTTTTTAAACAATTTTCCGACATTCTTGTCTGTCTAGTTGACAACTATAATATAAGTAAAATATATTGCAGTTGTATTACAACAAATATACTATAAATACAGACGATTAAGAACTCGATTAGACACTTTCTTATTCAAAATTTGAATGAATCGGAACCGACTGGGCACATACACACAACCAACTGTATTATTCGTAGACATGAACAGTTTTTTTGCATCCTGCGAACAACAGGACAATTATTGGTTGCGCGGAAGACCGATTGGCGTATGTGTTTATACAGGTCGGAAAGGATGTGTGATTGCGCCTTCTATTGAGGCAAAAAAAAGAGGAATAAAAACCGGAATGCGGCTGGACGAAGCTATGGAAGTATGCCCTGAGTTAATTCCGGTGCAAACACATCCTAATCGATACCGAGAATATCACGTAAAAATTATTAACGTACTACGTACATTCTCAGATGACGTAGTGCCGAAAAGTATTGACGAAGCTGTTGTCCATTTAACCAACTATCAACTGGTTTACAAGGACATGCAGCAAACGGCGTTGGCAATAAAGGAAGCTATTCGGCAGAAAGTTGGCGACTGGCTCTGCTGTTCTATTGGTATTGCACCCAACGTTTTTCTGGCAAAACTAGCTTCCGACATCAGAAAACCCGATGGCCTTACCATTATCACTCCCGAAACGATTGACGATGTGCTACGTACCCTGACGCTCACCGATTTGCCCGGTATTGGCCATCGTATGGCAAGTCGTCTGCAAACCTATGGCGTTCATACTCCGCTCGATTTACGCTACGCTTCTCCCGATCATTTGAAAGCAGCTTGCCGGAGCATTGTTGGCTGGCACTGGCATTTACGGCTGAATTTTGGTGGAGAAGTCGATTTAGGAGCCAGCGAAGCCACCAAGAGTATGTCAGCGATGCGTACTATCTCGAGTGAGCAACGTTGCTCTCCTGAGCGTCTGGATGAACTACTTCAATCGCTTTGCCTGACGCTGGAACGACGCATGGTTCAAAAACGAGTATTTTGTCAGGATATGTCGTTCTCGTGCCGCTATGAGAGTGGAAAAACCTATAACTACGAAGTCCACTTTTCGGAACCCAAACAGGATGGCCCTGAACTGTATCAGATTATTCGGGATCGACTGGATAAATTTCAAGTAGCACACCGCTGCGAACCGGTTCTTAATAAACACCTACGTAGCATGAGTGTAGTGGTATTTCGGTTCATCGCCGAAGACGTAGTGCCGTTAAGTCTATTCACAAATGATACACGCAAACAGAAACTACGGCAAACACTCTACGATTTAAAAACCAAATTTGGTGCTGATAAACTCATGCGGGCAACCGAACTACGTGACAATCCGGTATACAGAGACGTAATAGGTTTTGGCAATATCAAAGATTTGTAACGGTTCTTAATGCACTAGAAATACGTAGTAAATGCTACGTAGCAAGCACTACGTTTTTTCGTCCGTCTTGCCTACTTTTTTAACACGTTTGGGTAACTGATCAGCTAACTCATGCAGGTTTTTAATGGGTGGACGGGGCTTTTCTGCTTCGCCTAATAAAAAACCATACGGCTTGAAATCATCGATGGCGTCGAAGATAACCTTCAGAATAGCCGTCATAGGTAGAGCTAGAACCAGCCCGGCCAACCCCCAGACATTTTCCCAGATAATCAGCACGATAATAGCCGCCAATGGGTTGATGCTCACTTTCGATCCGACAATGTAAGGAGTGATAAAATTTCCTTCAAGCGCCTGAACAAACAAAAAGACCCCTACCACGCCAAGCGCTTTAATGGGATTATCCTGTGTAACAAGTGTATAAGCCGCCGGAATTAGCGACCCTAACGAAAGCCCGAAATACGGAATCAGTACCAGACAGGCTCCGAAAAAACCAAAGAACACCGCATAGTCGACACCGAGAATCAGCAGGCCAACGGTCATGAGGGTGCCAATAATCAGGATAACCAACACCAACCCTGCCATGTAATCTTTCACTACGTTATAAATACCTGTCATAATGGTATCTATCGTTGATCGGCGCGTATCGCTGAAGGCTTTGTAAAAAAACGACCGAAAAAAATCGCGGTATAGTAAAAAGAAAAAAGCAAAGAGCAGAATTAATAATAGATTGCTAATAATATTTGTTGTCGTTAACAACGTAGTAGTCAATATATTACCTGCTTCAGCGAGCGCCTGATCCAAGTATTTTCGAACTTCATCTACCTGACGTTGTCGATCGATATTCAGTCGTTCATCAGCGAAAGTTTGTAGGCTTCTCAGGTATTCGCTGCCACGTTGAACGAATTTCGGAACCACTTCCACAAAACTGCTGATCTGCATGGAAACAGCATAAAAAAGGCCCGATAATACCGTTAGTGTCAATAAAAGACAAATCACGATAGCCACCACACGCGGCACTCGCCAATTCTCCAAACGTCTTGCCAGCGGAAACAGCAGGACCGAAAATAGTATGGCAAATACCAGCGGCACCAGAAGCCCCTCAAGGGCATGAAGACCATAAACTATAATTACCAATGAGATTAATACACTAACAAGTTTAGTGTAGGCAGGCAGTTCAACCTCTGGTAGGCGACGATTCATATTAGTAAGTAAAGAGTGGATTTTCTTTGATAGCGTTTTTAAGTATCTTGGTTATGGCTCAGAAGTATAAACAACATATTATTTCCGGTGTTGTTCGGAAAAAAGTATATCTAAATGAACTCATTTTCAGCGAGAAACAAACGGCTTTTTTTTAGGATGAGTTATTAAGTTTTTGTTAAGGATTCATTATAGATTGGTAACGTTGTGACTAAGCCACGTAACTTCGTGGCAACCAACGTACTGACAACTTAGTAATTGGCTAAATATTTTCACCAACTACACTTCGTATGAGTGCTGCCAAAGCTGCTCAACCAAAACATCGCATTTTAGTCGTCGACGACGACGCAGACATCGTTGAATTGCTGGAATATAACCTTATTAAAGAGGGATACGATGTTAAAACGGCTATGGATGGACGGAAAGCCGTCGAAATAGCGAAAACTTATTTCCCCGAATTAGTGCTACTCGATATCATGATGCCCGTCATGGATGGTATCGAAACTGGTCGGCAATTACGCGATATTCCAGAACTTCGTCAGACATACATCCTTTATCTGACGGCTCGATCGGAAGAATATTCGGAGGTGGCTGCTTTCGACGTAGGTGCCGACGATTATCTGACCAAGCCGATTAAGCCGCGTGCATTGATGAGCCGTATCAACGCGTTGTTCCGGCGCGAAGCTCAGAAGGCCGATCCGGGTGAACAGATTACGATTGCAGATCTGGTCATCAATCGCAAAAATTATTCGGTTACCCAGAATGGCAAGTCAGTCATTCTGCCTAAAAAAGAATTTGAACTCCTCTTTTTTCTGGCCCAGCATCCCAACAAAGTATGCAGCCGCGAAGAACTTCTTCAGAAAATATGGGGAGCTGATATCTACGTTCTCGAACGTACCGTTGATGTTCACATCCGTAAGCTTCGCGAAAAAATTGGCGATACCCATATCCGCACGCTCAAAGGCGTGGGTTACATGTTTACCGATGGGAATGAATAATTTAAAAAGCGAAAGAGTGAAGGAGCGAAAAAGTGAATTAAACATCTAGTACAAAATCACTCTTTTGCTCCTTCACTCTTTCGCTCTTTAATTTTGCTCCATGTCTCTCAGTCCCCGCATTATTGCCCTTTTACTGGCCAGCCTGATTTCGTCGCTGACACTCACGTTTCTGACATTTGTGGAGGGGGTTACGAGCGCTATGGTGTTTGTGGTAGGACTTTCCTCATTCATTATTTCGTTTCTACTGGTGTTTTATGCCATCGAACTCATCGTTTTTCGTGAGGTGAACAAGATGTATAAAACCATCCACAAATTACGTATTCGCGACTTCAGCATCACCCGTAAATCAGTCATCAAGAACAGCAATCCGTTTAAAAAGCTGAATGATGAAATTTTTGTCTACGTAGCAAAAAAGCAAAAAGAGATTGACGAACTGAAACGACTGGAGTTATTCCGGCGTGAGTTTCTGGCCGACGTATCGCACGAACTCAAAACGCCCATTTTTGCCGCACAGGGGTTTATTCATACGCTGATCGACGGTGCTATTGATGATGAGCAGGTTCGCGACAAATTTCTGACCAAAGCTGCCCGTAGTCTTGATGGGCTCGACGCGCTGGTTAAAGATCTCGTGGCTTTATCACAGTTAGAAACGGGCGAGGTAAAAATGAACTTTGAACGTATCAACCTTGCTCATATGACGCAAGAGCTGTTCGAACAGCTCGAAAAGGTGGCCCATGCCAAAGGCACTACGTTACAGTTAAAAACTACGCCCGTTGGCCCCGTCTGGGTAAAAGCCGACCAACAACGTATCAATCAGGTAATGACCAATCTGGTAGAGAACGCGGTGAAGTATGGCAATGAAAAAGGACATGTAACGGTTAGCCTGGAAGAGGACAAAAAACACGTAATGATTTCGGTACGTGACGATGGCCCCGGTATTCCACCCGAACATTTAAGTCGGATTTTTGAGCGATTCTATCGGGTCGAAAAAAGCCGCTCCAAAGATCGGGGCGGCACCGGGCTTGGCTTAGCCATTGTGAAACATATTCTGAACGCTCACAAAGCTAAAATTACGGTAATGAGCAAAGTAGATAAAGGCACTACGTTCCGCTTCAAGCTAGAGCGAATGGATTAAGAAAGCGTGGGGCTTGGGGGTAAGGGCAAAGGGTAGATGTTTAACCCCCATTGCCCTTACCCAAGCCCTATGCTAAATAAGCCGTTTCAATACGAAGCTGGCAACAATGAGCCTACCATTTCGACGTACCAGCATCGACACTTCACGACCTTCGCCTTTCTGAAGAATTTTATAAATATCACTGATGCTCATATCATTAACTGAGTTGTTATTAACAAACATCAGCTCATCACCTTCTTCCAAACCGGCCATCGCAGCAGGCGAATTGTCAACGACTTTATCGACGTAGTAATTACGATAATGGTCGCCTTTAGCCCGTAATTCCATACCGCTCATGTCGTGCTCAAAACTCTCACGCATGAGCCGTTTAATGGGCTTCATCACAATATACTGATCGGGATAATTGAACGTAACGTTGAATCGACGTAGCAGTTCGCATCCTACGTTGCCCTGACGTTCGGGCATATCGACCAGTTTCATACCAAAAGCCATACTGTCTGGGAAAGACGCGAGAATATTATCGAGTTCGTAACGCCCGAAACGCACTTTCTGAATGCGTCCCATTGAGCCGTTAATCACTCCGCTTAATCCACGTCCTAACTGAGCCCGGATATTCTTGGTTGGCAGCGGCATAGATGCGGTGCTACGTGACCGGTCAAGCAATAACGCATGACCAGCGCCCGTATCGAGCACAACACGTAGCGGCATCGTTTTTTCCCCATCAAAAACCGAAAAAGCATCGGTATAAGCTTTTGTATTTTGGATGGTAATTGGATATCGGTCGCCTTTACGTTTGCGGTACTTATATTTATCGGGTTTGGATATTGTAATTTCCCGACGCTGAAAATCGACGTTTACAACGAAGTTTGCGAAAATCTCATACCCAAAAATGCCATGTACGGGTGTGCCGACGTACTCAGAAAGCTTCAATACATCTTCGTCCAGTATTACCAGATTATGGTGTGCCGCTCGTAATCCACCCATACTGAGCTGGTTTTCGATAGCTACCGAAGCGGTAAGATTGCCTCCTTCTCCAGCCCCCGTCAGCTTCACCTTACGACTAAGTGTTGGTAATTTGTTTCGGAAAGCGCCCGGATCGGTAATAATGGTATTGCTAACACCCGTATCCAGAATAAAGTGGAGCGTATCTGACTCGTTGACCCGAACAGGTACAACTATCAGGTTGGAATGTAGCTGGAACGGAATTCTTGTCCAACTGCGATTGCCCGCAATAAAAAAACCATAACGCTCTTTATCGGGTGTTCGTCCAGGATCACCTGCCTGCGCCGTAAAAAGAGTACATAAAAGTGCGATTGTCCATACCAGCGTCTTCATCCCCTATCAGCGTTTGGAGCATTGAAATTACGCATTTTTTTATCCGAATAACACAAATTTTTTACAGATGGTTTACGGATTTATTTCTTTGCACGATTTTCCGGAAATAGGTTTACGATCTCTTAATCAGCTCTTTTTCAACTGTGTAGAAGAAATAGTTCTTGAAAAGTCGTTTTACCAATGAATGTACTGTCAAATTTTACTCCAACAGCAGGAATCCTTCGGGCGAAAAGCCCTAATTTCGCCCGGAAAATTATTGAACGGTAGTCGTAAAGACGCCATATAAAATTGATTTCGACCACATTACTATTTTGTTATGCGTAAGAAAATTGTTGCTGGCAACTGGAAAATGAATAAAACGGCCGATGAAGCGCAGGCTTTACTATCGGAAGTAATCGGCTTGATTAACGATGAAGTATCGGGCGATGTGGAGGTAGTACTTTGCCCACCCGCTTTATACCTCACAACGGCAGTGCAGGCTGTAACCGCCAGCGACCGCATTTCGGTGGGTGCTCAGAACTGCCATGAAAAAGCATCAGGCGCTTATACAGGCGAGATTTCGGCACCAATGCTACGTTCTATCGGCGTCGATTACGTTATTCTGGGCCATAGCGAACGGCGGCAATATTTTGAAGAAACCAACGCCCAACTTGCCGAAAAAGTCAATATCGCTCTCGAAAATGGCGTTAAGCCAATCTTCTGCTGCGGTGAATCGCGCGATTTGCGCGAAAACGGTGATTATATCGGCTTCGTAAAAAATCAGATTACCGAAAGCCTGTTTCACCTGTCGGCCGAATCATTTGGAAACGTAGTGATTGCTTATGAACCAATCTGGGCTATTGGCACAGGCTTAACGGCTTCGTCGGCACAGGCGCAGGACATGCACTTCGAACTTCGTCAGCACATCGCCAGCCATTACGGTGACGAGGTTGCTCAGGAGACAAGCATTCTTTACGGCGGTAGTGCCAACGAGAAGAATGCCGCTGAACTTTTCGCTCAACCCGACGTAGACGGTGGCCTGATTGGTGGTGCTTCGCTGAAAGCCAAAGAATTCACGATTGTCGTTAAAGCAAACCAATAAAATAAAGAGCGAAAGAGTAGATGAGTGAAATCGGACCGCCGAAGCGGAGCGTCCATTCTAGAAATTCGCTCTTTCACTCATTTACTCTTTCGCTCTTTGAAAATTCCTATGACCGCAGCCGATTATATTCAGGCGTTAAACTTACAGCCTCATCCTGAGGGGGGTTATTTTGCGGAGACGTATCGTGCTGCGGAAAAAGTAGTCTCAGAAGCCTTACCAGATCGATTTGGTGGTGAGCGTTCATTCGGAACGGCGATCTATTTTCTGCTCGAACGTCATCATTTTTCGACGCTTCACCGCATCAAATCCGACGAAATCTGGCATTTCTATGCGGGCAGACCACTCGACGTATTTGTCATTAACGACGACGCTACGTTGACAACGATTCGTCTTGGAAGTAATCTGGCTAACGGTGAAGTATTTCAGGCTGTTGTGCCAGCCGGTTGCTGGTTCGGTTCTAAACCTGTCCAGAACGCTACGTTAACAGATGCTACGTTCTCACTCGTTGGCTGCACCGTAGCACCCGGTTTCGATTTCGCCGATTTCGAGATGGCCGACCGCGACACGATGCTGACCGAATTCCCGCAACACAAGGCGATTATTGAGCTTTTATCATAACTGGGATTTAAAATCCCAGTTATGACTATTTAAAATTCACATTGCCAAACTTCGCCACAACGCGCACTTTCGTGCCTGAGCCGCTGCCAACTTTACCGACGTATTGTTTCGTTAGTCGAGGGCCGCGCTGACCATCATTATCATTTGGTTGTGATTTAAAGTGCATCGTTGAACTCGATGGGTAGTTGAAATTGCCATAGCTCACCGTTACGTCGAAGTCACAATCATTTTCGGCATCAACAGGCAGTGCTACAGACGAATACGAAGCCTGAATGTTTACGTTTTCGGCCGTTTTCGACAATTCTTCGATTCGGAAACCGCCTGAAAATTCGAGCTTAATTTTACCCGACTCGCGTAGCTTACCAATTTTGCCCCCCGAATAATTGATATCGGCATCAAGTTTACCAACATCACCAATGTTCATTTTTCCGAATTTATTAGTCAGTGTCAGTACGTTCGCTTTCGATAGTTCTAGATCTCCGTATTTCACGTCTACTTTCCCCTGGCCCATGTTACCAATATCGGCTTTACCATATGCTACGTCGATGTCATTCTGACGGCTGGTCAGGTCATCGGCTTTAAAATTCCCGTAGCGACTATAAACGGTGAGGGGTGCCTGAAACGCTGGAATATTCGTGTTGCCAAACTTATTACGTACTGTGAGCGCATTTTGGCGAGGCATCATCACTTCGTAATTGATTTTCACGTAGTTACGCTCACCACCATTTTTCCATTTTCCCATGCTCCAGTTCGATATAGAACTCTGGCTAAAGTTGGTACGTACCATAATCTGATTGCCCGACCGTTTTTCTTCAATCGAAACGGCATCCACAAACTTCTGTACTTTCTCGTCTGAATCTGAATTGGCAACAATCGTAATCTGAATTCGAATCTCAGGCTTATCCCACAAACCAACCGATACCTGACCGAATTGATTGTCGACAACTAATTGATCGCTTGGGTCCACATCAAACAACTTGATAATGGTCTTTTTCTTCTCTACATCGCCGATGCCAACTTGCTCTTCAGCCTTTGTCAGCAACGGGCACAGGCAGAGTAGCAGGCTATACAGGATTAGTTTCATTGGTCTGTTCTTTTATACGTTGGATAACACGGAGCTGCTCATTGAGCAGGTTTATCTGAAGTTGCAGGTTCTGAATCATCGCCTGAATAAGTACTTCCTGATTTGGATTTTTAGGCAAATCAGCTTTTAACGACCGGTATGAATTTTCGAGTCGGTCGAGGTCGGTGGCAAACTCCTGATACAACGCCGGATTATCTTCGGTCATCTGTTTCAGTTCCGAACGCTTATCGTCGATGAGTTGCGTATAATGAATTACTTCTTTGGCATAGGTCGGATTAGCCGCTACCACTTCGGGCTGATGCGTAACACCGTATTGCTGATTCATGTAAAAAAAGCAACCTGCCAGTAACATAACCGCAATTGAAGCCGCCACACGCCAGTCGAGCATAGGCCAGCCAATTTGCCGACTGCCCAGCCAACCCGCCGAACGGCGGTCAGAACGCGTCTGGTTTGTATGGATCTGGCGGAATGGCATTGGTGTAACGGGAGGTATCCCATCCATACCAAATCCATCCAGGCTATCTCCGCCCTGACCAGAATTATCCAGTCCGGCTTCTAGTTTGCGCCAGAGATTGCCTGATGGCTCTTTATCGTCAAATGCTTCACGGTTGTCGCGGATGAAGCGTTCTAAATTATCCTTTTTCATAGGTACTATCTACTACGCGAATACATGAATTATTGATGCAACGGTAATCCTGCAAGCAGGCCTTTGTCGTTTACATATAGATTCATGTGTTCTTAATTAGTTTAGTAATTCAAGTAAGCGTTTCTTACCCCGTAAATATTGTGTTCGTGATGTTGTTTCGCTGATACGTAGTACATGCCCGATTTCTTCGTGGTCGTACCCTTCGAATAAATACAGAGATAAAACAACCCGATAGCCTTCGGGGAGCTGCTGCATGGCCTGCCGAACTCGTTCAACTTCGAGCTGAGTGCCTTCTTCGTCATACGGCTCAGTGTCGGCAAAGTCCGGACCATCGTCCTCCCCTATCCGGTGCGATTCAATATCTACTAATTCTAACCGTCTGCTACGCAAATGGTTGATGGCCCGGTTCACAACAATTTGTTTGAGCCAGGCGCCAAACGTACTCTGCCCCCGAAACGACCCAATATGGCTAAAGGCGTCCATAAAGGCTTCCTGCAATACGTCTTCTGCTTCAGCGTCATGATTCACAATGCGCAGACAAACGTTGTACATTGCCTTAACGTACTGCTGATACAACTCATACTGCGCCCGTCGCTCGCCCTGTTGGCAGCGTTTGACCAGGTCAGCATGGCGATCCGGGTACGATGGTCCGAGGTTTCGGTTCGATTCCAACAGATTCAGCAACTCGAGGTGGTTTAGGTTGTAATCGAAAGAAAGATGCAGGAATTTTATGAATGTTGCACAATAATGTAGAAAAAGTAGGCGTTTATCGCAGAACCTCAACCAGAGGGCTATTTAAGGCATTTTTGTGGTAATAAATTTTCAGAAGGAGTCACTACGTTCCGGCAAAGTCCCACCAAATTATTTCGTAATTTTGATTGTTATAGACGGATAGAGACGAGCTGAATGGTTGATTATATTTCTGGTTTAAATGAACCCCAGCGGGAAGCCGTGATGCATGGCAATGGCCCGCTAATGATTATTGCAGGCGCTGGTTCGGGAAAAACCCGTGTGTTAACGTATCGTATTTCTTATTTGATCGAAAACGGTGTTGATCCGTTCCGGATTCTGGCCTTGACGTTTACCAACAAAGCCGCTGGTGAGATGCGTAACCGTATAGAAAAAGTGGTTGGTACGGAAGCCCGTAATATATGGATGGGTACGTTCCACTCCGTTTTTGCCAAAATACTACGTATCGAAGCCAAAGCGATTGGCTACAGTAGCAACTTTTCAATTTACGATACCGACGATTCGAAGTCGTTGCTACGTAGCATTATCAAAGAAATGGCGCTCGATGACAAAGTGTATCGGGTGAACCATGTGTTCGGGCGGATTTCGGGCGCAAAAAATCGGCTTATCGGCCCCGATGATTATCTGAACAATGCTATTATTCAGGCCGATGATGATTCGGCCCGGATGCCTCATATTGGCAAAATCTACAAACAGTATAGTATGCGTTGTTTTGCCGCCAACGCCATGGATTTTGACGATTTGCTGTTCAATACCAACGTACTGTTTCGCGATCATCTGGATATTCTGAACAAATACCAGCATAAGTTCCAGCACGTAATGGTCGATGAGTTTCAGGATACCAACGTATCACAGTACCTCATTACCCGCAAACTGGCGGCTGTTCACGAAAACATCTGCGTAGTGGGCGACGATGCGCAAAGTATCTACGCATTCCGGGGTGCCAACATCGAAAACATTCTCAATTTCCAGCGCGACTATGGCAAAGAAAACGTCAAAATCGTGAAGCTGGAGCAGAATTACCGTTCGACCAAAACCATCGTAGAAGCGGCTAATTCAATTATTTCACGGAACAAAAATCAGTTAGACAAGCACGTCTTTACCGACAATGAAGACGGCCCACTGATCGACGTAATCAAAGCCTCGTCCGACAATGAAGAAGGTCGGCTGGTCGCTTCCGCTATTTTCGAGACCAAAATGAATGAGTCGCTTGTAAACAATGACTTTGCCATTTTATATCGGACCAACGCACAGTCGCGGGCTTTTGAAGAAGCACTACGTAAGGTCAGCATCAAGTACCGGATCATTGGCGGCCTGTCGTTCTACCAACGGAAGGAAATTAAAGACCTGATTGCTTACCTGCGTTTTACTGTAAATCAACAGGATGAAGAAGCGTTCAAACGGATCATCAACCTTCCTAAACGTGGTATTGGCGATACAACCGTAGCCAAAATCAGCGTGATTGCCGCCGAGAAGCAGGATTCGATCTGGGAAATCGTTGCCGAAATCAGCAAACACGTAGCAGGGCGTGCCTCTATTGCCATTGAAGGATTTGCCGATTTGATCAAAAGCTTCAAGCTCCTGCTCGATCAGAAAGATGCCTTTGAAGTGGCTTCGCACATTGCTAAAGCATCGGGTCTGTTGAAAGAACTTTACGACGACAAAACGGTAGAAGGACTCGCCCGTTACGAGAACGTACAGGAATTGCTGAACGCTATCAAAGAATTTGTCGACAATCCAGATAACGAGGATAAAAGCCTCAGCGCTTTCCTTCAGTCGGTTTCTCTATTGACGACGGCCGATGAAAAAGAAGATGATGGCGATAACGACCGGATAACGCTGATGACGATTCACGCGGCTAAAGGACTCGAATTCAAGAACATCTATATTGTTGGGATGGAGGAAGATCTGTTTCCCAGCCAGATGATGCTCGAAAGTCGCAACGATCTTGAGGAAGAACGGCGGTTGTTCTACGTAGCGATTACTCGTGCCGAAAAACGGTTGACGATGTCCTATGCCGAAACACGCTACCACTATGGTCGCCTGAAAATGTGCGAGCCAAGCCGGTTTTTGATGGAGATGGATCAGAAATATCTGAAACTATCAAAGCAACGTTCGGCCCCAAGTCGCCTTGATTTCGACCGACCCGAACGTGACCGTAGTGAAACAACGTCAAGCGGTTCAATGTCTTTTGTCCGGTCACTGGCACAAAAAACAGCTCGCGCGCAGAATCCACAAACGGCTGCATCGCATACGCCTTCTCCCGATTTTGCGCCAACCAGCACCGCCGATCTCGCTGCCGGTCAACGGGTTGAACACGCCAAGTTCGGCTTTGGAACCGTTAAGCAGGTCGATGTCAATGGAACCGATCGCAAAGCAACGATTCAGTTCGAGACTGTAGGCGAAAAGGTTCTGCTGCTAAGTTTTGCAAAACTGCGCGTAGTGGCCTGAATGTTGTGCTGTTACGTATTGAGCAAATAAATCGATTTCATAGTCGAAACAGAGAGAGAAGCTTGTTGTACAAAACCTAACAGTTTCATCGTTTCCTTTATAAAATTCCACGCGCTGTTGTCTTGTCGTTATGAATGCTAATGGTTTTATAGTAGCCAGCCTGATTTTTTCGCTACGTTTCCTTACCCTCGAGGCCCAGGTCAAGACTGACTCAATAGCGGCAGCCAAGCAAAAGGAATACGAAGCCTCTATTCGTGCTAACCAGAACCAACCTGCTCAAACTGCGGCCGCAGCTCCTGTTCCTGCTTCAACAACAACCTCTCAGGCAGCATCCGAAAACCTCGGCAATCAGGTCAATTCGGAATATAATGAGATTAATCCGATGATTGCACCGGATGGTAAAACGCTCTATTTCGCCCGGATAAGTCATCCAAACAATACGCATGGTGCAAAAGGCAGTCAGGATATCTGGTTCTCCGATCTCGATGCTGCTAGCGGTAAATGGGGGCCAGCCCGACGTATGGGATTCCCGCTTAACAAGGATGAGTATAACTGTGCCTATAGCATTACGCCCGACGGTAATACGATGCTTATCAAAGGACAGTATAACAACGGGAATTACGAAACACGCGGCTTTTCGCTGAGTAAAAAAACAGCAAATGGTTGGTCGCCACCGCAAAAAATAAATATTCCCAACTACGTGAACCTGAGCAAAGGTCAATTCGATTGTGGGTTTATGTCGGCCGATGGGAAAGTGTTGCTTATGGCTTTCAGCGAGAAGAAAAACAGCAAAGAAGACGATATCTACGTTAGTTTTCGGGATAAAGACGGCTCGTGGAGCAAACCCATGAGTCTTGGCCCAGAAGTCAATACGAAATTCACCGAAACCACGCCTTTTTTGGCACCCGATGGTGCTACGTTGTATTTCTCCAGTGATCGCGAAGGCGGTATGGGCAGCAACGATATTTACGTCTGCAAGCGGGTCGACAAAACCTGGAAACACTGGTCGAAGCCTGTAAATCTTGGCCCGAAGGTGAATACTGACGGTTACGATGCCTATTATACGTTAGCCGCTTCGGGCGATTATGCGTATCTCACTACGTTTAAAGGTACGATTGGGAAAGGTGATATTGTACGGGTAAAACTTACCGATGATCGTCCGGCGAATGAACCGGGCAAAGTGGGAGGTGGCGACGACGTAGCAAAAAACACCGACAATACCCGCCCCGACCCCGTGGCGTTAATCAGCGGAAAAGTAATTGATCAGAAAACCGGGAAACCCGTCGAAGCACGTATAATTTATCAGACATTACCCGACGGTGCTGAAGCGGGCGAAGCTACATCAGACCCTATTACGGGCGAGTATAAAATCGTATTGCCGTATGGTCAGAAATACACCATGCGGGCAGTTGCTAAGGATTTTATTGCCGAGGGAGATAATATTGATCTGACCAAACAAAAAGGTTTTCAGGAAATTACAGGCAAAGAGCTAAAAATGGTGCCGATTGAAGTAGGTCGGACAGTTCGTCTCAACAATATTTTCTTCGATACAGGTAAATCGGAGCTACGTCCTGAATCCGGCCCCGAACTCGACCGTTTGGTAACTACACTCAACGAGACACCCAAAATGGTTATTGAAGTTCGCGGACATACCGATAACACGGGCTCCAACGAAATCAACAATAAACTCTCACAAGATCGCGCTGATGCGGTTCGGGAATATTTTATCAGCAAAGGCATTGAACCTGACCGGGTTGCCAGTAAAGGTTTTGGCGAAAGCAAACCCGTTGCTACCAATGACACCGAAGACGGTCGTCAGCAAAACCGCCGGGTTGAGTTTGTTATCGTGAAGAAATAAAAATCTTTTCGTGCCAACGTAGCAAATAATAGTGGTCTCTACCAACCAATAGTGTTTCTTTGGGTTAACTGATTGATACAACTGTCTTCTCCATCTATTAACTCATAAACTATGCAACTCAATGCTGGCTGTGAACTGTCGTTCGACGTTCAAAGCCCTACTCCTTTAGTGCTTATGCTCCGGCCTCGCTCTGGTGCCGGCCAATGGATTATCCGCGAAGAATACCACATTACTCCTATTGTCAACGTAACTGAATTTACCGATATCTACGGCAATTTATGCCAGCGGGTTCTGGCTCCCGAAGGGCCGTTTTCGATTCATTTTTCCGCTACCGTACAAACAGCCGATCTGATCGACGTATCACCCGGTGCTCCTTACACACCTGTTCAGGAACTTCCCGACGACGTACTACACTATACGCTGCCGAGTCGGTACTGCCAATCGGATCAGTTGGGCGATTTAGCCGAAGAAATTACCCAGAACGTAGAACCCGGTTACGATCAGGCCGAAGCGATTCGTAAATGGATACACACAAATATTAAATATCAATACGGCACCAGCGACGCCAGTACATCGGCCATCGACACGGCAGATAAACGCATCGGTGTTTGCCGCGATTTCACCCATTTAGGAATTTCGTTGTGTCGGGCGTTAAATATTCCAGCGCGAATGGTCGTTGGTTATTTATACCAACTCGACCCAATGGACCTCCATGCTTGGTTCGAAGCGTATGTAGACGGCCGTTGGTTTACGTTCGACGCTACGCAGGAGCAACCTCGTGGAAATCGGATTACGGTTGCTTATGGTCGTGATGCCGCCGACGTAGCGTTTACGACCCAGTTTGGTCCGATGAATTTGACCGATATGAAAGTTTGGGTCGATCTGGCACAAGCTGAGACAAATGAAGGTGAGAAAAAAGCTGAAGAGGCTCCAACGCTTTCATCCTCAGTTGGGTCTAACCAGCAAACCGAGAATTGACAATGAAAAAACGACTGCTTTTTTGTGCGTTTATTGGCTCGCTGACGGCCTGTCAGCATACTCCAGACATTCAGCCCAACCTTGCCACACCGGCGAGCGAAGCAGTCGGTACGTATCAAAGCAATTTTTTTCTTGATCCTTCGTCGGTTGATTTACCTAGTAGCCAGATGCCTTATGTGCAGCTAAAAGCTGAGTCCGATAGTCAGGTAACGCTCACATATACAAAACTTTATCCGGCTAGAACCGATCTATCAGTAAAGCACGTATCTGTTATCCGCCAGAACGATACCATTCGACTTCGACTGGGCAATTCAGACATTGGCACCCTCCTGACTGATCGAGCATTTACTAGCAATGGTATGGAAAAACAGGGGAAACTGTTACGTCTTACGCATTCGCAGAGTTCGCTGTCATTTACTGGCCTCAAGCAATAGAAGTTCTAAACTAAAAAAGCGCGACTCCGTTGGGAGCCGCGCTTTTTTTTGGTCTTATTAGACTAGCGAACAGCAAATTCGCCAGAACCAATCCGGAAACCTTCTGAATATAGTTCTACTGTGTATTTACCTGGTTTGTAAGGAATACCACGGCTATACAGCAGCTCAACATTCTGTCCGGTACTTGTGTAGTTTACGGTTTGTTTAGTGGTATAGATCGTTTCATTACCATCAACCGTAAATGTTCCAGAGCCGTTAGCCATATCCGATACAACGGCACCCGATGGATCAAGAACCCGCACAAATACATCTTTAGGCTCTTCTTTGGTCAGCGGATTGTCGAGCAGCGTGTAGGTAAGTTTGATTTTGTCCAGACGTTTTGCTTTGTATGAATCGTCCTCTTTTACTTTACCTTTCGCATTCACAGCAAATATTTTCACATTCTGTGCTTTTAGCGCAGCAGCCCGTGTTACTTTCGTACTCAGCTCTTCATTCTGTGCCACGAACGTAGTAACGGAGTCGCGCAGTTGCTGACGATTGGTTTTCAAACCTGTATTTTCTTCGTCCAGCGTTTTTACGTTGGTTGCCAACGTAACGTTCTCACGCTGAAGGTTAGAAATAAGCGAATCTTTTTCGACCAGATACGCTTCATATTCTTTGATTTTGGCTTCGTATTTAGCGATAGAAACCCGATTACCTCTTTTCAGAGCAACTTTATCTGTTTCCAGTTGCGCTCTTACTTTTTTCAGTTCGGTAACATCACCGCCTAGTTTTTCTACTTCAGCAATTTTAGCATCCAGCGCTGTCGAAATCGAATCCAGTTTTACACGAGTTGTCGAGAGTTCTTCAACACGTTCAGAAATTGTCACTTCCTGGTTTTCAGAAACTTTCTTCTGATCGAAATACAGATAACTTGATACACCGGCTAAACCTGTCATAATGATTAAAGCCGCTAATAATGCACCGCTGGTTTTTGGTTTTTGCGAATTATTTTCCATTTCAGTTTTTCAGTTTAACAATTTAACATGCACAAACTTGTAAAAGAAGCCGCTTTCGCGGTTGTGTAGAGGTTGTTGCATTAATCTTTTAATAGTGAATGAAACGTAAACACTGCGATTTGAGCTAACTCGCTCAGTTGCACTAATTACCGGAACGTTGGTTAAAGCGAACGTATTGTGGCTAAGAACTAAGACAAGTCAAAAAAGGTTTTTTCTGCCCCCCTCAATTGCACCAAAACTACGCATTGATTATCAACAATATATACCATTAAATAAATTTTAAATTTCTATAAATGTAAATCTATTCATTCAGCAGACTATGTATAGTATAATAACAACCAAGTCAGACCAGTTGTTATGCTTCAAATCTGTATAACCAATGCCTGAACTACCCGAGGTTGAAATCAGACGGCAATATCTCGAAACATCGTCTCTCTATCAACCCATTAGCCATATCGACGTTGAAGACCGAAAGCTCCTGACTACGGATTATAATACGTTAGTCAATACGTTAGCTGGTCTTCAATTTACAGGTACCGAACGGGTTGGAAAGAATCTGTTTGTACTCACTGATGACCCAGACGTGATTGTTCATATGCATTTCGGCATGACTGGCGATCTGGAATATTACCACGCTTCACTTAATCGGCCCCGCTTTGCCCGAATCGTATTTGAGTTTGCCAGTGGATTTAACCTCGGCTTTCTCTGCCCGAGAAAATTCGAACGTATTGGCCTGATCGACAATATCGATACGTTTCTTCAACGCAAAAAAATCGGCAGTGATGGTCTGGCTATTACGCTACCTGAACTAACAAAGAATATTCGAAGGAAAAAGGCACTGATAAAACCGGTTCTTCTTGATCAGAGTGTAGTGGCCGGTCTAGGGAACTGGATTGTTGATGAAGTTTTATTTCACGCTTACATCCACCCTGAGCAACGTGCTGATACGTTAACCGATGAACAGTTAAGTCAATTACATAGCGCGATTCGGCTCGTACTGGAAACAGCCATTCGTTACGAAGCAACGTATCGTGATTTTCCAGCCAGCTTTCTTATACACGTTCGCGAATGGGATGACTCCCCTTACGACGACGTTGAAGCGCACAAGTTCTGCCCGCGTTGTAATACATATATCGAGCGTTCAGTTGTTGGTGGCCGTACTACGTTCTTCTGCCCTAAAGAGCAGATTTGGTCCGCAAACAGGGCATCATAAATTTTTCAACTCACTAATAATCAAACAAATAAATAGTAGTGAACTTGTATCTGGGTAGAATCGTTTAGAAATTACATGTAGATACATGAATTATGAAAACGTTACGTACTATATCCGAAATAAATACCGCTACGCCTAACAGCGTTGGCGACGGTTTTATTGGCCTGAACGCCTTTCATCCACAAGGCTCGCGTCCGTTCAATCCGTTTTTACTGTTAGATCATCATGGTCCGATGCAGGTAAAACCTTCCGAACGTCCACGCGGTGTCGATGAGCATCCGCACCGGGGTTTCGAAACGGTAACTATCGTATATGAAGGTGCGCTTGAACACCGCGATTCAGCCGGTAACTACGGAAAACTCTTTGCGGGCGATGTGCAGTGGATGACGGCTGCTTCAGGAATTATTCATGAAGAAAAACACGAAAAGGAATTTTCGCGCCAGGGTGGTCAGTTAGATTTTGTTCAGTTGTGGGTCAATTTGCCCGCCAAAGATAAAATGAATCCGCCCCGTTATCAGGATATTGCCGCAACCCGTATTCCGACCATTACGTTGCCCAACGGTGGTTTGCTACGTGTAATTGCTGGTGAACTAGCTGGTTCGAAAGGCCCGGCCAATACGTTTAGCCCGGTTACGGTAGCTGATCTAACTTTAACAGGAAATCAATCGGAAACGCTTGAGTTTCCTACTAGCCATTCGGTCATGGTTTACGTATTGAGTGGTTCGGCAACGATATTGGGCAATGCCGTGAACCGTGGGCAGATTGCGCTAATGAATGCAGACGGCGATTCAGTAGGCATTTCAACCACCACAAACGCCAAACTCCTAATTCTGGCTGGTGAACCAATCCGCGAACCGCTTGCCGCTTATGGCCCATTTGTGATGAATACGCGGGAAGAACTGCTTGAAGCCTTCAACGATTTTCAGGAAGGACGAATGGGTGTACTGAATTAAGCGTCCAGATTATGATTTCAGACAGGGGATACGCTAACAAGCAGTATCCCCTGTTCGTTTTTCAGCAAAGAAATTTCCGAAAAATCCTTTATCCTGAGTTTTATTTCTTTCACATTTAGGCTCATTTTCCTGAACCTTGATTTCTGTATGATGCAAGAAGCCCTGATTTATGATGCGGTTCGAACTCCTCGGGGACGGGGAAAAAGCGATGGTTCTCTACACGACGTACAGCCGATCCAACTCCTGACTACGGTTCTTCGTAACCTTCGCGACCGGAATCAACTCGATACATCGCTGATCGATGATGTGATATTGGGTTGCGTGACGCCCATTGGCGAACAGGGGGCCGATATTGCCCGAACAGCCGCGCTTGAAGCTGGCTACGCCGAAACAGTATCGGGTGTCCAATTAAATCGCTTTTGCTCATCGGGGCTGGAAGCGCTCAATATGGCGGGAGCTTACATAATGTCGGGCCAGACTGATGCAATTGTAGCGGGTGGTGTCGAATCGATGTCACGGGTGCCGATGGGTTCCGATGGGGGCGCTCTCTTCATGAATCCGCAGATTGTAGCTCGTCATAACATTGTTCCGCAAGGGATTTCGGCAGATTTAATCGCCACGAAATATGGTTATTCCCGCTCGGATGTTGACCGGTTTGCAGCCGAATCCTATCGGCGGGCTGTTAATGCACAGGCCAATAATCGTTTCCAGCGAACGCTCGTGCCCGTAAAAGATGAGCTTGGTGTTACGTTACTTGATCGTGACGAAGGTGTTCGGCCTGATACTACGTTAGAAAGTTTAGCCAAACTGAAACCCGCCTTCGAAGCGATGGGGCAAATGGGCTTAGACGCACTAGCCTTACTGAAATACGCTCAGTTTGGTGCCATAAATCACGTTCATCACGCGGGTAATTCGTCGCAGATTGTCGATGGAGCGGCTGCCCTTCTGATCGGGAATCGGGAGTTTGGCGAAAAGACAGGCTTGAAACCTCGGGCTCGCATCAAAGCGTTTGCTATGGTCGGTTCAGAGCCAACCATCATGCTCACAGGGCCGATCCCGGCCACCCAAAAAGTACTCAAGCGCGCAGGGATGCAAATCTCCGACATCGATCTGTTTGAGGTTAACGAAGCCTTTGCCGCCGTACCGATGTTGTTTATGGATGAGTTTGGCGTCGATCACAGCCAACTAAACGTAAACGGCGGTTCAATTGCTCTTGGCCATCCACTCGGCGCAACAGGTGCCATCCTTTCTGCTACGTTAATCGACGAGCTAGAACGATCAGACAAACAATTTGGTCTCGTTACGCTCTGCGTTGGGGGTGGTATGGGCGTAGCAACCATTATAGAGCGAGTTTATTAATGAATAATGTAAAATGGACAATTCAGAATGAAGATGCTGATTTTTAATCCATTACCCATTTTACGTTATTCACTATCAATTGACTATTTCCCCCTTATGATACATTATAAAGTAGATCAGGATATTGCGGTTATTTCGTGGGAGATGACTACGTCGCCAATGAACGTACTAAACGACGATTCTATTCCGGCGTTTGAAGCTGCTTTGCTACGTGCCTACTCCGACGAAACGGTTAAAGGCATTATCGTTACGTCGAACAAACCCGAATTCGTAGCGGGAGCTGATCTGAAAATGATTCTTCGGAATAACGATAAAGAACCCGCTGAAATGTTGAAAGTTTCATCGGAGCTGAATCGGGTATTCCGAAGTATCGAAACTTCTGGCAAACCCACTGTGGCCGCCATCAATGGCACGGCACTCGGCGGTGGTTACGAAATTTGTCTAGCCTGCCATCACCGCATTGCCCTTAACAATCCGAAAGCCTTGATTGGCCTGGTCGAAGTAACAATTGGGCTGCTGCCGGGCGCGGGTGGTACACAACGGTTGCCTCGTATGATTGGTATTCAGGCGGCCTTGCCTTTGATTCTGGAAGGTAAGAAAGTAGGCATTCAGGAAGCACAAAGCCTGGGTATGGTCGATGATATTGCTGATACTCCCGCCGACTTACTTGAAAAAGCTCGTGCCTGGATTTCCGCGAATCCCAAACCGCTGAAGCCTTGGGACGAGATTGACCGCAAAACAGGAAAAATCGTCGGGAAAGATAATTTTAAGGTTCCCGGAGGCAATGTTCAGACTCCCGTTGGCGCACAGGCTTTTGGTCTAGGAACGGCCATGGTGATGGATAAGACTAAGGGGAATTACCCCGCTCCTATCGAAATTTTGTCCTGCGTATACGAAGGTTTACAGGTAAACATCGACCGGGCGTTGGTTATCGAAGCGCGTCATTTCGTAAACGTTGCTACGTCGAAAGTCGCTAAAAGTCTTATTCAGACAATGTTTTTAGGACTAAATGAAGCTAACAAAGGCGTTAGTCGGCCGAAGGATATTCCTAAAACCGATGTTAAGAAACTGGGCATTATCGGTGCGGGCATGATGGGTGCAGGTATCGCCTACGTATCAGCGCAGGCGGGTATCAACGTAATGTTAAAAGACGTATCGTCTGAAGCGGCCGAACGGGGTAAGGATTATTCCCGGAACTTACTTGCTAAAGCTGTTGAGCGCGGTAAAACGGATTCGGCCAAAGCGG
Source organism: Spirosoma daeguense (assembly GCF_054776875.1). NCBI lineage: Bacteria > Pseudomonadati > Bacteroidota > Cytophagia > Cytophagales > Cytophagaceae > Spirosoma > Spirosoma daeguense. The sequence continues at coordinate 675,286 of NZ_BAAHBF010000001.1, forward strand.
AAACAATTCTGAACCAGATCAAAACAACCGATACGGTTCAGGATTTGCAGGATTGCGACCTGATTATCGAAGCCGTTTTCGAAAATCGAGACTTGAAGGTGCAAGTAACGCATGAAGCCGAATCAATGCTCGCGACTGATGGCGTATTTGCATCCAATACGTCTACTTTACCGATCACAGGGTTAGCTGAAGCATCTGCCAAACCAGCCAATTTTATCGGTATCCACTTCTTTTCGCCAGTCGATAAAATGATGCTGGTGGAGATTATAATCGGAAAACAAACATCCGATTACGCGCTGGCCGTAGCCATGGATTATGTTCGGAAGATTCGCAAAACGCCTATTGTCGTCAATGATTCGCGCGGATTTTATACGTCTCGCTGCTTCAGCGCCTATTCATCGGAAGGAATGGAATTGTTAAAAGAAGGCGTCAATCCAATTCTGATTGAAAATGGCGGAAAAGACGCGGGTATGCCCGTTGGTCCGCTGGCCGTCACGGACGAAGTATCGCTGGAGTTGGTTTACAAAATCTCGGGACAGGGCGTAAACGATGGAGCGGTCAGTGAATCTGATACAAGCTATAACGTATCCGGAAAATTTGTGAAGCTGGGGCGGCTCGGCAAAAAAGCCAAGGCAGGTTTCTATGATTATCTGGAAGGTGGTCAAAAACAGCTTTGGGCTGGTTTAAATGATTTGTTCCCTGTAGCAAATGATCAACCTAAGCTAGACGAAGTGAAAACGCGGTTGCTCTTTCGTCAGGCCATTGAAGCGGTACGTTGCCACGCCGAGAACGTAGTACGAACAAAACTAGACGCTGATATCGGTTCAATTTTAGGGTGGGGGTTTCCAGCATACACCGGTGGAGCCTTGTCGTTTGTCGATTTTGTCGGAATCGATACGTTTGTCGAAACCTGTGATCGGCTGGCCGATACGTATGGCGAACGTTTCCGCCCAACTGAAACGCTACGTCAGCAGGTTATTCAGGAAAAGAAAGAATCTACTGTGTGATGCTACGTAGTGTGAACATTGACTATGAAGTAACCCCACCCTAACCCCCCCCCCGTAGGGAGGGATTTAGGGTGGGGTTTATACAATACGACTTAAATCAGCCGGAAACTCATACGGTGGTATTTTGTCGGGCCAAACTCCCGAATAGCTTCTCGATGTATTGGTGTGGGATAACCTACATTTTTTGCCCAGCCATAGGCTGGAAATTCCAGACCGAGTTGCTCCATAAGTTCATCCCGATAGGTTTTGGCCAATACCGAAGCGGCTGCGATAGACAGAAAATGAGCATCGCCCTTTATGATACAGGTATGCGGAATCATCGGGTAAGGCACGAATCGGTTACCATCGACCAGTAGATGTTCTGGCTTAATAGTCAGGGCATCTACGGCACGGTGCATCGCCAGAAAGCTGGCTTTCAAAATATTAATCCGGTCAATATCTTCATGTGATACTTCGGCTATTGCCCACGCCAGTGAATCCCGTTCAATATCTGTTCGCAGACGTTCGCGTTGGATGCGGCTAAGTTGTTTCGAATCGTTCAGTATGGAATGCGTGTAGTTTTTGGGCAACACAACCGCAGCCGCCACCACCGGTCCAGCCAGACAACCTCGCCCAACTTCGTCCAGACCGGCTTCCAGCACATCCGCGTTATAATAGGATTTCAGCATAACGTAGTGTGTCTTTCTTAATCTTCTAATACGTTTCCAAAAATTGTATTTTTCAGCAATAGAACCAGCAACAGAAAACAAATGGCCCAATAGAGATAGACCCGATAGTAATCCTGAATATCTTCATAAACCCGTATCTGCACAGGGGATTTTTCTAATCGATTAATTTGCGCAAAAACCCGTTGCAAATTCCGGGCATCAGCCGCACGAAAAAAGCTACCGTTTCCAATTGTAGCAATTGTTTTCAAAATTCCTTCATCGACTGTGACGGCTGTATTAGACGTAGCGACAAGCTTTCCCACAGCAATGGTATAGATTCTTATATTAAATGCCTTCGCTAGTTTGGCGGCTGTTGCCGGATCAAGATTACCAGCCGTATTATCGCCGTCGCTTAGTAGAATCACAATTTTGCTACGTATTGCTTTTAGCGAATCAGATGGATTTTGAATCGGCGTTGAATTCCGCATTCGGTTTATGCAACGAGCCAACGCATCGCCAATAGCCGTTCCCGATGTACGTATCATCTGAGGATTTAAATCGCTCAGATACTGTTTCACTAATCCATAATCGGTAGTAAGTGGACACAAGGAAAACGCTTCACCCGCGAAGACAACCAGACCAATCCGATCATTTTTACGACCATTGACAAATGCCTGTGCTACGCGCCGGGCCGCAGCCAGCCGGGTTGGCGCCAGATCGGTTTCGTTCATGGACTCCGATACGTCGACCGCCAGCATAATGTCAATTCCTTCCGATTGCTCATCACGTAACTCCCGAACAATTTGCGGTCGTGCCAGTGCGACCAACACCAGGCTGATTCCAATAAAAAAACTGAGCGGTAACAGATAACGTAGCGTACTTAGCAGCGATTGCATAGCCTGCGTTCGGAATGTGCCGCCACCCGTTGCCGAACGAGTTAAATAGCTTACCGAAATGTTTAAACGCTGCTGTGATTTCCGATGCAGGTAATACCGCAGAGCAAACAGTAGCAACACAACCGGAATACCCGCCAAAGCCAATGGATGCGCAAAATGAAACAGTTTCCACTGCGACGGACTAAACCAATGTAGCGAATACCAGGGCGCCATGCGTTAAAAAGTAGGTGTATCGACCGAATCAGTAGTCTCCTGCTTATCGGCTGGTGAATGGTTAGAACGTAGCAACCGGCTACGGCTACGATAGTACGTTTGGGTCGCTACGTCGCTTAATACCTGCAACGACTGGTGTGATTGCAGAGAAAATGTACCCCCATAAATCATTTGATCGGCTTCGCGGAGCGCATTTGTAATACGTTCATCGTTTAATTGCTCAGCCAATTCGGGCGTTGTCATGGCTGTATATGGTACCGTATCAATTAACTCCAGATACGCTTTCCACATCACAATGGCCTGATTCGCAGTGTCGGCGGCTGTATAGGCATTCAACCGATTGATAAGACGCGTGTAATTACGATGGAAGTTAACATGCTGCCGATTTAGCTTATACAACCGCCATTGCCGCCGAATACTACGTCCGAACAACGCATAAAGCAGCGTAGCGCCAAAACTGATAGCCAGCACACCAACACCTAATGACATATAATTAAACTCCTGTTGCACCGGAGCCAGCGCGGTCGACGTAGCGAGTTTCAGCGATTGCCGACGCGATGAATCGGAAAGTGTTACGGGCAACTTCGAACGAAGAAAAACGGTATCTGTTTGCGTCCACTGCGCCGTACAATCCTGTGCGTTAAGAATTCGAACCGGAACACGTAGCAGTTGAACCGAATCGGTTTCGAACGATACCAACGTGTAAACAGCACTATCGCGACTAATTGCCGAACGGCCTGTTCCAACAGTCTGCGTCGTGAAGGTTGCTACGTTCTGTACGCGGTACGGGGCAAAATGCTTCGCGGTGTCGGGAAACAGTACGTCGTTTTTCGTCGGATGACGATACGTTAGTGAATACTGAAACGGTCGGCCAATTTCAATACTATCGGTCAGAAAATAACCGTGCAATGCCTGTAAGACAATTTTTGGTTGCGATGACGAAATTCGAACAGCCGTTTTCTCGACCGGTGGTTGCGCCAGAACAGCAGTCATCGTAAGTCCGAACAGCAGAAAAAAATAGGGTAGAATGGTTTTCATCGCTGTTTCCGGACTCTAAAAAGCTCAACAAGTTTCGGAACGAAATCTTCCTGCGAATCGAGCGCCAGATAATTGGCATCGTACTGCCGACAAAGTCGTTCGAGCCGAACCTGATTCTGCCGGAACGTATCGTGCAGTTCTTTCCGAAAGGAAGCCGACGACGTATTGGCCCAAACAGTACGTCCGGTTTCGGTATCATGAACCGGAATAATACCCAGTTTGGGCAGATTTACCTCGCGCTGGTCATACAGATGAATAACGACCAGATCGTGTTTCTTCGCTAGTGCTTTCAGATTATGTTCATAACTAACGTCGATAAAATCAGAAAGCAACATCACAACGCTACGTCGTTTTAACCGGTTGAGTGTAAACAGAATGGCTTCACCCAATCGGGTTCGGCGCGATTCGGGCTGGAGTTTATATAAGCTCATAATCAGCTGATAGCCCGTTTTGAGCCCGTTAGCGGGTTTAAGGTACCGTTCTTTCTGGTCCGAAAAACAATACAAACCAACGTGACTCGCTTCCCGAATGGCCGATAATGCGAGTACTCCGCAAACTTCTTTAGTAGCTTCGAGCTTATCGCGGTGGCGCGGCCCAACCTGTTGCGACGCACTCACATCGACCATAAAAAAAACGGTCTGATCTTTCTCTTCCCGAAACACTTTTACGAACGTACCGTGGCCTTTCGATGACACGTTCCAGTCGATAGCCCGCACGTCGTCGCCATATTGATACGTCCGCAAATCGCTAAATTCCAGTCCTGTTCCTTTAAAAACCGACCGAAAACTGCCACGCATCTGCGAATTCACCGCCTTTCGGATGCGAATATCGAAGTTATGAAGCTTAGCCAGGAAATCATCCATGCGAAACAGTCGTTATACTATTTTAACAGCCAATCCCGAACTTTGTCGGGTGAGTTAACCTTACAAAGCTATCATTTAAACGTATGCATCGGAATCGTTATATAGCTGATTTACGGAATCTATTGCTGATTGTCGGTTTGGTCACTGGCTGCACAAACCTGGAAGACGCTCGCCCGGATAACCTGATTCCTGAGGACAAGATGGTCGCTATTTTGACCGAAATACACTTGACCGAAGCACAAGTGAGCCGGATGAGTCTGGCAGCGATCGATTCGTCGAATATTGTGTATAAATACTTGGAGACGAAGCTTTTCAAGAAAATGCAGGTCGACACGGCGGCTTATCGGAAAAGCTACAACTATTATTCAACCCACCCGAAAGAAATGGAAGCTATTTATAAGCAGATTACCAAAAATCTTGAACGCCGGATCGATACGAAAAAAACACCTCAAAAAACCGAAAAGAAATGACTGTAGGCATTATTGGCGCAGGAATTTCGGGGCTTACGGTGGCTTATGAGCTGCAAAAACGAGGTATTGACTACCATATCTGGGAAGCGGATAGCCAGCCCGGCGGTTACATGAAATCGCGCTGGGAAACGGGAGCAAACGGCAATCGTTACTTACGCGAACTAGGACCAAATTCACTACTGGGCGACAGTAAATTGCTGTTATGGCTCGATGAACTTGGCCTGACACCTAAACTGACATTTAGCAATCCGGTGAGCAAAGCCCGTTACATTTTTCGGAACGGTGCATATCGAAAACTTCCTTCCGGGCCTTTATCGTTGCTATTCGGCAACTTTTTTAGCTGGTCGACTAAGCTGGCTATTTTTCGGGAACGTAACAACCGCACTACGTCGCCCCCCGGCGAAACGCTGGCGCAGTTTTTCCGCCGTCGATTTTCTGGCGAGCTGGTCGATTATTCGTTAGGCCCATTTGTGGCGGGTATTTACGCCGGAAGCCCGGAAAATCTGCTCGTTTCAGAAACGTTTCCGTCGTTGCTGCAATACGAAAAAGAATTTGGCTCGGTACTGAAAGGATTTATCAAGAATCAATCGGCGGGAGAGCGTCGGCAATCATTTAGTTTTAAGGATGGAATGCAAATGCTTCCGGATGCGCTGGCCGAAAAGCTAACCAATTTATCGCTTAATACGTCGGTTAACAATATCGAAAAAACAGCGCAGGGTTGGCAGGTCATTACTACGTCGGGTAACTACGAAGTCGATACGTTAGTCTTGTCTACAAGTACCGAAGCAGCCGCAAAACTGGTTGCTACGTCTTACCCGAAATTTGCCCACACGCTACGTCAGATTAGCTATCCGCCCATGACGGCGGTTCACTCGGCGTTTAAACGTAGCGACGTAACGCACCCGCTCGATGGCTTCGGCGGACTCAATCCACAGACCGAACATCAGTTTACGAGCGGTCATATCTGGAGCAGTTCGGTTTTCGACGGACGTTGCCCCGACGATGAGGTGCTTCTGACAACCATGGTTGGTGGTAGTGCTGGTGCCAGCAACGCCCGACTGCCCGACGACGTACTGATAGAAAACGTTCAGCGCGAATTGGAAACTAGTTTTGGCGTTAAAACGAAAAATCCAACGTTCAGGGCCATTCAGCGATGGGAAAAAGCGATTCCGCAGTATGATTCGGCCATTGTTGCCGTGAAAGAACCAATCAAAGCCGTCGAATCCGACCGTCTGTTTGTGTGTGCTAACTGGTATGGCGGTGTGTCGTTGTCCGACTGTATTGGCAAGGCCCGCAAACTAGCTAACGAATTAGGATCGTAGCGCGTTGATTAACAATTTTTAATGATTATTTTGTACAAAAAAGGAGTAATTCTGTGTTGTATGAATAACTCCCCAAAACTTACTCATTAGCCAGTGAAAGAGCGCTTAGTCGTTATTCCGACCTACAACGAAATTGAGAATATCGAAGCGATTATTCGAAAGGTTTTTAGTTTGCCTGAACCTTTTGATGTTCTCATTGTCGACGACGGCTCGCCCGACGGAACGGCGCAGCGCGTTCGCGATTTACAAACTGAATTTCCGCCGTTGGGTTCGTTTTGTCGGCTTCACCTCCTCGAACGACGTGGTAAACTCGGTTTAGGAACGGCCTATATCGACGGTTTCAAATGGGCATTGTCGCGCGGGTATCAGTATCTGTTCGAAATGGACGCCGATTTTTCGCACAATCCTGAAGACCTTATAAAACTCTATAACGCCTGCGCCAACACAGGCCCCGATCGTGCCGACGTAGCAGTTGGCTCGCGCTACATACGGGGCGTCAACGTAGTGAACTGGCCAATGGGGCGCGTGCTGATGTCGTATTTCGCGGGTGTCTACGTCCGGTTTGTGACCGGTATGCCCGTAATGGACCCAACAGCAGGTTTTGTCTGCTACCGGGCCGAAGTACTGGAAATTATTCTGCACAATCCGATTCGGTTTGTCGGCTACGCGTTTCAGATTGAGATGAAATTTACGTGCTGGAAATACGGTTTCCGCATCCGTGAAGTACCTATTATTTTCACCGACCGTACGAAAGGCGTCTCGAAAATGTCGTCGAAGATTTTCAAAGAAGCTGTTTTTGGCGTGTTGCAAATGAAAATCAGCAGCTTTTTCCGGCATTACATACCCCGTCGGGAAGCCGCAACAAAAGTAGAAGAACCAGTAGATGCGGTTTAGTAATCTCCATTTAGAAAACTAATCCGGCTTATATAGTCTGAATCCTTATAAAAACGAGCACTTTTACTGTAGAAGTGCTCGTTTTGTTCCTATTGGCTAATAAATCAATCTGTATGAAATACATTCTGCCTCTCTTATTTCTTTGTCAGTTGGTACGTGCGCAAACCGTTTCGGTCGATACGTTTGCTACGTTGTTGAAGCAAAATCCGCAAGCACAATTAATTGATGTAAGAACGCCTACCGAGTTTGCCGAAGGCCATTTACCCGGTGCGGTAAACATCAATTCGCAACGGGACGATTTTAGTCGGGCGCTTGGCCAACTCGACAAAACAAAGCCTGTATATGTTTATTGTTTATCGGGAGGACGTAGCAAACGAGCTTTCGACAAGTTAACAGAATTAGGTTATACCGATGTGCGCGATTTGAAAGGCGGTTACCTGAAATGGTCGTCACGAATGATGCCCGTCGAAGGTGTAACCCCGTCGAAAGACCAGCCCCAATGGACTACTACTCGCTTCGATCAGTTAATCAAGGCGCAACCGGTAGTGCTTGTCGATGTATATGCTTCGTGGTGCGTTCCCTGCAAGAAAATGGCACCTGTTATTGAAAAACTTTCGACTGAATTAGCCGGAAAGGTTACGATTGTGAAATTGAATGCCGACACAGAAAAACCACTTCTACAAGCGTATCAGGTCGATGAACTACCAACAATTTTGGTATTCCGGGATGGCAAGCTAAAGGCCCGCGAAATTGGCTTTCGCGACGAAACCGCTCTACGTGATCTGGTGAAATAAAATGAAACGGCCTGAGATTCTCAGGCCGTTTCATTTTCTAGCTTTTTAATAAACTGCTCGTAGCTTTCCAGTGCTACGTCGATTTCAATACGTTTGTGCGGATTGGTAAAACCCGCTACAATCGTTACGTTCGATTTAGGAATTCCCAGTTGTTTTGCCAGAAAATCAACCAGATACGCATTCGCTTTGCCATCCTGCGCTGGCGCTTTGATTTTCGCATTGAGCAAACCGGAAGCATCGTAAAACAAGCGGTCGATTTTGCTACCGGGTTTTACTTTCAGATGCAGAATCATACGTATCAGACGTTGATTTTGTAGTTCAGCGTAATTTCGTCACCCGTCATGCCCCGAAAACCCCAATTATGGGCCGGGCTCTCCAGAATACAAATCTCAAGATCGGTTACAGCCAGATTCAGCGCGGCACCAATACGTTCATATAAAAGGTGAATCAGCTTTTTCTTCGTGTCAACGCTACGTCCCTCCATCATGATAAACTCCAGAATAACGTAGCGTTCAGAAGCCGTGGCAGGCCGGAAAAAATCATCAGAATCGAGGTAGAAAAAACGGTGCGCGCGTTTGTTCGCTGGAAATTGAAGCGCATCAACAACGCAGGAATGGATCACGTCTGAAAGTTGCTCCCGAATTGGTAATAACTGTTCACGCACGCCGTAAATTTTCACCTGACTCATACCGTCTGCGGCTTAAGCTGACTTGCCAGCACGGCAATTCCTTCATCGAACGTATGCGGATCGTAACCCAGCACGGTGCGAGATTTGTCGAGAATGAATCCTGTACGCGGAGGGCGACGGGCAACCTGCGTAAAGTTCGACGCATCGGCCTGCGCAATAAGCGACTTGTCAAGGCTAAAATAGTCCGCCGTTTTGATCGCCATTTCGTAAGGTGTCAACACTTCTTTCCCTGATATATTGAAAATACCTTTGGCTTCTTTGTCGGCAATCAGATAGCAACCAACCGCCAGATCTTCGGCCAGCGTTGGGCTACGCCATTGGTCGGTAACGACTTTAATATTCTTGCCGTCTTCGAGCGATTTTTTCACCCACAGAATAATATTGCTCCGGCTCATGTCATGTGCAATACCGTAAACGAGCATCGTGCGAGCAATGGCCCATTTTATATCGGAATGCTGTACTGCTGCTTCGCCCGCCTGTTTGCTCCAGCCATAAAAGCTGATTGGATTAGGTTCGGCAGTTTCGTCATAAGGACCAGCCGTGCCGTCGAAAATAAAGTCGGTTGATACGTGTACCATAAAGGCATTCGTATTTCGGCAGGCTTCAACGATGTATTCAACCGCGTAAACATTCTGTGCCCAGCAGGTTTCCTTCTGAAGTTCACACTTATCTACATCGGTCATAGCGGCACCGTGGATAACTACGTCAGGATTCACCTCGCCTATTATGTCCAGCACCTGTTGTTTATTGGTAATATCCATCGACCGATACGAGTATCCTTCGGTATAAGGCAGACGGTTTTCACCACGCGCCGTAGCGATTAGCTCTACATTCGATTGTTTAGTGAGCAGGTGAACCAGTTTTTGCCCCAATAACCCATTGGCACCTGTAATAAGGATGCGTTTTTTCATAAGCGAGAAGTAAGTGAGTATTAGGAGTGAGGAGTGAGTATTAGGAGATTTGCTAATAAAAACGAAAACCGGATGGCTCCTAATACGCGCTCCTCACTTTGAATACTGATACTTATATTGTTTCGTGATTTTCTTTTTCTTAATCCAATCGCCGGTCATGCTCATCCGAACATTTTTCAAGGGCCGGTCCATTTCGTTACGTGGCTGTTTGGCAATGCTATCGACAATGGCAAGACCATCAATTACCTCGCCAAAAACGGTATAACTCCCATCCAGGTGTGGCGCTCCGCCCAGCGTTTTATAGGTCTGCTTTTGCTCCTCCGTAAATACACGTTCGCCAGCACCTCTGGCTTTAGCCCGGTCAATCTGGGTTTGCAATTCACTATCGGACCAGGTTCGTCCCTGCACAATATAAAACTGGCAACCACTCGACGCTTTTTCCGGATTGTTATCGCGGGCAGCGGCCAAAGAGCCTTTCTTATGGAAAAGCGTAGGCGTAATTTCAGCGGGTACTTTATAACCTATATCCCCATTGCCAAGCGGCTCACCGTCTTTCGCATTTTTCGATTTCGGATCACCACCCTGCACCATAAATAAGGGAATAATACGATGAAAAAGGAGGCTGTCGTAGTATTTCTGACCGACGAGCTTGATAAAGTTTTCCTTATGTTTTGGTGTCTGGTCGTACAGCACCAGTCGCATTGGCCCGAAATCGGTGTTGAGCGTAACCAGATAATCCTTTTTCTTCCGATTCTGTGCTACGGTCAGTACGGGTAGCAGTATAAAGAGGAGCAGAAGTCTGCGCATAATTGTTTGATGAGTGTTACGTTATAATTCGACCCGATTCTGAAATACGTCTTTCAACCGTTGGTCGTGGGTAACCACAATCAGGCTGGCGCCAATTTGCTCCGACTGTTCGCGAAGAAGTTTCACGACACGGGTTGTATTTTCATCGTCGAGGCTCGACGTTGGTTCATCGGCCAGAATAACGCCGGGCTGATTCATCACCGCACGGGCAATACTCACCCGCTGCTGCTCACCCTGACTAAGCTGGTTTGTTTTCTTGTTGAGATGATCACCAAAACCTAATTGCCCAGCCAGTTCACTAGCCCGGCTTTTATCCTGTGGTTTACCCGCTAAATAATTCGCCATCAACAAATTATCAAGTACTGACAGCGAGCTGACAAAGTGTGGTTTCTGATAAATAATACCAACGTGTTTGGCCCGAAAAGCGGCTGTTTCGGCCACGCTGAGTTTTGTCAGATCGGTCTGATCAATGATCACGGAACCGCTTTTGGGTTTCAGCAGCAAGGCCAGTAAATGCAGAAAAGTCGTTTTTCCTCTGCCAGAGCTTCCTAAAATCAGAAGTGCTTCGCGGTTGTCGCAGCGAACGTCGGGAAACGTGAACTGTTTCGCAGAACTATATTCGAATGTGAGTTTGTTGGTTGCCAGCATCGTATTCAGGCGAGTATCCACAAAAATAGGCAAAAGTCCAGTATCGCGATGCGAAAGAACAATGGATAATGAATAATGGATAATTTTACACGAGCAATGCTTATTGCACATTCTTCATTATCCATTATTTATTATTCTGGCCTTGAAACGTATCGTTCTGTTTGCTTCGGGTTCTGGTTCAAATGCGGAAAAAATCGCGGCTTATTTTTCTGAAAACGCTGAAGTCGACGTAGCACTTATTCTATCGAATAATCCGAAGGCGGGTGTTATCGAACGGGCCCGCCGGTTGCACATCCCAGTTCTGCTGTTCGACCGAACAACTTTTTACGACACAAATCAGATTACACAACTTCTTTTGAATCAAAACGTTGATTTGATTGTGCTGGCCGGATTTATGTGGCTAATGCCCACCGAACTGGTACGTGCGTTTCCGAATAAAATTGTCAATATTCATCCGGCACTTTTGCCAAAATTTGGTGGCAAAGGAATGTATGGGCACTACGTTCATGAAGCCGTTGTAGCGGCTGGCGAAACAGAATCCGGCATTACCATTCACTACGTGAACGAGCGTTACGACGAAGGGCAGGTTATTTTTCAGGCAACTTGTCCGGTATCTCCCACTGATACGCCCGACGACGTAGCACGTAGCGTACAGGTTCTTGAACACGAGCATTACCCCAAAGTAGTGGCTGATCTACTAACGATGAAGGCTGACCAATGAATTATAAAAAAATAGTTATCCTGGCTCTAATAGTTGCAGGTAGCTTACAGAGCTGTTTTCAACCTGTAGTTTACCTTCGGAATCATCGAAATTACCCGGTTGAGGTATTTTATGACAATCAACGTCCCGACCGCCCGTTTGAGCCGCTTCAGGATCTGGAAGTAAAAGGAGACGTAGCACTCGATAGTCGGCAGTTAGACAAAGAGAACCAGCGTATGCTCAGCCGTGGAAATGATGCGCAACAGAAAGAGCTGATGCTGGCCCGGCTTACCACACAAGCGAAAAAAATAGGTGCCGATGCGCTGATTGCCGTGAAATATAAATATTACACGTCGATGAGTGATAACGGCTACGTAATGACTGGATTAGCCGTAAAATATAAGCGGGAAGTCGAAACCACCCAGAATTAAAAAGGGCCGTCTGTCAGACGGCCCTTTTTACTATATAGCTCAGAAAAATCTATTTGACTTCCTCATAATCAACATACTCACCACCCTTATAGCGTGTATTGCCACCATTTTGCGGGCGATTATCTACCCGAATTTCGCCTTCCCGACTCCCTGAACGAACGTCGCCGTTACGTTTTTGATCTTTTACCAATTGCCGACCAACCAGCATGTAAAACACAAATCGACGCACGGGTGGTACAAACAAAATAATCAGCGTGATGATAAACAGATATTTGAGTAGCATATCAAAGTATTGTTGATAGTCAGTAAACGCCGGAGAAACCGATTTAGTTTGCCGACACGTTCAGACGGTTTGTATTGCGGTTGATCGGTTGTCTATTTTGATAAAAGCACGATTCAAGAAACTTTACTGCTGTCCGTATAGAGCTTTTCCAGCCGCTTCGTATTTATCGCCAGCCGACCACTGTGGGCGAGTAGCCCGATTGGCGACTAGACGGGCCGTGTGCGCATAAGCCTGGCAGAATCGCCGTACATAGCTGAAATTCAACGTTTCAGGATTATCAGCGGCCTGATGGTAGTATTTAGCGATTTCAGCATCGAACGTTTTGAAGCCCGGTGCAAAATCTGGTGCCGGAATACCTTTAGCCGCAAAGTTGACATTATCGGACCGGTCGAACAGGCCTTGTTCGGGCGCAGGGTCGGCCAATACACTTAGGCCAAATGCTTTGGCTCCCGCTTCAATTTCGGCTCTGGCACCCGTACGATCCAAGCCAATAACCGATATAAGCGTTGTATCGCTATAGCCAGCCCCATCGGTATTGAGGTCAAAAATGGTTTGCTTTAATGGAATCAACGGATGTTCGGCATAATAACGACTGCCCAGCAGACCCACTTCCTCACCCGTCAGCGCCAGAACCAGCACCGAACGTTTCGGTTTCTGAATCGATAGAACTTTAGCGGCTTCCAGCACGGCTACCGTACCGATTGCATTGTCGCGTGCACCATTAAAAATACTGTCGGAAGGCTGATATGCGCTACCACCCTGCTTGCCAACGCCTACGTGGTCGAAATGGGCCGAAAGCACTACGTATTCATCTTTCAGTTTTGGGTCAGTACCTTCAATAATACCCGCTACGTTGGCCGACGTTATCGACGTAGTGGGTCGGCCTGAGGTACGTAACGTAATGGTTTGGCCAGCTTCTTTTAATTGCTTGTACTGGTTGTTGGCATTGTTGAGCCAGAGATGCGTAACAGGTTTGTTACGTCCGTTTCCCGGCACCAGCGACACCTGTTCGCGGGTAAAATACTGATTCACCAGTCCCCAAGGAATTGATTCGCTGTAAAGTTCGATCAGTGCAGCCGCGCCTTTTTCGGTAGCCAGTTTACGTTTTTCTGCCGATGCCCGAAAAATTTCGCCCGGCCCTTTTGCTTCCGGCGAACCGCCCTGCGCAATAACGATACGTCCTTTCACATCACGCCCATTGTAGCCGTCTTCGGCATCGTTCAGGCCATAACCAACGTAAATAACTTCGCCCGATACGTCGGTGGGAGCACCCGCCATTACGACCAGTTCTTTGCCTAATTTCAACGTGTCTTTACCAACCAACAACGTAGCAGCCGTAGCCGCTTTCACTTTCTCTAGTGCTACGTATTGAAAGTAATCGGTTTTCCCGTCGGTTGTAACGGCCGGTTTCAAGCCAAGCAGTCGAAATTGTTCAGCGATATAACGAGCGGCAGTCCAGTTGCCGGGCTCACCCGTTCGGCGGCCCTGCAATTCGTCGGAAGCTAAAAAACGGATATGACTTTCTACTTCAATCTGGGGAATCGAAAATTCGGGGAGTTGAACGGTGGGTTTATTGGATTTGGCTGGGCGGTTTTGTGCCTGAACCGATAAAGAGGTTAGTGCTAAACCAACCCATAACGTAATGACAGCAGACGTTTGCATGATGATTTGATTTCTGAACGATAAAAATACGAAAAACGAAGCGGCTAACCGCAATCTGACTACGGGTGCACGAGGTAGCGTGTGGGGTATCAACTCTCCGGCCTACGCCCCCTGCTGTTTATAATGTTGTCGGGCGAAGCGCATGAACGTATCAGCTAATCCTTCGCGAACACCCTGTAACTGAATCGAATAAAAATCTCGCTCTATAGTTAGTCCCTGCACATCGAGTATTTTCAGACTGCCCGCCTGTAGTTCATGTTGTACGGCAAAAACCGACACAAACGCCATACAGCGCGAGCTGCTCAGATATGATTTAATACTTTCCGTACTACCCAACTGCATTTCGATAGTAAGTTCAGTAAGTCGAAGACCTACACCACGTAGCGCGTGTTCAACGACTTCCAGCGAACCCGACCCTCGTTCACGGAGCACGATTGGAACGGTTTTTAATTCATCCAGCGTAATCTCATCCCGCCCAGCGAGTGGATGATCGGCGCGGCAGATGAGTACCAATTCATCTTTCACAAACGACGTATACCGGATATCGCTGTGATGTGTTCGGCCTTCAACCAATCCTAAATCAATATCATTGTTTAGCAATTGCTGTTCAATCTGTTCGGTATTACCACTCAGTAACGAAATCGATACGTCGGCCGACTGCTCATGAAACCGCGCCAAAACGGGTGGAATCACGTACTGCGCTACGGTTGAACTCGCCCCCACCCGCAACGCACCACGCGACTCCCCTTTAAGCGCATTCATATCGAACTCAAGCTGGCGATACGTCCCCATTATGGTTTCGGCGTGACGTAGCAACGTATTACCAGCCACTGTTAGACTAATCTGGTTACCCCGACGATCAAAAAGTGCAGTACCAAAATGATGCTCCAGTTCCTGAATGTGTTTCGTTACGGCAGGTTGTGTTACAAACAGTTCGGCAGCCGCTTTCGTAAAGCTCAGTCGTTTGGCAACGGTATAAAAAACATTCAGGCGGAAATCGAGCATGGTTATTGAGGATTGAACAATAAAGTCAACCAGTTCACGAAACGTTGGCAGAGTTCGGAATCTGTTGTTAAAACTCTTTTGGAAACGGCAACGCCAAATGAAATTTCAGGTTTTTCCTGCCAAGCCAACCAAGTTCGAATAAAAGCTTTAGGGCGGTGAACATCCGTAAATAACTGTAATTCTTGTGCTTTCAGAGAGTTGAGAGCAAAATCAACTTCAGGTTGCAGTTTATCATGTTCATGAATTAACTGTCGAATAAAGCTCTCAATAATACCTTCTTCGTGATTATCAGGCATAATCCACAGGCCAAAGCGTGGCAAAACATCATTCGCAGGTATAATTAAACCATTTGGGAAGCTATCAGGGAGATTTTCATAACCTGCCTCCGTTAAAATCTGACGAATCCGTTGCCAACGGCCAGCCATATGGATATCCGCATCGACAACAACACCAAGGATGTTCTCTGGCACGATCGCTCTAATCGTTATCGGTAAGCTTTTTAATAACGCGGTAATGCCTTCTTCAGCCTCTTTTTTGAATGGTTCGATTGCAAGTTTCGGGACAGCATCTGGATTTTGCTTAATTACTTCTTCAATAAAATATCTATCGAACTTACCTTCAACCAATAAAAGTTTGTCTGGCATAAATTAGCGTAAATCGAGATAGTCAGTTTCCATAGCAATTTCAACATCCTGTGCGTTAAAAAGAACTGCCGAAATTTCCCCTTTACTATTTCTAAGTTGAATTAATTGAGCATCGCTGTACTCACCATTAGCATTTGCGACTTCACCAAAAGCTTTGATTGTATCATTACTATGCGTCGTAGCAAAAACCTGAATATTAAGCTTCCCAGCTAAGAAAAAAATAACCTCCCAAAGTTTCTCCTGCACAGAATAATGTAATCCATTTTCAAATTCATCAATGAGAAGGTAACTTTTTTCGCAATTTACCATAGACAAAATGATCGAAAATATTCGACTAACTCCGTCACCCATACTTGAAAGATTTCTTATCTTATTACCAGCAAGTCTAATTATTAGGCGATTTTCTTCTATAAGGCTAAAACGCTCAATTTTAGGTTCAATAATTTTTAGTGCATCAACAATTATTTCTTCGTTATCAGTTAAAGCTATTTTTCCATATAAATAGTCAATAGGTTGCTGAGTTTGATTTCTTGAATCGATATACTGAAATAACTCAGGCTCACCATCAGCTCGACGAAGCGCTTCTTTAAATACAGAATCTCCAGCCAGAGAAACTCTAGTTAAAATAGAGTGATTTCTGTCAAAAACTAGTTCGTACCTGAATTCTCTTGGTCCAATATCCTCCTCCTTCTCTGCAATAATGTATTCAATTATTTCTCGCCCAGATTCGTCTTTTCTTAATATTTGATAAGATTGGCGTATCCCAATAAATAATGACCTCAGAGATTCTTTACTATTTTCGCCTACATAAATATCTGATTTCTGATAATTAGAAGAAAAATAGCTAGGCGTGTAATCTGTAAACAAGGAACTTATAGCTGTGAGTGCATTAGTTCCGTCTGATTTCACACTATCTCTCAGAGAATTTATCGACGTAAATTCTCCTCGGCGTTGCAACAGAGATTTTATGGTTACTCCTTCACTAAATGTAGAAGCATAAATAGCCATTGCCTCCAACACTGACGTTTTTCCCGTATTATTCTTTCCTACCAGCAAATTCACTCTACCTAACTTTTCAATAGTCAGGTAACGCAGATTTCGGTAGTTGCGGATTTCGAGCGAACGTAGCATTTATTTTTCGCAGAGTTTTTGTTCAAAATACGTAGTAATATTACTATTACACAAACCGCCCGCTACCGGTTTCCAGTAACGAGCGGTTTTACTATGTAGACGTATAGGCTCTGTTTACGGCATATCGACGTTTACTATGTTATCATCAGAAACGCGGTCAATTAGTTTGTTATAGGGGTCGATGCCCGCTTTTACGGGTTTGCCTTTTACGGTTACTTCTATTACGTGTTCGCCGGGAGTTAGACTGCGTTTCTGCATAAACAACGGCACTTTAAGGGTTAGCCGGTCTTTATTTTTAGTATCGTCGGTCAATACCGCAATATCGACAATAACGGGGGTTTTACCTTTCGAAATCTCCTTTCCAGCCTTGTCGTAATATTCCGTAGCCGACCGAACGTAAAGCTTCACCTTGTACTGACCATTGCCCACCGACTTGGCTTCGGCTTTGGTGATGCGGTTGTCGTAGAGCGTTAGTTTCTCAAAATTATCCGCCAGCCAGCCTTTCAACGAATCGGGCGTTGCCGCTTTCAGAAAACCGTACCATTCGAGCGACGTAGTGAAAGGGGCATTCTGTCGGAAACGAGCGGCTTTCATGTAGTCCTTCATGGCCTGATTCACCCGGTCTTCGCCAATGTAATCCTGCAATGCATACATCAGCATCGATCCTTTCTGATACCAGACATACGAGCGGGTGTCATTATCAATCATTGTCGCTTCAAATTTATCTTCGAAGGCCCGCCCGCCTAAATATCTGTCAAGACTGTATTTCAAGAACTTAGGCATGGCGTCTACACTATATCGCTGCTTCATTACCATAAGCGCCGAATACTCAGCCATTGTCTCCGAAATCTGATTGGCTCCGCGCGTCCGGCTTGGCATAATCTGATGCCCCCACCACTGGTGCGCTACTTCGTGCGCTGTTACGTAGTACGCATAATCGGTTTTGTTCGGATCACGGAAATCACCGATCCAACCGAAATCTTCCGAATAAGGTACCGTGGTCGGAAACGACTGAGCGAACGAAGCGTAACGCGGAAACTCCAGCACACGTAGCACCGGGTACGGATAGGGCGCATAATTTTTGGTGTAATAACTCAGCGACGCTTTCATGCTCGCCAGAAAGCGATCAGTATTACGGTCGTGGCCGGGGTGATGATACACTTCCAGCGCCACCTTTTGCCCATTCGGGCCAGTCCATGTATCTCGTTTGACGCCATACTTTGCCGAACACATGCTAAAAAAGTAATCGGAGAAACCGGGCAGTTTGTATTGAAAGTATTTACGCGGTTTACCATCGGTTCCGGTACCTGTCCAGGTTTTCAGAAGCTGTCCGGGCATAATGGCCGTCTGGTCGGGAGTGGTCGAAATAGTACCTTCGAACGTAACCCAGTCGGCATCGTCGGTGAAGAGAAAATCGCGCAGACCGTTTTTGTCATCCTGTTTCGGCAACGACCATTCCTTAATCGGCAAACCGTATTTTTTACGGTATTTGTCGCTGCTAAGCTCGGCTTCAGAATTATAGCCAAAGCTGGGAAAAATACCGATGTTAAAAAACGTCCCATTCGATACTATGCCCCGACCATCGCCAGCATTCGAGAAGCCAACGTATTGCCCTATCACGTCTATTTCCATCCGCGCGGAGTCGCCGGGGCTTAAGGTTTTAGGTAATCGGTAAATGTAGTAACCGTACTTTGTGTCGTTCAGAACGAGTTTTGGCGACGTACCGTTGATCAGGAACTTCCTTAATTGCCGATGGAAATCGTCGGTTGGCAGACTTAGATGCAACGAATCGATTGATTTATCTCCTTTATTGACAATCATGAACGTACCATTGGCCTGTGCTTTAAACTCGTCCGGAAAAACGTCGACGTTCAGTTTCGCGCTTGTGATTTTAGGCTGGAGAATATTGGCGTATTTACGGTAAGTTTTCTCATAATCGGCCTGTAGTTCGCGCTGTTCGTCGGCCGAATAATAGCGATTTTTTACGCTTACGTTCGTATAAATCCACGCGCCCATACTCACAAACGCAACCAGCAACAATGCGAATAGTACCATTGACCCCCGACTGATACGTTGCTGAGCCAGTTGCCAACGCGCTTTGAAACCCGTATCGGCACCCCGATTCCAGAACCAAAGTGCCAGCAGCAATAAAATTCCGCCAAACGCATACCAGTAAAGCCGGAACGACGCCAGTGAAGCCAGATAATGCCCAAACCCGTTCATATCGGAAATCTGAACGCTACCGCCCGAAAATGGAATAGCCAGCCGGTAATTGAACTCGGCAAACTGCGGAATTGCCCAAATAACAATGTACACCGCCAACGTAACAATATGCCCCACAAACTTCTGATTCACCATCGTATGCACGAAAAACGACAGCATCACCAACTGAAAATATTGGGTAAACGCAATACCGTAAACGTCGCGTAAGTACAGCGAAAATTCGTAGTTGAAATACCCTTTTACGGTCTGGTTCAGCACTCCCGATACGATGATAAGCGTGCAAATCAAGAGACAGATATAAATCATCGACAGCAACTTAGCGCCGTAATTCATCCAATCTGGCACGGGCAGAGCGTCGGCAATGGTATCGTAATGAACAGTTTTGTCGCGGTGAACGACTTCGCCAGTATAGAAAATAATGACGATCAATACGAATAAAAAGAAGGTACCGTTACGTGCCTCCAGCATGGCGTAGGTGGTTGGCAACGAAGGTGTTCCATAAATCTGTGCACCAAACCAGCCATCCAGAAACAGAAACAGAACAGCGCCAAGCAAAATGGCAATGAAATACGGATCGCGAACGATATTCCCAAACTCCAGCCGCGCCTGACGAAACATTTGCCGGACATACGTACTGGTCTGAAACAAAGGCGTTGGTCTCGGCAAACTCGACAGTGCCGGAGCCTTTTCAACAACAGCTCCACCTTTGGCTTTTTTTCGTAACGAGCCGCCCAGCTTAATAGCCAGAAAGCGGGTAAAATTGAAACGTAGTACAGTCAGCAAGAACACAACTAAGCCAACGCCAAACCAGATGAGTCGGTTGGTAAGCAAATCACCTTCTAAAGTTGGCAACAACGTATTCTGCTCCACTGGCGACCAGTATTTGGTAGCGGCATCATAGGCGTAAGAGCCAAACGGATCAAGCAGATTGACAAGATGCTTATTCTCTAAATCCTGCGACAATGTTGTGCCGAGCAGATAGGCTATGAACAGCAGAATACTACCTGCATAGGTTGTAAATACCTGCCTCGAAAACGCGACCAGCGCAAAGAAAATACTGCCAACCAGAAACATGTTCGGTACCACAAACAGCAGAAACGGGTAAGCATAATCTTTAAATCGCAGCGGGCCGAATCGTTCTGAATTGTTAGCCAGATTGAAAACGGGCCCTAGCAACGAACCGATTACAATTCCCAGCATACCCACCGCCATCACACCCAGTAGTATGACAAACGAGCCCCAGTATCGGCCCAGAACGTAGCCTTTTTCGGTTATTGGAAAGCTGAAAAAGTAGTTTTTGGTATTGTGCTCGATATCGCGATAAATCGGCACGCCCATAATTGCCGATGCGATCAGCATCCCGAAAATGGTCAGTATAACTACAAACTGGCTGACTGCATACGGCGAGTTTACATTCGTTTTTTCCGACGCCGGGCCGTTTCCGTAGATGACAAATAGAAACGTAAACAGAAACAGAATCAGCGCGTACAGATACGTAGCAGGTCGTTTAAGACGATACGCAAGTTCGAACTTGAAAATTTCTCCAAACATGGCTATCGACAGTTACACAGTGGTTAATTCCATTTTCTCTGAAATCTTCGCGAAATACACATCCTCCAGATCAGGAGCTACTGGTTCAAAACCAGCCAAAGGTTCGTCGCTGTAGGCGTGCAGACGAGTTTTACCGGCTTTCAACTGGGTAGAAATGATGCGGTGTTTCTGGCGATACGTATCAATCTCTGATTTCTCGACAGATTTCTGCCAGATTTTTCCGTTCAGGTCTTTCACTAAATCATTCGGATTTCCGGTTGCCACTACGTCGCCCAGACAGATAATGGCCATGTCGGAACACAGATTCGTTACGTCCTCAACGATGTGTGTCGATAAAATCACGATAGTGTTTTCACCGATTTCGGAAAGCAGGTTATGAAAGCGGTTTCGCTCAGCCGGATCAAGGCCAGCCGTAGGTTCATCAACGATAATCAGTCGCGGATTTCCTAAAAGTGCCTGTGCAATGCCGAAGCGTTGTTTCATACCGCCCGAATACGTACCCAGATTTTTCTTACGCACCTCATATAGATTCACTTTCTGCAAAAGTCCCTGCACCAGTTCGTTACGTTCCCGGCTATTGGCAATTCCCTTAAGCGACGCAATATGATCGAGCATAGCTTCGGCCGTTACGCGCGGATATACGCCAAACTCCTGCGGCAGATATCCCAGAACCCGACGTAGCGCGTCTTTCTGGTTCAATACGTCCAGATCGCCATCGGGCAAACCCGTCAGGCGGACGCTTCCGCTATCGGCTTCCTGTAACGTAGCAATGGTGCGCATGAGTGACGATTTACCGGCACCATTTGGCCCAAGCAGGCCAAACATACCTTGTGGAATAGTGAGAGTAATGCCTTTTAAGGCCCGAACGCCGTTGGAATACGTTTTAGAAAGGTCTTTGATTTCGAGTTGCATATAGGGAGCAATAAACAATGGGATTGTAACGAAAAAAACAAATATGTTGAATGTCGCTGATATTAATCACTTCGCTTCTACAATTGGTTCTTTCCTCGTTTAAAAGGCATAAAAAAAGTGCTTCTACAGGCGTAGAAGCACGAATCCGTGATCATCACATGTATTACATTAACTAAACGTTTATCCTTTCGGGCGTTTGTAAAGCGGCACCGTACTACAGGGCTCACCAAAAAGCAGACTTTGCACAACCGGACGTAGTACGCGGGTCAGTTCAACGTAAGCCGCCGTCGGAACGGGCACTTTCGAGCAACCTTTCACCACCACCCGAACGTCGCGATAATTGTCGGGGTTGATCCGGGCGATGGCATCGAAATAAAGCTTCTCTTCCAGATCTGTTAACGTACCAAATACGATGCTATTGGCATAGGGCTGGAGCTGAAGTGTGAGCAACATATAAGCCCAGGTTGGTACGATGGCATCTTCGGTACAGGTGATCGCTACGTTCTTACCAGTGTATTGGCTCCAGTCATGTTCTTTCAGAAAAGCCCGAAAGTCTTTCTCTTTCAGAATCAGTCCCATATAGAGGTTATCCTTCAGATCATACACAACCCGATCACCAGCATGATAATACTCTTCCAGATCGAGGGTAATCAGGCCACTATTGGCTACACGATTGACAATTTCAGCTTCCATATTTAAAGAGCGAAAGATTGAATGAGTGAAAGTGCGAACAGCTAACGCAAGCTATTTTGCGCTCTTTCATTCATTCGCCCTTTCACTCTTTACAACTGCTATTTATGGCCGAAAGGTTCTCAAAGAACATACACAGGCTGTCGGCTTTTTTTGCTACTTTTGTCCCTATATTTCAAATACTAACGCCTTAGACACCTAGTCATGAAATTCATAGTTTCGTCGTCTGTTCTCCTTAAAAATCTTCAACATATCAACGGTGTCGTAGCGACAAATCCGATTGTACCGATTCTTGAAAATTTCCTATTTCGCATTGAGGATGGTACGCTGACCGTTACGGCCTCGGACCTGCAAACAACCATGACCACTCAGATTCCAGTTGAATCAAGTGAAAATGGAGCTGTTGCCATTCCCGCGAAACTTCTGCTCGATACACTACGTAGTTTGCCAGAACAACCCGTTTCGATAAACATTGATACGAATACGTTTGGTACCGAAATCCTGACGGATAATGGTCGTTTCAAGCTTTCTGGCGAAAACCCGATTGACTTTCCAAAACTGCCCACCGTCAATAAAAATATGTCGGTCGATATGACGTCGGACGTACTGTTGAGCGCGATTAATAATACCGTTTTCGCGACTAGTACCGACGATTTGCGTCCGGCTATGACGGGGGTGCTTCTGCAACTCACCAGCGACAATGCTACGTTCGTTGCAACCGATGGACACCGGCTTATCCGTTACCGACGTACTGATCTGGGCTCTTCGGCTAGTTCGTCGATTATTATTCCCCGGAAAGCCTTGCAGTTGTTGAAGGCATCACTTCCTGATAACGTCTCGGTTACGGCAGAATTCAGTCAGGCGAATGCCTCGTTTACGTTTGGGCCAACCCAACTGATCTGTCGCCTGATCGATGAGCGTTTCCCAGATTATGAAAACGCGATCCCGACCAACAATCCAAACGTAATGACGATTGGACGTAGCGATCTGCTTAATTCGTTGAAGCGGATCATGATTTACGCCAACCGCACTACGCACCAGATTCGTCTGTCGCTGAAAGCCAACTCGCTAACGATTTCGGCCGAAGATCTGGATTATTCCAACGAAGCTAACGAAAAGCTGCTTTGTGAGTACGATGGCGAGCCTATGGAAATTGGCTTTAACGGCAAGCTTCTATCAGAAGTATTGAGTAACCTCAGCGCTAAAATGATTTCACTGGAAATGTCGGCTCCAAACCGCGCTGGTCTGCTGATTCCGGCCGATAAAGAAGAAAACGAAGACATCCTGATGCTGGTAATGCCTGTGATGTTGAATACATACGCGTAATGATTTTGGAGTGAGGAGTGAGAAGTGAGAAGCGAGAATGCTACGCAAAAAAATGCGTCAGCCCTCCTCACTCCTCGCTCCTCACTCCTTTTTACTCATGAAAAAAAAACGTACTGCCCCGGCGCTTATCTTTATTTTCATTACGTTGCTCATCGACGTAACGGGGCTGGGAATTATTATTCCGGTTTTTCCGAAGCTTCTGGAGCAGCTTATCGACGGTAACATCAGTCAGGCAGCTAGCTGGGCAGCTTTATTAACACCCGCTTATGCGTTGATGCAATTCATCTTCGCTCCCGTTTTAGGCGGTTTGAGTGATCGCTACGGACGTCGGCCAGTGCTGTTGTTTTCGTTATTTGGTTTTGGGATCGACTATCTGTTTCAGGGCTTTGCGCCCACAATTGGCTGGCTATTTCTAGGCCGGATTCTTGCCGGGATAACCGGTGCCAGTTTCACCACGGCAACAGCCTATATTGCTGACATTAGCCCTCCAGAAAAACGTGCGCAAAACTTTGGTTTAGTTGGTGCTGCTTTTGGCGTAGGATTCATTCTGGGGCCAGCCATTGGCGGACTTTTGGGGCAATATGGTCCACGGGTACCGTTTTTTGTAGCGGCTGGCCTTACACTACTTAATTTCCTTTACGGCTTACTCATCCTACCCGAATCCCTTTCTCCTGACCATCGCCGTCCGTTCGATTGGAAACGCGCCAATCCGCTTGGGTCGTTGTTACGCTTGGGCAAATACCCCGTTATTCTGGGATTGGTGGCATCGCTGGTGCTGATTTATATTGCCGGATTCGCCGTGCAGGGTACGTGGACGTTCTATACCATCGAGAAATTTAAGTGGAATGAAACAACGGTAGGCTTTTCACTAGCTACCATTGGCGTAGCGTTTGCGTTGGTACAAGGCGGTTTGAGCCGCGTACTTATTCCAAAATTAGGACAGCAGCGGTCAGTGTATGTGGGTATGATGTTCAGCGCACTTGGGTTTCTGCTGTTCGGACTGGCGAATCAAAGCTGGATGATGTTTGCCTTTATGTTTATTTATGCACTAGGTGGCATTGCAGGGCCATCCATTCAGGGCATTATCTCCAATCAGGTTCCGGCTAACGAACAGGGCGAGTTACAGGGTGCTTTAACGAGCCTGAATAGTGTTACATCTATTGCTGGGCCATTCATTATGGGTAATTTGTTTGCCTACTTTACCTCGCCCAAAGCGCCGGTCTATTTACCGGGAGCCCCATTTTTTCTAGGCTCGGTGCTTATTATTATCAGTGGTCTTCTTGCCCGACGCGGGTTGAAGCGTAATCTGGTAGTTAGTTCAAATCAGCCCCAGCCAGCCGAGGCCGAAACTGATAGCATTGCAGGTAAAGCCGATCTCTAGACTATACGCCCAATTCGTTTTCCACAACGAGCGGACCCAAAAACTCTCGACCAGCACTACAATTCCTTCGAGTAAAAAAATGTTACCGCCAACGGTGCCCAGATAATATACCAGAAAAGGCCAGGTCGATGCGCTGATTAATACACCCAGAAAGAGGATATTAATAAGCGTATCTGTTTTTCGAAAGAACAGATACAACAACGGAATTTCAACTAGCCAGGTTTTTACGAGGTAAATCCACATCAACGTGTTCGGTTACGAATAAACAAGGTGCTCAAAAGTCCGATAATCGATAAACCACCAACAACTAGCCACTCTTCGCCCACAATCGAAGCTTTTGATGACGCTGCTCTGGGCTTCATAGTTGGAGCCGGACGTATATCTTGTTGTATATAGGGTCTTTTCTCGGTTGTGCCATCATCGTAGGTATATACTACGTTGTCGTAGGTAATCTGTAACGTAGTAGCCGACACTTTTTTAATGGTCAATACGTCCTCAATTGCCTTAACCGGGTCAGTTTTCGACCGCGTCGATACTGCTCTTATTTTCACATTTGACCGAATCATACTAGCATTTGACTCAAAATAATGCTGAAGTTTATTCCTGTCATTTCTGTCTCTTGCCTGCTGATACATCCTGAGGCTATCTTCGCAAAAGTGGTCTTTGGTAATGGCGCAAATAACGGGTCGGCTGAGGTGATAAAAATGGGCGCAATCACTAGGTTTGATAACTGAATAGTTAGGGGTCGGAAACGGATAGTAGACGATAAATACATACTCCGGGTACTGGTTTATGTTCGCCAGTCGAAAGCAGTAACTAACACTACGTTGACCATTCGGAATAACATCAGCCCATGCACAAGCCACTACGTTAGCCAGTATCAGACCCAGTAAAACGAATCGTTTGGTTTTCATAAGTGCAGCAGAAAAGTCGATTTCAGGAAGTTTACTTAACTGTTACGTTGCTTACGAAGTCGGCGAATAAGCAAGAGAATCGCTACAGCAACGACGCCGATAACCAGCACACTATCCAGCATTGGCAATCCCGTTGGCTGGCTGTTCACTACGTCGGCGAAGGCCGAGAAGCCGACACTAAAGAATAAAGCAACAAAAGCGTATTTTTTCATAGCACAAATAATTTTAAGAATTTAATCAACTCGAATTCAGTCACTTATTATGCACCAAGAGATCATTTTTAGTCAATAGAGATGCAGCATATAACCCCCAGGTTAATAGTCCTAAAAGAATCAATTGAGTAAATAAGGACAAGTAGGAATTAAGCGGCAAAAACGAGATAACTCCACCTAATGCAATGGCCAGTCCGAACGTAGCACCACTGACTGTTGCCGGTACGTTGGGAAAAATTCGTTGAAAAGCCACCACACTAATGGGCGTTAATGACTGAATCAGACCCGTTCCGAGAAGGAGCCAGAACAACCTACGATAACCCCAACTCAGCGAAGGAATCGCAATAGCCAGCGCAATCAGCGAATAAATTCGCCAGGAAATTCGATCTGTCAGCCAGCCACCAAGTAGTTTACCCGCCATAGCTGCCAGTGCTACGTATAGCAACCAGTCGTATTGTTCGGCATAAAGCAATTGAATGATATTCCAGACGGCCGAACGTAGTGCAATAGCCGTCAGAAGCAGAATCATTACGTAGTCGTGATGATCTAACTGTGGTTTTTCAGTAGAAGTAATTTGTACACGACCATTTGGAAAAGTAGCGTTACGTAGCAACAGCCCAATGAATAGTAACCCACTCATTAATAGATAACTGGCTTCTGACAACTGCATCGTTCCCGACCATCCACCGAGGGCAAGTCCTACCACACCAAATGCCGAAAATACACCAACAAAGCGAGTCTGTTGTGGAAAACTGAGCAACGTAACAGCACCTCCTGCTACGTGGAAAATCGCCGAGCTAACTCCAGCCAGCACAACAGCCGCCCATACGTAATGACATAGCAAAAGACCCAACGCCGTTACCATACCCAATACAGATAGTATCGACCATTGCTTATATTTACTAGTGCGATCAAGCCATATTCCCACAGGTAACTGCCCCCCAAACGCCAGCGCATTATACAGCAGAACTGCCATACCCAGTTGAAGCGAATCGGAAGAATGTGATAGACTACCAATCAAGTAACCAGCCGCAGCGTCGGAAAAGCCATGCCCGATTCCTAAGGTCAGTACCAGTAGCCGACCACTTCGTTTTGCGGTAGACGTAGTGCCTAAATAATCCATTGCTGTATATTGGTTTTTAGGAGAACGCAACAAAGGTCGGCTATGTATAACTATTTTAAAATCAAGGAAAACCTATATTTTACGAGCGAAATACCTATATAAAAACAAGCCCCGTACTGGTTTAGCACGGGGCAGAAATCGAACGTTTATGGAGTTTATTGCTTCAAGAAAAGCCTGGGCGTGATTCTTATAAAGTGAACACTAGATTAAACCGAAGCATCATGCCATCTTCAGTTTTCATCCCCATCAACGACGGACGTTCAATTTTATAATCGCTCATACTAACCGGAAATTCGCCGGTCAGAATCATTTTTCCGTTTTCATCTTTACGGTTTGCCTGTAACGTTACCGGCTTCGGAACGCCATGAAATGTTAGTGTACCTTTCGCGACCAGTTTATTATCCTCAGCTTTTACGTCTGAGCTGGAAAACGTTACGTTCGGATATTTGATACCATCGAGCACTTCCATCGCATGAGAATCGCGGTTGTTATTATCGCTATCGAACGACGAAACTTTCATCGAAACGGCTATGCTTTCTGGCTGTTTCGATTCATCGTTATAGATCATAGCACAGTTTACCTCTTTACTAATGCCTTCCCAACTATGAAGCGGGTGTTTGGCGGCATACGTAACAGTCGACTGTGCTTTATCGGCCATCACTTTTCGCTTTGCCATTGGCGCCGAAAAGGCATAGAAAACCAATGTGGTTACCAACAAGCCACTTACAATCAAATAGTTTTTCATAGCTTAAAACGTTAACGTAACAATCGAAGCTGCGTAAGCGCCAAACGTAGTATAGGCCGCTGCCCGGTGATACGGCTTCAATTCCGGATTATCCTGAATCATATTCGCCAGCACATTGGTAGCAACCATACCGGTTAAATGAACTATAGCCAGATATTTGTGCAACTTAATGGTTGTAAAGCCCTTACGCGCTCCTACAACCGGCGGTGGCGCGGTGAGCGATAAAGCCAACGTAGTACCATAGGCAATATTGATATAGGTAGCCGTACGTTCGTGCCATTTTTTAGTATCGACGTACTCCTGCCCTAAAGCGTTGTAAAGTTTTGCCCCAAGTAGTCCCTGTGCAATAAACCCGGCTAACGTAACGAAGCCGCCAATCTGGTGCATACCCAACATGGTACGTCTCACTTTAAGCTCCTTTGCCCGTCCTTCGGCTGTAAGAGGTGCTACTTTCATGGAACGTAACAACCCTTTTGGGCCCCAGAATGCTCGTTGCGTGAATATCATTTTATGCGGGAGCAGTTCCTGTGTCTCGGTCGAGTCCGACAAACCCGCTAATAGGTCATCGGCTGATGAGGCTGGCTCCGCTGCTGGCGTGCGAGACGTATCCCGACGCACAGCAGTTGAATCCTGCGCCTGAAGAGAACTTATACAAAACCATAAAAGCGATATCAATAAGACGTACTTCATCAGATCAGTGAGGTTGGTGAAACTTAAGCTGTTACCGTTAGGGTATTTCCATCGGTACTCAGAGAGGTTTTGTAGGCAGTCAGTGCACCCTGGCCTGATTGTGCCGCCACTTCCACCATCCCCGTCGGGCTAAACTCAGAACCATGCCCTCCTACTGATGGGCTACAATAAAAATCATCCTGTGTGGCACGATACTGCAATTCTCGACCTTCATGGGTGCAAGTTTTCGAAAGGGCTACAATTGATCCACTTTTTACTTTTGCGACAATCAGGCTACCTACAATAGCATACTGACCGGCCGTTTTGAGTTTGCTATACGTAGCGTTTGTCAAGTCTAATGTAAAACTGATAGCCCCTTTAGACGTATCGGCGTTGCCCGTAAAACCACCTCCGGTTGGGTTCGGAGCAGGTGTAGGATCAGTAGTGCTACTTTTTGAGCAGGCTGTCAGGCCTGTTCCCATACAATAGAACGCCATTAGTGCTGCACTACTCATTCCTAGGCTCCGCAGAAATTCTCCGCGCTTCATGTTTTCGGTCGTTGGATTGCTTTTCATAAGTATAGTAGATTTATGTAGTTACACGAATTAACGGCCAATGCGGCCCAGATTGTACAATTTTTGGGGTTATAGTTTATATCGAATTGAAAAAAATGCCCCCGTACTCAACAAATTGATTTTAAAGTAACCCACTCCCTTAAGTGGCGCTTTCATAAATGGCTCAACCTGCCACGATAACCGTCGGCTCAAAGCACGTTCATAGCCAACTGATAAGTTCAAATGGCTAAGGCCATAGCCACCCGTGCTGGCACTTTGACTTGGAATGTTAGTTGAATAATAGTGGTAATACGTATAGGCGTAATCTTCCCGATTCATAATATAACTGGTTAATCCGCTGCTTATGAACCAACGAGTGGGTTGAGTACCGTTTTCACGTGGTTTCATGACAACATCGTAACGTATATTGATCGGTATATCGAACATGCTGCATCGCCCATCTACGCCAGCCAAATTTGATTTGTATTTTTGTAAATAATCTGGCAGATAGCCATATTCACTGGGTGAAGCCTTATACACTTTCGTGCTCTGGATAACACCTGCCTGAAAGCTCCAGCGCGATGCCAGTCTATACTCCAGCATTAACCCTACGTTTGTTCCAGGGCGAGAGAAGTTTTTTAACCCTACCCCACTCAAATCGGGTGCTACAACAAACCGAACGCTTAAACCGCGCTGAACCGGAACATTTGGCACTGATTTGCGAGCTGTTGTATCGGGCTGAACCTCAACCGCACGTCCAGTAAACGTCAATGGTTCAGCCCAACGTGGCGGTCTGCTCGCCATTCTGTCGAAAACCAAAATTTGGGGTGCGTCAGAAACTGCGTCTATTGATTCAGACAACGTAGCACTACGTGGCATTTCGTTACGTAGTGCTACGTTGTCGAAGTCCCTTCTAATCCCTGATTGATCGTTGAGTACCAATGAAACGTTCGCTACGTTATTTATTCCACGGAATGAGTTGCTCCGTCGACGGCGAACTTCTCTCCCTTGCTGTTGCACCAATAAACTGGTTGTTTGTGTTCCTGATCGCCCTGAAGTTACTTTCTTAGTATTACCAGCCGCTGTTGCTACGTTACGTGGTTCGTGACTTATCTTATCAGGCTTATCTGTCAACTTATACGCATGTAAACCCGATTTCGTTGCAGTATGTGTTTCCGAAGCGTGTGCTTTGGGCACTCGCAATGCTACGTTCGCAACTGGCTTTTCTAGGATAACAGTTTCTGTCCTCGATTCTTCCCGATTAATCGATGGCTGCGCTTCGCTGGTTTGTAGCTCCGTTGAACTGTCCAGTGATTCTTTCAATTGCTCAGTATCGGCCAATCGGGACGACTCGAGTGGATGCGACCCTTTAGCTGCTGTATTCCCTTCGGGCTGTTGGCTGACGACTCTCGATGACAGAGCGTTACGTTTGGCATTGGTTGTCTTGCGATACACAAACCATCCTCCTCCCGTTAGCAGCAAAAGCAGCACAACAGGCAACCCCCAACGTAGCAATTTCTTCCACAGAAAAGCCCCGGCAGGCATTGTATGGTCGGTTGTATCCAGCCGGGCTTTCATATCCTGCCACGCAGCCGGATCGAACGGAGGATCGAACTCTTCAGCCGACTTTCTGAAGAGCTCATCCAATTGGTCATCGGTTAGCTCTGACATACTCGTCGTAGTTTATTTGCTTCAATAGTAAGCGTAGATTTTCCCGCGCCCGGGCCAGATTTGATTTCGACGCGCCTATTGAAATACCAAGTTGGCTGGCAATTTCTTCGTGCGTGAATCCATCCAAAACATACAAGTTAAATACAAGTCGATAGGCGGGCGATAGCCGTTGAACCAACGCCAGCAAATCTTCATGAGCCAGTTGGCTAAAGGCATCAGCCGTTTCAGTTGCGGCTGTGTTTTCCACATAATCAACGTTTTCCTGATGATAATGCTTTACTTCCTGCCGGTAGTGATCAACAGCCGCATTGATCATAATACGCCGGAGCCAGCCTTTAAATGGTTGTGCCGGATTATATTGATCGAGTCGGGTAAACACTTTCAGAAAACCATCATTGAGCACTTCTAACGCACTCTCACGGGTAGGCGCATACCGCAGGCAAACACTCATAGCGTATCCGTAGAATTGCCGGTAAAGCAATTCCTGACTTTGCCGCTGGTTACGTAAGCAACCAGCCAGCAAGTCGGATAAAGCAGTTATGTTCGGTGCGTTGGACAAGCGAATCTTTATTATGGGTTACGTGCCGGCAGGCAAAACAGATTCTATTAAATTAAAAATAAGCCCTTTACATCAACAGAATCGAAATTTAACCCAGTCTTTTAATTTGTTGCTTCGACCGTTGTGCTGTTCACGACTGGCCAAACACCAGGCCTTGGCACACTTACTCCTTTCGTATTACCTCGTTTATTTTCGTCCGGCCCGAAAAAGTACAGCGGCCAGCCTTTATAGGTAAGTTGCGTTTTACCAACGGCTGTAATTGTCGCAAAATCCGACCGTTTCAGCACCGATGGAATCTCACCAATCGTAGCCGATGTTTCGAAAATTGGCCACGTAGCGTTATTGCTCAAATCGGCTTTTGTATAATTGTTTTTATTCTTTTTATCGCTGGCGAAGGCGTAGAGTGTCCGACCAATACTATCGGTCAGAAACAGCGAATTACCAGCTCCTTCTTTGGTATCGAAGGTGTAATTTTTGCCATCATTACCAACCAACTGGCGCGACGCCAACATTACCGTATAATTTGGTTTCGCCACCAACCAGACATTATTGACGTTTTCGCCATTTACATCGCCCGCTTTGGCATCGTTCTGATAATAATAGAGCGGCCAGCCTTTAAATGTTGTTTGTTTGGCACCATCGGAGCGGGTAATCGTTGCAAAATCACTGGCTTTCAGACCCGTTCCCAACGAAGGATTTTCTTTGTAAAACACGGGCCAAACCGTAACACAATTACCCGAGCAACTCGACACGCCCGTTACGTCGGGTGCAAAGAAATAAAGCGTTTTCCCGTTTTCCCCGGCTATTACGTTCCCTAGTGAAGTTGAGCCGACAGACAAATCGGTCTCACCGCCAACAGTCGTCGGATTTTCATCCTTGCAGCTCAGCAATCCAATCACCAGTAAAGCAACCAGCACCGACAGGCGCTGCGCATAATAAGACGTTCTCATTTTTCAACTGTAGTTAAATGTGCAAGATTGAACAGTTGAACCGGTTCGAACGTCAATACGGAGGGTTTAGAAAAAGGGTTGCGTAGGGTCGTAAAAAAATTATTCTTTATCAGCCCGGCGGTCGGCACGGATTTCTGGAATAGTATCCGGATCGATTAAATTCAGGGAGGCTGCGTGCTCGGCTGCGGCTACTGTATCGGATACAAGTAACATCGGTACGTTATAGGCATCCGTTGTCCGAATAAGTTCACGAACAGCTTCGTCGCGCCGATCATTCGATACGTCGCGAATATAAATTGCCCGAATCCGGTTTGGATTTTCGCGAACTATCTGTGCATAAATTTCAGGATCTTGCTGACCGCTATCGCCGATCAGTACAAATGGCAGTTGCGGATTCACGTCCAGCACCTTACGTATCATTGTCAGTTTATGCGTATGATGCCCACCCGACGAAAGCATTTCTGGGCTCAGGCTGAAATCACGTAGCAATAATGGGCCTTTTGGAATACCCTGAATTCGGAAAAAATCGACCAGTAAATCGTAGAGATTCCAGGGGCTACTCGATACGAAATAGATTGGGTTAAACAACGTAGTAACTGGCCCACTCTGCAAAGCCCGATAAAAAGCAGCAATTCCGGCAAAAGGCAATCGGGTGTATGCATTCCCCAGAAATGTTAACCGGGCAGTCTGTAGCAGATTGGTTGCATCGGTAACCAGCACCGTATCGTCAATATCTGAAATGACTCCGAATTGACTAAACGGGGGAGAAATCATCAGATAACCCGCTTTTTCGACGGGCTGTTCCGCAATTTCAGGGCTCAGTTCAGTAGCAGGCTGTTCGATTCCATCCAACGAATATTGAACCGGGAACCAGGCTCGTCCAGCAGGTAAATCGTCGGGTGGATTAATTGTTAGTTCGAAATACCCATCTGCGTTGGTTACGGTAGTGTATGTTTTTTCGAATGCGTCGATACGTACTGTTACACCCGGCACTTCGTCGCTTCCGAACCGCTGATACGTTGCCAGTAGATTTTGCCAGAACGTATCATGATCGCTCGGTGTACTCAGATCGCGCTGACGTAGCACTCGCCCTTTTAGCCAAACCGCCGTTGGACTCCCTAAACCACGATAATAAATGATTTTGTACGGTTTTTCGGCGTCGAGTCGTCCCGAAAGCTTATGTTTAAGCTTTTCAAACTGCGTGTCGACGTCGACTGCTACATTCTGCAGAAAATCTTTCCAGGAAGTCATAACGATTCTGAGTAATACGTACTACTGACCTATATACCTATAATTAAAACGGCGATCGGGTGCACTGTCGCCATTCAGGAAGAACTCGTTCAGGCTGTTGCGTTCCTGAATATTATCGGCCCAGTGGAAATCCAGCTTTACCTTGCCAGCAGTCTGACGAATGGCACTTAATGGTAAACTAACCTCAAGCTCATTGTTCGCGTATCGGTACGTACCTGCCGAAACCGGCACCCAGGACTTACCATTCCATCGGCTAATGGTCGATTTGTTTCCGCTAGTTGCATGACTGATTAAAAAGTCATAGCCTGCCCATCCGGTTTTAGCCGACTGATCGGTATCTATATAAAGCAACATCCAGTTTTTGCCAGTTGGCAGAGTCAGTTTCTTATCAGATTTCGCGTAGAAATAAGTGTTTTTAGCATCAGCGGTAATACGTAGGTCTGTGATGTCGTTACGTCCCGTATTGTTCACGTAGTTTATCTTTCCGTCGGAACGGGGCCAGTTTCGGTGCATTACGTCGCCATTGGGGTCAATAAAGTGTGGTTTTACTGATGCCCATTCTGCAAATTTCCCATCAATGGGTATCGTTCGGGCGGGGGTCGATTTTTCGGGGGCGGGCATCCCTTTAAACTTCCGAATATTGGCCACAAGCTGGTAATAATAGTTGTCGGTATAGCCTCCTTTCATTGGCTCGGCATCCCGATTATATTCTTCATTATATAAGTCGATAAAGAATGACTGACCCGGTTTCATAGGTTTGCCCATATATTTGGTCCCTGGCTTTTTCGCGTCTTCTCCGCTAGGTCGATACACGTAATGTTGGGCAACCCACTCGTTCCATCCGGCCACAAAAACAACTGACGGATTTACCTGAAGAGCCCGTTTCCACTGTTCCTCAAAATATAATCCCTGCGGCATGGAGGTCGTTGTACTGAACTTATTTAAGACGCCTTCGCGACCCTGACGAAAACTTTTGCCTATGCCATTATCGAATGGATGGCTGGCTACAGCTACCGGAATTTCTTCGGGTATCGAAGGGTTTGTGTCCCATCCGTAATTCTGTGGAGTTCTATCGAGCCACTGCCAATTGTGCGGTTCGTTACGTGCATTAGTCCAGGCCCAACTAAACCGCCACGTAAAGAAATCACGCATGGATGGATCGGTTATTTCTTCTTTTTTGCCTAACATCAATGGCTTTCCCTGCCACCTGAACCAAAGTTCGGAATGTTTATTCTGCGCATAAAACTCGTCGTAGATCAGCTTAACTGTTTCGTTTGGCTTCGTGTATGTTACAAAACAGATATAAGGAGTAGGAATACCTTTCTGGCGCATCGACTTAGAGATTTCACATAGTTTATTCACCACCGGCAAATAAGCATCGCCATTGGTTGTATCGAGGAAAAGTATATCGACACCAGCTTCGGTTAACATCTGTAAATTACGGCGTATAACCCACGGATCGTCGGCTTTGAAAAAACCCGCTTCAGGCTCACCCCACCAATGGAAGGCCGTTTCAGGTCCAAATTTGGGATTAGTTGGGTTCGCTTTAATAATTACCGAATTGTTATAAACTCCTTTATCATTATAAGCTCCATGCCATAGAAAATAAAAAATCCCGACGTATTTATTTTTCTTAAAATCGCCCGTAACGGCATACGTAGGTAAAGTTCGCCCAGCCCCATCAGTAGCCACCCAGTTTGAACTCATTATGGGCAAGATAGGAGATCCTACCTCCTCCTGATGATATGTAACAGATGACTTAGCCGAAAATTTCAGACGGCTGGTGAACGGAATAAGCAAACTAAACGCCAGTAAACCAATGATACTATATTTCATGCTTATCAATTTTTCACGTTCGAACCTGCGCAGCAATTCGAACGTAGCGTTTATACGTGTTGATTTTCAGCCTTAAATAACGAGCATAGCGCAATTACCTGCAACCTTACCCGGCTTTGTCGTAACTTTGGGGCAAGTTATTCGCTGGTGATTGACATTGTCAAGCCGGTAATCACTATCTTCTAAAGTCATGAGCAAACAAATTGTTTATACCGACCAGGCTCCCGCTCCTATTGGCCCTTATAGCCAGGCGGTAAAAGTAAACGTAGCATCACCCACAGGCATGTTGTTCGTTTCAGGTCAGGTTGCTATTGATTTAGCCGCTAAAGGCGACATTCAGGCCGAAACGCAACAGGTAATGGAAAATATCGGAGCCATTCTGAAAGCGTCTGATATGGATTACACGAACATTGTGAAGAGCAGTATTTTCGTGAAAGACATGAACAACTTCGCGGCTATTAATGAAGTTTACGGCCGGTTCTTTACCAGCGAACCACCTGCCCGCGAAACCGTTGAAGTAGCTCGTCTGCCCAAAGATGTAAATGTTGAAATTTCAGTAATAGCAGTACAATGATTGACTGATTGAATGACTGAATGATTGAATAAAAAATACTAGCGTAAGCCTATTCAATCATTCAGTCACTCAATCAGTCAAAATTCATATCTTATGTCAAATTCTGTCCGCGTTCGTTTCGCACCTAGCCCAACTGGACCACTTCATATCGGTGGCGTACGAACCGCGCTTTATAATTACCTTTTCGCCCGGAAAATGGGCGGCAAAATGCTCCTGCGTATCGAAGATACCGATCAGAATCGGTTCGTGCCGGGAGCCGAACAATATATTCTGGATAGCCTGCGCTGGGTCGGTATTGAAATCGACGAAGGTCAAGGTGTTGGTGGCCCACATGCCCCTTATCGCCAATCGGAACGTAGAGATATTTATCAGAAAGAAGCGCAACGGCTGATCGATGAAGGAAAAGCCTATTACGCTTTTGATACGGCCGAAGAACTGGACGCCATGCGTCAACGGCTCGAAGCGGCCAATGCGCCAGCCGCACAGTATAATGCCATTACGCGGATGCAGATGCGCAACTCCTTGACCATGAAGGCCGATGATGTACGCGCACGTATTGACGCAGGTGAACCCTACGTAATTCGGCTAAAGACGCCACGTAAGGAAGAAGTTCGATTAAATGATATTATTCGGGGTTGGGTAAACGTCCATTCATCGGCCATCGACGATAAAGTTCTACTGAAATCAGACGGATTACCAACGTATCACCTCGCCAATATTGTTGATGACCATTTTATGGGCATTACACACGTAATCCGTGGCGAAGAGTGGCTACCGTCTGCTCCGTTACACGTATTATTATATCGGTATCTGGGTTGGGAAGATACCATGCCTCAGTTTGCGCACCTACCGCTTCTGCTAAAACCAGAAGGAAACGGAAAACTGAGCAAACGCGATGCCGATTTAGGCGGTTTCCCGATTTTTCCGCTGCAATGGACCGATCCGGTTACGGGTCAGGTGGCGCGCGGTTTCCGGGAAGACGGTTATCTGCCTGAAGCAACTGTTAACTTTCTGGCCCTTTTAGGCTGGAATCCCGGAACGGAACAGGAACTGTTTACGATGGACGAATTGATTGCGAGTTTCGATCTTGCTCAGGTGCATAAAGCCGGTGCCCGGTTCGATATTCAGAAAGCGCAATGGTTCAACCACCAATACGTTCGCCAACGTCCGGATTCGGAATTGTCGCCAACCGTTCAACAGCAGGCCGAAGCGGCTGGCTTCACCTGTTCGGCCGAAAAAGCTGAAAAAATTGTTGCCCTGCTCAAAGGCCGTGTCAATTTTGCACACGAGATTTTCGGTGAAGCCACTACGTTATTTCAATCGCCCGCTACGTATGACGAAGCTATTGTAACCGCAAAATGGAACGACGATGCCCGTAAAGCGGTAACAACTTTCCGCGATGCGTTACGTTCGTTCGAAGGTGATTTTGTGGCCGATTCGATTAAGCATACGCTGGGCGATGCCATGCAACAGGCAGGTATTAAGCAGGGGAAAATTATGCAGGCTATGCGTCTGGCATTGACAGGCTTAGGTGCAGGTCCCGACCTGATGCTGACGATGGAAATCATCGGCAAAGACGAAACGATCAAGCGGTTAGAAGCAGCGCTAACTGTTTTGTAAATAATGTGATGTATAATGTATGGTATATAAAGTATATTTGGGTAAAAACATAGCAGTTCATACTTTATATATCATACGTCATACTCGATGACACAGGGCCGTAACGTTACTAAAGACAAGAGTTTTGCGTTTGCGATACGTATCATTAATCTGGAAAAGTACCTACGTAGGACAAAGAAAGAGACGGTGTTAAGTCGGCAGTTGCTAAGAAGTGGAACATCCGTAGGGGCTAATATCCGGGAAGGCTACAATGCTGAATCAGATGCTGATTTCATCCATAAATTTGGAATAGCTCAAAAAGAATACGACGAAACATGTTACTGGCTAGAGTTGTTACATGCCACAGATTATCTTGACGAAAAACAGTTTGTCTCCATACACGCTGATGCAGAGGCATTACTAAAAATTATCAGGAGCATTATTCTAACCAAGAAGAAGAATAGCTCACGATAAAATACATTATACCTCAGATATCATACATCTTCCAGGCTCATGGCTAAGAAAAAAGCGAATCCCGACGAAAACGATAAACCGCGCGTTCATAAAGAGCTTGAAGGTTTCGACATTAAGATTAACTCGTTCGGTGAAATCACCACGAGTTTTGATATTGATCGTATCAATCAGTTTCTTAACAAAACCGTTGATGATAAGAAACTTCGCCATCGCACCGACCTTAATTTAAAAGGTGAACCGGAAGCTGATGAAAACGAAAATTCAGATGATGACGAACGTCTGTTTGATGAGAGCGACAACGATTTGCCCGACGATATTAACCAACGCTAAAAGCCCGACCCGCCTAAATGGCCGGTCGGGCTTTTTTTGTGCCGCTTGTCAGAAAAATTATTCGGGTAATGATCGCGATTCCGTAGATTTCACCTATTGTTTACTAAACTCAGACGCATCACTAACGCACGCTTAGCATGTATTCTCACGAAATCGACTACAAAATCATTGGCGAAGACATTCAGATTGTTGAGATTGAACTCGACCCTAACGAAACGGTCATTGCCGAAGCTGGTTCCATGCTGTTTATGGAAGATGGCATTACGTTCGAAACCAAAATGGGCGACGGTTCGCAGCCAGATCAGGGCTTTTTAGGCAAATTACTCAGTGCTGGTTCGCGTATGATTATGGGTGAATCGCTGTTTATGACCCATTTTACAAACCGGGGGGTGGGTAAGCGTAAAGTAGCTTTTTCAGCTCCTTATCCGGGCACGGTTATGCCGGTCAACCTCGCCAATGTATATGGTAATACGTTAATTGTACAGAAAGACGCCTTCTTATGTGCAGCCCTTGGAACAAAGTTGAGCATTCAATTTAACCAGCGACTGGGTGCTGGATTCTTCGGTGGAGAAGGCTTTATTCTGGAAAAAGTTCAGGGAGATGGTATGGCTTTTATTCATGCAGGTGGCGTAGTGATTGAACGAACACTGAACAACGAAACGCTACGTGTCGATACGGGCTGCGTAGTGGGTTTTGAACCAAGTATTAATTTCGATATACAGCGGGCGGGCGGCCTACGTAGCATGGTGTTTGGTGGCGAAGGTTTGTTTCTTGCTACGTTACGTGGTACTGGTAAAGTCTGGATTCAGTCAATGCCGATTTCTAAACTCGTACAGCGTTTATCACCGGGTGGTGCCCAATCGCACAAAGAGGGCGGTTCGGTAATCGGTAAGCTAGGCAATCTGTTTGAAGATTAATCGGGAATCAGTTCTGGCTGGAAGTTGTTACCTTTGCATCACTTTAGCAACGCAACAAACACCAATGGAGGTTATTTGCACAAACGATAGTTTTCCGGCACCTGTGCTGGCGTTTTACACAGAATTTGGCATTCAGACACCAAAGCGCGATACGTTATACACCATTCGTCAGGTGAAACGACACACAACTGGCGAGACCGGGGTGCTTTTAAACGAGATTCAAAATCCGGATGTACCTGTAAAACACCCGGTTATGGGCGAAGTATGGTTCGAACCAACGTTTAATATCAATCGATTTGCTACGTTGATGGGCCAGCCCGTGCGTCAGGAACAACTCGAAGATGTGAACGTATAAAGAGTCTTTGTATATTTTCAGGCAAAAACCCGGCACCAAAATGCCGGGTTTTTGCGTTTTCTGTACGCTGACCAACACGTAGTGGTCAACTCAGAAACGTATCATCCGTGTTAAAGCAATTTCTTATTGTTCTTTCCGCAATCTCGATAGTGGCCTGTAGTGGTAATTCGTCCGAAAAATATACGCCTAAACCAAAAGGCTTCCCCCGTTTCGATTTGCCGAAGCCCAACTACGTATCAATCGAGCCTACGCACCCGTATCAGTTCGAATACAATAAAATAGCCCGAATTTTGCCCGATACGTTTGCCAGATCAGAACCAGACTGGATTTTTATCAACTATCCGGCATGGCACGCTAGTGTTCAATTAACCTATAAGCCGGTTCGAAACGATATCAATCGACTACGTAGCATGCTCGAAGATTCGTATAAACTAGCATCTCGGCACAATATCAAGGCTTACTCTATTGAACAGAGGAAACTTCGATTGAAATCAGGACTGGAAGCCAGCGTGATTGATCTGGCTGGCGAAGTTCCGAGTCAGGTTCAGTTTGTGACAACCGATTCAACGACGCACTTTTTACGGGGTGCGTTATACTTCAACGTAGCAACGGAAAACGATTCACTCCAGCCAGTTATTCAATACATCCGAAACGATATTATGCATCTGTTAAACACGCTAAAATGGCGTAAATAAAGCCTTTCCAACGTATCAGCTACGCCAAGGGTCCTAGCTAAAAGACTACTAGCTATGCGTATATTAATTGTGTGCCTGTTCTGGATTGGTTTCGGTGCTGGATGCCATAAGGACGTATCACCCGACTGCATCGCCAGAGAGAATACCTGCTTATGCAGCTATGAGTTAAACGAAGTATGTGGCTGCGACGGAAAAACCTATGCCAATCCTTGTATGGCCCAGTGTGCAGGTGTCAAATACACAAAGGGTACATGCAAGCCATAATCGCTACGTCTGAATCACACCTACGCTAAACTGTTTCGTGATCGGCGCATGATTGGCCGCCGAAATTCCCTCCGAAAGTATTTGCCGGGTTTGTAACGGATCAATCACGGCATCAACCCAGAGTCGGGCAGCCGCATAATAGGGTGAAAGTTGCGCGTTGTACTGATCGGTGATTTTTTTCAGTTGCTCCTGTTCTTCTTCAGGGCTCATTGGCTGTCCTTTTGCTTTCTGAGACGCTACCTGAATCTGAAGCAATGTTTTAGCCGCCGATGCGCCACTCATTACCGCCATCTGCGCGGTCGGCCACGCCAGCATCAAGCGCGGATCATACGCCTTGCCACACATTGCATAGTTACCAGCACCATAAGAGTTGCCTACAACAACTGTGAACTTTGGAACAACCGAATTGGCCATTGCGCTCACCATTTTGGCACCATCTTTAATGATGCCGCCCTGCTCAGCCCGACTACCAACCATAAATCCGGACACATCCTGCAAAAACACTAGCGGAATCCGTTTCTGATTACAGTTCATGATGAAACGAGCCGCTTTATCGGCAGCATCGCCATAAATAACCCCGCCCATCTGCATTTCGCCAGCCTGTCCAGTACGTCCTTTAGCTTTTACAACTTTACGCTGATTGGCAACAATACCCACAGCCCAGCCATCGATACGGGCGTAACCGCAGAGTAACGATTGCCCATAACCCGGTTTATACGTATCAAATTCGGAGTTATCCACCATCCGCTCAATGATTTCCATCATATCGTAAGGCTTGACTCGGTCGGTCGGTAAAATCTGGTAAATTTCTTCTGGATTTTTCGCTGGTGGAACTGGTTCAATCCGGTCGAAACCGGCAGATTCGGAGTGTCCTAGTTTGTCAAAGATTCGCTTGATGGCATCCAGACAGCTTTTATCGTCGGGATACTTATTGTCAACTACGCCCGATATATCCGTATGTGTAGTAGCTCCGCCTAGTGTTTCGGCATCTACGTCTTCGCCAATAGATGCTTTCACAAGATAAGGTCCGGCCAGAAAAATTGACCCCGTTCCTTCAACAATCAACGCTTCGTCTGACATTATGGGCAGATACGCACCGCCAGCAACACAGCTTCCCATGATGGCCGCAACCTGCAAAATGCCCATTGCCGAAAGTTGTGCATTGTTACGAAACGTTCGGCCAAAATGCTCTTTATCAGCAAAAACTTCGTCCTGCAAGGGTAGGTAAACGCCCGCGCTATCGACCAGATAAATAATAGGAAGACGATTCTCAAGAGCTATTTCCTGTGCCCGAAGATTCTTTTTCGCCGTAATCGGAAACCAGGCTCCCGCTTTAACAGTAGCATCGTTAACTACTATAACGCATTGACGACCTGATACGTAACCCACCCCGACCACTACCCCACCCGATGGACAACCACCATGTTCGGTATACATGCCTTCGCCAGTGAAAAGGCCAATTTCAACAAATGGTTTTTCGGAATCGGTTAGGTACGCAATACGTTCGCGAGCGGTTAGTTTGCCTTTGCGATGCTGATCATCAATTTTTTTGGAACCGCCACCTAATTGGGTTTGGGCGCTACGTTGCGCCAGTTCGTCGAGTAGAGATTGCATGAAGAAGTGTGTTATTTCAAGCCGAATTCGTATTTCTACACAACGATTTTTAAGCGAAAGTTCTTTAGAATAGCATCCAAAAACCTTTACTCGCTTATCGCATGTATTACGTTTGGCAACTACATTTCTTCAAATAAAGAAATTTTTCCACTAATAAATAACATGCCCAACATCCAAATCAGGACGTAGCATTGCATTATTGTTTGGATGAATCGGCTGGAATTACTGTCGAAGTTGTAACAGTAGCGTTGGCAGGAGCACTTGTAGCCCCTTTATCTTTTTTGCCGAACAGCGAGAAATGAACGTAGCGTTTGGGGTTTTCACGTAAATCGGTCAGCAGTTTTTCGAGGCTGGCGGTCGTTTTATTTACGTTACTATAAAGTGCTTCGTCGGATGTCAGTTTGCCCAGCGAGCCTTTTCCCCGGTTAACGTCGGCCAGAATACGTTGGAGATTATCGACCGTTTTATTTACTGTCAACAGAGTTTGCTTCAATTGCAAGCCTTGAAGCGAGTCGGCAAATGTATCGGCTTTGGCTAGAATTGGTTTGAGTTGCTTCTCGGTTTCAACCAGCGATTTCGACAAATTACTAACGTTCGCCAACGTAGCACGCAAGCCAGCCCGGTTTTCGTCAATGGTCAGGCCGAGCGTTTTTACACCATCGTTAGCACTACGTAGCGTCTGATTCAGCATAATGCCCGTCTGGTCGAACTGTGCAACGACTTTGTTAAGCTGATACGTTA
The DNA here is from genome assembly GCF_054776875.1 of Spirosoma daeguense. Classification (NCBI taxonomy): domain Bacteria; kingdom Pseudomonadati; phylum Bacteroidota; class Cytophagia; order Cytophagales; family Cytophagaceae; genus Spirosoma; species Spirosoma daeguense. The sequence continues at coordinate 718,470 of NZ_BAAHBF010000001.1, forward strand.
ACGAATCGACGTTGTTGAGCACAGGCAGGGTTTTCTCCCGAATCAACGCCGACAAGCCTGATTCTTTCGCAGCAACAAGCTGACCACCATCTTCAAGAACTGGCGTGTTAGCACCAATCGTTAGCTGAATCATTTTACCACCAAGCAATCCATCATCCGCTAAGAATGCCTTCGTTCCCTGAGTGATACGTATATCCTTATTGATTTCTACCACTACCAGAAGTTTGTTGCCCTGATCCTGCAAAATGGCAATAGATTTTACCCGGCCAACGGCTAATCCATTAATTTTTATGGGATTTGACACTGTCAGGCCGTCAATATTATCATATACGACCTGATATTTATTTGTTGAAGAGAAGAAGTCAGAACCCTTCAGAAATCGAAAACCAAAGTAGAGCATCGCCAGCGAGACAACCGCCAACAAACCTACTTTTACTTCCTGCGAAATTTTCATGCTAAAGTGAAAGTGAACAGCTCATGGAGCCGCGCCAATCCGTTGATTAATGCTATAACCAACTTTAAAGCCCGTTTGTCCCTAGAATCATGGAAATAATTATATCCGGGGGCAAACTACACACCTACACCATTCTAGCACAACAATGGCTTATTAACCGGCCGACTCAATCTCTTCCTTATACCGCATAAAAGCCTGCAAAATAGCCTCTGAAATTTCGTCCTGTCCTTCGGCCGTCATCAGATACTCTTCTTCCGTAGGATTCGTCAGATATCCCGTTTCGATGAGCACGCTGGGCATGGTTGTTTTCCAGAGAACAATAAAACCAGCCTGTTTTACGCCATTGCTTTTCCGACCTGCATTGTGTTTGAAGCTGCGTTCAATTTTTTCGGCAAAATTAATGCTACTTTCCATAAAGGCATGTTGATAATTTGCCAGCATAATTGTAGCTAACGGCGAATTAGGGTTGAACCCTTTGTAGGTTTGCTGGTAGTTTTTTTCCTGAAGAATTACTTCGTTTTCACGTCGGGCAACCTCAAGGTTACGTTCTGTTCTATGCAGACCCAATGTATAGGTTTCGGTGCCGTATACCTTGCTACTTGATGGACTTGCATTGCAGTGAATCGAGATAAACAAATCGGCCCGATTTCGATTGGCAATAGCTCCGCGCTCGTATAAATCAACAAAATGATCGGACGAACGGGTGTAAATAACCCGCACATTCGGCATCTCTTGCTTAATTTTACGGCCTAGTTGCAAAACGAGCTTAAGTACAATACGTGATTCGCGGGTTTTGCGTCCAATACAACCGGGATCTTTGCCTCCGTGACCAGCATCGAGTACAATGGTACGTAGCTGATTAGGTACATCGCTACGTGTTGTTGCGCCTTCGGTATCCTGACGTTTGGCCTGTCGAATCGTATCCTGCTTTAGTTCAGATACAATTATATCAGGTGTCGTCAGCGATAGAAGAGGCAACGAAAAGAGGGCCAACGTTGTCACAATTCCGTGAGTTGGAGCCTTTATGGGTTTAATAATATTTAACAACCAAAAACGTTTCAAAGCGATAGCGGGATAACCGTTCCTGAATACCTTTGTAAGCCATAGACTAAACAGTCTTTAGGCAAATATAATTTTTTTAATAAACCTGAAAAAAGTACACTTTATTTTGCGGCCCTTGCTGATTCAATCATTTACCGCATTTCGGGCCTTTTGGGGGCTTATCGGAGTGCTATTGACATTCAGTACGTTTGCCCAAAATACAACCTTGCCCCGGCAACCAGCCAAAGGCGGTATTCCTCCTGCCACAGTTCCTGCCCAGCGCGTTGCCGACCCATCGAAACCGGGCATCGTATCACCCAATACGGTACGTCCTGAAAGCCGAACCACTACAAGTTCCGATTCACTACGTATCGCCGTTCGGGATACGGCTCAGGCCGATTCTGCGGACGCGTTTAAGACGACTGTCAAATATCAGGCCAAAGATTCTACTATCTACGCTGCTGATGGTCAGACGGTTGAGCTTTTTGGTGATGCAAGCGTCATTTACGGTGATATCTCCCTTAAAGCCGATTATATCCGTCTCAATTACCTTACAAACGAAGTATATGCCAAAGGACGGTATGATTCGACAACAAAAAAGTTGATTGGACGACCAATCTTTAAAGATGGGGAGGGTCAATACGATACAAAAGAGATCCGCTATAATTTCAAATCGAAAAAAGGGAAAATTCAGGGGGTCATTACCCAACAAGGCGAGGGCAATATTCGAGGACAGATAGTAAAAAAAGACGCTGAAGATAATTTGTATATCGGTAAGGCAATTTATACCACCTGTAACCTGGCCATTCCTCATTTTCATATCAACGCCAGTAAACTAAAAGTTATTCATAATAAGCAAGTGGTAGCTGGACCTTTTAATCTGGTGATCAATCAGATTCCATTACCGCTTGGCTTACCATTTGGTTTTTTCCCGTTTCCGAAGCGAAAAGAAATTGGTGTTTCGGGCATTCTGATGCCGCAATATGGTGAAGAGCCAAACGGACGCGGATTCTACCTGCGTGATGGCGGCTATTACTGGGCCGTCAGCGAAAACCTTGGCTTACAGTTTAAGGGGCAGATTTACTCACGGGGTAGCTGGGGTGTTGGTGTATCGTCGTCTTATAATAAACGATATCGTTATAGTGGCGGGGTAAATTTGCAATTTAATCGCAACCGCTCCGGCGACCGAGTTGATACTACACAGACGCCACGTAACGATTTTTCATTTACGTGGTCGCATTCGCCGATTCCGCGCGGACGGGGTAGCTTTTCGGCCAATGTTAACATTAGCAGCAACAGCTATAACCAGTTCAACTCGTTCTCAACACAATCGTACATTTCGAACGTAGCAGGTTCATCGATTCAGTATAGTCGCACATTTGGGCAATACGTTCGAGCAGGGGCCAACGTCCGGGTGAATCAGCAGTTTGGTCAGATTAATCAGCAGACAGGCGTACGGGAAAACGGGAAAACCGACGTATCATCCGATTTCAATATCGGTGTAAACCAGATTTCGCCTTTTGCGCTGAGAGGTGGTTCAGGACGCTGGTACGAAAGCTTTCGGGTCGGATTAGATATTAGCGGTTCCATTGGCGTCAGTAACACCATCCGGAGTCAGGTCGATACCAGCGGATTAGGATTTCCAGTTGTTACACGTTTAAAAACGATCAGCACACTTGAGCGTATTCTCGACAGTACCCGGCGCGCCAATAACCTTCGTCTGGGCATTGTTGAAGCAGACCCAAACCTGATTCCGTTCAGTTTCGCGAATTCAAGTCGAATCTGGGAAAACAGACAAATACAGGCTCGTTATAGCATCCCCATTTCGTTACCAAATATTAAGTTGCTACGTTATATCAACTTGACTCCCGGTTTTTCTTTACAGGGTGATATTTATACGAGGAAGCTGAACTATACGTATTTATCTGAATTACAGTCGGTACGTATCGATACGGCCCGTGGTTTTTTCCCATCGTATAATTTCTCAATGAACGCCAGTATGAACACTCGTTTCTACGGTACGTATTTTGTTCGAGGGAAGCGACTGGAAGCGATACGTCATACAGTGGCTCCATCTATTTCATTCAGTTACATTCCCGATTTTACGAATCCGTCTTTTGGTCAGTTTCAGATCTTACCAGCCGAAGGACCATTGGCTAATTTGCCTCTTTATCGGCGAACCTTGTCGGTATTCCGAGGGCTGGGAGGTAGTAGTGGCAGTGGAGGAACCAGCACCGAATCGGCTTTTATTTCATTCGGGATCGTGAATCAGCTCGAAATGAAGGTTCGTACACGTAGCGACTCCGCCGGGCAGGAGTTTAAGAAGATTCCTATTTTCGATAACCTGAGTATCAACGGCAGCTATAACTTACTGGCTCCCGATTATAAACTATCGCCAATTGCGGTAAGCGCCAATACTCAGATTTTCAAAAATATAAGCTTCAACCTTTCTTCTACGTTCGATCCTTACGCGTACAGGGCTTATGGTGGTACGGCTGTTTACCGTTTTCCGACAGCTCTGGATTATTCTCCTTTGATTCAGAACCCAACAAGTATTACTTATGTAAATCAGGAATTTACGCGTGTACCAAATCTTTATGCTTTTCAGGCTGGACAAGGTTTGTTACGTATGACGAATTTGCAAGCTTATATGAGTGCCCGATTTGCTCCTAAACAAGCCGATAAACCTAAATCGAGCCCGAATGCATCGGACGCAACGCTAAAAGCGATCAACAATAATCCTGAGTTATACGTCGATTTCAACATTCCCTGGTCAATGAACGTTAGCTACACATTTGGCTGGACTCAATTAACCCCCGAACGATCTCAGGTTATTCAGGCACTCACCTTAACTGGTGATTTAAGTATTACACCAAAGTGGAAAATTACCATCAACACGGGTTATGACTTCAATTTTAAAAGCCCAACACTAACCACAATTGGTATCAACCGCGATTTGCATTGCTGGGAAATGGCATTTAACTGGACGCCTTACTCTGGCAATAACTTACGTTCGGGCAATTACTCGTTCGATCTTCGGGCACGTTCTTCGATTCTTCAGGAGCTTAAGCTGAGTCGTCGGCGGAGTTTCTACGACAGTGGTGGATTCTACGGTCGTTAACAAGTCCATAAAAAATACTAACTTGCCGAGGCAATTCATCCGATAAACAGATAGATATGACTGATCGCGATAAGCAGCGCCTTGACGAACTGGAGCTTAAAACAGCCTATATACTGGCTCGCCAGAATGAGCAGGACGCTAAGTTGAATCAGATAATTGCTCGTCTGGTATACGTCGAAGCTCGGCAATATCGGATCATGAAAGAGTTGGGAATTGATCCCGAAAAAATAGATAGTCTCCAAACCGCTCGTGACGATGCCAGCGTTCTGAACAGCTTATCACCAGCAAGCCATCGGCTAAATTAAACCGGGACATTATACCAACAGTGTCTCTTCTTGTCGTTTATCAATCTAGCGTTATTGTCAATCTGTAGCTAACTAGCATGGCGTTAGTGATCATTACTTATCAAACTCGCTAATGATTTGCCCGTTCCTACGAAACAACAGGTGCATGCGTATTTCCCCATTGGAATGGATCTTTATAGGCCTATTCCTTTTTTGTCTTTTTATTACTAGTCCTGCGCAAACAATTCGTCAGCCAACTTTATATTCTGTTGAAGCCGGTACGTACCTCTCTTCTTCTACCGACACACCTTTCTGGCTCAGAGCAAATCAATACGGAACCGTACTGAATGAATCTCCTTCTGCTACGTTTCGAGCGGGTATTTACAGCAATTATGATTCGAGTCGGCACAGCACAGGCCGTTGGCGAAACTCGGTATATGATGTCAGTTATGGCGTTAACGTAATCGTAAACGGTACGTCAAGACTACTACCGTATGAACGGAATGTGTTGCTTCCCGAAGCTTTTGTCAAAGTACGTAGAGGGATATTTGAAGCCTATATAGGTCGGGTTCGAGAGAAATTTGGACTCGCCGATTCAACATTATCAACGGGTTCTTATCCGTGGTCGGGTAATGCGATGCCGATTCCTAAAATTCAGGTATCAATACCAACATTTACCCCGATTGGGTTTACGAAAGGCTGGGTTTCAGTACAGGGCACCTTTGCTCATGGGTACCTGGATGCCAAGGGGTATATTAATAATACGATGCTTCACCAGAAGTCTTTGTATTTACGTATCGGCAGACCTAACGACGTAGTGCGTTTATATGGTGGCATAAATCATCAGGCTGTTTGGGGCGGTCAGGCTTCAGATCCGACAGGTATTCCGGGTACTATTACAACCGGAGGGAAGATGCCAACAGGGCTGACTAATTACTTTTACGTAGTAACAACATTAAATGCGGGTCGAACAGATACAACACAGTATACTTATTTCGATTTAACAAATCGGGTAGGTAATCATTTAGGCTCGGTGGATGCAGCGATGGAGATTGATTTAGTAAGGCATACGTTGTATGTCTATCGGCAAAATATTTATGAAGATGGCTCTTTGTTTTATCTAATAAATATTGCCGATGGATTAAACGGTGTCCGACTTCGCCGGAATGACCCTAAAGCACTTGTTCGTGACTTTTTATTTGAAGTACTCAACACAACAAGCCAGGGAGGACCCGAATTCATTATCGATGACCCAGACCGCAGAGGAAAAGATGATTATTTTAATCATCAGCAATTTCGTGATGGTTGGTCATACCGTCAGCATACAATTGGCACACCTTTCATTCCACCTAATCTAGGTCCTCAAAATCAATATCCTTACGGAACATTTACGGGAAATAACCGAGTTGTTGTCTTCCATGTGGGCATGGCTGGCGTTCTGCCGATTGAAGGTAGTCTATTAGCAGGTCCAGTGACTTACCAGACCAAACTATCATTTAGCAGAAACTTTGGTACTTACGACATTCCTTACAGGCCAATTCGGAATCAGTTCTCCATGTTTGCGAATGTCTCAATTCCCTTATCCATTCTGGGAGGCATTCATCTGAACGGTAGTTTAGCGGCAGATGCTGGAACATTGTACAAAAGCGGGATCGGCACCTTTTTGAGCATAAAAAAGAACTGGTACACAGGGCAATACAAATAGACAGCAAAATAAAATGACCAAAAAGTGCAATTTTCTAAACCACTTTTTATGACTAATTTGCGACCCGGTTCATTGACCGTTAGATAATATTAGTATTAACTCATCAACCTATATACCCTAATTTAGCGTATACATTGGTAGGTGGGTACACACCAAACCTAAAAGGGTGATTTTGAAAAATATGAGGCATCGCTATTCTATATTACTTTTTCCATTGCATGTCTTCGTAGATTTCCTGAGTCTTAACGTAGCATTTGTTGGTGCGTACAGGCTCAAGTTTGATACGTTTACGGCAGTAAGCGATCCGCCTTATGCTTCTCTTTGGATACTCTTCAATATAATCTGGTTAGTCGAAATTTTAATTCTCAAGCCTTACATTTTTCCTCGCCAATTATTTAAGCTTGGGCATTTATTAAAATCACTGCTTATCCTAATGGCTGTTCATGTAGCCATTATTTCTGTCTATTGGGTTGCCATTAGAGGCTATTATTACTCGCGCGAACATCTGTTAATTACATACGCCCTCTTTTTAGGGCTCGGCGCTTTTTTTCGAATAGGCGGATTACTTTTTCTGCGAGAATACCGTGCAAGAGGTTATAATAATCGCCGTTATGTAATAGTTGGATACGGAAAGCTAGCCGAAACAATTCGCAGTTTTTACGAAACGCACCCAGAAATGGGATTTCGTTTTCATGGCTATTTTGACCAATCCAACCCTGAAAACGAATCATTATTAACAGGCAACTATGATAATCTACTCTATCACATCAAGCAGGATGGTATTGATTGTGTATATTGCTGTATGCCTTATATCGACAATACGCGTCTTAAAGCGATAGTTGATAGTGCCGAAAAACACGATTTTCAGATAAAGTTATTGGTTGATTTCAGGGGATTTCTTGCCCGTGGAGCCTCTGTCGAATACCACGATTTTTTGCCTGTTCTAAATTTGTCGTCGCAAATGCTGGCAGATTTTCGGGTCAATACGTTAAAACGCTCGTTCGATATATTGTTTTCCCTTTTAGCATTAGGCTTGGGGATGCCGCTTTTTCTTATACTGGCAGCGATAACAAGGCTAACCTCTTCAGGACCAACTTTTTACAAGCAGGAACGTATTGGCCGGCATGGCAAACCGTTTAATATATACAAGTTTCGAAGTATGTACGTCAATTCGGAACAAACCGGCCCTGTGCTGTCTGGTGGTTTACTAGATAACCGTATCACGCCATGGGGACGCTTTATGCGCAAAACCCGACTTGATGAAATTCCCCAGTTCTATAACGTATTGATTGGCGATATGTCGGTTGTTGGCCCTCGCCCTGAACGTCAGTTCTTTATTGATCAAATTGTTGAAATTGCTCCTGAATACCGAACGTTGCTCAAGGTAAAACCAGGTATTACCTCTATAGGGCAGATTAAATTTGGATACGCTGCTAATCTTGATGAAATGGTCCAGCGATTGCGTTACGACTTATTATATCCAGATCGGCGGTCGTTTTTATTCGATATGTGGATCATAGCCCAAACACTTCGAGTAATGGCCCAGGGACGAGGTAAATAATCTCTCCCTGAATATTCAGTTACAAGCAGGGCACTTTACCTATGCTATTTTCCTCTTTTCGAGCATTAGTTTGTTTTTTCTGCTTCTGTATATGCAATACAGTTTATAGTCAGCGAACGAATAATTATGACTTATCAGTCGGAGGGCTGTTATCATCAGGTCAAAACCCATTCTGGTTACGTGCCAATCAGTATGGAACAGTACCTCTTGATGGATCTTTCTTACAACTGAAAGGTTCGCTACAATCAGATTATAAACCATCCGATAGTTTAGGATATCGACCAAAGGCAGATTGGGGTTATGGAACAAACATCGTAGCCAATATTGGTTCAACTCCTCAGTTTTTAATTACTGAAGCTTATTTAAAGGGGCGTCTGGGTGCTTTTGAACTCTATGCAGGACGACGTAAAGAAGTTATTGGCTTAGTTGATACGTTACTAACCTCAGGATCTTATATCTGGTCTGGAAATTCCTTACCATTTCCCAAAATTCAACTCTCCATACCCACATTCACGGCTATTCCTTTCACAAAAGGCGTACTGTCTGTTATGGGAACGTTTTCGCATGGATGGTTCGAAAATCAAGGGCGAATAGTGCGGGGGACTTTCTTACACCAATCATCTTTTTACGGTCGAATTGGCAAAAACTCATGGCCATTTAAACTCTATGGGGGCATGAATCATCAAGTTATGTGGGGAGGCTATTCGAATAACCTCGACCCTACAGTATCGGTAGATGGTAAGCTTCCCTCTGCGCTCAAATATTTTCCAGCCGTTGTTTTAGGCACTCGCAATCCATTCCCCGATGATCAATCGATTCAGACCATTACACGTTTTGAGGAAAATCGGATTGGTAATCACCTTGGCTCTGTTGATTTTGCGGCAGAGATGGATTTTAACTCTTTTAATCTCTATGCATACAGGCAATTTTTCTATGACGACGGTTCACTCTTTTATGGAACCAATTTAGAAGATGGATTAAACGGTCTGCGCATACGGCCAAAACATTCAGGTGGTCTACGAAGTGACTTCTATATAAACCAGATCACAATTGAATATTTGTACACAGGAAGTCAGGGGGGCGATACGTTCGATCTACACGATCCCCAACGTCGCGGTCGAGACGATTATTTTAATAATTCCCAATATCCGGATGGATGGACTTATTTTGGCCGTACAGTAGGGACTCCTTTTCTTACCCCTACGGCTGAAGTGCGCTCAACTTTACCCCTACGGCCTGGTATTACCAATAACCGGGTCAGCCTTCTCCATCTTGGTTTAACTGGTGTTTTATTCGACGATGTGAAGCTAACAACGAAGCTATCTCTTAGCCGAAACGCGGGTACATATCCGACTCCATATCCTAATCAGCCCATGCAATTTTCAGGCTTAGTGGCCGCTTCTGTTCCACTAAATATTTTGGGAGGATCTGAATTGAATAGTTCTTTAGCATTCGACCTTGGTGATTTGCTTCCTCCAAGCATCGGATTATTTATCGGCATTCGAAAAGCAGGCGTGTTAGGCGGAAGTCGTCCAATAATTGTGTCACCGCGAAGTAGGTTTTAGTTTAGACCACTAGCGAATTTTAACACGTTTTTATGGGTTGTGTCCGTTGCAAATAGTTTGCAATGCTTATTTTTGTTACAGTTCATAAACAGTACGTAGTACAGTAGCGAGTGGGGATAGTGCGGATGAATAAGATGAGTAAGTGGTTTAGTATTCTAATTATACTTGCATTAGGCGTTTCTTGTGGTCAGGAAAAAAAACTGAATCGCGTAACGCGGGCACTACGTAACTGTGCCGATGGTCAGGAGCTTACCTCAAATCAGGAGCAGGCTATTCGGCAACAGATAAACGCCGATGAGAAAACCCGGCTTATTGAAGAAATTATTCAGCAAAAAGTGCGTGGTGGATTAAATGGCAATGTACTCATTGCCCAGAAGGGCATTGTGCTATACAAAAACTGCTTTGGTCTGGGGCATTTTGAACGAAATCAACGTGATACGTTGGTTGAAGATTCAAAATTTCAACTGGCTTCGTTATCCAAAACATTTACCGCCGTTGCTACGCTTAAACTGATCGATGCAGGCAAGCTAAAGTTTGAGGATACAATTCAGAAATTCTATCCCGATTTCCCATATCACGGCATTAGCATTCGCGAATTATTGAGCCATCGAAGCGGATTGCCAAACTATCAGTATGCATTTGACGATAGCATGAAGGTCAATTTCTACAAAAAGGAAAAACCTTATCCTACGAATGCTACCATTATGCACTGGTTTGCAACGGTACAACCAACACCCAAAGCCTATAATATTCCCGGTCGTGGGTTTAGCTATAGCAACACCAATTATATGGTGCTGGCTTCTATTATTGAAAAATGTACTGGCCAAAGCTACGAGTCGTTTATTCATAAGACCATCTTCGAGCCACTTGGCATGCACCATACGTTCGTAGCAACAACGAAAAACGACTCGATCAATCATCATCGAACGGCTGGTTACCAATGGAACAGACGAATTCCAAAAGATTATTACGACGACGTAGTAGGCGACAAAGGTATCTACTCAACAATAGGCGATCTTTTCAGGTGGTACCAAGCCCTGAACGGTGATTGTGTATTGCCGAAAAAGCGGCTGGCCGAGGCATTCATACCCCGAAGTTTTGAACGTAAGGGCGCTAAAAATTACGGCTATGGCTTCCGCATGATGCTGAATGATGAGAATCAGCCTGAATTTATATACCATTCGGGCTGGTGGAAGGGTTATAACACCATGTTCTGGTTTAGCCCCAAAGATGAGTACGTCATCATTATGCTTGGCAATCGGTACAATACAACCGTTTATCGGGTTAAAGAATTAATCGATGTACTGGGAAGCAGTACTGCTGAGAAGATCAGCGATGAGAGTAGCGAGGTAGAAATATGAGTAAAGCCAGCCGCTGAGCTGACTTTATACAATTTCACTATAGCTAATTAATACGTATCGTTATGCGCTCGCTGCTATTTAGTATGCTTATTGCCACTACGTTGCCTCAACTTACCTCTGCTCAGGAAATTATCAAACTCTGGCCCGACAATGCCATTCCAAACGCTATAGCCGGTACGTCGATCACTGAAAAATCGGAGACTGACGCAACTGGAATTTTGCGGATTAGTAACGTATCAGTTCCTACGCTTACGGTCTATTTACCACCTAAGGAAAAAGCAACGGGTGCATCGGTTATGATTTGTCCAGGTGGGGGATATGGCATTCTGGCCGCAAGTCACGAAGGTTCCGATGTTGCGAAATGGTTTAACAACTTAGGCATTACCGCTTTTGTGTTGAAGTATCGGTTGCCTAACCCGGCAATTATGACTAACCAACATGAAGTTCCGCTTATGGATGCCATGCAGGGAATGACACTTATTCGCCAGAATGCTGCTAAATATGGTCTGGACGTTACTAAAATTGGCGTAATGGGTTTTTCGGCAGGCGGTCATTTAGCTGCTACGTTAGCGACTCATTATCATATGGGCCCGAAAGCTAGCGAACAGGCGAAACCTAATTTTGCGATTCTGATGTATCCTGTTGTTACGTTTGGCGATAAAGCACATACTGGCTCCCGCGATAAATTACTGGGCAATTTGAATACGTCGGCAGATCTGCTGGCCTACTACTCGAACGAATTACAGGTAACTTCGAAAACCCCGCCTACGTTTCTTGTGCATTCAGAAGATGACAAAGCCGTTCCCGTTGAAAACAGTATAAATTTTTATCTGTCTTGTCTCAAAAATCAAGTCCCAGCCGAAATGCATTTGTATTCACAAGGCGGACACGGCTATGGGCTCCGCACGGCAAAATTTGGCTCATTAAATACGTGGCCTGAGAGTTGCAAAGCATGGCTAGTTAGTTTAGGACTCGCGAAATAGACTTAACTTTTTGACTGACTCAAAATACAAATACCCTTCAAAAGGCTAGCTTTTTGAAGGGTATTTGTATTTTGAGTTAATTCTTGTTTTACGGCAGCTTAACGATGTGTTCTGAACTCATAAACCCATTCACTACGTAGTAAAACGATTGTATTTGAATCACTACGTAGTGGAACAAGAAAAAGGCATCCGGTAAACAACCAGATGCCTTTCATGACCACACTATTAACCCTTCAGTAATTAGCGGGATGTTTTTGTAGCTTTTTTCTTGTCTTTAACGGCAGGCGCACCAGCAGGTGCAGCAGCTGTTTCAGCCTCTTTCTGTGTTACAACTTCACCTTTCAGATATAACACGATCTGTCCTGATTCGCCATTGCTCGTAACCGTTACCGATTTATTGAATGGGCCAGCAGCCGCAGCATTGTAGGTAGCTGATACCGTACCCGTTTTGCCAGGCAGAACAGGCTCACGCGTCCAGCTTGGTTTGGTGCAACCGCAAGATGCCTGCGCGTCGCTGATAACGATAGGATCAGTACCCGTATTTTTAAACTCAAATACGTGCGTTACTGGTTTGCCCTGTTCAACTTTGCCGAAGTCATGCGTTTCTTTGGCAAACTTCATGACTCCTTTCTGGGCGTAGCCAACTGCGACAAACACAAATAAAGCTACAAAAAGTGAAAAAAACTTTTTCATTGGACTAAACGGAATTATGATTTGATTGTTAAAATACTAATACCTTAGAACAATGCCAGAGCAAACTGTTTGCCAAACCCTTACGGCATTTATCTATTCAACAAAGAAACTGAAAAAATCGTTTTTTTGAAAGCTGACTTGTTTTACCTTACTTTTACTACCGCATGCTTGTGCATGTGACCGAAACTAACCACACTATTGATAAAGTAATTGTTTGACGATTTCAATCCGTAGCTCTGTTGTGATAGCAAACGAACAACTCCGCTCGACTGATATTTTAAGTCGTGAAAAAATCCTATCTGACTACCGGTTAGCTTGCGAAAGCCGACAGGCGAGTTTACTAGGTCGGCGTGACGTTATGGGGGGGCGAGCTAAGTTTGGAATATTTGGCGATGGAAAAGAACTTGCCCAACTAGCGGCCGTCCGTGCGTTTAATCGTGGAGATTTTCGATCCGGTTATTACCGCGACCAAACCTTTGTAGCTGCTCTTGGCGAACTTAGCTGGACAGAATTTTTTGCCCAGCTTTACGCTCATACCGATTTAGAAGCCGAACCTAATACGGGGGGGAGATCAATGAACGGCCATTACGCAACCCGCTGGCTCAACGAGCAGGGTTTATGGCGTAATCAAACCGAACTTTATAATTCGGTTTGTGATATTTCTCCAACGGCTGGTCAGATTCCGCGTTCAGTTGGTCTGGCTTATGCTTCTAAACTCTTCCGTAACAATCCGGCCCTAAATCATCTTACCAATTTTTCGCATAACGGCAACGAAATCGTTTTTGCAACTATTGGTGATGCGTCTACGTCGCAGGGAATGTTCTGGGAAACAATGAATGCGGCTGCTGTGCTGCAGGTACCTCTAATGATGTCGGTATGGGATGATGGCTATGGTATATCGGTGCCTGTTGAATACCAGACAGTAAAAGCAAATATCTCAAAAGCACTGGCAGGTTTTCAGCGCGATGCAGACGAAAAAGGTATCGAAATTTTAACCGTTAAAGGCTGGGACTACGTAGCACTTCTGGAAACGTATCAGCAGGCAGCCAATATCTGCCGTGAAGAGCACGTTCCAGTACTGGTTCATGTCCAAGATCTAACCCAACCTCAAGGTCATTCAACCTCAGGTTCGCACGAACGCTATAAATCGAAAGAGCGGCTTCAGTGGGAAACCGAGCACGACTGTAATCGAATTTTTCGCCAGTGGATTCTTGAGAACGGCTATGCCAGCAACGAAGAACTCGAAACAATTGAAGCCGAATCCAAGGAGGTCATAAAGCTGGCCCGTGCAAGTGCCTGGAAAGCATTTCAGGAATCAATGAAAAGCGATTATGACGCAGCTCTTGATCTACTTCAGCAGGCGGCCCGTCATCATGCCAAATCGACGGATTTGATGGCTCTTCGAGAAGAACTACGCCGGGAAGTGATGCCACTACGTCGCGATGCCGTTACGGCTGTACGTAAAGCACTACGTATTCTTCGGCTTGATAATAGCCCCGTCCGCCAAGAATTACAGACTTGGCTGCAACGTGTTGATACCGATAATGCTGGCCGATTCCATTCGCATCTCTACAGCGAATCGCCCGATTCGCCAATGCTTATAAAAGGGGTAGCTCCTCAATTTACCGACGATAGTCTGGTGATGGATGGCTATCAGCTTCTTCAGCATTATTTCGACAATCTGTTTTCGCGCGATCCGCGTGTAGTAGCTTTGGGCGAAGATGTTGGTAAGATTGGCGATGTGAATCAGGGATTTGCTGGTTTACAGGAAAAATTCGGCGAGATACGTATCACTGACACTGGCATCCGCGAAACTACCATTATTGGACAAGGTATTGGTCTAGCTATGCGCGGGCTACGTCCTATCGTTGAAATTCAATATTTCGATTACGTTTATTATACTCTAGCTACCCTGACCGACGATTTGGCTACGTTGCTCTATCGAACAAAAGGAGGTCAGAAAGCACCCGTGATTATACGTACCAGAGGACACCGCCTGGAAGGCATCTGGCATTCTGGTTCGCCAATGAGTGCCATGCTTGGCAGTCTTCGCGGATTACACGTAGTGGTTCCCCGAAACATGACTCAGGCGGCTGGTTTTTATAATACGCTTATTCGGGGCGACGACCCAGCTTTACTTATTGAATCGCTGAATGGCTATCGACTTAAGGAGCGATTGCCCGAAAACCTGAGCGAATTCTGCATACCGTTGGGCGTTCCAGAAACGCTACGTACCGGAACCGATGTGACAGTTGTTACGTATGGGTCGATGTGCCGGATTGTGCTGGAAGCGGCCAATCAGTTAGCGCAGCTGGGTATCAACGTAGAAGTAATTGATGTGCAAACATTGCTGCCATTCGACGTACACCATAGCATTGTCGACTCAATAAAGAAAACAAATCGGGTCATTTTTGCCGATGAAGACGTACCGGGTGGTGCGTCGGCTTATATGATGCAGCAAGTTGTTGAGAACCAGAATGCGTATCGTTATCTGGATTCACCGCCACGTACTATATCGGCCAAAGCCCACCGTCCTCCTTATGGTTCTGATGGCGATTATTTCTCGAAACCAAACGTCGACGATATATTCGAAGCCGTCTACGCGCTCATGAGTGAAGCCGAACCCGACAGATACCCCAAAATATAGCTATTAGTCGTCAGTCAATAGTGTGATTCTACAACTGACGACTGACAGCTATCGCCTTATGACTTATTTTAAAGACATACAATCTGGTATCCGTACTACGCTTAAAGGGCTCAGTCTGACACTAAAGCACCTGCGTAATGCAACGAAGCAACGGACCAACGAGGGCATAAGCAGCGAAACCTATTTCGATCAGCAAAATGGTTTAGTTACGCTTCAATATCCCCACGAGCAGCTTCCCATTCCAGATAATGGGCGCTATCGGTTACGTAACGAAATTGACGATTGTATTGTCTGTGATAAATGCGCGAAAGTTTGCCCGGTCGATTGCATCACCATCGATGCCATTAAGGCTACCGAAGAGGTAGGGCGTGCTTCAGATGGTTCACCTATTCGATTGTATGCAGGTAAGTTTGACATCGACATGGCAAAGTGTTGCTATTGTGGTCTTTGCACCGTTGTTTGTCCGACAGAATGCCTGACGATGGACAAAAAGTTCGACTATAGTGAGTTCGAACTGGGTAAACTAACCTACAATTTCACGAACCTTACTCCTGATCAGGCAGACGAAAAACGAGCTTTATACGATCAATTCCTACGGGAAAAAGAGGAAGCAAAAAGGAATGCCGTAACGGCTAAGACTCCACCGAAGGCAACCACTATTGAAGGCGATACGTTGGCGAAGCCAGCAGGTCCACCGCGTCCTGTGTTTCGCCCGACAGCGAAGCCTATGGCAACACCACCTGCCGAAAAATCGCCAGAAAACTCCGAAGGATCTTCTATTGAACATCCATCCACAGACGCAACTCCAACCGAAATGGAACGGATTGCACAAGGAGGGATTGAGTCGACAAGAAGGCCCGTATTTCGGCCTACACAAAAGCCTAAAACAAGCGTCACTGACATACCAACCGAGGAATCCAAAGCAGAGCAGACGTCTTCGGAGCAAGCTACCGTAGATCCAGAAGCAGAATCTCCCAAGCCTAAACCGGCTCCTTTCCGGCCATCCATGAAGCCAGGAGCATCTGCTGTTTCTAAGTCGACTCTGCCTGAAAATCAGTCGAAGCCTGAGCCCGATAGCCAAGCCGAACCGACTCCTGAGTCGCCTAAACCGATTGCTAAACCAGCCGGCTTCCGGCCAACTATGAAACCGGCGTCAACTCCGGCAGAAAATTCAGACGCCACTCCTGCTAATACACCAACACCCAAACCAGCTTTCAGGCCTACCATGAAGCCCCCGAAAGCGGTGCTGGAGTCGACTGAAGAATCGCCTACGGATGTGCCAGTGGAAACAGAAACGCCGAAACCCAAACCAACAGGTTTCCGGCCAACTATGAAACCGGCTAAGCCAGTATCGGAAGAGGCAACCACTACGTCGGAGCAAAGTGCGTCGGAGCCAGCTATGCAGGCAGAAACACCCAAACCGGCTTTCAGGCCTACTATGAAGCCAGCATCAGTTCCTTCAAAGCCTCAGAAAGACGTAACAGATGTAAGATCGACACCCAATGCTACGTTACAATCGAATATATCGGCAGAGCCAGAAAAACCGATTGCTAAACCAGCTTTCCGGCCAACTATGAAACCGACTAAACCTGCGTCGGAAGAGATAGCCAAGGTACTAGAGCAAAGTGCGCAGGAGCCAACTTTACCAGCAGAGCCTCCGAAGCCTAAGCCAGCTTTCCGGCCTACCATGAAGCCGTCTTCTGTTTCAGTAAAGCCATCGGAAGATATAAAAAACGAAGTAGGGTTGGATAATGCCAGCAGTCTATCAGAGACGCCAGAGGTCGAACAACCTAAGCCCAAACCGGCTTTCCGACCAACTATGAAGCCTAAACCCAAGACAGATAACGAAACGTAGTAGTCAAAAAATAATATTGTCAATTGGTTCAGATAGCATTTTATGCCTTTGCCGCGCTTACACTTTTTGGTGGTCTGGCTGTTCTGGTAACGCGTAACGTACTTTATGCAGCTTTCTTCCTGCTACTCACCTTATTGGGCGTATCAGGTTTATTTGTGCTGGCTAGTGCCGATTTTCTGGCCATTGCGCAGATCATGATTTACGTAGGCGGTGTGCTCGTGCTGGTCATTTTTGGTGTGATGCTCACTCACAAACGGCCATTACCTACCGATGCTGGTAGTCAGCAACCAAACACGATTTTATCACAGAACCGGGGGAATAGCTGGAGTTGGCTCCTTGCCTTGTTGCTAACAATTGGTCTGTTTTCGGCTTTGTGTGCGCTAATCTTTCGGGCGAATTTTTCTATACTAACAAATCCGGTCGGTTGGCAAAGTACAATTGACGTGATCGGCAAGCAGTTAATGACGGAGTACGTATTACCCTTCGAAATAGCTGGCATTCTCTTGCTGGCAGCCCTAGTAGGAGCCGCTTATTTAGCCTCACCAACAACCAAAAACTCTCGAAATGCAGCCCGTTGATAGTTATTTATTTCTGGTAGTTGGCGCAGCCCTCTTCAGTATCGGGCTGGCAGTGGTGATCCTGAAACGGCATGCGATTGTCGTACTGATGGGCATTGAGCTTATGTTGAATGCCGTTAATATTAATCTGGTCGCTTTTAGCCAATATGACCCCAATCGATTGCAGGGACAAATGCTGGCTTTATTTGTGATGGTCGTAGCGGCCGCTGAATCGGCGGTAGCTTTGGCGATTGTTTTACAGGTATACCGCCACTTCCGAACCGCTCAGGTCGATGAACTGAACGAGTTAAATAATTAGAAACACAGCGTCTATTACGTCTTTACAGAAAAATCTCACTTCCAGAAAAACGCGTGCATGCTCCACTTTCGCTTCAGTGAAACAGGTAATTTCTCATGCCAACGTCCAGCTTTATAGGCTACGTACTTCGCCACAGTACGTATAAACTGCTCAGGAATAAGACCAGCGTGTGAGTTTTTTATCAGGTAGTTCACTTCATCAAGAATATAAGTAACACCTTCCGATTCAGCGCGGGAAAATTGGTCGATGAATTCCCGTTGTTCGTGGTGAAAAACGCCTATATCGAAATAACGTTTAAACTCTTCCGTAATCGTGTAGTTGTGTGAGTGGTACACTTCGGCTTCGGCACAATAGCCAAGTATCTGTCCGTCAAGAATAAAGCGGGCAGCCACCGTTACGTCCTCCCCTAAAATCACATCTACCGGAAATCCACCGCTTTCAACCAGTTTATCTTTACGATAAGCCGCGAAAGAATTAGAACAAGAGCAGGTTTTAATTCCCAATTTGGGTATCAAATCTTTCGATTTCAACAAACTATGGGGCGGATAATTGGTCAATCGGGCAAACTGGCTTAATACACTGGCATCGGGATAGGGCAATTGCCTTCCATACGCCATAGGCATATCATTCCGGCCTTGCAGCATAGTAACTATATTCTCCAATGTATCTTTACGAGCCGGTAAGGCATCCTGCGTGAGGTATACCAGAATGTTGTTATGTGCCAATTCGGCCCCAAGATTTCGGGTGCCTCCGTGATTGAATGTGCCTTTCGGAATAGAATGGACGGCAATGTTACGGCTTTGCAGGATCGATAAGGTTTCGTCTTTCGACTCTGAGTCAATAATGATTAACTCATGTGGCTGCGTCTGTTCTTCCAGAGATTTCAACAAAGAAGGCAAATAAGAGGCCGCATTATAAGTCGGAATAATTACAGAAACCATTCGGGCAATTTGTTCATTATAAAAGACAAAGTTACTCAATTGAGCCGTTCAACCGGAATCGCTTTTATAAAAGCTCCGGCAAAAGCGCTCCTACATACAAAACCAACTAGCGTATCAACCGCCACAACAAAGCCATATGCATACTGCTGCACAGTCTGAAATCATCAGGATTTTGCTACGTATCATTATGGCGCTTATGCTTTCTTATAATCTATGCATAGCCTTACTAACTCTCCCGAAACCATAGCCCTCTTTGAAAACATTATCGATGGCATTTTGACCGATGGTTATGGCGTTGCCGACAACTTTCTGGCGAATCATGAAGTCGAATTGCTAATTCATCAGTTACACCAACGACACACAAACGGGCAATTTCGAGCAGCGGGTATTGGCAATCAGCAGACTATAGTCGAGAAAGCCATTCGGGGCGACGAAATTCTATGGCTCGAAAAGGCAACAGCAACACCCGATGAAGCCGTCTTTCTGCAACGAATCGATGCTTTTGTCGAATACGTTAATCAAACCTGTTATTTGGGTCTACGAGAATTTGAATGTCATTACGCCCTGTATCCACCCGGCACATTCTACAAACGCCATCTTGATCAATTCCGTAGCGATTCCCGGCGAAAACTTTCGGTTATCTGTTACCTAAATTCCGATTGGCAAGAGTCGGACGGTGGCCAACTGGCCGTTTATCTACCCAAAAAAAATGACCAGCCAGAACAACAGATACGTATCAACCCAATAGCTGGACGGCTGGTTTGTTTTGAAAGCGCTCAGCTTGAGCATGAGGTCTTACCTGCCACCCGCGAGCGGCTCAGTATAACAGGTTGGTTAAAAACTGCTTAAATGTAGTTTGGTTCCCTATTTCTTAATCGGGATATTTGCGCCGAAATTCCTCTAATCCGAATGCCACCTTCCATGCTCTTACCATTCCCTCTGCTTATTACTACGTTGCTCTGTTTACCGTTCGTAGGAGCTTTGCTGGTAATCGCAACAGGGCGTAGGCTGGCTGGTATGCTGGCTATAAGTTTGACGGGAATTGGTTTAGCTCTTTCGATTTATCAGGCGTTTCATACATTACCTCAAACGCAAACGATCAACGTAGCATGGGCAACCCTGTCGACCGTATCATTTGGCATTAGTTTTCAGGCCGATACGTTAACAGCCGTGATGCTGATAGTGGTCCATTTCATTGCGTTACTGGTTCAGATTTACTCGCTTTCTTATCTACACGACGAGCCCAAACTAAGCCGTTACTTTTCATCGCTTCAACTGTTTGTAGGGGCCATGCTTGGGATTGTGCTGGCAGGAAATCTGCTCGTTCTCTACATATTCTGGGAATTGGTAGGGCTGGCGTCTTATCTGCTCATCGGTTTTTATGCCGAACGATTAGCCGCTAATCGGGCAGCGAAGAAGGCTTTTTTGATGAATCGGGTTGGCGATGCTGGTTTTCTACTCGGCATTTTCCTGACATATTATCAATTTGATACGCTCGAACTCACTACGTTAGTTGCCAACGAACAGGGAATTGTCCCACTTACAATTCTTGGCATTTGTCTTTTCATGGGATGCGTGGGCAAATCGGCTCAGTTTCCACTGCTAAGCTGGCTACCCGATGCCATGGAAGGCCCAACTCCTGTATCGGCCTTGCTCCATGCTGCCACGATGGTTGCCGCTGGTATTTTCTTATTGGCCCGTATCCATCCCCTACTCTCACCTGATGCCTTGGTCGTTGTTACGTTGGTAGGCACGATTACGACGATCTGGGGAGGTTATTCGGCCGTTTTCCAGACTGATATTAAAAAAGTGCTCGCTTTCTCAACCGTTTCGCAGTTGGGCCTGATGGTAGCCGGGATGGGGACGGGCAACGTAGCAGGGGCAATGTTCCATCTGTTAACGCACGCCTTTTTTAAAGCTGGTTTGTTTTTGAGCGCAGGAGCCGTTATTCATGCCGTAAATACGCAGGACATGCGACAAATGGGAAATTTACGTAAATCGCTGCCCACTACGTTCGTGGCCTACACAGTTTGCGCAGCCGCTTTGTCGGGATTACCCTTTTTTGCCGGATTTCTCTCTAAAGAAGCTATTTTAGGTGGTGCGTTTCAGTGGGCCAGTGCGCAACGTAACGGTTTTCTTAGCGTCATTCCGATCACTCTCCTTCTTTCTTCGGCACTCACGGCCTTTTATATGGCCCGTCAGCTAAAACTGGTTTTTTTTGGGCAATATCGCAATGAACTGGCCCCACTCAGTCAGGCGCATGAACCCGACTGGCTGATGCGTGGCCCGGTTGTTCTGCTGGCTGGTTTATCTATCTGGGTCTGGTTTTCACTGAATCCATTTTCGACACACTCGAGCTGGGCTTACCACCTGTTTCAACCGGTAGAAGAAGCTCATTTTATGTGGCTGGCTCCTGTTTCCATTGTTCTGGTTTTAGTAGGCGGCTGGCTAGGCTTTCAACTGCCTGAACCCACAGCTAACCAACGCTACGTTCGGCTTTCAGTCAATTACGGCTTTATCGATACGTGGTATCAGTATTTTATTATTCTTCCAACTCAAAAACTTGCTTCGTTACTCAATCGCACCGACCAGCGAGGAATTGATCGGGTGGTTAATGGCGCGGGGATTTCGACAGTTGTATTAGCTCATCTGACCTATGGGCTCGACCGTTTAGGGGTCGATGGTTTTGTAAATGGTATTGCCTGGTTAATTGGTCAGCTAGGTCGTTTTACGCGCTCTATTCAGAATGGACGCGTGCAATCATATATCACGGCTGCCGTAGTTGGGCTCTTGCTCATGCTCTGGTGGCTTTTGTAACGCGGGCTTCGGCTCGTTTTTCTGGCTATAGGGGAAGAAACTCCCACGTTACGTATGCTGCTTTCGTTACTTATTTTTCTGCCTTTACTTGGCTCTCTGCTGATAGCCGTACTACCCGATAGTCTGGCAGACCGATTTCGCTGGGTTACGTTGATCATTACGTTCATCGAGGTGATTTTGGCTAGTTTCGCCTATATTTCATTCGATACAACTATAGCTGGTTACCAACTCCTCGAACAGATCGACTGGATTACGCTGCCACTAGGCCGACTAGGTATTGCATCCATCGATTATCTGGTTGGTGTTGATGGTATAAGTCTGCCATTGATTGTGTTATCGGCAGTAGTTATGCTTATCGGCGTAGTGGCGTCCTGGTCTATTACGTATCGTCAGAAAGCCTACCATTCACTTTATTTGCTACTGACAGGCACTGTAATGGGTTGCTTTTCGGCTCTGGATTTCTTCCTGTTTTTCCTGTTTTTCGAATTCATGCTCCTTCCCATGTACTTTTTGATAGGTTTATGGGGTGGGCCACGTCGGGAGTATGCTTCGATAAAGTTTTTCCTCTACACGTTGCTTGGGTCGCTGCTGATTCTTTTGGTGATGATTGGCCTTTATCTGTCGGTTATGGACCCGGTCAGTACGGCGGTGGCCACAGGACTAGCGACTTCTCCCTCGTCTGTAACCGACGAAATTATTCAAGCTATACAGACATATCTTCAGGAAGGACGTATCAATCCCGCGCAAATTGTACATACGTTCGATATGCGTTATCTGAATGATTTCGGAAACTATCTTCCCAACGCCTTTCTGAACCCAGAATCAACTTTACTCATAGCCGGATTGCCAGTACGTTTTCTGGCTTTCTGGGCGGTATTTATTGGCTTTGCAATTAAGCTTCCAATTGTACCGGTGCATACCTGGTTGCCCGACGCACACGTAGAAGCGCCTACTCCAGTATCTGTTGTACTAGCCGGAGTACTACTTAAAATTGGCGGTTATGGTTTTCTACGAATTGTCTGGCAGTTTTTTCCAGATGCTGCTATCGATTATGCGCAACCGCTGGCCGGTTTAGGCGTATTATCAATAGTATACGGCGGCCTGAACGCACTGGCGCAGGCTGATTTAAAGAAAATGATTGCCTACTCATCGGTATCGCACATGGGTTTTGTCTTGCTGGGGGTCGCTTCGTTAACAGCCGAAGGCATTAATGGAGCTATCTATCAGATGGTTAGTCACGGAGTTCTATCATCGATGCTCTTTCTGATTGCCGGAGTTGTTTATGACCGTACTCATGACCGACGTATTGACTCGTATCGAGGGCTTATGCAGCCTATGCCACAGTATACGATCCTCACAACCGTTGCCTTTTTCGGTTCACTGGGGCTGCCCGGATTCTCAGGTTTTGTTGGCGAATTATTTACACTGATGGGCAGTTTTCAATCGCCCTGGCTACCCGGCTGGTTTGCGGCAATTTCAACAACAGGTATTCTTCTGGCTGCTGCCTACTTTCTCTGGACACTCCAGCGTATGTTTTTTGGCCCCTATTGGTCACGTCATGAAGCTAGTTCTACCCTGACGGATCTAACATCGCGAGAAAAAATACTACTTATCCCACTGGGAATCATGGCATTTGTTATGGGAATATTTCCTAATCTCATCTTCGATTTAAGTAGTGCAACCGTATCGCAGTGGCTCGTTAAATTTTCGATTGAATAGACTTACTTCGTGCATCTGTCACGTTCCGTGCTACGTATTAACTAGATTAAACGGGTAACCAGATACAAACAATTTGCCTAAATGAACATTTTTCTGCTAACATAAAGGTGTTTGCATGAGTTGTTCTGGAGCGTACAACCCAACAACTTATGGAAACAAATGCGTCAAAAGACCGTCAAATTGGTCTTGGCATTATTGGCATGGGTGGATTTGGCCTGTTTGCTGCACAGCAATTCCTACAGGTTCCACATACAAAATTGGTCGCCATTGCGGGGTCAAAACGCGAAGAAGCCTTAATAACCGCTAAGCGTTTTGGTGCCGAACAGTTAGAGAGCCTCGAAGAGCTAGTCAGTCACCCAGATATCGATCTGATTTACATTGCAACCCCTCCTTTTTTGCATTACGAACAAGCCATGCTGGCTCTAAACGCCGGGAAGCATGTTATCTGCGAAAAACCGCTGGCAATAGACCCTGAACAGGGCCGCGAAATGATTGAAACTGCGCGTCAGAAAGGGCTATTGATGGTTACCAATCTGATGCAGCGATACAATCCGATGTTTGCCCGAATAAAGCATCTGATTGATAAGAAGCTTCTCGGTGATTTTCTGCACGGTTATTTCGAAAATTACGCGGGTGACGAAGGTCTTGGGCCACAACACTGGTTTTGGGACCGTAGCAAAAGTGGCGGTATTTTCATTGAACACGGCGTCCATTTCTTCGACATGTTTGCTGGTTGGTTAGGTAACGGAACCGTAAAAGCAGCTCAGATAATCAAACGTCCTAACAGTAATGACATTGAAGATCAGGTTCAGGCCATTGTTGAATATGGTGATGATGAAACAGGCCGAAAACTGGTAAATTTTTATCACGGCTTCACGCAGACAGGTCGGATGGATCGTCAGGAAATGCGCTTACTTTTTGAACGTGGAGACATAACACTTTATGAATGGGTGCCCACCCGGATGGTGCTACGTTGCGCCGTTGATGAAGAAACTACGCGTGCTTTAATGGATTTATTTCCGGCAGCTCAGCTGAACGTAACAGCCAATATTGGCGGTAAAGATAGACCGCTACGTGGTCGGCATAAAGAGTTCGATGCGTATCAGCAGATAGAACTGCGCTTTGGATTTGGCGATGAAAAGCAACACATATATAGCGAAATACTTCGGCTTATGTTTCGAGATCAAACTCAGTCCATTCATTACCCAGAAACTCATCGAATCATTACCGAACAAAATGGACTGACTTCGTTAGAAACGGCTGTTCAGGCTGATAGTCTAGCTCGACGGGAAGAAATACCGACAAATGTAGTTAATAAAAAAATTTAAAAATATTACTTTCACTTCGTAAATTATCTGACAATTGGCTAATTTTTTTCCGACCTTTGCTGCTCCACCTTTTCTTCGCGTAGCGCATGATATCGGAATCACCTACGCTCGACGCTCCGGATGGACAATCGTTGAGCACAGCCCCCTCTGGCGGACCAATTCAATCGGCCATTACCTACGAAAAAATTCCAACGCATATTTATGCCGATGCGAAAGATGCTTCACGGGCAGTAGCACAGGAAATTGCCGACCTGATTCGGCAAAAACAAAGTGAAGGCAAACCCTGTATTCTGGGTTTAGCCACAGGTTCTTCACCCAAAACCGTATATGCCGAACTGATTCGGATGCACCGGGAAGAAGGATTGAGTTTCCAGAATGTTGTTACGTTCAATCTGGACGAGTATTACCCCATGGAGCCTGACTCGATTCAAAGCTACTGGCGTTTCATGCGGGAGCAGTTATTCGATCATGTTGATATTCCAAAAGGAAATTACCATGTTCCTGACGGAACGCTACGTACCGACAAAGTAGCCGACTTTGCAAAGCAGTACGAAGCTACTATTGAAGCGGCTGGTGGACTGGATTTTCAGTTGTTGGGTATTGGTGGAAATGGACACATTGGTTTTAATGAACCCGGTTCCCTCATCAACTCGCATACGCGGCTGATGATGCTCGATAACTCG
This sequence comes from Spirosoma daeguense, assembly GCF_054776875.1. NCBI lineage: Bacteria > Pseudomonadati > Bacteroidota > Cytophagia > Cytophagales > Cytophagaceae > Spirosoma > Spirosoma daeguense. Next base: position 744,104 of record NZ_BAAHBF010000001.1, read on the forward strand.
ACCCGTGCTGCTGCTTCTGGCGATTTTGGTGGTTTACCCAAAACTCCCCGCAAAGCCATTACAATGGGCGTAGCGAGTATTCTGGGTGCGCGTCGGGTTGTATTGCTGGCTTGGGGAGAGCGCAAAGCTCCCGTTATTCGTGGAGCTGTAGAAGGAACGGTAACTGAAGTTAATCCGGCATCCTATCTTCAAACGCACCCGAATGCACTGTTTGTGATTGATGAAGCCGCTGCTTCAGAACTCACCCGCATGAAAAGCCCCTGGCTGGTTGATTCGGTGGTGTGGGACAACAAAATGAAGAAAAAGGCGGTAACTCACCTGTCAGTAACGCTTGGCAAGCCCATTCTGAAACTGACCGACCGCGATTACAACGACAATGGGATGAGTGATCTGTTGGCGCAATACGGACAAGCGTATGACATCAACATCGATATTTTTAATCAGCTTCAGCATACCATTACAGGTTGGCCAGGTGGCAAACCCGATGCTGACGACACTAATCGGCCAGAACGGGCATTACCTGCACACAAACGCTGCCTGATTTTTAGTCCTCACCCCGACGATGATATTATTTCGATGGGTGGTACGTTCCAGCGTCTGCGCGATCAGGGGCACGAAGTACACGTAGGCTACCAGACATCCGGAAACATTGCCGTTGCCGATGATGAAGCTCTACGTTTCACCGATTTCGTAGTTGACTTTAATTCTAAGTTCAGTATCAAGAGCCCCGAAGCTACCCGTATTTTTCAGGATGCAGCGGCATTCCTTCGTGAGAAAAAAGACAGCGAAGTGGATTCGGCAGAAGTCCGTTATGTAAAAGGACTGATACGTATGGGAGAAGCGAAAGCAACGTGCCGCTTCGTCGGTATTCCGGTCGAGAATGCGCATTTTATGAATATGCCTTTCTACGAAACCGGGACTGTTGCAAAGAAGCCCCTCAGCGAAGACGATATCAAGATCACGATGGCACTGATTGAGGAAATAAAACCGCATCAGATTTATGCCGCTGGTGATCTTGCCGATCCACACGGAACCCACAAGGTTTGTCTGGACGCCGTATTGGAAGCCGTTCGTCGATTGAAGCATAAGAACTTCATGAAAGATTGTTGGGTGTGGTTATACCGGGGTGCCTGGGCTGAATGGGATATTCATGAAATTGAAATGGCCGTACCAATGTCGCCCGATCAGGTGATGAAAAAGCGGTTAGGTATCTTCAAACATCAGTCTCAGAAAGACGGTGTTGTATACCAGGGTAGCGATGCTCGCGAATTCTGGCAACGTGCCGAAGAGCGAAATCAGGCTACGGCTGGCTTATACAACCGCCTTGGCTTAGCTGAATACGAAGCCATCGAAGCCTTTGTTCGCTGGCGTTTTTAAGTACTATATTTGATATAAATCAGAAAGCCCGACTCACATCGGGCTTTCTGATTTATATTGACCTATTGGTTAGCGTTTCTAAATCAATCAGGGCAAATCAACTACGTACTATTGTAAGATAATTGGATCGAAAACTAAAAAATTACTTTGAATTTCAGCCACTCCGGAGTAATAAAGAGGCTCATTAACAAAGCTGCCTGATGCCTTAGGAGAGACTAATACGGTACCAACACGATTGGCAAAAGTTACGCTTACAACTGCGCCATTTATATTTACAAAATTAGGACTAGATACGCTCCTATCAAGTACAATTACAGTACTGGAAGGCAGATCCATATTTCCCTGATAACTTTGATTGATCATGATCTGTGCCTGAAATGACAAAGCTGCGCTAGAGCCAGAACCATAGCTTCCTCCCTGAATAACACCTTCGATCCAAATACGGTAATAACCTCCACGCCCATTCGGTGATGCCGGATTGTCCGCCTGTGTAAATCGAAGCGCCACAGCATCTCCATTATCTCCCACCGTTCCTGCATTCACATAGTTACTTATTAATTGCCGGATACGTCCTCCTTTTTTCTCAAAAGGCACCCTTGTGTTTAGTGATATATTCGACGACTTTCTTAGAAGGCCCGGAGAAATAACAAATTCGTTCGAAACATCATGACACATTATCTCTCCGTTTATAACTGAGCCGGCTGTTAGCTGATTCGGATTCGCAGGTACTTCATGATAGAGTGCATACCGATTTGCTCTTTCTGCAGTATTAGGGAGCGAAATCTGGACTTTAATATTCAAAACAACACAGCCTGTTACGTCAATTAAAGGAGTAGTAGGGGCAGTTGAATTGGCAATAGCCACCTTTATCTCATTATTTTCAAATCCGCCACTCAACGCCTTCAACACCTGTGAAAAGGATTCTATAGTAGCGTGTATAAATAAATTTGTTGTATATAAATTACATAATATGGCTGTCTCATTTGAACCCGTATTAGCAGTAAGTCGACTTATATACCCCTGAAAATTAACACTATTCGTACCGTTCAGCACCAAAGCAGGCTGACGTTTCTCATAGTTTTGCAAAGAAGTTGCCTGTATACTCACAACTCCCATCGACCCCGTTCCAGACGCCAACGCTTGATAATTACTAGAAGCTGTAAAGTTTATACTACCAATAGATATTGCCGCTGCATAACTAAACATAAGCGGAACATTAGCACGTATTAAACATTGATGTACATAAAATTCTTCGGATCGCACATTTAACACACCTATTGTACCAGCTCCATTGTTCGCCGTTGGAAAATCTTCCATCTGAAAAGAACAGTTCCGAATACCGCAGTTTAACCCCCCATTGTTGGTGAGTGCAAACTGTGCACCTATAGTAGATCGCGTTGCGCCGTAACCAGTACCCGATAGAAAGAAGAAGTTTTCACAACCAGAACTGGAAGAACCGCTAAAATCAAAAATGGCTCCCCCCGTATTACCAATAATTCCCGTATTAATGTAGCTTCCCCCATCGCCCATTAACCATATACCGTTAGCATTCGTAACATTTATAGGCGACGAAATGTAATAATACCCAGCAGGGAAATAAATAGTAGTCCTATATATCCCGCCACCGGGCGCGCTTAAGCTTTTTGCATAATTGACTGCATTCTGGATTGCATTTGTGTCGTTCGCAGTCCCATTACCTACTGCTCCAAATTGCGCGTCTTTAACGTTTATCATAATAGCGGATGTATCTGTATTTTTTGGCTAAAAGCTGTTAATACTATTTGTGAAACAAGAAAGTTTGGGGTCCATTATATAGAGGTACGTTATGCGGTTTAAATAGCGGCCAACTTAATCAATCAGGTACCAAACACCTCTCTGTTACGTGTATAATCAGCCTACTAACTTAGAGACAAACCAGATAAACTACTAAATAAATTGAGCAAAATCAGGATATTTTCCACTTATTCCTTTAAAATCTTTACGGACAAACCTGTTCTATATCGCTTTAGGATCAATTGGCGGGCCTAAATTGACTTCACAAGAAATATATGTCACCTTTTTGCAAAGGTTGAGTCTTATCAACCTTATGTCATTCAAAATCCTCCTTCTCCTTTACGGGTTACATTGCACTACATTTCAGGATACTTTACATCCGAATTTGCCAAAAAAGCTACATGAGCAACGTAATGATTCACTAAATCGGAGCAGACTGTGGGCTGTAGGTGCTTCATCATTACTCACGTTAGGGTCAACCTATATTTATCTGGAACGTACCTGGTGGAATGGTAAAGGAGTTCCTTTTCATTTTGATGAAGGTCGTGATCTGACGTATGCAGGTGGTCTCGATAAAGTTGCTCATTTCGCAGGTGGCAGTTTTGTAGCAGAAACGTATTATAATGCTTTCCGTTGGGCGGGTGTTCCGCAACAGAAAGCCGAATGGTTGGCTTTTGGCTCAGCCGCTTTTGTTGAGTTAGGTATCGAAATCAAGGATGCATATTCGCCAACGTATGGGTTTAGCTGGCGCGACGTAGCATTTGGTACTATAGGCGGTTTTTGGCCAATGGCTCAACATCGGTCAGGATTTTTACGCGATGCTCAGTGGAAGGTTAGTTACTGGCAACAGACCCCGAAATATTTTAACGCACGCGGCATTCCTGTACAACGATTTTCGATCGACGATTACATCAATCAGACGTACTGGCTTTCGTTTTCGCCAGCACATTTGGGTGGGCACAACTGGAAAAAAGGCTGGCCAGACTGGCTACAACTCTCCATTGGAATGGGACTTGAAGCCGAAACCTGGAACCTGCACAACGATGGCCTTGGCGGTAGACATGAATGGTACGTTGCCCCGGATATCAATGTAGTAAAACTCCTAAAACCACGTAGCGCAGCCGGAAAGGCAATAGTGAATCTTCTGAAATATATAAAGATTCCGATGCCAACCTTTCAGCTATTACCCAAACCACGCTGGTACTGGCTCTACTTTTGAGCAGCCTCCATGTCGATACCGATAGCCTGCATCAGTTGACTGGCGTTGAAACTCTGGCAAATGCCATTTCGGAGCTTGTAATCGAAAATCAATTTTCCCTCCTCGAGATCAGACTGAAAATGGAAATTACGCACAAACTCATCGGCATCCGTAAGCTGGCCCAATTCGAGATCATGGGTAGAAACAAAGCCGGAAGCTGTTGTTTTATGCAGTTGCCGAATCAACGCTTCGGCTCCGCGATGTCGGTCGGCAGAGTTGGTTCCCTTTAAAATTTCATCCAGGAAATACAGTACAGGTACCTGTTTGCCATTCTGGCGGTTTTCAGCATCTGGTTGTTTCGTAAGATTGATAAGCGTTTGCAGCCGTTTCAGTTCAGCATAAAATGACGACGTACTTTCTTCCAGCGAATCTTGTGTACGCATACTGGTAAACACGCACACGGGCGAACACCAGAAACGCTTGGCACTTACAACGGCACCCGCCAATGCCAGTACTACGTTGGTACCCACTGTTCTGAGAAATGTGCTCTTCCCCGACATGTTCGAACCAGTAATCAGAAGGGTTTGCCCAACTCCCTTTACTTCCAGCGAGTTAGCAATGCTACGTTCGGGAGGAAGTAATGGGTGAGCTGCCGACGTAAAATCAAGTACTAATTGCTCATCAGCAATATCAGGCGTTACGTAGTCAGGGTGCGCATAAGCAAATCCAGCCAGACTGTTGAGTGCTTCCAGCTCGCCAAGTGCATTAAACCATTGCGCCAAATCAGGACCATAGGTTTTTCGCCAGCGTTCGAGCCGGAACAGATAATGAATATCCCAAAGAGTAACGATTCCAACAAAAAGATAGAAGTAGGGATTACGGCGAAAATTCAGCCCTTCGGTCAGGCTGGCAAGCTGTCGTACAGCGGCTGAAGCCGACAGTTTATTGTCTGTCAATACGTTGCGAATAGCTTCTAACCGAAGTGTATCACCCTTTACCTGTTCGGCCTGCTCAAATAAATTCCAGAAGGCCCCTAATGCATTCGAAATATCGAACGTTTGTTCACTTGCTTCTTTCACCTGCTTCGAAACCAGACTCAGCACCATGCCATGCACGGCCATTCCAACAAGAACAGCTACGCCGGGTACATGACCCATCAACCAGGCAGAAAATAAGCTTAGTGTAATGGCCGGAAGAATAAAGCGAACACTATTCAAATAACCCGGCAGTGGTGTTTCAGCAACCGTTGCCCATTTTACCAGTTTTTCCGGCGAATGGTCTATGGTTTCTTCCAGATTAGCTAAGGCTTCAAATTGTTGGCGCCAGTCGAGTTGTGGTTTCAATTCGGCAGCCGCCATCTGACGAAGCCGAATAGCATCGGGTGCAGCCGGAAATTTAAGCCACTTTACCAGTCGATTTCGGCCTTCATACGTATGAGTCCGATTAAGAAGTCGAAAAAGCGAGTGTTTGCCAAATACGTCTAAATCGCCGGAGTAATAATGAGTTGGGCTAGCGTATTGCTCACCCGTTTCCGGACGCAGATACTGGCGTTTTAAGCGAGCCGCTTCATCCTGATTAATAAATACCAGTTGATGATTCAAATCACGCTCACGACGAACTTTCTGGTGTTTTTTCAATAGAACCAGAAAACCGATTATACCAGCTAATGCCGCCAGAATAGCAAACATATCCTGCTCAGCACGAAAGAGCAGCCAGACTGCCAGCGCACTGCCTGCAAACAGAATCAGTCGCCAGAAAGCCAGTTGGTTATATAGACGTTGAGCGGCTTGTTCGGCCTGAGTAAATTCTTGCTGACGCTGAAGAAAAGTTTCAGTGGGCATAAAAAAGGAGGTAGCCTGCCGTTAGCGTAAACGGCTGCGATGATACTAAAAAGGTGGGTTTTTATCGCAACGACTAAACCACTTTATGATGAGCGGAGTTATGCTACGTTATTTATTACAGTCCTGACAAACGCCCTGAATAAGAAGGTTCATTTCCTTACGATTATACCCTTCGGGCAACGCAACAGTCGGAATACTTACCTTCTCCAAACAGGTAGTTTGGCCACAAGCTTCACATTTGAAATGAACGTGATCGTGGTGATGATGCCCATCCGTACAGGTTTCGCGACACAACGCATATTTCGTTCCGCCTTCATCGTCAAGTACTTTATGTAATAAACCTTTATCCAGAAACGTGCGCAATGTCCGGTAAATCGTAACCCGGTCATGATCGGGGCCAAGGCCATTTTCAACGTCGTGGTGCGCCAGGGCATGGCCCGCATTTAGAAACAAATCCAGTACTTCCTCCCGACCATTTGTATGCCGTAGGTTAAAGTCTTTCAGGGTTTTAGCAGCCAGTGACATAGTTTATAAATGGATAATGAATAATGTAAAATGGATAATTTACTGTGGTTAGTATTGAATTATTCATCATCCATTATTCATTGAACATTATTCAATCGGTTCAAATTGCAATTTAACCAGATTAGCATAGATGCCATCTTCCTGTATAGCTAATTCGTCGTGCGTACCTGTTTCTACAACCTGGCCTTCACGTAGCACATAAATCATGTCTACCTTCCGAATAGTTGCCAGTCGGTGGGCAATAATGATTGTGGTTCGATTTTTCATCAGCTCGTCCAGTGCCTCCTGTACTAAACGTTCAGATTCAGCATCGAGTGCGCTTGTGGCTTCATCAAGTATCAGAATAGCCGGATCTTTCAGAATGGCGCGGGCAATGGCGATACGTTGCCGCTGCCCTCCCGATAATTTCACCCCACGCTCGCCAACAACAGTCTGGAAACCTTCTGGGAATGAATCAACAAACTCCAGCGCATTCGCTTTCCGTGCCGCTTCCCGAACTTCGGTGTCAGTAGCGCCGGGCTTACCATATTGAATGTTCTCGAAGATTGAGCCTCCAAACAGTATAACTTCCTGCGGAACAACGGCAATATTTTTCCGCAACTCGGTTACGTTAAAACCTGCCAAATCACGTCCATCAACCGTAATCTGCCCATCCCCAATATCGTAGTACCGCATCAGCAACTGCACAATGGTCGATTTTCCGGCGCCACTCTGCCCCACCAAGGCAATTTTCCGGCCGGCGTCTACGCTAAGCGATACACTTTTCAATACTTCCATCTCAGGACGTGATGGATAGGCAAACTGTACATTTTTGAACTGCACATGGCCATGAACAGGCACAAAAAGTGGCTGTACGTCAGATGCGTCAACTTCAGAAGGCTCTTCCAGAATTTCCAGAATTCGCTCCGATGCACCAACCGTTTTCTGCACCTGCGCATACATATCGCCCATGCCAGCCACCGAACCGCCAATAAAAGCTGTGTAGACAATAAATGTCAGTAAATCGGCAAACGGAATCTCGCCCGACTGCACCAACGTACCGCCATACCAGACAATACCCATGATACCGCCGAACATAGCAAAAATGATGAACGAGACAAAAACACCCCGATAATTCGCCGTTCGGAGTGCGATACTCACCAGCCGGTCAAGTGAATTACTATACCGACCAATTTCCAGACGTTCGTTTGTGAAGGCCTTTACTACGTTGATCGATTGTAATGTTTCTTCAACAATCACACTGGCGGCAGCTAGCTGATCCTGCGCCTGTTTTGACAGCTTGCGGATGTATCGGCCGAAAATAACCGCCGACACAATAATCACCGGGAACGTAGCAAGCATGAATAGGGTCAGTTTCCACGATACGTAGAGAATAAACGCCGTGCCGCCCAGCAACGTAATAACCAGCCGTAACAGTTCTGCCAACGTAATAGACAGTACGTCCTGCAACTGCGATACGTCGGCAGAAAGACGGCTGGTCAGTTCGCCAACGCGCCGTTTCTCGAAGAACGGAACTGGCAACGTAATGATTTTGCCATATACCTCCCGGCGAACATCGGCCATGGCCCGTTCGCTCACTTGTGCAAAAAAGTAGATGCGGCCAAACGAAAAAATGGCCTGTAGAATTAGAATACCGCCAAAAATCAGGATAACCTGATTGAGCGTAAACTGCGATTTTCCCTGAATTACACTTGTCACCTGCCCAACCAATGCCGGAAAGCTAAGAGAGGTTCCCGTGGAGAGAATGAGGAAGAGAAAGCCTACGATAAACTGAATCCGATACGGTCGAACGTAGCGAAATACACGTACTGCTTTTTTAAAATCCTCGCGACTTATTTTCTTTTTATCGGCTTCGCTGGCTTCTTCGCCAAAAGCTCGTCTTCCTTTTGCCATTGATCGGTAGTCATTAATCGATACGTATTAGTCGTTATTCAGGCGCTATTTACTTTAGGCCAACCACTAATTTGTACGACTTTTATTCACGTTGTCCTTTATAACCCGACTGTTCAAAAATCTGCCGGGCATCAGCGTTTCGCATCAGGTCGGCAATGCTTACGCCACTGTGTTCGTCGTGATACACCCCCACAATTCGCCAGCCAACCCACCGACCAATAGCGCCCGGACAAGCCTGCCCAATTTCGGCGGTGAAAGGACGTTCATTCAAATATCGCTGTTTTATCGCTGGATTTGTTTGAAACAGAAGTTGATTGTCAATAAAGTGTGCCCAAACTATGTCTTGTGCATTAAACGTTTGCGTCAATTGCTTGTCTGAGTAACCGATAATCAGGCTGTCGGCCAGTTCAGGCAAAACGGTTTTGGTAAATACGTAGCCTTTGCCGTAATAGACCATGTCGGCCAGCATGGTTTGATCCTTACGGTTCGTGGCATTGTATTTGTCAGACAGCGCAAAGACAATCGCTGAGGCAATATAATCTTTGTTGTACCGACGTAGCATGTATTCTGGGAACTCGTTTGCGGGAGGCCGATATTTTGCTTTTGGCCCGCCAAAATAATCGAGTCCAATAACAATCAGACTGTCGGATATGGCTAAATCAGGGCCCATAAAACCAGTCACAACGGTGGCAATTTTAGGGGGCTGAAAGTCTGGGAAGTCTTTTTTTATGTTTGTAAAGGCTTCGGCCAATTGCTTACGAAGATCGGCCAGATCGCCGAATTCAGCCTGTAGCTGGGTGTTGAACTCGCTTAATTGAGAATTATTTACCCGGTTAGTCAATTCACGAACAATGGCTGTATCATTTCCGGCTCCATTCGCGTTAAAGTACAATTGAGCGACGGACGGATTCCGGTCTAGGAAAGCTCGAATACTATCGGGCGATTTGCTGGAAAAGAGTTGCTGTTCGAGCCGGATAAACGTAACGTCTTCTTTTTTTTGACACGACGTTATCAGAAAAAAACAAAAAAGGCCCACGATGGCCGCTTGTATTCGCATGAAACTCTGGAGTTTTCAATATAGAAAACGTACAAAATTATGAAAAAAGTTGCAGGGTTCGGTTTGATTTTGGTCATGCTGGTAATTGACTTAGCTTCGGCACAGTCGACCAGGCCTGCTCTTTATCAGATGCGCACTAAAGAATCGAAGGTCACCGAAAAACGGTTTCGCAAAATTCTGGGCGATAATTACGATGGTCAGGACCAGAATCGCCGGGAATATGACGATGATCGTAAAAAACGTCGGCGGAAGCAACAACAAGGCACCGCCGAATCATCGGAAAACAACGGCTATGGCTCCGGCCCCGATTATGCCTGGCCTACTCGTCTGATTGAAATGAGCATTCGGTTTGCGCCATCGCTCAACATCAACGCGGTTCAGGGCAGTGGTACGTATGCTGGTTTTAAGGATAATGGAGTTGGTGTTCGGATGAGTCTTGGCCCTTCTCTCGATTATTTCTTCTTTAAAGACCGCTACGCTTTCAGCACCGGACTTTGGTATACAATAAAACGGTCAGGGTTTCAGATGCCGGGCACTTTCGGCGGAACACGCTGGAATCCAAGTCTTCCCGAAAAAGAATCGATTTATAATTTGCAGTATATCCAGCTCCCGGCAACCGTAAAGTTATTTGCTAACAACATTGGTCCAAATTTGCGGCTCTACGTCCAGACAGGCGGTATCTTCAGTGTAAAGCTGGCCGAAAAACCACTTGATGAATCTACTAACGGACTTTACACAGCGGAAGTTGGCGAAAACCAGCGCCACTATGGTTTCGGCGACATCGAGTTATTATTGGGAACGGGCATTCAGTATAAAATCAACCAGCACAACGCGTTTAATCTGGGCTTGAGTTATCAGCGTGGCCTGATCAACGTAGCACGTGGTAGCGAACTAGTTTCCAAAAGCCGGATTGTTGCGCTAGAGCTAGGTTTCAAGTTTTAATGTATTAGGATTGTAACACGGACACAATGTCCGCGTTACAACCGCATTTCGATACCTTTTTCGCGCAAATAACTCTTCAGTGCCGGTATTTCAATTTCCTTGAAGTGGAAAATGCTAGCCGCTAATCCGGCATCGGCTTTACCGGTTGTAAATACATCGACAAAGTGATCCATCGAGCCAGCTCCGCCCGATGCAATTACCGGAATATTGGCTGAGCCAGAAATCTGGGCGGTTAACTCCAGAGCAAAACCGGCTTTCGTCCCATCAGCATCCATCGACGTCAATAAAATTTCACCTGCACCTCTCTCTTCAATTTCGGCAGCCCAGGTAATGGTACGTAGCGGAGTTGGTTTGCGTCCGCCATGCGTATGCACAATATGTTCGCCGTCAACGTAGCGCGTATCGATAGCCACAACAATGCACTGGCTACCAAATTCGAGCGCAAGCTCGTTCACCAAATCCGGGTTTCGCACTGCCGACGAGTTAATCGAAATCTTGTCGGCTCCTGCGTTTAAAAGCGCCGATACATCGGCTACCGACGAAATTCCTCCGCCTACCGTAAACGGGATATTGATTGTATGCGCTACGTTCCGAACCAGTTCAATCAGGGTTTTGCGTTCATCGACCGTAGCCGTAATGTCCAGAAAGACCAGTTCGTCGGCTCCCTGTTCGGCGTAAACGGCGGCTAGCGCAACCGGATCGCCCGCATCGCGCAGATTCACAAAGTTTGTTCCTTTTACCGTTCGGCCATCTTTAATATCGAGGCAGGGAATAATACGTTTGGTGAGCATTTAATACGTAGTGAAAGCTTTGATAGACATTGTATTTTCAGGATTATCAATCGGGTTGAATCCGAATTGCTTGTACAATCCGTGTGCATCCAACGTAACGAGCATCAACCGGCGAAGCCCCTGTAAAGGCGGATAGGCCATAATGAATGCCACCAGTTGTTTCGACAACCCTTTTCCACGATGCTCGGGCAAAATGAATACGTCAGCCAGATACCCGAACGTAGCAAAGTCGGTAATAACCCGCGCAAACCCAACCTGTTCGTCACCTCGATACACGCCAAAGCAAGTCGAGTTTTCAATAGCACGTTGTACAATTTCAAGTGGAATATTGCGGCTCCAATACGCTTCCTGACTCAAAAACTGGTGAATAATCTCCAGATTGAGTTTCGTTTTATCAGTACTAACGTGGTATTCGTTTGTCATAATGTTCAGAGTATAAGTTGAATGGCTTAAAATGAGCTACCAGCTTATCCAGAATAGCAACTATTTTCTGCAATTCCTGAATCTTAGGTTTCGCCCGAAGGTACCCACGGGGATTGCCATATTCATACCGACGATGACTGTTCTGACTAAACACATCAATATGGTAGCTTTCTCCATCTGAAATCCACACAGAACTCTCTTGCTTCTTCGCGTGTATGCTTACGCTCCCATCCGGTTCGACCGATGTGTATGTAGAATCTTTATGACGAGGGCGTAAGCGGCTTTCTATAGCTGCCTCATCGGGTAAAACCAATATATCAAGTTGAACAAGTTCTGTCCATAGCGAATCGGTAACGAGTTTGCTAGGCTTGATTCGGGTGAAATTGCGAAATCCGGTCTTGTTTGAATGAATACTATATTTCGTTACAGAAAATTTGTCGGTCTGCTTCTCAATACGATAGAGTTCGTGTGCTTCGCCAAAACAAAGCTGACATTTTTGCCAGATACGTACTTCATATTCACCAGCTTCCAGAGATGGCGTTTTTAACCGCATTTTCTCCGCCAGTTCCGAAAACCACATATTTATTATGGAATCCGTTTTAACTACGGCGAAAGAACGTAGCGGTAGCGAAAAAGTGATCAATAGACTCAGAAGTAGACGTATCATAGAGCCATAGTTTATTTACTGCCCGTTAATCTGTTGCAGTTGCTTCAACGTAACGCGTCCTTCGTAAATCGCCTTGCCGACGATTACGCCAAAAACGTTCATGTCGGCCAGTATTTCAATATCGTCCATGTTGCTGACACCACCGCTGGCAATGATGTTCAGATCTGGAAAGCGATCCTGGAGATTCCGATATAAGTCAAACGAAGGCCCTTGCAGAAGTCCGTCTTTCGCTACGTCGGTGCTGATCACGTATTTGATGCCTTTTTCAACCCATTTTTCCACGAAATCATAAACCCAAACTTCAGTGGATTCTTCCCAGCCGCTGACCGCGATTTTTTCATTTTTCGCATCGGCACCCAGAATAATTTTATCGGCTCCATGTCCCGATAGCCAGCGTTCCATTACGTCGGGTTGTTTTACGGCGATACTTCCGCCCGTAACCTGTTTTGCACCACACTCGAACACGATTCGTAAATCCTCATCCGACTGAACTCCTCCGCCAAAATCGACATGCAGGCGAGTTTTCGATGCAATCAGCTCCAGCACTTTCCAATTGATCACCCGTTTTTCTTTTGCCCCGTCGAGGTCAACCAGATGCAATCGTGTCAGGCCAGCGTCTTCAAACTGCTGCGCTACTTCGAATGGACGCGCATTGTATTCTTTCTTCTGATTGTAGTCGCCCTGCGTCAGGCGAACGGCTTTACCGTCAATGAGATCGATGGCAGGAATGATATACATACGTAACGCGGACGTCCTGTCCGCACTTTATTAGTGATGGCACACGACAGAATGCTGGAACGCCAGCCCAGTCGCATTATAGTTTTAGAAAATTCTCCAGAATCCGCTGGCCCACATCTCCGCTAATTTCAGCGTGAAATTGAGCCGCATAAAAGTTATCGCGATGCAGCATGGCGCTAAATGGGCGGACATAATCACAAACGGCAGTGGTTTCGGGACAGACATCGGCCGCATAACTATGTACAAAATACATGTATGCATTTTCTGGCAAACCTTCTGTAAGCGAGCCTTTTAAGCTATGGATATTATTCCAGCCCATGTGTGGCACTTTAAAACCGGGCTCGGCAGGAAACCGCCGAACATCGATATCAAAAATGCCCATGCAGGTCGTATTATTTTCTTCCGAATAGCGGCACATAAGCTGCATACCAACGCAAGTTCCCAAAACCGGCTGTTTCAGCGACGGAATCAGCTTATCGATTCCGCGCTCACGCAGATAGGCCATGGCTGTACTGGCTTCGCCGACGCCCGGAAAAATAACTTTGTCGGCCGAGCGAATTTCGGTTTCATCGTCCGTAAGCACGTAACTCGCTCCCAGCCGATCCAGCGCATACATGACCGACTGAACATTGCCTGCGTTGTATTTAATGATAACTGTTTTCATTTTCGTTGTACAACGGAATGGTATTCCGTTGAGCCGTTAGGCTAATTATTTTCTCTAATTAATAAGAGGTTTTAAGTAAATCTTGTTAGCCTGACGGCTTAACGGAATACCATTCCGTTATACAATTAATTACATCAAATAAGCTTCATTTACGTATGAATGAGGCCAGTCCTGCCAATTTTCAACTTGTCTGGCTTTTACTGGATTTTGAAGAATATACCAGATAATTCTTCTTAATTCCGCATTGTCTCGAACTATGTGGTCATAACTTTCTGGATGCCAAAATTCTCCCATTCGACTCAAAACATTGTTTGCCTTTCGAGCGGTATGCCGCTTAAACGATTGCAGAATCCGATACAAAGGTCTATCAGGTGTTCCTTTCATTCTCATATCAATCACAAAATGAATATGATTTGACATTAAACAATAAGCAGCTAAATCAAACTCGGTTTGATCTCTAAAACGAAGTGCTTCCTTAATAATATCCGCAACACTTGGCTCTGTAAGCCAGTATGGACCATTCTGTGGGTTATCCAAAAATGTATCAAATCGGGCGAAATATCGTTTTTGTTGGTTTAGAGGCTCTTCCGGTTGTTTATTAATTTGTTTTAACGCTAGCTCCTGCTCTTCTTTTAGCATCTCAATTATTGCTATCGGTAAACTACCTGCCAGCCGCACCGTTATGAAAAAAACGGCCTCAACTGGGTTAAAATGAGGTAAGTTTCGATAGTATTCCATAACCGTTTTATTCTACAACGCAGTACCACTACGTTATACAGACAAAGCCCGGCTCATTAGCAGAACCGGGCTTTGTATATTGTGGGAATCAGAATTGGCTGACTGAACTCACAAACACGCGCATCTCGTTCTGCTGCGTTACCGCTCAGAATGATGATGCCGGTGATGTGAAGGAATTAAAATCATAGGGCAAAAGTAACGGCTTGCCGCTGGAAATCAAAACAGACTTCCCTGTACAACTTGTGGTTGCAGCACGGGTTCCCGCAGATTCAGTCCACAATGTTTGTTTAGTTCACGAACCCAGTAACGTATCAGTTCGGGAGCAGTATCGTTATCGCCCCCGCCGTGGATAAACAGATAGGCTTTTTGTAATCCTTTGTCGAACCAGGTTTTCAGACGCTGTACCCAGGCATCCGTTCGGCTGTAATCAGTTGCATGGCCTTCGTTGGCAATGAAACGTAGTGTCAGAATTGGGCTGCTCAATCCCATGTGCAGTACGTCTCTTCGGCCTGCTACGTCGGTAATCACTACGTGCCGACGTAGTGCGTAAAGTCGTTCGAGTGTCTGCTGCCAACTAGCCGATTTGCTGAACCAGTTGGGATGGCGAAACTCAACTGCTACGTCCAGTTCGTCGGGCAGATTTTTCAGATACGTCTCCAGAATAGACCATTTGTCGGGTCCGAAGGTTGGGTGTAATTGCAGAAACGTCATACCCAGAAACTCTTCCAGACTGAGTACCGCATTCACAAATTCTTCGGTTAACGCTTCTGTGCCGATTAACTGACGTTCGTGGCTAATAATCTGCGGAAATTTAGGGCAATACGTAAACCCTACCCGATCAGGCGAACCCGCAGCTTCTGATTTCCACTTCTCGATCATGCCTAACGTTGGAATTTGATAATGCGTCAGGTTCAATTCAATGGTATTGAACTGTCGGGTGTAATAATGCAGGAAATCGCGTTCTTTGGCATTGAAAGGATATAATTTGCCTACATAGTCTTTATTTGCCCAGACTGGCCCGCCAATGTATACAGTAGGCTGAAAGCACATGCTACGTGAAGGCGGTTCCACACCTTCCCAAATACGTGCATTGAACGCTTGCCCTGGCGGCAGGCTAAAATTCACCGCATCGGGGTTTTGTATTTTTCCAAATTCCATAGACTATTGACAGAAGTGTTGCAGTAAAACTAGCAAAGGCAGCCTTTCGTTTTTTCCCCCTATCCAATTTAGCTAATTTTGCATTTTATACGTAATCCCAGTCCTGGATTTCACCGTGTTGTTACGATACGGTACATCTGAAACTGGTTTCCACTGCCTTATGATTTCAAAGACATACGCCCCCCAGGAAATTGAAGAAAAATGGTATCAGTACTGGCTCGATAACCAATTTTTCAAATCGACACCCGACGACCGCGAGCCTTATACGGTCGTGATTCCCCCTCCGAACGTAACGGGTGTGTTACACATGGGCCATATGCTCAATAATACGATTCAGGATGTATTGATACGTAAGGCGCGTATGGAAGGCAAAAATGCCTGCTGGGTCCCCGGTACCGACCACGCCAGTATTGCGACCGAAGCCAAAGTGGTGGCCATGCTCCGTGAACAGGGTATCAATAAAAAAGACCTTTCACGTGAGCAATTTCTGGAATACGCCTGGGAATGGACGCACAAATACGGCGGAATCATCCTGAAACAGCTTCGCAAGCTCGGCGCGTCGTGCGACTGGGATCGTACCCGTTTTACGATGGAACCAGCCCTACATGATTCGGTTATCGACGTTTTTGTTGACCTGTATAACAAAGGCTACATTTACCGGGGAGTTCGGATGGTAAACTGGGACCCTCAGGGCCAGACTGCCGTTTCTGACGAAGAAGTTATCACGAAAGAAATCCAGCAGAAACTGGTTTATATCCGCTACGAAATAGCCGGGAGCAAAAACGCCGATGGTGAATCTGAGTATATTACCATTGCCACGGTACGTCCTGAAACCATCATGGCCGACGTAGCGATTGCTGTAAATCCGGACGATGAGCGTTATAAGCATCTGCATGGCAAGAAAGCGTTGATTCCGCTTATCAATCGCGAAATACCGATTATTACCGACGACTACGTAACAGTAGACTTCGGAACGGGTGGCCTGAAAGTGACACCCGCTCACGACCCGAACGACTACTCGCTGGGTATCAAGCATAATCTGCCTGTCATCGACATTCTGAACAATGACGGTACGTTGAACGAGAAAGCGCAGATTTTGGTCGGACAAGACCGGTTTGCGGCTCGTAAAGCCATTATCAAGCTGCTGGAAGAATCGGGCAATCTGGTTAAAACCGAAGATTATAAGTCGAATGTTGGTACGTCGGAGCGGACGGGTGCTGTTATTGAGCCTCGGTTGTCGTTGCAGTGGTTCCTGAAAATGGACGAGCTGTCGAAACCCGCGCTGACGAACGTAATGGACGATACGATCCAGCTTGTTCCGCCGAAGTTTAAAAACATGTACCGCGCCTGGATGGAAAATGTACACGATTGGTGCATTAGCCGCCAACTTTGGTGGGGACAGCGAATTCCGGCATTCTATCTGCAAGATGGCACCTACGTAGTGGCAAAAAACAAGCATGAAGCGCTGGAAAAAGTACAGCACGAAAAGCTGCTTTTTGCCATGACCGAGGCCGATCTGACGCAGGACGAAGACGTATTGGATACGTGGTTTTCGTCGTGGCTATGGCCTATGTCGGTTTTCGACGGACTGAAAGATCCAGACAACGCTGATATCAATTACTATTATCCAACCAATGATCTGGTCACGGCTCCTGAAATCTTATTTTTCTGGGTGGCCCGGATGATCATTGCAGGTTATGAGTACAAAGGCGAAGCTCCGTTCAAAAACGTCTATCTGACAGGTATTGTCCGTGATAAGCTTGGCCGCAAAATGTCGAAATCGCTGGGCAATTCACCTGATCCGCTCGATTTAATTGACAAATACGGTGCCGATGGCGTTCGCACGGGTATGCTATTTAGTTCGGCTGCTGGTAACGATTTAATGTTTGATGAGAAACTGGTTGAGCAGGGCCGTAATTTCAGCAACAAAATCTGGAATGCATTCCGGTTGGTAAAAGGTTGGAACATCATAGACATAGACGCAGACGCCGTGGAGACAAGGCATGCCTTGTCTCTACAGATGCCGATTGAATGGTTCGAATCGAAGCTAAATGCTACGTTGCTTCAGATTGAGGATGATTTTAGTAAGTTCCGTATTTCGGATGCGCTTCAGAACCTTTACAAGCTGATCTGGGATGATTTCTGCTCACAGTATCTGGAGCTGATCAAACCTGGTTTTGAACAGCCAATTGATCGTGCTACGTATGATGCCACGATAAATTTCTTTGAGAGATTAATGGCGTTGGCGCATCCGTTTATGCCGTTTATTACCGAAGAAATCTGGCAGGACATCCGCGAACGTAGTGCGGGCGATAGTATCTGTATTACGTCGTTCCCTAAAGCTGGTGCTATTGACGAACAGCTTTTAACAGATTTCGATACGTTATTTGAGATTATCAGTAATGTTCGGAATCTACGTAACGCCAAACAGATTTCGCCTAAAGTTTCGCTGCCACTTGCCATTAAAACAACCACAGTTGATCGGTTTCAGCCATTGGAGCCATTGATTCGGAAAATGGCGAACGTATCGGAGATTACCTATACGCAAGAGAAAGCGCCGGGCGTAGCGTTCCTGGTTAAGAGCGATGAATTTTTTGTCAACATTGTGGGTGAAATTGATGTTGAACAGGAAATTGCCAGTACTCAGAAAGAACTGGAATACATTATCGGCTTCCGGGAAGCGACGCAGAAAAAACTCTCAAATGAGAAGTTTGTGGCGAACGCCAAACCTGAATTAGTAGAACGAGAACGCCAGAAACTCGCTGATGCTGATGCTAAAATTCAGGTATTAGAACAGCGACTGGCCGATCTGAGGGCTTAATCGACTACTCTTTTTTCGTAAACGTAGCACACGTTCGTGAAAGTCGATGACCCGTTCACAAAGTTTAACAATAAATTTTAGAGCAATAGTACAATAAGTTAAGTAACAAATTGTACTATTGCAGCCATAAACAGACAGCATCATTCATGAATAAGTGCATCTTCTTAGACCGCGACGGTGTGTTAAATGAGGACAGAACCGACTATGTCTACAGGGTAGAAGATTTTATTATTCCCGACGGCGTACCCGAAGCGTTACGTTTGCTGAAACAGGCCGGTTATATGCTCATTGTTATTACGAATCAGGCTGGTATTGCCAAAGGGCTTTACACCCGCGACGACGTAATGACTTGTTATAACTACCTTCAGGAACAGTGTGGTCAGCTTATCGACGATATTTATTACTGCCCGCATCATCCAAAGTATGACAGCGAATCATTGACTAGAAAACCCGGTTCGCTGCTTCTCGAAAAAGCGATTGCAAAATATAATATTGAGCCAGACGCATCATGGATGATTGGCGATGCACCACGCGATATGCAGGCAGGTAAACGGGTAGGTGTGCGAACGCTACGTATCACGGCCGATTCTGTAGCAACAGATGAATGCGATGGATGCGCTACAAGTCTGCTCGAAGCATCTCGTCTCGTGCTCGACCATGCTGCCTAGCCAAAATTTGCAGAGGAAAATTAGTTCTGATAACGAAAAAGCCACCATCTTCCTTAATCGATAGATGGTGGCTTTTTCTAGTAAAATCGTTTCCTTAAACCCGAACCTGCGCCGAAGCAGGCTTCTGTACACTGCCATAGGCCGGGCAGTTCGCCTTCCGAGCACACGACCCAAGCGACAATGTCGCCAGCACAGCCCCCAAAATCAGTAATTTTTTCATGAAAATAATAGTACGTTTTTGCGCTTAATCTTCAGATTTTGAAACGAATATAATGCCAAAAATTGTACGCTACGTTATTTTATTCGTAAGCGGTTTAGTAACTGACACTACGTATTAATTTTCATCTTTCACGAATTCCTCTTCGCGTTCTTCAGCAGCTTCGGTTGCTTCCAGCTCTGTCATGCCCGGTTCGGCACCGCCGTAACCCAGAATTTTCAGCATAATCTCACTATTCTGCTCTGGTGCAAACAGACGTGTACGCAGGTTGCCTTCCTCGTCTTTATCAACAATTACGTGCTGCGGGGCCGGAATCAGACAGTGCTGAATACCGCCATACCCCCCAAGTGATTCCTGATACGCACCCGTGTGGAATAAACCGACGTATTGGTCTTCGGCATCCTGATCAAAAATCGGCAGATACAAGTCGGCGCTGTGTGCTTCTGTGTTATAGAAATCGTGCGAGTCGCAGGTGAGACCACCGAGGTTAACTTTCTGATACGGATTATCCCAGTTGTTTACAGCCAACATGATATATTTCTGGCCAAGCCCCCATGAATCAGGAAGTTGTGTAATAAAAGAGCCATCAATCATGTACCACAGCTCCTTATCATTCTGCAACTTCTGATCGATTACATTATAAATAACCGCTCCACTTTCGCCAACGGTATACGAACCAAATTCGGTGAAAATGTGGGGAACTGGTACGTTGTTTTTATTACAGATCCACTGGATGCTCTCCACAATCTGGTCGATCATGGCCTGATAATCGTACGTAAACTGAAACGACGTCTGAATTGGCATACCACCACCAATATCAATCGAATCGAGATCGGGACAAATTTTGCGCAGTTCGCAGTATTTATACATGAACCGGCTCAATTCGCTCCAATAGTAAGCACTGTCTTTGATACCTGTATTGATAAAAAAGTGCAGCATTTTGAGCTTAAATCGCTCGTTTGGCTGGATTTTGCTCCGATACAGTTCGTTCACATCACTATAACGAACGCCTAATCGTGACGTATAGAAGGCAAAATTAGGCTCCTCGTCCGTCGCGATACGTATTCCAAAGTTGACCGATTCGGCCGTAATGGAATTTTCATAGGCTTCAATCTCTTTCAGATTGTCAAGAACGGGAATACAGTTCGTAAAGCCCTCATTGATCAGTTCGCTTATATATTGCGTATAGAGCGGGCGTTTGTAGCCATTGCAAATAATATACGTGCTTTTCGAGACCTTATCCATCTTATATAATTCCCTGATAATGGGTATATCGTAAGCAGACGAGGATTCGAGGTGTATATTATTCTTAAGTGCTTCTTCGAGCACAAACCGGAAGTGCGACGATTTAGTACAATAACAGTACGTATACGTACCCTTATAGTTGTAGCGTTTCATGGCATTCTTGAACAGCAGTTTGGCGTGCTCAATATGCTCCGTGATTTTCGGTAAGTACGTCAGTTTCAAAGGCGTACCGTATTCCTTAACAATGTCCATGAGTGGCACATTGTTGAACATTAGTTCATTGTTCTCGACATTAAATTCCCGCGTTGGAAACTCGAATGTCTGGTCAATCAGGTCATAGTATGTCTTCATTCCTAGGCTCGGCGCTTAAAATGTAAAAACGCTAACGGTTTACCGGATTTTTGATGGTGATTATAAAAAACAGGCGCGAATTTGGCCCCGAAAATTGGGCTTTGCAAGAAGAATAATTCGCAACAGTATCAACGAAAAAGGAGGGCGTTTGATTCGCTCGTAATAGAAATTTCATATTCTGCTTCAATTGTCTCCGATAAGAATAATGAATATATTTTATAGACGTAACGAAACCACTGGCATGCTTCGTTAAGAAAACTGCCGTTTTCGGAAAGACAATTGCGGGTTTGATAAAGTACAGGTTGATTATGTAATCAGAATTGGGAAACTTAGTGATTTCATGTTCTGGTCATTAGTAACCTCCACTCTTTTTATGCGCTCACTCTTTACGTTGCTCCTTTTAGTGTGTTTGGGTTCTACGCTTTCTGCGCAAACCATCCGTCGATGTAACAACAATCCCGGTGTTACGGGACCTAATATTTACACCAGCATTCAAGCGGCACATGACGCGTCATCGAATGATGATATAATTTATATCGAATCGTCAGGAACAAGTTATGGTACGCTTAACTGCGCCAAACGATTGACGATTTATGGCAAGGGCTATTTTCTGGAAAACAGCCCTATCGGCGCTACCGATCAAGTTCCTCCATCCATTGGTAACGTATCATTTGGTTCTGGTAGCAGCAATACGTTGTTTAGTGGTATGTACATAATAGGAGCTATTACGTTTGGCACAAGTGTTTCTGCCATTACAGTTGAACGATCCTACATCAGGGATGGCGTTACATTCACAAGTACATGTTCGGGTGCAGCAAGTCAGTTTGCTCGAAACTGTACCATCAAGCAGTGCTTTATTAATTTTAATGGTATAGGAGGAACTTGCGGTACCCTCGAAAATAACGCAAACGGAATAGCTATCCTTAACTGTATTCTTCGTCAAACCAGCTATTATCATATTAGCAACTTAAATAATGCACTAATAGCTAATTCTATAATCGCAGGAGGTATGCGCTATTTGATTAATAGCACAGTTACCAATTCAATTATCAAACAGAACAT
The DNA here is from genome assembly GCF_054776875.1 of Spirosoma daeguense. Lineage (NCBI taxonomy): Bacteria > Pseudomonadati > Bacteroidota > Cytophagia > Cytophagales > Cytophagaceae > Spirosoma > Spirosoma daeguense. The sequence goes on from NZ_BAAHBF010000001.1 coordinate 766,253, forward strand.
CGATAATAACACAGCAACAACCTTTACCAATAATATCAACAGCTTCACTAACCTCCCTGCCGGAAATGGCAACATCAATGGAGCTAACTGGTCATCGCTTTTTGAAACTGGCGATCCTCAAACCGATATTAATTTCCGGTTAGCAGCTGGTTCGATTGCTCAGGGATCAGGAACCGGCGGAACCGATATTGGAGCATTTGGTGGCAGCAATCCATACATAGTGTCTGGTCAGCCGCCGATTCCTATCATTACCAACCTCGCTAGTGATCCTTCCGGGAATAACGGTTCGCCACTGAAAGTCAAAATCAGTATACGCTCGAACAATTAATCTCAATCATTATGAAAATTGGATTGGGAATTATCGCCTGTTTATTAACAGGCCAATCGCTTTTCGCGCAAATAAACCGGGTCGAGTATTTTATTGATACCGACCCCGGTTTTGGTAGTGCTACGTCGGTTAACTTTACACCTGCCACAACCCTGACGAATCTGGAATTTACCGTTCCGCTGACAAGTGTACAGCCCGGTTTCCATAGTTTGTTTATTCGGGCGAGGTCAGTTGCCAATCGGTGGAGCACGGTTTCGCAACAGTTGTTTTACAAAGAGCGTACTACGTCTATTTCAAACCTGAATCGCATCGAATATTTTGTCGATACCGACCCTGGTTTTGGAAGTGCTACGTCGGTTAACTTTACAGCTAATGCAGCGGTAACTAATCTTGAGTTTACGGTGCCTTTGACCAACGTAGCAGTTGGTTTTCATAGCCTCTTTATCCGGGGCCGTGATGCAAATGGTCAGTGGAGTACTATTGAACGACGGTTGTTCTTCAAAAATGAGATTAACCAGTCTGATATTGTTCGTTTAGAGTATTTTATCGACACTGACCCAGGCTTGGGTCTGGCAACAGCAGTACCTATTACGCAAGGTACTATCATCAATAATCTTGAGTATTCTATCGACCTGACGGGCGTATCTACTGGCGATCATAAGCTTAACATTAGAGCCCAGAACGGACTTGGTCGATGGAGTACTATTTCGGTACGTGACTTCGCTGTGCAGAATAACGTAGTGGCCCTTATTTCGGCTCCGGCAGGCTGGTGTCGAAATACACCTTTTAATCTAGCTTATACAGCTACGGGTACCTATGGAGGCAATAACGTTTTTAGTCTTCAGCTTTCTAATTCAACGGGTAGCTTTCAAAGTGGTATCACAACGTTAACAACAATAAACAGCACTACGTCAGGGACAGTATCCGTTACGATTCCTAACTCGGTAGCCGTCGGTTCGGGCTATCGATTGCGGATGATATCCAGCAATCCATCGCTAACCAATATGCCTACGTTGGAGTTTCCGGTTACCAATGTATGCACCTGTGCCAGCATCGCCAGCATTCGGGTTGGCAACTGGACCGACCCGGCAACCTGGACTTGTAATCGCCTACCAATTAGTTCAGACGTAGTACAGTTAAAGCATCTTGTTACGTTGCCAACATCCAGCACCGGCCAAGCCCAGCGGCTCACGTATTACCCTAATGGGCTGTTACGTTACGACACGAATGCCAGACTCCAGCTAACGCCGTAACAGGGATTTTCGACTAACAAAATGCCCTGATTCATCAAACCATTGATCTGATTTGATGAATCAGGGCATTTTGCCTAATTTTGACCGATTTTCAGCCACTTCACTCGTCAACGTAACGTAACGGGTTAGTTACTAATCGAAATCAATAAGCTCAATATGAGAGAAATACAATTCCGAGAAGCCCTACGGGAGGCCATGCAGGAAGAGATGCGCCGGGACCCGCTGGTTTACCTGATGGGCGAAGAAGTTGCCGAATACAACGGTGCCTATAAAGTGAGCCAGGGAATGCTTGACGAGTTTGGTGCGGAGCGTGTTATTGATACGCCCATTGCCGAATTAGGTTTTGCTGGTATTGGCGTGGGTTCGGCTATAAACGGCCTCCGCCCTATTATTGAGTTCATGACATTCAACTTTTCGCTAGTTGCTATCGATCAGGTCATTAACTCAGCGGCTAAAATAATGTCCATGTCGGGCGGTCAATACTCCTGCCCAATTGTGTTTCGTGGACCAACTGGTAATGCGGGAATGCTGTCGTCGCAGCACTCTCAGAATTTCGAGAACTGGTTTGCCAATACATCTGGGCTGAAGGTTGTCGTTCCATCAAACCCTTACGATGCAAAGGGTTTGTTGAAATCCTGTATCCGCGATAACGACCCCGTTATTTTTATGGAGTCGGAGTTGATGTATGGCGACAAAGGTCAGGTTCCAGAAGAAGAATATCTGATTCCGATTGGTCAGGCTAACATAGTACGTGAAGGCAACGACGTAACGATTGTATCCTTCGGTAAAATCATGAAAGTAGCCATCGCTGCGGCTGAAGAACTGGCCAAAAATGGCATTTCGGCTGAAGTAATTGATCTTCGTTCAGTTCGTCCAATCGACTATGCAACTATTATAAACTCGGTAAAGAAAACCAATCGTTGCGTTATCGTTGAAGAAGCCTGGCCGCTGGCAGCAATTTCGTCGGAGCTTACTTACAACATTCAACGTAATGCTTTCGATTATCTGGATGCTCCGGTAGTACGTGTGAACAGTATGGATTTACCACTTCCTTATGCGCCTACGCTTATCGAAGCTATCCTTCCAAATGTGAAGCGTACATTACAGGCGGTAGAAACCGTGATGTATAAAAAATAGGGTTGTCTTATAACCATTATAAAACAGAAAGCGTCGGTTAGTAGCCGACGCTTTCTGTTTATGAAAAAGCCCGGCTGCGAATACAGTCGGGCTTTTACTTTGCGGGAATTGATAGTAAAACGCCCAACTTGATAGAAAAGTTTAGCCATTGAAAAATAGTGGCATAATTTTTCGTATTATTTCAGTATATGCACGATTTTTCTAACAACGTCCCAAAAGAGCCGTCATTACGACTAGGAAGCCGAGTTATTTATGAGGTTACGATTCACTACGTTGGTTCGCTTACTACCTTACGGCAGCGCGATCCTACTATTACGTTCTTTTCTAATTTACGGAAAGCCGTAGATGCCGTGACGGCAGAACTAGCCTTAAACAACTGGCCACCTAAAGTAAACTATACGGCCGTGTATAGAGGAGTAAAGCAACGCCAGTTTTATAGCTGTGATTTCGACGTAGCAGGAACGCGAGTTTTTCGGGTCAAAGTTGTACCTCGTTTATTGAATCCCCCCCTGCCTAGGTTAGGGATTGATGAAAATCCAACAAAATAAAACAAGCGTATGTATTACCATATCGTATTATCGCTTATCGATACGTTCAACCTACTTATTGGTATGTTACTACGAGTTAGACTTACTCCATTCTGAAATTATCTCCTTAACTAGAGAAACGCTAAAACAATGATTACAGCTTGTTTCAAGCTACTATAACTATCGGTTGCTTTAGATTAACATAATTCACTAAAAAACCACTACCGAATACATATTGATCCCTATCTTTGGAAGACAGTTGAGAGTGAATCATATACATCTATGATTAGCTATTCTTTATGTCTTTACAGGCCTTTAGTAAAAATAGAGCGTTGGGCTCTGTAATCTTGACTGTTCAAGCTTAAAATAAGCTTATTAATTAAATTTATAGTGTATCTTTCGGTTAGATTTTAAACTTGGCAATTGTGAAAAAGACTTTACTAGTAATCAGTTATTGTGTATTTCCTCTACTAGGAATTGCCCAGACTAACACTAATTACGTAGCAACAAACCCTTCATCAGCCACACCAGGGTCTGACAATACATTAGTTGGCATAGGGGCAGGCAACCTTAATATGAGTGGGGCAGGCAACTTGTTTATTGGGCGTGGAACAGGTACGGTAAACATGGCTGGTACCCAAAATGTATTTGTTGGTGCTTCGGCGGGAAATTTAAATACGTCTGGTCAGAAAAACTCATTTTTAGGGTATGAATCAGGCTATAGCAATACAACAGGAAATAACAACATATTTCTTGGATGGGGTGCGGGCTACACAAACAATACAGGCTATAACAACGCCTTTGCTGGTTATCAGGCAGGCTATTTAAATACACAAGGTAGCTTTAACGCTTTTTTTGGTAGTGGTGCGGGCTATAGCAACACGCAAGGAGGAAACAACACTTTTGTTGGTGCGGATGCTGGAGGAAATAACACAACAGGAACAAGCAATACCTATCTAGGCGCTCTAGCGGGTGCCTCAAGTGGAGGAGCTCATCAAAATACATTTATTGGAGCTAACACGGGATTATCGAACACAGGTACTGCCAATACATTTATCGGATTTAAAGCCGGGCAAAATAATCAGTCGGGCTTTCAAAATGTATTTGTTGGGTTATCGGCTGGTGAAAACAATACAACAGGCTTGGGGAACCTATTTGTTGGCTCCCAAGCAGGCGTTAGTAACACAACAGGAAACTATAATCTATTCTTAGGAAATGGTGCTGGAAGCCAGACATCTTCTGGAGTAGGGAATACAGCCATCGGTGATGGGGCATTTTATAATGGTACTACTGGTGGCGAAAATACGGCTATTGGTCGCTATGCAGGTATTAATAATACCAATGGATCGAAGAATACGTTTATTGGAGTAGCTGCTACTAATCCGCCGGGGAGTGGTACCCTCACGAATGCTACAGCCATTGGCTACAACGCTTCAGTAACAGCTTCCAACGCAATGATTCTGGGTAATAATAGCGTCAATGTCGGAATTGGCAATTCGGCCCCCAACAATAAACTGGAGATCACACACGCATCATCGAATCAATCGGGACTTCGTTTCACCAACCTGACTAGTAATTCCCCCGCTGCCGTAACGAATCAGACCAAATTTCTAACAGTAAACGCTCAAGGTGATGTTGTGCTTGGTACTGGTGTAGGATCGGCTCGGCTAGGAACAGATACTGATGGTCTTTGGCAAGTAAGTGGCGATAACCTACTAAATACAAATAACGGAGGAGTTATCATTGGCTCTGGGATTAATAAAACCCCTGCCGGATATCGTTTATACGTAGCAGAAGGTGTGTTGACCGAAAAAGTTAAAGTAGCGGTGAAAAGCTCTAATGAATGGGCCGACCGTGTATTTGAGCCAGGCTATAAACTGAAAGGCTTAGCCGAAGTAGAACGCTATGTAACGCAGCAGAAGCATTTGCCAGGCATTCCTTCTGCTGAAGAAGTTGTGAAAGAGGGCGTTGATGTTGGGCAAATGCAGGCTAAACTTCTGGAGAAAGTCGAAGAATTGACTCTTTACGTTATTGAGCTAAAAAAACAAAATGACAGCTTGAAGCAGAAAAGCAACAACTTGGAAAGACGTTTAAATAAGCTTCAGGTTAAGTCTAAAACCTCAAAAAAATAATCGATACGTAGCCTTTAAAAGCAAACAGGCATTCTCTTGAGAGAATGCCTGTTTGCTTTTAAAGGCTACGTTCATTGAAATGGAATTGCTAGAAAACAGCTTGATGCGTAATTTCTACTGTTACGTTAGTACGTTGGAATTTCTGTACGTTAACAGGAAATATGTTATTCTTTGAATCATACAAATTTGCATAAAGCCCTTTTTCTTCACGTACAATCAGCGAATAGGAACCTACCGGTAAAACAAGGCAGAATTTTCCATTTTTGTCAGATTGCACAGTCTTAACTGGCTTTTTATTGCCTTTTAGTTTGATAAAACCGTTTTCATCCGTTTCAACCTCACTTATGCTCAATAATGTGAAGATCAAAATCTCACGTTGAACAGGCTGCCCCATTGGCATAGGTGAATCTGGACTAGGCATGTGATTACCTCGCTTTTCTACAACAGTACCGCAAATGCCTTGCTTTATTGTCTCCTTTGTCACTTTTTGTGCACAGGAAAAATTGGCGAAACCAGCTAAAAGCAATATCGAGAATAAGCGATTCATGACTTCAACCAGAGTGATGTTATTTTTTGAAAAATGAATCCACAAACTCCATCTTATTGAATGTCTGTAAATCATCTATTTTCTCGCCAACGCCAATATATTTTACCGGAATTTTAAATTGGTCGGAAATACCAATAACAACGCCACCTTTGGCTGTGCCATCTAGTTTAGTAATTGCTAAAGCTGAAACCTCGGTTGCTTTCGTAAATTCAGTTGCCTGAATAAATGCGTTTTGACCTGTTGAACCATCAAGTACCAAAAGCACTTCATGAGGGGCGTCGGGCGTAATTTTCTGCATCACCCGTTTGATTTTGGTCAGCTCATTCATCAAATTGACTTTCGTATGCAGCCGGCCGGCCGTATCAATAATCACTACGTCGGCACCCATATCAGTGGCCTTTTTTACGGCATCAAAGGCTACTGCCGATGGATCGGTATTCATTCCATGCGAAATAACCGGAACACCGACACGATCACCCCAGAGTTTAAGCTGGTCAACAGCAGCGGCCCGGAACGTATCGCCAGCGCCTAATACAACCTGCTTGCCACGTTTATGAAATTGGGCAGCCAGTTTGCCAATTGTTGTTGTTTTGCCCACACCATTAACGCCCACTACCATTATTACGTAGGGTTTTTTATTGGCAGGCAACGCAAAATCATCACCGATCGACGTACCGTCGATATCTGATTTATCTGAAAGTAAGGCCGCAATTTCTTCGCGTAAAATACGGTCGAGTTCATCGGTACCCATATATTTATCGCGCGCTACCCGTTCTTCGATCCGTCTTATTATTTTGACGGTTGTTTCCACACCTACATCCGACGAAATGAGTACATTCTCTACTTCGTCCAGTACTTCTTCGTCAACCGTTGATTTACCAACAACAGCCCGACCGAGTTTAGAGAAGAAACTACTTTTTGTTTTCTCCAATCCTTTGTCGAGTGTTTCTTTCTTTTCCTTCGAGAAAAAACCAAATAAAGCCATAGTGCCGATAGTTATCAGTCTATAATCGTCAGGTATTGTTTTATAGCTATCCGACGACTACTTTCAACAAAGCTATAACAAAAAAAGTCCCACAAAGCCATTTGAGCCTGTGGGACTTTTTTTATGATTATACGGAGGGAAGTTGACCGAGTAAAAGCCTACGATTTCAAAGCAGCTTGTACATCATCAACCGGGACCATTTCTTCTTTGAAGGTATAAGCGCCAGTTTTAGGCGACTTTACGGCTTTGATAATCTTAGCAAACGCTTTGCCGTTGTCCTTCGTTTTCAGGGTTGCAACTACCTTTTTTGCCATTGTCTTTTTTAGTCGTTAGTTGTGTATCGACAGTCGTAGTAATTCGTTGTATTATACTGTAATACTAACGATTAGTTGCTATCGACCAGCGACTTTTACTTAATTTCTTTGTGCAAAGTTACTTTTTTCAGGAACGGATTATATTTCTTCCGTTCGATACGAGCCGGCGTATTTTTCCGGTTTTTCGTCGTAATATACCGGGACATGCCGGGTACACCGCTGTCTTTCTGCTCGGTGCATTCCAGAATAACCTGGATTCTATTGGCGCCTTTCTTTGCCATCTCTAAAGTCTGTTTTCTCGATAAGGAGCGCAAAGGTACGCAACTCCTTTGATTTGGGCAATAGATTACTAAGAAAAACAGTGATTTCTACGAGGTTAGTCCAAAAAGCAATGTTTTTTTTGATTTTCGGACGATGGCTTTCGACCTTTGATTTCAATCATGACCACGCAAACAATTCAATACGAATATGCTCCCGGCCATTTTCGGGCATCTGAGCCGAATCTACGTCGGCCCGAAACCCTGGGCGAAGGTGAGATGATTCTGAATATGGGGCCGCAGCACCCGTCTACCCACGGCGTATTGCGGCTTGAGGTAATCACTGACGGCGAAATTATTGTAGACGTAGTACCGCATGTCGGCTACCTTCATCGTTGTTTTGAAAAACACGCACAATCACTACCATTCAATCAGACAATACCATTTGTTGACCGGCTCGATTATCTGGCAGCAATGAATGGCGAACATGCATTTGTAATGGGCGTCGAAAAAATGCTGGGTATTCAGAACGACATTCCTAAACGTACTGAATACATCCGTGTGCTGGTGGCTGAACTCAACCGTATTGCGGCTCATTTTGTCGGTATTGGTACGTATGCGCTCGACATTGGGGCTTACACGCCTTTCCTGTGGCTCATGCGCGACCGTGAACATATTCAGCGGATGCTCGAATGGCTAAGCGGAGCCCGTATGCTCTATAATTACATTTGGGTAGGTGGTCTTTTTTATGATCTGCCGGTTGGCTTTGAAAAACGTTGCGCCGAGTTTGTTACGTATCTGCAACCTAAATTGATCGAGTTACAACAGTTGGTTATCGAAAACGAAATCTTTGTTAAACGAACTGCTAACGTAGGCGTGTTGCCCTTGGACGTAGCGATTAATTACGGCTGCACAGGGCCAATGCTACGTGGTTCGGGGCTACGTTATGATTTGCGTCGGGTAGATGGCTATTCTGTTTATCCTGATCTGGAATTCGATATTCCGATTGGCGAAGGTAAAATGGGTGCCGTTGGCGACTGTTGGGACCGTAACTACGTTCGCGTTCAGGAATGTTATGAATCGATACGTATCATTGAACAATGTCTTGTGCAACTGACAGGCCCTTACAAACGCACACGAGACTATGACCCGCAAGCCGTCGTACCGAAAAAAATCAGACCGAAAGCGATGGATTTTTACGCTCGGGCCGAAAGTGCGAAAGGAGAATTAGGCTTTTTCTTCAGAACCGACGGCAAATCAGATATACCCGTTCGTTGCAAAGCACGCGCCTGTTCGTTTCATAATTTATCGGTCATTGGCGAAATCAGCAAAGGAGCTATGCTGGCCGATCTAGTGGCCGTAATTGGCTCAATCGACGTAGTAATGGGAGAAGTAGACCGTTAGTATATGTATAAACAGCGAAAGAGCGAATGAGTTAGTTCACCGAATGGTCTTCACTCATTCGCTCTTTCGCTGTTTACTTTAATACCAAAATATTAGGCGAATTCCGACCTAGCCCGTCATAATCAAGGCCGTAACCCAGCACAAAACGGTTTTCAATCTCGAAACCAACGTAATGTAAATCAAGTGGTTTCTGCAAAGCATCGGGTTTAAATAATAACGTAGCAATCGCCAGCGATGCGGGTGTTTGCGCCTGAAGTTGGTCGCATAAGTCATATAACGTTCGGCCCGTATCGACAATATCTTCAATAACGATCAGATCACGATTGACAATAGAATCGTTAAGTCCTAAAATTTGCTTAAGCTGCCCCGTCGATTCAGTGCCTTGATAGGAAGCAACCCTTAGAAACGTGATTTCGCAGGGAATCGTTATATGCTTCATCAAATCGGCTGCAAACAAAAACGCGCCATTTAGAACCACAACAAGCAGCGGCTTCTTATCGACGTATTCCTCATTTATCTGCCCAGCTAATTCCTGAATTCTTGCCTGAATAATGTCGGCTTCAATAAACGGAACGAACGTTTTATCGTTGATAGTTATCATAGCGATGTATTTGGGGCGACAAAGATACGTTGTCGGAAAAGTGCGGACAAAAAAACGTTGGAAAAATACAGTGAAACAAACGTACTGATGCTCAATTACGTTGATATACCAATGAAGCGATTTGACCAAATGAAGACTATCTTTTTGACGATGTGGTTAATGGGACTGGCTGTTCTGGCTCATGCCCAGCTCTACGATCCGTCGGCGTTTGATAAAAAATACGATGGCCTGTTAAAACACCCTGGTGTTCAGATTGAATCGGCTGAGGCCATCAATCTGATGTATAACTATAAATTCTACGAAGCCGATAAGGAGTTTCGCTGGCTGCGGGTGCGATATCCCAAGCATCCTATGCCTTATTTTTTAATGGGTCTGGCCGAGTGGTGGAAAATTGTACCGAATACCGACGTAACAGATTATGATGATCGTTGTCTGGCACTCATGGATACAACCATTACGTTGGCCGAAAAACTTTACGACGACAGCGATAATAAGCTTGAACCCGCTTTCTTCTTAGCGGCTGCCTATGCGTTTAAAAGCCGTCTGTATTCAGAGCGGAAGAAATGGACTAAAGCGACTTTCTCCGGTAAAAATGCGCTCAAATACTTTGAGAAATGTAAGGGTAATGCCGATTTCAGCCCGGAACTGCTCTTTGGCGATGGTATGTATGATTACTACGCTCAGTGGATTCCTGAGAACTACCCACTGTTGAAGCCTATTTTAATGTTTTTCCCAAAAGGGAATAAAACAACGGGCATTAAGGAGCTGGAAAAGACCGCAAATACAGCCTTTTACACCCGTGTAGAGGCTCGTTATTTTCTAATTCAGATTTATAGCATGGAAAACCAGTATGACAAAGCATACGAGATGGCAAAGTACATGCATGAGCAATACCCTGATAATCCATTTTTCGAACGCTACTTCGCGCGTTCTGCATTTGTAACGGGCCGTTTGAATGAAGCCGAACGAATCTCGAAAGATATTATGGGTAAAATTGAACGCACTCAATCTGGTTATGAGGGCGTCAGTGGACGTACTGCCGCGTATATACTGGCGTACATCAATCACCTGTTTTACAAAAACAATTCGGAGGCCAAAATCAATTATCAGAAAGCTATTGATTTTGCAAAACAGACAAATTCGACCAACGCAGGGTATTACTGGTCGTCGGTTTTAGGGCTGGCGAAAATTGCTACTGAAGAAAAAGATTACGATCTGGCTCAGACTTATTTTAAGGAAGTGATGGATAAAGCAGATCGAAAATCAAGCCAGCACAAGGAAGCGAAAAAAGCGCTGGAAGACGCTAAGAAATCACGTAGAGAAGAGCGTCGGAAAAGAAGATAGAAGCGATATATGAAGTATGATATATGAGGTATTGCTTGAAAAACATCATATATCATACTTCATATATCATACATGATCAAGGAATAGGCAATACTTTGCTTTCCTTAAATGTTGACATGATTACCATCGTTTGCGTGTGCGCAACTTCATCAATTTCGTTGATTACGTCGAGCATAAGCCCCTGATACGATGCAATGTCTTTAGCAATAACTTTGAGGAGAAAATCCCCGGAACCCGTGATGTGGTGGCATTCAATGATTTCAGGAATTTCATTGACACGCTTCACAAACGACATGGTCGTATCTTTCTTATGACCTACCAGTGTAACCATAACAAAGGTTGTTACGCCGAGGCCTATTTTTTCACGGTTTAGTTGGGCATGATAGCTCTGAATAATACCAGAAGTCTCAAGTTTTTTTACGCGCTCCAGTGTTGGTGCTGGTGAAAGACCAATCTCTTTAGATAGCTGGGCGTTGGTAATTTTAGCGTTGGCTTGCAGAATCTCTAATACGTTACGATCAATCTGATCTAACTTCTGACTAGACATAGATGAAATTGCCTGTTGAAATAAATGTTGTTACAGAGCAGTGCAAAACTACTATCTTTTACAATAGAAAATTCTTAAAAAAGAATGAATTTTTAAAAAAATCAAAACAATTTTCTCCTATATACCTATTAAGCGGCACAATATTAAGGAAATTGATACTGCGACAAAATGAGGAATGCATTGAATGACTCTTCCCAGAACACTATTAAATACTGGAACTGTACCTTTTTTGTAGAATAACAACACATAAATAACCTAGGTAAAATAGATCAATAAGCCAAAAAAGCATTCTTATCCAACAGAATTATAAGAGCCTGTCGTTACTTTTGTTAGTTAACCCATTTTCGCTGATGCGCCCAATCGCGTACTTCCTGCTACTTATATACGTAGGTATTAGTTGCCGTTCTCCAAAGCCTGTTGTTACCCAGCGAGCTCCCGTTAGGCCAGCTAAGCCAGCCATTACAAAACCAGTTCCAGAAAAGCCTATAGCCGCTAAAAACCCCGTTCAAAAACCGGCTCCGCCAGTAGTTGTTACGCCCCCTTCCGATACGCTTGAACCAGAAGAAACAGTTGTCGATCTAACCCCTCCTCCGCCAAAGCGGGAATTTCGGGCCGTATGGATCGCAACGATTGACAATCTCGACTGGCCCACAAAAAAAGGATTGCCTGTAGCGCAGCAGCAGAAAGAAATCATCGATATGTTCGATTCGTATCAGCGAATGGGCATCAACGCCGTGATTGTGCAGATTCGGGCGGCCGCCGATGCTTTCTATGCGAAAAGCTCGGAACCGTGGTCGGAATGGCTAACTGGGCAGCAGGGTCTTGCTCCTGATCCGTTTTACGACCCAATGGAGTTTATGATTGAAGAAGCTCACCAGCGTGGTCTTGAGTTTCATGCCTGGTTCAACCTCGACCGGGCAACGTTTGGTAAGTATTCCAGCGTAGCACCATCGAATATTTCTAATCGGAAACCACAATGGATGTTAAAATACGGCAATCGTAAGCTCTTTAATCTGGGTTTACCACCAGTCCGAAGCTACATTTCAGGACTTGTGGCGAACGTAGTACGGGAATATGATATTGACGGAATTCATTTCGACGATTATTTCTATCCGTATGCAGAAGCTGGTCAGGTGCTACGTGACGACAGTACGTATCGGGCAAACTTCAACGGGATGAAAAAAGACGATTGGCGACGCGACAATGTCAATAAGCTTGTTGTAGAACTTCGCGATTCAATACGTGCCAATAAGCCCTGGATTAAATTCGGAATCAGCCCATTTGGCATCTGGAAAAATAAAAGCAGCGATCCGGATGGTTCAGCAACAAACGGTGGTCAGTCTTATTATGAAATTTACGCGGACTCTCGCAAATGGGTACGGGAAAACCTTATCGATTACATTGTTCCGCAAGTTTATTTTAGCTCAGAGTTTAGTAGGGTACCTTATAAAACATTGATTGATTGGTGGGTACGTAATTGTAGTGCAAGTAATTGCCAACTCTATATTGGTCATGCCGCTTATCGGGTAGGACGTGGTTCTGAGCGTGACCCCGGCTGGTGGCGACCTACTGAATTTCCGAATCAGATGCGTTATAATCGCCAGCAGAAGCTAGTGCAGGGGAGTGTATTTTTCAGTGCACGAAATATGCGCATGAACCCAATGGGCATTTGCGATTCGCTTCAGACGAATTTTTACCGCTATACGGCACTCGTACCAACAATGCCCTGGCTGGATAGCATTCCGCCTTTACCTCCGCATGATTTAAAAGCGGCTGTTACTCCTGAAGGGGTTGAATTATTCTGGCAGCAACCCGGTGAAGCATCCGATGGGGACGTAGCGTTTAATTATCTGGTCTATCGTTTCGAGGGCCGACGCCCGACGCTACGTTTAAACGACCCACGCTACATCGTTGCCCGTTGTATTGGTGAATCGACTACGCGTTTTATGGATAAAACCGCCGATCCGAAAAAGAAATACACCTATGTAGTAACAACGCTAGATCGACTTCAGAACGAAAGTAAAGAGGCAGTTATCAGAGTGCAATAATTGACGTAGCGGTTTTAAGACCCTTACTGCATTACGTTACTCATTACGTGCTCAACGGGCTGAGCATCTGGAAAGAAACCGACAAGTTTCAACAAAATACCTTCCACAACCGCATCGGGGCAGGAAGCGCCACAGGTAAGCAACACAGTAACGGGTTGCTGCGAAGGAATATAATTTTCCGTCACCACTTCCTGCTTATTGTGCTCATCAAAGTGACGAATAAGCGTATCAGAAAGTATTTTCTGCTCTGATTCGATAAAATACGTAGGCAGTTTTTCGGCGCAAAGCTCAACAATGTGTGATGTGTTTGAGGAGTTATATCCTCCTGCTACGATGGCAAAGTCGGCCGGATAATTTAATAGCGCATACGTAGCATCCTGATTATCATTTGTGGCGTAGCAAAGCGTATCGCGGGTATTCGCAAAACGGTTGTCTACCTCTTCAACTGTCAGACCGTAGTGCAACATCATTACCTGCTTCAGATAATCAGCAATACCCTGTGTATCAGAAGCCAACATAGTTGTTTGGTTTACAACGCCGATACGTTGCAAATCGCGTAACGGATCAAAACCAATCGAATGCTGCCCCGCAAATTCCAGATAAAAATTATCGGCTGGTAATTCACCAGTTATGTACTTTGCCAATTGTTGCGCCTGACCCATGTCTTTAACAACAACGGTTGGAGCCGATTCTTTACTGTGTGAGAACGTAGCGCGGGTTTCTTCATGGCTCGGTTTACCATGTACAACTACCGTATAATTTTTATTCCCAATCTGACCTGCTTTGTTCCAGACCTTTTCAACAAACGGACAGGTCGTGTCATACTTTTCAACGTCCAAGCCAAGAGAAGCCAGTTGCTGCTGTGTTTCTAACGTAGTGCCAAAGGCCGGAATGATGATGACGTCAGTTGGTTGAAGATCGGTCCAGGGAATCAATTGACGACCTTTTGTATCCATTATAAACCGCACACCCCGCTCCTGAAGATCGCTGTTTACATCCGGATTATGAATCATTTCACTAAGCAGGAAAATCCGCTTATCTGGATTTTCGGCAATAGCTTTATAGGCAATTTCGACCGCGTTTTCTACACCATAACAAAAACCAAAGTGCCGGGCAACCAGTACACGTATTGGGCCAAAATCGAGAAATGTAGGCGTAAAATCCCGTTTCAATTTATCACGCTGTCGCCGAAATTCTTTTAAAGGCGTAATAATATGACTGCGGTAATAATCGGGGATATCGAATGATTTCATGAACGGAATACGTGAACACGTGATAACTATTTACTACGTGTCAGCCAAATTTGATTGGATATGCTCTTATAACAGAAGCTCTTTGGGCTTCGTTCGCTGTATGCTAACGGTTGAAAGCCAGTAGGCTAAGAATGTCATCGAGGTATTCGCGGGAGTTTGCCAGGCGAGGTACTTTGTGCTGGCCACCCAATTTACCACGTTGCTTCATCCAGGAATAGAACGTACCGGGCGAGACAGCATGAATTCGGGGACGCTTCAGCACCATATCGTTGTAGCGTTTGGCGTCATAATCGGAATTTATTTGTCGTAGCGATCCGTCGAGAACTTGTGTAAATAAGTCCAGGCTCGTTGGCTCCTGTGCAAATTCAATAATCCACTCATGACAGCCTGTTGTTCCGCTGTTCATATAAACCGGGCCAGCCGTATAATCGGCAATTTTTGCTCCTGTGGCTTCACAAGCCCGTGTTATGGCCGCTTCTGCATTCTCAACGATTACCTCTTCGCCAAATGCATTGATAAAATGCTTGGTTCGACCACTGACCTTTAACCGATGGGGATATAACGACGTAAACCGAACCGTATCGCCCACTTTGTAGCGCCAAAGGCCACCGTTGGTCGAAACAACCAGCGCGTAGTTTTTGTCTAGTTCTACTTCGTCAATAGTCAACGCCTTGGGAAATGACTGGTCGGATTCCTGAATAGGCACAAACTCGTAAAAAATACCGTAATCAAGCATCAGAAGCATTTCGCCCACCCGATTCAAATCGTCCTGAATAGCGAAAAATCCTTCTGAAGCATTGTAGATTTCCTGATAACGTACCGTTTTCGACGGGAAAACCTGTTGCTGAAACAAATCCCGATATGGCTGAAAATTGACGGCCCCATGAATCAGGACTTCAAAATTGGGCCAAACGTCCAGAATGTTGGATTTACCCGTACGCGCCAGAATTTTGTCGATCAAAACCAAACCCCATGTAGGAGTCCCCAAGATACTCGTTACGTTCTGCTGCGACGTAATCTCCGCCATTTGCTCCAGCTTGGCCTCCCATTCATCCATCAGTGCAACGTCGATAGATGGCGTTCGAATGTATTGCGCCCAGCTCGGCAGGTTTTTCATAACCACCGCCGACACATCGCCCGCTACGCTGTTGCTGCTATATGGATTAGGGTGCAGGCTGCCACCAATAGAGAGCCCTTTTCCTTCAAAGGCTCGGCTTTCAGGATTATTGGCTACGTATAAAGCCATCATGTCCTTGCCACCTTTGAGATGGCCTTCGTCCAATGATTCGGGGGTAACAGGAATGAATTTACTACGTGCATTGGTGGTTCCCGAAGATTTGGAAAACCAACGCACCGGCGATGGCCAAAGCACTTTAGATTCGCCTTTTAAAACACGCTCGATGTATGGGAACAGGTCTTCGTAACTTGAAACAGGAACTCGTTGCTGAAAATCACGAATACATTGAATGGATGAATATTCGTATTGTTTTCCCCACTTCGTACGTCGACCTGCCTGAATGAGTTGCCTAAAAACTTTCTGCTGAACAACACCGGGCTGTTGCATCATAGCCTCTATGCGCGGCAGCCGCCGTTGAAGCAGCCATTTGAGCGTAGTGTTTAAGAAAGTCATGCGGCTAAAATACTACAATATCGACAAGAGTGAAATGGTTAATTGGCAACATACGAACAGTATCGATTGTTCATATGCCGCTCTCACGATTCGTGGTTAGTTAGCAACCCCACCATCAACAACGTAGTGTTTTGTTCGAAGCGCTGAACTTCTAACTAGGCAGTTGACCAATTGGCTACAAGCTATAAAGCAGCAAATTAGGCTGTAAATATCAGGTATAAAGTCAAGTTCTGCTATATTTTTTCTCGTCTTTATAAATACGTAGCCAGATCTGTCAGTCATATAAGCAACCCAATAGCCTAAAATACCTTTAAATCTGTACGTATAAAGTATGTAAGTGATTAGCCGATTGCCTATTTACAAATGCTATTTACTACGTGTGTTTTAATGAAATAAGGTAGAGTCTTCTTCTCAATCTTATTTCAGCAAACGATTGTACGTATCAATTACATCAGTAGGTAAAAGAATACTTTTTATTTGTACGATACAATCTATAAACTTGCATCTACACGTATTGACACTTTGTCACCACTATGCACTACTTCAAAGCTATTTTCGTATCCATTCTTACCATAGCTCTTGTCTGGGCACTTAACCGACCTTGGGGAAGTGTTCCTGCTTTTGGTCCACTCCTAAGTCCATTTGTCGGTTTCTGGCAAAATGCCGAGTCGGCTGAAGGCGCTGACGACGTAGTGAACGTAGTAGGAACGAAAGCCCCCGTTACCGTAATTTTTGATGATTTGGCAGTTCCACACGTTTTTGCGCAGAACGATGATGACCTCTATTTCGCGCAGGGATACCTGACAGCCCGCGACCGTCTCTGGCAAATGGAATTTCAGACCCATGCGGCTGCCGGACGAGTATCGGAAATAGTTGGTGAAAGGGCCCTCGAACTTGACCGATTTAACCGCCATCTTGGCATGGGTTATGGAGCGGAACAGACGCTAAAAGGTATGGAAGCGGACCCGGCTACCAAGCGAATACTGGATGCGTATACGGTGGGGATAAATGCCTGGATAAATCAATTGAAACCGGCAGATTACCCCATCGAATACAAATTGCTTGGCTATTCTCCTGAGCCCTGGACATCCTTAAAATGCGCACTTTTACTGAAACAGATGAGCAGTACGCTTGCTGGTGGTGCAGACGATCTGTTAATGACGAACATACTACGTAAGTATGGTGCTGCTGTTACTGCTGATCTGTTTCCTGATTACCCAACCCGTGAAGATCCAATTATTCCCTCTGGGACAAAATGGGATTTTAAACCGCTACCATTACCTATACCCTCGAAAGATAGCTTACTTACTAATTTAATTGCCTTATCGGCACCGGGCTTTGGCACATCTCCAAATCGGGCAAATCCTGAAATTGGTTCGAACAACTGGGCCGTTGGTGCGCAAAAATCAGCGACTGGACATCCGATTCTGGCCAATGACCCACATTTAACCTTAAGCTTACCCTCCATCTGGTACCAGATTCAATTGGTATCGCCAACGGTTAATGTGTATGGAGCATCTTTGCCTGGAGCACCAAATGTTATTATTGGATTTAATAAAAAGGTAGCCTGGGGTGTAACGAACGTAGGGGCCGACGTGCTCGACTTTTACGCGATACGTTTCAAAGATGAATCACATCAGCAGTATTGGCACGATAATCAATGGAAACCCGTTCAACGGCGGCTCGAAACCATAAAAGTAAAGGGGAAGCCTAACGTAATAGACACTGTCTATTATACACATCATGGCCCCTTGGTGTATGAAACGGGAGCAAAGCCTTTTCGGCCAAGCATTCCGACGGGTTATGCAGCTCGCTGGATTGCCCACGAGCAATCGAACGATATGCTCTGTTTTTACAAACTGAATCGGGCTGAGAATTTTGCCGATTATCGGAAAGCCCTTGCTTACTACGTAGCACCAGCACAAAATTTTATTTACGCCGATGCGCAAAATGATATAGCGATTTCGCCAAATGGGCGATTTCCGTTAAAATGGAAAGATCAGGGTAAGTTTTTACTGGATGGCACGAACCCGGCCAACGATTGGCACGGCTATATTCCTGCCGACCAGAATCCGCTGGTAAAAAATCCGCCACGTGGTTTTGTCAGTTCTGCCAATCAATTCTCAACTGATCCGTCGTATCCATATTATATCAACTGGCAATTTGCGCCATCGGAACGGGGCCGCCGAATTAATCAACGATTAACGACCATGCAAAACGCGACAATCGACAGTCTTCGTGAGTTGCAAAACGATAATTACAACCTAAGAGCAGCCGATGCGCTTCCTACATTACTTTCCATATTGTCGGAGAAAGGAATGAGCCCTGAGCAACGTAACGCGCTACGTGTACTTCAGCAATGGCAACGTAGCAACAACGCCGGTGAAGTAGGTCCAACCATTTTTATGGAGTGGAATGCGCAACTGATGAAAGCGATCTGGGCCGACGAATTTGATACAGGCGATACGTTACCCATGCGTTTCCCTTCCTTCGACCGAACGTTGACCTTGATGCAGCGCGATACAGGCGCCCGTTGGTTCGATAATGTGAAAACGCCAGCACGTGAGCGGCTTTCAGATATTATAAATCAGAGTTTTCGCGGAACCTGCGATACGTTAACAAAAAAACATGGCCCTGTGGGTGATAGCTGGGCTTGGGGGCCACACAAAGGAACCGATATTCGCCACTTGCTGCCTGGCGTAGATGCCTTCAGTGTTCTTGATCTCAATGTAGGTGGAGGAGCTGTAATCGTTAATGCTACCAACGAGCGGACAGGGCCATCGTGGCGAATGGTAGTTGCCTTAGGCGATCAGCCGAAGGCATTCGGCGTTTATCCAGGTGGTCAGTCGGGGAATCCAGGAAGTCCTTATTATCAGGATATGATTGAAACATGGAAGACTGGGAAGCTAAATGAACTGCTTTATCTTCAATCGGCTCAGGATAAGAACTCGAGGATTAAGCAAAAAATGACACTGAAGTAAGCTCGCAAACTATTCTTACCGACACTCTAAATTGTGGTGTATACCACATTAATGAATATGATTCAACTAGTTCTTATTGCGCTCATTAGTTTATTAGCCCAACTGATTCTGCCTTGGTGGAGTCTATCTATAGTTGCCTTTCTGGTTTGTTTCTGGCGAAGTTCAAGTGCCCTTTCAGCTTTCTTTTATGGATTTACGGGTATAGCTATTATATGGCTTGCCTATGCCCTACTGATTCATTTCCGTACAGATGGTATTTTCACTGCCCGGATGGGCCAACTGCTCTTCAAAATGGATAACGTAGTAATGCCCTTGCTGTCAACAGCAATCCTAAGTGGTTTGGTAGGCGGTTTGGCCGGCTTGTCTGGATTTTTTGTTCGGCAGGCATCCGGAAATCAAACGGCAAATCGTAGGTTCTAAATCATAAATCCCTGTACCTTTGTAGGATAAACTTGTCACTAATCAATCCGTTTCCTGTGAAGAATGCCTCGTTAATTCTGAATGTCGTCCTGACAATTGCCGTAGCTGTTTTGTACTACCTACATTTTAAAGGCAACCAGCCTGAAGCCACCCCAGCTACACCAGTTGAAGCAAAGGGCAAAGACATCGTGTATGTGAATGTTGATTCGCTGCTTACGAAATATGAATACTTCAAAGACACACAAAAAGTGCTGGAAAGTAAGCGTTTTCAACTCGAGAATGATTTAGCCTCGAAAGGTCGTAACCTTCAGAATAAAGTAGCGTTCTTTCAGCAGCGCGCTGCCACTATGACTCAAGAACAGGGTCGGGCAACAGAAGCATCACTTCAAAAAGAGCAGCAGGATATTCTTGCCTATCGTGAGCGTGCGGCTCAAAATCTGGCTTTAGAAGAGCAGAGCAAAAATAAAGAGCTTTACGACCAGATTTATGATTACCTGAAAAAAATTAATGGACAGAACAAGTATGAATTTGTTTTAGGATATACCAAAGGGGGAGGTATTTTATTTGCAAACCCATCGGCCGATCGTACTAAAACTATTTTGGATGGTCTTAACAAAGAATATCAGGCTAAACAGACTAAAAAATAAAAATACTCTACAAAGCAAAAGCCCTCAGATCGAAATCTGAGGGCTTTTGCTTTGTAGAGTATTTGGCATACTTATTGCCATTGTTACCGAATTACAAATGTCATATCCATAGTATATGCAAGAATTTTTATATTTAGGAGAAAATAGGTAGTATTTATAAAACTTTCCCGATGCCTTGATTGTAGGCATCGTTTTTGCTCATCAATCAGATAATCCTATCTGACGGAATAAAAGCCTCAAAGGAGAGTAACCAAATATCGCTTGGGTTTGGGCCGGTGCCGTACCGGGTCTTGAGGCTGTGATTTCGGTACCATTCTAGCGAGTGAAAACACCGGCCCCCCAGGCGTCCTATTGTATATTAGGAATGATATTTCCTGAAAACGTCACAAACCTCTGCACGATTTCCCGTGTTTGTGGTCATACAAAGCTACCTTTGTAGCCCTTTGACCTATTCATATGGCCTCTGCTTCTATTGTTAAACAAGTTGATGTTCGCAATCGTCGGGCATCCTTCGAATACGCCTTTCTGGAAACATATACCGCTGGAATCGTTTTAACGGGTACCGAGATTAAATCGATTCGCCAAGGGAAAGTGAATCTACAGGATGCGTATTGTCTTATTCTAAACGATGAAATGTTTATTCGGCAGATGAGCATATCCGTCTATACCGAAGGAACGCACTATAACCACGAACCGCTTCGCGAACGGAAGCTTTTACTCACCAAACGAGAAATAAAACGGCTTACCGAGAAGCTGAAAGACCAAGGCCTAACCATCGTTCCAGTCCGGCTTTTCACGAACGAACGTGGTTTTGCTAAATTAGAGATAGCGCTTGCCAAAGGTAAAAAGTTGTACGATAAACGTGACAGCATAAAAGAACGCGACGTAACGCGGGATATGCAACGCGAACGATACTAACAATTCAAAATCTCTTCCATACTTATTTTTCATAACTATTGACGTTATGTGGATAACTCTGTAACTTGCTACCTTACAGAGGCATCTAAACGTATATGGGTAGGAAAGTATTAGTCTTAAACCAAGATTACAGTGCCCTGAGCATTTGCTCCGTTCCCAAAGCATTCTTGCTTGTTTATCTGGATAAAGCCGAGCTTGTTGCCGAATCGGATCAATTTAAGCTTCGAACCATTTCTGCTGACTTTCCCTTACCATCCGTTATTCGGCTTCATCGCTACGTTAATCTGCCCTATAAAGGCGTCATGTTAACCCGGCAAAACATTTTTAAGCGCGACGGCCATCATTGTCAATATTGCGGTACAACTGAAGAACTCACACTTGATCACGTACTGCCGAAGTCGCGAGGAGGTAAAACAAGCTGGGATAATCTGGCAACAGCCTGTAAACGCTGTAATTCACGAAAGGGCGATTTCACCCCAGAAGAGGCTAACTTAAAATTGCGGCAAAAGCCTTTTAAACCAACATTTCTGGTTTTTCTGCGCGATTTTTCAGGATCAATCGAACAGAGCTGGATACCATTTCTGGCAAAAAAGGAAAAAGCATTCCAATAAAATATATAACGTAGTAAAGCAAGGTCGGCCAACTGCATATGCAATTGGCCGACCTTGCTTTACTACGTTAGGTTTACGCCTATTCTGCCTCTATCTCAAAGAGTTTTGTTGTTTTCGAAACTTTTTTCAGAAAGCAATTGCTATCTTTGCAGTCCTTTTTTTAAGGTAAACAATTTATAACCAAAAGTCAGTCCGCCGTTGACCTACGGGCTGATGTACTGAGTGGGTCAGGAAACTTTTTTTTATGAGCAAAACGCAGCAACGCGACCTGCCGGCATTTGATTGGGACCGGGCAGACAACAAAGGTTTTGGTAGTGGATATTCGGATGCCGAGCGCGACCGGATGGTGGAAATGTACGACAATACGTTGTCGGAAGTAAAAGAGAAAGAAGTAGTAATGGGAACCGTCGTTGGGATAACGGACCGGGAGATATTACTCAACATTGGATTTAAGTCGGATGGCTTGGTACCCGCTTCTGAATTCCGGGATTTGCCGGACCTGAAGATGGGCGATGAAATTGAAGTTTACGTAGAGAATCAGGAAGACCCGAACGGCCAGCTTGTACTTTCGCGTAAGAAAGCGAAAGTGATCACCGCATGGCAGAAAATCCAGAAAGCGCTTGACGATGACCTCGTTATCGATGGTTTCGTAAAACGCCGGACGAAAGGTGGTCTGATTGTTGATATTTATAGTGTTGAAGCATTCTTACCAGGTTCGCAAATCGACGTTAAGCCGATTCGTGACTTCGATATCTTCGTTGGTAAGAAAATGGAGGTTAAAGTCGTTAAGATCAATTATGCAAACGACAACGTAGTGGTTTCGCATAAAGTCCTGATCGAGAAAGACCTCGAAGCACAACGTGCGCAAATCCTGAACAACCTCGAAAAAGGTCAGGTTCTGGAGGGCGTTATCAAAAACATGACCAACTTCGGTGTGTTCATCGATCTTGGTGGTGTAGATGGTCTGCTGCACATCACGGACATCTCGTGGGGCCGTATCAGCCATCCATCGGAAGTACTGCACCTCGATCAGAAAGTGAACGTAGTAGTTCTCGATTTCGACGAAGACAAAAAGCGTATTTCGCTGGGCATGAAGCAACTTCAGGCTCATCCATGGGATGCGTTGGCAGAAGACATTCAGGTTGGTTCGAAAGTGAAAGGCAAAATCGTGAACGTAGCAGATTACGGCGCGTTCCTCGAAATCCAACCAGGTGTCGAAGGTTTGATCCACGTATCGGAAATGTCGTGGTCACAGCATCTACGTAATCCACAGGAATTCCTGAAAGTTGGTGACGAAGTTGAAGCTGTTGTGCTGACACTTGACCGCAACGACCGCAAAATGTCGTTAGGTATCAAACAACTGACCGAAGATCCTTGGACTCGTCCAGAACTACGTACCAAATACGCAGTTGGAACCAAGCACAAAGGCGTAGTACGTAACCTGACCAATTTCGGTCTGTTCCTCGAACTCGAAGAAGGTATCGATGGTCTGGTACACGTATCGGATTTGTCTTGGACGAAGAAAATCAAACATCCTTCTGACTTCATCAAAGTTGGTGACGACCTCGAAGTTGTTGTACTTGAACTAGACGTAGACAACCGTCGTCTGGCTCTGGGCCACAAACAATTGGAAGAGAACCCATGGGATACGTTCGAAACCGTTTTCGCTGTTGGTACGATTCACCGTTGCACCATCCTGAGCAAAAACGACAAAATGGCAACCCTTGAGCTGCCATACGGTATCGAAGGTTTCTCGTCGCTGAAAAATCTGGCGAAAGAAGATGGTACGTTTGCCGAAGCTGGCGAAACGCTCGACTTCAAAGTAACGGAGTTCTCCAAAGAAGAGAAGCGTATCATGTTATCGCACACGAAAACGTGGCAGGAGAAAAACGAGCCTGTTAAAGAGCCTAAAGCAAGTAAAGCCGCATCAACAAAAACTACGCCAGCTCAGGCTGAACGCGGAGCTACGTTAGGTGATCTGGATGCACTGGCTGCTTTAAAAGAGCAAATGGAAGGTAAGAACTAATTTTTCCTTATTATAACGATTGTCGCCCCTTGCTTTCGAGTAAGGGGCGTTTTTTTTTTATTGAATTATCACTTTAATTGATAAAATCGTATGTTTGCACTCCCAAATACATGCCCCGTCATGTTTCGGGGCAAAAAAGGTTCCGTGGCCGAGTGGCTAGGCAGTGGTCTGCAAAACCTCGTACAGCGGTTCGAATCCGCTCGGAACCTCTCTTGAAAGTATAACCAGAAGCCATTTTATCCAGCTCCTATAAGGGATTTGAATAAAATGGCTTCTTTATTGGCCATAAACTAATATTACCACCTCATATTTGAACAATACTATTTGCATATCATCTTAATTAGAAACGATATAAATAAAAAAGAGGGCCCAAATAACTAAACCTCAACTTTTGCCTATACAGTAATCGTGTCGTACTTTTGGACGCTAATAAATAAGTAGTAGTGATTATGTTGATTCACTCTGTTAATAAAGTTCATAAAATGAGTCGTTTATACAAGCTTGGTGGAGTTGTTGTTCTTCTACTTATGCTATTGGTCTCCAATAGCCAGTTGAGAGCTCAGGATGCAGCCCCTGCAGGTGGAGCGGATGTTGAAAAAGGAAAGAAACTATTTACAGAAAGCTGCGCTCAGTGCCACTCAGTAACTGATGAGAAAGTTGTAGGGCCTGGCCTGAAAGGAATTCAGGATCGTGCCCCAAAGGGCGACTGGTTACACAAATGGATTAAAAACTCGTCGGCTCTTATTGCCTCCGGAGATCCATACGCCAATCAGGTTTTTAATGCGAACGGAAAAATCCAGATGTCAAGCTTTCCAAACCTATCGGATGCTGACATTGACGGTATTTTGGCCTACATCGATCAGGCTGGTAAGCCCGCTGCCCCTACGGCCTCTTCTGATAGAAGTCCAGCTCCTGTTGCAGCCGCAACCGCATCTTCGGGGCCTTCAGATATGTTCACCTTTGTGCTGATCGCCTTGCTGGTGGTCATGCTATTGGTATTGGGCGTTCTGCTGGTGATTGTAACGATCCTGTCAAAAGCTGTTACGCCAACTACTACTGCTGAAGGCGCACAGGTTCCTTCCGCTTTCGGCCAACGCCTGAAAACGGGCCTATCGAATGCTTTTAACAATCCAACGCTACGTTCCATTGTTATCTGGCTGTTCTTACTAGTTGCAGCTAAAGAGACAATTGATGGTGCTTATGGAGTAGGTATTCAACAGGGGTATGCTCCGAAACAACCTATTGCGTACTCACACAAACTGCACGCAGGTCAATACAAAATCGACTGTAACTACTGTCATACGGGTGCTCAGAAAGGTAAAAATGCTACCATTCCTGCAGCTAACGTTTGTATGAACTGTCATGGCGTTATCAAAAAAGAATCGCCAGAGATCAAAAAGATTTACGCAGCTATTGAAGAGAATCGGCCTATCGAGTGGATTCGCGTTCACAACTTGCCTGATTTAGCTTACTTCAACCACTCCCAACACGTAAACGTTGGGAACGTAGCGTGTCAGACCTGTCACGGCGAAATCGAAAAAATGGAAGTTGTTGAAGCTCGTTCGTCATTGACGATGGGCTGGTGTATCGACTGCCACCGTCGTACGGATGTTAATACGAAAGACAACGCTTATTACGACAAGCTGGTAGCGCTACACAAGAAAGAAAGCAAAGAACCACTTAAAGTGGCTAACATAGGTGGTTTAGAATGTTCTAAATGTCACTATTAATCCACCGGGCCGCATAGGCCAGCTCAACCAATAGGTACTTACCGCATACAACACGCATGGAAAATACATCTAAACGGTATTGGAAAGGGGTTGAAGAATTACGCAACGATGCTACGTTCGTGAAGAACGCAAACAGCGAATTTGCGAATCCCGACCTGAGCGAATCGTCGAACGACCTTGATGGTCTGCTCGGTGGATCGAACACCCAACGCCGTGACTTCCTTAAAGTAATGGGTTTTGGCATGGCCGCCGTAACACTGGCCGCTTGTGAAACACCAGTTCACAAAGCCATTCCTTATATTAATAAGCCAGAATTTACCTTCCCATCAATCTCTGACTATTACGCGTCTACCTTCAGCGAAGGTGGAGACTACGCTGCAATTCTGGTTGAAACTCGTGAAGGCCGGCCAATTAAAATTGAAGGAAATCCTTCTTCCAGTGTTTCGAAAGGAGGAACTACTCCACGCTCACAAGCTTCTGTTCTGTCGCTTTATGATATCGACAAACTGAAAGGTCCAAAAAGAGGTGATGCTGATATCGATTGGGCAACTGCCGACCGTGAAATCATTAGCCAACTGAATGCAGTTGCGGCAAAAGGAGGAGCGATTCGGATTGTTACGTCGACTATTTTAAGCCCGACGACAAAAGCTGTTATTGCTGATTTCATCGCAAAATTTCCGACCGCTAGCCACGTCACTTATGATGCCAATTCAGTATTTGGTATCACACAGGCAAACCAAGCATCGTTTGGCAAAGCAGCTATTCCATCATACGATTTCGGTAAAGCACAAACCATTGTTAGCGTTGGTGCTGACTTCTTGGGAACTTGGGTTGCTCCAATTGAGTATATGGGCGGTTATGTGAAAGGTCGCCAGATCGGTGCAATGGCAGGCGGTAAGAAAACCATGTCTCGGCATTATCAATTTGAGACAGGGCTTTCATTAACAGGTTCCAACGCTGATTACCGTACAGCCATTAAACCTTCTCAGGAAGGACTGGTTGTAACGGCTCTTTATAACAAAGTAGCTGCAAAAGTTGGCGGTACGTCTATTAGCGCGCCATCTGTTGATGTACCTAATCTGGACAAAGCCGCAACAGATCTTGCTAACTCTCGTGGAAAAGCGCTGGTAGTTTCTGGTTCAAATGATCCAAGCGTACAGATTGTTGTTAATGCGCTTAACAATCTTCTAGGAAGCTACGGAGTAACCATCGACCTGAATTCTCCAGTAAACTATCGTCAGGGGAACGATCAGCAAATGAACGCCTTCATCGACGAAGCAAAAGCTGGTCGTGTAGGTGCTGCGCTGTTCTTTGCGTCGAACCCAGTTTATGATCACCCTCGTGGTGCTGAGCTAGCAGAAGCGTTACCTAAAATTCAGTTATCGGTTTCCTTTGCTGATCGGGCCGATGAAACAGCTTCACTTGCTAAATTCATTACCCCAGCCCCTCATTTCCTTGAGTGCTGGAATGATGCAGAGCCAAAGCAAGGCTATTATAGTCTGACTCAGCCTGCTATTACGCATATCTTCAAAACACGTCAGTTTCAGTCCAGTTTATTGACATGGGTAGGAAAATCTGCTGATTTTCAGGCATACCTAAAAAACTACTGGCGGACGACACAATACCCAAAAGCCTCTGGATTTAGTTCTTTCGATGCATTCTGGGTTAAATGTCTTAATGACGGTGTATTCGAGCCTAATAAAGGTACCGTTGCAGGTGGAGCTTCTTCCTTCGCAGGTAACGTAGCACAGGCTGCTGCTGCAATTGCACAACGCTACAAGCCATCAACTGGCATGGAGTTGGCTCTTTATGAGAAAATTGGTGTAGGCACGGGTGCCATGGCTAATAACCCATGGCTTCAGGAGTTACCTGATCCTGTGTCGAAAGTTTGTTGGGATAACTACGCAGCTCTTTCCCAAAAAACGGCGAAAGAACTGAACGTAGCACAGAATGATCTGATAACAGTAACGGTCAATGGAAAATCGGTTGAGTTACCTGTTATGATTCAACCTGGCCAAGCCGATAATACTGTTTCGATTGCTATTGGCTACGGCCGCGAAAAAGCAGGTAAATCGGCTAATGGCGTTGGTAAAAATGCTTTCCCATTCGTAAGCTTGGTAGGTGGGTACGCTACGTATTCAGCCTTCAGCGCTAAAGTTGAGAAAGCTAGTGGCTCACACGAAATTGCCCAGACCCAAACGCATGATACTGTCATGGGACGGAAAGCCGTTTTGCAGGAATCTGTTTTGGCTGAATATCAGAAAAATCCGAAAGCCGGACGATACGAGCCACGGGTTCAAACCTCGAAAGGCCCTGTTGATCCGAATGATATTACACTATGGAATGGTTACGGAAAGCCTGTTCATTCCTGGGGTATGGTCATTGACCTGAACTCATGCTTGGGCTGTGGTACGTGTATCGTAGCTTGTAATGCTGAAAACAATATTCAGGTCGTTGGACGGAAAGAAGTAATCAGACGGCGTGAAATGCACTGGTTACGTATTGACCGCTATTACAGCAGTGACGCTGAAGTAGGAGATTATACGGCAATGGAGGTTGCTTCGGCAAACCCAGAAGTTACATTCCAGCCAATGCTTTGCCAGCACTGCAGCAATGCTCCCTGTGAAACCGTTTGTCCTGTATTGGCAACGACCCACAGCACGGAAGGTCTGAACCAAATGACTTATAACCGTTGTATCGGTACGCGTTATTGTGCGAACAACTGCCCATATAAAGTGCGTCGCTTCAACTGGTTTAAATACTTTGATAACGACAACTTCGATTATCATTTCAATAACGATCTTGGTAAAATGGTTATCAACCCTGACGTAACAGTGCGTTCACGGGGTGTTATTGAAAAATGTTCGTTCTGTGTTCAACGGATTCAGGAAAGCAAACTTACGGCGAAGAAAGAACGTCGTGCTTTAGCTCCAGATGAAGTTCAAACAGCTTGTTCTCAAGCCTGTTCCACAGGTGCTATCATATTTGGCGACATGAACAATCCTGAAAGTACAATTTCGAAAGTACTGATGGGCGAACAGGAAGGACGGGCTTTTCAGGTCTTAGAAGAAATCAACGTGAGACCACAGATTTCGTATCTGACCAAAATCCGGAATAAGGACGAGGAGCCTAAGAATAATAAAAACGCTGAACAGAAATCTCACGCATAAAATCAACTACGACTTACGATATATGAATTGCGTTTGTTAAGTCTCGTAATTCTATCATTTGTAAATCGTGCATCGTAAATCGTAAATACAGTAAGTATATGTCGCATGTTACATCAGCTGTAAGAACTCCTCTCGTTACCGGTGGTAAAACCTATGCCGACGTAACAGAGGATATCAGCAAACAAGTTGAAGGCAGTCCCACTCGCGAGTGGACCATTGCTTTTATTATTGCTGTCGTTGTTCTCATTTACGGTACCGCCTGTTTATTCTGGACATGGTGGGAAGGACTTGGTGTTTGGGGACTTAATAAAACTGTCGGTTGGGCCTGGGATATCACCAACTTCGTATGGTGGGTAGGTATTGGTCACGCAGGTACACTTATTTCAGCTATTCTATTACTCTTCCGTCAGAAATGGCGGACGGCTGTAAACCGGGCGGCTGAGGCTATGACGATTTTTGCCGTTATATGTGCTGCCAGCTTCATTATGATGCACGCTGGTCGTCCATGGGTTGCTTATTGGTGTTTACCCTTACCTAACACATTAGGGTCACTTTGGGTAAATTTCAAATCACCACTCGTTTGGGACGTATTCGCGATCAGTACATATTTTACCGTGTCGTTGGTGTTTTGGTACATGGGTCTTATTCCTGACTTGGCTACTATCCGCGACCGGGCACGTAGTAAAGTATCACGTTATATGTACGGGGCTTTTTCGTTAGGCTGGAACGGTTCTGCTAAGACATGGGCTCGTTACGAGTATATGAGCTTGATTCTGGCGGGGCTTTCTACACCTCTAGTACTTTCAGTACACACAATTGTAAGTATGGACTTTGCTACGTCAGTTATTCCCGGCTGGCACACAACAATCTTCCCTCCTTACTTCGTTGCGGGTGCTATCTTCTCGGGTTTTGCCATGGTGCAAAACTTAGTTTTAATTATCCGGGTGGTATTTAAACTGGAAGACTATATAACGGTAGAGCACATCGAGTCAATGAATAAAGTCATCACATTGACAGGTTCGATTGTTGGGGTGGCTTATCTAACAGAGTTTTTCATCGCCTGGTATTCTGGGGTAGAATTTGAGAGCTACGCCTTTATCAACCGGGCAACTGGACCTTACTGGTGGGCATACTGGGCCATGATGACCTGTAACGTAATTACCCCACAGCTTTTCTGGTCACGGGCTATCCGCCGGAGCATTGTATGGACGTTTGTTCTATCAGTTATCGTAAATATTGGTATGTGGTTCGAGCGTTTTGTAATTATTGTTACATCGCTTCACCGTGACTACCTCCCATCGAGCTGGGCAATGTTCCACCCAACCTTGTTTGACATTAGTGACTATATTTTCTCGTTTGGCTTGTTCTTCACCTTATTCTTACTATTCTCGAAGTTCCTTCCAGTAGTGAACATGGCCGAAGTAAAAACCATTATTAAATCGTCTTCTGAAAAACTACCTGCTTCTGTATCAGGTGTAGCTAAAGGCGAGCGAGTTACCAATCCGACGTTTAATAAAGACGTAAAATAAACCTTGTTTGTCGTTTTAACTGAACAGACGGTTAACGCGACAAACTTTGAGCTTGAAACAAGAAAATAGTATGTCAGACGTACATGGTAACGGTAAATTCTTAGTCGGCATTTACGATGATGACGACGTAGTACTAAAGGCCGTTAAAGAAGTAAAAAATTCTGGTGTTCGGATTCACGAAGTCTATTCACCATTTCCTATTCACGGTTTAGACGTAGCACTTGGGCATCCACGTTCACGACTGGGTATTGCAGCATTCTTGTTTGCCCTGACAGGAACGATCACCGCTATATCGTTAACATTTTATACTGAAGGATTTGATTGGCCTATGATTGTTGGCGGTAAAGATTCTTATTCCCCAATCATTTACGTACCGATCTTCTTTGAGCTGACCGTTCTTTTCTGCGCATTAGGGATGGTGGGTACTTTTTTATTGTCAAATGGCTTAGGTCCAACGGTGAAACCATTAATGTATGATCTAAGAACTACCGATAATAAATTTGCGATGGCTATTGACCTGAGCAAAAACAATATAGGTGAAGGT
This sequence comes from Spirosoma daeguense, assembly GCF_054776875.1. NCBI lineage: Bacteria > Pseudomonadati > Bacteroidota > Cytophagia > Cytophagales > Cytophagaceae > Spirosoma > Spirosoma daeguense. Next base: position 797,136 of record NZ_BAAHBF010000001.1, read on the forward strand.
GATATTGAGCAGATTCTGAAAAAATCAGGTGCTGCTGAAGTAAACGTTAAGCAGTTCTAATAGTAAGAATGGGAATGATTACTAAACATACGAGCATAGCAGCACTAGCTATTATCGGGCTGATCTTTACAGGAACATCCTGCAAGAAAGGTCATGATAATACAGGTGTTGAATATGCCCCTCAAATGTATGACGCTGTAGGTTATGAACCTTATCGTCAGATTCGCCCGAATACAATTAACCCGCAAGGGCTGAATATGCGTCTTCCTGCGCGTGGTACTGTAGCTCGACCAAATTATCATACTAAGTTTGGTGAAGGAGCGGCTGCTACTACGGATCTGATGATGTATAATATCCCTGCAGATAGTATTGGTATTGCAGAACGCGTATTGACTAATCCAATTCCACAAACGGAAAAGTCAATGGCGGAAGGGCAGCTTTTGTACACTCGCTATTGCAGTCACTGCCATGGTGCAGATGGGAAAGGCGATGGGCCGGTTGCCAAGGAGTATAAAGGTGTGCCAAATTATTCATCTGACGCACTCAAAATACTAAACGATGGCCATATTTTCCACGTAATTACATATGGAAAAGGACGTATGTGGCCGCATGGCTCACAAATCACGCCAGAAGATCGCTGGAAGATTGTACAGTATGTGCATAAATTACAACAAGGATAATGTTGCGTTTTCGGCTGGTATTTATCGATAAAAAAACGGTGAATCCTGGCTGTCGACCTAAAACTGAAAACTGAAAACTGTTAAGAATGGCATCGGCTCACGCAATACCGTCCTTAGACGAACAATTTGAATTTACTGCGGAATCCAAACGGCGAATCATGATTGGCCTTGGTGCCGGGATCGTGCTTGTTGCAATTGGCGCGTATTTATTAGCATCAGGTGCGGGTTCGCACGGACATGATGCGCATGCGGCTGCTCATGGAGCAGGTGCACATGAGGCCCATGAAGGTGGTCATCATGCTTATAAGTGGACAACCCGACTGTGGGCTAATGTTTGGCTGAACGCCATTTACTTCACGGGAGCTTCAGTAATTGGAATGTTTTTTCTTTCCTATAACTATCTGGCGCAAGCTGGATGGTCTGTTGCTTTTAAGCGTGTTGCTGAAGCGATGCCCGCATACTTACCTATTACAGGTATCGCTGTGCTAGGTGTATTCTTCATTGCCGGCCATGATATGTTCCACTGGACTCATGAAGGCTTGTACGTAGTAGGAGGGCCAGAATATGATCCGATTATTGCAGGTAAAAAAGGCTTTTTGAACACGCCTTTCTATCTAACACGTATCATATTATATTTTGCATTATGGTATGGCTTGTGGCGGATGCTGCGTAATTTCTCTCTTCAGGAAGATCTATACGGTGGAACTGATTATTACGAAAAAAGCATCAAACTAGGTACTGCATTCCTTTTGGTTTTTGGTGTAACATCATCTACATCGGCCTGGGATTTCGTGATGTCAATCGATACTCACTGGTTCAGCACCATGTTTGGCTGGTACACATTGGCGAGCTGGCACGTAACAGGACTAGCAATAATTACGTTAACCGTAGTAACGCTTAAAGAACGTGGGTACATGCAATGGGTAAATGAGAGCCACCTGCACGATCTTGGTAAATTCATGTTTGCCTTTACCATCTTCTGGACCTACGTGTGGTTTGCTCAGTTCATGCTTATCTATTACGCTAACCTACCCGAAGAAACCATTTATTACCGGGAGCGTTTAAGTGGATATGGTGGTATTTACAAAGCACCGTTTCTGATTAATCTATTGCTTTGCTTCGTCCTGCCATTCTTGATTTTAATGACTCGGGATGCCAAACGGACGCACATTATTTTGAAACTGGCAGCGTGGTGTATTATTGTAGGTCACTATTTTGACTTTTACACCAATATCATGCCAGGTACAGTGGGCGAACATGGTGGTTTCGGCCCAATAGAATTCGGTATGATTCTGATTTTTGCTTCTGGCTTTGTATGGTCACTATACTCTCAGCTAGCAAAAGCAAATCTGATTCCTAAGAATCACCCAATGCTGGAAGAGACGTTGCACCACGATATTTAATTTAAAATTCGCACAGCACGATGGTTTATATAGTTATTATATTATCGGTAATTTTTCTGGGTCTGGCAGCAGTTGTTGTTTCCCGGATGGCTGCCGTTGTGAAAAACGCAAATGGTCCTGTAGAAGAGGGCCATATAGGCATGAGTAATCGTATCAATGCGGTCTTATTCATGGTTTTCCTAGTCGTCTCTATTATTGGATTTGCATGGTCGTATCTATACGCTAAACAATTCTTCTTACCGGAGGCTTCAACTCCCCACGGACGTCGTACAGACTTTTTGTTCTGGCTGTCGATGGGCATTATTACGGTAGCCTTAATTGTTACGAATGCTTTGTTGTTCCTGTTTGCTTGGCTTTATCAGCACAAGGAAGGACGTAAAGCAGCTTATTATCCTGAAAACCATAAACTTGAATTAATCTGGACCGTTATTCCTGCGGTTGTGATGGCTGTAATGGTGTTCACAGGATGGCGTGCGTGGCGTGATATTATGTCAGAAGCCCCAGCAGATGCACAAGTTTTCGAGATTGTAGGAAAACAGTTCAACTGGATTGCCCGCTATCCTGGCGTAGATAATAACAAACTTGGTGCGTTTAACTACAAGCTGATTGATAATAACAACGAAACAGGTATCGATTATACGGATGAAGCTTCGTTTGATGACTTTGTTTCGACGTCAGAATTGCATATCCCGGTTAATAAGCCAGTTCTGTTAAAAATTCGCGCTCGTGACGTACTACATAGCGTATTCATTCCTCACCTGCGTGTTAAAATGGATGCTGTCCCTGGTATGCCCACTCGTTTCTGGTTCACTGCAGATAAGACGACAGATGAAATGCGTAACATAACCGGCAATCCGAATTTTGGTTATGAAATTGCTTGCACAGAAGTATGTGGACAAGGGCATTTTTCAATGCGTATTCGTCTGGTTGTAGAGGATGAGGCTTCTTGGCAGGCCTGGTGTAAAGAGCAAAAACCATTGCTTTCGGCTGTACCAGAACTTGCTTCCCGCATTCCAGCAAATCTTAAAGCAAAGGCTGCTAAATATCTGCCAACTGAAGAATCCGCTACACCAGCTGATAGCGTAACAGCATCGGTAGTTACTAATGGAGTAAAAGTAGCTAGCACTACACTCCGATAATTTTAACCTTTTAAGAACACTATGGCGACTGTATCAGCTAACTCGGCAACCGTGGCACATGCAGCAGAGCATGACCATCATGAGCCGCAAAGTTTTTGGCGCAAATACATATTCTCCGAAGATCACAAAACAATTGCCAAACAGTACCTTATTTCGGGGATTATCTGGTCAATTATCGGTATTAGCTTATCTGTGATGTTTCGCCTTCAGTTAGGTTTTCCTGATATGAAGCTTGATTTCCTTCGCCCAATTCTAGGCGGATGGATTAACGAAACAGGTAAACTTGACCCAGATTTCTATCTGGCATTGGTAACAATGCACGGAACCATTATGGTATTCTTCGTGCTTACAGCGGGCTTGAGCGGTACGTTCTCCAACTTCCTGATTCCTCTTCAAGTTGGTGCCCGTGATATGGCATCTGGTTTTCTGAATATGCTGTCATATTGGTTCTTCTTTATGGCTAGTATGTTGATGTTGGGTTCGTTATTTATCGAAACAGGACCTGCGTCAGGCGGCTGGGTGATTTACCCACCATTGAGTGCACTGCCTCAAGCACACAAAGGATCAGAATTTGGTATGACCCTTTGGCTGATTAGTATGGCTCTCTTTATCGTGTCACAGCTGCTGGGTGGCATCAATTACATTACTACAGTAATTAACCTACGTACACGTGGAATGTCGTTCAGCAAACTGCCTTTAACGATCTGGGCTTTTTTCTTAACGGCTGTATTAGGGCTGATCTCATTCCCCGTATTATTATCAGCTGCTCTGCTGTTAATTTTCGACCGGAGCTTCGGTACAAGTTTTTACCTGTCTGAAATTTATATCAAAGGTGAAGCTCTGCCAAACGTAGGAGGAAGCCCAATCTTATTCCAGCACTTATTCTGGTTTTTAGGACACCCAGAGGTATATATTGTTTTATTGCCTGCTCTAGGTATGACCTCAGAAATCATTGCAACTAACGCTCGTAAACCTATCTTCGGTTACCGTGCGATGATTGCATCTATGATGGGTATTGCATTTCTGGCCTTTATTGTATGGGCACACCACATGTTCGTTACGGGCATGAACCCATTCTTAGGCTCGATCTTCATGTTCCTGACGCTGATTATTGCTGTACCATCAGCAGTAAAAGCGTTCAACTACATAACAACACTGTGGCGTGGAAACATACGATTTACACCAGCCATGCTGTTTTCGATAGGACTTGTATCGTTCTTTATTTCAGGTGGACTTACAGGTCTTATTTTAGGTAACTCGGCCTTAGATATCCAACTGCACGATACCTACTTTGTGGTTGCTCACTTCCACCTAGTAATGGGAGCCGCATCTGCGTTTGGGTTACTAGCTGGTGTATATCACTGGTTTCCTAAAATGTTTGGCAGAATGATGAATGAAAAGCTTGGTTATGCTCACTTCTGGTTGACCTTTATTGGTATTTACCTTGTGTTCTTCCCAATGCACTACGTGGGTATTGCAGGTTTTCCTCGTCGTTACTATGCTTTTACAAGCTATGATTTCACGAAGAATATCTTCGCTGATATGAACAGCTTTATTAGTCTGGCTGCTATATTCACATTTGCTGCTCAGTGGATATTTATCTATAACTTTGTGTATAGTTTAATCAAAGGACGTAAAGCACCTCAAAACCCTTGGCGTTCTAATACCTTAGAATGGACTACACCAGTTAACCCTGGTCATGGTAACTGGGTTGGCGAAATTCCTGCGGTTTATCGTTGGCCTTACGATTACAGCAAGCCTGGCGCTAAGGATGACTTCATCCCACAAAACGTGCCTTTCTCTCAAACACCAGAGTCTAATTTGCCACATGAAAATGAGCTGATTGGAATGGAAAAAGAGATTGAAGCTCAAAATTTGAATGACCAGTTCAATCAACCCCACTAAAAATCCAGAACGACGGTTCCAAAAACTGGCGCTTCTGACCATACTTGTTGTTTATCTAGTTATACTAGCAGGAGGTATTGTCAGAGGCACCGGTTCTGGAATGGGCTGTCCAGATTGGCCAAAGTGCTTTGGTCGTTGGATACCACCAACCGAAATCTCACAGTTACCCAAAAACTATCAGGAGATTTACGGGGCGAAATTGAAAGGAGAAATAGAATTCAATGCCGTAAAAACCTGGATAGAATACGCTAATAGATTGGTTGGCGTTTTGTCCGGTTTTTTCGTTTTTGGTACGTTGATAGCTTCATTGACGTACTTACGGAAAGATAAACTAGTAGTTTGCAGCAGTTTTGCTGCATTCATATTGATTGGTTTGAATGGCTGGTTAGGCTCAAGAGTGGTTGCAACTGAACTAGCTCAGTACATGATTACAATACATTTGTTATTAGCAATAGCCGTTGTATTTGTATTAATATTCGCTCTGATACGTTCAATTGATAATCAGCAACTAATAGAACCAAAAACTACTACGTTACAATGGTTAGTATTTGGACTAATGGCTTTAACGATTTTCCAAATCGTTCTTGGTACTCAAGTACGTAGTGCATTAGATGAGGTTGTACGACGATTGGGTTACACACAACGTGATAACTGGATCAGCAACTTAGGCGGAAGCTTCTATGTACATCGTTCATTTTCTATCATACTTTTTGCGTTCCACCTATTCGTTGTTAGTAGATTACGCAAATTAGAAGGAAATAAATGGTTGTTACCCTTGACAAATGGATTAATGGTAATGGTAGTAGCCGAGATTGTTGTAGGTATAATAATGGCTTATATGGCCGTACCAGCTATAACTCAACCAATCCATTTATTACTCGCGATCCTTTTAATTGGTGCACAGTTTGCCGTCTGGATAATAATTAACCCTAAACTGCTTAAATCGCAATTAATGGGTAAAAGATCTAGACTTGTCGAAATATAGTATGGATAAAGTAGTTGCAATTACTGTAAGAGCTGAGAAGGCAAAAGCCTATGTAGAATTGCTGAAGCTAAAGCTAACCTTAGCAGTGGTATTCTCTGGGATTTTTGGGTATTGTTTAGCTATAAATGAGATTAACTGGCTTAAGATTGCAATTTTAACCGTGTCATCAATCTGTATCACAGGTGCAGCAAACATTATTAACCAAATCATTGAGAAAGATTCTGATAAAGTAATGAAACGTACAGCAGTACGTCCATTACCTACAGGAAGGCTTAGTATTCAGGAGGCAGCTATTTTCGCTTTTATTCTATTTACAATAGCAAGTTATCTGTACGTACAATTTTTCAACATCAGAGCTGCTGCCTTGGCAATACTATCATTGTTGCTCTATGGATTTGTCTATACACCTTTGAAGCGAAAAGGACAGATTGCGGTGTTTGTTGGAGCTTTACCGGGCGCATTTCCTCCAATGATTGGTTGGGTAGCTGCAACAAATCAATTTGGCTGGGCACCGGGTATTCTATTTGCTATTCAGTTCTGCTGGCAATTTCCTCATTTTTGGGCAATTGGCTGGTTAGCGTTTGATGAGTATAAAAAGGCGGGTATTCAAATGATGCCTGGAAATGGTAAAACAACAGAAACTGCGTTCAGAATCATGATCTATACATTGTTTCTGGTACCAGTTGGCTGGTTGCCTTATTTACTAGGAGTAACAGGTATTACCTCTGCAGTTGTAGCCATGATTGGTGGAGTTTTGTTTTTAGCGCAAACTTTTCATTTAATGAGAACCTGTACAGACAAAGCCGCTCTACAAATGATGTTTGGCTCCTTGCTTTACTTGCCAATTGTACAGATTGTTTATCTGCTTGATAAAGTTTAACAACAAACTATGAACAGTGTAGTAGAAAATATTTCAATCGTAGAAGAGCCTCAGGAAACGCTCTCAATGAATCCACGTAAGTTTATACTGTGGTTGTTCATTGTAAGTATTGTGATGCTGTTTGCCGCAATGACTAGTGCTTACCTAGTCCGGCGAGCTGAAGGAAACTGGCTGGAATATGACATTCCAAGTGTATTTAGTTATAGTTCAATCGTTTTGGTGCTTAGTAGTTTGACGATGCATTGGGCCTATCTGGCTGCAAAAAAAGATAACTTCAACGGTCTGAAGATAGCGATAACTATTACTTTTGTACTTGGAGCGATATTCCTGTATATGCAATTTCAGGGATGGGTCGACTTAGTCAACGAGAATGTGTTTTTTGTTGGCAATCCTTCTGGCTCGTTCATGTATATATTCACCGGATTACATGGCTTCCATTTGATTTCCGGATTAATTGTGTTGATCGTTGCACTCATAGCTGCTTTTCGCTTGAAAATTCATGCAAAAAGCCTAAATCAAATAGAAATTGCGGCAACGTACTGGCATTTTTTAGACATTTTGTGGTTGTATTTGTTTTTCTTTTTAGTCTATTTTCATTGATAATCCTTTAGACGCATGGCGGCTACTGTAACACACGATACCCTGACGACCGATTCGGACGCGATTTTCGACAAAAAAATCTGGATGGGTGGAGTCGAACCCATGAAAGTGAGCTACGGCAAGCTAATGATGTGGTTCTTTTTAATATCAGATACGTTCACCTTCTCAGCCCTTCTGGTAACGTATGGCTTAATTCGCTATAGTTATCCAGCCTGGGACCCAGCAATTTATGGCGAAGTATTTAAGTTTTCGAACCTATACTGGCCAACGCCAGAAATGGTATATGCTTCTCTGCCATTTTTGCACGGTGTACATGCCCCATTAATTTTCGTGGGTATCATGACTTTCATCCTGATTTTTAGTAGTGTTACAATGGTATTAGCTGTTGAAGCAGGACATCGCATGGATCAGGCAGATGTAGAGAAATACATGCTATGGACAATTCTAGGTGGTTTTACCTTTTTAGGTAGCCAGGCTTGGGAATGGAGCCACTTCATCCACGGAACAGAAGCCGGGACGACAATAAGCGAAATTGTGAATGGCCAGACAATTCAACGTACTATTTTTGGAGCTAATCTAGTAGAAAACCAATACGGCCCTCCTGCCTTTGCAGACCTATTTTTCTTCATAACAGGCTTTCATGGAACGCACGTATTTAGCGGTGTAGTACTAAATATCCTGATTTTCTACAGAGCTGCCACAGGGCTTTATGCACGTCGTGGTCATTATGAAATGGTTGAAAAAGTTGGCCTATACTGGCACTTTGTCGATCTGGTTTGGGTATTTGTTTTCACGTTCTTCTATCTAGTTTAATAACCGTTTTTTTACCATGTCTGATCACACACACGGTACGCACGAAGTAGGCGAAATCCCACCTGCTAATACAGGAATTATCTGGCGGACCTTCTGGATACTTTTAGGTATTACTGTAGTTGAATTTACGCTGGCTTACCTAATGCATGCGGGCGGTCTGCGGACGTCTATTTTCGTTATCATGACGCTAGTGAAAGCCTTCTACATTGTTGGTGAATTCATGCACTTGAAACACGAAGTAAAAAGCCTGATCTGGGCAATTGTTGTTCCTATCATTTTTATCATTTGGCTATTAATTGCTTTATTGAAAGAAGGTGATTCAATAGGTATTTCTGTATTTGGTTAATACATGACAACCACAAGAAAAGCCGGGATTTTGCTCGCTACGTTGCTAATCCCGGCTTTACTGTATCTATTCCTGCGCTTTGGCACAAAAAACCACTACGTACTGCCACGCTATTTGCCCAAAATCGACTCGACAAAAAGTGAGCCATTGATGGGTAAAGTGACAACAGCAGATGGGCGTCAAATAACAGATACAATTTATAATCATATACCGCCTTTCAGTCTAATAGATCAGGATGGTAAGACTGTAAATGAATCAATTGTAAAAGGAAAGATTTACGTAGCAGATTTCTTCTTCACGCGTTGTGGCACTATCTGCCCACGTATCTCCTCGCAACTAACACGCGTACAGGATATTTTTCGTAATCATCCTGAAATCGTTTTCCTCTCGCATTCCGTAGACCCAGAGCATGATAGACCTGAGCAATTAAAGGCATATGCTCAGAAATATGAAGCAATACCCGGAAAATGGTATTTTCTGACCGGAAGCAAAGCTGCTATTTATGACTTAGCTATGCATGGCTACTATTTACCAGTAGTAGACGCAGGAGTAAAGGAGGGAAAGCCCGACGAAACTTTTATTCATAGCGAAAAGTTGGTATTGGTAGATAAAGACGGGATTGTGAGAGGATTTTATGACGGAACGGATAAAGAAGATGTTGACCGTTTAGTACTTGAGATCCGAATCCTGCTGGATATTTATAGCAAAGAATAAACAATGGAAGTTCTTCAACCCGCTCAGGAACAAAAAGCGAATCGGGTCATAAATATTTTGGCGCTGGCAATTCCACTTGCTGTTGCTGTATTACTTGGTATTCGCCAGAAAGTTGATTTAGGTAGCTGGACTACGTATCTACCTCATATTAACGGCATTATCAACTCCCTAACGTCAGTTCTGTTATTAATAGGTTATTACTTTATTAAACAAAAGAACGTTCAGGCACATAAAATTACCATGCTGGCTGCTTTCACCTTCGGCTCAATCTTTTTGGTCAGCTACGTTCTTTACCATTTAACAAATGAATCGACCGCATTTGGTGGAAAAGGGTGGATACGTCCCGTTTATTATTTCCTGTTAATTTCCCATATAGTCTTATCTGTAGTAGTCGTTTGGTTTGTACTACGTGCTGTCTATTTTGCATTAAGCGGACAAATTGTAAAGCATAAACAAACAGTAAAATACGCCTTCCCAATCTGGCTTTATGTTAGTGTGACAGGCGTTGTTGTGTATTTAATGATTAAGCCTTATTACATCCATTAATTCGAATGAAAATGAGACGTTGGCAAGTGTGGTTAATGGCAATAATACTAATAAGCGTATCTCCTGATCTTATGGCTCAATGTGCCATGTGCCGTAGCACAGTCGAGAGTACGGTGAGTAACGGACGTAGCGTTGTTGCGTCAGATTTAAATTTCGGAATTTTATATTTATTGATTGCGCCCTACCTAATTGTTGCCTCTATTGGCTATATGTGGTATCGGCATAGTAAACGAGAGCATGGACAACGTCTCGAAATTGCAGGCCGCGTTAAACGGGCTATGTCCCAGATGTAGACAAGGGAAAATTTTTAAAAGACCATTCTACGTTCCTAGAGGATTTGACGAAATGTACGAGCATTGTCCACATTGTGGACTACGTTATGAAGTCGAGCCGGGTTATTTTATTGGGGCAATGTATGTTAGTTATGCCATTTCTGGCGGTGTGGCTCTAGTAGTTGGATTTCTGTTATTCTATTGGGGAGGAGATCCTGAAGGATGGATATATGCTGCCGTTATTGCACCACTGATGGTTGTGATAGCTCCTGTTAATTTTAGAATATCACGTGTTATCTGGCTACACTACGTAGCAGGAATCAAATATATAAAAGGGCTATAAAGGGCCCTTTTTTTATGGCTTGGAAAAATTCCGAATAAAAAAAATATAGATTGGTGCAACCTCGGGTAATCTATCTTGCATCTTCTCGGTGAACCTGAACAAAATATGCTTCGAATTATACCGTTTTTTACGACCGAAGCGCAGTTGATTACTGCCTTGAAGCGTGGCGAAAGCCGTGCTCACAAAGTCGTATATGAACGATTTTCGGGCAAAATGCTGGCTGTATGCACACGATATTGTGCCAATCGGGCAGATGCCGAAGAAGTGATGCTTGACGGATTCATGCGGGTATTTGAGAAAATTGAGCAATTCAGAGAGCAAGGTAGTTTCGAAGGCTGGATTCGACGAATCATGGTAACGGAGTCATTAATGTTCCTACGCCGAAATAAACAATGGCGACAGGAAATCTCAATTGAAGAAACTACCGCCGAACCCGACTATGAATGGGCCGATGCTAGTCTGAATGAACATGATTTACTACGTATTGTAAATCAATTACCTGATGGATATCGTACAATCTTCAATTTATATGCCATTGAAGGATACGCCCACGCCGAAATAGCTGAGATGCTAGGCATATCAGAAGGTACGTCAAAATCGCAGCTTAGTAGAGCAAGAACGCTCTTACAGGCGAATCTTAAGAAATTGGAACAGGAACCAGAATATCGGACAGATAATTATGAAAGAACATACCGAAAAACAGCCAATTGACGACTTATTTGCCAGAAAGCTAGGCAATTTGTCGATGAAGCCGAGTTCCGACGGTTTCGAGCGGCTACAAGCTCGTATGGGGCAGTCTGCGCCGGAAGCGCGCATTGTATTCTGGCGAAATCCGGTCATACAACGATCCCTAGCGGCTGCGGCTTGTTTGGCATTGGTGTGTCTGGCAGGGTGGCAATATTGGCCTTCTTCTCCTAAGATTGGTGAAGCACAGGTTGCTATCATTGAGACCTCAAAAGCCGTTGATAAAAACCCGAATGCAACAAAGTCAGAAACACTGGATTTAGCGACGAAAAAACCGACTCAGGACGTAGTGATTGCCGAACAAAATCTGGCGGTGAATAATGACCAGCTCGCAGTCACTACTAAAACCAAACGTAGCATTGAGACTACGCAGAAGAATTCACAAGAGCAAAACGTAGAGACGACAAACAAACGTAGTGAAACGACTCTTGCTCAGGTAGAACCGACTTCAAATCAAGCCAAAACAACTGATAACGTAGTACCAGACGTAGCAACGGTTCAACCAGTTAATTCAAAACAGATTGCAACCAGCGAAACAATGGTAAAATCAATACCGGCTTCAGAGCGCGTGCTGGTAGTAACCATTGCAGAGCCCGAAGGCTTAGTTGCCTCTCGCCAGGAAAAAGCATCACCCGAAGCACATTCGTTTGATAATGACGAAAACGCTGACAAAGGTTCAAAATCAGGTAGCCTATGGAAACAAGTTAAGCGTTTCAAAGAGGGCGAAATATTTGCACGAGGTGATAATCGCGCAAATGAAGACCGTGGTTTGTTAAGTCGGGCATATTCTGGCCTAAAGCACAGTATTGAGAAAGATAAATCCACAAAACAATGAATACGTTACTACGTGTGGTCATTACTACGTTTGTCGTAATTACGGCATGGAGCGCCCACGCGAACTCGTTAAGTCCTACTGATTCGCTCGTAATTCGATTTGCAAATCGGACCAGGCTGGTTATTTATGCACCAGATAAAGCTGGAATTCAGGCTCTGTCAAACTATGATCTGAACAAAATCGTGCGCGAAATGGGTATGAAGCTCGACTCCGTGCCCGGTGGAAAAACAGCCATTTCAAAAGAAGGAGATCGCTATTTGAAAGATACAGTAATTGTAGTCAGAACAGATAACGGAACCACTATCGTTACGCAGGAAAAAAATACTTCAGTGTCAGAGGATAAAAATACTTCGGATGCAGATAAAGCTAAGTCTGAAAGAGCGCATGAACGGGAACGGGAAGATGAACGTAGAAGACGTAGAAGGCATGAAAATAAAGGAGTCGATTTCGGCTTTGGGGTCGGATTAAATAGTTTTATTCAGCAAAGCCCAAATCCAGCCTTCTCCGAAACTGATTATGATTTACTGCCCCTGGGTTCACGGTATGCATCTATATCTATTGGCGCAACACCTACGATTATTCCGGGACGATATGCTACGTTGAAATTGTACTACGGCGTAGAAGTTGCCTGGAACAATTTTATGTTTGATGGCAATAATATGGTTGTTAAAGGCCCTACAACCGTCGAATTTCCAGATGCTGGACGAGAGCTTCAGAAAAGTAAGTTAACCGTTTGTACGATTGGTTTGCCAGTTGTGCCCCGCCTAACATTTTATAACAGTAATGGACGGAAGGTTGGTCACTTTGGCATTGGGGGTTATGTGAATTACAGGCTTGACAGTTACCGGAAAATAAAGGAAGCGGATGGAACGACAGACCGGCGGCACTATGATTTTTATTTAAATAATTACCGCTACGGTCTAATGGCGCATCTGGGTATTCGTAGTTTCGATTTTTTCGTAAAGTACGATTTAAGTCCATTGTTTCAGCCCGGAAAAGGGCCCGATGTACGTGCAATCAGTTTCGGTATTGGTCTATAAATATGTCTGGTAAAAAGGTTTCAATTATTGGTTTGGGTTGGTTAGGACTTCCACTGGCCGAACGTTTAGTGCGTGAAGGTTTTTCGGTAAAAGGCAGTGTTACGTCGGCCGAAAAAGCAGCTTCTATTGCTAACAAAGGTATCGATACGTATCAGCTCCTATTAAACCCCGAACCAATTGGTAATCTGGAATCTCTGTTACAAGCCGATCTAGTCGTTATTAATATACCGCCGAGAGCCGGAAAGCAGGGCGATGATTTTCATCCACAACAGATTCGCTTTTTGGTTGATGCCATCGAAAAGTCAGCAGTTCGTGAAGTCATTTTTATCAGTTCAACATCAGTTTATGCCGAACGTAACGCCAATGAAGCAGATCATTATGCGCGCGAAACGGATGAACTAACTCCTGAAAATTCGCCGGCACCAGGCATAGTTAAAGCTGAAGAGTTGATAAAACAACTAGAGCCTAGAAAATTGGTTACTATAGTCCGTTCTGGAGGATTGTTAGGGTACGACCGGATTCCGGGTAAATATGTTTCTGGACGAACGGTTGACAATGGAGCGATTCCGGTGAATTATCTTCACCGCGACGATGCTGTTGGCCTATTGACTGTATTGATTCAAAAACCACTTGCTGGTACGTTTAACGCCGTATCTCCCGAACACCCCACCCGCGAAGCCATCTACAGAAAAACCTGTACAGATTTTGGCTACGATACGCCCACCTTCATAAAGCCGGAGATAGCATTGCCGTATAAAATTATATCTACCGAAAAATTAACGGCAGCCGTGAACTACGTATTTAAATATTCTGACCCATTGCAATTTTTCTACCAGAAATAATTGTTACTAGGTGACGAATTAACAAGACGTAGTGAATACGTATCAAATTGATGGAAAATCCAGTGCTTATTTTTGGAGCAGGCAGTCTCGGCGTAACGGCATTAGACCTGTTTCAGCGAAACAACGTAGTAGTTTACGGTTTACTAGACGATAATAAGGCGCTTCACGGGAAAGAATTTGGCGATGTTTCGGTTTTGGGTGAAACAGACGATGACGGTTTCCTCAAACTCATTGGCCATAAGTGTGAAGCTTTTGTAGCTATAGGCGATGCCAGAGTTCGTAAGCGGCTGGTGAAAATGCTCAACGAACGACGCAAAGTGCAGCCCGTTAACGCCATTCATGATACCGCACTTGTTTCAACGTTAGCGAATATTGGACATGGAAATCTGCTGGCAGCACGAGCCGTTGTGAATCCGTATGCCGAAATCGGTCAGCATTGCATCATTCAGTCGGGCGCTATAATCGAAAGTCAGGCTAAACTTGGCGATTATGTTCAGGTCGGCACCGGAAGCATAATAAGCAGCGGAGCCGTTGTCGAAGAAGGTACCTTTATCGGTGCAGGTGCTACGTTGGTTGCTGGTATTACCATTGGCAAGAATGCACGTATAGGTGCAGGCTCAGTTGTGGTCGAGAACGTAGCAGCCGGGTCAACCGTATTTGGTAACCCTGCGAAAGCTCTTTAAATCAAACAGGGAACGTAATGCTACGTTCCCTGTTTGATTAATTTTCGGTTTCTTCCTCCTGAACTACCTTATCTTTAGATCGTTCGAAGGTTACTTTCCCTTTTTGATCCCACTCAGTAATCACGAACGATTCGAATGGGGTTTCCCATTGACTGCTGGCGTGTTGGATTAATTTACTACGCATCCGTCGCCCACTAGGGTTAATTGGATAGTATTCCGTCCAGCGACCGATCTTCACACCATTATCAAATTTACCTTCTTCGGCCAATAGCCCGTTTTCGTGGAAAGCCAGATACGTTCCTTTTACTTTACCATATTCTACCGGAATGATTTCCTTGATTTTGTGGTGCGATGAATCATAATAAACCAGCCGCGATTCTGCCGAGACACCCCGATGCCAACGAATTTTGTCAAGAAGCATGAACTTGGTATCGTATTTTTCCCAGCGGCCATCTTTCATACCTGCATAGTAAAAACCTTCTTCCATCAAATCGCCATTCTGAAAACGTTTGTAAGGCCCATGCAGCAGCAGACCATTTCCTTCATCGCGGACAATAGAGCTGGTTACGCGCCCCGATTTCTGATAGTATCGAAAAATTTCGCGAACGTGAGCTAGTGGCTTTGCGGCATCGTTATCGCGCAGAATATGAAACTCTTCAACAATAGTCCGATCGCCACTACCTATTTTGGTGTAAACCTTCACCATCGATAAGCCTTCGTATTCGGTTTTCGATTGCTTGTTTTTGGTCTTCTTATCGGCTTTCAGCTTTTTCAGCTCTTTAACTTTCAAACCAAGGTCCTTTACCTCCGATACATACGAGTCTTTCTGCTCTTTCAGAGAAGACATCGTTGGCAAACCAAGCGTTGTTAACGAAGACGGTACCGATGAAAAAGGTGAAGCTGGTGCGCCCGATGCCTCAAGCTTGGGTTTTGAGGCTGTAGTTAACGACGAAGGCCCAGTCTGCGCACAAACAGGGCTAAGCACGAAGGGCCCACTAAGTAATAAAAACGTAATCGACAGTTTTAAATGAAAAGCAAACATGGTGCGCGGAAACGGTTGATGCCCGAAGTTTGTTACTTTTGCAACGTTAAATGACGTGTTATTATTTTATCATTCAACCGCCTGCTTATCTGCGGTTTGTTTATTAATAATCTTGTGGAAAAACAAGCCCGTATTTATGTTGCCGGACATCGTGGTATGGTAGGTTCAGCTATCACCCGTAAACTTCAGGCAGAAGGATATACGAATATTATTACCCGAACTTCATCAGAGCTGGATTTACGAAATCAGGCGGCTGTTGCCGATTTTTTTACCGAAGAACGTCCTGACTACGTATTTCTGGCGGCTGCTAAAGTAGGTGGTATTCTAGCCAACAACACCTTTCGTGCCGAATTTTTGTATGATAACCTGATGATTGAAGCGAACATCATTCACCAGGCTTATGTAACAGGTGTAAAGAAATTGTTGTTCCTTGGTTCATCGTGTATTTATCCGAAACTGGCACCTCAGCCGCTGAAGGAAGATTATTTGTTGAGTGGCTTTCTGGAGCCAACAAATGAGCCGTATGCCATTGCGAAAATTAGCGGTATAAAACTGTGTGAAGCTTACCGGAGCCAATACGGCAGTAATTTCATTTCGGCAATGCCCACGAATCTCTACGGCCCTAATGATAACTATGATTTACAGGGCTCGCACGTATTACCGGCACTGATTCGGAAGTTTCACGAAGCCAAAATCAATAATCTGCCGTCTGTAGAAGTCTGGGGAACGGGTTCACCCCGTCGCGAATTTCTGCATGCCAACGACTTAGCCGATGCCTGCTTCTACCTGATGGAGCACTATAATGACGAGCTGTTTGTCAATATTGGTACAGGAGAAGACGTAACGATACGTGAACTGGCCGAACTGGTAAAAGAAACAGTTGGTTTTGACGGCGAACTTGTCTGGAACACCGAAAAACCTGATGGAACCCCCCGTAAGCTGATGGACGTATCACGACTACACGCTATGGGCTGGAAACACACAACCGAACTCAAAGAAGGTGTTGAACAAACTTATCAGGACTTTCTGGCAAACGAAGTTTTATACGTAGAATAAATGATACGTAGCGAATTAAATAAAAAAGCCGTCGTAACCGACGGCTTTTTTATTTAAACACCCCTTTTGGGTCAGGATGTTTGGCTAGTAAATCGTTTAAATAGCTTAAATCGAGCGATGACAAGTCCAGACTTCGAGCCTGATGGAAATAGTCCCAGGCTTTGGTATAATCGGCCTTCAAAAAGTGAACAACTGAAAGCTTCTGCAACGACAACGCATTCGGATTAATGGTAACAGCTTTCTGCAAATGCGTTTCGGCATCTGCCAGTATATCTGCATCCGATTTTTCCTGATAATATTTTATTTCAACAGTTGCCAGATCGGTCATCAATACTGTATTGCTATCGGCTACAGTCAATCCTTTTCTCATCATGCGAATAGCATCGGGCAGGTGGTTTTTCTGGTAGCATACAACACCTAAACCCCAATAGGCATCCGAATTATCGTGATTCAGTAGCCAGGATAAATTAAACCGATGCGCAGCCGTGTCTAACTGGCCATCATCAACATAATCCCAGCCACGCGCGGCAAAGAAATCACTGGCCTCCGAACGGCTCGTAAAGTTCCGGTCGCAATCGTTCAGAAAGTGAATTTCCTGATCTATCTGTTCGGCTGTTTTTCCTCGTTCGCCAAAGAGAGGCAATGTATTTACCGAGCCGCCAGACGTATCGTTGGCATCGGCAGAAGTCGATTCGGTCGTTTGGTTCGATTCCTGGCTGGTTGCCGGTGTCTGAACAGCCATACCCGAACGCGCTGATATAATGAGCTGCTTAGGCTGTGCCACCGACAAAATCGGCGAAACAACTAACGAACACGCTATCAGTTTTATCCAAATACGCATATATGCACTAAACCATAGGTTTGGTTTCGATAAAACGAAAAGGGAACCTAAGTTAGTACATTCCCAATAAATTACCTCTTACCACGTCGTAAAGTTGTACGCTTTGCACTGGCCAATTTACTTCCCGAAGGCGAGCCAGAGCGTTTCTGCGAAGGAGAAGTATTTGTTGCACGTTTGGGAGAAGATAACGATTTGCCCGATTTTGGTATATGATGTTGATTTTTAGCTTTCTTTTCGTGAAAAGCTCCCTGAAACGTAGGATCTTCCTTGCGACGTTGCAGGTCAATTTCACGTAGCATTTCCTGTTGTTCGTCAAACGGTGTTTCCGCAATTTCTACCAGCGGTGGAACCGGCTCACGAGGAATTGTCATGCGGATAATTTTCTCAATTTTCTGCACATGATATTCTTCGGCCATTGTCAGAAACGTAATGGCTTCACCAGCGCGTTTCGCTCGGCCAGTGCGTCCGATACGGTGCACATAATCTTCGTAGATAAGCGGCAAATCGAAGTTGATTACATGGCTTACCTCTGCTACGTCGATACCACGAGCTGCTACATCGGTTGCTACTAAAACCTGTAGAATACCATCTTTGAAGGCTTCCATTGCATTGATACGTGTGTTCTGGCCTTTATTGGCATGAATAACCCGTATCTTATCCGACTCTACCACTTTACGAGCCAGAAATTTGTAAATATTTTCGGCCGTAGTCTTGGTACGAGCAAAGATGATAACTCGTTGAAATTTGTCGTTACTGATCAGGTAATCGAGCAGGTTAATCTTCGTGCGAAAATTGGGAACTTCGTACAGAATCTGATTGACCATTTCCGCCGTTGACGCTTGCGGAGTTACTTCTATTTTTACAGGCGCTTCCAGAAATTCGCCAGAGAGTCTTTCTACCCGACCGCCAAATGTGGCCGAGAAAAGTAAGTTTTGCCGTTTGGTTGGAATAACTTCCAAAATCGATCTGATTTGAGGCATAAAGCCCATATCCATCATTTTGTCGGCTTCGTCGAGCACCATCGTGCGAATCTCTTTCGTTACAATTTCACCCATCCGATAAAGATCCATGAATCGACCGGGCGTGGCTACTAGTAAATCAACGCCGTTTCGCAACGCTTCAATCTGCGTTTTAGGACCTAATCCGCCATATAGTGCTACGTGTCGCAGATCGGTATACTTGCTCAATTGGCCAACTGCTTCATTAATCTGAAGTACTAATTCACGGGTGGGAGCCAGAATCAGCGCACGAGGATTATTTCCCTGCGCATACTTTATTTTCATGAGCAGCGGTAACAGATAAGCTGCTGTTTTTCCCGTTCCTGTTTGGGCAATTCCCAGTACATCATGATTTCCTAAACTGAGCGGAATCGTTTTCTGCTGAATAGGAGTTGGTTCTGTATAGCCAAGATCAGCAATTGCATTCAGAAGCTGCCGATTCAGGTCAAATTGTTCGAAAGAAGTAATATCCATAGAAATTATCAGTCGTCAGTCGATAAGCATTAGCCAAAGAGAGACTAGCTAGATACCGACTAGCATCAACTTTAAAACTGTTTTAAAACACGTTCTACTCCGCTAACGTAGCCTGAGCCAAACAGATTCACATGAACCAAAAGCGGATATAGATTATAAATGGCGATACGTTCCCGAAAACCACGTTCGAGCGGGAATGCTTCGTCGTATGCTTCGTAAAATTGCTCATCAAAACCGCCAAACAATCGGGTAAAAGCAAGTTCCGCTTCGCGAAAACCGTAATAAACGGCTGGGTCTATTAAAGCAGGCTGTCCTTTTCCATTGATCAATACGTTGCCCGACCATAAATCGCCGTGAAGTAATGCTGGTCGCTCGGCTGGTAAAATATCGCTCAGGCGATCACGGAGCCTGAATAATGCATCGTAAGAATCTTTGGTTAATAATCCATTGTAAAGTGCAAGACCCGCTTGCGGTAATAACCGCTGTTCGAAAAAGAAAGCATGGCCATCGGGCGTTAACGTATTGTTTTGGGTTAACGAACCAATAAAGTTAGTAAAGTGCAGTCCAAATTGTGGCTGCGTTTTTGAGTGAAGCTGCGCTAAAGACTGACCAAGGATTTCCCAATACTTAGTGTCAGGATTTCCAGATTCTATGTATTCCAGAACCAGATACGTTTTATTACCCTGTCGACCGTGGCCGATTACACGCGGAATCTGTACTGTTTTTGTGGCCCGTAATAACTCAAGTCCCTGTGATTCGGCATCAAACATATCGGGGTGGTAAACATCCTGCCTATCTTCGGCCTGATTCCACTTAATGAAAAACGTACCTTCGTCCGAAATTACCTGAGCCGCTGTGTTAATGTCTCCACCTGATAGAAAACGAGCTTCCATCACATCGGTATGCCGACCTAAAACAGAAAACAGGATACTTTCGAAAAAGGTAAATTGCTCATCGCCCCAGAAACTCATGCGTGCAGTAATTTATAGTTGGATAGGTTTAGCTAGCTTAGGGGCAAATCAAGTCAATCGTCAACACAAAATAACCTATAAACGAACACAATGAACTGAATATGAACCTACAAATTCAGAATTTATATAACATCGCCCAGAAGACAGAACGACGTATCATTGGTCTTATGTCAGGAACGTCGCTCGATGGTCTCGACGTAGCATTGTGTCGGATAGCAGGAAGCGGCCCAAACACTACCGTAACCCTTGAGCACTTCGCGACTGTAGATTATACTGATGACCTGAAATCAGACATCCGGCATATTTTTGCCCGGAAACAGATTGATTTCGAATATTTGTGCCTTTTAAATCCATATATCGGCCGATTACATGGGCAAATGATTCTCGATTGTCTGAACAAATGGGGTATCAAGCCAACTGAAATAGACATTATAGCCAGTCATGGCCAAACGGTTTATCATGCGCCACGTACACAACATGGGCATGATAAGTTTCCGAATGCTACGCTTCAGATTGGCGATGGCGATCATATTGCTGCGGTAACAGGAATTATTACGTTTAGTGATTTCAGGCAAAAACACGTAGCACATGGGGGCGAAGGGGCTCCGCTAGCAGTCTATGGTGATTACTTTGTTTTCTCAAAGCCAAACGATTCACATAACGGAACGGATACGCAGGGCGAAAATCGAATTCTGCTCAATATGGGTGGTATCGCTAATTTCACCTATTTGCCTGCTGATGCCGATGCCCGAAACGTATTTACAACCGATACGGGACCAGGAAATACCTTGTTAGACGCTTACGCGCGCAAACTTCTGGATAGGCCCTATGATGAAGACGGGAAGCTAGCTGCACAGGGAACTCCTCATATAACGTTACTTCAAGCCCTAAAACGTAATCCATTCTTTGAAGCTCCTTTTCCAAAGACAACAGGGCCGGAAGTATTTAATGTTGGTTATGTAGAGCAAGCTCAACAGCAAACTCAGACTACTAATTTGCCAGGGGCTGATTTAATGGCTACGCTTGTCCAATTTAGCGCTGATACTATTGTAGATGGTATCATGCGTGTTATGCAGGCAGAGGCAACGTATCGAATTTATATGAGTGGTGGCGGTATGCACAATCCTGCTCTGACCACTGCCATACAACAGCAACTTACGAGCTGTTCGTTTGGAAGTACTGATGAACTAGGTATTAATGGAGATGCCAAGGAAGCCGTTCTTTTTGCTGTATTGGCTAATGAAAGTTTGGCAGGCGGTACTACGTCGTTTGGCGACAGACAGGGCGTACCAAGTATTACAATGGGAAAAGTAAGTTTTCCGATGTAGTAAACATCTTTTTGGCCAAGCTTCCCCCAACGTATAGCAGGAAAATCTGACTAATTTTTAGGCCGGAACACCTTCATTTTTTCTTCGTGTGTCGTAAGAAAAGGGCCTCCAATAAGATCAATACAGTAAGGAATAGCAGGAAATACTACGGACAAGCATTGGCCAATTGCCTTCGGACGACCTGGCAGGTTAAGAATAAGTGTTTTGTTACGTATACCCGCTGTCTGGCGCGACAAAATAGCTGTTGGTACGTAATTAAGGCTTTCCTTACGCATCAGTTCTCCAAAACCGGGAAGCATTTTCTGACAAACAGCTTCTGTAGCTTCAGGCGTTACGTCGCGCAGAGCCGGACCAGTACCGCCTGTTGTAACAACCAGACAACACCCTTCAGAATCGGCCAGCTCAATGAGTGTTGCTTCAAGTTGGTTCTGTTCATCGGGGATAATTCGGTAAACAGGTTCCCAAGGGCTCGTTAGCCATTCAGTCAGTAAACTAACTACGGCTTTCCCCGGAATATCTTCATAGACCCCCGCACTGGCCCGGTCCGAAACGTTAATAATACCAATACGTATCATCGGATATAAACTAATGATAGCTCAAACAATGACGGCTGATCCGACTATGCTGCCCTAGAACCATAAACTGGTTCTCAACCCACTTGTTTACTGTTCTCTATCAATCAGCATGTCAATGTTAAAGGCAGTTGGTGAACTGATTGTCGGCCAACAAATCAAGCACTCTCTGCTTCTTGGTCCAGTCTATAAAAAAGATTAGTGCTCAGAATAATGGAGCACTAATCATACTTACTTATGATCGAGGTACTGTTCAATACCACCAATAGCTGTTTTAGGTTGTTTATCACCAGCCGGCGATAGTTTAACCTGTCGACTAAAAAAGATGGAGGTCGTTGTTGCATAACCATTAATCGGATTAAATCCGGCCATATCAACTTCAATCAGATCGCTATTACGTAAAAAGGCAGTTGCTTCAACAAACCAGTCCGAATTATCTAGAATCATAAATCCGGCATCAGACAGTTTAGGGCGAGAATTAACGACACAGTCATAACGATGACTACCATCGACGATAATTACATCAAATGGTTCTGGAAATTGTTGTATACCCTTTAGGTATGCGTCTTTCGAATCAACTAGTAGATACGTAACGTTAGCAGGTAATTTTGGTTTGATTAGCGCATACCAAGCTGGGTCATCTTCAATGGCTACTACGTGTTTACTTCGGCTAGCCCAAAACAACGTAGAATTACCAGAACCAAATTCAAAAACTGTTTTATCAGAAAAATCAAGTTGTTGCAGGTATTCAACCATTGGATATGTATACCAGGGTATAGGTTTACCATTCTGATCAATACTTTGCTTGTTCTTAGCACTTTTGTAGTGCCCATACTTACCACTCAAAATTTTGTAATTGTCAAATGAAGCCAATACTTCATATGGCAATAGTTTATTGATCAGGTTTCTAAACATAATGAAATGATTTCAAAATACAGTAATATAAAAGTTTAATGTGACACTATTAGATTTTATAGAAAATCCCAATAGCTAAATCATTTTAACACGTATTGTCGTTATTTCAACCGTATTTATTACGGGAAAGTTAACTTAGTATATACGTCTGACTCACAATCATCGATTTTTAATACGGTAGTAGTGAGTCAATCTATCTAACAAACATCGAAAATAATAAGCGAGGAAAGAAAAACAACGCCTTGGTTTGTAACTGAAAAACTTCTTTTGTTCGACTATAAATACCATTGGTTAAATAGGCAGCAAAAACCTGAGCAAGAAGTGTTGCAACAGACGCTCCTAATGCTCCATAAGCTGGTATCAAATAGAAGTTTAATAGGATATTTATTAGTGCTCCCACAGCTGTACGACCAAGAAGAAACCGTTGCATATTTTCCACTACAAACCAATTATTAGTTCCCACTGCCATAAATACAAAAACGCCTGTCCAAATATGTATACTTAATATCAGGCCAACACTTTTATATTTATTTCCATAAAGTAAATCAACAATTTCATGGGAAAAAACACTAAAGATAATTGCAATGCTTATACCTGCTACTGCTAGTATATTTAGGAGTTTTTGATAACGACCAAGGTAAGCGTTGTAATCCTGCTTACGTAATATTATTATACTTGGATAAAACGCTGTTGTAAGAGCACCAGCAATAAAATACCATGCTTCTGATAAACGTAAAGCTGCACCATAGATACCTAATTCCTGATTACCAGCTAAATGCTTGAGCATGATTTGGTCTATACGTGTATAGATAAAAATAAAAAACTCAGCCAGCATCAATGGCCAAGTTAAATTGAGCAGTCGAGAAATAATGGGCCTATCGAATAAAAGATCAAATAGAGAATGGCCTTTTTGTGAAATGTAAATCCAGTAAATTGCTAAGTATCCAGTTGCAGTTTCAATGACCGATACTATAATAAAAAATTCCAATTCAAAATGGCTCCACAATCCATATACTCTTACTAATGTGGCTACGGCAAACGTGGCAATCTTTGCAATAATGCTGAAATGTATTTTATGAATACTTTGAAAATAAATATCAATTACATCAAAACCCTGAACAATAAGAGTAGTCGATGATATGGCTGTTAATACTATTAAGTTAGAATCAGAAATATGTATTATTGAACTGACTATTACCACTAAAATAAAAGCTGTAAAACCTGCTAATAATTTTAAACTAATAGTTGTCCTTATTAATCTATCTACTGTGCCACTATCTTGAACAGGGATATCACTAACTAAAATATTATTAACGCCCAAAGAGGCTAATGGCGCCAAAATAAGCGGGAATACATTTACATAATTATATAGGCCATATTCAACGGGGCCAAGATAACGTGCAAGCCATATGCCTACAATCATTCCTGTACCTGTTCGAAATATTTTATCAAAAAATAGCCATCCTACGCTAAAAATAGATTTTCGGAAAGAAAATTTAGCCCAGTAATCCTTTGTTTTAAGAACGAAATTCGAGAGGTTTTTCATGCTATTAGCTCTAAATAAACCTTTGAATTTTATTTATCATCTTATTGACTGACAACTAATTCGCAAAACTTAAGTATTCTTCTACCATTGCCTCTGCTATTTTTATAACATCGTATGTCGCAACCCATCCTAACTGTTCATGTGCTTTAGACGGATCAGCAAAACTTTCAGCAATATCGGTAGGGCGAAAAAGCGCCTTATTAATCTGAATATGATCTATCCAATTTAATCCAACAGCCTCAAATACAACCCGTATAAAATCACTTAGCTTGTGAGTTTCGCCTGTAGCAATAACGTAGTCGTCTGCTTTTTCCTGTTGAAGCATAAGCCACATAGCTTCCACATAATCCGGAGCCCAGCCCCAATCGCGAGCTATGTCGATGTTTCCCAAGGTCAATACTTCGGCACTACCCTTAGCAATTCGACAAGCTGCAGCTACAATTTTCTGGGTTACAAATCGCTCTGGCCGTAAAGGCGATTCATGATTGAATAAAATTCCTGTACTGGCATGCAGTTGATAGGCTTCCCTATAATTAGCAACCTGCCAGAACGCTGCTGCTTTAGCAACACCGTATGGGCTTCTTGGCCGAAATGGAGTTTCTTCATTGGCTGCTGCTTTGCCCGTGTCGCCAAAGCATTCACTGGAACCCGCACTATAGAACCTTACTGGAAGGTTACTAAAACGAATAGCTTCTAAAAGGTTAAGTGTACCGTGACTAATACTTTCGAGGGTTTCAACAGGTTGCTCGAAAGATAAGCCTACTGAACTTTGCCCAGCCAGATTATAAATTTCATCCGGCTTTATTTTTAAGAGTGTTTGCAACACACTCCGAAAATCATTGATACTTACTGATATTAGTTCAATCTGCTCCCGAATTCCTAGTCGATTAAGGTTCTTAAAAGAAGATACCTGTGCGTCACGCGAGCCCCCATAAACATGGTATCCTTTATCGACCAATAATTTAGCCAGATAAGCTCCATCTTGCCCTGAGATTCCACAGATTAAAGCCTTCTTCATACAAATCGAATTAGGTTATGTTTTGTCCGTATTAAAGCGATAACTACAGACACGATGGCTCCCAAAAAACCGCCAATCAATACAATCAAGGTTCGGCTTGGCGAGCTTTTACGTAATGGAATCGTTGGGGGTTCGAGAATTTTAAAAACAGGAGTTTCTTCCTGTACTTTTATTTTGGCTTGCTCCAGTTGTTTTGATAATTCGTTATATACGGTCTGCTCTAGTAAATAATCGGCCTGTAACCGTTGTTCGGTAATTTTAGCTGTCTCTAAAAATAAGCTTCTATTTCGATCACGATAATTAGAGATCGCATATTCTGCTGCCTGATAGCGGTTTTTTGCTTCATCGACCCTTTGTTGCAAAAAGCTAACCTGACGACGTGATTTTTCCGTTCGATATGCCGTTACATAATTAGTAAGATAGTCCATTGCCAGACGCGAAACATTAGCAGCAACGATAGGGTCTGTTTCGATAGCCGTTAATGTTAACATGCTTGTTTTCTTATCATAAGCAGGGTCTATACTAGCAAGTACCGATTTAACGAGTACATCCTGCTCTTTAGTTAATTCAAGCGTTCCTACTGTTTTATTTGGCGCTACTTCGGAATCGTCTCCTTTGCCAGCAAAAATATTGCCCAATAAGGAAGCAAAACTCCAGCCTGCAGTTTTAGTCAGGAACTCCTGCAATGTCATCTGCGCCTTAAAATTCTTAGAATAGACCTTCTGCTTTAACAGATCCAGGGCAAATGGAATACTTTTAATAACATTTGGATACAGGTCAGGACGAACAGCATCCTGAGTTCCCAAATTATCTATGTTTAACCCCGCCATACCTGCCAGAGAGCCTATTCCACTTAAACCACCAGCCCCCCGATTCTGTATTTCAGGCATGAGCGTCACTGTAGCTTTATACAGATTGGGTTTTGTGAATGCATATATTCCCCCTAGAAACATCCCGACTATAACCCCGATCAGTATTCGTCGTAGATTTTTTTTGAGGAAATTCAGCAAATCTTCCAGTCGAATTTCTAATTCTCGCGCGTCAGCAATTTCCTTTTTGTTTTCAGAAACAGACATAAACTATGCAGAAAGTCATTAGCGAAGCAGGACATTAACAAGGGCAATTGATACCGTTGCTAATAAAGACATAATACCAATCCGCTCAGATGCGCTCAAGCGGTTACCATCCAGAGGTTTAAACGGAATAACCATCGTTGAACCTGGCTCTACTTTTGGTCTGGACGTAATAAAAAGAAAGCGATGAGTCCGGTCCTTCCGTCCGTTAGGATAAATGATATACCCTTTATTTTTCCGAGCATTGTCGGTAAAGCCACCTGCCTCAGATATATAGTCATCGAAGGTGTAATCGGCTTTATAGCTAACAGATGATGGGTTTAGAACTGCCCCCTGCACCGAAATTACTTCTGACCGACGAGGAATAAAGAGTGTGTCGTTATCATTAACCAATAAATTCTCTTCAGAATCTGGTTTATCAAGAATGTTTTTCAGATCACTTCCAACGATCTGCCCTAATCGCCTGTATTGAGCACCGGGCATATAAGCGCCAGGTTTTAGTCCACCAGCACGCTGAATAACATCACTAATACGTTCCTGTCGATTCGAAATTGCATAGTTCCCGGGCTGCATTACCTCTCCAGCAACATATATATGTTTTTGTGCTTCATAATTAGGAGAAGTCCGAACATAAACAATATCGAAAGGCTGTAGTCTGAATGCAGTAGCCCTACCCAAGCTATCCTTTGAATCAGGAGATGATTCTAAAGGGCTTATTTCCAGATTACGATCAACAGCAAATCGATACATCTCCAACGTAGTAGACCTAATACCTGCAGAATCCTGACGTATACGCCGGGCCACTTCAATTAGATTTGGTTTAGCACCTTCTTTAAAACCTCCTGCACGGGCAACCAGATCAGCCACGCTCATATTCGAGAGAAAATCAACCGTATCTGGCTTGTTAACAGCACCCTCTATAATAACATGGTAGGCTTCCCGCAAATTTTGAATCGATAAAATTGACAGGCTATCCTGACGCATCAAAGGGATATCCTGAATCTCACCCCGCATGAGTTTACCCAGATCGAAGGATATATTTTCCCGGTCCATATCGGGACGTTCGCGCGTAATATTGGCTCTACTCATAAACGCATCCTTGCGCACACCCTCAGCCCGGTCAATGAGTTGACGAACGGTTTCAAGACCCGGCTCTAACGCATAATCGCCTGGTCGCATAACAGCTCCGCTAATCTGCACCCGGTTTTCGTAACGTTCAAGTATTTTTCCAACAAAATATTTATCTCCACGCTGGGGCAAAAATGCCGAAATCTGATCTTCAGTAATGGTAACGATACGACGCTCTCTGCTTGTGTTACGCCGTAAGGTAATAGAAGCACGATAAGCATCGTCGGCAAAGCCGCCTGCAAATGCTAATAACGTTTTTAGCGTTTCACCAGGTAATACTTCAAAAATAGCTGGTCGACGTACTTGCCCGTTTAATTCAACCCGAGTATCGTAGTCGGCAACACGTATCACATCCTGATCCTGTAAACGAATATTATCACGCTGGTCTGCTCTCAGTATGTAATCATACAGATCTATGGTGCGAATGACACGATTGGCACGAATAACATTTATTTTCCGAAACGAGCCTGTTTCAGGATTCGGTCCTCCAGCCAGATATAACGCATTAAAAGCAGAACCTAACGATGAGATCGTATACGTTCCTGGCCGAACAACCTCGCCAACAAGCGTAACACGAATACTCCGAATATTTGTAAGTGTTACGTTGGCACTGGTTTCACTTCCAGGCTTTCCAAGTGTTTGGTAGCCGCCTTGCCGTAAACGTTCAATAATTCGACGCTCAGCCTGCTCTATTGTAAGTCCAGAAATAAAAATGGGCGACAGATTCGGAACTTTTACAGTTCCATCGGGGCTAACTTTTAATTGAAATTCTCCAGTGGCTGCTCCCGCTATATCAACTCTTATTTCGTCGTCTGGCCCTACTATGTAGTTACGGGGCGTAGCAATCCGTAAGTTAGGCTCGAATGACATATTGGCATTCTCAAATAAAGAAGCACCGAATACTTTTAAACCTCGGCTTGTATCGCGTTTTGCCGTTATTGGCAGCGAATCAACCCGTTGCGAAAGATCAGATGGCAGCGTACGTCCCGTGCTCGTATTCGGCTGTGTTTGACTCTGAGAGCCAGACACTTGCATACGAATAGCACTAATCCTCTTCCGCATCTTTGCTATATCATCGAGCGTATATCCCTGCGACATAGCAGCCTGCTCGATTTGCATTTCACTCAAACCACTCGCCTGTGCTCTCTTATAAAAATTAACTATATCTTCATCGCTCAACTGATCTACCCGCGAACGAGGTTGCTGAGCCATTACCTGATGCGTTCCTGTCAGGAACAACAGCAGAAAAACAAGAGAAGAGAGTTTGATTTTGTTATTGAAAGATGACAATTTGTCTTTAATCAACGTGAACATTGGCTATTGGGCCAAAATTTGAACTGCAAAAGTAATAGATTCCTTTTAAAGATTGTTCCCTTATAATAAGGAACTTCGACAAAGAGGTTCTTACGTTGTAGTCCCACACGAAAGCACTAAATTTGCAGGGAACTATTCTCAATCGTCTGTCAAAAGAACAACTAAAAACCTGTCAGTTATGACTGACGACCATTGACTAAAGACATTATGATTAATCTCATAGCTAAACTTTTTGGAACCAAATCGCAGCGGGATATCAAAGAACTTCTGCCTTATGTGGAGCTGGTTAATGCCGAATTCGTTCGTTTGAAAGATATTTCGAACGATGAGTTGCGGCAATTTTCAGCTCAGCTAAAAGCACAAATCGCTGACGAATTGGCCGATATTGATAACCAGCTCACCGAACTTCGCGAGCACGCCAGCCATCCTGACGTGGATGTGAACGAGAAAGAGCAGATTTTTAATCAGGTCGATAAACTCGAAACTCAACGTAACACAGAATTAGAGCGAGTTCTGCTCGAAATTCTACCTAAGGCTTTTGCCGTAGTAAAGGAAACAGCCCGCCGATTCACCGAAAACGAACAACTTACGGTTACAGCAAACGACTTCGACCGTGAATTGGCAGCCCGTAAGAAAAGCGTAGTAATTGAGGGTGATCAGGCACATTGGGCCAACCAGTGGGATGCCGCAGGTAGCCCAATCAAATGGGCAATGGTTCATTATGATGTTCAGATTATCGGTGGCGTTGTTTTACACCAGGGTAAAATTGCCGAAATGGCTACTGGTGAAGGGAAAACCTTGGTTGCTACGTTCCCTGCATTCTTGAATGGCCTGGCCGGTCAAGGCGTACACATTGTAACGGTTAACGATTATCTGGCTAAACGTGACTCCGAATGGATGGGCCCACTGTTCGAATTTCACGGTATGCGTGTCGATTGTATTGATAAGCACCAGCCTAATTCGGAACAACGCAAACTCGCCTACCTAGCCGATATTACATACGGTACAAATAATGAATTTGGGTTTGACTATCTGCGTGACAATATGGCCCGCGAAACAGGTGAGCTGGTGCAACGTAAGCACCATTACGCCATGGTCGATGAGGTCGATTCGGTTTTGATTGATGATGCCCGGACACCGCTCATTATTAGCGGTCCCGTACCACGTGGTGATGAGCAGGATTATATCGAATTAAAACCGCGTGTTTCCCGAGTAGTTGAAGCCCAACGGAAACTGGTTTACGATTATCTGAATGACGCCAAACGTAAAATTGCGGCTGGTGATGAAAAAGAAGGGGGATTGTCATTATTCCGGGCGCATCGTGGTTTACCAAAACACAAACCGCTGATTAAGTTTCTGAGCGAAACAGGAAATAAGGCGCTTCTTCAGAAAACCGAAGCAATCTATCTGGCCGAAAACCAGAAATTGATGCCGGAAGCCGATGCTCCACTATACTTCACGATTGATGAGCGGCATAACGGTATTGATCTAACTGAGAAAGGTATCGATTACATCACAGGCTCTGGCGAAGATCCAAACTTCTTCATCTTACCTGATCTTTCGATCGACCTGAACGCTATCGATAAGGATGGAGATTTTTCAGAACAGGAAAAAATTCTTCATAAAGAAGCAGTAATCCGGGATTACGCGGTTAAAACACAACGTATCAATACCGTTAACCAGTTGTTGAAAGCGTACTGTCTCTTCGAGCGCGACACCGAGTATGTTATCATGGACGGAAAAGTAAAAATCGTCGATGAGCAAACTGGCCGGATCATGGATGGTCGCCGGTGGTCGGATGGCTTGCACCAGGCTGTTGAAGCGAAAGAGAACGTAAAGGTTGAAGATGCTACACAAACCTACGCCACCGTTACGCTTCAGAACTATTTCCGGATGTACCACAAACGGGCTGGTATGACAGGTACTGCCGAAACTGAAGCGTCGGAGTTCTGGCAAATTTACAAAATGGACGTAGTGGTGATTCCTACGAACCGTAGCATTAGCCGGAAAGACGAAGAAGACAAAGTATATCGGTCGGTACGTGAAAAATACAATGCTGTAGTTGAAGAGATTACAAGCCTTGTCGAAAAAGGGCGGCCAGTCCTTGTTGGTACTACGTCGGTCGAAAACTCTGAATTGCTGAGCCGTTTGCTCACGCTACGTAAAATTCAGCACCAGGTTCTGAACGCAAAATACCACCAGCGCGAAGCTGAGATTGTAGCATCGGCAGGGTTCCCGGGCACGGTTACCATTGCCACAAACATGGCGGGTCGTGGTACCGATATCAAACTGACTCCAGAATCAAAAACGGCTGGTGGTCTGGCCATCATCGGTACAGAACGACATGAATCGCGCCGGGTCGACCGGCAGTTACGAGGTCGTGCAGGACGTCAGGGTGACCCCGGTACGTCGCAATTCTTCGTGTCGCTCGAGGATAGCCTGATGCGATTGTTTGGTTCTGAACGTATCGCGAAGGTGATGGACCGTATGGGCCTTGAAGAAGGTGAAGTAATTCAGCACTCAATGATTACCAAATCAATTGAGCGTGCGCAGAAGAAAGTCGAAGAAAATAACTTCGGCATTCGAAAACGCCTGCTGGAATATGATGACGTAATGAACTATCAGCGTGAAGCGATCTACAAACGTCGACGTAACGCTTTGTTTGGCGACCGTCTGCCGTTAGACATTGCCAATACGATGTATGACGTAGTGGAAGAAACGGTCAACAACGCCGAAGGTAATTATGAAGGCATAAAACTTCAGTTGCTGACCACACTAGGCTTCTCCCCTCAACTATCCGATAGTGACTTCAATCGCCTGAAAAAGCCAGATCTTATTCGTAGTTTATACGAAGAAGCAGAAGCACATTATCAGGAAAAGAATAACGCCATTGCTGAAAAAGCGTTGCCGGTCCTGACACAGGTTTTGCATGAACAAGGGCATCAGATCAAAAATATCGTTGTGCCATTCTCGGACGGCATACATGAATTAACGGTTGTTTCGGATTTGCAGAAATCGGTTGATACAGGTGCTCGCGAAATCGTTACAGAAATGGAGAAAGCCGTTACGTTGTCAGTTATCGATCAGGAGTGGAAAGAGCACCTCCGCGAAATGGACGATCTGAAACAGTCGGTTCAGAATGCTGTATTCGAGCAGAAAGATCCGTTGCTGGTCTATAAGTTTGAGTCGGTAGAACTGTTCAAGCGGTTCCTGAATAAAGTAAATTTCGATACCATAAGCTTCCTGACCAAAGCAGATATTCCGGCTCAGGAACAGCAGGAAATTGAACAGGAAATTCGTCAGGCACCAGCCCAACAACGGCAGCAACCACAGCCGAAGCTTCAGACAAATGCAGACGATTTCTCGGACGAACATTTAGCTACGGGACCGGAAGAATATGCTCGCCGAATGGCCGAAAATAACGCCATGGGTGCGGGCGCTCCACCAATGCCTCCTCGTCAGGCCCCGGTACGTGCCGCTAAAGTTGACCGTAATGCCCGTGTCAATGTTCAATACGCCGATGGGTCTGTAAAACGTGATGTTAAATACAAAACCGTTGAAAACGACTTATTGAGCGGTAAAGCAATGCTGGTCGAATAGGTTGTACATTATTCTGATCAAACGCCCTCTGAATTAGCATATTTGGAGGGCGTTTTGCATATAAATCTCTGCCCAGCAAGCTTACGTTGCAGCAACCTGATTCAAGACACTTTTTGCATAGGTAAAACGTTATCAGATAGCATGAAAAAAGCTTATCTGTCGGTACTTTTCCTTGGATTATTGTCGGCTGTTTCTAGTACCGACCCTATCCGGCTTCGTTCAGAAACGCTTCCGTTTATTCCTAAAGAATTTTACATTGCCACCGTTACAGACCAACGTTCTGAACGTGGGCCCATTGCCCGAATGGCGCTAACTCTGAATCAGTCCGTTCAACCGGTAGATCTGGAACGGGGCGTAGCGATCAGCTTTCAGCAATTTATAACCCATAGCTTACATCAAACCAAATCGCTACGTCCGGTCGCGATGCGGATTAAAGAGTGTCGTGTTAGCGAAAATGCGGTAGGGAACCGCGTAACAGGTAAATTCTCCTTACATGTTACGTTTGACCTTTTGGGCAAAGACGATGGAGGAGCAGAAACCACTACGTTTCTGATGGAATATCGGGGCGGAACAAATTATACGCGCCCGTTGAATCAGCCATCCGTTATTGAATCCAGTATTCGGCAAACATTAGGTGCTTCGCTACGTAGTTTTAATGATTATATGAACCGCGAAAGCGGTCGCAATGAGAAGCTGGCCAAGCGATTGCAAGTCATTTTTACGGACGATTCCCGCATAACCGACGATGATACCGTCAATTACAATCCCAATCGTAAACTTACCTGGGCCGATTTTAAAGCCGCTCCCCGTCGAGGTAGTCACTATGCAGCGGAAGTTTTTACCAGTTTTGCGTATGAAGGAAAAAGCTCGGTTAAAAATGGGATTATCGTTTTAAATCTAACAGCCAAAGCATACATGCTCAAAAATTCGTCGTGGGGGCGAGCTGATGCAAAAAACGCTTATGCGCTTAACCACGAACAGCGGCACTTCGACATCACCAAAATCATCACCGAACGGTTCAAGAAAAAGCTTAGCCCCGATAGTCTGACACTGGAAGATTATAACAGCATTGCTCAATACCAGTTCATTGAATCGTACCGGGAATTGAATCGGATGCAAACGCAGTATGACGATGAAACGAACCATAGCATCAATCAGGCTGCACAGGAACGCTGGAATCAAAAAATTGACGCCGAACTACGTAGCTTAGGCGTGATAAAATGAAGAAGATTCGCGTTCTGCACATTAGCACGGCTCATCAGCCGCAAGACCCACGTATCGTTTTCAAGCAGTGTCAGTCGCTGGCTGATTATTATGAGGTATTCTGCGCTTTACCAAACGCCAGTTCGTCAGTTGCGCCAAACATCCGGTTTATTCCCCTACCCTACTTTCGTCACGTTATCTGGCGAATTCTGATTACCTGTCCACTTGTTTTGCTACGTTGTCTTTTACTACGTCCCCGAATCGTACACATATATACACCTGAACTTATTCCTTTTGCTTATCTATTCAGGATTTTAGGCGCGCAGGTAGTTTACGAGGTGCAGGAAAATTTACATAAAAAAATGCATCTGAAAGTGCATAACCGAGGATTTCTTCTGGAAAAAGCTTTTCGATGGTTCGATTATCTGGCTCAGAAACATTTTTATCTCATCTTCACCGAACATGGGTATCTAAGCACATATACACATCTGGCAAAACCCTATGCTGTAATCTACAATTACCCGTTATTATCATTTCTGGAACCTTTTCGTGAACCCTATTCTCCCAATCCGACACAGCCTATTTTCTTTTATATCGGCTGGCTTAGTTTCGAACGGGCGTTCGATACATTAACCCGAGCGATGGCTTTGGTGAAAATCAAATTCCCGAACGTAGCAGTCCATTTGTTTGGTCAGCGTATCTTTACCAGCGAAGATTTGGAAGCGATTCCAGAATATACAACAGTGCGCGATAATTTTCATTTCTACGGTTATAGCGACCAACGAAGGGCTCTTCCTCTTGCGAAGGGCGCAACAGCGGGATTAGCCTTGTTAAAACCTATTGGTGATTATCCCGAATCGTATCCAACTAAACTGTTTGAGTATATGGCATTGGGGTTGCCCGTCGTTACGTCTGATTTTCCCCTTTATCAAGACGTAGTGGAACGACATCAATGTGGTTTCTGTATATCTCCATACGATTCTAAACGGCTTGCCGATACGCTCACCTATTTGATTGAGCATCCAGAAGTCGCCAAACGAATGGGCGAACGAGGGAGAAAGGCTGTAGAAGCAGAATACAACTGGAATACTGAAGTAGAGAAACTGCTTCAGTATTACGAAAAAATACTCTATCGGAAGAATAAATAGCCCCTTAAACAAGATTTATCTAATACATTCTGGTATTGTTCTAATGTTTAATGCTACGTTTTCCCGGAAGGATTTAACTTTAGGTACTAATTCGGGTTATACTCGTGTTAGCCCCAATTTATTTGGTCTGATGTATATACATGCAGTGAGCCATTATCTGCCCGAGCAGGTAGTTGGCAATGAACATTTCACCCAGCTCAACGGTCTATCCAGCGATTGGATTATCGAACGTACTGGTATTGTAGAGCGACGAAAGGCTGCTCCCGGCGAGAATACAAATACAATGACGCTTGAAGTTGTTCGGAAACTTCAGGAAAAAGCGGACCTTTCCACCATCGACTTAATCGTTGGTGCTACGTATACACCCTACGATACCATCGTTTCGCTGGCTCATGAGGCTCAGCATTATCTGGGCATTCCTGATATTCCGGTGGTTTCGGTATCAACGGCCTGCTCGTCGTTGCTCAATGCCATTGAATTGGTAGAGGGTTATTTTGCGCTGAATAAAGCTAGTAGGGCTCTAGTTATTGTTTCGGAGCACAATACGTTGTATTACAACGAACAGGATACGGTTTCGGGACACCTTTGGGGCGATGGCGCTGCGGCACTATTGATCACGAAAGAGCGGCAAAGCGATGCTGATTTTACCATTAAAGCTTTACTGACAGGAGGAGCTGCGCATACACCTAAAGCAACTACAGGCGTTATGATGAAACCGGCTGATGGGGGCGTTACGATGCCTCATGGCCGCGACGTGTTCATCAATGCTTGTCAGTATATGCCTAAAGCCAGTTTACAGGCGCTGGAACGGTGTGGTCTTACGCTGGCCGATGTCGATTACATATTACCGCATCAGGCCAATCTGCGCATTTCCCGCAACGTAATGAATACGCTTGGTTTGCCCGAAGAAAAACTGATTTCGAACATCCAGCGATACGGAAATACGGGCTGTGCAGGTTGCGCGATTGCGCTTTCTGAACAGTGGGATAACTTCCAGAAAGGACAACGTATCGTCATCACCGTGTTTGGTGGTGGCTACTCCTACGGAGCCATGCTGGTAGAAGTATAAAAGAGTGAAAAAGTTAAAGGGTTATATAGTTGTAAAGTTCGTGAGTGCGTCAGCCAGCTTTACAACTATATAACCCTTTAACTTTTTCACCAAACTTACTGTGCGTCTCCCCGCCAAACGTTGTTTTTGCTGTTAATATCCGGCAGCTTCTGATCCGGGTCAATAACAACCGATTTCAGTGAAGACGTTGAATTATATTTGAATGTCCAGCCTGCGCCACGTTGCCATACTTCAATCGGCAGATTAATACGTCCCTTTTTCCCGTTCGACTCCGTTACCTCAATCGTAACAGGCATTGCCATTTTTTCAAGATTTTCGATGGAAATAAGCGAGCCATTAGATGGAGTGCCATCAACATATTTTACGTCTTTAACGCTCTGGTCCAGTTTCCAGGTTTCGTAGAAATAGCCTTTCCAGAACCAGCCTAAATCTTCACCGGCACCATCTTCCATGCTCCGGAAGAAATCGTAAGGCGTTGGATGTTTGAAAGCCCACCGATGTACGTAGTTTTTAAAGGCAAAATCAAAACGGTCGGGACCAAGTACTACGTCACGTAGCAGTTTTAACCCAATACCCGGCTTGAAATAAGCGAGAATACCCAAAACCCGCGCCTGCTGAACGTCTGGAATGGTCATAATTGGCTCAGCTGGCGAGAACAAAGCAGGTGCCAGATCATGCATGGTGCCCCGCTCCCGATTATACTCACCTTTGTTAAAGCTAGCCGTTGATAAGCCGTTGATGAACGTATTAAAACCTTCGTCCATCCAGGGGAATTTCCGTTCGTTATTACCCACAATCATCGGGAACCAGTTGTGTCCGAATTCATGGTCTGTTACGCCCCAAAGTGCATCTTTTTTATCGCGGTGATCGCAGAAAATAATACCTGGATATTCCATACCAGCTACCACACCCGCTACGTTGGTTGCCACCGGATAGCTGTATTCATACAAATATTTCGAATAAAACTCGACGCAACCTTTCACGTACTCCGTCGAACGGCCCCATGAATCATTCGTTGCGCTTTCAACAGGATATACGGATTGAGCAAGCGATGGCTGACCACTTGGCAGGTTAATCTTGGCCGCGTCCCAAACAAACGTCCGTGACGATGCCCACGCAACATCGCGGCTATTCTGACAGCGGAATTTCCAGGTCAGCGTACCTGATTTTTTCGGGCGAGAATTAGCGTCTGTCACTTCATCTTTACCCCGAATAATAACCGTTTGGTCGCTCTGACGAGCTTGTGCCAGTCGTTTTATCTGCTCAGAAGTTAATACATCGTTCGGGTTCAGCAGTTCGCCGGAACCAACCACAATATGATCCCAAGGTGTCGTAATGCTGTATTCGTAATCACCATAATCGAGGTAAAACTCGCCAGCACCAAGATAAGGCAGTACGTTCCAGCCCTCGATGTCGTCGTAAACGCACATTCTTGGATACCATTGCGCAATTTCATAGATGATTCCGTCCTTCCGTTTAAGCTGTCCCATCCGGTCAGAACCGTATTCGGGAATCTTAAAGGAGTA
Source organism: Spirosoma daeguense (assembly GCF_054776875.1). NCBI lineage: Bacteria > Pseudomonadati > Bacteroidota > Cytophagia > Cytophagales > Cytophagaceae > Spirosoma > Spirosoma daeguense. Next base: position 834,728 of record NZ_BAAHBF010000001.1, read on the forward strand.
GGCAATTTTTACCTTCACTACGTCACCACCAGCTTTCACAGGTGCAGCTAACCGGATTTGCATACGGGTGTCGGTAATCTCATAATTTGCTTTGGCAAACCCACCTTTCCCCTGATCGATCTGCACGTTCGAAATGGTATAACCACCTGCGAAACCTAAGTTACCAAACCGTCCACCCGTGGTTGGTGTTGTTTTGGCCGCCCGCGACGTATCGCTAAAGGCATTCTGGTCGAGTTGGAGCCAGAGATAAGGCAACGTTTCGGGAGAGTTGTTCTTATAGGTAATCGTTACCTCGCCCGATACTGTTTTTTGTTGGTCGTCAAGCGTAACCGCGATTTGATAATCAGACCGGTTTTGCCAATACCGAGGGCCAGGCGCACCGCTTCCGGTCCGATAGTCGTTGCCTGGTTGCATGTTAAACAACGGATGAAACAATGACAGTGGATCGTATTTTGAATTGGAAGGAATAGAATTAGTTTGGGCAAAAGCCTTGGCACAGAGCATAAAGAAGCTCAACCAGAGAATGTTTTTTTTCATGAAGAGAACTACTGAATGATACGTTACGAAGTGTAATTACGTCGTAATCAACAGATTATTGATTGATTTCTGTTACGTCTCTCTTCGACGTAATCTAGTACAAATAACGCTATAAAGTGCCGAAATCTGATAATCTCACCACCGTAGTTGCCAATCGACACCATGATGAATCAGAAGAAAGATAAATAACCCTATCCAAAGAATATCGACAAAGTGCCAATAAAGCACAATCATTCTAATTTTAAGCCGATTCGGTGGATTGACACTGTAGACAAACGAATCAATATAAGGCCGACGACGTAGTGCTTCGGCTAGTGCAATAACCAGAAAAACCAGACCGATCAGAATATGTAACAGATGAATCCCTGAAATGATATAGACGAACCCACCTGCCGGATTCCCTTCTAGCTTAATACCAGCCTCAATCATCTGATACCAGCCCCAGCCTTGCAATAAAATAAATAACGTGCCAAGCACTAACGTAGTAGCCAGGTTAGTGCGATATAAGCTAAATCGCTCATGTCGAAATGACAAAAGGGCAGCATTTAACGTAAAGCTACTCAACACAATAACCAGCGTACTAAGCAAAAAAACAAACGGAAGTTTAATCTCAGCCCAGCCCGAACCAGCTCGACGGATAATATAGGCAGTTAGCAACATTGTAAACAGCATCACACTACTGGCAATACCCAGCCAAACCATAAAACGAAATGGCTCCCGTCGCTTTGTGATGAAGTTACTCATAATGATCGTTAGTCGTGGAGTGCTACGTCCATCGATAGGTATGCTTGTTAATTATAACTTTCCCTGCCAAACGCTATACGTCTGAAATTGGTTTATCGGTGCAATGGGTGCGTCGAAAATTCCAAAAACTGTTGATCCAGAGCCGCTCATGCTAGCATATATGGCTCCATTTTCATAAAGTTGCGCCTTTATCTGTTCCAGAACAGGGTATTTTGGAAATAAGCTATCTTCAAAATCATTGTGAATTGTATTACGCCACGTAGCAATAGGCATCTGCAACTGCTCGAAAAGTGATTCTGTTGGCTGTTGTGGTCGTATACCGGCATAAGCTTCTGCCGTTGAAATAGCCATATTAGGATAAACTAGCAGGATATGATAGCCGCTCAGGTCAACCGAAATTTCAGAAAATACATCGCCCTTTTCCGTACAGTACATCGGACGATTCTGAATGAAAAAAGCACAATCGCTACCTAGCCTGCGCGCATACTCTTCCAATTGAGGGATGGTTAATGCAAGACCAAAACGCTCATTCAGCAATTTAAGCGTAAAAGCAGCATCAGTCGAACCGCCACCAAGCCCTGCTCCTATTGGTATAATTTTATGCAGATGTAGGAAAACAGGAGGTAAATCGAAATCACGTCGAAGCAGATTATACGCCCGAACACAAAGATTGTCACTGCCATTTCCGGGGATGGTTAATCCGCTACTGCTAAACCCGAACGTATCGGCAGTAATCACTTCCAGAACATCGCTCCAGCCAACTGGATAAAAACACGATTGCAGATTATGAAAACCATCGGTACGTTTCTCTGTGATACGTAATCCAAGGTTGATTTTGCAGGCAGGAAATGTAAGCAAAGAATGATGAATGGATAATGAATGATGAATAATGGAGTACTACGTTAAACGAGTAACGTAACAAAGCTTAATATCATTCATCAATCATTATCCATAAAATTACTTAATCTCAACCACTCTAAACTCGGTTCGCCGATTACGTTGGTGTTCTGCTTCTGTACAAATAACGCCATCCGTGCAGTTATTTACGAGCTGAGTTTCGCCCATACCAACGGCAGTCATCCGTTTGCGGCTGATACCTTTCGATACCAGATAATTGGCTACGGCTTTCGCCCGTTGGGTCGAGAGCGCCTTGTTATGATCGGCGTCGCCCCGGCTGTCGGTATGCGAGCGAATTTCGATAACCAGCGAAGGATATTTACGCATTGTTGCGACTACTTTATCCAGTTCGCGGGCAGCATCGGCCCGGAGGCTAAAGCGGTCGAGGTCGTAGTAAATATTGTCAATTGTTACTACGTCACCAACACTAAGCATTCGCAAATCGGCCGCTACTTCTTTCGGTTTCGCCTTCTTCGAGATACGTTTAATTTTGTTGGTATTCGTTCCAAAAGTTGGTTTTGAGGCAACAAGTGTATAATCGCACCCTTCAATAATATCGAAACTATAGCGTCCGTCTGCTCCTGTTACGTATTCTCGCTGCGTGCGGTCGCATTCATTACGTAGCCGTACCGTTACGCCCTCAATCGGTCGTTTGTCGCGTTCGCTAACAACTACACCCCGTATTCGTGAGCGGTTAAGCAACGCCGTTGGCTCATTTGGGGCCGTATCCGCCGGAATGGTATCCATCACAATGGTTGGCTTGATAAGCCCAATTTCGAGTCGGCTTGGTTGGTCATCGGTCATCGCCCGTGTAGTGAAACCTACCATGCTGTTAATATAGCCATCCCGACTTGCCTGAAACGTAAAGGCGTTATCGCCCTGTAAACAGATACGAACAAAACCATTTGCATCACTGGTCAGCGTCCGGTCTTGCCGTCCTTCCTCCCGTGCTTTCACGACAACGCTGACGCTATCGAGCGGTAAATCAGTATTTGTATCATAAACGCGAATCGTCAGGTCACGACAGCCGTATAACGAGCTTTCGCGTACAAACCGATAGATATCATCATTGCCATCTTTGCGATTGCTGCTAAAATAACCGCTGCCTCGACCACCATCGGTTATGAAACCGAAATCATCCTGCGCCGAGTTAATGGGAGCGTCAAGATGCTCTACAGAACCTACCGTTACGCCATTTTGCAATGTAGCATAAAATATATCCAGAGCTCCTAAGCCCTTTTTACCATCCGATGAGAAATAGAGATTGCCAGCTTCATCAACAAACGGAAAAAGCTCATTTCCTTTTGTATTGATCGTTTCGCCCAAATTTACCGGCCGACTCCAACGTCCATTCTGAAAACGGCTTACGTATAAATCCGTACCACCAAAGCCACCGGGCATATCCGATGCAAAATAAAGTAGTTGTTCATCCCGGCTCAATGTTGGATGGCCTACCGAATATTCATCGCTATTGAAGGGTAATTCTACAATATCGACCCAAGAGCCATTTTGCTGACGAGCCGTATATAACTTGAGTTTGTTAACGCCTTCACTGCTGGCACCTGCCTTTCCGCCATTGTAATTATTACGGGTGAAAATGATTTGCGAACCATCTTCCGTGAACGTAGCAGGCCCTTCATGGTATTTCGTATTGAGTGTTTTGCTGAAGCGAGCGACAGGGTTTATTGGTCGTTCTTCATACCCTAATCCTTCTGATACGTTGATACCGACTGCAAAATTTGGTACTGTACGCGAATCGTTAGCTGTTGGCCGACTATAAGCATCACTGCCCACCCGGCGTTCTGATCGAGCATTATTATCCGGCCCCGGAGTTATGCTACCATCAGCATTAATAATCGTCTTTACTTTTAATTCTTTTCGATTCGGTACGTAAAACAGATCCAGATAGCCAGAGCCTCCGCCACCACCCGTCGTTTCGATGGCTGAACCGCCTTTTTTACCAGCTACGTAGACTAATCCATCCCGATAATAGGCCGGACTAAATTCTTCGTTGGATGTGTTCAGACCCAGATATTCCAGTAGATACCGCACGGGTTCTTTTCGCCCCGATGGCCCAACCGTAACTGGCGTTAACGGTAAGCGCGGCCCTGGCTGTTTTTCTTTTAACTGATTATACCGATCGTATTGCTTCTGAGCTTCCTGAAACTTCCCATTACTAGCCAGAATCTGCGCAAACTGAAGAATCTGCTGTGGGTCTTCGCTAAGGTCGTTAGCCAATGCTTCCCGATAATAACGTTCGGCCTTTGTGCCATCGCCAACCTGCTGAAAAGCGTATGCCAGTTTACCCTGCGCAGTTGCTTTCTGAATTTTTGTCAGTTGATCAGTCTGCTCGGTCAAAATTTGCGAATAAGCTTCTATAGCCCGACCATACGCTTTATAATTAAGCATACGTTCGGCCTGCTGTAATAGCGAATCGACCTGTGCCCAAGCTGGTAAACAGCTTAGCCAAAGAAATCCTACCCAAAACCACCTTGTCAAATTCTTACTCATTGGTATGTCGCTAACCGTGCCTGAGGCAACTCATCAACACTCATTCGGCAAACGAATTTGCCCTAGATTCATTGCTAAAAAACTTATCGTACCAATGTTAGGAAACGGACATATTCACGCCCGTCGCTAAGACGTATCTGGTAATAATAAGTACCGTCGGGAAGGTGTTGTTTAGCATCATCGGCTTTTATGCCCTGATTCATTCTTCCATCCCAATCATTCTTATAATTGTCACTACGGAAAACAGGTTGCCCCCATCGGTTGTACACTTCCATCTGAACGGTAACACCTTCGGGTACGCGCTGAATCACAAATAAATCGTTTATGCCATCGTCATTTGGCGAAAATCCTTCGGGAATAAATACGGTTTCGGTTTCCTCCGAACGTACTGAATGGAGAGTTACCTGAGTAGCTTCGGCATTATCGGTTGGATTGCCATTCTGATCGGGGTCGGCTTCTGTCCCGTTCGTAGATTGGTCAATGCAAGTATTACCGTTACTATCCAGTGCCTTGACCACTCCCTTGTTCGAGAACGTCAACGTACTGGCCTGACGCACATCGAGCCGAACCGTTAGCCAAGCATAAGCCTGATTACCAGCCTGTAAACTACCGTTGTTTATAAGCAACGTATCGACACCACGACCTGTATACGTAGCATTAACCAACAAGTCGCTATCGGCCCGCACGTTTATCGACCGAATCTGAGCACCTACTCCTGCAAAAGCGGCATCTAAGTCATCGGAAATTCGAATGTTGGTTAACGTATGTTTCCCGTAGTTTTTGGCGGTGAACTGATACGTCAATTCAACAAATCGATTATTTCCTTCAACAAGCCAAACAGGCTCGCTTATTTTTTTGCTCAACCCAATTAACTCACGCGATGGCGCACTTACGGTATAGGTTGCCGACGCGCCTACACACGGGCCACTTCCATCAGGGTCGGGGGTTGACACGGTAAACAACGTAGCACCTCGCTGCTGGTCTGTTTCAGAAACCAGATACCTCGCTGTTACGTCAGAATTCGTAAATAAGCCTCCACCATTGCTCTGCCAGCTAACTTCCGACGCCGAACCACCTAGCTGCGCCTGTAACTGTATAATGCCTTTTTGCCAATTAATTGAATCAGGTCGAATCGCCACCGTTGGCGGATTACTCAAACAAGGCGGAATGGCCTGTTGGCAGCTCTGAATCGTTACCAATACGGCAACTGGTTCAGTAAAACAGCCTCTTCCATCCCGTCCAACCAGATAATACGTCCCAGCCGTTACAGCACTCGGCGACTGTAATGGTTGTGCAGTGAGTGATGCCGATGGTAAAAATCGATACTGTGTTATATCAGAATTAGTGGACAGAATGGCTTTCGACAAATCGGCTGTCTGATAAGGGCAAACATTTGAAAGTGCAGTTAATACGTTCAGTTTCTGAGTTATTGAACGTATCGATACTATGGCTATGTCTGAGCTATCGCTATGGCAGGTACCGATTTGACAAACAGCACGATACGTTGTTGCCTGTACAGGCGCTACGTTCCGAACAAGGCCTGTTACGCCGTCCGACCAACGAACAGTACCAAGACATCCCGAAGCCGTAATCTGTATGTTTTGACCAGCACAAATTTCGCGTTGGCTTGCTGTAATACTGGGTTTGGTCGGTGTACTAACTTGGACTGATATAGCCGTTGATGGATTACTAACGCAATTATTCTGTTCGCAGGTTGCACGAAAAACTGTCGTTTCGGTTAGAGGACCTGTCCATGAAGCCCCTGTTGCATTTATACGCCCGCTTTGGTCTTGCCAACGTATTGTTCCCGCACAATTCGACGCAGTTAATGTAACAGCATCGTTTGAGCAAATCAACGTAGCAGATGCTTTGATAACAGGTGCATCGGGTGTATTGACGGTCACTTGCCATACATCGGCAAAACAACTAATACACCCTGGCTTCGCCCTACAGATTGCAGTATATTTGGTTGTTTGCTGAGGTCGAACCGTAATGTTGTCCCCCACTTCTCCATTCGACCAGATAACAGTGCCTGCACAACCACTCGCCACCAGTTTTACCGATTCGTTCCGGCAAATAGCCTTCATCGAACCTGTAATTACAGGCGGCTCGGGGTGTTGGCACGTATCGGCCAGTGAATGGACCTCGGCTCTAGCTACCGGACCTACCAGTAACCACAGTAATAACCATCCAGTACCACCAATTAATTTATTTAGTAGCTGTTTCGTCATACGAGAAGTTTGCTACCACCCATAAGACGAATTTCATGCCAAGCGTTTTTTTTACTATTTTCTCGCTGAAAGTAACCTTAAAAAAAGGGAAGATAGCAACTAAACGGGCCCTTCTGATGCCAGAGAGAAAAGTCTGCCAGATTCCTCATAAATTATGCCAACATTTTAACTCATCTCAAATATTTAAGTTTGAAGGCGGCCACAGTAATCGTTATGTTGCTAAAATCATTAGCCAAAATACATGCTACGCTATAGACTATAGTGAATACAGATGAGCGATACTAGAAGGAAGCTCACGACGGTCGTGAGTGACAAACAGAATCGTTTTGTTTGTAAAGCTATCGATCAACTGACGTGCAAGCTCGATATGTTGCGCATCGATCACCTGAAAAGGTTCATCCAGTAAAAGCACAGGCGCATTTTTCAGAAATGCACGAATCAAGAGAATCAGCCGCTGCTCACCTGCCGATAAAGTACCAAACATACGGTTGGTTAGACCGCTTATGCCAAAGTAAGCAAACAGACTGGCTAAATCGTTTTCTGAATCTGGTGATACACGCCTGGGTGGTGTTAACGTATCGGTCAGGCCAGTTAAGGCGACTTCGCGAGCCAATAATCCCTGCGGAAAGTAAAGATGAAGTTCAGGCGAAACAAAACCGATTCGGCGTTTCACATCCCAGATGCTTTCCCCCGATTTTCCTCGTCGGAAGCCAAATACGCTTACATTATTAGAGTAAGCCTGCGGATGGTCGCCATAAAGCAGACTGAGTAATACTGATTTTCCAGCACCATTTGGCCCAATCAATGCCCAACGCTCACCAGCACGAACGGTCCAGTTAATTTGATTTAGAATAACGACATCGCTGTACTGGACGGTTACGTTACGTAGTGAAAAAGCCTCTTCAAAATCAGCAACTGCCGGTTTTGTCGCCAAGGTAGGAACAGTCTCAAAGATTTGCTGATTTTCCGCTGGTAAATATGTTTTGCGAGGACCAGTCCACTGAATACGCCCTTTGCTGAACGTAGCAACATGAGTTGCAAACTTAGGAATTTCTTCCGACTCAGTTACCAGCATAAGTGTCAGCCCATGCTCCACCAATTCAGCTAACCAACTCGTTAGTTCGGCCCGAAATCCTGCATCTAGTCCCACAAATGGATTGTCGAGCAACAAAACGGAAGGATGCTTTAACAACGCTTTGCCAATGCGTGCCTTGCGGGTTTGCCCATTCGATAGTTTTAGAAACGACCGATCCAGTAACGGGGTTAACCCTAATCGGTCGATAAGTGCTTTTGATTCCAGAGTATCAGCAAATCCCAGAAAATCCCGCAGTTTTGGAATAGATCGATAACCGGCATCTCCGGCGTTATCGCTCATTGTGGCCTGATAGCGTTGCTGATAGAAGTAACCTCCATACGAAAATTGCGAAGACTCTTCTTTAAAGGAAACAAATTCGGCTGTTCCTCTTCTCGTCAGCAAAGTTGCAGGAGCCGAAAATTGACCAGCCAGCGTTTGTAGAAACGTTGTTTTACCACTCCCCGTTGGCCCCGTAACAGCCCAGCATTCGCCCGGCTTAAGTTGAAAATAAAGGTCTTTTAAAACAATTTGTCCACTTCGGCGGACAGTTAATCCATGCAATGAAATCCAGGGGTCGGTCATAAAAAATGGGGCCATACCTTCGCAAAGGTATAACCCCATCTGTATTTATGCACCATTAACTAAGACCTACTTTCTTGGCGGAGTCGTAGGGGTTGTTGGTGGTGTCGACGGATTACTACTTCTGTTTGTCGTCGTACCCATATTTGTCCGATCGCTTGGTGGTGTGGTTGGGTTTGGATCAGGCATCGTACGAGTTCCCGAAGTTGATGTCATTGAGCTTGTACCCGTTCTGTAAGTCGAGCCTGAAGTGGAAGGTGGCTGACTAATGCCGGTATTCGCCGGCGTTGTAGTTGGCTGATTCACCCCAGTAGGCGTAGTAGTTGGTGTGGTCGTATTCACGCCAGTTGGTGTGGTTGGTGGCTGATTAACACCTGTATTAACGGGTGCAGAAGGCGTTTGATTAATGCCTGTATTTGCCGGTGTTGTAGTTGGCGTAGTTTGGTACGAACTCGAATTCGTGTTTGTTGGTTGTGTCTGAGTCGTACCTGTGTTACCTCGATTTGACGAATTTGTCGTTTGGGCAGTTGCGTTGAAGGCTATGCTAGCTACTAGCATAGATCCTAATAAGATTACTTTTTTCATTAGTTGAGCAAGTTTTAATATCTAAATATCTATTTGCTTGATATTCTATAGTATAACTCAACTAATAGGAAGTTGTTTAATTTAGATTAAAAAAATTGGATATTTTAAATCGATTTGACCTGATTTTCAACAGAAAAGGAGTTATCCCGAATACTGAGCCTATAAATAGGTGTAGCATTCGGGATAACTCCTTTTATACTTTATGATAATTTTATGATTTCATCAAGTCTTGCTGTTCGCGCAGTTTTGCCCGCTCAATCGAACGCGATACCAGAATACTTATTTCGTAAAGACCTGCTAATGGCAATGCGACCAGCACCTGACTATAGATGTCTGGCGATGGCGTAATAATACCCGCAACAACCAGAATAACGATCCAGGCGTGTTTGCGATATTCTTTCATGAAAGCAGGTGTTAACACCCCAACTTTCGAAAGTACAAACGCAACAATAGGCATCTGAAACATAAGGGCACAACCAAGGGAAAGCGTAACCAGAATACCGATGTAGGACGTAATGTCGAATTGGTTCTTAATTTCAGGCGTAATCTGATAGTTAGCTAAAAAATTGATAGCCAGTGGCGAAACAATATAATAGCCAAAAAACAAGCCCATCAAAAACAGCATCGATACATAGAAAACAGCACCACGGGCTGCATTCCGTTCGGTCTGACGAAGACCCGGTTTAATGAAACTCCACAATTCCCAGAACGCGTACGGAAATGCGAAACATAGACCAATTATAAGCGATGACGTTAGCGCCATTGTAAACTGATCGGATACCCCAAGCGCCTGTAATTCAAAATTCAGCTTTTTTACACACAAATCAGCGTATCCTGTCACTTCCGACAGTTTACACATCATTCGATACGTCCAGAAATCAGGGTTTTTAGGCCCCATGATAACTGTTTGCCAAATTTCCTGGATAAAAATAAAGGCGATAATCGCAAACACAAAAATGGACCCAACGGCCCGGATAATGTGCCAGCGCAGTTCTTCCAGATGATCAAGAAAGGACATTTCTTTCCCTTCTTCTACAATCTCTTCGTCAGTTAATTGGTCGAGTGGCATTTTCTTAAAGAGTGAAAGAGTACAAGAGCGAAAGAGTGAGGAAATTAGTCGTGGCTTAGTAGACGCTCTTTCACTCTTTCACTCTTTCGCTCTTTAATGATTAACTTTTATAGAGCGGAAATGCTTTCATCCACTCGTTGATTTCTTCTTTAACGGTCGAGAGTACCGATTCGTTGTCATGATTCATCAGCACCTTGTCGATATATACGACAACTTGCTCCATGTCCGATTCTTTGAGGCCGCGAGTCGTCATAGCGGCAGAGCCGATACGCATTCCCGACGTAACCATCGGCGACTTATCGTCGAACGGAACCATGTTTTTATTGATGGTAATATCTGCCTTAATAAGCGTATTTTCGGCTAATTTACCCGTCAAACCTTTCGAGCGTAGATCAATCAGCATCAGGTGGTTGTCGGTACCGCCCGAAATAATTTTATAGCCCAGTCCAAGGAAAGTTTTTGCCATTGCCTGTGCATTGGCTTTCACCTGAACAGCATATTCATAAAAATCGTCGCTCAAAGCCTCGCCAAAGCCAACAGCTTTAGCCGCAATAATGTGTTCCAGCGGTCCACCCTGCGTGCCGGGGAATACACCAGAATCGAGCAACGACGACATTAAACGAGTTTCGCCTTTCTGTGTTTTGATACCGAATGGATTTTCGAAATCATTGCGCATCATGATAATGCCACCGCGCGAGCCACGTAGCGTTTTGTGCGTAGTGGTGGTTACAATGTGTGCGTGGGCGAGTGGATCGTTCAGCAGACCTTTTGCAATCAGTCCTGCCGGGTGCGATACGTCGGCCAACAGCAATGCACCAACTTCATCGGCAATGGCACGCAAGCGGGCATAATCCCAATCACGGCTGTAGGCAGATGCTCCGCAGATGAGCATTTTAGGACGCTCTTTTTTAGCAGTTTCTTCTACTACATCGTAATTGATAACACCCGTTTCCTGTTCAACGCCGTAGAACGTTGGGCGAAAATATTTTCCCGAGATATTAACAGGAGAGCCGTGTGTAAGGTGACCACCGTGCGACAGGTTGAAACCCAGAATGGTATCACCCGGCTGCAGGCAGGCCAGAAACACCGCCGTATTAGCCTGAGCACCTGAGTGTGGTTGCACATTTACCCAACTGGCACCAAATAATTCTTTAGCCCGGTCAATAGCAATTTGCTCAATCTGGTCAACAACTTCGCAACCGCCATAATACCGTTTGCCGGGCAGACCTTCAGCATATTTATTGGTCAGCACACTGCCAGCCGCTTCCATTACGGCGGGCGACACAAAGTTTTCGGAAGCTATTAACTCAATTCCCGACTCTTGGCGATGTTTTTCTTTGGCAATGAGGTCAAACACCTGCGTATCGCGGGTGGTAGAAGTGACGGTTGTCATCAGAACAAGCAGTTTTTTATGTTGGTAATCTGGTGATTCGGTTGGTAAACACAACGTATCAAACCAACAAACAACCAGTTATTTACAAGTACAAAGGTACATCGGAAAATGGTAGATTCAGGTAGGTTCTCTGACAAAACTATCCAACAAAATATCATTCATATGAGTTAAATTAAAGAGGGTCTTTAAACCTTTCCGTTTACAAACCCTCTCAGAAGCAACATAATATCGGTAGAAATTAGCGTTCGTAAACCGATTTTCTACCAAACTCAATCAATAAAGCTATGAAAAAGGAACTGAAAGTATTGGCATTAGCGAGCTTACTGCTACCAGCGTTCTTTGTAGCCAGTTCGGAAACTGCCACAGCGCAACAACCTCGACGAGTTATTGTTATTCCCAGAGCACCTGCTACTAATCAGGTATGGGTTCCGGGTCATCACGTTCGTCGAGGACGGGATTATATTTGGGTAGACGGTTATTATCGTTCAGCGCCCGCTCCTGTACGATATAGTTCAGCACCTGCACGTTATAAAACCTGGAATCCCGGTTATTGGCGAAGAACGCCAAATGGGCGAGTTTGGGTGCAGGGATATTGGAGTTACTAAAAAAAGGTCCTGAGTTTGAAAGCTCAGGACCTTTTTTTATGTTATCGAACGATAATCTGTCGTTCTAATGGTTCACTTTCTATCACCTTTCCGCTAGAATACGTAGCGACAATACGGAGACTATATTTTCCGGGAGTAACCGACTCCGGAATTTTTAAGCCGCCCGGATAGTCACCGTTAAAACTACCAGTGCGGTAGGTAAAAACAACAGATCGAGTCAGATTGTCAACATCTGTTAATTTCACCTCTAGCTTATCAGTATATGACCCATATTCGGGCTGAATGCTGGCCGAATAATTTTTCATGCGCTGAAGTACCAATGGGCTTGCTGTGGCAGAGGCCAATAACGTATCGATAGAAAATACACTCGGCTGTTCAGGTTGACGTAGTACCGTAAACCGATACGTAGCACCAATAGCCTGACCGCCTGACATAAGCTGAACGTAGTAATAGCCAGGTGTTAGATCGGCCGGCAAATCAATACGTAGGCTTCGACCAAAAGTTGATACGTTCGTTGGTTTTACGCGAAAGCGCTCGCCTGTTACACGTCGGAATAGTAACTCTGGACTATCGTCGGCAAACAGATTTTCACCATTTATAAGCAGACTTTGGCTTTTCGCCAGAATAGGCTGTTTAAATTGGAAACTTTCCAATAACGGTGTCCCTTTCCTAAATCGTAATTTCTGCTTTGCTACAGCCTGACGACCGTTTGCTTTTTTAATTTCAACCGTATACTCGCCTGGCCGAACGTGTTCTGGAATTCCGGCCGCGTATTGGTTATACGTAGGTTGCCGATCTGGGCAATTATAGACTCCATAGCAACATTGTACCTGCAACGTATCGCGTTCGGGCGAGTCCGTTCGAGTCAGAATGATCTGCCCAATGCCTACACCATCTGTAAAATTATCAATCTGAAAACCAATCGGTTGCCCAATCGTAGCCGTTGCCTGATTATCAATAAAACTGATATTCAAATTATCCGCAGGCTTCACAACAAACTTATAAATGTTCAACTGATTATCTTTGCCAAGTACGTAAATGCCCAACTGTTTTTCGGGCTGGAGCATACCGCAAATATTAACGGGGTACGGTCCTTCATTCCAAATAGAACTGTTAGGCGAAGTCTGATAAGCGGTCGCTACAAAACTTAGTACGGTTGTGTTTACAGGAGCTGTTAGTACAATCTGTTTTTTGTCATGGTCAATTGCAATATTCTGCGCCGGAAAACTAGGAATTGTAATACCTAAAAGCTTTGCTTCACCGTTAGGGTTAACTTCCTGTTTTTTAGACCGACAGGCCTGTACAAAAACTAATAGAATCAGCACTAGTAAACTATATTTCATTACGTTGGCCAAGAAAAAAGTGGAGTAGAACTAGCTGTTGCACACTACGTATTTGTCTGTAATACCAGCACTAAAATTTGTTCTTCAAAGAAACATAATGTTGTCATATTAATTACCGATGTGGCAGATAGTTAAAGATTAAATTTTTAAGGCTTTAGTACGTATCAATATCAGAGATAATACAATGAATAATACGCTTGATAAACAATCCCTACTGGCAGAGCTTGACACGCCTTATAACGTTAGCCCTGAAGCCATTACGTTCTACCAACAAAACGGTTACGTAAAACTAAAGCACGTACTAAGCCCTGCCGTTCTGGAATACTATGGCGATATTATTACGGATTTAGTTTTTCGGCTTAATACGTTAATAAAGCCGATGGAAGAACGTACTACGTATGAGCGGGCTTTTCTTCAGATTATGAACCTCTGGCGCGAGGACGAACAGGCACGCGAATTCGTTTTCTCGAAACGTTTAGCCAAAATTGCCGCCGATTTAATGGGCGTCGATGGGGTTCGGCTTTACCACGATCAGGCACTTTATAAAGAACCGTCGGGTGGTATCACGCCCTGGCATGCCGATCAGTTTTACTGGCCCTTGTCGTCACCAAAAACGGTTACAGTCTGGATTCCGTTGCAGGACACACCTATGGAAATGGGGCCGCTCGCCTTTGCCGAAGGTAGCCAGCACGTAGAAATTGGCCGTGATATTGAAATCAGCGATGAAAGTGAAAAACTGCTTGAGGAATCGCTTCGGAAAGAGAATTTCAACGTACACGATACCCCTTTCGAATTAGGCGAAGTAAGTTATCACGCTGGCTGGACGTTTCACCGGGCAGGCCCGAATGTATCGGATCGCCCACGTAAGGTCATGACCATGATTTACATGGATGAAAATCAGAGAATTATTCAGCCACGTAATGAATTTCAGATTGCTGATCATGAAACCTGGCTCAGTAGCCTTCCTATAGGTAGTAAGCCCGAGGAAAAAATGAATCCGCTCTTATTCAGCCGATAAGCGTGTAGGAATAGCTATCGATAGTCGTAAATCGATCGTCATTTTCGGAATAATTAATGCCGAAACGACGATCGTTTTACGACTATTGTCTTTTATGGAAATATTTTTGCTGTATTTCTGTTGTCTAAACAAACCATCACTTCCTCCAAACGGCATGAAGTCATTTCTTACGTTTGTGGTGTGGCTTCTGCTGCCCCTCGTTACGTTCTCTCAGATTATAAAACCTGTTAGCTGGTCCTATAAATCGACCAAATCATCTGCCAAAGTTGGTGATATTATTGATATCCAATTTACGGCCAGTGTGCAGTCTGGCTATCATATTTACTCCTCGGAGGTCAATCCAAAAATTGATGGGCCGCTGCCAACGGTTATTAAGTTTACGCCTAATAAATCCTTTGAACTGATCGGAAAAGTGAAACCGACCAGCAAAGTAGACGTAAAATATGAAGAGGTTTTTGAGGGCGATACGTATCTGATGCGTGGTCAGGCGCAGTTTTCGCAACGCATCAAAATCCTCAGCGATGCACCGGCTCTTGAAGGTGTTATTGAGTATCAGGCTTGTACTGATAAAGATGGTCAATGCATTCCGGGCGATGAAAGTTTCGCCATTACGGGTCTAACCATTGCCGGACAAGCTTCAGCTACCTCAACAACTGCTGTAGCTGCTACGTCCCAAACGGCAGCGACTGTTACCCAACCAACTTCTGAAACAACTGTAGCAGCCGCTACGTCTGCACCTGCTCTACCAACGATAGAACCTGTTGACTCCACCGAATCGGCGATATCTGAAAAAGCAGAAACTACTATGATGGCCTCTACTACCGACGACGTAGCAAATGCTTCAGGCGATTCGCTTGGTGGTTTTCTGTTGGCAGCTTTCCTGTCGGGTCTGGTAGCCCTGCTTACGCCCTGTGTGTTTCCCATTATTCCGGCAACTGTGAGTTTTTTCACTAACCAGCAGGGTGGACAATGGAAGGCTTTATTATATGGCGCATTCATCATTGGTATATATGTATTGATCGGAACTGTCGTGTCGCGCTTCAACGGTCCAGCATTTGCCAATTTCGTCAGTACGCACTGGGTACCGAACGTACTGTTCTTCCTCGTTTTCTTTGTTTTTGGACTCTCTTTCCTCGGTCTGTTCGAGATTGTTTTGCCGAACTCACTGGTTAACAAAGCTGACGCTAAGTCTGAGCAGGGCGGTATAGCAGGTATTTTCTTTATGGCCTTTACACTCGTGCTGGTTTCGTTCTCCTGCACTGGGCCAATTGTTGGTAGCTTGCTGGTAGCATCGGCTGGTGGTGAAGTTGTGAAGCCTATTCTGGGAATGGCGGCATTCTCGTCAGCGTTTGCGGTGCCATTTACGTTGTTTGCGGCTTTCCCACAATGGTTACGAAATTTACCCCGTTCAGGCGGATGGCTCAATTCGGTGAAAGTTGTTCTGGGTTTTCTGGAGCTTGCACTCGCGCTGAAATTCTTAAGCGTAGCCGATCAGGTTTATCACTGGGGATTGCTCGACCGTGAAGTGTTTCTTTCACTCTGGGTTGTCATTTTTGCGCTACTTGGTTTCTATTTTCTCGGGAAAATTCGCCTTCCTCATGATAGCGAAGTAAAAACTGTGAGCGTTCAGAAATTATTGCTGGCAATCGTTACCTTCTCGTTCGTGGTGTATATGGTTCCCGGCTTATGGGGTGCTCCTTTGAAAGCATTGTCAGGCTATCTTCCTCCCGAAACATCGCAGGATTTTAATTTACATGGGGCAGGAAACGTGATGCAGAATCCAGAAAACAAGATTTCAGAAAATGTGAAGTACGGTAATCTGTTTCACCTACCCCACGGATTACAGGGCTTTTTCGATTACAAACAGGCGCTGGCGTATTCCAAAAAAGTTAACAAGCCGATTTTCATTGATTTCACAGGCCACGGCTGTGTGAACTGCCGTGAAATGGAAGCTCGTGTCTGGTCAGATCCAGCGGTGTTGTCGCGACTTCAGAATGATTTTGTAGTTGTCGCCCTTTACGTTGACGATAAAACTGAATTGCCGAAATCTGAGTGGTACACGTCGACGTATGACCAGAAGGTAAAGAAAACAATTGGTGCTCAAAATGCGGATTTACAAATCACGAAGTATAACAACAATGCGCAGCCCCACTACTGTCTCGTCAACAACGAAGGTAAATTGCTGGTGCCACCCAAAAATTATGACCGTGACGTAGCGAATTTTGTTACGTTCCTTGATTCAGGAAAAGCTAAGTTTTGAGAAGAATTGGTGAATATCCTCTTCGTTTGTAGCAGAAACCGATGGCGTAGCCTAACGGCTGAAACTATCTATAAAAATCATCCTACCTACTTTGTAAAGTCTGCTGGCACTGAACCATCAGCTCGAGTGAAGGTTTCCTCTAAACTTATACAATGGGCTGATTTGGTTTTTGTTATGGAAAAGCGTCACAAAGAACGATTACTCAATCAGTTTCGAGACGAGCTGAATGACAGAGAGCTTATAGTGCTAGATATTCCTGACGATTATGGATATATGGACGAAGAATTAATTGACATCTTAACGGTGTCGGTTTCAACGTATTTCAATGACGAACAATAAAATCATTTCGTATTAACTGCAATTGCATTTACCATAAATAAAAATGTCCGCTAGAATCTAGCGGACATTTTTATTAGATTAATACGTAGCAAAATTTAAGATACTGGTTCAGCCGAAACTGGTTGTGTTTGTGCTTGTACGAGTTCCATATCAGGCTTCGACTGATCGGCTATCGTTACGCGGCCACGCTCTTTACGTACAATACGTGAGTATAGCGAAATCTCCTGATCGAATAGAAACCGGAAGAATAACCGAACGTAGGAAGTATGGTATTTTAACGTATCATAATATTCAGGTGCCGATTTCTTGATTTGCGGAAGCTTATTCCAGGGAATCGATGGGAAATCGTGGTGTTCGTTGTGGAAACCAACATTTAGGTTCACGCCGTTTAATTGGCCATAATAGCTGTACGTTTCCTGTTCAGGATCGAGCGTCAGGTAGTGTTCCTGAATCCAGCGAGCACCTAATGGATGCAATCCTACCGAGAAAAATAGGCAGAGTAGCAAGAAAATCAGCGCTTTCCAGCCAAACAACACAACGATTAAGACATCGAATGCCACCTGAACAACAATATTAGCCGCAACCCATTTATCAATTACAGCCAGTTCGTGCATACGAATGGTACGTATCGCCTGAAATACTGGGAAAAACAGCAACCATAGTGCCTTACCAATCGAGTAATTATTGATGAGTTTCGCTTCGTACCAATCCGGCAAATCAGCATCTAATTCATGAACTCCCTGAAAAGCATGGTGCTTGATATGAAAGTTTTTGAACGAAAGGGCTGTAGGAAATACGGTTGGCAGGTTGGCGAAGATAGCCGTCCAGGCATTGGCCGTTGGTTTACGGAAAATTAGATTGTGAGCGGCTTCGTGAATACAAACGAATAACGTGTGTGCCGGAAATGCACCAATGAGCCAGGCTGCACCAACCACAATCCACCAGGACTGATCACGAACAAGGCACGCCATACCAACCATCATTGATACGCAGCCCAGAATAACCCAGAATGTATTCGGGTTTTTCTGACCAATCAATTGTTTGATTTCGGGGTGAGCTTTGAGAATTAAACGGGTACGGATTCGATGCGGCTCTGTAGCATTTGAGCGAACAAAATCAGTGAATTTTGCCATGGATGAGGTGTCGCAAGAAACAACAGTGAATCGCACAAGCGATTCGATAAAAAAACAGTGAGTAAAATTAACACAATTTTATCTGGCAATACCACTCAATCAATTGTTTTTTATCTGATTTTAATCATATTTCTCTTTAAACAAGAAAGGTGGAGCCAAGTCGGGCCCCACCTTTGCTGATTCAGGTTGATTCAATAAAAACGTAATAATTACAGGAATGAAACGACTGGGTAAAATCAATTTCCTATCGTGAATGAGTACCCTAGCGATACGCCCACTCCCCGGTTGCGTACATTAATATTTACAACAGGCACTTGAATCTGACGTGTAAAACCGTGTGTATATCGCCCTTCGATGAAGAATTTGCCAGGACCCGCATCAACTGCTAGACCTAACCCACCAACCGCGCTAACGTCCCAACGACTCAAGGTTCCACCATAATTAACATCAATGTCGTAAGGTTTTGTAGTGAACAGGGCTGAGCCGCGCGTCCGAATACGACCGTCCATAGCGTAGCTAACAGCTGGTCCAATTAAGAAATAAGGCTGAATAGGGCCGTCGCTCATATTAATTTTAGCCAGCAAAGGCAGCTCTAGATTTTGCGACTGGTAAGCGATGGTAGCACCAATTGGGAGGTTAAATCCGCCAAGATTTATATCAAAGCCTTCTTTTACAGCCACACCTTTCTGAATGTAGACTATCTCAGGACGAAAGGATACGCGATCACTTATTGGAATTTCCAGAAAAATAGCCCCAACTGGGCCAATCGTTGGATATAAATCAGGATTGAAACTACCTAAAAAATCGGGTTTAGAAGCAAAACCCCAGTTAGCTCCGCCCCGGACCCCAACCTGCACTTGTGCAAAAGAGGTTTCAATAGAAAATACGCTCAACAGAGCAACTATACCGGCAAGCACAACTCGTTTCATGATTTCTGAAGGGAAAAATTGATGGTAAAAACTAAACATGAACTTAATTGTGTAGAATGTCGGCAATAGGCGAATGTGTATTAGTGAACTGATTTCGTTTGTTAGAGAGTGCCATCTTCAAAAGGATTAATCTGTATGAAAAAAATTTTGCTATTCTATTTTTCCAGACGTAGCAACGTAGTAAATCGTCACCGAATGGTACTTGTGAATCAGACGTTTGTATTTTTTCTTGAAAACATTGCAGCGTCCTTTTAACTTTACCGATTACCTATACGCTAACCCGACAATGAAATATATTAAGCCAACCAAATTCAGCTACCTCCCAAAGTTTCTGATGCCGTTGGACGTATTAGGCTTATTTGAATGTGATCCGTTTGGCAGTTCGCTGTTAATCAGGCGCATACTCATTTTTATCGTAGGCTGGCTAACCTACGCCCGCTATACCGTGGTGAATCGAATTCAGATTGAAGGAACCGAAAATCTGGAAAACCTGCCCATTAACAACGTACTGTTTCTATCGAATCACCAGACATACTTTGCCGACGTAATTGCTTTCTTTCAGATTTTCTGCGCTGTGAAATGGGGATTTCAGAACACGATTGTTCCGCCCATGTATTTGTTTGGCCCACGCGCTCGCCAGTACTACGTAGCAGCTTCAGAAACCATGCAGAAAGGGTTCGTTCCCCGCGTTTTTTCGGCCATTGGTGCGTTAACCATTGAGCGTTCCTGGCGGGCCGAAGGTCGTGAAGTGCAACGTTCTGTAGATACCTCAGCCAATGATAAGATTGCCAAGGCGTTAGCGCATGGTTGGGTGGTCAGTTTTCCACAGGGTACTACCACACCGTATGCCCCTGTTCGAAAAGGCACAGGGCATCTTATAAAAAACAATGAGCCAATTGTCATTCCCGTTGTTATCAACGGCTTCCGTAGAGCATTCGACAAGAAAGGGTTGCGCTTCAAAAAACGGAATACACTGCTAACCGTACAGTTTAAGGCTCCACTTAACTATAGTCAGGATGATAGTGTTGACGATCTGGTTGCGCGGGTTCGTCACGCCATAGAGCAAGATGCACCAGAATGGTCACAGGAACAGAATCAGCCTTAACAAGACACTTCCTCAAATTTATCCAATACGTCTCTATCGATTCTCATGTTCACCTAATAAGAGAGGTATTATGAAATTATCTTCCAACGTAACAGCAGGTTTGAAAAGTATCCTGTTTCCAATCTATTTCCTGCTAATAGCTTCGCTTGCTATTAGTTGCAACAAATCATCGAAACAAACCTCCGATGGCGATTTCATGCGTGCAGTACAGGACACAAACCCACCCGTTGAGCCACTTTCGCCAGAAGTAAGTATAAAAAAAATACAATTGCCACCTGGCTATCATGTTGAACTGGTTGCCAGTGAGCCGATGGTTCAGGAACCCGTAGCCATAGCCTGGGACGGAAACGGTCGAATGTACGTAGCAGAGATGAATACGTACATGAAAGACGCGAATGCAACCGGCGAATATGAGC
The DNA here is from genome assembly GCF_054776875.1 of Spirosoma daeguense. NCBI lineage: Bacteria > Pseudomonadati > Bacteroidota > Cytophagia > Cytophagales > Cytophagaceae > Spirosoma > Spirosoma daeguense. Next base: position 855,497 of record NZ_BAAHBF010000001.1, read on the forward strand.
CAACCAGCCGAATTAAACTTCTGGAAGATACCGATGGCGATGGCAAAATGGATAAATCGACCATTTTTGTTGATAGCCTTGTTTTGCCACGTACTATTCTGCCCGTTGGAGATCAGTTGTTGGTGGGAATCACCAACGTTCAGCATATCTGGAGTTACCGGGATACAAACGGCGACGGCAAGGCCGATGAGAAGAAAATTGTTTTTCGCAACGAGGTCATGGACTCCCGTAATCTGGAACATCAGAACGGCGGGTTTCTCTGGAATGTTGACAACTGGATTTACCCGAGCCGCGATAACCTGCGGTATAAATACAAAAACGGGAAACTGATTGCCGATACGTTGGTCGATAACATGATTGGGCAATGGGGTATGACTACCGACAATTACGGTCGATTGTTTTATTCAGAAGCCGGGCCGGGCCTTCCAGCCGTACAAATACAACAGAATCCGGCCTATGGTGCCCTCAACTTTGCTGATCAATATTCGGCCGACTTTACAAAACCTTGGCCTATCATTGGTACGGTTGATGCACAGGGTGGTCGCGAAGATTTACGTCCGGAAGACAATACGCTCAAAAAATACACAGCCGGTTGCGGACAGTCGATTTTCCGGGGCGACCGCTTACCCGCCGATATGCTAGGCGATTATTTCATTCCCGAACCTGTTGGACGAATTATAAAGCGTGGCAAGGTGATTAACCGCGATGGAAAGATTTACATTGAAGATGCCTATAAAGAAAAAGACTGGCTGGCATCGGCCGATATGAATTTCAGGCCCATTAATACGTATACTGGCCCCGATGGCTGTTTTTACGTCGTCGATATGTATCACGGCATCATTCAGGAAAGCGAATGGACCAAACCCGGCTCGTATCTGGGAAAAGTGATTCAGGAGAAAGGACTCTATAAAAACCGGGGCATGGGTCGTATTTATCGCATCGTTCACGACGATTTCAAGCGTGATGATCGAAAACCAAACATGCTCAATGAGTCTAGCAGTCAGCTCGTTATGTATCTCGACCATCCAAACGGCTGGTGGCGCGATAATGCACAATTGCTTCTTATAATACGTAACGATCAATCGGTAGTGCCAACCCTGAAGCAAATCGCCTTGGGCGAAAAAGCGACATTGGCGAAATCTCCTAGCCCGCTGGCACGTATTCACGCGCTGTGGACGCTGGAAGGTGTGGACGCTATCGACAAACCAACTTTATTCAAAGCCTTTACCGATTCCGATCCGCAGGTTCGCAAAGCAGCCGTCTGGATTAGTGAAGCTTTTTTAAAGAAAAAAGACGCGGAAGTTATTGAGAAGCTGGCACCGCTCATGAACGACCCAAGCCCCGACGTTCGTATTCAATTAGCTTTGTCGCTACGTAGCAACAAAACTCCACGGACAACCGAACTGGTAAAAGCGCTGTTGGCCAACAATCCTAAAAATGAGCTGATGCAGTTTTCGTTTACTACGTTCACTGAATCGCAGAAAATGCTGGAGGCCGAGCGTGAGCGAACCCGAAACCTGAGTCCGGCAGATCGTGCGCTCGTCACTAATGGAGCAACCATATTTAAACAACTCTGTGCTACGTGTCACGGGCCCGACGGAAAAGGTGTAAAAGTGGCAGGTAGTACGCAAATGCCAGCTCCTCCGCTTGTTGGTTCACCGCGTGTTCGGGGCGATAAAACACTGGTTATTCAGCTTTTACTCAATGGCATGAAAGGACCCATCGATGGCAAAACGTATACCGATTTGATGCCAGCTATGGGCAGTAATGATGATAAATGGATTGCGTCGGTGCTGAGTTACATCCGAAATAGCAGTGAATTAGGCAATCACGCGTCAGTTGTTACGGCAAAGGAAGTTGCGGAAGTACGTGCTACAACGCCCGTTATGCCCGGCGGAATGACGCAACAGGAGCTGGAAATTTTCAAGCTTGGTCGTGCTGAGCGGACGAACTGGAACAAACCTCGTTGATACGTAGCAAAATCAAATCACTTATGACTACTACGTTCAGGAAATCATTTCTGGCTTTCGTACTCACATTCTACGTAGTAAGCGCATACGCACAAACCGCTACGTTCACCAATAAGTTTTCTATGGAGTTCGTCCTGATTCAGCCCGGCAGTATGGTTGTGGGTCGATTCAAGCCACCTTACCCTCAACCTCCAGATGTGAGTGCTACGTCTAAAAAATCGGAAGGTTTGCAATGGACAAGCAACGACTTTGCACTTGCCGAAAAGATGGCGAAACAGGATATCCAAGAGGGTTTTACCGTCAGAATAAACAAGCCTTATTACATTGGCAAATTTGAGGTAACGCAGGCGCAATGGAAGCAGGTCATGGGTAGAAATCCATCGGCATTTCAGACTGAGAAAGTGCAAGATGAGGCAGACCAGCATCCTGTAGAGCAGGTTACATGGCAGGATGTACAGAAATTCCTGACCAAACTCAATGCCCTGGACAAAAGCCATCACTACCGCTTACCTACCGAATTCGAATGGGAATATGCTGCCCGTGCTGGTGCTAACGACGATATTTCGTGGAAAGCGATCTGGGCATCGGCGCAAATGGGCTCCACAACAACTGCCAAGGTTGGGCAGAAAAAACCAAATGCGTGGGGCCTCTACGATACGTTGGGAAATGTATGGGAATGGGTGCAGGACTTTTACAACGAGAAACTCTTCGCCGACGCCGTTCCCCCTCGATCTGGAAACCAGCACGTATTGAAGGGAGCTTCGTTTGTGGGCGATGTCAAAAACGCTACGTATATGACGCATGCAGCCGGGCCGGGTAATGGCTGGGATGTTGGCTTTCGGATAGTTATGGACGTAAAGTGATTAGCCTGTTATCTTTTTTCGATATGTTTTTACAAAAACTTAGTATCCTGCTTTATTCCGTACTTGTATTCAATGTAGCGAATGCTCAGAATGGGAAAATTCCAGCAGGTTTCACACCTATTTTCAACGGCAAAAACCTGAATGGATGGCACACCAGCCGCACTTCACATCAGGGAACAACGGGCAATTTTTACGTAGAGAATGGCGTCGTTACGTTAAAACAACGCCCCTATGGGCAGGGTGGTGTTTTATTGACTAATAAGAAGTACCGGAATTTCGAACTGTATCTGGAAGCTAAAATTGACTCGTTCTGCAACGGCGGTATCTTCTTACGTTCCAGCGAAAGCGGCATGGCGTATCAGGTTGAACTGGCAACTCCGGGCGGGCTTGGTGACCTGCTCGGTGAGCGCATGAACGTGAGTAAAGGTGCCCAAGCTACAAACATCGCAACGGTGTGGAAAGCCCATAGCTGGAACGCCTTTCGCATTCGGATGGAAGGCGATATTCCACGCATTCGCCTGTGGGTAAACGATCAACTCATGTGGGACGTAATGCAACCTGTGAATGATTTTATCGCCGGTACTACGTCGGGAATGATTGGATTACAAGCGCATTGGTCGGCGGTTTATTCAAAATCGGCCGAAGCTTTCGAGATGTCTGGCTCTTGGAAACCAGATGCCGCCCACCGATTCCGGAATATTGCCATTAGAGAGCTATAAAGATGTAACGCGGACATTCTGTTTGCATAGTCATACTAGGAACTATGCAAACAGAATGTCCGCGTTACAGGTAAGTCTTACTGGATTATAACAACCAGCGAAAGAAAATATAAAGCGTAAATGAGAGCAACACCGAAACCGGAAGAGTAAGCACCCATGCCAGCGCAATGTTTCGGATTGTATCAGCCTGTAAGTTTTTAACACCTTTGCTAGCCACCATGCTTCCGGCAATACCCGACGACAATACGTGTGTGGTACTAACCGGCAGTTTTAGCCAGGAAGCAAACCCGATCATACTTGCAGCAACTAACTCCGCTGATGCTCCTTGTGCATACGTCAGGTGTTGTTTTCCGATTTTTTCACCTACCGTTACCACAATCCGGCGCCAGCCAATCATAGTACCCAGACCCAATGAAAGAGCAACCATTAGAATAACCCAGAACGGTGCATAGTCTGTGAATCGACGGAGACCACTTTCTTCACCCAGACTTTTATTCAGCAATGCCATCTGACTCGGGCTCACATTTGCCCCCTCATCGGAGGTGATTTTTTTCATATTGCTCGAAATCAGCAATAAATCTTTACGTACATTCAGCCGCTTATCGTTCGGAATTTTATTATCGACCAGCGGGGCGTTGATAAGGCTTTTTAACTCATTCAATTCGTTACGTGTCTGCACCAGCCGTTCGCGGTTTGCTGGCGAAAGCTGATTAGAATCTAACGTAGCAAGGGTTTGTTCAATAGTCGTGATATTAGCCTGCATCAGCCTTGGATCAATATCAGCTTTTACAGCGAAATGGTATGGTACAATCCCAATCAGGATCAGCATAATGAGCCCGACACCTTTTTGTCCATCATTACTACCGTGAAAAAAACTTACCAGCGAACACGTAGCGATAAGAATAGCACGAACCCACGATGGAGGTTCAGTATTCTTTTTGGGCTCTTTGAAAAGTTGGTCTTTTACATCATTTGGTACCGAACGACGTAGTATGAACATCAGCACGATTGCCAGACTGAAACCTAATAAAGGCGATAATAATAACGCTTCACCAGTTTCGATGGCCTTGTCCCAGTTGACAGCAGCGCCGGTTGTATTTTCGGGTAAGGTTGAAAAAGCAAGGCCAACGCCCAAAATTGAACCAATAAGCGTGTGTGAACTTGAACTCGGAATTCCGAAGTACCACGTACCGAGGTTCCAGATAATAGCACTGAGCAGTAGTGCCAGCACCATTGCTACGCTGTGATACACATTCTGATCTACGAGCAGTTCAACTGGAAGCAGGTTTACAATGCCCATGGCAACACCAATGCCACCCAGCAAAACGCCCGTAAAATTGCAGATACCCGACCATACTACGGCAACGGTCGGTTTTAAGGAGTTGGTGTAAATAACGGTAGCAACCGCGTTGGCTGTATCATGAAAACCGTTAACAAATTCGAAGGCACAAGCAGCAAAAAGGCTGATGAAGAGGAGGATAAAAACATCCGTTTCTAATCCAAACATACAAGGGAATATCGTCTAAAAACGGCCAGACGGTGGGTCCGTAAGCCAATGATTGCCACAAAAGTACGTCAAACTAACCAGAGCAGTATTACTAAATTGTTAACAGACAAAATCCAACCATTTGCCTATAGTTGTTTCGGGCGTTTTTGAAACGTCATAAAACGAAACGTAATGTTTCATTTTTTACCTGCTAGCTGACCGCAGGCAGCATCAATATCTTTACCTCGGCTCCGGCGCACATTGACCGTTACACCTTTATTGTCCAGAAAACCAGCAAATTTATCGAGTGTTTGTGGGTCGGTATTTTTAAAATTGGCTTCCGCAATCGGGTTATACTCAATGATATTTATCTTGGCAGGTACACGCTTGGTAAACCTCCATAGTTCCTGCGCATCCTGCAACGTATCGTTGAAATTGTAAAACAGTATATATTCGAACGTAATACGTGTGCCTGTTTTCTTGTAAAAATACCCCAGCGCATCACCCAATGCCTGCAACGTATTACTTTCGTTGATAGGCATGATCTGGTCACGTTTCTGATCGTTGGCAGCGTGCAACGATAAAGCCAGATTAAATTTAACGGCATCATCGCCCAACTGACGTATCATTTTCGCGATTCCCGCCGTAGAAACTGTAATTCGTTTTGGCGACATGCCTAACCCATCGGGCGAGGTAATTCGATCAACTGATTCCAGTACGTTCTTATAATTTAGCAAAGGCTCGCCCATTCCCATATACACGATATTGGAGAGCGGTACGTCGTAATTTTCTTTAGCCTGGCGGTCAATAGCCACTACCTGATCATAAATTTCGGCCGCATCCAGATTTCGCTTTCGATCCATATAACCTGTGGCGCAAAACTTACAAGTCAGCGAACAACCTACCTGACTCGATACGCAGGCCGTCATCCTATCCGTGTCATCGTTACGTAGCGCCGGAATCAAAACTCCTTCAACCAGATTTCCGTCAAACAAACGAAACGACGATTTAATCGTACCATCGCTGCTACGTTGTTCCTGATTGACTGTCAATGGGCGAATTTCGAAATGACTTTTCAGCAGCTCCCGCGTTGGTAACGACAGGTTGCTCATCTGCTCAAACGACGATGCTGATTTTTTCCAAAGCCACTCCTGAATTTGTTTCGCCCGAAACCCCTGCTCGCCATGTTGGCTGAGCCAGTCTTTGAGTTGCGGAGATGTTAGTTTGCGGATGTCTTGTTTCATTGTTTAAAGAGCGAAAGAGTGAAAGAACAAAAGAGTGAAGAAGGACGTATCAGCCGGAATGCCGGATCATCATTCTTTCACTCATTCACTCTTTCGCTCTTTATATTTTCTGCCCGCCATTTTTTACCAGCATCGAGACCTTTCGGAACCCAAACGGCGGCCTTGTCCATCACTTTGGGCGCAATTGGTCGTATATAAGGATAGAGAAATGCGTTTTCAGCGTAGCGGGCTGGTATTTTCACATTCATATAGCTGAACAACCAAAGGATAATACTAATTCCAAACACCCAGGTAAATAGTCCTACAACGGCTCCAGCTATACTATCAAACGTACCTAACATCGTGTATTTCAACGACCGACGTAGAGCTATGCCCATTTGGTTGACCATGATAATCGTGGGAACGAAAATCACGGAAAAACCCAATATTGGCAATACTTTCCGAGCCAGTTCACGGCTGATATATGGACTTAATAGATCGATACCAAATCCGAGAAATTTGAGCCCAACAATCATGGCTACAATAAATGCAATTATTGCCACAATCTCTACCAGAAGACCTTTACGGTATCCGTTAAATGCCCCCCATGCAAGGGGAATCAACATAAGCAGGTCGAGGGTGTTCAAATCAAAATGATTGAATTGCTGATTGATTGAATGATTGAATCATACACTCGACAATTCAATCATTCAATCAATCAATTATTGTAATAGCTGCTTTACCATAGCCGAAATCGCCTTTCCTTCTGCTTTCCCAGCCAGTTCTTTTGTAGCCACGCCCATCACCTTACCCATATCAGATGGAACAGAAGCACCAACACGGGCAATAATTGCCTGCAGTGCCACTTTAAGCTCATCTTCAGAAAGCTGTTTAGGCAGGTACTGTTCAATGATAGCAATTTCAGCTTCTTCAACGGCCAGTAAATCAGCACGATTTTGTTGACGATAAATATCGGCCGAGTCTTTCCGTTGTTTTACGGCTTTACTCAGGATGCGCGTTTCATCTTCGGTTTTAAGATCACCAGATTGGCCTTCTTTGGTTTCTTCGAGCAGAATCATCGATTTTACGGCACGTAACGCACGTAATTTATTCTGATCTTTTGCCAGCATGGCTTGCTTAATATCGGCGTCAATTTGTTGTTTTAGCGACATAATTAAAGTGCGAAAGAGTGAATGAGTGAAAGTGTGACTTACTATATGAACCTTCACTATTTCGGCAAAGTTACAAAGTCAAACAACGTAATTCGCTCTGCTTCGATAGTCCGATTTTGTTCTTTCGCTCTTTCACTCTTTAAGAAATGACTCGTTTAAGCGTTAACATCAATAAAATTGCTACGTTACGAAATGCGCGTGGCGGCAATAACCCAAATCTGGTTCAGGTCGCGCTCGACTGTGAACGCTTTGGTGCACAGGGCATTACTGTTCACCCTCGCCCCGACGAGCGGCATATTCGGTATCAGGACGTACTGGATTTGAAAGAAGTTGTCACTACCGAATTTAACATCGAAGGAAATCCCGACGAACGTTTCATTGAACTGGTTAAACGGGTTAAACCTGAACAGGTTACGTTGGTTCCTGATGCAGTAGACGCCATTACCTCCAATGCTGGATGGGACACGATACGTAACGCAGATCACCTACGTAAGCTTGTCGATACGTTTAAAGCTGATGGAATTCGCGTATCGATTTTCGTTGATGCTGATGTGAAAATGGTAGAGGGTGCCAAAGCTGTGGGTACCGACCGGATCGAATTATATACCGAACCTTATGCTGCTCACTACGTAGCAGATCGAAACGCGGCTGTAGCTCCGTTTGTGCAAGCGGCTCAGCGCGCCAGTGAACTTGGCATAGAAGTAAACGCCGGACACGATTTGAGTCTGGAAAATCTACGCTTTTTTAATGAGCAGGTACCCGGTCTGAAAGAAGTTTCGATAGGCCACGCGCTTATCTGCGATGCGCTTTATTACGGTCTCGACAACACTATCCAGATGTATCTGCGCTGCCTTCAACCAGCTTAAGCTACTTTTCGGATATGCTTACACTGGTCGAGTTGCGTGCCCAATTCGGCCAGTTATTTTTTTGAAGCACTCATCCGGCGAACTACTTCGCGTTTTTGGAAGCCAAAGTGCCAGACAGCAAACGGTACGTCCTGTTTACCAAAACAAGCTTCGCAGATGGCATTTTGGGCCGGAACCGGCACGTTGTAAACGAATAACGTATCGTTAATTTTCTGAATATTCGACATGGCCGCCTGCTTCTGTTTAGCACTGTAATAATAAGCGTCCAGAATTTCACGCTCCTTCGCATTCAGTGTTACGTTTTTCAGATCATCGACTCCGAGCAGGCGAATCTCAACGGCGTAGCGTTCGGCAATAGCCTTCGTCCGTGGCAGGTTTTGCAGTTGGCATAATTGCGCGCGTTTGGCGGGATCGGTTGTTTGCTGAAGCTGGGTAATTAGCTCTTTTTGGACAACTGAACTAATTTTTCCGCCCAGATTATCAACTGTTTCAACCAAATCGACGTCGGTGACACGTTTGATTTTCGAATCTGCGATTTCCTGCTTCAATTCGCTGGTATATTTCACACGGTCGGGGCCGCAAGCAGTTACACAAAAAGAAAGAACGAAGCAGATAATCAGAAGGCGGCTCATAAACAGAAACTTACTATAATTACGTTTCAATATTTTTAGTGGAAACAGGAACCGACTCGGCTTGGTTGCAAATAGAGCCGAACTGGCAGGATTTTCGTAATTTTGTTTTTCGATTGTTTTCCCTCGCCACATTCCAAAATTGGAATAGCGTTAAAAATCATATAACATGCTTGATCAGTTAGAAGCCATTCGCGAACGCTTCGACGAAGTATCTCAGCAAATTGTCCAGCCCGAGGTTGTCTCTGACCAGAAGCGGTTTATGAAGCTGAGTAAGGAATATAAAGATTTAGAAAAGATAGTTGTTCAGTATCAGGCGTATAAGCAACTACTCGAAGAAATCGACAACGCAAAGCAAATCATTGCGACCGAAAAAGACGAAGATTTTCGGGACATGGCCAAAGCGGAACTGGATGAACTTATCCCGCGTCGGGAACCATTGGAAGAAGTTCTCAAAGAGATGCTGATTCCGAAAGACCCGAACGATAGCAAAAATGTAATTCTCGAAATCAGGGGCGGCACTGGTGGCGACGAAGCTGCTATTTTCGCAGGCGATATTTTCCGTATGTACCAGCGTTTCTGCGAAAAAATGGGCTGGCGCATGTCACTCGTCGATTATACCGAAGGTACGTCGGGCGGCTACAAAGAGATTATTACCGAAATTGAAGGCGAGGATGTATACGGCAAACTGAAATTCGAGTCGGGTGTACACCGTGTGCAACGTGTACCTGCTACTGAAACGCAGGGACGTATTCACACATCGGCAGCCAGCGTGGCGGTACTGCCCGAAGCCGAAGAGGTAGACGTAGAGCTGAACATGAACGACATTCGAAAAGATACGTTCTGTTCGTCGGGGGCGGGCGGTCAGTCGGTAAACACTACGTATTCGGCAGTACGTCTGACCCACATTCCTACGGGTTTGGTGGTGCAATGTCAGGACGAACGTTCGCAGTTGAAAAACTTCGACAAAGCGCTAACCGTACTACGTTCGCGGTTGTACGAAATTGAGTTGCAGAAACATAATGACGCGATTGCTTCACAACGTAAAACCATGGTAGGAAGTGGCGACCGTTCGGATAAGATACGTACCTATAACTATCCGCAGAGCCGCGTAACAGACCATCGCATTGGGCTTACAGTCTATAATCTCACCGCTGTTATGGACGGTGATATCGGCGACTTCATAGAGCAACTACGTATTGCCGAGAACGCCGAGCGGCTAAAAGAAGGCGCAACTGCATAATAACAACCTCCAGACTGTTTGTCTTAAAAGCACAACGCCTAGATTTTGTCTAGGCGTTGTGCTTTTAAAAGTTATCTCTCAAATTAAGTCGGCAAATTAGTCAAACAATAAGTTACGGTTGTTACGTATAGCGTTGGCTATAGACTATACTTGCAGACGTATAACTATCTGTTTATGAAAATCTTTCTGGTTGAAGATGAGGAGCGGCTGGCTTCGTTTATCCGCAAAGGCATGTCGGCCGAAGGGTATGACGTAGAAATTGCCTACGACGGGCAAACCGGTTTGTCCTTGTTTCGGAAGGATATTTATGATATTGTGATTCTGGATGTGAATCTTCCGCACATGAATGGCTTTGATTTATGTCGCTTGATCCGAGCCGAAAATGAAACGATTCCTGTGTTGATGCTAACCGCCCTAGACAGTCTGGCCGATAAATCGGATGGCTTCAATGCTGGTGCAGATGATTATTTATCAAAACCATTTGAGTTTCAGGAATTGCTGCTACGTGTTCGGGCATTAACCCGACGAAATAGCCCTAAACAGAAGCAAATACTTCGACTGGCCGATTTAGAACTGACCCTCGACACACAAACGGTCACTCGGTCGGGGAAACGTATTGATCTCACCACGCGTGAATACGCCCTGATGGAATATATGATGCTAAATAAAGGAAAAATCATTTCGCGGATCGATATCAGTGAGCGAGTCTGGAATCTGAATTTCGACAGCAATACCAATGTTATTGATGTGTATGTCAGCTATTTGCGCAAGAAAATAGATAAAGATTTTTCACCCAAGCTTTTGCATACCATTGTTGGAATGGGTTATATTCTCCGTGAAGGCTAAACCGTACAGGATGTATAATATATGGAAGATGATGTATGACAATTTATTACGACTAAGGCCGACATAGTACTACATAGATTACGCATCATATATCTTATCCACATTAAAACATGCTTATACGAAATCGGCTGACTATTATTTTCACATTGCTGGCAGTAGCGATTCAGATTACTCTTTCGCTACTAGTTTGGTACTTCTATTCATTATATAGGCAGGAGGAATTTTATAGCAGGCTGGAAGGTAAAGCCCGTGTGGTTGGACGAGTATTGATTTCCCGGCGGCACCTGCACGATGATTTTTTTAAGAATATGGTACGTACCGATTTGCTTACCATCGTGGATGAGCAAATTAACATTTACGATAGCCAACGTAACATGGTATTTACCAACCGGGCACTGAAAGAGTCTGACTATTATAAAGAAAAAATACCACAGCTTACCACTGAAGTACTGGTCGAATTTAAGAGCGGTCATCTCGAGTCGATCATGATGCCTTATCGTGATCGTGGGCAGTTATTTTACATTTTTGCGTCTGGTTATGATCGGATTGGCTTTGCGAAATTAGGCACACTACAGCAAATCCTGCTATTGGCTAACCTGCTCGGTTTTGCATTAATTGTACTCGCAGGTTGGTATTTTTCGGGAAGAGTACTCAAGCCTATCGCTCAGATTGTGGATGAAGTCGAGCAGATTTCCGCTTTTGATTTGCATAAACGGGTACACGAAGGAAATCAGCGGGACGAAATCGCCCAAATCGCCATGACTTTCAATCAGATGCTTTTTCGACTACAGGATGCTTTCGTTTCCCAACGTAGCTTTGTTTCGCAAGCCTCTCACGAACTCCGCACGCCGTTAACCAATACATTAGGAACATTAGAAACCTCGCTACGTTACGACCAGAATCCGGCCGACTGGCGTGAGAGTATGGAAATTGCCGTTGAAGAATTAAAAAAAGTAATTACCCTTACAAACGGTTTGCTCGCTTTAGCCAAGGTTACCGACGGAACTGTTCCGATGACGGCGGTTCAGGTTGACGACTGCCTGTTAACCGCCATTGGGCAGGTTCAAACCAAGTATCCGGGTCGCAATCTGCCGCTTCAATTTATAACAAAAGAAGACGAGTCATTTACCGTGAAAGGCAACGCTACGTTACTCACAACAGCCTTACTGAACGTAGTGGATAATGCTTGTAAATACTCGGGTGAGGCTGTTTCCATAAAACTACAAGCAAAGAGAAATTATATAATTCTGACAGTAACTGATACAGGACGAGGTATTGATGAAGCGGATCTCGCTCACATTCTTGATCCGTTGTTTCGGGGTAAAAACGTAGAAGGCCAGCCTGGTTATGGAATCGGTCTTGCCTTAACACAGAAAATTATAGACTTACATCAGGGGGCAATCCGGATAACTTCACTGCTCAATAAAGGAACAACGATTTCTATTGAGCTACCTAAACCCCTTTAGATAGATTATACACTACCTAGCGGCTACCTTCGCTGCTGCTACGTTAAGGGCATAGATAATATGCGGACTACGCTAATGCGACTGGCTATTTAGGCTGAACCGCGCAAATCAGACCATAGTCTAACCCCGTCGAAATCGCACTATTGGTCGGCGTCAACCCAGCCTTTACAAACCAACTCTGATATTCTGCCCGACTGTAGCAACGTCCTTTCGTACCCCAGAACAATTGAGCCGAATAATCAGTAACGGCCAATGGCCCATCCAGACTGTCGTTTAAAAAAGCGTCATGCACCCACAGTTCGCCATCAGGACGTAAAGCCTCAGCAAATCGGTTAGCCAGTAATTGGCAGGTAGATGTCGGCCAGTCGTGAAACAAGCTGGCTGCCAGAAGAATATCTACTTTTGGGAGCGTATCAGTTAACATATCACCCGCCAGAAACGTGACCCGTGCCGCAACGCTTTTAGCACCTTCTCTATTAGTCAGGGCAAACTCATGGAGCAGTTCCTCAGCTACTGCCAGCACCGCAGGACGGTCAAAAATCGTAGCTGTTGAGGTAGGATTTTTTAGCAGCCACTCATAGGTATATAAACCCGTACCACCCGCTACGTCTAGTAAATGGCCCTGCCGCTGCGTAATTTTAGACGCTACGATGGGCGACAAATGCCGAGCGCGTCCGGCCAGTCCTAACGTAAATTTACGGGATAGCTCAGGATCATCCATTGGAGAAGGGTCTTCACCTTCTTTGACATAGGAGATTCCATCCGGCGTTTCCAGTGGGCCATCGTTCTGGAGCCGAACGCCCATTTCAATTACCCCCGCATCATCTTTTTCCAGACCAACATAGCCTGTCAGATTAGGCGTACTGCTTTGGATCAAGTAGTGACCAAGCTCCGTAATGCCAAGTTCGCCAGCCTGATTATAAGCCAGCAAGTCCATCGCGCATAAAGCAGGGAAGAGCACATTAGCTGGTCGCTCATTCAGGTTAAGTCGTTTGCTTAGCTCAGCTACTGAAAGTGCTCCATTCGCTAACGTTTCAAAAACAGGTATGTGATGAACAGCTACAATTAAAAGCCGGGAACCATACATAGCCCGTAAATGGCGGGTAATAGGAGAAAGGTCAAGGTAATCGGACATCGAGTTGAAAATTACAGGATTCTATGCTGTAAGAGAATTAGCTGTCCGTAACTACTTCAAAATATTCCAGCGCATCAGGCCAACTTTTGTTAGAAAATAGAAAAGCGATGTACGTAGCACCCCTAGGCCATAAATCGAGCTTCGACGGAAATTGATAGACGATGCTTCTTCGAAATATTTTGTGGGGCAGGTCACTTCAGCAATTTCAAAATTCTTATAGAAAATCTGAGCGATCATCTCATTATCGAAAATGAAGTCGTCGGAGTTATGGGTAAAATCTAAACTACGTATCACATCTCCCGAAAAAGCTCTATAACCCGTATGATACTCAGACAATTTCTGATTCATCAACAGATTTTGCGCAAAGGTCAGAAAGCGATTGGCAATGTATTTATACATCGGCATCCCCCCTTTCAAGGCACCTTTACCTAATATTCGGGACGCAAACACAACCGGATATAGCCCATTGCCAATTATAGAAATCATGGCTGGTAACAACATGGGCGTATACTGATAGTCGGGATGAAGCATTACCACAATGTCGGCACCGAGTTCAAGGGCTTTGGCGTAACAGGTTTTCTGATTTCCACCGTAACCCCGGTTATTATCGTGCCGAATCACGTGCCGAATGCCTAACTGACGTGCAATCTCCACCGTATTGTCGGGGCTAGCGTCGTCAACCAAAATAACCTCATCAACTAAATCGAGCGGAATTTCACGATACGTCCGCTCCAGGGTTAAGGCTGCCCGATAGGCAGGCATCACTACAACTACTTTTTTGTTGTTAAACATAGTTCAAAAGTAAGGGGTCAACAGCATCATGCCAATAATTTTAGCCGCCCTTGCCAGTTCCTTACATCAATTGGATGTAGATTTGTCAGTTAACCAGAGGAATACCAGCCTAAACCTAATTTTTGCGCTTTAAATCTGTACTATCTCAAACTACAAATGACGCAATTACAGACCAGAATCCATATTGATCGATATTCTTGCCTCTGTAATTCGTAACCATAACCATGCTGTCAAGCGAAACAGTTTTTTTTCTCGCGTTTGCTACGTTCGTTCTCTTTATCATGGCTTTAGACCTTGGCGCTTTTTCGAAACGCCAGAGTCACGTTGTTGAATTTAAAGAGGCCGCTATCTGGAGTGCCATCTGGGTTGCTCTATCTATCACTTTCTATTTTTTCCTTAAAAATTTCGGTTACCTCGTTCACGGAATCGATACGTTTGCCCGGCTTCAGGAAGTCCAGAATAAGTACGCAGGCCACGTCGAATTAATACCCGGCAATTTTGCGGCCAGTTTAGCACGCTTTCAAAATAATATGGCATTGGAGTATATCACCGGCTATCTGGTAGAGTACTCACTTTCGGCCGACAACATCTTTGTCTTTATCTTGATTTTCAACTCATTCGGCCTACGCGAACGGTATTATAAGAAAGTACTTGTGTGGGGCATTCTGGGTGCAATTGTGCTCCGATTCATTTTCATTTTTGTTGGTTCAGCCCTGATTCAGCGGTTCGAATGGATTCTCTATCTGTTTGGTCTATTCCTGGTCTATACTGGATTTCAGCTCTTTTTTCAGAAAGACGAAGACGAAAAAATCGAACCTTCAAAGCATCCTGTCGTACGATTTGTCAGTAAATACCTCAACGTTTACCGACGTAACGTAACTGATAATTTCTTCGTCCGCCGGAAATCTGACAATAAGCTATTTGTTACGCCCCTTTTCATCATTGTCATTGTTGTATCGTGTACTGATCTGGTTTTCGCCGTCGACTCCATCCCGGCTATATTCTCCATTACAAAAGATCCGTATATCGTTTTTTTCTCGAACGTATTTGCCATAATGGGGCTTCGTTCGATGTTTTTCTTCCTATCGAGCATCATGGATCAATTCCGATTCCTGAAAGTTGGTCTGGCTGTGCTCCTAACCTTTATTGGTGCTAAAATGCTGGGCGAACACTGGCTGGCGGAATACGGCTTTAAACCTGTTTACTCGCTCTATATAATTATTAGCATATTGACAATCAGCGTCTTGTCTTCCTGGCTCATTCCAGAAAAGAAAGAAGAAGCATAAATAGCAAACCTTCGTTATGTAGTTACATTGCGGAGGTTTATTTTTTCTGGAAGAGCAGTAGCAAACCCAACAACGTAGCAACAGCGGCAGAAGGTAAGATTCTTCATTGCGATTTCGTTTTAATGGGTACAGAATCGTAGATTCCATCCATGTTATCTGCCAATATCCTACGTACGTATCGCCGTCGATTAACGAACCTCAGTAGTCGGAATAGATCGCTGTTGCTAAGCAGCTTGCCAGCCAGCCAATTTCTGGACCTTCAGGAAACGGATTTTTTACTCAACAAACCATCCTTCGGCATTATTGCCGACTTAATTTCCCGTAAGCCAGCCATTCCCTTATGTGAGGTCATCGACGCACGTCAGGAACGTAGTAACGAAGTTAGCCGCAAGCTCCGCCGTATTGATCGCACGGCCCGTTTTATAGAAGATGAACGTGGCACTGAAGATTTGTATGTTGGCTGGCCGTTTGTGAAAGGCAAATTTCTCGACGAAACAGTTGTTCATGCGCCATTGCTTTTTTTCCCGGTTAAGATTGAGCAACAGGGGAAATTCTGGAAGCTGCTACGTCGTGGCGATGAGCTGGCTTTTCTAAATCCAACATTGGCCTTGGCCTATGGTCAGTTTAATCAGGTGAAACTTCCCGACGATGTTCTGGAAAAAAATCTGGACGATCTTGATCGTGACCCACTCGTTTTTCGGACACAACTTTACGAATGGCTGAAAACAACCCCTCTGGAAATCAATTTCAATCAGGATTTATTTACAGATAAGCTTCTTTTTTTCAATAAGCAAACCAGCAAAGACCTTGCTCAACTCGAACGTACTGGCCAACTGAAACTATATTCCGAAGCAGTGTTAGGCATATTTCCACAGGCAGGATCGTTTCTGGTACCGGATTATGACAAGTTGATAGCGGAAGGTGAAAAGGCAGGGAGTAACAGGGAGCAGGCATGGCTAGGAGTTGACAGCATAGAGCAAGCCGAGGAGAATCAGGATATATTCCTATCTCTCCCCGTGCCATCCCAACAATCCATGCTCCATGCAAATCTTCCCCTGCCTGAAAAATTTATCCACACACCTTTGCCAATGGATGCTTCACAGGAAGCGGCAGTGCGTGCGGTGAAAGATGGGCAGTCGCTGGTTGTGCAGGGGCCGCCGGGTACGGGTAAATCACAACTGATTGCCAACCTGATGGCCGATGCAGCCGCGTCGGGCAAACGGGTGTTGCTGGTATGTCAGAAACGGGCCGCTCTCGATGTTGTTCAGGAACGGCTCCGACAGGTTGGAATGGCCGATTTTCTGGCTCTAATTCACGATTTTCAGGATGATCGTCGTGAATTGTATGCACAGATTGCGGCCCAGATTAATCAAATCGATACGTATCGCCAGCAAAATACCAGCCTGAATGCTGTGTTGCTCGAACGTGATTTTGAGGTCGAAAGTCGAAAAATCGATGAGACAGTTGCCGAATTACAAGCCTTTAAAACGGCTCTTTTCGATACGAGTATCTGCGGAGTTTCAGCCAAAGAGCTTTACCTGACTATCGATCCATCAGTCGATTCGGTTTCTCTGGATAATAGTTATCCACAATTCCACTTAGACAATGTGGATAACTTTACCCGGCGCCTTACTGACTATTCTGCTTACCAAAAGCGTCTGGGCGTCAATCATAGCTGGGTCGACCGGGTGAGTTTTGCTACGTTCACATATCCAGACTTAGCAAGGATTGAGCAATCAATTATACAGTGGCAACAACTTCGCGAACGTGCGCAACTAGAAACGCAGCAGTTGCTGAGTAAGCCGCTTTCATTAACTCAATTAAACGAGTGGCAGGCTCATGATTGGGAAATAACAGCCTTACTCGCTCTGCTGGAATCACCTGACGTAGCAACGCTCTGGGCCGTTATTCAACAGCTACGGAACACGCCCAATCACCCCGCCTTAACCACAAACGAAGCCAAACTCGAACAACTGGCTCAGACTTGGGCTGAAACACTTTCATCGCCGGGGCCAGAACAGTCATTAGCTACGACCGATTTACGCGCTTTCAAAACGTTGCTGGCGGATGCTCTTACCGCTCGCGCGTCCTGGGTAAGCTGGAATTGGTGGCAACTCACAAATGCTGGTAAAGCTCAACTACAATCTGTTGTTTCAGCCAATACGTTAACACTGTCTGAAGCCGATTTGCAGCTACTGGCGGAGCGGGTCGACAAGCGTATTCGATTGGAATCGACGCGGCATGAAACCACTACGTTATTACACGACTTACCCCTTCCCGAAACTCCTGATAGTTTACGACTGCTACGTCGGGCGCAACATCTTACCGAGCGTTTAAACGTGCTTGAACCACTTTACTATCTGCCCGAATCTGTTTGGCAAGGTCACGAGTCATTTCAGTACGTAGTAAAAGCAATACTGGCGTTAGCAGCAGACGTAGCAACGCAGCAGACAGCAACGCAAACCTACCTCACCGACAACCAAGTTCAGGAAATTTGGGAGAATGACTCAGTAGCGGTTGAACTACGCAAAACACTACGTAGTGATTTTGATTTGCTGGTCGAAGCAGATAGGTTACTGGAGGGTTTTTCTGAACTAGAAACTAGTGTTATCGACCGACTGAAACCGTATGAGCCAGCAAACTGGGTAACACTCTTTCAAACAAATTTGCGACAAGCCTGGCTTACTCATATTGAAACCATTTATCCAGAATTGCGTAGCGTGTCATCGTTAAAAATGCAACAATGGGAACAGACATTACAGGAAAGTGTTGCCCGTAAACAAACGCTCAGTCGGGATATTCTTCTGGTAAAGCTCCGCGAACAAACGTATCGTAATCTTACCCTAAACCGGCTGAATAACGTAGTGACCTACCGGGATTTACTTCATCAGACTACCAAGAAACGTAATGTGTGGCCGGTTCGTAAATTAATGGAATCGTTTGCCGATGAGGTGTTTAAGCTGGTTCCGTGCTGGCTGGCTTCTCCCGAATCGGTATCGGCCATGTTTCCACTACGTACTGATTTATTCGATCTGGTAATTTTCGACGAAGCATCTCAATGCTTTGCCGAAAATGGCGTTCCGGCAATGGCGAGAGGAAAACAAGTTGTGGTTACGGGCGACAATCAGCAGTTACGTCCCAGCGACTTATATCGTACCCGATTAGATGATACGGAACAGGACGAGGAAATACCCGTAGCTCTTGAAGTAGAATCACTGCTCGAACTGGCAGCCCAGCAATTACCGCAGTTGGCCTTAACGGAGCATTATCGGAGCCAATCACTCGATCTGATTACATTCTCCAATCAGCATTTTTACGAAAACAAGCTTTCGCTTTTACCCCGTTACGACGACATCAATCGGCACGAACCAGCGATCCGTTATCTGAACGTAAAAGGAATCTGGCAACAAAACACGAATCCTGCCGAAGCTGAAGCTGTTTTAGAACTTCTTGAGCGATTAAAAGATGAAATGCCTGGCCGCTCAATAGGTGTTGTTACGTTCAACTTTCCGCAGCAACAACTCATTCAGGATATGCTGGAGAGTGCTATAGCACAGAAGCTGACTACAGACGATTCACATTTAGAATTACCAGCCGGTTTATTTGTTAAAAATATTGAAAACGTACAGGGCGATGAACGCGATGTTATCATCTTTTCGATTGGCTATGCACCCGATGAGCGAGGGCGCATATCGACTCAGTTTGGTAGTTTGAATGCGCGAGGAGGAGAAAATCGGTTGAATGTGGCTGTTACCCGCGCCCGCGAGCGTGTATACGTAGTAACAAGTTTATGGCCTGACCAATTGAACGTAGCAACTACGGCAAACGAAGGTCCTAAACTGCTGAAATCTTATTTGAGCTATGCCCTTAACGTAGCACAGAACGAATTTAAGCCCACACCTCAACAGCAACAACGTTTACCTTCGGGCACACTGTTGAAAGATAAACTATCCCGTCAACACCCCGATTGGCGACTTGAACTCCCCTTTGCCGACTTAACCGTAAGATCAAATGATACGTATCATTCACTTATTTTAACCGATGATGATACGTATTATCAGCAAACGCCGAAACAGGCTCATGCTTATTTGCCTATAGCGCTACGTTCTCGTCACTGGCCATTCCAACGTATCTGGAGCCGAACATTCTGGCAACGAATGCCCTAATTTCCTTCAGAGAAACATGAGTCAGGCCAACGTTTGTGGGATTGACTTAAAAGTGAAACCCTTCCGAGTTTAGTGGTGCGCACTACTAAACTCGGAAGGGGTCTCTTACTTCTATTTCTTACCGGCAGACGTAGCAGCTAACACGCGCACAGGCCCCATCAATCCTGATGGCAACAGTGGCGAATCGGCGCGATAGACAGGTAAGGTTGTGAAGGTGATTTTTTGCGTCACGCCTGGCTGTGCGTCACCAATCAGGCGATTTACCCAAAGGTTGGTCACTTTTATCTGAACCGTATTGGCACCTGATTTCACCGCGTTCGTAATGTCGATACGGAATGGTTTTTTCCAGACAATGCCAACTTCTTTACCATTCACTATTACCTCTGCCAGATTATTCACCTCGCCCAACTCCAGCACATACGACGCATTTTTATCGACAGTTGACAGATTGAATGTATTACCGTAATCGGCTGTGCCAGAGAAGTATTTAATACCCGGCTCCGAATTTTCAGACAACGACATGAGTTTCGTCATGTTGGTTTGTGCTGGTGCTCCCCGACCCTCCTGAAAGCGTACATTCCAGTTGCCTTCCACATTGGCCACCGGCGATTCACTGACGGCGGGTTTCGTATACGTCGCTACGTTTGTCTTGTTCCGGAAAACGATAAAATAAGCTTCCCATGATTCAAATTTGAGTGGAATAATAGTACGTCCGTCTTTTATCTGATACGTTATCTTTTCAGTTTTGCCCGTTTCGGGATGCCACAATTCAGGCTCTTTGCCTGTAACCCGGAAGCTTACTGTAGCTTCGTTTTTAGTCTCGCTTCGATTATCGAGCCAATACAAATCCGCGTCAGGGGTTTGGCGGTGAACAAACAGAATTTTGGCGGCATTACCCGATATATCGGCATCTTTTTCAACACTCAGCTTTTTCAATACGCCTTCTAACGGCTCCGTCGATACGTTTGGATTGTTCCAAATCTGATTAACTAACGTATTGAATTCCTGCGCATTATCACTTAAACTAGGCGAACGTTCGGGCTTCGTACCGGCCACTTTCATACCGGATTTAACGAGTTCGCCCAGCTTTTTAAGTACAGGCAACGTCATAGTTTTTGCCGATGCATCAAGCACAAGCAGTTGATACGTTTGTCCACTGGTTGTCGAAATTTTACCATTCTGCACGCGCAATGCTTCTTTCAACGCGGTTGAATTCGCGAAATCGAACGAGTAACCGGCCGGAATAGCGGGCAATGCCTGCGTACAAAGTTGGGTGATGTTGTTGTTCTCACCGTAGTAATACAATACGTCCACAACCGGTTTGCCCTGTTGAAGCAGGAAGCAGCTACGTCCCAAATAAGCGGTCCATGCCTTAGCCTGCTCGGCCCAGGTTTCCTGCCGGGTGAAATATTGCCCAAAAGGTCCGAGAGAAAAACCCGGCTTTTTATCGTCGAGCGGCTGGTGAACCGACGTATGAACCACAAAACGATTCAGACCCGACGCCATTTCCAGATCGGCCGTCCGCTTCAGTTTTTCAGGATACCAGCCAAACGCATTCCGGCTCGATGTCATCGACTCGGCAGCTACCAGATTCTGTCCGTAAATGTGCGCTACCGAAGCCGCTTCGCGAATATCAGCTTCACTACGGACTTCCTCGTCATTTCCGGAGGCCAGACTGCCGGGCGTCCACATAGCCGACATCGGAATCTCGGCTTTCCGTTTCACATCCATGCCATCGGCCAGATAAATACGTCCGCCTTCGTGCGATTCGGTGTAGCGTTTCATGCCACGGGCGTGTAAGGCATCGCCGATAACTTCGTAGTGATTTTCGACAATCATCTCGCCGATGGTCTTCCGAAAATCCCACAAAAATTTCTCGCTGGCTTCGGCACTACGTATCACGCGACCCGTCAACACAGGTAACCAGGGTTTGAGGTCATAGCCGCGACGCTTCAAAAATTCCTCGGGCATCGCTTTGGTCCAGGTCATGTGCCCGGCTTCGTAGCTATCGAGTACCATATACTCCAGTCCCTGCACGCCTAGTTTGCCGCCTGTAGCGTCTTTATACATATCCAGATACGTATCGATGTATTTACGAACAGCCACCTTGTCAATTTTATCGACTTCCAGACCTGTTGCTTCGGGGGAGGCAGGGTGATTTTTACGACCCGTGAGCGAATAACCCCAACGTAGCACTACCCAATTTCCGGCCGGTGGCGTCCAGTTCAACGTACCGTCGGCACTCATTTTCGAGGTCAGGTCTACTACGTCATTGCTTGGAATAGCATCGGCATTATCTTTCACCAGCGAATGCGTGCTTTCCTGCCAAGGACTGAAACCCGCTTTTTCTTCGTACAAATCGACTCGATCCGTATTATATAGAACCAGTTCCGCTACCTGCACACCTTCGGGTTTACCCGGTTCTGATTTCCCGCCCATCATGGCCGCAAACGGGTTGCCTTCTGGCTCTAAGGTTTTGAATGTAAATCGGAAATATTTGGCCGTAGTCGGAACAATACACATTGTGTTTTGTGGCACGGTACTTCCCTTAATCATCACTACGTCCCGGAAATTAACGCCATCATCACTCACTTTCAGATTGCGGTTGTTGGGTGCTCCGCGAAACTCCGCCAGTGGCCCACCACCACTTGCGCCTACAATCGTGAATGCTTTAAACGTTTGCGGGTTATCGAACGCATACTGAATCCACATATCCTGCCCTACTTCAGCAGGTGGCAGCAGTTTTGTATTTGCCAGATTGCCATCGGTCAATTCTGAAAGGGTAAACGTACCACCACTCGACGTAACGGTAGGATTGAACGTAGCCAGTTGCTTGTCGGCAGCCGGTAATCGATACGCTATAACTAAAGCATCGGCATAATACGTCGGTAGTTCGCCTGTCGGGCCAGTCAGACCGCCTTCGGCCGGAACCGGAACATTTTGAAATTTACCCGCTACGTTCGACGGTTGCGGCAGTTTCCCCGAAAATGGCTGTCCACTCGTTACTCGGGTTTCGGTCCAGACGTATTTTTTCATGGCTTCGCTGGGCGTTACCCAAGGACCACCCGTTACGCTCCATCCCGGCGACCCAGCAATGGCCATTTCAAGACCAAGTTTTTTTGCCAGTTCGGTGGTGTGTTTAAAGGCATCTTTCCAGTCGGGCGTCATGAACACCAGTTTCTTCGGCGTTACGGGGGGCGTCATCAGGCTAGCATCGAAGTTTTGAAACCCGCCAATGCCCACTCGTTTCATCCATTCAAGATCTTTAGTGATTCCTTCTTTGGTTATATTACCATTCATCCAATGCCACCAGACGCGAGGTTTCGCAGCATCGGGAGGAGTTCTGAAGCCATTTTGAAGTGGCGAAGGCTGTGCTACGGCTAAAGCCGGCAGTGCCCACGCCAGAAAGGTTAATCGTTTCATAGAAGTTATAGGTTGAAAGTTTAGGCGGCCAAAGCCTAATTTTTATGGCAAACTAAGGATCGAATATTACTATTCCTTCCTAGAGTTACCCTGTCGGCAACTAATTACCACTTAAATTCAATCTATACTTCTGTTCGATGTTCAAATAGCCCCTCTCTTTAAGCTTAGTTACAAGAGAGAGGGTTTTATTTGTGGTTTCTTAACCAGAAATGTGTCTGTTTACAGATCGGTAGGGTTGGTATTTCAAAGTCCAGTCCCACCAATCAGTTTCTTCAAAATAACGTACAACTGGTGCGCTTCATCGGTCGATAAAGGAAGCTTCTCGGCTAAACGCTGAGGAACCTGATACGCCTGTTCTTTCATTGCTTTTCCCTTGTCGGTCAGAGTAATAACAATATTACGTTCATCCGTTTCTGAACGATTACGGGCTATTAAATCCAGCTCCTGCATTCGTTTCAGCAAAGGCGTCAACGTGTTCGACTGAAGCTGTAAACGACTGGCAATAAAGCTGAGATTAACGGCATCATTTTCCCACAAAACCAGCAACACCAGATACTGCGGATACGTCACTCCCAACGTGTTCAATACGGGGCCGTAGCACTGCGTAACAAGTCGGGAAGCTGTATAGAGCGGAAAACAGAGCTGTTCGTCCAGCTTTAACGACATACGTTCTGTTTCCATTTAGATCAGCTTTTGGATATCTTTTTCTATCGATTCGGGCTTTGCAACCGGCGCATACCGTTTGTAGGGTCGACCTTCTTTGTCGATCAGAAACTTCGTAAAATTCCACTTAATCGCATCCCCAAGCGTTCCACCAAGCTCTTTTTTCAGGTATTTGAATACAGGCTGGGCGTTAGAGCCGTTTACATCGCATTTCTCCGTGAGCTGGAACGTAACGCCGTGATTCAACCGACATGCCTGTTCAACGGTTTCGTTGCTTTCAGGCTCCTGACCCGCAAATTGATCGCAGGGAAAACCCAAAACGACCAATCCTTTATCCTTGTATTTCCGATGCAGTGCTTCCAGACCGTCAAATTGCGGGGCTAGGCCGCATTTCGTAGCCGTATTCACAATTAACACTGCTTTCCCTTTAAAATCGGCCATTGAGATGTTTACGCCTTTCGGTGTTTTGGCCGATAACTCATAAAATGCACTTTCCATCTTTTGACCTTATTATTTGTCAGATTATATTCAAATTAATATCGAGCACGATTATATCGTATACGATGCAAATTTATAAAATAAAACTCAAAGTTGAGTTTTATTGAAATTGTCAGAAGCTGCTCGTCCGCAATACAATCGCGGACGAGCAGCTTCTGACTCTATTACCGAGCCGACTGGTTCATCTGGTTGAAATATGTACGAAGTTCATCGGCCGAAGCATTCGCTCGGGTTTCTGAAGTGCTGTAGGTAATTTCCGTCTTACCTTCCTTCAATTGCTCAAAAACAGAGTCGACAAAACCGCTTACTGATGGAGCCTGATCGTGTAATCCTTTACCGCCCAAATCGGTATTGAGTGCGGGGGGAATCAATTCAATAACCTCAACGCCTTTGGGAGCCAGCGAATAACGTAGCGACCACGTAAACGAGCGAAAAAACGCTTTTGTCGCTGAATAAACCGGCACTTTGGCGAGTGGCGCAAACGCTAATCCAGACGTCACGTTCAACACAGTAGTTAGCGAAGGCAGATTCACAAACAAAGACGTCAGATGTAGCGGGGCTTCAATGTTTACCGTGATTTCGGCGTTGGCGCGTTCCATAAAATCTTCGTCGGTGATACTCATCCATTGCTGAATACCGGCGTTATTAATCAATACGTTCAGATCAGGATGCTCATCTATAATCCATTGATATAAGGCACTACGTTCCTCGGCGTTGGATAAATCGCAGGTTCGGGTAATTACTGCCGGAAACTTCGTTGCTACGTCCTGCAATACGTCTTCCCGACGGCCGCAAATTATAACTGTATTACCTTCCTGAATAAATCGTTCGGCGAGCCCCAGACCAATACCTGAGCCACCGCCTGTGATCAGAATTTTGTTGTTCGATAGGTTCATATCGTTCTAAAACGTTGGTTTTAAATAAACTCGAACAAAAGTAGATGGGCTTCTTAGAGCTGCCTTTGCGCGATTCAAACCAATCGTTGCAAGATTCAAACAATGGGCTTTATCTCTTCCTAGGAATTTAAAAATAGCACGATCAGCGCCCCGACAATGATGGCTTCAGCTATCCAGATATTGCGCGTGTTTCCATGTGCTGCACGGCGTATCAGAAAGTGAAAACCAGCCGCACCCAATGCAATCGGAATCCCGAAAATAAACTGAAGCACATTGTTTTGCTGCTGCGGATTAACAAAGCCGTAGCCGATCATGATTAAGCCCATAACAGAAAGAATCATGAGCGGAGTTATGATGTCAAATATCTTCGCGAGGTTCATAACGTATCTGTTGTTAAGGATGAAAATGACGTAACAGAAATAGATTCATTTCATTCTATTTACTATGTAGCGACCCGAAACATCGCCTGATTTTTGTCCTGTTTTTCACTACTCAACAGCAAACGTAGCAATTCCGGAAATTTCCGGTTAAGCTCATTCGCTTAGTTTCTGATTATTCATAATCAGAAAGAATTTATTACCTTAATAAACTAATAATCAATCTGATAACGTAGCAAAATCACACCATTTTCGTAAGGCTTGCTGTCAAGTAATGTCAATGCTACGTTGATTTGGCTAGACCCGAAAAGCCGGACACCTTCACCCAGAATCACTGGGTTCAGTTTTATTACCAGCTCATCAATAAGCTTTGCTTCTAACAACGTAGCAGCCAATTCGCCACCGCCACAGAGCCAGATAGGGTTACCTTCACCCGCTTTGAGTTGCTGCACGAATTTAATCTCATCTTTATTGATTACCTCGATTAGCGGACCCGGCTCGAACGTAAGACTTTTGGAGAAAATGAAATTCATCAGATCGGGATTAACCTGCGTATAAGCCGGTTCGCCTTCCTGCAAGCCATAGGCATACCCCCATTGATACGTTCGGCTTCCCATTAAGGCCACACCATACGACTTGATACGTTCCAGAAAATCAGTCACAAATTCGCCCTCGGTCTGAAATCCATCGATAGAACCGTCGGAGTGGGAAATGAAATTATCGAGCGAAGCCGCTACGTCATACACCAGTTTGCGCATACGATTAAGGGTTGATACGTATCAAAAACAACACGTAATGCGCTGGTTTGTTTTGTGATACGTATCAACCCTTCTATCCTAATTCAAACGCCTTCTTTCGCCAGCATATCGGCCGCTTCAGTGTCTTTGTATTCCTGCGTAAGTTTTTTGAGGTCGCGCTTTAACTGTCCGATAATCGCCTGATTCTTGGGATTGGCGTACTCATTTTTCATCTCGTTCGGGTCAGATTTCAGATCAAAAAACTCCCACGATTCGCCGTTTCCGTAGAAATAAATCAGTTTATAACGCTCGGTGCGAATGCCAAAATGCGCCATAACGCGGTGGTCGTATGGATATTCGTAATAGTGATAGTAAACCGCTTTTCGCGATTCGGCAGGTTTGGGCAGAGGTAAAAATGATTTCCCCTGCATATCGGCTGGAATCGGGACGCCCGCCGTTTGCAGAATCGTTGGCGCGAAATCGGTATTGACGAATAGCTGTTTGGTTCGGGTTCCGGGTTTGAGTTTAGGCGGGTAACGTACCAGCAACGGCATGTGCATCGATTCTTCGTACATAAACCGCTTGTCGAACCAGCCGTGTTCACCCAGATAAAACCCTTGATCCGACGAATACATAATCAGCGTATTCTCTTTCATGCCGTGTTTATCCAAGTAATCGAGCACCCGACCTACGTTCCGGTCGACGGACAGAATACAGCCCATATAATCGTGCATGTAGCGTTGAAACTTCCAGTTGTCCAGCGCCTTACCGGTCAGATTTTGTTCTTTAAATGCTTTGTTGAGCGGATCGTAATACGCTTTCCACGCTTTTAGTTGGGCGGGGTTCATGCGTTTGATGATCGGCATGGTATCAATATCTACTTTCAGGTCGAGGCCGAGCCGCATGGTGGGCGTAACAATCTGCATGTCCTGATGTTGTGCCGCCTTTCGACCTTCATACGTATCGTAAAAAGTAGGGGGCATGGGAAACGTTTTTCCATCAAAAGCGTGCAAATCCATCGTGTCGGGCTGCCATTCACGGTGGGGCGCCTTATGACCAATAACCAGACAAAAAGGTTTCGACGTATCACGGCCTTGATCAATCCAGTTTAGCGCATCATCAGTGATTACGTTGGTAGCATAGCCTTCTTTTCGAACGGTTTTGCCATCCATCTGAATAAAATTCGGATTGTAGTATAATCCTTGACCGGGCACCACTTCCCAGAAATCGAAATACTGCGGAGTTGCTTTCAGATGCCATTTCCCGACCCATGCCGTCTGGTAACCAGCCTGTTGCAGGTATTTCGGAAACATGGCCTGACTGGCATCGAACGTTCCCTGATTATCGCGATGGCCGTTCATGTGGCTGTATTTACCCGTCAGCAACGTAGCACGGCTAGGCGCACAAATCGAATTGGTGCAAAACATATTTTCGAATACAGCTCCTTCGCGGCCAATCCGGTCAATGTTAGGTGTTTTGACGTATGGACTGCCATAGGCACTAATAGCTTTCAACGCGTGATCATCGGAGAAAATGATGATAATATTAGGTGGTGCCGGTGCTACGTCCTTTACCGGAATCCGACTGAATGCCGCCAGACCGATCACTACAATGAGTGCAAAGATTAGTTTCGCTACGTAGTTCATTACGTTTAACTGGCTATAGATGTTTTACGTCTGACACACGTCTTGGTTAAAAAGTGTGGCTTAGTGCTAAAATACAATTGGTTCTATAACAGTACAATGAATTGTGAGCCTGTAAATACCTGCTGCAAGACAAATCTGTTTTTCTAATCTGTTACCTACCCGATTAGTTAACACAGAAAATTCGGGCTGGTACGTTTACTTTGTTAGCATCAACAATTTTTTCAATCATGATTCGGGCTAGGCTTACCCTGATTACAGTCGTTTGGCTTTTCGCTACGTCATCCGTTGTTTACGGCTGGAACATAGCAACCCATATGGCCATTGGTGCCATGACCTATCACAATCTACAGGCGAATTATCCTCAAACACTCACCAAAGTTACAAGACTGTTAAAAAAGCACCCATATTATCAGGATCGTTGGGTTCCGCTTATGAATGATCTTAAACTATCGGAGCAGCAACAAGAAGAATATTTGTTTATGCTGGCAGCACGCTGGCCCGACGATATTAAAGGTAAAGACGCGTATCATGACCACTTCAACTGGCACTTCATTAACTACGTCTATGCGCCCAAATTAGGCTTTGCCCGCACCGACACTACGTTGCCAACGGGCGAAACGATTTTGCAGGCCTACGAGCTAAATCGGCAGATTATACGAGGCAATAACGCCGATAGCTCTAAAGCCGTAGCACTGTGCTGGATATTCCACCTGACGGGCGATGTACACATGCCTTTACACACTTCGGCACTGGTCGATAATCAATTTCCCAATGGCGATCAGGGAGGTAATTTGTTTAAGATCAAGGTAATGATGAGCAGCCGAACCAGTAATCTGCATTCGTTTTGGGATGGAATGTTACTCAGCTCCGAAGAGTTCAAATCGGTAGATAGTCTGGCGGTTCAGCTCTCCCGCGAAGTCAGCCGCGCGCGACTGCCGCAACTAGGAAACCCCGGTATTGTGGCCTGGTCGAAAGAGAGTTTTCAACTGGCACAGGACAACGCCTATCGAAACAATACGTTGCAGCCCGGTACCGATCAGGAGGGTAACGTATTACCGCCCGACTACGTAGCAACTGTCAGACCCATTGCACAGCGTCAAGTTGCTCTGTCGGGTTATCGGCTCACCGACGAATTGATGACACTTTTAGTGAACTGACAAAATTAGAGGGAGTTCTTTTTCAAATACAGTAATAGAAACCTTAAAGAAACAGGTTATCTGGCATAATTTGCTTTATGCTACGTATGATTTATTCAGCCGCCGATATGGAGCCCTGGCCTGGCGAAAGTGCTAGTAGGAGTGAATTAACAAGTGCGTCCTTACTTTCAAAAAACCAGTCTTCAGGATACCATTTTTCTTCTTTCTGGCATGAAGTCATATAATACCAGCCAGTTCGGGGCCCCGTACAAAAAAAAGCACGTGCAACGACCACCGATTGTACAGGTACCTGCTCAAAATGCACCGCCCAAACCGAATCGCCAATGGCAAAAGCTGATTGTGGGGCTTCCAGCAATCGTTTGGCCAGATGCTTACTTTGTCCGGGGGTCAACATTTTGTTATCAGCCTTTTTTGAGATATATATTTATTGAAGTACTATGAGTCTAACACCCTTCTTTAAGTTTAAAAATAATATTATGCATATCTTTTTTGTTTAAAAATATTAACTTTCGTAAATTAAAAAATAGATTAGCTATCGAACCGCTTCTTTAGCTAATCTGTAGAATAAGCTTTTTGTATATATAAAAATCATTAATTGTATGATAATAAGTATTCATTTTTATTAGTTTTATACTATTTTTCAACTATTTGTTATTTTTTTAATTTTTTTATATCTTTTTTGTGACCTTGTTTAATCAATATGGTCTTAACAATAAACATTTGTTACTTCTGGAAAGCTCGATTAACTTTTAAATCGAGCTTTTTTGTTTAAAGCTTGACCTAAGCTTGATATTATTGAGCCGTAACTGGCAAAAAGTTGACTGAAAAAGTCCTTCTTTACCCGTGTAATCAATATGAGGATTAAATGAATAGTTGGTTAGTTCAACCTCATCAATATCATCAATTCGAAATAGCTGCCAACGACTCTTGGTAAAGGCATCAGTTACAACATCCCGGCAGTAACCATAAACACTGATTGCCTGTTCTGTTCCTTTTTGTGGACCGAGCTGATAGGGTTCGATAGTACGCCATGCACCCCCTAGCTTCAGTTGAATAACCTGACGGTTCGTAATGGCCAGTTCGATTGTTTTCAAAAAACTTTCCTGATATAAAAAACTTATCATCTATTTAATTGAGGAAGATTGTCCAATACGATACTATAGACATAAAATATGCCAATCGTACTTGACTAGACTTGATTAATTTATTGGGTTACTATTAAATATAATATTATTGAAATATAGATAATAAAATCTCTAAAATAAGATCAAGTAACCAAAGAGTAAGGAATGATCAATTATCATACCTGATTTTATTAAATCTTGATAACATCATTAGGCATCTCGTATAAACTTAGAAAAAAGAGAATAAAATTATTCTTCACCCATTAATTCAGCTGATAACGCAACTACAGTCTCCCACGAAAAAGGTATCCATAAACCTGTGTTATCATCATAAACTTCAGTAGCCGGCTCACAGGCAAAGAGCTTGTAATCGAATTTGGGGTATTTGTGAACCATATAACCCGGATAGTAGTATTCTTTCTGCTGCTGCTGGGCATACTTCATCTTCATAAGCATCAGAAATTTACCTAAACTGTGCTTCTTATAGTCTGGGTCGTAAAAATTCATGATGCCCGCAATGGTGCGCAAGCCATTATCGAATATACCGACAGCAATTAGTTTACCCTCGTCGCGTACTTCAACCATCTGCGTATCAAATACATTATTCGTACTTCCATTAAGCAGGCAGGATGAAATGGTTTCAGGAGCATCGAAATTGATGTAGTTTCTATAGATACGATACAGTGTATTTAACTCATCCGTCAGACGAAACGGTTTTACATCAACAACAAACTTCTCGTTGAGACGTAGTAGCCGAAGTTGTTTAGGGCCATACTGCACATTATCTAATACAATACGTAACCAATGTACTGAGCAAACAACGTTTTCACAGAGCAGATACTGGCAGGTGAAAACGGTTTGCTGCATTCGAAAATAACCTCTACTCAAACAAAAATCTAACTGGCTTCCTCTCATTTTGAATGCCCTACATGATATATACGCAAGTTAATGGCAAATGCCATTGGCAGCAATGGGTAGTTTTAAGGTAACTTACACATTATTACCATCCTGTTTGAAAACAATCAGAATATCAGGAAATTACCTTAAAAATCCACTTCTTCTTAATCGTCATAACTGAAATCCGACTCCAGGCCGAACTTAATATCCTTTAGACTGCTGATTGCCAAATGCAACTGGTTCGTCGCTTCTTCAATACGTTGCGCATCAGGATGTGTCGTGTCTACTTGCGTCTTCAAATTATTTACTCCTGAGTAAAGTGTATTTAATTGGGATACTAATTCAGCTAGCACCGACTGCATCTCTGGATTCATAATCTATTTAATTGGTTTTGAAACAGTTCGCACAACGTAGTGCTGTTACGTATATAGATGCATAACCGCCAAAGCCTGATGTTATGTTTACATAGTTTCGGTATTATATGAAATTGTTTCGGTCCGAAAACGTATTGGTGGCTATCTTCGCAGTATGCATCTACGTAGTGAACACCAGACTTTAGTCGATTTTTTTGCAGATCGCACCCTTCCAACCGGTCCTCAGCACGTTAATGAGTACAGTATTTTCCTTAATCTTTCTGGTGCAGTAAATGCCCGAATCGCCCAGCTTCAGAGCGATGTAGAGGCCACGCGCAACTCAGCCGCCCTAATGCTCGAAGAAGTGAAAAGTTGGCTGAATCAGCAGCCAACGTAGCGTAGGTAATTGGCTGTAGAAACAAACGTAGCAAATAAGAGTCAGGCACTATAAATTACTTGGTATTGGTCTGATTGGTGGAAACTCCCCTCCCTCGTTTTACGTTGTTATCTAGAATAAGCCATTACAGCGTGACGACTGAAGAAAAGACGCAAACCCACTCATCGGGACTCTCTGATATTGACCTCACTGGCTACGAACAGATCGAAGTTCTTGGCGCCCGTGAACACAACCTGAAAAACATCGACGTTACCATTCCCCGCAATAAACTGGTGGTGGTAACAGGTATCAGCGGAAGCGGCAAATCGTCGCTGGCGTTCGATACAATCTACGCCGAAGGACAACGGCGGTACATGGAAAGTTTCTCGGCCTACGCCCGCTCGTTTATTGGCGACATGGAACGGCCCGACGTCGATAAAATCAACGGATTGAGTCCGGTGATTTCCATCGAACAGAAAACAACGTCCAAGAATCCTCGCTCAACCGTTGGCACTACCACCGAGATTTATGACTTTCTGCGTCTGTTCTATGCACGGGCAGGTGAAGCGTTCTCGTACCTGACAGGACGAAAGATGGAGCGGCAATCGCAGGACCAGATCATCGATACCATTCTGAACCAATATGCCGGTCAGAAAACAACCTTGCTAGCTCCCATTGTGAAGGGACGGAAAGGGCATTACCGTGAACTGTTTGTCCAGATTGCGAAAACAGGCTACACAAAAGTGCGGGTCGATGGCGTAGTGCAGGACATTGCGCCCAAGATGCAGCTCGACCGCTATAAAATCCACGACATCGAAATTGTTATCGACCGTATTATTCCTAAGACGGAAGACCGATATCGGTTGAGTCAGTCCGTGCAAACGGCGCTACGTCAGGGAAAAGGCGCTATGCAGATGCTGGATGGAAGTGGCAAACTGGTCTATTTCTCGCAAAACCTGATGGACCCCGAATCGGGTATCAGTTACGATGAGCCATCGCCCAACACGTTTTCGTTCAATTCGCCTTATGGAGCCTGTCCAGTTTGTAACGGGCTTGGTGTGGTTGAGGAAATTACAGAAGAGTCGGTTATTCCTGATAAATCGCTCAGTATCAGCCGAGGTGCCATTGCACCACTTGGTGAATACCGTGAGCTTTGGATTTTCAAAGAAATTGAGACGATCCTCAAGAAATACAAACTCAACTTAACGACTCCGGTTCATAAGTTTCCAGAAGACTTGCTGCACGCGCTGATGTACGGCACCGACGAGGAAGCTACGGTTCCATCGAAAAAACATCCGGGTGAAGACTATTACAGTTTCAAGTTTGAAGGAATTGTGAACTTTCTGAAGCGGCAGCAGGAAAATAGTACCGAGAAAATTCAGGAGTGGCTAAAAGATTTCATGGTAGTAAAAAGCTGTCCTGAATGCGAAGGTGCCCGCCTGAAAAAAGAATCCCTCTATTTCCGCATCGACCATAAAAACATTTCCGAACTGGCCCATATGGACATTTCGGAATTGACTACCTGGTTCGAGGGCCTGGAAGATCGACTGACCGACCGTCAGAACGTAATAGCGAAGGAAATTCTGAAAGAGATTCGTAAACGTATCGGTTTCCTGCTCAACATCGGCCTCGATTATCTGACGCTTGATCGTCCGCTACGTACCTTGTCGGGTGGGGAAGCGCAACGTATTCGACTCGCTACGCAGATTGGCACACAACTCGTTGGTGTCCTGTATATTATGGATGAACCGAGTATCGGTTTGCACCAGCGTGACAACGTAAAACTGATCGATTCGCTGAAAAATCTGCGCGATTTAGGTAATACGGTTCTGGTTGTCGAGCACGACAAAGACATGATGCTCGAGTCAGACTTCATTCTCGATATTGGTCCGGGAGCGGGGCGTCATGGTGGTCAGGTTGTGGGGATTGGTACGCCCGAAGAATTTATGAAAAATGGCAGTACCACCGCTGAATATCTTAATGGTCGACGTAGCATTGAGGTTCCTGCCGAACGTCGCAAAGGCAATGGTAAATTCCTGATTATCAAAAACGCTACCGGCCACAACCTGAAGAACGTAACGCTTAAAATTCCACTCGGGCGTATGGTTTCGATTACGGGGGTATCGGGAAGTGGCAAATCGTCCCTGATTCACGAAACGTTGTTTCCGGTACTGAATCGACATTTTTATAAATCGAAACGCGAACCGTTACCGTTCAAATCGGTAGACGGGCTGGAGCATCTGGACAAGGTGATTGAAGTAGATCAGTCGCCTATTGGCCGTACTCCCCGCTCCAATCCTGCTACGTATACGGGCATGTTCTCCGAAATCAGAACATTGTTCGCTGAGTTACCCGAAGCCAAAATTCGGGGCTATAAACCGGGACGGTTCTCGTTCAACGTAAAAGGTGGTCGTTGCGAAGATTGCGAAGGCGCGGGTATGAAGAAAATCGAGATGGAATTCCTGCCCGATGTTCACGTCATGTGCGAAACCTGTAAAGGAAAACGCTTCAACCGCGAAACACTGGAGGTTCGTTTCAAAGGAAAATCCATTGCCGACGTCTTGGATATGACCGTAGAACAGGCGCTGGACTTCTTCGCCAGCCAGCCAAAAATACTACGTAAAGTACAGACGTTGAACGACGTAGGATTAGGTTATATCACACTTGGCCAACATGCTACTACGTTGTCGGGTGGCGAAGCGCAACGGGTAAAACTGGCCGAAGAATTGTCGAAAAAAGATACGGGCAAAACGCTCTATATTCTCGACGAGCCAACAACGGGGCTTCATTTTCAGGACATTGCGCACCTGCTCGACGTACTGAACAAACTCGCCGACAAGGGTAATACCGTATTAATTATCGAGCACAATCTGGACGTAATTAAAGTATCGGATCACCTCATCGACCTCGGTCCCGAAGGTGGTAACAAAGGTGGTAACATCATTGCAGAAGGTACGCCCGAGAAAGTAGCTGAAGCCAAAGGAAGTTACACAGGTAAATTTTTGAAGATGGAACTGGCGGGGTAGAAACACGTAACGTACCCTGTTTTTCGTTGCCTTCAAAACAACCTGATAAATCACCTTATGCGTAACCCGTTTTTTTATGTTTTGCTGCTAGTGCTGGTCGTTCTCAACGGCTGGCTACTAGCTCACCCCAACCTGATTGGTCAGGCTGGGGTGTTCTTTTTTGAGTATGGCGCCATCGAAACGTTCCCAAAAGCATTAGGGACAGTTTCGGCAGTAGTTGGTGTATCATTACTAATTGGCTGGCTGGTCGGACGGCTCAGTCAGCCGGTAGCCATTGGCATTACGGTGGCCTTATTGGCGGCATCAAGCTATTATTTGTTTCAGAGCTTTACGCAGTATAATACAGGCGTTTACAAACTGACCGGAGCCGGATTCCGTGCAGGAGCTATTTTATTGCCGGGATTAGTTGTGCTAGTTTTCGGCGAAGCTTTGCTACGTCGTTTAAGGCCGTAACAGGTTCTGGCTGTTACCTACTCATCAAGAAGCGCGTCAGATTAGGTCTGTAACAGCCAGAGCCTGTTACGGCCTTTATTATGGACTATCGAGAATTTTACTACTCCAAACTACCTCATATCCAGCCGTTAGGGGGAACATTCTTCATTACGACTCGCCTAGCCGGATCAATACCCCAAGTCGAAAAAGCAAAGTTAGTCGCGGATTAGGAGCTTCGTAAACGCCAAATTAAGGCGCTTCAGGAAAATACTGAATTGGAGCTAGATAAACTGGAGCGACTTTTTTTCGCTAAATATGAAGCTATCGTAGATAAAGCCGAATATGGCCCAATGTGGTTGGGCGAACCCAGTATAGCAAAAATTGTAGCAAATGCCTTCCACTTCTGGGATCGGTTAAAATACGATTTAATTGCTTATACCATTATGTCTAACCATATTCATCTGGTATTTACGCTCGTAGAAACAGATGTTAGAAGTCCAGTGATTGTATTAGACCGGGTCATGCAGAGCTTGAAGGGCTTTACCGCTATCGAGTGCAACAAACAACTGAAACGATCCGGTCCTTTCTGGGAACATGGTAGTTATGATCGAATGCCTCGCAACCGAAATGAACTTCACCGCATTGTTCAGTAAATTTTACAAAACCCTGTTAAAGCGGGCCTTTGTGAGCGCTGGCAAGATTGGAAATGGACCTATATAAAACCGGAATATAATGATTTTGAGTAGAGTAGTTTTGGTGATTTTGTTACTGGCTCAAACAGGCTCCCGGCTGTTTGCACAACTAGCTAATACAAAACCGACAGCCGGGAGCCTGTCGGGGCCTTACCTTCTCAAGCCTGATCGTGTTTTCGATGGCGAAACTATGCATGAAGGTTGGGCTGTTCGGGTTAAGGGCGATAAAATAGAAGCCGTTGGCCCTGCTTCGGCGGTTTCGGCTAATGGTGCAGAACAGATCGACCTGAAAGGCACTACGTTATTACCCGGCCTTATTGAAGGACATTCTCACTTACTGCTCCATCCTTACAACGAAACAAGCTGGGACGATCAGGTTCTGAAAGAAGCACGTTCACTACGTGTTGCCCGTGCTACGGTGCATGCTCAGAAAACGTTGCTGGCTGGTTTTACTACGGCACGCGATCTGGGAACCGAAGGTGCTGACTACGATGATGTTGGTTTAAAACAGGCTATCAATCAGGGAATTATTCCGGGACCACGTATGATTGTAGTCACCAAAGCGCTGATCGCTACGGGTAGTTATGGACCTAAAGGATTTAGCCCAGATATTAACGTAGCACAGGGAGCCGAAGAAGCCGACGGGCACGATGCGCTGATTCAGGCGGTACGTCGGCAGATTGGTAAAGGAGCTGACGCCATTAAAATTTACGCCGATTATCGCTGGGGTTTGCTGGCCGATGCACAACCAACGTATACCATCGATGAAATCAAACTCATTGTCGACGTAGCGAAAAGTAGCGGTCGTCCGGTAGTTGCGCACGCCAGTACTGCCGAAGGCATGCGTCGGGCGATTTTGGGCGGTTGCGAAACCGTTGAACATGGTGATGCCGGTACGCCCGAAATTTTTGCGCTGATGAAACAACACGGTACGTCGCTTTGTCCAACGCTGGCGGCTGGTGATGCCGTTAGTCAATATCGTGGTTGGAAAAAGGGACAGGAGCCGGAACCTGAACGTATCAAAAAGAAGCGCGTTACGTTCAAACAGGCGCTCGATGCGGGCGTAACAATTTGCGCTGGAGGTGACGTGGGTGTGTTCAGCCACGGCGACAATGCCCGCGAACTGATTATGATGGTGGACTATGGCATGAAACCCACCGACGTGCTACGTTCGGCCACGTCTATTAACGCCGATACGTTCCATTTAACCGACCGGGGACGTATCAAAACTGGTCTGTTGGCCGATTTAATTGCCGTAGAAGGCGACCCTACGAAAACCATTTCGGATATATATCGTGTTAAGCTAGTGATGAAGGGTGGTGGCTTTTACAAACGATAAGCTTAAATCTTATGGATGAATGTATCCAAAACAGCTTAATATAAATGTAATGTGGCTTTTTTACGATGTTTTCATTCGTCGTTTTGATTTTTGGGCTAATTTCGCCGGACCGGTACGCCGGTAGATTTGCCGGATAGTTTTATTATGGTGTTTTGGTGCTTAGCCAGCTCGTTTGATAGAAACTCATCTCGATTCACAACAAATCCCAATTTATTCCCTCAGATTAACTATACCCTGTTTTTTGTATGGCAAATAGCGCTGAATTAACGGTCGATGGTAAATCCTATTCATTCCCAACCTTGGAAGGGACCGAACACGAGAAAGCTTTCGACATCTCGAATCTACGCGACCAGACCGGCTACGTAACACTAGACCGAGGTTATAAAAATACTGGTGCCACCAAAAGCGCCATTACGTTCTTAGATGGTGAAGAGGGTATTCTTCAGTATAGGGGTTATGCGATTGAAGATTTAGCGGCAAAAGCATCGTTTCTGGAAGTAGCTTACCTGTTGATTTACGGCGAGTTACCGTCAAAAGATGAATACGCAAAATTCGAAACGTCAGTTCGTCGGCACACGCTGGTGAACGAAGACATGCGCAAAATCTTCGATGGCTTCCCGGTAAAAGCGCACCCTATGGGCGTTCTGGCTTCGCTGGTGAGTGCCATGAGCGCGTTTTATCCCGATATTACAGAAGGTTCGACCGAAGATCAGACCGACCAGCATATTATCCGGTTGCTGGCCAAACTGCCTACGATTGCTACGTGGTCGTACAAACGGTCATTGGGTCATCCGATGAACTATCCTAAAAACCAGCTCGATTATATTCCGAACTTCCTGAATATGATGTTCTCGCTGCCGGTTGAGGATTACGAAATCGATCCGGTGGTTGTGGAAGCCCTGAACGTATTACTGATTCTCCACGCCGATCATGAGCAAAACTGTTCTACCTCAACAGTACGTCTGGTAGGTTCGTCGCAGGCAAATATTTATTCGTCGATTTCGGCGGGTATCAGTGCTTTGTGGGGCCCGTTACATGGTGGTGCCAACCAGGAAGTAATCGAGATGCTCGAAGCAATCAGAGCCGATGGTGGTGATGTTAGCAAATACATCGACATGGCGAAAAATGCCAAAACAACGGGTTTCCGTCTGTTCGGCTTCGGTCACCGGGTTTACAAAAACTTCGATCCACGCGCCAAAATCATCAAGAAAGCCGCAGACGACGTATTGAGCAAACTTGGCGTGAATGATCCGGTTCTCGAAATTGCTAAAGGATTGGAAGAGGCTGCGTTGAGCGATGAATACTTCATCCAGCGCAAACTGTACCCGAACGTTGATTTCTATTCGGGTATCATTTACCGCGCGCTCGGTATTCCAACAAACATGTTTACGGTGATGTTCGCCATTGGCCGACTACCGGGCTGGATTGCGCAATGGAAAGAGATGCGTGAGCAGAAAGAACCTATTGGCCGTCCGCGTCAGATTTATACCGGTGCTACGTTGCGTGAGTTTACGCCATTAGCCAATCGGTAGTTTTTAATTTAACACTTTACGATCTCCGTGATGTCAGAAACAAGCTGACATCACGGAGATTTTTTTGCACTGAAGTATAAAAACTTTTTTAAAATTATTTTGGTTGATATATCAACTATAACTTACATTTGCGCCATGATTGTCAGCAAAGAAGAAGAGTTGAGAGCGAAAATAGCGGAGCGAATGGGTAATTTGACCATTATCAGTATCACACATATAGGTCATTTGCTGGGTAAAAAAGCAAACCGTGAACTGGGCCGCTCAGGCTTTACCTTACAGCTTGAGCAGTTGCCAATCTTGTTTACAACATACTTTTCGGGAAATGATCTGTTATCACAGCAGGAGATTGCTAATCTGATCCACAAGGATAAATCGGGCGTACAACGCTCATTACGCACGTTAGAACGAGATGGCTACCTACGTATTGTTTCCGATGAGGTAGATCGTCGTAAGAATTTGATTCAACTGACGCCAGCCGGTAAAATGGTTGTCGAGAAAGTTATTCAAACTGCCGAAGAGATCGACAAACAGGTTATGGACCAGTTACCCCACGAGGAACTGGCTACATTTATGACTACACTCCGCAAAATTTCTTCATTACTCGACAAGTAATCTTCATTTTAAATAGATAGTTGATATATCCACAGTAGACATGTCAACTTTTTCACTTATGAAACAAAAAATTGCACTGGGATTATTTTTACTACTGGCACAAAGTAGCTGGGCCCAGTCGACCAACAGCTTTCGATTAAAGGATTGTATCGATTACGGTCTGCAACATTTCGGCACAGTACGTATTGCGCAGTATCAGGTTCAAAACGCGAATGAACAGGCTCGTCAGGCTTTAGGACAATATTTGCCTCAGGTTACGGCAACGGGAACAGCAGTCGACAATTTGAAACTGCAAAAGAGTATTATTCCGGCCGGTTTATTCAGTCCCGAACCACAGGTACTGATTATTGGTCAGAAATACCAGCTAAATCTAGCCGCGCAGGCTTCACAGACCATT
Organism: Spirosoma daeguense; assembly: GCF_054776875.1. Lineage (NCBI taxonomy): Bacteria > Pseudomonadati > Bacteroidota > Cytophagia > Cytophagales > Cytophagaceae > Spirosoma > Spirosoma daeguense. The sequence goes on from NZ_BAAHBF010000001.1 coordinate 895,536, forward strand.
TACGATCGGTCGTTACTGCTGGGACTCAAAGCGGCAAAACCAAATCAGCAGCTTGCCGAACTGAATACGCGCCAGACCCGCGAGGATATTATTTACAACATCGCCAGCAATTATTATCAGGTGTTTATCAGCCAGCAACAGATTTCGCTTCTGCGCGACAACCTCCAACGGACGCAGCAGGTACTAAACATTCTGAAACTACAACGGGATAATGGCGTGATTCAACCCGTCGATTATACCCGAACAGAAGTCAGTTACAACAGTACACAATCGCAACTAACGCTGGCCGAAAATGACTACAATCTGGCGATGAACCGGCTCAAATACCAAATGGGTTTGCCGCAGGAAGACAATCTGGTATTATCCGACTCGACACTACGTACACAGCTTCCTTCGCTCGAACAGCCTTCGTTCGATGCTCAGAATCTGGTTTCGTTCCAGCAAGCCACTACCAATCTGGATTTGCAACGACTGCAACTAAAGCGCATTCAGGCTGGCTATTTACCAACGTTGAGTCTGACGGCTAACTATGGAACGCTTAATCTGGGCGCGCAACAATTTAATCAGATATTCGACCGATTTGCCGGGTTCGGTAGTGTTGGACTGCGGCTAAGTATCCCCATTTTCGATGGTCTGCAACGTGACGCACAAGTGAAACAGCAACGGCTTACTGTATTGACGCAGGAAGAACAACAAAAGCTGAACGTAGCGGCTTATCGACTCCAGTTCAACAACGCGCAATCGCAGATTCAACGCGCCCAGACCAACGTAGTGAACGGAGATCGAAACGTTAAGCTCGCGCAGGAGGTCTACAACATCACCACGTTGCAATACAAACAGGGCGTAAAATCGCTGACCGATCTGGTCAACGCCGATACGTCGTACCGCCAAGCGCAGTCAGATTACATCAATTCCCTCATTAATCTGTATCAGGCTCGCCTTGATCTGGAACAATCGAAGGGCTCATTACTTAATTTCTATAATCAACTTTAGTCGTTAGCAGGCAATACAATCAAAGCCATGAAAAAGACAACACTAATAATTATTACGTCCGCTGTGGCCATCATTGCACTGATTGGCTTCCGACTGGCGTCGAATAAAGAAAAAATTGATGCACAGAAAAAGCCCGTAGTCAATACTAACGTAGCGATTCCGGTAACGGCAACGCAGGTTGAAGCCGGCACCGTTAGTCAGCAACTGGTAAAAACGGGCAACCTGATTCCTTTCCGTGAAGCCACAATTACGGCCACCACCGCCGGTAAAGTAACACGCGTTAACTTTAACCTGGGCACGCAGGTTCGGCAGGGGCAAACGCTGGTCGAAATCGATAACCGACTCAAAGAACTTTCGCTACAGGCTACCCAACTCAATATCGACAAACTGAAAAAGGACGTAACGCGCTACAACACCCTTTTAGCCGGTAATGCAACAACCGAAATTCAGGTCAACGAAACAAAATATAACTACGAAAACGCGGTCAATCAGGCCGAACAGATTCAGAAGCAGATTCAGGATGCGAATGTAAAAGCACCCATTAGCGGACAAATTGTTCAGAAAGGTATCGAACCCGGCGTTTATATTACGGTGGGCAGCACACTCGGAAAAGTATTGGACGTAGCACGGTTGAAAGTGAACGTATTGGTCAACGAAAGCGATGTATATCAACTACGTAACGGCCAATCGGTTAAAGTTACCGCCGACGTTTTTCCCGGACGGACGTTCAATGGACAGATTTCCTACATCGCTCCACAAGGCACCGACGAGCATAATTATCCGGTCGAAATCACCATCAGCAACGGCAACGGCTTGAAAGCTGGTACGTTCGTTAATGTTGATTTCTCTCAGAAATCGAACCAGAAAGCCTTACAGATTCCGCGTGCTGCGCTGGTCGAAAGTATCAAAAACCCATATGTCTACGTAGTGGAGAATAACGTAGCACATCAGCGCAAAATCTCGGTAGGTCGCGATTTTGGCGATACGATTGAAGTTTTAGGCGGATTATCAGCAGGCGACGTAGTGGTAACAACTGGTCAACTGAACCTCAGCGAAGGCAAACCCGTGCAGCTAACAAAATAATTGAGCGAAAGAGCGAAAGAATGAAAGAGCGATGGTCTGGCATTCCGGGCTAACGCATCCGCTTCTTGCTGGAATACCAGCCCGCCCATTCACTCTTTCGCTCACTCACTCTTTCACTCATTAAAATCATGTCAATAACCGAAATAGCCATAAAACGGCCGTTACTGGTAACGACCATCTTTACCGTACTGATTTTGTTCGGTGTGCTTAGCTACCAGCAACTGTCGTACAATCTGCTGCCAAAATTTGAAGCCAACGTAATCAGCGTGGCTACTACGTACCGGGGCGCTTCGGCCGACGAGGTAGAAACCAACGTAACGAAACGTATTGAAGACGCACTTTCATCATTGGAAGGGCTCGACCGGATGACTGCTACGTCGCAGGAAGGTGCTTCTATTGTGATTATCCAGTTGAAAAACGGTGTCGACGTAACGCTGGCTCAACAGGATGCACAGCGTAAAATCGAACAGATTATCAACCTGTTACCCGACGAAGTAGATCGCCCGATTCTCAATAAGTTTTCGACCGATGAGATTCCGGTGCTACGTATGGGCGTAACGGCCAACCTGTCGCCGACCAAACTTTACGATCTTATTGATGACGAACTTAAGCCACAGCTTTCGAACGTATCAGGTGTTGGTCAGGTGAACGTTATTGGTGGTAGCGAGCGTCAGATTCAGGTGAACGTAAACGCTGAAAAATTACGGGCCTATGGCGTTTCTATCGGCCAGGTTGCGCAGGCGATTAATGCGGCTAATACAAGCTATCCGGCTGGTCAGCTTGAAACCCGTGAATCGCAATATTCGATCCGGTTCGATGCTTCTGTGGAAACCACAAATCGGTTACGCAGCCTTGTTGTTGCCCGACGGACTAACGGTAGTGAGGTTCAGTTGAAAGATATAGCGGAAGTAGTTGATGCAACGGCGAAACCAACGGCCATTAACCACATCAACGCATTGCCTTCAATTGGTGTTCAGATTCAGAAACAATCAGATGCCAATGCTGTATCGGTCAGCGAGTTAGTTCGGGCACGTATCACTACGTTGGAGAAACAGCACAGCGATGTAAAACTGAAATTCAACATTGCCTCTGACCAGTCGACCTATACGCTGGCTTCGGCGCACGCGGTAGTAGACGACTTGTTTCTGGCCGTTCTGATTGTATCGGTGGTGATGCTTATGTTCCTGCACAGCTTCCGGTCATCGCTTTTCGTGCTGGTGGCTTTGCCATCGTCCATGTTGCCAACGTTCATTCTGATGTACGTATCGGGCTTCTCATTGAACCTGATGACACTGATGGCGCTTTCGCTGGTGGTTGGTATTCTTGTCGATGACTCGATTGTGGTCTTGGAAAACATCAACCGTCACCTCGAAATGGGTAAAGATCGCGTGAAAGCGTCGCTCGACGGACGTAGTGAAATTGGCTTTACGGCTCTGGCTATCACGCTGGTCGACGTAGTGGTTTTCGTACCACTGGCCATGACGGGCGGACTCATTGGAAACATTCTGCGTGAGTTTTCGCTGGTTGTTGTGTTCTCTACGATGATGAGTTTGGTAGTATCGTTTACGCTGACACCTTTGCTTGTATCACGCTTCGGCAAACAGGAAGCCTTGAATCCAAACTCGTTGTGGGGTAAACTGAATATCGGTTTCGAGCGTCTATTAGATCGGATTACAGCGGCTTACGGACATATTCTCGAAAGTGTATTAGGCCACAAACGCTGGATTTTTCTGGCTGTGATTGCCTTGCTTGTTGGCTCGATCGCGCTGGTTCCAACCGGATTTATCGGTGCGGCCTTCATGCCACAGAGCGATCAGGGTGAGATGAGTGTGCAGCTTGAATTGGCTCCAACGGCTTCTATTTATCAATCGAATGCGGTTTCCCAACGGGCTGAGCAACTGATCATGAAGCACCCGGAAGTATCGAACGTCTTTACAAATGTTGGATACACCAGTAGCGGTATCGCTACGTCGTCGAACAGCAACATTGTTGACCTGAACGTAAAGCTGGTTGATAAAGACCAACGTAGCGTTTCGACTGAAGATTTCGGGCAGTTGCTCAAGCGCGAAGTAAGTCAGATTCCGGGCGTGAAAGTTACGGTAAGTCCGGTCGGTATTGTGGGCGCTTCGCAGGCACCGATTCAGATTGCGGTAAAAGGAACCAATATGACTACGATTCGGCAGGCTGCGGCTCAAATCAAAAACGTAGTAATGAGTGTTCCGGGTACGCAGGACGTTAAGTTTTCGGTGAAAGATCCTAAACCTGAAGTTACGGTAAGTCTGGATCGCGAAAAAATGGCACAGTTAGGCATTAGCGCGTCTGATGTTGGTATTGCCCTACAAAATGCGTTCCGGGGAAATGACCTGTCGAAATTTAAGCAGAATGGTAACGAGTACGATATTCTCGTCAGCCTCGACCGTTTCGACCGCACAAACCCGCAGGATGTTAGCCGCTTAACATTTGTCAACAACCAGGGCCGCACCTTCGAGCTATCGCAGTTTGCCAAAGTGCAGGAGCAAACCGGTGAAAGCGTACTGGAACGTATCGACCGTCTGTCTTCGATTACGATCAACTCGCAGGTAATCGGTCGCCCAGTGGGTACGGTTGGTTCTGATATTCAAGCGAAAGTAGCGCAACTTAAACTGCCAGAAGGTATTTCGGTACAGTATTTGGGTCAGTTACAGCAACAATCAGATGCGTTCGGAAGTCTGGGCTTGGCGCTGGGTATAGCCATTCTCCTCGTGTACTTCATCATGGTGGCCCTATACGAAAGCGTAGTATATCCATTTGTGGTATTGTTCTCGATTCCAGTGGCTTTAATTGGTGCCCTGTTAGCACTTGCATTGACAATGCAAAGCCTGACGGTATTCTCGATTGTGGGCATGATTATGCTGTTAGGTCTAGTTGCTAAGAATGCTATTCTGATTGTGGATTTTGCCAATCAGTTAAAAGCTGAAGGGCACGACGTGGTTCATGCGTTGCTCGAAGCGGGAAAAGAACGACTACGCCCAATTTTAATGACAACGCTGGCAATGGTGTTCGGTATGTTACCGCTGGCACTCGCAAGCGGCTCCGGTGCTGAAACCAAAAACGGTATGGCCTGGGTAATCATCGGTGGTCTGGTTTCTTCCCTCCTGCTGACGTTACTTGTTGTACCATCTGTGTATCTGGTTGTCGACAGATTGATCGCGCGTTTTTCGAAGGAAAAAGTAATACCCAAAAAACCGCAGGAACTCGAAGTATCGAAAGCCGTTAGTTAGATTGTAGCTCGGTCGAACTGGCTACGTTACAGTATACTAAAATAGCTGACCGTTATCAAACAGTCAGCTATTCCTCAACCTAACCTATGAGAAAATACGTTTGCCAATAATGATTCAACAGTTCATTGGCGACGTAACAAAGGTAGACCATGAACCGGGATTCGTGAAAGAGCGAAATCCCGGTTTTTTTATATGGAAATGGTATGGGCAAAAGCCCGTATTTCACTACGTAGTTCTACGTATCATGAAATAAATTTATTGGCGTACAATGTTGATTTTCAGAAACATAACCAATATTAACTTTTCTCTATCTGTTTGCGGCAATCACGTAGTTATCGTAGGTTAGATGTGCTTTTCGCTTCTAACACCCGTAGATATAAGAATTTATTAACCTCTACCACTCACACATAGCTCATGAAGCACCCAATTTTTAATGAAGAGGCTGGCAAATTTGTTAGTGTCAAGACAGCTCAGGCCATGAAAGACACGTATTACAATGCCAAGCTAGCTACCGGTCAGAAACAGGACGAATTAACCCGTTCCGAATTTTTCGGCCTTGATAAAGTTATGAATCTGCTCAAACAGGATGGCTGCGTCGGACTACGTATCCATTACGCCAGCCGCTGGGAAGACGCAGAAGGCCGCGAAGTGCCACCTACTACCGGCAAACTCAAAGAACGCATTTTATTGACCGGTGTTGACGCCAGAGGCCGCGATTTACCTGCCCGCACTGCTTCGGGTGGACTCAAAGATGATGGTGATGGTGGAACAAGGGTTGTAGGAGATGGCTACACCTGTCCCCGCCATTGCCCAGAAACGAATTAAATCTATTTTATTTTTTATGCTTGAAAGGCTACTGCACTTTTTTCAACAATATCCTCTTGATTTAATTTCTCATTTGAGCAGTAGCCTGCCAATCATCATTGGTTTTCTGAGGTCAAAGCAGTTAAGAAAAAATGAGAAAGCTATACATATATTATTCATTTTTTATTTTTTAAAAGATACATATGCCTTAATCTATATGTTCTTGATTCCTAATAATTTACATGTACAAAATATAGAACAGATAATAGTTACTTTACTAGTAGGTATAATCTATTTTTACTGTTTTGAAAAATCACTGAGCAAGAAATTTCTCTTACTTATTATCGCCACATGCACTCTAATTTTTACACTTTCTTATAAAAACTCTGATGTTTCAGTGATTAGTTTATCTGTTTCTAGAGTGTTCTACATTTCTATTTCGCTCGTTTATTTCAATAAAATAATGACAGATATGCGCGTAAAGGATATTACCAAGCATAGTATGTTCTGGTTTACTTCTGGGTTGTTCGTCTATGCAGCTGGCACATTTTTTATTTTCTTATTCAGTGAATATATATACAATACGAAAGAAGTAACATCCTCTAAGTTCGACCTATATTGGAACATCAGTCAAGTTTTGTTCATTATTTTTTGCACTTTATCCGCATACAGCCTTTGGGTGAGTAAGTACGGTAAAGAAAATTATATTTAGTCAATTTGATTTATTAATGCTCCCTGATATAGAAAGGGATTGCAAAAACGCAACGTAACAGCTTTTGACCGCTTGCTCAATCGCAAAGTAATTCATTGACATTCAGCGCCTGATTTGGCAATTTTACTTTATTCATACCGCGTTCGTAAACAACGAAAATGTCTGTTGACACTGGTTTTATAATTGCCGTAGGGACGGCTGTACTGTTGATGATGGCCGTGTTCATCATCATCTTTGTGGCCTATTACCAGCAAAAACAGACTAGACAACAACTCGCTTTCACGGAGTTACAGGCAAAACATCGTCGCGATCTGATGGATGCCACGTTTCGCGGGCAGGAAGAAGAACGCAAGCGGCTCGCGGAAGACCTTCACGATGGCATTGGAACAATGCTGTCGGTTACGAAAATGAGCCTGAATCACCTTGAACGACAGGTCGATGGTGGTATGCAAATGGGATTTGAGTTTCAGAAAACCCGCTCGATGATCGATGAAACCATGACTAATGTGCGCCGAATCAGCCGTAATCTGGTTCCTACTACGTTAGAACGATTTGGTTTAGTGCCTGCCCTTGAAGAACTGGCAGATCGGGCCACCGATACCGATACTGAAGTTCAGCTAGACTGCCCCGAATTTGTTGCCCAGCTTTCGCCAGCTCTCGATTTGATGTTGTATCGGATTGCGCAGGAATTGTTAAATAATGCCATCCGACATGCTCGTGCCAGACGTATTGTTATTCAACTCTTTTGTGTAGATAACGAAATTCGTTTATCGGTTATCGACGATGGTGTTGGATTTGATTATGATGCCATTATCGAAAATCGTCATGGTGGGTTGGGGCTACGTAACATCGAAAGTCGCCTGAGTGTGGTAGATGGTCATGCTACGTTCGACGTAGTACCGGGTCGCGGATCTCGGATTCATGTGCAGGTTAAGCAACACGATGCACAGCCTGTTGATTTATTACGTTAATTTGCTAATCCCCAAGAGTTTCTGGTGTAACAAACGTTAGGTTTAACGCCTTTCTCCTTCATGCGAAAAATTAAACTGGCACTCTGCGACGACCATAACCTGTTTCGGCTAGGCATGGCTACCATTCTTGGTCAAATACCTGATTTTGAATTGGTTCTGGAAGCAGGAAATGGGCAGGAACTTCTCGACCGGATTGCTCGAAAAACGCCCGACGTAGTGTTGCTCGACCTGCAAATGCCGGTAATGGACGGCACTACTACCGCCGATCACCTCCGTGATAACTATCCACTCATTAAAATTGTCGTTCTCACCATGCACGACGAAGACCGGATGGTGTTGCACCTACTAGAGAAAGGCGTGAGCGGTTATTTATTGAAAGATGCTGAAGCGGGCGAAGTAGAAAAAGCCATTCGCAAGGTCATGGATGAAGGTGTTTACCTGAATGAGTTTGTCTCAAAAGCGATGCTTCGAAAAATGACCAACAAACCGAATCAGACAGCTAAACCAACCAACGCCTTTTACAATAGCAAAATTCTACTTTCTGACCGCGAAAAGGAAGTACTGAAACTGATTTGCGAAGGATTATCAACCGTTGAAATCAGCGAAAAAATCTTTCTCAGCCCCCGTACCGTTGAAGGACACCGACTACGTATCCTCGAAAAAACCGGCACAAAAAATACCGCTGGTATGGTGGCCTATGCGTTTAAAAACAACCTGGTTTGATGTTGTAGAGTGATCTACGGAGCATTACATTAACTATACAACTTTATAACCCTATAACTTCCTACAAACTTCCCGTTTTTCCTCCATCAACGGGAATATTAATGCCATTGATGGAAGCCGCAGCAGGTGTACACAAGAAAGCAGCAGCGGCAGCCACTTCTTCGGACGTAGCAAATCGGCCAACGGGTATTTCGCTCTCCATTTGCCGGGCTATTTCTTCTTCTGATTTACCAGCCGATTTGGCCCGCATGGATAAAACAGCCTCTAAACGAGCCGTTACCGTATAACCGGGCAATACGTTGTTCACCGTAATTCCAAAACTGGCAATCTCAAGCGAAAGCGTTTTAGCCCACTGCGCAACCGCTCCCCGAATGGTATTCGATACACCTAATCCAACAATCGGTTGCTTTACCGATGTCGAAATAATATTGACGATACGTCCATAACCGGATTGTTTCATAGATGGTACAACCGCCTGGACCAATAGCTGATTATTGACCAGATGATTATGAAACGTTTGTACAAATTCTTCAGGCTTCGCATCGATCAATGGGCCACCAGCCGGGCCACCTGTATTATTGATGAGAATATGCACATCAGGGAATTGTTGCAAGTGTTGCGAAATGGCCTCGTCGACTTCGTCCGGTTTACTAAAATCGGCAACAACGTAACGATGTTGCTGTCCTTTCGAGGTATCTAAGTCACGTAGCGTTTGTTGAAGGCTCTGTTCGTTACGTGCCACTAACACTACGTTAGCGCCCAACAAAGCCAGCTCAACAGCCGTGGCCCGGCCAATTCCCTGCGTACTGCCGCAGACCAGAGCAGTTTTCGCGCTTAAATCAAGATTCATAACATTTCAGGTTATTGCGTGTTGGCTAAACTATACGGTTACCAATTATGCGTTTATACGTCGATTATACGGGTTTTACCAATCATCGGATAAAACCTCGGGCAGAAATGAGAAAAAAACCGCTAACGTAGTTTTATGTTGCCAAATTAACGAGTTTTGTCAACTTTGAATCCAGTAACAACCTTTTGCATTCTTACAAACCATGTCAAAATCGCTAATTATTGTAGTCGTTATCGCCCTTATTCTGGGCATGTATGGCTGTAGCTCTTATAATGGTCTGGTTCAGAACGATACCAACGTACAGGAAAAATGGGCGCAGGTGCAAACCCAGTACCAACGCCGGTCCGATCTGATTCCTAACCTGGTACGTACCGTACAGGGAGCCGCCAATTTTGAGAAAAGTACATTAACCGCAGTTATTCAGGCGCGTGCTAATGCTACGAGTATCAACCTCAAGGCAGACCAGTTGACACCGGAAAATATCCAGAAATTTCAGGCGGCACAGGATCAGTTGAGCGGCTCATTGTCGAAACTGCTGGCCGTTGCCGAAAGCTATCCACAGCTAAAGGCTACCCAGAACTTCTCCGAATTGCAGGCGCAACTGGAAGGTACAGAAAACCGAATTTCGGTATCTCGCAACGACTTTAACGGCGCTGTGAAGGTATATAACCAATCGGTCCGGTCGTTCCCCAACAACATCTTCGCGGGTATTTTTGGATTCCCGGTGAAAGGTTTCTTCGAGGCATCGCAGGCTGCCCAAAGCGCGCCAACTGTGCAGTTTTAAGTTATAAGGTTGTAAGGTTGTTACGTTGTATGGCTTACCTCTTTTCAACGTAATAACCTTATAACCATACTCATAACTTATCGAAATGACAAACCCGTTCACTCCTGCCGAGCAACAACGTATTATTGAATCAATCCGGCAGGCTGAAAAAGCTACGTCGGGCGAGATTCGGGTACATGTAGAGCCGCATTGTTCTAGTTCTGATCCCGTACAGCGGGCCATTGATGTATTTGCGCAACTGGGTATGCATCAGACAAAAGACCAAAATGGTGTGTTGTTCTACCTAGCGCACGTCGATCGGAGATTTGCCATTGTGGGCGATAAAGGCATCAACACTAAAGTTCCTGCCGATTTCTGGGAAAGTACGAAAGAGTTACTTCGTCGCTATTTTGCCGCCGGAGATTATGCAGGAGGACTCAGCTTAGGTATTCAGCGGGCCGGAGAGCAGTTAAAACACTATTTTCCGTATGCCAGCGACGATATCAATGAACTCCCCGACGATATTTCGTTTGACCACTAGCATCGTGAATAGTCCTTTTTTAGTCAATATACTACGTATCAGTCTGCTGTTTTTGCTGACTGTGACTCCGCTGGCACTACGTGCGCAAGACACAGCCACCGACGATGGTAGCACAGCGAATGCGGTTATTCCTGACAAACCAAACCCTCCTCGTCTGGTCAATGATTTTGTGGGTATTCTGAGCGGTAGCGAACGATCACAATTGGAGCAAAAATTAAAGGCCTACAACGACTCTACATCAAATCAGATTACGATTGTTATTGTAAAAACAACCGAGCCTTACCCGATCGGCGACTGGGCTTTTCAGGTTGGCCGGAAGTGGGGCGTTGGCCAGAAAGGAAAAAACAATGGGCTTGTGCTGGCCTGGGCTACACAAACGCGTAAAATCTACATTGCTACCGGATATGGCTTGGAAGGAGCGGTTCCGGATGCTATTGCCAAACGTATCATTTCAAACACCATTGTTCCGGCCTTTAAGCAGGAACGCTATTTTCAAGGACTCGACGAAGCAACCACCGAAATCATCCAACGTGCTCGGGGCGAGTATAAGGCCGAGCCTAAAAGTGATAGCGATGGAGAAGGCATTGGCACTTTCGTTATCTTTCTGATTATCTTCATTATCGTAATCATAATTATCTCTCGCAAGAACCGGGGGGGCGGTGGCAACAACCGCAATCGCGGAGGAGGATGGGGACCCGTCTTTTTCCCAACATCAACCATGTCGGGCTGGGGTAACTCTGGCGGTGGCGGCTGGAGTAGTGGCGGAGGAGGCAGCTTCGGAGGTTTTGGTGGTGGTAGCTTTGGCGGTGGCGGTGCTGGTGGTGATTACTAGCAATCAATACGTTACCGACCGACGCTAACCGATAAAAGGCTTTTTCAGGCCGTTTAACGAAAAAATAGACTATGACTGGAGGTGGATGCCTATTTTGGCGATTTAATCCACTTCTTTTCTATGTTGCCCAGTACGTTTCGTTTCTGCTGGCTTTTGGCGTGCCTTCCATTTCATTCAATAGCACAAACTTCACCGGCTGTTCCTAATACGGCACAATCGGATAGTATTGTAATTCCCAGAGATACATCGAACCTGATGCCTGTTCAAACAGGAACGCAGGCTGTTATTTTTCAACCATCCAAGGTACGTAAGCAAATTCAGGCTTTCGAGACAAGCGCGAAACTCAAAATTGATGGCCGTTTGGATGAAGCGGACTGGCAGCGTGCTACGCCCGTTAGCAAGTTCGTTCAGGTAGATCCGCAACAGGGCAAGCCTGCTACGTTTGGAACTGAAGTGCGTGTATTATATAACCGCAATTTTCTCTACGTAGCGGCCGTCAACCGGGACGCGCTGGGCCGGAAAGCACTACGTACGCCCAACTTCAAACGCGATTTCAATTTTCGCGCACACGACCAGTTCGGCGTTGTGATTGATGGCTTCAACGACCGTCGAAATGGAATGACCTTCGCAACGAATCCATATGGCACCCAGCGCGATCTACTTTCGTTCGATGATTTACTGTATGACGAAGATTGGGACGGCTTATGGAAAGTACGTACCAGTCGAAGCGATTCGGGTTGGGTGGCTGAACTACAAATTCCGTGGCAAACACTACGTTATGCACGTAGTGCCGATTCGTCGCAGGTGTGGGGAATCAATTTCTTTCGGAATCGGCGGTATTCCAATGAATTATCAGCCTGGTCTCCTTATCCGAGAGCGTTTACGGCTAGCCGGGTTGAATATGCGGGGCAGATTTCGGGCTTAAAGCCTCCTCCACCGTCGCCCAATATTCGCGTTCAACCTTACGTATTACTCAGCGACGATCGTTACAGTGGTTCGGAAATTGGCCGTGCTCCTATCACAAAACTAAAATTCGGCGGTGATCTGAAATGGGCTATCAACCCGAATACCGTTCTCGATCTTACGCTAAACACCGATTTTGCACAGGCCGATGTTGACCGACAAGTGAATAACTTAACACGCTTCTCGGTGCTGTTTCCTGAACGTAGAGCTTTCTTCCTCGAAAATGCCAGTTTGTTTAGTGCTGGTCTTTCCGGGAATTTAGGCACAGGTGAGGGCGGAAGTATGGTGATTCAGCCATTTTTCAGCCGAAACATTGGCCTGGCAACTTTGTCGGACGGAACCAGTGCGCCTGTACCGATCGATGCTGGTGCACGGCTTGTTTATCGCTCACTCAGCCGAAATTATGGCGGTATGGTAATTCGCCAACGTGGCATCAAAGACAGCCCAACCACCGACTTTATTGTTGGACGATACGTTGAGAATATTGGCAAACAAAACCGAATCGGTACGTTGTTTACGCTGAAAAATGTTCATAGTACAGATTCGACAGTTGGTTATCAGAATGGTACGCTTGCTATCGATGGATTTTTCCGATTGAATCAGGCTTTGTCGTACAACGCCATGATTTCCGGCTCAATGAACTCAGGAGCGGGTGGTCAGGGGTTGGCGGCTTATAGTAAATTTTTATACCGTAGTAATCAAGTGGTTGCCTGGCTCACGAATTCGATCATTACGCGCAATTTCAATCCCGAAATGGGTTTCGTATCACGTAGCGACGTTGTGTCTACAACGCCGGGGGCTTATCTGGTTTATCGGGCAAACTGGCTCCCTAAGTGGATTCGTAATTTCGAACCGGGGGCTTTTGGTGAATTCTATCACAAAGCTTCTACGGGTTATTTACAGGAAGCCCAGTATAGCTTTAATCCCATCTGGCTGGCTTTTCAGAACGGCGGTTATTTGGGGCTGTTTACCAACGTATTCTTTCAACGGCTCGACGATGAAGATTACCGACCGCTAGGTCTGAAAATCACTTCAGGAAAATATCGCTACGCTCGTTACGTGCTGATGTTCAGTACCGACCCTTCTAAGAAAATTTCGTTTCAAACCAATGCCGAAACGGGTGCTTACTACGATGGGCGACTAAATTATGGCCGGGCCTCGCTTATTCTTTCGCCCCTCCCCCATGCTTCATTTACAATTATCGGTGAGACGAATAACTTTCAGAACGTGGGCGGCTACTCGGGAAATATTTCACTTTATAGCGTAGAAAGTCGAATGGCCGTTAATCCACGGTTGCAACTGATCAGCTTTTTCCAGCGCAATACGTATACCGACAAAAACGTCTGGAACATTCGTTTATCGTGGGAATTTCAACCGCTGTCGTTTCTCTACGTAGTGTATAATCACGGTACGTATGCAGGCTCGTTACGTGCCATTGACCGACAACAGGAACAACATATTATTGGCAAACTATCGTATCTGAAACAGTTCTGATTCTCCTAAATCGTTCCAATAACCTGCTTTTCGATGAGCAGAATAAACAGGTGAATCACTTTAATATGAATTTCCTGAATGCGGTCTGCATAGCCAAAGTGTGGCACACGAATCTCTACATCAGCCTTACCTGCCAGTTTACCACCGTCTTTACCTGTCAGTAGAATAACTTTCATGCCCTTCTCCCGAGCGGCTTCAACGGCACGTATTACATTACCAGAGTTTCCGCTTGTGCTCAGTCCAAGTAAGACATCACCTTCGTTGCCTAAACCTTCGATAAAGCGCGAAAAAATGAACTCATAGCCGTAATCATTGCTAACACACGAAATATGGCTTACGTCAGAGATAGCAATTGCAGCCAGCGAACGGCGATTGTCGCGATACCGACCCGAAAGTTCTTCGGCAAAATGCATGGCGTCGCAGTGTGAACCACCGTTTCCGCAGGATATGATTTTCCGGCCACTTTTCAACGCATCGGCCATCAACGTTGCAGCTTGTTCGATTGCCAGAAGATTATTCTGGTTATTAAGAAAATTGTCTAGAACCGACTGCGCTTCGGTCAGTTCGTTACGTATGATATCAAGCATTAATAAAGTTGTATTGTTATAAAGTTGTAAAGGTATAGGGTTGGTTGTATAGTTAATGAGTAATACCGATACTCATACTTTCCAAACCTATATCTTTACAACTTTTCAACGCTTCTACAATACCCAGTTTCGATAACCAATATTCCAGCGTAGGCCAAAATGAAGCATGTGTTCGGTATAGCTATTTGCCCGTAGCTGGCTGTCCTGAAAGCGATACATGTAACGGCCTTCCAGAAATATATTATGCCGAATCATGTATGAGGCTCGCAAATCGGCATACGTAACAACCGTTTTCCTACCCTGCCCAATGTAGTTACCATCTTCTCGATAACGAGTATTGTAATCTTTCAAAATATTACCACCGTAGTTAGCATCATCAGAAGTATCCTGCCCATACATCATAACGCCAAAAATGCCGTTGGCCGATAGCTTTTGGCGTTGATAGCGAATAATTCCCAGTCCCTCCATAAAGTTCGCTCCCAATGGGTGTGCTAACGGTTGGCTATAATGTGCGTAGTTAGTTTGTCCGGCACTGACAGTTGCCGACCGCTCGTGCGAGTAGGTATATGGCCGTGCCAGATTAAATTCCGTTTGTAAATCGAGATTTGGTACGTTGAATGCGTCGATGTATTTAGCGCCGAGCTGAAATGCAAATTTGTTGGTCCAGTTACCTTTCGCTTCCAGCAATTGGCGTAGTCTGAATTCATCCAGCATGAATTGGGTATATACCAGAAACCGCGACAGAAAATTGGCTTTGAAATCAATACCGACAAAGGCATTGTCAGCACTTCCCTGACTGGACTCAACGTAACGATATAAAATGATTGGATTTAGGTAGCTCAAATCAACTCGGTCACGACTGAATACCTCGGCTTCAAATATGCCAAGATTCATGTGATCGTTCAGATTGATACTCAAATGGTGCATGGCCGTGAACTTAGGCGGGATCAATTTATCCCGTTCGGCCAAAGGAGCCTGCGTATTCTGTAGTTGAGAATACAAATTGGTGTATTGAATGTTTTTGCCAATTCGTGTCGAAAACTTCATAAACAAAGCCGGCGGACTATTGTCGGACAGAAATAGCGAGCGAAAACCGTTACCAAAGAAATTTCGATCATGGCCAAATTGTACGTTAATGACTTTAAGGGCATTAAACGTAATGTAGCCACGTGCCGATAGATAATCGACCCCATTTGTCCGAAATTTTTTAATAAAACTTTCACCCGGTGCAGAGCCTTCGGTTCCGCTCATTCGGCTATAGGTTTCGCCATATTGCTGAATGTATTCGGGGTAAGTTGCCTGTGTATCCGTGAAATAGGTGTAAAAACCGAGTTTGCCGCCAATTGAGCCACGAACTTCTACCCCTCTCGTATTTGTAAAAAGCCACCTTCGCTCGTTGGGTGGAGTTGCGGATTCATTTGAAATGGCATCAGCACCAAAACCTACATACAAAACCGGATTTACGTGTAGATCAACATCAGGCGTTTGCAAACTGTAAAAATCTGCCTTTTTGTGATAAAAATGTTTGAGTAATGGCTGACGGCTATCTCCGGGTGCTTTTTGCACTGCCAGATGCCGAGTAAATGGATCTAAACGATCTACCGAATCCGTTCGGGTCACCCATTCCCAGCTATCATCGCGCAGATAGTTGAAGTTGAAGTAATCTGTATTTGAAAAGCCGCGTCTGGGATGGGCTGACAGACTATCGACCAATTGAATAACACTTTGCCGATTATAGGGCTTAACACTGCTGTGAAACCCTTCGGCCCACTTGTTCTGACGAATTTCGAGCCGGTCGATAAGATGATAATAATCAGCGTTAAGCGGCACCAATGGGCTTTGCGCCCGAACAGATAACGAAAGGAGAAATAACCAGAAAAGATAAACGTTGCTACGCATGTACATTACGTTTCTCGAACCCGCTGCGCTTCGTTCGATAACTCAATGGGCTGTATGAGCCCGTTAAATTAAGTAATTGGTTTGGATATACGCCAACCTTACGGCTAATTTAGGGGGAAAGTATCTAACAATCTATGTTTGTCTTTGCACAGCAGTCCTCTCTGGCCAACCAGTTCATAGCCGAGCTTCGTGATGTATCAATCCAGCAGGACCGATTGCGGTTCCGCCGAAATCTGGAACGGCTTGGCGAGCTTATGGCCTACGAAATCTCCAAAAAGCTCTCTTATCAGAATACGGCTGTGCAAACGCCATTAGGCACGTCAAACGCACAAATATTGCGTCAGCAGCCGGTTTTGGCCACTATTCTACGGGCAGGCCTTCCGTTTCATCAGGGATTTGCCAACTATTTCGATCGGGCTGAGAATGCATTTGCCGGAGCCTATCGAGGTTACCCTGCCGATGAGGGTGAAAATTTTGAAATTGCAATGGACTATATCGTTAGTCCTGACTTAAGCGGGAAAGTCTTGATTCTTAGCGATCCTATGCTGGCAACGGGCCGTTCGCTCGAAAAAGTATATCATGCACTGCTACGTTACGGAATTCCGGCACAAACCCACATTGCAGCTATCATTGCCAGCCCTGAAGGTGTTCAGTACGTCCAACGGCGGCTACCGCAATGTCATCTTTGGCTAGGAGCCATCGATGACCATCTTAACGAGCATTTTTACATCGTTCCTGGCCTTGGCGATTCGGGCGATTTAGCATTCGGAGAAAAAGTATAATGCCTTGACAGGCTTCGGCCGCTTCGGAGGTCCAATGTCGGAGTCGCACTAGCGACAATTAGCTAGCTTCAATCGACAGCCGGAGCCTGTCAAGATCATCAATTACCGCAAGTCAATTACTTCGACACCCGGATATTTGGCTTTGTTGAAAATGAACTGTGTATCTGCTACGTTGGCGTTTGGCGTAAACTTGGTGATGGTATACGTAGTACGCGATCCATCCTTGTTAACAATCAGCCAGTTCCGGACTGACTTATCAACTTTATCGACCGAAAGCTGAACCGTTGAGACCGGACTTTTGGCGCGTTTTGCAGTCAATTCAATTACCTCTACAGTACGACTGCCCTGTTTCTGTTCTTTCAGAAATTTATAGTCGAAGCCTTGCTTATATATGTTGTAAATCTGCGTTGGATTAAGTTCGCTTGTATTGCCTTTCTCAAAATCCTGTACATTCATTTCGTTCGATTCTTTGAGGTAGGTATACATCGTTTGTCCGTCGGTAAAAACTTCCTGATCGCCTAAGGCGAGTCGGAACTTTTCGCCTTTCACCATCAAATCACCTTTAACTGACTCTTTTGCGCCCGCTCCGGTGTTGGAATAATTGAAAGATGCCTGATAGGATTTCAGCGATTTATATTGTTTACTCATCGCATCCAGAATAGCCTGAGCCCGTTTGTCTTTCTGCGCAAAAGCGGGTGATGCCAGTAAAAATAAGCTACCTAGCAAATACCCAATCAGATTTTTTCTCATCGTGTTTAATGACAATTCAGGTTAATAGTCAATCAGCTTTGTTGTTTTAACAAAGACCAAAAATCACCTGAAAAGTTTAATGATTGTTCGAAACCGGCCAAAAGGTTATTCACCTTTTAGTCGCTTCAACAACTCTTCCAGCATTTGCAGATCATGCACCAATACTTCGCGTGCTTTGCTTCCTTCAAACGGACCTACAATTTTGGCAGCTTCTAACTGATCGACTAAGCGACCAGCCCGGTTATACCCCAGCTTGAGTTTACGCTGAATTAGCGACGTACTACCCTGCTGATGGATAACAATAAGCCGGGCAGCTTCGTCGAACATTGGATCGCGATTGCCTAAGTCTACGTCTTTATCGTCGTTCTGACCACCATCATCGCCAACAAATTCGGGTAATGCATAAGCATCATCGTAGCCACGTTGATTACCTACAAATTCGCAAATTTCTTCGATTTCGTTCGTATCGACAAACGGACATTGCAGGCGGATAATGTCGGAGTTTGATGAAAGCAGCATATCGCCCATTCCCACCAGTTGTTCAGCGCCACCTGTGTCTAAAATCGTACGAGAGTCAATCTTGGAGGTTACCTTAAACGAGAGCCGGGCGGGGAAGTTCGCTTTGATCAAACCCGTAATGACGTTTACCGACGGACGTTGCGTTGCCACAACAAGGTGTATGCCGATAGCACGAGCTAACTGGGCCAGCCGGGCAATAGGTTGCTCAACCTCCTTACCAGCCGTCATCATCAAATCGGCTAACTCATCAATAATGAGCACGATATACGGCAGAAAGCGGTGACCTTTTTCGGGATTTAACCGACGTTTCACAAACTTCGCGTTGTATTCTTTCAGATTCCGACAGCCCCCATCTTTGAGCAGGTTGTAACGCTGGTCCATCTCAATACACAGCGAATTGAGCGTATTAACCACTTTTTTGGTATCGGTAATGATTGGTTCTTCAGAGTCGGGCAGTTTAGCCAGAAAATGACGCTCCAGCTTATTGAACAGCGTCAGCTCTACCTTTTTGGGGTCGACCAGCACCAGCTTTAACTGCGAAGGATGCTTTTTGTAAATAAGCGATGTCAGCAATACGTTCAAGCCAACCGATTTCCCCTGACCAGTGGCTCCGGCCATAAGCAAGTGCGGCATTTTGGCCAGATCGGCTACGTAGATTTCGTTGGAAATGGTCTTACCCAGTACAACAGGCAAATCAAATTTGCTGTTACTGAACACATCGCTCATAATTACAGAGCGCATCGACACCATTTCGCGGTTTTTATTGGGTACCTCAATACCAATGGTTCCCATACCCGGCATCGGGGCAATAATACGTATGCCCAGCGCCGACAAGCTTAAGGCGATATCGTCTTCGAGACTCTTGATTTTTGAAATACGCACCCCTTTGGCTGGCACGATTTCATACAACGTAACAGTTGGCCCAATAGACGCTTGAATCGAATCGATTTCGATACCGAAATTACGTAGCGTGGTTTCGATACGTTCTTTGTTTGCCGTCAGTTCATCGTCCGACACCTGCGCTTTCCGGTTATTCTGGTAATCGGTCAACAGGTTATTCGTCGGGTATTGATACTGCGGCAAATCGAGTGTAGAATCATAGAGACCATGAACCGACACCAGATCATCGTTTTCGAATGGATCAGGTTCAAATGCTGACGCAGGGGTTTCGGTTTGTTCGTCATTTACGTCATTGTCGTCTACAACCGCATCCCGATTTTTAATCGTCAACGTAACGCCAGTGGTTTTGGCCACAGTTTCAGCCATTGACGCTGTTGGTTCAGGTGTATTCGGTAAGGGGTTACCATTGGGCCGATTGGTATTATCCGTCCTATTGGTAGAATCAGTGCTGGAATGGTCTTGGTTTACGATAGGGCTAAAGGCATTACGTGCCTCCGACGAGCGTATTTCATCAGCTTGTTCGTCATCGTCAACTAGTTCATCTTCGTCATCATACTCGCTCTCTTCATAGGTCTGCAATGGATCCGACGATTTTCGATTAGGTCGCGGACGCGACGGCATTGAAAATTGAGGCAAGCTGATTGAACGGATATCAACAAAATAGACAATAAAGACAAAGAAAATAAAGATGATGAATACCAGACTTCCCCAACCAATGAGGCCATAGAGTGCTACGTTGGTTTCGTAACCCAGCCCTCCGCACCAGACACTGGATGTCTGTACCGAATCGGTCACTAATACAACATAACCTAATAATAGACTGGTCCAGAGAGCAGTAAAAAGCAGTGCTGTTGTGACCCGGCTCAACGGAACCAATTCCCGCCGGAATGTAAGCTTATAGCCCGCCAGAAATACAATGAACGGAAAGGCCAGTGCACCTACTCCAAACCATCGGAATACGAACGCATGGGCAATATAAGCTCCAACAACGCCCGCCCAATTACGGGCTTCTGTACCCGATTCGCTCAGCGGCTCGGAAAAAGCGGCCCCTACTACACTTTGATCGGCAGAGCCATTGATCAGGTATGAAACAAAGGCAAATAATAACCCGATGGCAATAACCATCATGAGGGCACCCAGGGTTAAGGTTGAACGCTGATCGGTAAACCATCGGTCAAGAGCAGCACCCCAGTTAAACGATGGCCCTTTTGGTTTGGACACCGATGGTTTTGGCCTTGGCATCCGTGGATCATTACGTTCAGTGGGTCGACGGATTGTGTTCTGCCGGGGTGGAGTAGTCGGTTGTGCCATACGTTGGGTCAGGGCAATAGCGGCAGCTAAATGTTCAGGATTTCAACGAAAATCTACGAAGAAACTGTGTATAAACCCAGATTTTTGTAGACAAACGGAAAATATTTAGCCAATAAATTATTCTACGAATTGATAAAAGTTTCTGATATCCGTTTGTCTACACTATTCTTCAGAAGCGTCCGATTGATACGGCGAGCCACACCAGGGCCTTCATAAATAAAACCTGTGTATAGCTGAATCAGGCTGGCTCCAGCATCAAGTTTTTCCTGCGCATCTTCGGGCGAAAAAATACCACCAACCCCAACAATTGGGAACGCCCCGCCCGATTGTTGGTGCAAATAACGAATCACTTCAGTAGCCCGATCTCGGAGTGGGCGACCGCTAACTCCACCAGCACCTATTTGTTCTATATCCCTTGCCTCCGTTTTCAATCCGCTTCGGCTGATGGTTGTATTCGTTGCGATTACGCCCGCAATACCCGTTTCGGCAACAATAGCGATGATATCGTCTAACTGACCATTGGTTAGATCTGGAGCAATTTTCAATAAAATCGGCTTGGGTGTTGAGCGCTGTTTGTTTTCTGATTGAATAGCACTCAGTAGTCGTGTCAGGGGTTCTCGTTCCTGCAAATCGCGCAAACCAGGTGTATTAGGAGAGCTTACATTAACGACAAAATAATCGACCGTATCAAACAACTCCCGAAAATTCAGCAGGTAATCGTTCAGTGCTTCTTCATTCGGTGTATCTTTATTCTTACCAATATTACCGCCCACAATAACCTGCCTATCACCACGAGTCTGCGCAAAACGACGTAAGCGTTCGGCCGCTACCGAAGCGCCTTTGTTATTGAAACCCATTCGATTGACAAGACCACCGTCAGGCTTCAGCCGGAACAAACGTGGGCGCGGATTGCCGGGCTGAGGGCGTGGTGTAACCGTGCCAATTTCTACGAAGCCAAAGCCCAAATCACTCAGTTCGCTGATCAATTCGGCGTTTTTATCAAAACCAGCCGCCATACCTACTGGGTTCGGGAACGTAATACCAAAAACGGTACGTTCCAACCGTTTGTCGTTGACAACGTAGTACTTACGGCAAATGGCTGATAAACCAGGGATGGCCAGTATAAATCTTAATAGGCTTGAAACGGTGTGGTGAATGGTTTCCGCATCGATGCGAAAAAGTAACGGCAGGATGATTCGCTTGTACATACCACAAAGATACAGTTCGACCGAACGGCCTTCACGGTACGTCGAATTTTTATTTCATTAATCTAGTCAGGCGGTTACTACGTTAACCAAATAGATCAGACGATAGATATCGGTCGCCCCGGTCGCAGATGATACAGACAATTACACCCGATTCCAGTTCTTTAGCCAGTTGCACAGCCGCATGTACTGCTCCACCACTGCTCATGCCCGCAAATACGCCTTCAACACTCGCCAGCTGACGGGTCATTAACGTAGCATCTTCGGTCGATATTTCCATAACCCGATCGACACGTTGAGGCTCAAAAATCTTTGGAAGGTATTCAATTGGCCATTTCCGAATGCCCGGAATCGACGAACCGTCGGTTGGTTGGCAACCAACAATTTGAATATCAGCACTTTGTTCTTTCAGATATCGCGACGTACCCATAATGGTACCCGTTGTACCCATTGACGAAACGAAGTGCGTAATCTTTCCGGATGTATCGCGCCAGATTTCGGGACCTGTTGTTCGATAATGTGCCAGATAATTATCAGGATTAGCAAACTGGTTGAGCATCAGATACCCCCCTTTTTCTACCTGTGCTTCGGCAAAATCGCGGGCACTTTCCATCGTTTCGGTTAGAATAACGCTGGCCCCAAAGGCTTCCATGGTTAGCACACGCTCACGGGTGGAAGTTTCGGGCATAATCAGTTCTATTTCTATGTCGTAAAGCCGCGCAATCATGGCAAGAGCAATGCCAGTATTTCCGCTTGTCGCTTCAATCAATTTCATACCGGGTTTTAATTCGCCACGGTCAATGGCTCCCTGAATCATGCTGGCAGCAGCGCGGTCTTTCACACTGCCACCGGGATTATTCCCTTCCAGCTTACCGTATATCGTTACGTTGGGATTCGGGTTTAAGCGATTCAATTCTACCAGGGGCGTATTGCCAACCAAATCAAGAAGGGATGCCATGCTTATTCGTATAACTTGTCTTATGCTTTCTCAAGTTTAAAGCTACTCAATAAGTTCGTTATAGTCGGATATAGTGAGGTAAGGTTGGGCTAATAGCGCAGTGCGTATATTATCAAAATATTTTTTTTAGACACTCAATTGATTGATAATGAATTTTGTGTAAACTTGCTACAGCGAATACGTTAGCAACTTTCGGTAACACGAAACATTGTCGTCGTATCGCATTATTCACACCACAAAATCCATACTATGCGAAAAAGACTACTAGCGAAACCGCTAATTGTTGGTCATGTAGAAGAACTGGCCAATCAGTTTGCCTTACCCGATTTAACACTTCCTTTCTGGGGTTGCCGCCGAAAAATGCCAATGCACCAGATCGTACGGCTCGAAGGCGAAGGCAATTACACCTTATTTCATTTCATTGATGGTAGCCGATTGATGGTATCGCTAACCCTCAAAAAATTGGAAGAACGGTTATCGCCCAAACTCTTTGTGCGGCCTCACAAAAAGAATATCATCAACCTTCTGTATCTGGAAGCGTTTCATCCCGAAGAACAGCAATTGAGCGTGAGTATGGTAAATGGCGACCGAGTAGAAGTGTCTCGTCGAAAAGCCAGCCGCTTTATTAAACAGGTGAAGGGGTTTCAGCAGGAGCTATTAACACTTGATTCAACTGCGGCTATGGCAGGTTAATTATACTACGTTCCCTGCTACGTATCAACAGGTTTATGCTGATACGTAGCAGGGAACGTAGTATTTATTTCTTCTTCAGTTTTTCCATTTCTTCATCCCGCAATGGCCGACGTAGGATTTTTCCTACGTTCGATTTGGGTAGTTCATTGCGGAACTCGATCATACGGGGAATTTTGTACGGCGTCAGGTTTTCGCGGCAATAGGCTTTTATGGCTTCTGCGGTAAGTTCGGGGTCTTTTTTAACCACAAAAATCTTCACCACTTCCGTCGATTTTTCGTCAGGAACACCAATACAGGCAACTTCCATTACGCCGGGACACTGCGCTACTACGTCCTCAATTTCGTTCGGATACACGTTGAAACCCGATACCAGAATCATATCTTTTTTCCGGTCTACGATCTTGAAGAATCCGTCTTCATTCATTACACCCACATCGCCCGTTTTAAACCAATCGCCAAGCATAGATTTGGCCGTTTCTTCGGGTCTATTGTAATATCCTTTGAATATCTGTGGCCCACGGGCAACAATTTCGCCGGGTTCGCCCATGGGTGCATCCGTACCATCTTCGTTAATGATTTTCATCTCGGTGCTCGGCCACGGGATGCCAATTGTACCAACACGTACCGTACCATCAATCGGATTTGAGCACAAAACCGGCGATGTTTCGGTTAATCCATAGCCTTCGCATGGCGTGTTACCGGTCAGTTTGGTCCAACGTTCAGCAACGGCAGTTTGTAAAGCCATACCACCCGCCGACGTAACTTTTAGGTAGCTAAAATCTACCTCACCGATACGTGGGTGATTCAGAAGACCATTATACAGTGTATTGACCCCTGTAAAGGCGGTTATTTTATATTTTTTCAGATCGTCGATGAAGGCATTCAAATCACGCGGATTGGTGATAAGCAAATTCATGGAACCACTTTTCAGTGATGCCAAAGCATTGGTTGTCAGAGCATACACGTGATAGAGTGGAAGAGCCGCTACGATAATTCCTTCACCATTAGGAATATGCGCGGGCATCATCCAGTAATGCTGACATTCAACATTGGAGATAATATTCCTATGTGTCAGCATGGCGCCTTTCGAAACTCCGGTAGTTCCACCCGTATATTGAACAAAGGCCAGATCAGAACTAATAATATCGACAGGTCGGAACGGCTGGGTAGCTCCCCGACTTAATGCTTCACTAAATGAAATGGCATCAGGCAGGTTATAGTCGGGAACCAGTTTCTTGACATACTTCACTACTGCATTCACGATCTGCTTTTTAGGGAATCCAAGCAAATCGCCCAAACTCGTTACAACAACGTGCTGAATGTCGGTGCGGTCAAGAATTTTCTCCAGATTATTCGCGAAGTTGCTCAAAATCACGATGGCTTTGGCACCAGAGTCTTTAAACTGGTGCTGCATCTCACGCGGAGTGTAGAGCGGATTCGTGTTAACGACCACCAGACCGGCTCGCAGTGCGCCAAACATAGCAATCGGGTACTGCAACGTATTGGGCATTTGAATTGCTAATCGATCTCCTTTCTGCAGATGAAGCGCATTTTGCAGAAACGATGCAAACTGTGCCGATAATTTATCCAGTTCGCGAAACGTAATCTGTTTACCCATACAGGCATAAGCCGGCTTGTCCGCAAATCGATGACACCCCTCTTCCAGTAATGCGGCTAATGAAGGATAAGCATCAGGATTTATTTCGGTAGGAACTTCCTTGGGATAAAACCGAAGCCAGGGGTGAGTACTTACAGCAGATGGAGTTTTCATATAGGACGTATCGGTTAAGGGTATACAGAGATAACGCATTCATTCGAGAATGAGTTATGACATTATCCACAAAAAATGGCAAGCCGTGCTAAAGGTCACAATAGCATTGTTTGGCCGTTAAGCCCGTACTCTAAAATCATTGATGTGTACAACAAAACTATGGAAATTGTTCAATAGAACTATAGAGGCTATCCAAACCTTTTCATACGGCAAAAAAATGCCGGAACCTGGGGCTCCGGCATCGTGATTTCGACCACCTGTAGGCTTATTTAACCGCTTATCATACAAGTAGCATCGAAATGCAACTACTGCCCTGTTGTTGATGTCATTAGGCTGACGCCTAAACAGCGTTTAAGTTAAGAAAGAAACTAGAAACGCCGGTCCGGTTGAGGCCGGCGTTTTTTGTTCTGCAGACCTACTGGCAAGATAGTTAATATTTTGTTAACAAAAGACAATATTGAGCTATAAATAAACTCCAGTTCAACTACACCTGAGAAAAGTTATAACTGGTTACATATTACGTAAATAAGCGTCAATCAAAGCGGCATTTTCCATTTCGATACGTCCCAGAATCCCTTCCTGACTTCGCTCTAAAAGAATATCAATTGTATTACCGGGAAGGTTAAAGTTGGCACCCGCTTCTGCCAGTAATTCTACCAGTTCCAGCCTTCCGCCAAACGGACCTACAGCATAAAATAAGGCGATCTTTCCCGATTCATCGATTGTGTTCACATCAAAACCTTGTTCCAATATGAATTTTATTGGAGCTATATCCCAGTACTCCGCAGCTTTGAACCAAATTGGCATCCAGTTTCCGTTCGCTTCCAGCCATTCAGGGCGTAGAATTTTCCAGAGATATTGATTGGCTTCGTTTACCCGTCTCGCATAAGGTGCAATGGCAGGTGTAACCTGAGCCTGATTTATGCTCAAATCATACAGATATGTTAACCGATTGAGATTGTCGGCCCATTCTAAAGTCAGGCATTGTACAGGATGGGTATAATGGGCTAAAAACTCATCTACAGACGGTGCATCCAGATTCTGCATAAACAAGCCATGCCAATCAAGACATTTCCAGATACCTTCTAGTATTCGCGGGGTGATAATTAGTTCGTCATTGCTCCTGTTTGTTGAAGCATCGCCAGCATTAGTCATACGCAAACAACAATTAGTGGGCAGAGCGTTGGCCCGACTGATACGTAGCGTTTTTATCTTTTCCGGTCAAATAGCCGGTTTCTATGAATGTAGCAGGATCAGCCTCTGCGAGCTGGTCGTTTCCCAGATAAATGTGCTTTTTATCCTGCGCATAATAGGTACCCGCACTTTTCAGAGACATAATATCTACAGCAGTCATTCGATTCCAGTACGTATCTTTCCCCACCGCAAGCCCCCATACGTTGCGACCGTCTGTAAAGACCAGCTCGGTTATTTTTCGAAACGACGACCCGTTCGCTCCATCAATTGGCTGATCGCGAGAGTAGACGTATCGGCGATCATACGTAACGTAGTAACCGTTAAACATCGGCACAACAGCAAACGTAGCAGGGTCGGCGCCATCCACAATTTCTGTTGACCGATACACGTAACGGTTATCGCGGGCATAGGCAATTCCTTCAGCCGTTACGTTGGTTGATGTTTCGGCGGGGTTGGGTACGATTGCAAAATGGGCACCATCGTCACTAATATGCTGATCCTGAAAATAGCCGTTTGCTTGATCTTTCGTATAGTCGCCAGCCAGATGAACAAACGTAGCGGGATCAGCTTTCGGAATGATCGTTCCCCGATAAAAAACGTGCTTGCTGTCTTTACCGTATTGCTTGTTAATAGCCGAAAACGTATCGACATCAGCATCCTTGACCACTGATCGCTGCGCTGGAAAGCCGGTGTACAGCACAACCTGATTATCCTCGATATGGTAGCCGCTACGTATGCTTTCGCTGCAACCCAGTAACAGGGCGACTATCGCGGCCAATGGCGAGTAAGCCAGTATTTTCTGAAAAGAGAATTTCATTCGATGGATGCGTCAGTCTATTACCAGCTACTACCCGAGCCTCCGCCACCTGAACTTCCGCCACCCCAACTGCTTGAGGAACCACCCGAATAACTGCTTGACGAACTATAGCTACTGCCCGATGAAGAACTTGACGATGAACTACTTGACGAACTTACCGTTCGTTTGGCAATCACATGCGCCGTTTCTTCCTGATGACCACAGGCTTCGCATTTGTAATTTTTGATGCTACGTCCTTCACGCTCATACGTAGCGTTTGCCACAACCCGGCTTTCGGTAAAATGCATAGTGCGTGAGTAACATTTTCGACAGCGATGATACGTAGCATCTTTCAGATTTTCATAGCCAATCGTTTCGGTGACGTTGTGAATCGGATTCCGCCACACATCGTAATCGACCGTTTTTAGGCGTTGCTCTACCTGCTGATAATCAGTCAGAAACCCTAACTCTTCACGATCATCTAATTTGGTCAGTTCATGCCCGTCAGCCGAACGTCGTGGATGATTTCGTAACGTATTGAGCCATTGGTTATCCTGCTGTTTTACCAGCCAGAACGGTATTGGAAAAAGGATCGCTTTAAACCATCCCGTTGCCATAGCCAGCTTCCAGCGATCATATTGCTGTTGCTCCGACATAGAACCGAAAAGTTCTCTAAATTTTTTGAGTCGACGCCAACGCGCTTCCCAAAGCACCAGACACATGTAGGCATACAGTATGCCAAGAACCTGCCAGCCGGGCAGCAGTCCCTGCTCGCGAAGCTGAATAAAAAGCGAGCCAAGTAGTATTGGCATCAGTATACACAGAAAAAATCCCCAGCTCCATCTGGTCAATCTTGATTTTGAGATTGCCTGTTCAATACTGGTTGTGGTGGCATCGCTGGATTTCAACCATACCATAAAAAGCTTCACCAGCGTCAGAAAAATGGCGAACAACATACACAAGACCATCACTCCCCCAGCACTTACGCCGTGATAGGGCTCAGGCTCATACTTCGATTCATCGTAAACTTCCTCTTTAGCTTCGGGTGTCGTGAGAATATAAATAACCTGTTCCACACCCGCCTGTATCGCTTTGTCGAAGTTTCCTTCTTTGGCGTGGGGAATCATGTACTGAGTTTGAATCCGTTTACAGATCGCATCCGGCAAAACGCCTTCCAGCCCATACCCGGTTTCCATCTCAATCCGGTGCTGATCGTTTACCAGCAGAATCAACAAACCGTTGTTTTTATTCTTATAGCCCAGCCCCCACTTGCGAAACAACGTAGTAGCGAAATCTTTGGGAACCGCTTCTCCGATAGAATTCACGCAGACAACCGCAACCTGCGCCGTTGTCGAATCTTCCAGCGCGCCCAGCATCGTATCAATTTCTTTTACGACGGATGCCGACAGGATCTTATCGGGATTGCTAACGTAGTGACTACTACGTTCCTGCTTCGGATTCGGCACCGTTTCGGGCGTGTATGCCTGTGAAAAGCACCGTATTGGTAAACTACCTACCAGTAACCAGCAAAGGATCAGGAAGTGGCGGAGTTTCTGATTCATGATCGAGGAAGTGAGATGTCGGAATAGCTAACTATCTGTAAAACTGATCAATAAATCAGTAACGTATCGTTAGAGTTGATAAGTGGAAAGGTCTGACCAGAAACCGGCTGTAAGTAGTTAATATCTGGCGGAATTTATATCGGATTCGTACAACGCTTCGGATAATTTCGGGGTCTTATTTCTAAATCCTCTCAACGATGAAGTATATCCTCATTCTCCTTTTCCTGATGACCGGATTGGCCTGTTCTCCATCCGACGACGCAGTTCCGGCCAATAATCAGCTTGTCGGCAAATGGCAATTGCTTACGTATTGTATGCCCTCTACCGGTTCGAGCTGTACACAAATTACTGTACCTTCCGACAAAGGGGTGTTCATTACGTTCCGAAACGACGGAAGCTTCACGGAGAGTTACGAAAATACAAAACCCGTCGATTATGCTTTCTTAGGTTGTGGTGGCGGAGATTATTCTATCGAAAGCAATTCAGTACGCATCAGAGCCCTGTGCATGTCGTCAACGTATGGGCGGTTGATGCAAATTGTTTCTGTCAATTCCACCCAACTCATACTCAACCCTTTCGGCACAGGCGACTATCTTTTTGTGAAGAAATAGCTTGTCTGCAAACAGGTTATACATCTGCGCTTACTTTTGTAGGTAGTACAGACAAACAAACATGACAACGGGATTGGTTTTCGGGAAGTTTATGCCGGTCCATAACGGACATCTGGCTCTAATTGATTTCGCCCGAAAACAGTGTGATCATCTGATTGTGTCGATGACCGTTGCGCCTGATGATGTTATTGACGCTACGTTACGCCTTGGCTGGCTCACTGAGTTGCTCGCTCCTTACCCAACCATTGAAGTTGTTACGGCAGCCGACGATTTTCATGACCCAACGTTGCCGCTCTGGGAAGCTACCAGATTATGGGCCGATTTCATTAAACAGCGTTTTCCGAAGGTAAGCGTCTTTTTTGCCTCAGAGGAATACGCAATTCCGCTGGCGCATCATTCTGGTTTACGCTACGTTCCGTTCGATCCGCCCCGACAGCAGGTTCCCGTTTCGGCTACGTTGATTCGGCAGCAACCTGCGCACTATTGGGAATTCATACCCAACGTAGTACGGCCATTTTTCGTCAAGAAAGTCTGTCTATTCGGTCCCGAAAGTGTGGGAAAAACTACACTCGCACAACAATTGGCAGTAGCCTATCGAACGCAGTACGTACTGGAAATGGCGCGTAACTTCATTACGTCTAATGCGTTTATTATAGATGATATTATCCAGATTGGGCGTGCTCAGACCGATGCCGTAAAAGCCGCTGAACGTACCGCTAACCGAGTTTTATTCTGCGATACAGACTTGATTACCACGCAGATTTATTCCGAAATTTATTTCAATCAGATTCCTCCCGAACTGACCACGCTGGAACGTAGTATTCAGTATGATACGTATATTTTACTGGACACCGATGTAGCGTGGGTAGCCGACAGTTTGCGCGATCAGGGTCATCGGCGGGAAGAAATGCTGATTTGGTTTCGTGAAGAACTCGACAAGCGAAAGCTAACGTATCAGTTCATTTCCGGCTCGTATGCCAAACGGCTGAACAAGGCTATTGATGTGGTTAACGATGTGTTACGTTGGCCATGTAATTATATAAACAGAATTGTATAAACAAGGGACACATAAACAACCGTAAAAGCCGTTAAAAGCTACTAAATCAGTTTTAGCAAGACCACAAAATAGGACGTTTTTTAGATACGAGTTTATAAAACAAAATATATTAATTAGAATTTTTAGAAGAATATTAAAGCATAATACTCTGATAATTATGATATTGCTTATTTTGTATTATAACTTTGTATTGAAACTAAAAGTCAACCTCTATGGCAGTTGCCAAACAATTTCTCAAAAGCAAACCCCTTGCAAAAGTAACGTTTGAATTGTCGGCTGAGGCCGTCAACGGTGCTAAAACGGTCGCCCTGGCCGGTGAGTTCAATGGTTGGGACGCTAGCTCTCAGGTCCTGAAAAAGCAAAAAGATGGTTCATACAAAACAACCGTCGAACTGCCTGTAGGAGGTGAGTATCAATACCGTTACGTGCTCGATGGCACGAAATGGGAAAACGATTGGGCTGCTGATAAATACGTAGCCAGCGGTATATCGAGCGAAGAGAACTCGGTTGTTGTTCTCTAGGAAAGACATTTACGTCAAAAAAACGGGTAATCAGATTAGTCAATTAGACTCCTGATTACCCGTTTTCATTAAAGGTCTTTTACCAAATCAGGTAAACTAAACCGTAAAGCTATCTGATTCAACGTAAGCTTTAATCAACGCCACTTCACCGTCTTTACCCGGTTGCGAATTGCCGTGTTCCATCCCAAAGATAAACTCTTTGTTTTCGGCCTTTTGCTTCTGGTAAATGTATTTAAAGACGTTTTTATAGTTGATTTCGCCGGTTGTTGGTTCTTTACGTCCCGGATTATCGCCAATCTGGAAATAGCCGATTTCGCTCCAGCACCAGTTAATGTGCGGAATAATGTGGCCTTCGTTCTTCTGCATGTGATAGATATCGAACAGAATCTTACAGGCTGGACTGTTCACCGCGCGGCAGATTTCATACGTCTGATCGGACGTGCGCAGGAACAGGTTTGGCGTATCGCTGAGCGGCTCCAATACCATTGTCAGGCCAGCGGGAGCCAGAATATCGGCCCCACGACGTAGCGCATCGATAACGTGACCTGTCTGGATACCAATCGGCAAATTCCGTTCAAAATCGCCGGGTACAACTGTCGTGAATTTGGCGTTAACCCGTTTGGCCGTTTCTACCGCTTTCCGACAACCATTCAGGAAAATATCGACGAATTCCTGTTTGCCAGCCGCCAGTGTATTCTGGCTGTTTCCGCCTTTATCAAGCACAAAAACGCCCATCGCCATATTGAGCCGGGCCATTTCTTTAGCAATTTTTTCCTGCGTTGCTGCATCACGTCCCATCATGCCGTTATCTTCCAGTGCCGTAAAACCCATATCGGCCATAAATTTGAGCTGGTCGATCAAGTCTTTACCTGCACTGTTTTCGAACATACCGAAGTGCGGAGCGTATTTTAGCTTAAAATTATTTTTGGCCAAAAAGTTAGGCTGGGAATGCCAGTTTCCGGCTACAGATTCGCCTGCGACGGCAGCTCCTGCCAGTCCGAAAGTCGATTTTACAAAGTTGCGTCGTTGCATGATGGTTTCAGAACCGGGATTTAACAGATTGATGGACTCAAACAGATTTTGTTTTCGCTTCAAGAAGCAGTTTTATCCATCAACAAAATCAGCTTAATCCATCAATCCGTTAAATCTCGGTTTTATTTGCGTTTTAAACTTGCTAGATATTCTACTAAATCCACTAATTCCTGCGTACTCATGGCTTCCTGTAAACCGGCGGGCATCATCGACGAGTCGATTTGTTTCATCGAAACCACATCGGCCATTTTGTAATTCTGCACGGCCCCTCCCGGAAACTTCATTTGCAGGTCGGTTTCGGTTTTACTCGACACGATACCCGTCATTGAACTACCGTCTTTAAATTTCACGTCCCAGCCTTCAAAGCCAAAGCTAATACCGGCGTCGGGATGCAAAATAGCCAGATATTGGCCTTCCTTGGGCAATTTAGAACCGATTTCAGATAATTTCGGGCCGAAATCCTGCCCATCGCTGTTGACCTGATGGCAGATAGAGCAGTTATTTTTGAAGACACTTAGCCCTTTTGAGGCATCGCCAGTCATGGCTAATAGTTCGTCCATAGCCGGAAGTTTTTTACCGCCTGCGCCCTGACTACCATCCAGATAAGTGGCTGCCGTTTGCCGAATATTCCGACGCCAGTCGTTGCTAACACCCTGCACAGCCGCTTTTTTGTAATCGCCTTTAATATCGCCCGATTTCAACAACGCCAATACCATATCGGCCCCTTCGCCACTACCACCCAAGGAACGAGTTGCTTCCCGACGTAGTGGAGCCGAACGTTTCTCATCCAGAGCTACTGTTTTCAGCATATTGATGGATTCTTTGTTGCCAACCCGACGTAGCGCAATGAGCATATTGGTAGCGGCTTCGGCGTCGCTGCCGTTCAGCACACCCCACACCAACGTAGCACCCTGTTGTTTAAGAAGTTGACGAGCCGCATCACGACCCATACCGTCCATTGCCTTTTGAATAGCTAATTGCTTGAGCCGTTCGTTTTCTGAAGTTGGTTCGTAGCGAGAGACCAGTTCAATATATTCGGGCTTTCCATAAACGTCGGCCATGACTTTTGCCAGTGCTTCTGTAGCCACCGAGGAATTTTTTACAAAGGCCGGGTCGAGGTGACGTAGCGCCAGTTTTGTTACGTCGGCGGCCGGCGCTCCGGTAGAGCCGCTATTAGCTTGCAGAATTCCCAATAGTGCATTCGATTTTTCAGTAGCACCGGGGTTAAAATCAAAAGCCCGGAAATAACGTAGTCGCTGGTTCAGATCAACCGAAGCATCACCTGCCAGCTTTGCCAGCAAGGGCACCGATTCTTTGGTACGGGCCCGCCAGACAATATCTCTACCAGCGGCATTAGCCAACGGATCAACTTGCTTTGCCCATGCCGTGTAGTAGGTATCCCAATTTCCATCGGCACCGATTCCGAGTGCTTCCAGCGCCCAGCGATCCTGACCGTCGTACTGACTGGCCAGTTGCGACCAGAGTGCGGGTGCATCAGCCGATGTACTCCGACGTAGTGCTATGGCACATTCTCGACGTACCTGTGGATCAGGGTCTTTAACCAACTGTTTTACATAGGGAATAATATCAAGTTTACGCTCGCGAGCGGCACGTAATGCCGTGATACGTATATCTGGATTGTCGCTTTTCAGTGCCGATTCAATATGTTTTGTGCCTTTATCCAACTGACTCAGTAGCCACAACGCCCGTGCTTTCATGCGTGGATTATCTGACGTTTTGTACAGTTTCGCCAGCGCTTTTTCGGCTTTTTTTCCCATGCCGTGCAGTTTCTGCCAACCCGCGTAGCGGAATGCCATGCTGGGACTTTGCAAGGCTTCTATTGCTCCTTCGGTTGTCGATACGTCTAGTTTTGGAATTGTGTAAGGGGAGTTGGGTGGAGCAACTCGGTAAATACGTCCCCGTTTCTGATCGCCAGCCTGATGGCCGCCCACACCGGGATCATACCAGTCGGCAATAATCAGCGAACCATCGGGCGCTACGCATACATCGGCCGGGCGAAACCACTGATCACGTGCCCCTTCGAGCAGGTTCACGATCTCAGCTTTATAGCCAGCACCCTGCTTTTGCACCGGATACGAACGTACTACGTTAGGGCCAGCATCACAGTGAATTACTTGATTTCGGAAAACTTCGGGCAATAATTTCCCTTCGTAAACAATGATTCCGGTTGGCGAACCGGCTCCGGTTTGAAGCAGATTCGGTACTACCCCGGGATCGTTCAGGTGCCAGTGACGTAACGGAATTTCGGATTCAAGATTATCGCGGTTTGCCTGCCAGCCCGCTCCCGTCATCTCGTCGGTATAACCGTAATTTCCGTATTCCATTACGTAGTTAATCCGAACGCTTTTATTCCCGTCATCGTCGTTGTCAGACTGCCACATCGTACCATATGAATCGACAGCTATTTCGTAATTGTTGCGGAAGTTTTGTGCCAGCAGCTCTACGTTCTTTCCATCAGGATCGCAGCGAAACACCATGCCCTGCTTGAAATTTTGCTTGTTGATAGTTTTTCCACTGGCTACGTCCGTAATCGCATTACCATCTTTATCGAGCAATTGCTCGCCCGAGTTTCCAAAATTGAAATACCATTTTCCGTCAGGCCCAAACACAAACGTGTGCATGCCGTGGTCATGCTGTTCGCCACCGATTCCGGTAAAAAGTAGTTCTTTTTTATCGGCTTTATCGTCGCCATTTTCATCGGTAAATACCCAAACATTCGGGCTATTCGAAACGATAACTTTATTGCCATGCACCCAGATACCTAATGGTGATTCAAGTTCGGGGCCCTGATAAAATACTTTACTTTCATCGGCCTTTCCATCGCCGTTGGTATCTTCCAGAATCACGATCCGGTCGCCTTCTTTTTTGGTCGGGTTTCCGTTGATGGCTGGGCGATAGTTGTACGCTTCACAAACCCAAACGCGCCCCCGTGCATCAACATCGATATTGGTTGGATTGGTCAGCATGGGTTCGGCAGCAAAGAGCGTAGCCTCAAGCCCCGGCGCAATGTTCAAGCTACCAACGGCATATTTGGGATCGTGCTTATCATCGTCGCCAAGTTTCGCGAACAAATTCGTCAGATACGATTCCGACGCTTTGTTAAGGTTGCGATTCTGATAAGCTCCTACGAAAAGACCACCCACTACCAGACTGGCAGCCGATAGAAGAACAGTCTGTCGGGAGCGGTCAGACCGTTTTTTTGATAGAAATGAGAACATGTGTTTATCGCTCGGGTGAAGGATTTCAGGAAAAGGGTATACGTTACAAAATGCGTAACAGGGTGATTTATACCTATCCGTGTGTCATTTTCAGCCGATGAAGTTTGGAATTTCTTTAGGTTCAAAGCGCAATTTGGCCCATTTGATACGTAGTAACTGCTTGTTTTAATCTACGCGCTACGTAGTTAAATCTACCCACTTTCTACAATTAACGGTAATGCTGGTGTTGGTTTATTACGTAATACCTGACACTACATAGTGCGCAACACATCACTACGTTAGCGAGTATTATTTTGTAATGGGGCTGATTTCAGGGGAATCTCACGACGTAGTGCCGTAGCCATTTCATTCAACACGTTTCCCGAAGCCGCCTGATTACTTAGATTGATACGTTCAACAGGCTGTTTATCCAGATCATACAACTCTGTACTCTTCACAGAGCCATCCCTATAATTCCGCCACTCGATATATCGATAACGACGATTACGTACCGAATACCCAATCAGGTCAGGGCTGTTTTTATACGTCCACGGTCGTGGGAATTGGCTAACTGCTACCGACCGATGCGCTAGATTAGTATTATCAAGCAGTTTTACGAACGAACGTCCCTGCGTTTGTTTCGGAGAAGGCAACTGGCAAAGCGCCGTCAGCGTTGGAAACAAATCGATCAGCTCTATCAATGCCTCACTACGTTTATTTTTTGCTTTACGAAATGGCGCCGATACAATCAACGGAACCCGAACGTCGAGTTCATAATTCGATGTTTTTGTCCAAATCCCATGTTCGCCCAGATGAAAGCCGTGATCACTAACCAATACAACAATCGTGTTCTGACTTAAACCAAGCTCGTCAAGTTTTTGCAGTAAGCGCCCTATCTGCGCGTCGACATAGCTAATACTGGCGTAGTACCCACGACGTAACTGCCGCTTCGTAGCCTCTTCCAATTCTCCTTTAAGTGGTATATCCGTGTATCCGCGAAGTTCGGCTGAAAGATGTCCAGCGTAAACGGGCGCATCTGTAGGCATTTGTTCATTGGTTTGGCTGGCAAACTGTTCTGGTCGATATTTTTTCCAGTAACGTTCGGGAGCCGAAAAAGGCAGATGAGGTCGCCGGAAGCCAACCGCTAGAAAAAAGGAGTGCTTTTTTAACTGGTCCAGCGCCTGCATTGCCGCCTGCGCTACCCGCCCATCAACATAAGCAGTATCCGACACATCCGCCTGTTCGGTGGGAGCCGCTTTCCAGAATCCTTTACCACCGTTACGGATATTTTCGGGCAATACGTATTTACCGCCTGCTTCATCCGTAATATGCAATTGTTCCGGTACTGACCAAGATTGCGCATCCTGATGATCGGCAGGGTCATGAAAAATCTTACCAATGCACTGTGTTACGTAGCCTTGCTGTTTAAACTGCTCTGGCAATGTTACTACGTTCGGCAAGTACGTTCGAACGGGTGTATTAAGATCCCATACACGAATCGAATCGGGACGAAGCCCGGTCAGCATCGATGCCCGCGAGGGTGCACAAACGGCCTGCTGGCAATACGCTCGTGTAAATGTTATTCCATTACGAGCCAATTGGTCGATATTCGGCGTTTGCGCTATCGAGTCACCGTAGCAGCCCAGATTTGGTCGTAAGTCATCAACAACAATGAATAGAACATTCTGTCGGCCTTTCGCATACGTAGTATTTCGAGCGTATTGGAAGCTTAACCCAACTATACTGACAACGCTTAGTAATATACACAGGTGCAGCGATTTCATTATTCAATAAATTAGCTCATCAATAAAGAGCTGCCTTTTTGAAATTTGTATAAATGTACTACTTATTCAGCAAATCATTACTTTAGCATTTCCGTAGGTCGGTATACATAATTCTTCTACTACCGATCTCGAGTATGAATGGAAGCGACACCTAAGATAGAACCGATAATTACCACCACCATGGCCGACCAGGTGGAAGAACGACTACGTGAATACATTACGCATAAAGCGTTTAAACCGGGCGATGCTATCCCGAAAGAAATAGAACTAGCTGAAGCACTGGGCGTTAGTAGAAACGTAGTGCGCGAAGCGTTGAGCCGACTTCGGATGTTAGGTATGATTGAAACCAAGAAACGCCGGGGTATGATTCTGACGCAACCCGATATTCTGAGCGGATTGGAACGGATGATGCACCCGCACATTCTGGGCACCGATACACGGAAGCAGATTTTCGAGTTTCGGCTGGTGCTCGAAGTTGGTCAGGCAGCCTTGTTGTTTGCCCGAAAAACCGATGCAGGCATTCAGAAGCTGGAAAATATTGTTAGCCGGGAAGCACAGGTTCAGACGATTCAGGAAAAAGTTGATTGTGAAATTGCGTTTCATTCAGCTCTTTACGAAATGGCTGGCAATGAAACGATTAAGCGTTTTCAGGCCATGCTAATGCCCGTATTTGAATACGTAGTGGAATACGAAACAGATCATGATTTTCACACGGTTGGCTCGGTAACCCACCGCGATCTGGTAAACATTCTTAAACACGGTACGCCCGAAGAATTCGCCAGCGGAATGCTACGTCACTTAGAACCGCATTTGCTACGTCTGGGCTAAAATTTAACTATCCAACAAAAAAGTAGTAGAAAATTAGGAGTTTTTATAGTTGATTATTTATTTCGCATTTATATGTACTACATAAGTGCAAGTAGAGATGCAGATTACAGACATAACGACTCGCCTGATTCGTATTAGTGCCGGAGCCTGGTTTCATCCTCGACCAGTTCCGGCAGGGCACGTACCGTATTGGGATTTTCCGCTAACTACGTTGCATACCAGCGACGGTATTGAAGGATATACTATGGACTATGGCCCGCTGGGGCAGGGACGAGCCTCGGCTTATGCAGTGCACGATGTTTTTTATCATGATCTGGTCGGAAAAGATCCGCTGAATCACGAAGCCATCTGGCAGGCATTTCGGCAGAAACAACGGCATCTTTACAATCTACGCGAGGCCATTTGGGGAAATCTGGACGTAGCGTTGTGGGATATCAAAGGAAAAGCTGCGGGCATGTCTATTGCTAAGCTTCTTGGCCAATACCGCGATAAAGTGCCTACCTACGCTACGTGTCCCCCACAGACAATCACGACTCTTGAGGAACTGGAGCAGGAAGTAACGCAGAAGATTAAACAGAGATTTCGAGGTATAAAACTTCAGTTATCGGGCGGCTCCGCGCTGGATATTCCCCGACTTCGGAAAGCGCGGGAATTGGTTGGGCCAGATTTCCCGCTCATGCTCGATTCATCAGCCGTTTTATCGTTCGACGATGCCTTAAAGATTGGCTATGAACTGGATGAGCTTCGCTACGAATGGTTCGAAGAGCCATTTCCAGATGCGCACATTGGTCTGTTGAAAAAGCTGGCCGACTCCATCCGAACACCGATACTGGCTGCCGAAACGGTTGGTTTATTTGAATTACCGAATTACATGTGTCAGGGTGCCATTGACCTCATTCGGGGTGATGTGCATCATAAAAGCGGCATTACGGGTATTATGAAAGCACTGGGCATGTGCGAAATGATGGGTTACGGGCTCGAAATCCATACCGCCGGTGCTCCCCTACTCGATGTTGCCAACCTGCATGTAGGCTGCGCTACGCGATTGTCCCGGTTTCTGGAGAGCCATCACCCTATGTTTCGGTTTGGGCTAAAAAATGATCCGCTGGAGATTCGGGAAGATGGTTGCCAGTATTGCCCAACGGGGCCGGGTCTTGGTGTTGAGTTAGACTGGGACTGGCTTGATAATCATACTGTTGAAATAATCCGAGGTTGTTCCTATTAGTGTTACACATGCCCTTATCCGATGAATCTAAATCCAAAGCCTCAACTTGTCAATCGACCACTCGAAGCCACCGATATTCGGGGTAATTGGGCTACGTTGATGCTACCTATTAGCGACGATGACTCCATCGATTTTGGTCGGCTGACCGACGAAATCGATACGTTGATAAGCTTCGGCGTCGACGGTATTTATTCGAATGGAACGGCTGGGGAATTTTACAATCAGACTGAAGCCGAGTTCGACCAGATTCACGAATTACTTTCAAGGAAATGCCATGCAGCCGGAATGCCATTTCAGATTGGCGTCAGTCATATAAGTCCAATCCTGTCGCTGGAGCGGTTGAAACGGTCGCTACGTTGGGAACCCGGCGCTGTGCAGGTTATTCTACCCGACTGGTTTCCGCCCACTCAATCTGAAATCGTTACGTTCCTAAGCCGTATGGCGGCTGTTTCGCTCGATGTTCGGCTGGTGCTTTACAATCCACCTCACGCCAAAGTCAAGCTGACACCTGAGCAGTTTGGGCACTTAAAAGAAGCGATTCCGCAATTAGTTGGAGTGAAAGTACCGGGTGGCAATAGTGAATGGTACGCACAGATGCGGCAACATATGCAGGGCTTATCAGTCTTCATACCGGGTCATTTTCTGGCAACGGGCATACAAGAAGGCGCTCACGGAGCTTATTCGAACGTAGCGTGCTTGCACCCAAAACTAGCACAGCGCTGGTCAGATTTAACACAAACCGATCTCGGCCAGGCACTGACTTGGGAACAGGGTATTCAGCAATGGATGCGTGAATATATTGCCCCGTACATCACTGAGAAAGGGTATCCAAATCCCGCTTGTGACAAATTCATGTCGGTAGTTGGCGGCTGGTCGGAAGTAGGGTGCCGTATGCGCTGGCCGTACCGTTATATTCCGGATGAAGATGCAACAGCTGTAAGACTAGCGGCTCAAACGTTAATTCCCGCTTTCGCTGAGGAATTCGCGGACAAATGACTTCACGTAATTAAATGTCATTATTTCCATAAGGAATACAAAAAAATAGGTCACTTGCTTTGAACTTTCCAGAATTCTAAAGAACATTGTGTTATTATGTCCTACTTATTCACATAACAACAAAATACTCTTACTATTCCTACTTAATCCAATTTGTTATGCTAAAGTGTTCTATAATTCATGTTTGTAGCTGGCTGGTCGGACTAATCTTCTGGGTTAGCGCATCCAATAGTCAGGCGCAAACCCGATTGCAGGTGCAAGGGCAGGTTACAGGCGGAGACAACGACGGTTTACCGGGCGTAAGCGTCGTTATAAAAGGCACGACAACCGGTACTGTGACCGATATCAATGGCGCTTATACGTTGTCGGTACCGGCGACCAATGCTACGTTGGTCGTTTCCTTCATTGGCTACGTAACACAGGAAATTCCGGTCAACGGACGTAGCCAGATCAACATATCGCTTAAGGAAGATGTAAAGGCGCTGAATGAGGTAATTGTTGTCGGTTATGCCGAACAATCTCGTGCTAAAACGAGTGCATCGGTTTCGAAGCTCGACAATAAAGAGTTGCAGAATATCCCCTCAGCTAGTCCGGTGCAGGCATTACAAGGAAAAATGGCGGGAGTTTCCGTGCCGGTTCTGTCGGGCCAGCCGGGGGCAGCGGCTAATATTGTAATCCGGGGCGGCACTACGTTAAATCCGTATGGCACCAGCACCGGTACAGGCGGTGGCGATTTGATTGGCGCTATCCAGTCCAGTAATCCTTTGGTGGTTATCGACGGTGTTTTCCGGAATTTCAACGACGTAAATTCCGATGATATCGAATCCCTGCAAGTGTTGAAAGATGCTGCTTCGACTGCCGCTTATGGAGCGCGGGGGGCCAACGGCGTTATCATTATCAAAACCAAGTCAGGAAAAAATAATAACGGTCGTGGCAACGTAACGTTTCGTTACCAGCATGGCGTTGAAACACAGGCGCGTAATTACGAATATCTGAACGGACGCGACTACCTGACACTGGCGCGTAAAACCTGGGCTCGTGGGCTCGACGTTTTCGATATTAATACAAAGCTTTATTCGGCTGGTAATTCGGCTACTACGCCTACTTATACACGGCCCGGCCAGTATGGTGCTGCTTATTTTACAACAGCTTACCTCGATAATCTGGTTTCTGTGGAAGGACAGCCTTACGTCAATAATCTCCTAGCCAATGGCTGGCAAACTATCGATGATCCGCTCAATCCGGGCAAATCAATCATCTTCAAAGACAACCAGTATCAGGATCTTATCTGGAAAACGGCCAGTACCAACAATTATAACGTAGCAGTCGATGGTGGAACCGAACGTAGCAATTACAACGTATCGTTAGGCTACGTCGATCAGGGCGGGGTGTTTCTGGGAACGGGCTACAAACGGTTCAGCGGACTGGTAAATGCTGGTTTCAAAGTAAGCGACCGATTTAAACTTGACGCGAATCTGTCGTACCTCTGGAACGATAACAAATTCGTCGACAATACGCTCAATCAGCTGGTACGTGGGGTTCGAATTACGCCCCTAAACCGGATTTATGCTGAAGATGGTAAGCCTTTTCTAGGCGAAAGTGTATCGGTTCGGAACCGATTACACGAACTGTATTACCAGAATCTGAATGCCAATACCGAGCAAACTACATTCCGGCTGGCGGGTGATCTGGAAATCGTAAAAGGGCTTCACTACCGACCATCGGCATCGCTCTACGTTAATAATTACCAGTACATTTTCTTTGAGCGGTTTTTCCCCGGTCAGCAGGTACAACGGCAGAAAGTCGAACAGTCGAACCAGAGTCGACAAATCATGACCGATCACATTCTGCAATACGATCACACGTTTGGCTCGCAACATAATCTAACCGCTCTTGTTGGTTTCAACTTTACCCGATTATCAGCGTTTAACCTCGGCGCAAACGGACAACGGTCAACTAACGATTATAACATTACCATTTCGGGCGACCCGCAAACAACGTCGGTCAATGGCGTACAGCAACCGAATTTCACGGTTAGCTCTACGTTGAATGTCAGCAAAACGGCCAGCTTTTTCGGGCAACTTAACTACGATTACGACGGGAAATACTTGTTTGGCGCTTCGCTACGTTATGACGGTTTCTCCAGTTTTGCCCCAAACAATCAGTACGCGTTGTTTCCCTCCTTATCGGCAGGCTGGAACATTCATCGGGAATCGTTCTGGAAGGTGCCGTTCATGAATCAGCTTAAAATCAGAGCGAGTTACGGACAAACGGGCTTGTCGAACCTGAGCTATACTGATACGTATGGTGGCTACGGCGCACGGGCTTATGGTGGTAATGGCGGTATTCTCCGTACTACGTTGGCGAACCCGAATCTGCTTTGGGAAACGACAGAAACAGTAGATGCGGGTATCGATCTAAGCCTGTTCAACCGCGTTACGTTGACGGTCGACCTCTACAATAAACTCACCAAAAACCGGCTCGATAATTTACAGCTACCAACCGAATCGGGCTTCAACAGCATTCCGTTCAACATTGGTAAACTTCGCAACCGGGGTATCGAAATCGAGCTAGGTGCTACGGTGCTGAAAGCGGGAGCATTCTCGTGGAATACTAATTTCTCGTTTGCCTTTAACCGGACAACGGTGGTTGAACTGCCGCCAAATGGTCGGGATAAAAACCGGATCAATGGTGGTGCCGTTTATGACCCAGCACTGGGCCGCGATATTGACGTAGGTGGCTATGCCGAAGGCGAACGTCCCGGTGGCGTCTGGGCGTGGAAGTCGCTCGGCATTTACGCCACCGACGAAGAAGCGAAAGCCGCTCCACGCGATTTACTGGTTACGAGCGTCGCATTGGGGAAACCCAAACACGGGGGCGATGTGAACTGGGCCGACCTGAACAGCGACGGCCAGATCGACGGTAAAGATCTGGTATTCATGGGCTATCGCGTTCCAGATAAGATTGGCGGTATGCAGAATACGTTTAGCTGGAAAGGCATCACCGTTCGCTTCACGATGGATTACGCGCTCGGCCACATCGTCAGCAATGGTGCACTGGCCCGCTCTATGGGGCAGGCACGGGCTTCGAATGAAGGGGCACCCAGTCAGGCATTGAACAGCGATGTCTGGCAAAATCCGGGCGATGTAGGCAAAATATACCCTCGTTTCAGCTTCGGCGACGCCGATTTCGGCTACCGGAATCACTTACGTGGCGCATCGGCGGTCGGTTATACACAAGTTGGTCTGGAAGGCTACAGCACCGATAATTCCATTTACATTTCGAAAGGCGACTGGCTGGCATTCCGCGAGGTCTCTATCTCGTATCAGGTTCCCAAAACGATTACGAACCGGATCAAAACTGGTTCGATACAGCTCAACGCGGGTGTTTATAACCTGGGCTATTTAACCGGCTATACGGGTCTAAACCCAGAAGTCTAT
Organism: Spirosoma daeguense; assembly: GCF_054776875.1. Lineage (NCBI taxonomy): Bacteria > Pseudomonadati > Bacteroidota > Cytophagia > Cytophagales > Cytophagaceae > Spirosoma > Spirosoma daeguense. The sequence goes on from NZ_BAAHBF010000001.1 coordinate 939,164, forward strand.
AAAGGCTTCGACGAAGGCGGTTATCCACGGCCTCGTCAGTTTACACTAGGTGCTACCATCCGTTTCTAACCTTTTCCGACATCGACGATGAAAAAGATACTTATAACCTGTAGCTGGATTGCCGCACTAAGCTGTTTCTCCTGCGAGAGCCTGCTGGAAGTAAAACCCGCTTCACAAATTACGAATCAGGTTTACTGGCAAAACGAAGATGATTTCTCGGCTTACCTGACTGGCATTTATCAGCTCTACCGGATTCAGATGAACGACCTGGCGTTCGGCGACGACCGTAGTGACAGCTACGTACAGGGAAGCCTCCCCCGTTTTTCGGCCTACTGGTCGCAGGTGATCAACGCGGGAAATTCAAAAGACTGGACACCGTATTACTCTGTTATCGGGCACGTTAATCTGCTGCTCAAGCAAATGGATGGTTTCAACTTTGCCAATCAGACGGTTAAAAACCGGACGAAAGCCGAAGCGCTTTGCCTACGAGCCAGTATGTATTATTACATGGCCAAAATCTGGGGCGACGTACCACTAACGCTTGATGCTATTGTCGATGAGAACGTACCGCTTCTGGCCCGCACGCCCGTTGCCGACGTATTCAAACAGGTATTTACCGATCTGGATGCCGCCATCGCGTTGTTTCCAGAAGCCGGCTTTGTCGACAAAAATCGCTATTCGAAGCCAGCCGCCTATGCCACCAAAGCTGATGCTAAAATGTGGACGGCTAAAGTTCTAAACGGTGGAGCCGCTGATTTCAACGATGCGCTGGCGGCCATTGCCGAAGTCGAAAAATCGGGTGTGAGTCTACTGCCCTCGTTCCGAAACATTTTTGTGTCGACCAATAAGAAAAATGCAGAGATTATCTTCTCCCTGTATTTCAACCGCAACGAAACGGGTTCGGATATGTATGCACGTAACGCGCTGCCGCTCAGCAATTATTCGGGTACGGCTACCAATGCAGCCGAGTTGTCGCTGGTGAAAGAGCCGGGAAATGCGCAGGCTGCCTACACCGCTAGTCCTGAGATTCGGACATTGATCGACAAATATCCCGGCGATACACGTAAGGACGTAAGCTACATCTGGGAATTACAAGGCACGAAGCAACTGCTGGCCTGGCCAAATAAATTTCGAGGCACACTCTACGCCGAAGATCGTATTGCCGACGACGATGTAATCATCTATCGGCTGGCCGATATTATTCTGCTAAAAGCTGAAGCATTGGCAGCATTGGGTCGCCCGGCTGATGCGTTGGTCGAACTTAACAAAGTCCGCAAACGGGCTGGCGTAGCCGACTTTACGACGACGGACAAACAAACCCTCGAAAAAGAAATTCTGGACGAGCGGGGCCGGGAGTTATTCCACGAAAATAAACGCTGGTGGGATCTTGTCCGGTTTCACAAAGGCGGCACCATTAACGTCTACAACGTAGTACCAAACCTGAAAGGCAAAACCACGCCGTTGTACTGGCCCGTTGCTACGCGTGTGCTGGCGCTGAACAACAAAATCAAACAAACCGAAGGGTATTAATTTGATTTCACCGTAGAGACAAGGCATGCCTTGTCTCTACATCCGGATGGTTATGGTAGATACAAAAACGATATGAACAGACTATTTCTTGCCGCTACGTTGTTTCTAGGCATCGGCCGTATCCCGGCAGAAACGGGCATAACTGTCAGCGAGAAACAGTTCGCGACGCCTGTGTTGACTGGCAAAACCAACAACCCGATTCTGCGACTGGCAATCAATGCAGCAGAAGGCATTTCTGACAAAGAGGCCACTACGTTCGCGTTCGATACAAAAGGCACAACACACGTAGCAGATATTACACGCGCCAGAATCTATTACTGTGGCACCGATTCGGTTTTAAGTACTGCACTTACCAGAAAAACCGCCGTTCTTTTCGGAGAAATAGAGAAAATTGGCAGTCAATTTTCGGTAAAAGGCAAGCAAGCACTCAAGCCCGGCATCAACTATTTCTGGCTTTCGTATGAACTGAAAAAAGGTGCGAATCTGATGGGTTACGTCGATGCTACGTGCGAGGTCGTGAACGTAGCGTCGGAACGTATCAAACCACAACAATCACCGAACGTAGTGAAGCAACGTATTGGTGTCGCGCTACGTCAGCACAACGACGATAATGTCCATACCTTCCGTATACCCGGATTAGCGACAATCAGGCGCGGTACGTTACTAGCCGTTTATGATGCCCGTCGTGGTAGTGCGCGTGATTTGCAGGGCGATATCGATATTGGTGTTAGTCGGAGTACGGATGGCGGTACTACGTGGGAACCCATGCGAATTGCACTCGACAAAGGTACGTGGGGCAATCTGCCGCAGAAATTCAACGGCGTTTCGGACCTCTGCATTCTGGTTGATAAAAACTCGGACAACATTTTCGTGGCCGGTCTGTGGATGTACGGCGTGCTGAACGACGAGGGAAAGTGGATCGAAGGGCTGAATGAAACAAGTACTGACTGGAACCATCAATGGCGCAACAAAGGCTCTCAACCGGGTTTCGATGTGAAACAAACGTCGCAATTTCTCCTGACGAAAAGCACCGACGACGGTAAAACCTGGAGCGAACCCGTTAATCTGACGCAGATGTGCAAAAAGGACGACTGGTGGCTCTGGGCACCGGCTCCGGGCGCTGGCATTACGTTAGCTGATGGTACGCTGGTTTTCCCAACGCAGGGGCGCGAACCCGACGGGCGGCCTTTCTCAAACATTACGTATAGCAAAGACGGCGGCAAAACATGGTCAACCAGCACTAAAGCCAGCCCCGAAAGCACCACCGAGAATATGGCCGTTCAACTGACTGACGGCTCTGTTATGCTAAACATGCGGGCGAACAAAAACCGGGGTAATCTATCAGCTCAAAATGGCCGGGTTATCGCCGTAACGAATGATCTGGGCAAAACATGGCGCGATCATCCTTCTTCGTCCAGCGCCTTACCCGAACCAACCTGCATGGGCAGCATTCATCGACATGAGTATACTTCAGATGGCAAGAAACGTAGTCTTTTGCTGTTCGTAAATCCCAACAGCAAAACCGACCGCGATCATATTACGCTGAAAGTGAGTTTCGACGATGGCATGACATGGCCTGAGAAGCACTGGATTTTGCTGGACCAGCTCAAAGGACGTGGCTACTCGTGCATTACGTCGGTAGATGAGAAAACTATTGGTATTGTGTATGAAAGCAGTCAGGCCGATCTGGTTTTTCAGAAAATTAAACTGGATGAGTTGCTAAAGTAGGGGTAAACCAAACCTCAACAAATTGAATATGCTATTGCCTAAATCATAGAACCGTATGAAAAACTTCCTTCTCTCCCTGATTGCCAGTACACTGCTAATGGGCAGTTGTCGAACGGCTAAAAACACGGCCACTACGAATCAGGAGCCTGTTTTTGAAACAACCGCTACGGTTTTCGATCCCGGTACTACGTATGCAACAACCCGTATTCCGGCGTTGGTCATGACTAAAAAAGGAACATTGCTGGCCTTTTGCGAAGCGCGGGTAAATAATATGAGCGACTGGGCCGATATCGACATTGTGATGCGACGTAGTACCGACGGCGGCAAAAACTGGGGCGATAACATAGTAATTGCCGCTCGTGAACCCAAACGCCCCACCTCGAACTGCACACCCATTGTTGACCGCGATGGCAAAACAATTCATGTGTTGTATCAGCGCAACTACAGCAATTGCTACTACGTCAAGTCAACGGATGATGGCAGAACGTGGTCGGTGCCTACCGACATTACGTACGCCTTCGAGAAATTCCGTCCCGAATACAATTGGAAAGTATTGGCTCCCGGCCCCGGTCATGCGATTCAGTTGCAAAAAGGTGCACGCGCAGGTAGACTAGTGGTTCCAATCTGGCTCTGCGAACCGAATCCGAAAATTCCGGGTGGCGATCACAGGCCATCCTGCGTAGCCACAGTTTTTAGCGATGATTTCGGCAAAACGTGGCAGCGGGGAGACATTATCACCAACACAACTGCTGAAATTAAAAACCCCAGCGAGCACGTAGCGCTCGAAACTACCGACGGCCGCGTGATGCTCAATATACGTACCGAATCGGACCCGCACCGCCGGATGGTTGCCTATAGTTCGGATGGTGCTACCGGTTGGACAAAACCAGCTTTCGACGATGAATTGTTCGATCCCGTTTGCATGGCAAGCCTGATTCGGGTAAGCGGTTCGGATAAAGGCGGCAAAAATCGGATTCTGTTTGTCAACCCCGACAGTGAGAACGATACGGAACCGATGAACAATCGAGGAAACCGCAAGCGGCAGAATCTGACCGCCAAACTAAGCTACGATGATGGGCAAAACTGGTCGGTAAAAAAAGTGATCGACCCCGGCAAAGCGGGCTATTCCGATCTGGCCGTTGGTCCTGATGGTATGATCTACTGCCTATACGAAACCAACGAAGCCGAAAAGCAATCCTGGCGCTATAAAGTCGTGCTCAAACGGTTTAATCTGGCCTGGCTCACCGATCAGAAAGACACAGGCAACGTAGCGACTTTAACGAAATAAATTACCTGAACGCATGTTAAATCCCCCAAAAACCGAAGGGCTGTTAGCAGCTCCATTCACACCGTTTCACGAAGATGGCTCACTCAATTTGTCGCTGATTCCAACACTGGTCGATAAACTGGTGGCCGATGGACTCAGCGGGGCTTTCATCTGCGGCAGCAACGGCGAAGGCCCGAACATGACTACGCAGGAGCGCATGACCGTGGCCGAAGCCTTCGTAAAAGCGTCGGCGGGACGATTGCCGATCTGGGTTCACGTTGGACATTCCAGCATTCGCGAATCGCAGGAGTTGCTACGTCATGCCTATTCTATCGGTGCCGATGCAGCCTCGTCGGTCGCGGCCTTTTATTTTAAGCCGTCATCTGTCCAGAATCTGGTTGATAGCATGGCCGAAATTGCCGCTGCCGAACCGAACATGCCGTTTTATTATTACCATATTCCGGTTCTGACAGGTATCGGGCTGGATATGGTCGAATTTCTGCGCCTGAGCGAAACCCAGATTCCGAACCTGCGCGGCATCAAGTACACCGCCAATACGCTCTGGGAATATCAGACCTGTCTCCGCTATGAAAATGGTCGTTACGACGTCCTGTTTGGGTACGATGAAATGCTGCTACCCGCATTGAGTTTAGGGGCTCAGGCAGCCATCGGCAGTACGTATAATTTTGCCGCTCCTCTTTATCTGGAAGTTCAGCAGCACTACGTAGCAGGCAATCAGGAAGAAGCCCGCACCTGCATGGCGCATCTGGTCGATATGGTACGTGCTTTTGTCAAATATCCGGCGATTCCAGCTCAGAAAGCCATTATGCACATGCTGGGTTATGATGTTGGTCCATGTCGGTTACCATTAACCAAACTAACATCGGCACAGTACGATCAGCTCTATACCGAACTGGACACCATCGGCTTCTGGAAACGGCTTCAGGACGTATCAGAAAAGCAATCGCTGAAGGTAGCAGGAAACCCAAACGGTCAGTTACGTTAAGCATTAATTTTCAGTACTATGCATCGTTTTGTCGTACCCTTTTTATGGCTACTACTGATGAGTCAGTTTGCACAATCCCAGTCGCTTTCGTGGGGGCAATTACCGCCTGTACCTGATCCAGTCGGTTTTGCGGGCTCCATGGCAGGTGTCAGTAATGGCGCACTGCTAATTGGTGGGGGAGCCAACTTCCCCGATAATATTGGTCCCTGGGGAAAAACACCAAAGACATGGTACGACGACGTTTTTGTACTGGAAAATAAAGGCGGCTCCTGGAAAAAAGCAGGTACGTTGCCCCGAAAAATGGGCTATGCTATCTCGCTGACCACGCCCGAAGGTGTTTTATGCATCGGTGGAGCCGACGGCGAACGGCATTATACCGACGTATTTATGCTGAGTTACCAGAACGGTAAACTCGCCACCAAAACGCTACGTCCGCTGCCGCAACCACTCGCCAATGCTTCCGGTGCCCTTTTGAACGGTGTTGTCTACGTAGCGGGTGGTATCGAATCACCAGCAGATACCACCGCCGAAAACCTGTTTTTATGTCTGGATTTGATGAAACCAGACGCTCAATGGCAACGTCTTTCGGGCTGGCCGGGGCCGGGTCGGATGCTGGCCGTTGCGGGTGCGCAGGATAGTAAATTCTTTCTCTTCAGCGGAACGGAAGTTTATCAGGATACTCAGACGAAGGCCATAAAACGGCGCTATCTGACAGATGCTTACGCGTACAATCCAGCCCAGAAAAGCTGGCAACGCCTTACCGATCTGCCACATCCAACCGTAGCGGCTCCTTCGCCAGCCTTCGCAGCCGGACAAAACCATTTGCTTGTATTGGGTGGAGATGATGGTGCAAATGCCGACAAAAATACGATTCTGAAAGAAAATCACCCCGGTTTTCGCACCGATATACTGGCCTATCATACACTCACCAATTCATGGGCAGCATCGGGTTCAGTATTCACCGACAAAAAAAATGACGCGCCTGGCAATCCGATGGCCAGTACATGGGCTCCCGTTACAACCCCATCGGTCGTTTGGGACGGACAAATTGTGTTGCCGGGTGGTGAAGTACGACCCGGTGTACGTACCAACCGTGTGCTGACGGCTTCGCCTATACAACAGGCAGGAGCGTTTGGGGGCTGGGATTGGGGCGTTGTCGGCTTTTATTTTCTACTGGTCATTGGCATCAGTACCTATGTAGCGCGCAAAATGGGAGCATCTACCGACGACTTTTTTTTGGGTGGACAGAACATTCCGTGGTGGGCCGCTGGGCTGAGTATTTTCGGGTCGAAACTAAGCGCATTGACATTTATTGCGATTCCTGCCAAAACGTTCGCTACCGATTGGACGTACCTGTTTGCCAACGTAATGATTGTAGTGGTAGCGCCCATTGTAGCGTATTGGTTTCTGCCTTATTTCCGTAAGATCAAGATTACCAGCGTCTACGAATTTCTGGCACTACGTTTCAATCAACGGGTAAAACTACTGGGAAGTCTTACGTTTGTGCTATTTCAGGTTGGGCGTTTGGGTATCGTTACGTATCTGCCCGCGCTGGTGCTAAGTACGGTTACGGGACTGAATCTGATGGCCTGTATCGTGCTGATGAGCGTAATTACGGTGCTCTACACAATTTCGGGCGGTATCGAAGCGGTTGTCTGGACCGAGGTGGCGCAGGTTGGGATTTTGCTGGGTGGAGCCTTCGCGAGTTTATTTTTTATCGCCAACGCGACAGGTGGTTTCGGGTCGATGTTTCGTGAAGCGACCGAAGCCGGAAAATTGCATCTGATCAATCCTGGGTGGGCCATTACGGAGCCGGTGCTCTGGGTCGTGCTGGTCGGTAATTTCCTGTCACAACTCACTACGTACTCGTCCGATCAGGTAGTTGTACAACGCTATCTGACCACGCCGACGGAAGCCGAAGCACGTCAATCGATCTGGACCAATGCGCTGCTGGTGATACCGGCAACGCTCATTTTTTTCAGTGTAGGCACTGCACTCTGGGTATTCTTCCGACATAATCCGGGCGCTCTGAACCCAATGGGACGTACCGACGATGTGTTTCCCTGGTACATTTCTACCCAACTGCCAGTCGGTCTGCGAGGGCTTGTGATTGCCGGGCTATTTGCCGCAACCATGTCAACTATTTCATCGAGTATGAATTCGATTGCTACGGTAATGACGACCGATTTTTACCGACATCTCAAACCAAAATCATCTGATAAACAACGTTTTCGATTTGCCCGACTTGCTACGTTAGGTTTAGGAATTGCCGGTATTGGCATTGCCATCGGGCTGGTTTACCTGCAAAATGCATCCATCTGGGATCAATATCTGAAGCTAACAGGGATGTTTGGCGGCTGTCTTGCGGGCATGTTTATTGCGGGAATTTTCTTTCCGAAAATAAACAGTCAGGGTATTCTGATTGGCTTTCTGCTGAGTGCTCTCCTGCTTTATTTCGTACAGGCCAACAGTTGGGTTCATTTCTTTTTATACCCCGGCGTTGGTATTATCGGCTGCATTGTTTTTGGCCTCCTATTCAGCCCTTTATTTCCGCAGAAAAACCCAACGAAAGAACTCGTAGCGGGTATTGATCAATAAAGTAATCCCTGTTGAAAAACTGAACTATCAAGCCCGACATTGGGGTAATTCAGCTAATCAACAGGGATCTCGGTTAAAAAGAGAAAAGTAATTTTATTCTTCAGAAGGCATTAAATCCTGATACCAGAAGCCCGTATCCCACGATTTATCCGACGTATCTGTATGGCAATCGGTGTTTCCCGAAGTCGTGTATGTGCGTCGGACGATTTCACCTTTCACAAATGGAATGGGCGATGTAAAAATAGGGCCATCGTACACAAACGAATGATATTCACCATTTTCGCCACAAGGGTCTACGTTTTTGGGCAAATCTTTAAGGAGTTCTAAATCTAGTTCACGTCCGATAAAATCAGCGCTTAGCTGTTTCTCGTTCACGCATACCAGCACCGCCCGAAATCCTAAATCGACAAATTCATGCACCAATTCGGTTGTGTTACGTTGCCACAGCGGGAAAGCCGCTTTCAGGTTTACCTGAGCGAGTTGATTCTCGCGGTATTGTCGTAAATCTTCGAGAAAAATATCACCGAAAATCGACGTCGTTACGTCCTGTTTTTGTAAGCGTTGCAACGTATCATACATCCGGGCATTATAATCCTCCATCGATACGTTGCCCGACAGACGTAGCATTTCCAAAGGCAACTGCAAACGGCTGGCCTGCGCCTGAAGCAACTCAATCCGAACACCGTGCATACTCACTCGCTGGTGCTGATCATTGACCGACGTCAACAAGTGCGTTACGTCCCATTTCCCTAACCGAAGGCTATGATACAGAGCGAGGGACGAATCTTTGCCCCCGCTCCAGTTCATAACAGCTCGCTCCCGGCTCATCGGAAATAAAAACCAGAAGGCGCAATTTCAGCTTTCACGGAATCAATCAGCGTACCGCCTTCGTCATACCGGATTACGTAGCCAGCCTGTGTATAAAGTTGTGGAGATTGGCTGCCATAAATCTGGCGGGTTTGTGGGTCAATGCCCAGTGCCGCAAACGAACGAGCAATCACCTGACTGCCTGAAGCTGTAGTCGAAGTTGTTTCCAGCCGATATGTTCTTCCACTTAAGGTGTAGTAAAAACGACGTTTATCGGCGTTAAGCGTGATATTACCGGGCGTTGCGGCAAACGTCAGACGCTTAGCCGTTGTGCGGTCGGCTGGGTTAACCTGAACCAGATCTTTACCTGCCAGTATCCAGAGTTTTCCGTCGGCATCAACGCCAATCGGTTCGGGTGCTACGCCAAAATCAATACGTTGCTTCTCCGTATCCGTGTTTGCATCAATAACCAATAACGTTTTGTTACCGCTGAACGCATTGCTTCCGACAAATACCTCGGTTCCAACCAATACCATACGCTCAGCACCTTTTACAGCTGGTATTTTCTTCGTGACTTTACCCTGATTCAAATCAACAACGGCAATATAGCCGGGGTCTTTGTAAAACGTTCCGTTCGAGAAATCGCCCGATACGTCCCAACAGCTAACATAGGCTTTGTTCGGGCCAGCCATAATCACCTGACGCGGATTTTCGATGTCGGGCGTTTTCAGCGTGAACCGACTTTTAAACGTACCGGCTTCAACCACTTCAACTTTATCCTGACTAGGGGTACTATTATCGACTAGAATGATACCCTTACCATTCACTTCCGTATAGCCCTGCATACCACCGCTTGCTCCCAGACTCGGATTTGCTGTCCGAAAAATATCGGTTAAGGCCGTTTGGCTACCCCGTGGCACGAACGAAATTGTGCCGTTGTTCTGACTAAAGTTACCCGCGTTCAGGATAATAACGCCTGATTCGTAGGGTGTTGGCTCTGGGTCAGATGTTTTACAGTTCCAGGCACTCAGCGCCACGATGGCCAGAGCCACTCCTTTCGTCACTTGTTTTTTCATTGGTTGTCAGATGGAAAATTAATAATCACATTAAGCGCCCAGTTCCGTCCGGGAAGGGCATTGCGTTTGGCGCTGATCGCCAGCGCATCAAGTATATTATTGGCTTGTGCCTGCACACGTATCGGCACAGTTCCGAGCTTTGTTGTCTGTTCAAGCAGGATATTGACTAACGTAACACCCTTGAAAAACTGGCTGTTATCGAACGTAACGTAGCGTTTCGACGTAGTCTGCACCTGTACCGTTAGTCGAGTTTTGGCGCGTTGAACATAAGCATTCAGCGTACCCGTATGTATCGGAACGAATACGAGTTGCTTGCCGATAACATCCTGTGCATACACATTATAGGCACGCTCCTGCGATGCCCGCGTAAGCCCGTACCCCAATCGTAAACCTGCCTGCCAGTCGTTACGTACAAAACTCAACGTAGCGTTAGCCTCAATTCCACGGGCTACAACCAACTGAAGGTTCTCGACATGGTAATTTTTATCCGGATTCCAGAAAGCCCAGTCGTCAACCCGGTTGCGATATACGGTTGCTTCGGTATTGAGTTTAAGGTAATCCGACAACGTAACGTTTGCCGCTAGTCCACCTTCTATATTAAATCCGCGTTCCGGTCGCTGGTCGGGGTTTCCCAGTACGAGCCAATAGCGTTCGTTCAGGGTTGGCACCCGATAACTGAAACCTACCGATCCTTTGGCCGTCAGCACCACAGCATTACGTTGCAGTAACCGATATTCGGCCCCCACCGAAGGCGTTAACGGTGGATGGAATCGTGTAACGAAGGTTTGCCGAAGATTAGCCGAAACCAGCCAGCGCGACGTTTGCAGACGTAGTAGCGCGTACAAATCCTGCCGATTTTCAGTAATCAAACCACCGCCGTATCCATCCGTTCTCGTTCGGTAATGCGACCATTCGCCACCAAGCCGCAAATTCAGAGACAATGATTTGCTTGTTGGCGCGAAGTTAAATTCGCGTTCTGCGCGGCCAATAAAACGGTCGGTTTCGGTGTGACTGGGTTGTAAAAAATCACCTTTGCCGTAATCAATAATATCGCGAATCCAACCTAACCGAACGCTCAACTGGTTCACTTCATAGGTAGTCAGAAACCGGGCCGACTGCGTGCGGGTACGTTCGCGGGCAATGGCATCCTGTGGGGCAATCACCAGATCGTTGTCGGTAAGCCACGCATTTACAGACAGTTGCTTACCACTTTTATGCCGAAAAAATAAATCTTGTACCAGTCCGCGTTGTGCCGTAGTCGATGGCTCCATAAAATAACCGTTACGTTCCTGATACGGATATTTATTGTTCAACTGGTGCCGATAGCCGAATGTCCGGCCAGAAAACTGCCACGATTCGCCCAGCGCGCTTCCGTAGCGAATACCCAATTGCGTCTGATAATTTTGAAACGAGCTTATTTGTTGCCCCAGTGTTACACCCACTTTTTCTTTCCAGTCAGGCGCACTGCCTAGCAAAATACTACCACCGACAGCATCGGAACCAACCACGCAACCACCCGCCCCGTACTGCACCGAAAGGCGGTTGAAACCCGCTACCGGAAGGGTCGAGAAATCGGTCTGGCCCAGATTTGGCTGGTTGATGTTGATACCATTCCAGAGAACTGCCGTATGATTGGCCGACGTACCCCGAAACGAAACCGTAGCCAACTGACCAGAACCGTAATTTTTAAAGGCGAGTGGCGTATTGAACGTCAATAAATCAGCGAGGTTACCAAACCGAAACTGGAGCAACGTAGTAGAATCGATACGCTGGAGTTTCTGCCCGGCAATGAACCGCTCGGGCGCGATGGCGCGTACCGTCACCGCCGACAGCGTACGCGATGAATCCGTTTGCGCATAACTACGCTGTCCGGCACACAAGCCGACAGAAAGGCCCAATACCCACCACCAAAGGGCTCGAATATTCACAGTTGCTAATCAAAAAAGTGTGTCGACTACTCAATTCGACACGCGATCAAGGCGTTTCCTCCGAACACCCAAACAGCGGATTATCGTCGGCAGGTCTCCTGGCTCATCAAATCGGCTCGAACCTTCCCGCGCTGATAATCAGGGCAGTGGCTACGTAGTATGAACCGATTTTTAACGAATAATGTAAAATGGATAATGAACAACGCTTGTCCTTATCGATGATTCATTTTCTATTATTCATTAACTATGATTTACAGTTGCGGGGACAGCGTTGGTATTGCACCAACTTCCCTTTTAAGCCGTGAAAGCCACCACGAAATGGCATCAGGCACCGAAAACTAAACGCAAAGGTAGCGTTATTTGCAGAATATTCTTAACAACCTGATTTATGAACACATCGCTCTGGTCGTTACAGGGGCAACGCGCACTTGTAACAGGCGGCACAAAAGGCATCGGCGAGGCCATTGTTCGCCAATTTCTCGACCTCGGCGCAGCCGTGTTTATCGTAGCACGAGATAATACGTTACTTCAGCAGCAACTAACCGATTATAGGCAACAGGGACACGTAGTGGACGGGTTAGCCGCCGATATGAGCCAGCCCGGAGCGGCTACGCAGGTAATCGAAGCGGTTGGTAAAATTTGGGATAGGCTGGATATTCTGGTGAATAATACGGGCACCAACGTCCGTAAATCGACTGCCGATTATACCTCTTCTGATTATGAGTTTGTCTTGAATACGAATCTCCGCTCGGCTTATGAAATGAGTCAGGCGGCTTACCCGTTATTGAAATCGTCGAATAACGTAGCGATTTCTGACGCTACGTCTGGGGGGAAAATTATCTTTATTACGTCCGTTTCGGGATTGGCATCTACCAGCAGTGGTTCGCTGTATGGCATGACCAAAGCGGCACTGGTTCAACTGACACGTAATCTGGCGGTCGAATGGGCGGCCGATGGGATTCGTGTTAATTCGGTAGCGCCTTGGTACATCAATACACCGCTGGCTCAACCGGTTTTGACTAACCCTGAAAAATTAACGGGTATTTTGAAGCGTACGCCGATGAATCGGACTGGCGAGCCAGAAGAAGTAGCGTCGGTTGTTTCGTTTCTGAGCATGCCCGCATCCAGCTACGTTACCGGACAAACGCTGGCGGTCGATGGCGGCTTGATGGCGTGGGCGTTTTGATTGGGCTACCAACGGTTGAATGGTCATTTTATCCCATCCCAACCCTTCCCCTGAATTCAGGGGAAGGGCTTATTCTACTGGCTAACTACTCAAATCCCAGCGATCATCGCCTTCATTTTCGTCATGGCGGTTTTCGTGACGGTAGCTGCGTCCTGCTCGTAGTATTTTTTATTGAAGACTTCCAGCGACAAGATGATAGGCTGATCGGTACGCTTGATGATTTTCAGCGTCTCTTTAATCGGTGCAACACCATCGCCCACAAAAACCCGGTCGGCATCGGTAATTTTCTCGCGGGGGAAATCGGCGGTGTAGTCGTTTACGTGGAAGATTTCGATACCGGGTTTACCTACCAATTTTAAACTATCCATACTGGAGCCGCCCTTGTAGAGGTGATAGATATCGAGCAGCACCCGCGCCGACGGATGACCGCTTTCGATAGCCACAAACATCACTTCGCTCAACCGGCTCAGATTAGGTGAAAAGCCCCATAATTCCAGTTGAGGTACCACACCTGTTTTATCGCCCATTTCCAGAATAGTACGGTAACGCTCGGCAGCTTTATATAAATCAACCTTCGGACTTCCGGGCGATTGGGCACCGATGGGGGGCGTTGCTACGCGCTTACAACCTACTTCGGCCAGCATTTCCATCTCGCGCTTCATCTGGTCGAGACCTTTTGTCCGGGTGGCTTCATCATCCACAATCCACGGCGCGAAACCAATGGCGTTTTCAACCTTGATTCCTGTATCGGCCAGAACTTTACGGGCATCAGCCGTCGTAGCACCCGATTTCAGGTAATTCTGCAAGGTTTCAATCCATATTTCAACAGAGCGAAATCCCGCTTTCGAAGCTACTTCCAACTCTTTCACAAAACCAAGTTTGTGGCCGCGAATGGTACTCATATTCAGGCAAAGCGTGAATGGAGCCGCAGCCGTCGGGCTTGATGCAGGTAAAGCGGATGTCGACATAAGCGATGCGCCGGTGGTGGCCGTCAGCGCGGTCAATGCCTGACGACGAGTTACGGATTGAGCCATAAAAAAGGGCGAATAATGCCAGAAGCGTTTAGATAACTGTCCTTCCTGAATCGGTTTGTTTTCGGACAATGGATTTATGCAGTCAAAAACCAAAAACCAGCCTAAACTACTCCTTTAAAACAGCGGTTCGTTTACCTGCGTATCGAACACGCCCGTCAGCACGCGCCCGTTACGTTTCACCTGTACCCAGATTCGGTAGTGACCCGCGCGGGGAAAAGCATATGGAAACTCAACCATATTGTTGACTTTCATGACATGGTTCATACCGGGCAATTCGGCCATCAACAACCGATTTTTTTCGGTTTCTGAAACCGTTTTCAGTTTCTGAATATACGTATCGATACTATCGCGAAACTGAGCGGCATTCGGATAATGAAACGTCCGCGACGTATCGGCAATACGGCTCACCAGCGAACCTTCGGCAGCCATCGAATACGTACCAACGGGATGCAAATGAATGTATACCGACCCATCGGAACGTAGTATGGCGGCATGACCGGGCATTCCCAAATAGGGTTCTATTGGCGCAGCTTTACCCTGCGCATCGGCAACGGCAAATTTCAAGGTATAGAGCTTGCCAGATTCCAGAGACTCACTGGGCTCATCCATCCAAAGCATAGTCGAGCCATCGTCCAGTTTCACGCTGGCGCTGGGTTTACCACAAACAACCATGTCGTTATCCAGATGCGGTACGTTCACGGCATTGGCTTTTACGCCCATCGGATCGGTAATAAGCCAGCTATCGTCCGGGTCAGATGGTTTGGCGTTGGCAGCCGCTTCGGCGCTGATTTTCAGAAAAGGTACGTCGACGGTATCTGTTAACGTTTCGGCAAAACCGCTTCGGTACACTACGTCCGAATAAACCAGGTACTTACCGCCCGGAAGTGATGGCAAAGCGGCTTCAAAATTGAGCGAATCACGTCGATTAGGGTGCAGATGGGCAAACGCATCCAATCCCGGAATACGTACCAGAAAGGTGTGCATCAATTTACCGTGATCAGGAAGCAGATAACTGAATAACCGTTTTCGCTTTCTGTCTCCCGACGTATCGAACTGAATCGTGAGGTGCCGTTGCGCATCGCCAATACGTATCGACGTATTGATACGTGCTGGTTTATATAACTGTTCTTTTTTATAATCCTCGGCCGTACTGTTCCACCATGATCGCCAGCCCACCATAATCAACGTAACGGTCACTAAACCTATCGCCATTCCTACCAGCCGCTTCCGCTGAAGCTTCGGTGTTTCGGGTTGGCCGGGTGCTGTAATTCCATCGGCATTGCTGGCACCAATAATCGTGATGAGCATAACGACCAGCAACAGGCCAATAGCCGCCAAGCCCCATCCGGTTCCGGCGGGCATATCGCGCATGGCCGTGGCAATGGCCATAACGGGAACCACAACCTGCTCTTTTCCATCTGGCCCATCAATACTGATTTCGACACTTGACGAGCCAGAATCCATCAGCCATAAATCGGCTTCATAGCGATTCTGACCAACAGGTGTAAGCACATCATGCGTAGGTGCGCCCTTGTCGCCGGAACGAAAATAGATTGGTCGTGCGCCGATACGTATCACCCTACCCTGCTCTACAAACACGGTCACCTTTGCTGTTCCGGGCACTACGTCGGGCGGGCTGATACTGATAAGGAGCTGGTATTTACCGACTTGCTTCTGAACAATTACGCCCGAACTACCAATGTGCGCATACGTAGCAGACGTAGTGATGAGAAAGAAAAGAGAGAAAAGCCATGCTACTGGCTTCCAGTTAATCATATTCATGAATGAGGTTTTATAATCAGGTATTGTTAATAATGGCTTCGACAGAACACGGGTTTTTATGATTTTCAATGAGCTATCTTGTGAGATTTAAAAACAGGTCAGGATAATCATAACGATCATAAAAAATCCGTGTACTATCGACTAATGGTAGTGCAAGGCCCCAACAGGCTCTGGCTGTTTGATTAAAATTGAGGGTAGTTACAACTCAGCTTTCGGATCAAACAGCCGGAGCCTGTTGGGGCCATGAATTCTAGCGGGCGATACGTTTCATCCAGTTGCCCCAGAAAAGGCCAATGCGTGCCGATAACGTAGCATAGAGTAAAGCTTCGCCGAAACCGAGCCAGAAATCAGCCGTCGACTGACTGTTCCAGGGCGCGTAGGCGAAACGGTACTCCCAATCCGGCGGGCTATCGTATGACCAGGAATTAGACAGGAAGAAACCGTTACGTGCGTAGGGTGATGTTTGCAAAAATTCGCCAAAAGGCCACTGAACAGCCAGTAATAACAGCATAAATACAACGGCATAAATAAGAGCCAATACCCAATCATTTATCTTCCTGCCCACTTCAGGCTTCTCAAAGCGATGCATCAACCAATCAAGTGCAAACGCAGGAACAATGAGCAGCATCGGGAAGTGGAAAGGCTGGTAATGGGTGATTGGATTCAATACAGGCCCTAGTCGCGGAGTAGCTGGAAAAAACTGAAGAATCCAGCTTGGCAGAACCAGCGCTAACATATGTAAACCTGCAATGGTTGTTATTGGCCAACGTAGCAGCGACGCCCGGCCAACGGCCAGTACATAAAACGGTAACACAATAGCCGCCGTTACGTAGTAACCCGAATGATGTGACTCAAATCGACCCATCGATTCCGACGCCACTCCGAATAGCATAGTCAGCAGTAAAGCTGCCGAAATAGCAAAAAGCCATTTCAGTCGTGTAGCATGAGGGCCCTTAAGCATAAGCTCGCCCTCTGGCATTGTTCGGTATTGATTCTGAAGCGCCAGCACGCCAACCATCGCGCCAAACTGAACGGTCATGATTCCGATTGCCAGAATGGTATGCGGAGGAGTCAGAATCTGAACATCAAGGCCATACGTATTATGCCACCACTCATCGAAAGGAGCCGACGTGAGCATCATCAAAGCGCCCCAAACGCAGAACATAGCACCTAATGGCCCGTAGAAAACACCCCAGAATGGAACCGCTTCGGCCCGGCCCGGATGATTTCGGGTAAGCGTCAGGTTTAGAATTTGATAGGCAGAAAAAAGGCCGGCAATAATTGCTCCGACATAAATTACTACGTGTGGAGGAGCCAGCAAACCATCGCGGCCGATGGTCATGTGCCACATAATATCCCACAGCAAACCCATAACCACGCAGAACGATGAAAATACTACGGCATAAATATACTTGTGAATAGATGGTACGGTAGAAGCAAATTCGGAATGCATAGCAAGAGGAAGTATTAACTTAATCAAAAATAAGAATGCTGAATCAGATAGAAAGGTTGCGTCGAAAAATGGTTTATTCTACGGTCAATTAGTTATGGTATCTATTTGGCTACAAACTGAATAAAAAAAGCAGTACCTATTTACATAAGTACTGCTTCAGTAAAAAACCTGACTATTACGTCTTGGAATTATTTGGCTGGTTTTTTGAAGATAGCTTCGTCAACCGGGCCGTTGATGGTAACTTTTTCGGTCGTAAATGTTAGTGCACCTTGTGGCGACATCATTTCCATCGTATTTGCCATCTTGATTCCATCTTTCTCTTTATAGTCAGAAAAGGAAATTTCGCCAGCCTGACCGTTCATATCTGCTTTGAATTTGCTGGGCAGATACGTAGTAACATCCAGATATTCATCTATTGTCCGGCCTTCTTTCGTTTTAATTTTCAGGTGAAAATTATCTTTACCGTCAACCTTTTCTTTGCCGACTAATTCAACCTCATTGCCTTTCGTTTTATAATTTACCAATGGGCCAAACGGATCAAGCTGACCAGCCATTTGTTTCAGCATTTCGGCGGGCATATCTTCTGGTTCTCCAGAACCGCCCATCATAGCCGGACGAATCATCCAGCCCGTTGAACCGTCAACGACCTGAATCATTGCATTTCCCATAATCGACGATTCAGAGCGCATTGATTTCCCAACAACAACAGTCGATTTGGTCGGAATGGCCATGCCCTGCACTGCCAGCGACTGTTCGGTATAGATCGATTTTACACTTGCCAGTTTTTCGGCACCACCGAGTGCGGCAACATGTTTATCCACAATTTCATCAACAGTTTGTGCATAAGCACCAATTGAGAAGCAAACGGCTAGTGTAGCGGCTAAAATCTTGTTCGTTTTCATTAGAAAATATACTTAGTTGGTTTAGTTTATTGAATGTTTTGGGGAACGTTAGTTCCGTTGCTGGCCACCTCCAGGAGCACTACCGCCACTTTGCTGACCATCACTTTTTACGTCATCGTTATTAACCGACTTGGCTTTCTTGCGAGGAGCGTCCATGGTCATTTTACCGATTTTCAATGTAAAGGTCAGACGAACACCCCGGTTGTAAAGGTAAACATCATTTACCTGACTAAACAATGGCGAGTTTAAGACGGTGTGTATATTGAATCGGTTACTCAGGAAGTTTTCAGCAGCTAAACCAAGGCTGGCTTTTTTGTTGTTAAACTCTTTCTTCACACCCACCGTGTAGAAGCCGAAACCGCCCTGCGTTCCCTGTAGCTGAACCTGATTTCCTTGCAGGAAGCCAAATGCCTGAGCACCCCAGCCATTCTTGAAGGTAGCGTTGATGAACGAGCCACCGCTGATGTTCATACCGTCGTTGGTCATTTCAATCGACTTTTTGTCGAGTCCCATTGCTTGCCCTGTCAGCGACGTATAGAACGCATTCAGAAAGATACCGATGTTAATTTTCGATGTTGCTGCTACGTTAGCAAACAGGTTTGTACCGTAAGCCTGTTGACGACCAATGTTCTGATACGTAGTGACAACAGCACCAGCAATGGTATCGGATGGCTGACTTACCTGCGTAATGGCGTTGTTGGTTAAGCGGCCAAAGAACGTAGCGTTAATAAACGTTTTACCGATGGTTTTACTCACACCCAACTCCATGTTATTGGTTAACTCAGGACGCAGGTTCGGGTTTCCCTGCTGAATAGCTTGTGGGTTAGCCGCGTTGAAGTTCGGGTTTAGTTGTTGCAGACCCGGCCGTTGAATCCGGCGATTGTAGCCTAATTTCAACGTAGTACCTTTAATTGTTTTCGATGCGTTGATACTTGGCACCAGCACCCCGTAATCACCAACTCCCAGATTACCGCCTTCGCGTGTGCTGGCATCAATGAAGGTATGCTCATAACGCAGACCACCTTTCAACGTGTAGCGATTTTTGGTCGTGTACGTATATGACGAATACGCAGCAGCAATGTTCTGGTGGTACGTCAGTTCGCCCAAGTTATTGGCTTCGGTTGTCAGCGGGCCCGATGCTCCGCCAAACAGGTATTTGTAATTACTAGTCACTTCCCGGAAGATTCCCTTACCACCAAACTCAAGCATCTGATTCTTTTTGATTGGCGTCTGATAATCCGTCTGAAGCGTAAATTCTTCGTTCACATTGCTGTTCAGGTTCTGCTGGCGGCCTGTCAATGCACCTGTTCCGTTAAACAGATTGGCATCGAAATTATTGGTCAGGTCGTTGCGGCTATAGAGCGTCGAAATACTCCATTCCTGCTGTGGTTTGAACGTATGCAGATAATCGACGTTCACATCGACCGTACCCGACAGGTTTTTGGCGTCAACGTTCCGGTTCGAAGTTGACCCAAGCACACCGTTGGAGAACAATTGCGTTACTAAATCCTGCTTGTTGGCAAAATTCCGCACACCATAACGTACACCTGCCGTTAAGCTCTGGTTTTTGGCCAGATCATAGTCGAAACCAAGATTATACTGGCCAAATAAGCCCTCGCTACGTCCGTCACCACTCTGGCGCGTCAATGTTGTTACGTCGCCAACGCGGCTGGTCTGATCCAGATTTGTCTTTGTGATGGTGTTGTAGATACCCCGACCAAAGCCACCGAGAGTAAAACCCGCCTTACCTTTGCGATAGTTACCATTTAGCGATAACTGTGCTCCCCGGTTACCGACCCCTGAATCAATATTGAGGTTTAGCCCCTGCAAGCTGTTCTTTTTGGTGATAATGTTGATAATACCACCCGAACCTTCTGCATCGTATTTCGCCGAAGGGCTGGTAATGACCTCTACCGTTTTAATCTGATCGGCCGGAATTTGCTTCAACGCATCCGATACGCTGCTGGCTACAATCGTAGATGGTTTGTTGTTAATCAAAACCCGAATATTCTGGCTACCACGTAACGATACGTTACCATCTAAATCGACCGTAAGCAGCGGCACTTTCCGTAATACGTCAGCAGCATCGCCCCCTTTGGCCGTTATGTCTTTTTCGGCGTTATAGACCAGACGGTCCACTTTTTCTTCAATCAAAGCAGCCTGTCCTACCACCGTTACTTCTTCCAGCGTTTTGGTGTTCGACGAAACTTTAATCGTGCCCAAATCGAGTGTCTGGCCGTTGGTTAGCGTTAGATTGCTGATCGTTTTATTGCGAAAACCGACAAAACTCACCAATACGTCGTAGTTACCGGCAACTAGTTTTGTCAACGCAAATTTTCCTTTTTCGTCGGCAACGGTACCGTCGATGGTTTTGTTGGTGGCTCTATTATAGAGCGCAACACTGGCAAACTCAATAGCCTTTGACTGTGTTGAATCGACAACAGATCCGATAATCTTAGCATTTCCTTTCGGGCTCTGGTCTCCGGCAGTGCCGGGCAGTGCTTTTTGTTGGGGCGCCCCCCCCATACCCGGAAACTGTGCCCAGGCTGACGTTAATGATGAAGCGAAGAGTAAAAAAGTAGCGGTTAAGTAGACGTGCGTTTTCATAGCATATTTCTGATGCTACAAAGTTGCCACCGATTTCTAAGGTCAGAAACTGAAAGTGGACGAAGTTGGGATTCGACGGGATGGATGACGGTTTATCGCTGATGAATGAAAACGATGGAATAACTTTTCAATTAATGTACACCTTTCAGCAAAAAGGTTGACATCTATTCCGATAAAACAAAATCGGTTAAAAAAAATGGCACGGATATGGCTAAGCCGAGTTAACAATCAGTGAATAAAACAGGTTTAAAAGCGTCATATAGCGCTACGTATCTGAGCTACCGGAACACGAATCCACTGATTAATAGCGTTATTTGCATAAGCATTCCCGATTTTAACGGCACAACCATGTTTCGCTTTAAGACTCCCATTCAGATACACATCCTCAAACTCAGTTTCTTATTGGCCGGTTTGTGCTTGTTTATGAGTGCCTGCGTACCCGATTTTTTATTATCGAATCCCGACTGGGTTGTTATCGAAGCAGGCGAACATGAACCCAACCCGAAACGTAAAGTAGGTATCATCATTGCCCCTACAGAAATTACGGCGACCGTTACGTTCGACAGTACCTGTATTTATGATATTGGGAAAGCCGACGCCGACGATTGGAACAAAGTGATTGGATTGGGATTTGTTGGCTCGAAAGATCAGGATATCACAACAGGCGTACCTCCGCACCAGGTCGATGGCGCGCGGGTCGGCTGGCGCTGGAACCCACAACGCGGACGTATCGATTTGGGCGCGTATGTGTACGTTGGCGGTGTGCGCACCGACTTTAAAGTAGCCGAAACGTCAATTAATACGCCCACCAAACTGACCATCAAAATCGACTACGACCGTAAAGTTTATCAGGTGCTAGGTGGCAAAACCATTCCATTTACGCATAACAAATCATTTGCCTACAGCACGGGCCTATATTTCGGTGGTAACCAGCCTGCTCCGCACAAGATTCAGGTGAAGATTGTAGATTAAACCATCTGAATTCAGCCATACTTATTCGCTACGTAGCGAATGTCAATTTTATAGAGCAGACGTCAAAAGAAAGAGTAATACTTCAGTCATTATCTCTTTCTTTTGACGTCTTTCTGTTTGCACGATGACCGTTTCTCCGTTCGATATTATCCTATTATTAGGCACAACGCAGGGATTTATTCTTGCTACGTTGCTCTGGACAAATCAGAAGCGAAATCGGCTGTCGAATCGACTTTTAGCTACGCTTATTTTTCTGCTCAGCCTGATGAGCCTGGCCGTAGGCATTCCGATTAGCAATCGTTGGGTTAGCCTTGCCGTCGAATTATTGCCGCTCATTGTCGCCATGCCGATTGGGCCACTCCTCTACTTCTATTCCAAATCAATGCTCGATATGTCGTTTCAGCTTGGCAAACATGAACGATGGCATTTCTATCCGGTTGTGCTGGATTTAGGAGCCCCACTAATCGGCTGGGTGTTTATTAGTGGTTTACTGCTGGGCATTATCGAACAGAAAAACGGGCCAAGTTGGGGACATGTGATGGACGAGTATAATACGTATGTCGATATTCCGCGCTGGGCTTCCGTAACGATTTATCTTTTTCTGACGAAGCGACTGCTTAAGCAGCACAACGTAGCAGTTTCTGCCATTCAGCCTTCGCAAGTACGTTGGCTTCGGCAATGCGTCAATGCCTTTCTGATTTTTCAAGTCATCTGGTTTATTCACCTGGTTCCGTATATTATTCCATCCTCACGTAACGCTTTACTCGACCAGTTTGGGTGGTGTCCTATTTATGTTCCCATAACCATACTTATTTATTGGATGGGGCTAAAAGGTTATTTACAAACCCGCACCACGAACGTAGCAATCCAAACTACCAAACCAGTTGGAACCGAAATTTCCGAAGAAACCGTAAAGCAGGTTACTGATACGTTACAACAGGCTATGACCAAAGACCGGATTTTCCTCGACCCCGAACTGACGGTTGAAAAACTGGGACAACATACCCAACTAACGCCCAAACTTATCTCGGCGGTTCTGAACCAGCACCTGCATAAGAATTTCAACAGTTTTATCAATGAATATCGGATCGACGAAGTAAAACGTCGGCTTATTGATCCTATGCATGAGCGCCTGACACTCACAGGAATTGCCTTCGATTGCGGTTTTAATTCACAGGCTACATTTCAACGGACGTTTAAACAACTAACGGGCCTATCGCCGAAAGAATATGTGAGCCAGCATACAAAAAATAGTACTCAAATCCAGATTTGAGCAGATTGCTACGTTGTTTCCAGGCTGATTTGTGCCAAAAACAACACGCTATGAAATCATTCTTGTGGGCGCTCGCTACGTTGCATCTCCCCTCTTTGTTTATATCCGTTTCGGCGCAATCGACTGCCGAAAAATTGGATGAGTATTTACAGGCTGTTGCCAGACAGAATCGATTAAACGGAACAGTACTTATTGCCGAAAAGGGAAAAATTCTGATTCAGAAAGGCTACGGCTGGCGAAATGAATCGGCGAAAATTGCGAACGATACGTCGAGTATTTATCAGTTAGGGTCCATCACCAAAACGTTTACCGGAGCGGCCATTCTGCAACTACAGGCCGAAGGAAAACTGTCGGTTAACGATAAGTTGAGTAACTATTTTCCCGATTACCCAAATGCCGACCAGATTACAATTAACGACCTATTTGCCCATACGTCGGGAATTTACGATTTCAAGAATTTCCTCTACCAGAAAGACGGCCCCGACAAACTGGACGTAACGCGTCCGATAGCGAAAGAACGGATGGTTTCGCTTTTCAGTAATAAGCCCACAACCGGAAAACCCGGAGCAAAAATGCAGTATACCAACTCTGGTTATTATCTGCTTGGGCTAATTATTGAGAAATTGACCGGAAAACCGTTTGAAACTGTGATTCGGGAGCGGTTTCTGACACCACTACGTATGACGCAAACCGGCTTCGATTTTATCAACCTGAAACGTACTGAAAAAACTGTTGGCTATACATATTATAAAGATTCGGTTCTGGTGGCTGAGTCGCCAATCGATTCGACGGTTGGGTATGCGGCTGGTGGTATGTACAGCACCGTTTGTGATTTATATCGGTGGGCGCAGGCCATTCAGGCGAGTCGGTTTCTGAGTACAGCCGACTGACAACGTGCGTTTACGCCCATTGGCAAAACAACCTGGAGCTATGGCTGGGGAATCAATACGTTCAAAGGCAATAAAACACTGGCCATTCAGAACGGGAATCTGCCGGGTTACGCTACGTTCTTTATGCTGGCACCTAAAGAAGACGTTATTTTTGTAGTGCTGGCAAACATAGATGATGCATCGGACCTGACAACTCTTGACCCGATTGTTCGGGATCTGGCGTTTATTACGTTCGGCGAACCGTATCAAATTCCGAAGAATCGCAAAACGATTACACTTAACGAAAAACTGCTACGTCAATACGTCGGCAATTATCAGCTTGAGCCTAAGCGAATTCTGTCTATTACGTTCGAGAAGGGGAAATTATTCTTACAGGTTACGGGACAGGGAAAATTTGAAATTTTCCCAGAAACTGAAACCGACTTTTTCCTGAAAGCCGTTGACGCACAACTTACTTTTCATAAAACCGAAACTGGAAACGTATCACAAGTGGTGGTGCATCAGAATGGCGATTTCGTGGCAAAGCGGATGTAATTTCTCAACTCCCTTTTTAGAGATTCTTATGAAGCAATTATTCTGGGCTGTTGCTATTATATTGATTCAACTAGCGGCTGTTCCGCTTCAAGCACAATCGGTAAAAACTACGGCCGAAAAGTTAGACGAATATCTTCTGTCCGCGCAACGGGCTTATCGTTTCAACGGCGTTGCGCTGGTGGCTCAACGGGGTCAGATTTTGCACCACAAAGCGTACGGCCTCCGGCATGTCGAATCGGAAGCGCCCAATGATACCATCACCCGCTTTCCGATTCTATCGATTACCAAGTCGTTTACGGCGGCACTGATTCTGAAATTGCAGGAACAGGGAAAACTTTCGGTAGACGATAAATTGAGTAAATACGTGCCCGACATTCCGAACGGCGATAAGATTACGCTTCATCACCTACTGACTCATACGTCCGGTCTGTTCAATTTTACCGACATCATTGGCGAAGAAGACTCGGCGATTGTTTGTCACCCAGTATCTAAGCAATTATTACTGGATTTACTAAAAAGCAGGCCCGTTGAGTTTTCGCCCGGTAAGCAATTCGGATATAACAATTCGGGGTATTGCTTGCTGGGGATGGTTATTGAGAAGATAGAAGGCAAGCCGTATGAACAGGTTATGCGCGAACTGGTTTTTCAGCCGCTCGGCATGAATCAGTCAGGCTTCGATTTTATCAATCTTCCGAAGCCGATCAGGGCGTTTGGTTACGATACGCTCACCACCAACTATTATTCACCCTACCCGCATTTTGATTCGACCGTAGTCTATTCGGCGGGGGCCATGTACAGCACAACCAGCGATATGCTCAAGTGGGGGAAGGCTGTAGCAACTCAACAGCTTCTCTCGGCTAGTTCATGGAAACAGGCATTTAAACCTCGAATGAATAACTATGGATATGGCTGGGAAATAGGCCACTACATCAACAAATCATATATTCGACACAGCGGGGGATATCCGGGTTTTATGGCCGAGTTTGTCCATTTTCCTGATGAGGACGTAACGATTATTTTGCTCAACAATTTTGGTAATTACGGCGATTCGGTATTCCCGACCGTGATGGGTTTGTCGAGCATCGTATTCGGAAAACCATATGATCTTTGGCCTGCCCGTCAGCCGGTAACGCTCGATGAGACAACTCTCAAACAATACGTTGGGCACTACGTACTGAACCGCCAGTTTGCCATCGATATTGACCTCAGAAACGGTCAGTTATACGCCTTGGGACGTAACAAAGTTCAAGTTCCGGAACTGGCCATGTATGCCAGCAGTCAGGACAAATTTTTTGTCTGGGTTTACAACAACCGGGTTACGTTCAAACGAGATGCTTCGGGCCGGGTAATTGGTCTTACAATTCGTGAACATGGCGAGGATACGGACTGGAAAAAGACCGACTAAAACACTCATCGATGGTCGGTGTTACATATAGCATCACTATTGACGCATGGCCAACTATCAGCCCCTCCACGACTGGAACGTAACACCCGCCGAAGCCGTCGCGCTCCAGCAAACGTTACGTTCGCAAATACGTATCGAACCGCTCGCGAACCCGCCCAGAACCATTGCCGGTTGCGATATTTCGTTCAATAAATTTGAGGAAACGGTTTACGCCGGTATTGTTGTGCTGGATCTGGAAACGCTCGAAACCATCGAGGAATCGGGCGTTGTCAGTACCGCTACGTTCCCCTACATTCCGGGTCTATTGTCGTTTCGTGAAATTCCTTCCTTGTTACAGGCATGGCAGCAATTGAAAACCGAACCCGACGTAGTGATGTTCGATGGCCACGGCACAGCGCACCCACGCCGGATTGGCATTGCCTCACACGCTGGCCTGTTTCTCAATCGCCCAACATTCGGTTGCGGCAAATCAGTATTAGTCGGCAAATACGACGAGCCTGCTCCCGAACGAGGTTCATGGACACCGATGCGTCACTACGGTGATGTGATTGGTGCAGCACTACGTACCAAAAATAAAGTAAATCCTGTTTACGTGTCGCCCGGCCATCTCATTGATCTGGCAACCACTATTGACCTGACGCTACGTTGTCATGGAAACTACCGAATTCCAGAACCCACACGTCGGGCGCATAATCTGGTGAACGCGCTACGTCGGGAAAGTAGTTTGTAGTTTTTATTTATTTATAGTTACAAAAACATTCACTAGTAATCAATAAACATCATTTAATATACCAAAAATGTAAGAATTAAATTATTATATATCGTTAAAGAACGTTTTAAAGAATAAATTACACAATTAGTATAAGGAAGTTAAAAGATTGCGGCTAATGAGTTGCTTTTCAGTAGATTTGTAAACGCTCAAATTACACTTCTATGCTTCTACGACTACCCGCAGCTAAGCTGTTATGGCTTCTATGTGTCCCGTTTTTTCTCTCTCTCACTGGCAAAGCACAGAATCCGTTAGTAACGGAGGATTTTAATGCAACAACGCTGCCTTATGCGCTGGCTACCAGTCCGAGCTCATGGTCAGCACACAGTGCCGCAGGAATGAGCGGTTTATCGGTAACGGCCTCAAACCTAACGTTTCCAGGTCTTGTAACTACCGGAGGAGCTGTGGTTGTATCAGGCGGCAGCGGGTCACGTGAAGATGCCAACCGCCCAATTAGTGCAACGATCAACAGTGAAAGCGTGTATGCTTCTATGCTGATCAATGTCAGTACGGCCAGTGCTACGGAAGATTATTTCTTTCACTTCATGAACCCTACGTCAGGTACGGATTTTAGCGGTCGGCTCGTCATAAAGGCAAGTGGCGGTGGTTTTCAGATTGGCGTAAACCGGGCGGGCAGTACGACTAGTTATGCAACCCCCACTGTATTAAGCTATAACACGACCTATTTTGTCGTTATCAAGTACACCTTTGTTAGTGGTACAACCAACGACATTATTTCGCTCTACGTAAGTCCAACATTAGGTGGTAGCGAGCCCCCAACCACCAGCGCGACCTATTCGGCAACAACAGGCGCAGATGCCAGTTCCATTGCCCGGATTGGCCTTCGTCAGGGCAGCAATGCCTATTCGGTAACGGCTGATTTCATTCGTGTTGGCACAACCTGGGAAAGCGTGACCAGTAGCTCATACACACTCGCGGCAAATCCAGGAGCCTTAAACGGTTTCTCTACCATTCAGGGCACCGCTTCCGCATCTCAGAGTTATACATTAACAGGAGGAAATCTCACCGACCCCGTTTCTGTTTCGGCGACAACAGATATTGAGCTGAGCGCCGATGGTACTACGTTCAGCACAACGCCTTTAGTATTTACACCAACGTCAGGCTCTTTATCGCAGGAAGTCTACGCCCGAATCGCCAACACAGCGCCTTTGGGCGCTTTTAACGGAACCATTACCAATACAGCATCCAGCACATTGTCGGCTTCTGTGGCCGTCAGTGGGCAGGTTACCGATCCAGCCATTCCTGTCGTGTCAATTACGGCTACTGATGCTACGGGCGCTGAAGAGAATTCTGATCCTATTGTTTTTACAGTTAGCCGCACCGGTGACGTAACGAATCCGCTTAACGTAACGTACACCGTCGGCGGAACGGCTACAAATGGAGTAGATTACACACCAACACTCACGGGAACCATAACGATACCTGCCAGTCAGTCTTCGGTAGATATAACCCTAACTCCAGTTGACGATGCGCTGGTTGAAGCCACCGAGACAGTAAGCCTTACATTAACTGGTGGCGTCGCCTATAATCTGGGTACGGCCACCGCAACCGCTACCATTACCGATAACGACGTAGCACCACCTACCCGCATTCACACAATTCAGGGTAATGGGCATATTTCGCCATTGGTCGGAACAACGGTAAACAATGTACCGGGCATTGTAACCGCGATACGTAACAATGGTTTCTGGATTCAGGACCCCAATCCAGATGGCGACGATAATACGTCGGAAGGAATTTTCGTATTTACCAGTTCAGTCCCAAGCCGCACGGTTGGCGAAGCAATAACCGTAAATGGCATTGTACAGGAATTCCGGGGCGCTGTGCAGAATCTCAGCATCACCCAGATTACCAGCCCTACCGTTACGGTCATTTCAACCAATAATGCGTTGCCCGAACCCATCGTCATGACAGCACAGGCTGGCGCAGGTCGACGGATGCCAACGAATGTAATTAGCAATGACTTTCCGGTCAGTGGCGATGTAGAGCTTTCGGTATTCGACCCGGCAGAGGATGGTCTGGATTTCTTTGAAACGCTCGAAGGCATGCGGGTTCAAATCAACAATCCGGTTACAACCAGTTTCCGCAACAATTTTGGTGAAATATATGTGATTGCGGACAAAGGAGCAGGAGCTACCGGGCTGAACTCCCGAGGTACGCTTACCATCAGTGGAGCCAATACGACTGATATTAACAGCGCCATCACCAACAGCGATTTTAACCCGGAACGTATCCAGATCGACGACGTAATTTATGGTAATGGCAATACACCTAATGAGAACATCGGTACGTTGCTCAATACCATTGTCGGCGTTGTGAACTACGACTTCCAGAGCTACGAAATTTTACCGACTATAGCTCCTACTGTTTCGGCAGCAAACGTTCCGCTCACCAAAGAAACAACCAGCCTACTACCAACTACCAACCAGTTAACCGTTGCTTCGTTTAACGTTGAAAATCTGGCGGGTAACGAACCTCAGGCAAAATATGATGGTCTGGCTGCGGGGATAAAAAATAGCTTAGGCTCTCCCGATATTCTGGCCCTCGAAGAAATTCAGGACAATAACGGAGCAACCAATGATGGTACCGTTGATGCATCAACAACGTTAAACCGGCTGATTGCAGCCATTACAGCTGTGGGTGGCCCAACCTATGAGTACCGTCAGATTAACCCTGTCAACGGGCAGGATGGCGGTCAGGCAGGAGGTAACATCCGGGTCGGTATTCTGTTCAATCCGGCACGGGTACAGTTTGTAGATCGGCCCGGTGGTGGCCCAGCCATCAATACTACAGTAAGTGACGTAGGCGGTCAGCCCCGCATTTCGTCCAGCCCCGGCCGACTATTAGACCCTAACCCTAGTGAAGTCGATAGCTATCCTGGCGATGACTTTACCGCCACACGTAAACCACTTGTTGGTGAGCTTATATTCAATGGGCAGCCTATTTACCTGATTGTTAACCACTTTTCTTCGCGCGGAGGAAGTGGCGCATTATCGCAGCGATTCCAGCCACCTGTGCAAGAAGAACAGGCTCGGCGGGAGGAGCAGGCCAAAGTGGTAAATGATTTTGTGGATCAGTTATTGGCTGTTAATCCAAACACGAATATCGTTTTAGCGGGCGATTTCAATGAGTTCCAGTTTTTACCGGCACTTCAATACCTGAAAGGTAATGCCAACGGCGGCACAGCCGTTCTGACAAATCTTATTGAGACGCTACCGGCCGAGGAACGCTATACGTATACGTTTGATGGTAACGCTCAAGCACTTGACTACATTCTGGCCAGCAATTATATGAATAGCAAACTCGATGCGTATGATGCAGTACACCTTAACGCCGAGTTTCTGGATCAATTGAGTGACCACGACCCAAGCGTTGCCCGTTTTAATTTTCCAGCAGTTGCTGCACCCCTAGCGCTGACACTGACGGCAAACCCAACAACTATACTAACCACAGGCACCACAACGCTGTCGGCAACAGTATCGGGCGGAACAACACCCTATAGTTATACCTTCGCCGGGCCGGGTGCGATTACACCAAGCGGAAATACGGCTACAGTATCGGGTTTGGCAGCGGGTATACAGACGTTCACTGTAACGGTGAGTGACGTAACAACCCCGACGACTCAGACAATTTCGGCTACGGTAAGCGTTACAGTAGATCAGGCGAATACGGCTCCGACGGTAGCTAATGTAATCGGTTCGCAAAGTGCTACGCAGGGAGTCGCTTACAGCTTCTCTATTCCAGCTAATACGTTCACCGATACCGAAACACCTTCGAGCTTAATGCTAAGTGTGAGTGGACTGCCTGCTGGTCTGAGCTTTACCGCCCCTTCAACCATCAGCGGTACACCTTCCACAACCGTTGGCTCTCCATTTTCGATAACGGTTGTAGCGACTGATCCGGGTAGTTTGTCAGTTTCTACTACGTTCCAACTCACAATTGCTCCACCACCGAATACGGCTCCAACCGTAGCGCAACCGATCGGTCCGCAAAGTGCTACGTTTGGAGTAGTATATAGCTTTGTTATACCAGCAGGAACCTTTACAGACACAGAGACGCCATCGGGTTTAACACTTAATGTAAGCGGCTTACCTGCTGGTCTGAGCTTCACGGCTCCAGCAACCATTAGCGGTACGCCCTCAACTACGGTTGGTTCGCCCTTTACTGTCACGGTAGTAGCAACTGATCCGGGAAGCCTGTCAGTTTCTACTACGTTCCAGTTGACCATTTTACCTCCGCCGAATACAGCACCTACAGTCGTAAATCCTATTGGCTCGCAGACTGCTACGTTGGGAGTCGCTTATAGTTTCGCAATACCAGCGGGAACCTTTACAGATACGGAGACACCTTCGGGACTCACGTTTAGTGTGAGTGGCTTACCAGCCGGACTAAGCTTCACGGCACCAGCTACCATTTCGGGAACACCATCAACTACAGTAGGATCGCCGTTTACGGTGACGGTTGTAGCCACTGACCCCGGTAGTTTATCCGTATCGACGACGTTCCAACTTACTGTGGCACCTCCGCCAAATACGGCTCCAACGGTAGCACAACCCATTGGTTCGCAAACGGCTACAGTCGGACAAGCATACAGTTTCGCCATTCCAGCCGCTACGTTTACCGATGCGCAAACACCCGGTAACCTTGTCTTATCTGTGAGTGGCTTACCAGCCGGGCTTAACTTCACAGCTCCATCTACGATTTCGGGAACACCATCAACCACCGTTGGTTCGCCATTCACCGTTACGGTGGTCGCTACCGATCCGGGAAATTTATCGGTTTCTACTACGTTTCAGTTAACGGTACGTCCTGTGCCTAATACGTCACCCGTTGTAATAGGCTCGATTGGCAATCGGACAGCCCCGGTTAATCAGGCTTTTGCTATGACTATTCCGGCTGGAGTTTTCAACGATGCAGAAACGCCGAACGGCCTTACACTAAATGTGATTGGGTTACCAACCGGGCTAAGCTTTACGGCACCATCAACCATCAGTGGAACGCCTTCTACAACGGTTGGCTCGCCGTTCACAATTACTGTAACAGCGACTGATCCGGGTGGGTTGTCCGCATCTACTACGTTCCAGATTACGGTGAATAACACTACGTCCTGCGTGAATATGGTGACGGTGAAAGCAGGTAACTGGAACGACGTAACAGTGTGGTCGTGCGGTCGCTTACCAGTGAACACAGACATAGTGACGGTCAATCATGTGGTAACATTACCAGTAGGTTACACAGGTAATGCGCAACGAGTAAACCTAAGCACAACAGGTCGGATAATTCATCTAGCCAACAGCCGCCTGAAGTTGGTTGTGAATTAATTATCTAGCAATGGAGTCGTCTCGAATTTGGAGCTGACGACACAAGTGATAACCTCCTGTTTTGTGGTTTGGTGATCATAGAACAGGAGGTTTCTCATTTATACGGCGAGAACCCAAACGATATCTAACAACTACTCTTACAGTTAGTTTGCCCCTAAACGATAAAGCGGTGCTGAGAAAAATCTCAGCACCGCTTTATCGTTTAGGGTTGTCATTACTCACATAGGAGATTCTTGCTCAGGTTATAAACAAGAATTCTTACAGATTACCTTTTTTCATTTCCTTCACAGCGAAATCAGCAGCACGCGCGGTTAACGCCATGTAGGTCAGCGACGGGTTAACGCAGGAAGCCGATGTCATACAGGCACCATCCGTATTAAATACGTTCTTCACTGCGTGAATCTGGTTATGCGAATTCAGGACCGACGTTTTGGGATCACGACCCATACGAGCGGTGCCCATTTCGTGAATACCGATACCCGGATTTTTGGTGGTATCGTTATAGGCCGTTACGTTTTTAAAACCAGCCGCTTCCAGCATTTCGGCAGCGTCGTTCATCATATCGACCCGCATTTTTTTCTCATTTTCGCCGTAAGCGGCATCGAATAAAATGATGGGAAGCCCCCATTTATCTTTCTGATCAGAAAGTGTCATGCGGTTGTTTGGATCAGCAATCATTTCGCCAAAACCACCCAAGCTCATTGTCCATGGACCGGGAGTGGTTAAGCTTTCTTTGAAATCAGCACCGAAACCGGCCATACCATTACCCCGGTTCCAGCCTCCACGACCAGCGCCCCCCTGATAACCAAAGCCACGCACGTAATCGCGCTTATCGCCGTTCCAGTTGCGGTAACGAGGAATATAAACCCCATTAGCCCGACGCCCGTAGTAATACTGATCTTCCATACCGTCGAATGAGCCAGAAGCCCCGGCAGCCAGATGGTGGTCCATGATATTACGGCCAAGCTGATCCGAATCGTTACCCATGCCATTCGGGAACCGGCTCGACTTCGAATTCATCAGGATAGACGTACTGGCAAAAGCCGACGCATTGAGGAAGATAAGCCGGGCGAAATACTCGCGCACTTCTTTGGTATTCTGGTCAATAACCCGAACGCCAGTAGCTTTTCCTTTTTTCTCATCATAAATCACTTCCGATACGATGGAATCAGGACGTAGCGTCAGTTTACCCGTTTTCATAGCCGCCGGCAACGTAGCAGCTTGCGTGCTGAAGTAAGCACCATATGGGCAACCACGCATACACTGGTTACGGAACTGGCAAGCCGCCCGACCCAGATCGTAGTGCAATTGTTTGGGCTGGGTCAAGTGTGCCGTACGACCAATGGTTACAAGCCTCTTCGGAAACGCTTTTTCAATACGTTTCTTCGCTTCTTTCTCCAGACAGTTGAGCTGCATGGGAGGCAAGAAGTTTCCATCAGGCAGTACGTCGATGCCATCTTTATTTCCCGAAACACCCACAAACGTTTCGGCATGGGTGTACCAGGGAGCCAGATCTTCGTAACGTATCGGCCAATCGACACCAATACCTTCTTTTCCGTTGGCCATGAAATCTTCTTTGTTCCAACGGTAGCTCTGACGACCCCACATCAGCGACCGACCACCTACGTGGTAACCGCGAATCCAGTCTACCTTACGATTTGGTTTTTCGAGGTAAGGGTTTTCTTTATCATTCTCGAAATGGTGCCGCCACTCTTCATTAGCGGTATAACCAGTACGCATATTAGCCCAATATTCTTCGGCGGCTAACGTAGTAACCCGACCACGGTGCGGGAAATCCCAGGGATTATTCGTGGCTGTTACGTATCCTTCAATGTGTTTAATATCGCGTCCGCGCTCAAGCATGAGCACTCTCAACCCTTTCTGAGTTAGCTCCTTAGCGGCCCACCCCCCGGAAATACCAGACCCAACGACAATGGCGTCGTAGGTCATATCTTTTTGTGCGTCTATATTAAGGTTCATTCTAGTAAGTAGAGTTATAGGGTTATAGAGTTGTATAGTTATAAAGTTGCAGGGCTATAGTGCTGTAGGGTTATTATTCTGAAGAACTTCATAACCCTATAACTTTACAACCATATAACTCTTTAACGTTTCAACTTTATAACTTTCTTAGATTGCCCAGGCTTTCTGACCGGGTTTGAGTGGTACACAGCCATCGTAACGACCCGGAACGGCTACGTATTCGAGCGCCTGTGTTGCGCCAACTTCAGACGTAAAATAGCCCGTTAGTGTCATGTCTTTCAACATCGAAAAGAACGGAGTATATTTTTTCTTGGCGTCGGGCATTTGCAGATCGGCCTGCGAGTTCTCCACCTTTGTAACGGCTTTTGTAGAGGCCATCTCAGCTCTACGTTCTTTATCGTCGGCTTCGAGCTTTTTCACCACCTCAATACGTTGGGCAGGATCGAGCTGAACAAACGCTTTCCCGTATGCATCTTGACTGAGCTTGTTCGTTTGCGCTAAGCCTTCAACAAAACGTTTCTGATCTTCTGGCTTGTAGCAATCCTTCACCAGAATATCAATAAGTTCATTCACCTTCGCAGCTTTGGCACCGGGTGTTTTTGTCGCCGGAATGATCGTTTCCGCCAGTTCAGCAATGGTAGCATCCTGATCGGGCGTAAAGAAGACCGGTTTACCGGTAAGGGCACGTCGAGCGGCCGATGCCTCGAGCGTATCGGCCAGTGCGGGCAGCGTTATGGTTGCGCCTGCCAGTGCAGCCACCCGCATGAGGGCGTCTCTTCTATTCATAGGTTTTCGAGAAAATTAATCTTTCAAATAGAACGAAGTAAGGAATTACAAATGTATAAAATCCGGGGAATGGTTTGTGCTATTTGAGGATACAGTTTTGAGAAAACGCTTTATTTAGAACAATGACAATCATTAAAAAATTAAAAACTCAGTTACTGACGTATCAGTAGCTGAGTTTGAAGAAGATAGACTGTATAATATCTGCTAGCTTTTCAACTCTTGAACAGCCAGCCAGCTCATCAGACCAGCGCCAGTTTCCAGTGCCGCTTCATCAATATCGAACGTAGGCGTGTGAACACCCGAAATAATGCCCCGCGCTTCGTTACGTGTACCAAGCCGATAAAAACAGGAATCTACAACCTGCGAGTAGAAGGCGAAATCTTCACCAGCCATCCATAAGTCGAGATCCACTACGTTATCGGCACCCATATATTCTACCGCCTGAGATCGTACTCTTCGTGTCAGTTCGGGGTGGTTTTTCAGGTACGGGTATCCGTGTACAATCTGAAATTCACAGGAGCCACCCATCGCTTCGGCCATACCTTCGGCCAGTTTCACCATTCGTTTTTTACCTTCGGCCCGCCATTCTTCATTCATACACCGGAACGTTCCCTGAATTGTAACTTCATTGGGAATCACGTTCGTTACGCCATCAGCAATAAAACGCCCAAATGATAATACGGACGGACTGGCAGGCGGCCGGTTTCGACTGATAACCTGCTGCAATGCAACAATAATATGTGAAGCAATCAATACCGGATCAACCAGATTATCGGGCATGGCAGCATGGCCACCTTTACCGCGAACGGTCAGGTACAGCTCATCGGTACTTGCCATGTACATGCCTTCGCGGAAGCCGATTTTACCAACCGGAATGTTTGGTGCTACGTGCTGCCCGATCATACTGGCAGGAGCCGGGTTTTCCAGTACGCCTTCTTTAATCATCATCGATGCTCCGCCCGGTGCTTTTTCTTCGCCCGGCTGAAACACCAGCTTTACCGTACCATCGAACTGGTCGCGCAGTACGTGTAAAATACGGGCAACACCTAATAAACTCGCCGTATGCACATCGTGGCCGCAAGCGTGCATCACACCATCGACAGTTGATTTGTACGGAACATCATTAGCTTCGTGAATAGGAAGTGCGTCCATATCGGCCCGCAAACCAACCACTCGGGATGCTACGTCTCCGCTTTTACGGCCTTCGATCAGGGCCACTAAACCCGTATCAGCAATACCTTCCTGCGGTGTAATACCAATAGCTTTGAGCTGATCAGCGACAAAACGGGCTGTGTTACGTTCCTGAAACGAAAGTTCAGGATGCATATGCAGATGTCGACGAGTCTCTACAATGTCGGCTGCGTATTGCCGGGCAAGTGATTTAATGGAATCGAGCATGATAGGCCGGGCCAAGCTCTGTTTGGCCCTTCATAATCGGTTAAATGGGTCAAACAGAGCTTGGCCCAACCAACGTCCGTATTACGTTGTTGATATAAACTGATAATCGCTGATAACCGTTTCCAGAAACGCCCGATTTGAGAGTGTACTCTGAATACCTGTTACGTCTTTAATTTTAATAGCGGTGCGCATCAATACGCTTTCATCGCCCTGACGTAGTACGCTACGTATAATCGTAATATCGCGGTCATTTAACAGATGAACGTCGGGAAATTGTACTACGTAGTGTTCAGGCATAACAGGCATCTGCACATCGTGCAACGAAACAGCAGGTTTAAGCCGCACCACCGTAGTACCGGCAGCAATGTCGCCCAACCGCTGCCCTTTGCCGTTAATAGCGACGGTGATGATGGGAATAAGTCCACCCATAAAACTGATCGATTCGATAAGTCGTAGCACCCATCTTATCAAATAAGCACCTAATGTAGGCGAAGAACCATCGAGCATAACCACCCGAATACCCAATGCTATTTTACCCAGACTACGCCCGTTGAGCAACGATTCGCAAAGCAGATGGTAAAACATGAGTGGGAGCAAAACCACCACAATATAGAACGTACCGGGCGTGATTCCCATGCCTGCCGGAATGGCAACTGTTAATAAAAACCAGCCCAAAAACACGAGGTAATCAATCAGTATGGCCAGAATACGTTCGCCAATGCTAGCCGGTTCATATTCCAGTAATACGTTCTGAGAGGTGCGAATAGCAATAGGCATACGAAGCGTTAATCAGAAAATCGACAGTTGGTTACGGTTGTAGTCAAGTGTATAAGCGATGGCTCTCAGATCAATTCTTGATAGAGAGCCATTTATCAAAAGTCGGAAGTATGCTTGGTTCAGCAAAACTTTTCGTAGAAAATACGTAGTGGTTTGGTCACATCCCCTAACTTCGCTAATTTGAGCATATTCCTGATGCCAGCTAGTTTTATTTATGCGCGAAGCTCTTTTCGTAAAACAAAATACCGACAAATGGAAAGCCATTGAAGAGGTTCTCGCTCATAGGGGTAGCCAACCCGACCCCGACGACCTGACCGACCGATTTATCGAATTAACCGACGATCTGTCCTACGCCCGTACGTTTTACCCCGAATCGAACGTAACGCGCTACCTGAACGGCCTCACCGCTCAGGCCCACCGGGGGCTTATGCAAAACCAACGCGAAGAACGAAACCGCTTCGTTACGTTCTGGAAATACGAACTGCCGCTGTTGTTCAAACAATCGCATCCAATGCTCGCCCTATCGACAATCATTTTTTTGACAGCCTGCATTCTGGGCGCAGTATCGGCAGCACACGACAGTACGTTTGTACGGCTGATTCTGGGCGATGGCTACGTAAATATGACCCTCGAAAACATCGAAAAAGGTGATCCACTTGGTGTCTATAACAGCCGCGATCAGTCGCTAATGTTTATTCAGATTACGCTCAACAACATTTTCGTCGCTTTTCGAACGTTTATACTTGGCTTATTTGCCTCTTTCGGAACCATTGCCATGCTCTTCTATAATGGGGTGATGTTGGGGTCGTTTCAGTATTTTTTCTACGAGCGGGGTTTATTATTGGAGTCAGTTCTGAAAATATGGATTCATGGTACGCTCGAAATTTCAGCGATTGTTATTGCCGGATGTGCTGGCCTGACAGTTGGTAACAGCCTGTTGTTTCCGGGTACGTATTCCCGACTGGGGTCTTTTAAACGCGGTATAAAACAGGGGCTAAAAATTTCTATAGGCCTTGTTCCTATATTTATTACGGCCGGTTTTCTCGAAAGTTTCGTTACCCGCCTAACCTTGCCTCCGTTGGTCAGCGGCAGCATTATTTTAGTTTCGGCCGCTTTCATTGGCTGGTATTTTGTGTTCTATCCTATTCAACTAAACCGTAACATAAACGCATGATTAAACTATTTGAACAACGTGATTTTGGCAATAAAATCAACGTAACGTTTCAATACGTATCGCAAAACTTCCGTAGTCTGGGGATAAGCCTGCTTTATATTGTTGGCCCGGTGGCACTCATTGCGGGCATTGCTACAGGATTGATGCAATCGAACATGTTCGATTTGGGAAGAATGGGGCCGGAGGCTGAAGCTGATGAGAAATTTATTCAGATGTTTCAAACGTTTTTTTCGCCTGCCTTTGGCTTAACTATTCTGTTTAGTTTGCTGGCAGTTTTGGCAGTTAATCTGGCTACTTACGCCCACATGCGCGTATATGCCCGAAAAACCAGCCCCGGTTCTCCAGAACCGCTCAACGGTGTTGTCGATATTTCGGTGACTGAAGTTTGGGAAGAAATGCAGCCCGTTCTTGGCCGTGGAATTATTATCAGCATCCTTAGCTCAATTGTTGCAGGCGTTGCAGCCTTGTTTTTTATTATTCCGGGCATTTACGTAGCTATTGTGTTATCACTGGGGCTGGTTGTTACGTCATTTGAAGGCACTGACTTCGGCCAAACATGGAATCGTTGTTTTACTTTAATTCGGGATAAATGGTGGTCTACGTTTGGGTTGATTTTCGTGATGGGAATCATATCGGGGATTCTAGGCTTGCTGTTTACCATTCCGGCGGGTGTTATTGGTTTTTTAGCGAGCCTTAAGCTCCTGCCCGATGGTTTGGGAATCTGGCTTGTTCTGGGGAGTGTGATCAGCACTGTTGGCAGCACATTACTACGTGCCTTGATTTACATCGCGATTGGTTTTCAATACACCAATCTTGTTGAGCAGCAGGAAGGCAGGGGGTTACTATCGGCCATTGACAGCATCGGCACTACTCCAACTCAACCTCGCGCCATGGACGAAGGTGATTATTAGCACCCATAACATTTGTCGCTATTTTTCGACATAATCAACGGTTTATCAAACCATTACAAACTTGCCGATAAAACGCTTATCTATTCTGTTTGGGATCATTGTAGCCTTGTCGACTGGGGATTATACGTATGTAAGCGCCCAGCAGAAGCCTATATCCAGTACGGTAATTTCTGGTCTGGACGATAAGGCTCCTTTACGCATACGCTATCCAGACTCCGATCATCTAAGCAGTTTACAAACCGATCACGATTATCAGTATGGCAACGATACACCACCGCCCGAAAACCCGCTAGCTCGTTTCTTTACCTGGCTGATCCGGAAGTTTTCCGAGTTTTTGAACAGCACGGCTTACGTATATTTCTGGCAATATGTATTTCTGGCAGCCATTGGTGCACTCGCCATTTATTTACTTATTAAAGCTGAAGCAATCGGCTTTCTCTTTCCAAAAAAAGCTCAATCACGTGATTTGAATTATGAAAATCTGATCGAGAATATTCATGAAATCGATTTTAATACGGCCATTGAAGAAGCCATAACGGCACATAATTTCCGATTGGCCGTGCGCTTACTTTATCTGCAAACGCTTAAACACCTGAACGACGCCGGTAAAATTGACTACAAGCCAGATAAAACGAATCGTCAATACGTTAGTGAGTTAGCTAGTTTATCCATTCAGGCTGATTTTGAGCAGCTAACCCGCCAGTTTGAAGTTGTTTGGTACGGAGATTTCCCAATCAATGCATCACAATTTGGTATAATTCAGGCTCAGTTCAGGCAGTTTAGTTTGCCAATGAGATCAAAATCTGTAAACTCCACGCTGTAAACCGCTTTGCTACGTTGCCAAAACCGAATAAATATTTACTGATTTTGCTCGCGACGATAACGACCTATATTCTGGTTGAATATTATCGTCCGAAGCCGATTAACTGGAGCCCAACGTACCAAAACGATGATAAAATTCCGTTTGGAACGCAGGCTTTATTCGAACTGTTGCCCGACGTAATGCAGCAAGCGCCTATTCAAACGACTCGCTTACCGATTTACAATTTTCTATCAGAAACCAAACTAACAACACCTAGCAATTACGTATTCATCTGTCAGGAATTTAATGCCGAAGCTCCCGACCTGAAAAAACTGTTACCTTACGTTCTACGAGGAAACAACGTCTTTATTTCAGCCTACGACCTCCCCGACTCGCTGGGCATTGCACTTGGCTTTAAAACCGATTTGCAAGAACCCACTAAAGCCGACACAACGCTACGTCAGTACTTTGTTAATCCGCAGTTGCGAAAAGCGAGCGGCTATAATTTCCGCCATGATGATGGCCGCAATTTCCTCGTTATTAAGAAGCCGGAACGTATTACCGTGCTTGGACGTAACGCTCGTAAAGAGCCGATTTTTATACGTATTCAATACGGTAAGGGGCAGTTTTTTATCCATAATCTACCATTGGCTTTCACAAATTACTACGTACTCGATAACAAAACGTCTGACTACGCCTTCAAAGCACTTTCGTATCTGCCAGCATTGCCAACTTATTGGGACGAGTATCAGAAACAAGGGCGTTTCGATGAGGATCAGCAGTCAATTTTCCGATATATTCGTTCACAACCTGCCCTGAACTGGGCGTATTACCTGATTATTTTTGGACTCATTTTATACGCCATCTTCGCGGGGAAGCGAACGCAACGTATCATTCCGGTGGTTGAACCGCCCAATAATATGTCGCTTGATTTTGTAAAAACTGTTGGCCGAATGTATTTTCATCAGGGCAATCATGATAATCTGGCTCGTAAGAAAATCCACTACTTTCTGGCCGATCTGCGCGAACGGTATAATCTGAATACGAATGTGCTAGATAAAGAATTTACCGAAACTTTAGCCCATAAAAGTGGCGTATCACTCGATGAAGCCTCGGACCTGATACGCCTGCTACGTAACGCCCAAAAAAGTATTTCGCTGTCTGAATTTGATTTATTAACGCTTAATCGAGCTATTGAGAAATTTAAAACCGGAGTTTGATGCTTGACTCAATTAGTCTGGATTAAATGCGGTAAAAATTGATCTGCAACTTTTTACCCATGTTAGCTAAACATTGATGGATGGCATAAAAAACAGCGCGTCTTTTTCTAAATAGTCTTCAGGCTTGAGCTATGACCTCTCGGCTAAATTCAGGAGGGGCGATTAAGAAGTTACGCGTTACTACCAATAATTCAAATGCTGCTGAATCAGTTGGCGTAGACAGATGAGTATGGCCAATTGATCCTGATACACCAAGAGAGCGGATTTAGCTTTTACTAGTTTGCGAACCGTTTATATCCTCCATCACGGCTTTTGAAAAGCGTCGGAAGTTAACACGCCCGATTGATTTACACTCCTGGACTTCTACTTATGCCCATGCTGACTCGGTCAGTATGGGCATAAGTATATCATAATCTAAACTATTTTCTGGCATCATTTATCTTACTAATTTGACACACTTTCTTCTGTTTCAATGTCTTTAATCTATTTAGAATCAGCCATTCTCTAATCTCGTTTTAATACGTTACCATCCATTCAATTTAAGACTACCATAACTCTATCCGTAGCTATTTACCATAAATGACACTCCGATTTGTTCTGTTGGAATAATAAATAGTACTTTTTAAATAGTATCCTTGTGCAATAGTAAAAGCTATCTTTTGTAAGACATGCATTATTCATTAAACTAGGCTCATAGTAGTGGATTGCTTATAAATCCAGCATATTTTCACCTTGTTAGCGATTTAAACTTTTCTAATATATTCTAATTCCCTTTTTAAATCGTTTTAATATCACGTTGCTTGCTTTGCGTCGAAGTAATACCGATACAGGCTATGCAACGCCAAAATTCTCCTTCGATTTTGCTGTACAGTTTTGGATTGGCGCTGGCGCTTTCGCTGGCGTTCAACGGGTTTCTGCTGTATGAGCAAAGTCGCCCGCGCAGCAATTATGCATATGAGCTAAGTGATTCTGCTTATTCGTTAGACAAAGCGGTTTGCCAACAACAGCTTTCTGAGTGTCAGCGAGCCAATCAACAGAAAGACAGCTTGATTCTTCGGATGGGGCAAGCTCCTAACGCACCTCCCAATCAGGCTGTGGCAGTTCAGCCAAAAGCCGGGAAATAAAATCACAACGATTTCAGCGACCTATCCGAATGGTCGATGCTCACCTTCAAACATTGTCAACATAGTGCTGTGTAAAAACAAGAGTCTTATGAAGAAAAACCTCATGCTCGTGCTGGTAGGCTTAGTTGCTTTACTGGGTCATACAAGCTGTTCACACAAAGAAGAAGAAAAAGAAGAAGAGGCTGAATATCTGGTTACCAGCCCCTTGAAGAAAGACACGACCATCACAAATGATTACGTGTGTCAGATTCATGCAATCCAGCACATTGAGTTAAGAGCACTGGAGAAGGGTTACCTCCAGAAAATTTTTGTGGACGAAGGTCAGTACGTTAGAAAGGGGCAGCTTATGTTCCAGATTCTGCCGATTCAATATCAGGCCGAACTACAAAAAGCAGAAGCTGAAGCCAATTTCGTTGGTGTCGAATACAAAAATACAAAAGCACTGGCCGACAGCAACATCGTTTCGAAAAACGAACTAGCACTGGCAAAAGCTAAGCTCGACAAAGCAAATGCAGAGGTGTCTTTAGCGAAAGTACACTTAGGCTTTACGGAAGTAAGAGCACCTTTCGATGGTATTATGGACCATTTTCAGGTACGGCTGGGTAGCCTTGTTGATGAAGGCGATCTGCTAACTACGCTCTCCGACAACAGTAAAATGTGGGTGTATTTTAACGTACCGGAAGCCGAATACCTGAATTATAAATCGCATACGCAGCAGGAAAATCTGAATAGTGTAAACCTGTTGATGGCCAACCAGCAGATGTTCAAATACCCCGGCGTAGTACAAACTGTTGAAGCTGATTTCAACAACGAAACCGGCAACATTGCGTTTCGGGCTACTTTCCCCAATCCTAACAGCTTACTACGTCATGGCGAAACTGGTAATATTCGAATGACTTTACCGCTCAATAACGCCATGATTATTCCGCAAAAAGCCACTTACGAAGTGCTGGAAAAGAAGTATGTGTACGTGATTGACAAGAACAATGTGGTTCGCTCCCGTGAAGTTACGGTAGCCGCAGAAATGCCGCACATTTTTGTTATTAGCGCTGGTCTGAGTAAAGATGACAAGATCCTTCTGGAAGGCTTACGTCAGGTAAAAGAAAACGAAAAAATAAAATACAAGTTCGTGCAGCCTGATTCTGTCATCTCGAATTTGGGATTATACGCCGAATAATTCTGACACTCTAACAACCAGACGTTATGTTTAGTAGATTCATACGCAGACCCGTATTCGCTATTGTGATATCAATCATGATAGTCTTTATTGGGGTTCTGGCGATCAAGAAGTTACCCATCTCTCAGTTTCCTGACATTGCCCCAACAACAGTAAATATATTTATTGCATATCCGGGTTCCAGCGCCGACGTATTGGTAAAATCCACACTTATTACGTTGGAACAGGCCATCAACGGTGTTCAGGATATGCGATACATTGCAACCGACGCAACCAGTGCCGGTGAAGCCACTCTTCGGATTATTTTTGAACCGGGAACCGACCCAAACGACGCCGTTATCCGGGTAAAAACCAGGGTAGACCAGGTTATGCCGCTTCTGCCTGAACTGGTTCAGCGCGAAGGGGTTATCATTACGCCCATTCAGCCTAGTATGCTCATGTACGTCAATCTCTATTCGAAGGAAAAGAGTATTGACGAAAAATTCCTGTTCAACTACGCTACAGTTAAAATGATCCCCGAAATCCAGCGGACAAAAGGGGTAGCCAGAGCACAAATATTGGGTAGCCGCCGATACGCAATGCGCGTTTGGTTGAATCCGGAACGCATGCGGGCCTATAAAATCTCCGTAGAAGAAGTAATGAAGGCCATCGGCGAGCAGAGTATTATTGGTCGGCCGGGCCGGATTGGTCAAAGCTCCGGTATCGCTGCCCAATCGCTTGAATACGTACTTACTTATAAAGGGCGCTACAATAAACCGGAAGAATACGAAGGTATTATTATTCGGGCCAATTCCGAAGGCGAAAGCATTCACTTACGGGACATTGCCCGCGTAGAATTAGGTAGTGAATTCTTCGATATTTATTCGAATCTCGACGGCCATGCGTCGGCCGCTATTGTCCTGCGCCAGAACTATGGCAGTAACGCCAGCGAAGTAATTGAGCAGGTAAAACAGAAGCTTGAGGTAATGAAAGAGTCATTTCCTCCGGGCGTCGACTATAAAATCAGCTATGACGTATCGCAGTTTCTGGATGCCTCTATCGAACAGGTAATTGATACGTTGCGCGACGCCTTCTTACTGGTAGCCTTAGTCGTTTTCATCTTTCTGGGTGATTGGCGGTCTACTCTCATTCCGATTCTTGCCGTTCCGGTATCACTGGTTGGGGCCTTCTTTGTGATTCAGGCGTTTGGCCTTTCAATCAACTTAATCACCC
Organism: Spirosoma daeguense; assembly: GCF_054776875.1. Taxonomy (NCBI): domain Bacteria; kingdom Pseudomonadati; phylum Bacteroidota; class Cytophagia; order Cytophagales; family Cytophagaceae; genus Spirosoma; species Spirosoma daeguense. The sequence goes on from NZ_BAAHBF010000001.1 coordinate 983,814, forward strand.
TTTTTGCGTTGGTACTGGCCATTGGTATTGTGGTCGATGATGCCATTGTGGTGGTTGAGGCCGTACACGCCAAGTTTGAAGAAGAGCCGGGGATATCTCCTTTCAATGCGGTGCGAAAAGTACTTGGTGAAATTAGCGGAGCCATTATCGCTATTACGTTGGTGATGGTATCGGTGTTCCTGCCAATTTCCTTTATGTCGGGTCCGGTCGGTACGTTCTATCGGCAGTTTTCCATCACCATGGCTAGTTCTATTGTGATTTCGGCCTTGATCGCTCTGACGCTTACGCCCGTGTTGTGCGCCATGCTGCTAAAAAACCATCATGGACATGAAAAGAAGAAGAATATATTCACCAAAGCGCTGGATAGTTTCAACCGGGGTTTCGATAAAATGACCGGGCGCTACGTTGGTTTGCTACGTTTGATCGTTAACCGTCGGGTTGTTACGTTCCTGATATTGGGCGGTTTCTGTTTGGGCATTGCCTACGAAAACGAAATCCTTCCAGCCGGATTTATTCCAAACGAGGACCAGAGTACGATTTACGCCATCATCCAGACTCCTCCGGGTTCTACGTTGGAAAAAACCAATCAGGTTTCCCGACACCTTCAGCAGATTTGTGAAGACGTAGAAGGCATTGAGTCAATATCGTCGCTGGCGGGTTACGAGATCATGACCGAAGGCCGGGGCTCGAATGCCGGTACGTGTCTGATTAACCTGAAACCCTGGTCGGAGCGCAAGCAGAACGTAAAGGAAATCATGGAAGAACTGGAGGTGAAATCGAGAAACCTCGGAGCCACGGTCGAGTTCTTCGAACCACCAGCTATTCCTGGCTTTGGTACGTCGGGCGGTTTTTCGATGCGCTTATTGGATAAAAATACCGATACCGACTACAGCGAGTTCGATAAAATCAATAAGGAGTTCATGGCAAATTTAGGCAAGCGTAAAGAGCTGGCAGGCTTATTTACCTTCTTTGCCGCCAATTATCCACAATACGAACTGGAAATTGACAATAATCTGGCCATGCAAAAAGGCGTATCTATCGGGAAAGCGATGGATAACCTCAACATCATGATCGGTAGTACGTACGAACAGGGTTTTATCAAATACAACCAGTTCTTCAAAGTATATGTACAGTCAGATCCCGGCTTTAGAAGGCTTCCTTCCGACCTATTAAAGCTTTTTGTGAAAAATGATGCGGGTGAAATGGTGCCTTACTCGGCGTTCATGAAGCTGAAAAAGGGGCAGGGGCCTAACGAGATTACCCGTTTTAACCTCTACAATTCATCAGCTATTCAGGGGCAGCCAGCGAAGGGTTATACAACCGCAGAAGCCATCCAGGCTATCCGGGAAGTTGCTGCGAAGACGTTGCCCAAAGGCTACGACATTGCCTTCGAAGGTCTATCGTATGACGAGTCGATTCGTGGAAATGAAACGTTGATTGTGTTCCTGATTGTGGTGGCCTTCGTCTATCTGGTTCTGGCCGCTCAATACGAGAGCTTCATCATTCCGCTAGCCGTATTAACCTCGCTACCCGTTGGAATCTTCGGCTCGTTTTTCCTACTGAAAGCAATGGGTCTGGAAAACAATATTTATGCACAGATTGGCCTCATTATGCTGGTTGGTCTGCTGGGTAAAAACGCCGTATTAATTGTGGAATTCGCCGTTCAGAAGCGACAGCAGGGAGAAACTATTCTGAACGCAGCTATTGAAGGCGCAAAAGTTCGTTTCCGCCCAATCCTGATGACGTCCTTTGCCTTCGTGGCCGGGTTGATACCGCTGATTACAGCCAGAGGTGCTGGTGCTATTGGTAATCGCACGATTGGTGCTTCGGCTATGGGCGGTATGTTGTTTGGCACTATTTTCGGGGTCGTCATCATCCCCGGATTGTATTACATATTTGGCAATCTGGCCGATGGACGCAAGCTGATTAAAGGCGAAGAAGATGATTCATTAACCGAAAATCTGGTCCATGCGGTAGACAGTTTCCCACAACCTGAAGAAAATGAACTCAATGAGCAATAAACGATTAATGAATTGGGTAGGGCTGATTGTACTCATCATCCTACTCAATGCCGCCTGTAGCGTACCTCACCTAGTTCAGAAAACGGTGAACAAAACCGTACCTGCGAGTTGGAATAACTCGCAGGACACGACCAACATAGCCAGGAAGAGTTGGCGCGCTTATTTTACCGATCCAAATCTGGTTGCCCTGATCGATACCGCGTTGTATAATAATCAGGAACTAAACATTACGTTACAGGAAATTCAGATAGCTAGCAACGAGATACAGGCCCGTAAAGGAGACTATTTGCCTTTTGTTCGGGTTGGTGGCGGAACGGGCGTAGAGAAAGTATCCCGCTATACGAGTCAGGGAGCCAGCGATGAAATCACCGAAATCAAGCCGGGTAAATCAACGCCCGTTGTGTTACCCAATTCCTATTTTGGTGCTTTTGCCAGTTGGGAAGTCGATATCTGGCACAAACTACGTAATGCCCGAAAGTCTGCCGTAGCCAATTACTTTGCGTCTATTGAAGGGAAAAATTTCATGGTAACGAATATCGTTTCCGAAATTTCGAACTCGTACTATGAACTGCTGGCTCTTGACAATCAACTGGCTATTATTCAGCAGAATATCGGTATTCTCACGAACGCACTCTCCATTATCCGGCAGGAGAAAGATGCGGCCAAAGTAACCGAGCTGGCAGTGAAACGATTCGAAGCCGAAGTATTTAAAACGCAAAGTCTTCAGTTCGAAATACAACAGAAAATTGTTGAAACGGAGAACCGGATTAACTTTCTAGTAGGTCGATTCCCGCAACATGTCCAACGGAATTCACAAAATTTCGGCGACGTAGCACCCGCTAAAATTGCAACAGGCATTCCATCGCAACTACTCGAAAATCGTCCCGACATCAGACAGGCTGAATTAAAATTACAAGCTGCTAATCTGGATATAAGCGTGGCTAAAGCTAATTTTTATCCCTCACTTAGTCTTTCAGCCTCGTTGGGTGTTATGGCCTTTAATCCTCTTTATATAGGCAATATTCCAGAATCATTAATTGCCTCACTGATTGGCGATTTAGCCGGACCTGTAATTAATAAGAACGCCATTATTGCTACGTATAAAAGTGCCAATGCCAAGCAAATACAGGCTGTTTATGATTACGAACGATCCGTTTTGAAAGCATATATTGAGGTAGCCAATCAGTTGTCGAACATGGACAATCTGGAAAAAAAGTACAACACAAAAAATAACCAGGTGCAGGCATTAACCCAGTCGACGAGTATATCGTTGAAATTATTCACCTCAGCCAGAGCCGATTACATGGAGGTTCTATTGACGCAACGTGACGTACTGGAGTCACGAATGGAGTTAATTGAAACCCGCATGTTGCAAATGAACGCGCTTGTTAATACGTACCGCGCACTAGGTGGCGGATGGCGTTAAACATTGGCAGGCGTGTAAAAACATGATTCCTCCCGAAGTTTGGTGAATACTTTGATACGTATTCACCAAACTTCGGGAGGAATCATGTTTTACTTTTATTCGTTCATCATCTGCACAAACTGATCAAACAGATAATGCGAGTCATGTGGACCAGGCGATGATTCTGGATGATATTGTACTGAGAAAGCTGGTTTATCTTTACGACGTATACCTTCAATGGTTTTATCATTGAGGTTGATATGCGTCAGTTCCACGTTGGTATGATCCATCACTTCATCAGCTTTTACGGCAAAGCCATGGTTTTGTGAAGTGATTTCACAATGACCGGTGATTAGGTTTTTAACCGGATGATTCAATCCACGATGGCCGTTGTGCATTTTATATGTTGAAATCCCACTAGCCAGTGATAGAATCTGATGACCGAGGCAAATACCAAACAGTGGTTTTTCTGTATCTAATGCCTGTTTTACCGTTTCAACAGCATAAGGCATAGCTGCCGGGTCGCCTGGGCCATTTGCGATGAAATAGCCGTTTGGTTTCCACGCAGCTAGCTCGGCATGAGCTGTTCGTGCTGGAAACACTCTGCACAATACTCCCCGCTCATTGAAATTGCTCAGGATGCTACGTTTTACGCCCAAATCTAAAACTGCTACCCGCAATTTCGCTTCCGGATCTCCCTGCTCATAAGCTTCCTGTGTACACACTTCCGATGATAGTTCCAGACCAGCCATATCAGGCACTTTATTAAGTTCGGCTAATAGAACAGCCGGGTCAAGAATTTCGGAAGAAATAATGCAGTTCATTACGCCTTTAGAGCGTATATAACGTACTAATTGCCGGGTATCAACACCATGAATACCGACAATATTAGCCCGCTCAAAATAATCCTGCAAGGATCCATCGGCGGTATAACGCGAGTGAATATTCGAGAAAAAATTACAGACCATCGCCCGAATTTTTACACCATTCGATTCTTGCTCCGCATTATTTAACACACCATAATTACCAATATGTGAAGTGGTGTTTATAATTACCTGCCCATAATAAGAAGGGTCGGTATAAATTTCCTGATAACCAGTCATGCCGGTATTAAAGCAAATTTCACCTCCGGCGGTCCCGATTTTACCGAGCGCCAAACCTCGATAAACGGTACCATCCTGTAAAACCAGTAATGCTTCAGGTTGCTTTGTTTGTTTCATCTAGTTGCTTTGGCTTAAAAGACTAAAAAAAAGGGCTAACCGTTATCGGTTAACCCATTTCTATATGACATGTTTGTAGGTCACTATTCTTCTGCTTCTTTACCACCTTTTAAACGATCTTGCAGTTCTGCAAGTTCTTCCCACTTACCGTCACGAGCTAAAGCCGCCTGTTCGTTCCAGGTCGTTGCATCGTGTACATTAAAACGAGGCCCAGCTTCAACTAATACTTGCTGAACGTCTTCGTCCTTAGCGTCGGCTAGTTGTGCAAAGGTAGTAATACCTGCGTTATTGAGCAACTCTGCAATCTTCGGACCAATACCTTCAATTTTAGTAAGATCATCGCCTGCGCTTGCAGCAGTTGCTTTCGTAGCTGGAGCAGCTTCTTCTATAACTTCGGCCGTTGTTTCTACAACAGGAGCTTCAGTCGATTCAGCCTGACGTGCGCTAGTGCTTCGACGGCTCCGACGTGTTTTAGTAGTAGCTGCTTCTTTTTCAGCGGCTACCGAAATCAGCAATTCGTTAAAATCAACAAGTTCAATCAGGCAAGTGTCAGCATTATCACCAATGCGATTACCCAATTTAATAATCCGTGTGTAACCACCCGGACGGCTAGCAATTTTATCAGCAACCGTACCGAACAATTCTTTGATGGTTTCTTTATTATGCAGCGATTGGAAAACGACCCGACGATTTTGGTAGGTGTCATCTTTTGCCCGCGTCAGAATAGGCTCTACAAACTTGCGTAGCTCTTTCGCTTTAGCAACCGTCGTTTCAATACGCTTGTGCATGATCAGCGATGAAGCCATGTTTTGCAACATCGCTTCGCGGTGCGAATGCGTACGACCTAAGTGATTATCTTTTTTCCCGTGTCTCATTGTCTTTTGTAGTCATCGGTCGACAGTCGTTAGTCGTTAGCAACTAACGACTGACGACTAACGACTATTAATCTTCGTCTAATCTGTACTTCGAGACGTCCATTCCGAACGTCAGATTTTTTTCTGCCACCAGTTGCTCTAATTCGGTCAATGACTTTTTACCGAAGTTACGGAATTTCATCATATCCGAAATCTCTAACCGAACTAGGTCACCCAATGTCCGAACATCAGCCGACTTAAGACAGTTATAGGCACGTACTGACAAGTCAAGATCAGCCAGCGACGTTTTCAGCAGTTTCCGCATGTGCAATACCTCTTCATCAACGACATTTTCTTCTTCCGGTTTGGTTGTCTCAAATGTCATTGTTTGATCAGAGAACAGCATAAAGTGCTGAATCAGGATATAAGCAGCACCTTTCAGTGCATCTTCAGGATGGATAGAACCATCCGTTTCAATATCCAGTAGCAAGCGCTCAAAGTCTGTCTTCTGCTCTACCCGCGTATTTTCTATGCTATATTTTACATTCTTAATTGGCGTGTAAATAGCATCGATAGGAATATGACCAAAAGGCAATTCGTTTGCACGAGGCTCATCGGCAGGAACATAACCGCGACCTTTCTCAACGAAAATTTCCATTTCTAAATCCCGCGTATCGTCGATATGACAGATTTCAAGTTCGGGATTTAGCACCTCGAACGACGGCGAGAATTTAGATATATCACCAGCTTTTAAAACTGACTGTTTTTTAATGTTGACGGTAATTTTGTTGTCAACCATGTCAGAAATTTTCTTGAACCGGATCATTTTCAGATTCAGGATAATTTCAGTTACATCTTCAACAACCCCCTCGATGGAAGAAAACTCGTGCAACACTCCGGGGAATTTTACGCTTGTAATAGCATAACCTTCCAGCGAAGACAACAAAATGCGACGTAGCGCATTTCCGATTGTTACACCGTATCCTTTTTCAAGGGGTTTAAATTCAAACACCCCGTGAAAGTCGTCGGCTTTCTCCACTACGACTTTGTCGGGCATCTGGAACGCTAATATTGACATACGTTTCGTATTTTACAGCAGTTCTCTGCCTTGGCGTGAAGACTCTAAACAAGTTTTCAATTTACGATTTACCAGTTTCTGTCTTATTAACGACTAAACGTAATGAATAACAACAAAAACTAGTAAACCATAAATTATCTATTACTTCGAATACAATTCGACGATGGCCTGCTCGTTGAAGTTCTCTGGAATTTGGTCGCGCTCTGGGTAACTGATGAATTTTCCCGTTAGTTGTTGAGCATCCCATTCAACCCAGTTATACCGTTTTGTATTGCGGGCAGCAACGCTAGAGCTAATAGCTTCGAGCGATTTCGATTTCTCACGAACGCTGATCAATTGACCAGGTTTCAGCGAATACGAAGGGATGTTTACCACTTCGCCATCAACAACAATGTGTTTATGAGATACTAGCTGACGAGCAGCCCGGCGTGATGAAGCAATACCTAAACGGTAAACCGTATTATCTAAACGAGCTTCGCAAAGTTTTAGCAGGTTTTCACCAGTGATTCCTTCACGTACCTGAGCCCGGTGGAATAAGGCACGGAACTGACGTTCCAGAATGCCGTAGGTATATTTTACTTTTTGCTTTTCAGTTAATTGGAGCGCATATTCAGACTGTTTCCGTTTGCGTCCACGACCGTGCATACCCGGTCCGTAATTTTTCTTCTGTAGCGCTTTACTCGGTCCCATTATAGGCTCACCGAATTTGCGCGAAATTTTGGCTTTTGGCCCTGTGTAACGTGCCATTCTTCAATGAATGAATAATTGTGAAACATTGGACAGACACAACCAAATGTCGCCTGCCCGTATTCATGTCATCCGTATTATACGCGACGACGTTTTGGCGGCCGGCAACCATTGTGCGGCAACGGGGTAATATCGCGGATAGTCGTTACTTCGATACCCGAGTTCTGAACGGTACGAATAGCTGATTCACGACCAGATCCTGGACCTTTCACGAACACCTCAGCTTTACGCATACCCAAATCGTGGGCAACAGCAGCACAGTTTTGCGCTGCCATTTGAGCTGCATAAGGTGTATTTTTCTTCGAGCCACGGAAGCCCATTTTACCAGCCGATGCCCAAGAAATAACCTGACCATTCATGTTAGTAATCGAAATGATGATGTTATTGAACGTAGCCCGGATATGTACCTGACCAACGGGTTCAACAATTACCACCCGCTTTTTCGCTTTGTCTTTGCGTTTTGCTTGAGCCATTGTTTTTAGGTAATCGTCAATGTGTCATCGGTTGTCATTACTTGCTATTTAGTTTCGTAACAAACAGCTTCAAATGTCCCTTATGACGATGAGCGACCAATTAATTATTTCGTTACTTTCTTCTTGTTAGCAACTGTCTTACGCTTACCTTTCCGCGTACGTGAGTTGTTTTTCGTGTGCTGACCACGAACGGGTAAGCCTTTCCGGTGACGGAGGCCACGGTAGCAACCGATGTCCATTAAGCGTTTAATGCTCAATTGAACTTCAGAACGTAGCTGGCCTTCTACTTTGTACTCGTTCGCAATAGCGTTACGCACAGCGCTAGCTTCGTCGTCCGACCATTCACTGGCTTTTTTATCAACGCTAATACCTGCGTCGGTCAAGATTTTTTTTGCCCGACTCCGGCCAATGCCGTAGATATAGGTCAGCGCGATTTCGCCACGCTTTTTATCTGGGATATCAACACCTGCAATACGTGCCATGCTTAGCCTTGTCTTTGTTTGTAACGGGGATTCTTTTTATTAATCACGTACAGTTTTCCTTTCCGACGGATCACGATGCAGTCTTCGCTGCGCTTTTTGATGGATGCTTTAACTTTCATCTTCGTTAGTGTTAAGCGCCAGAAATTTTGCCCAAAGAGTGAAGTATTATCTTAACTCTCTTTTCATATTTTCCGACTTACTTATATCGGTACACAATTCTTGCCTTACTTAAATCATAAGGCGACATTTCCAGTTTCACGCGATCTCCTGGCAAAATTTTAATGTAATTCATTCGCATTTTGCCAGAGATGTGAGCGATTACCTCATGCTTGTTGGCCAGTTCGACCCGAAACATTGCATTTGATAATGCCTCCAAAATAACGCCGTCCTGTTCTATAGAAGTCTGCTTTGCCATATGCGCTTTAAGCTGCTACTAAATCCTGTGAATCAATCATCAGGCTTGTATTTGCGGTAACAGCTTCAATATATTCAAAGGTTGTCAGAATTTCAGCCTTTCCTTTTCGTACAGCTACTGTATGCTCAAAGTGAGCAGACGGCTTTCGATCGACTGTCCGAATTGTCCATCCATCACGTTCCTGAACAACACCCTTTTTGCCGAAATTAATCATTGGCTCAATAGCCAGAATCATACCTTCCTGCAATTTAGGTCCTTGTCCACGTTTCCCATAATTTGGCACTTCCGGGGCTTCATGTAGATCTTGGCCAACACCATGCCCTACGAGTTCCCGCACAACCGAGTATCCAAATTTTTCCGTATACGTTTGAATTGCGTACCCAATATCACCAATTCGATTTCCTTCAATCGCCTTTTCCAAGCCAATGTATAGAGACTCTTTGGTACGGGCCAATAATCTACGTATCGCCGGATTTACATCTCCGATAGGATATGTATAAGCACTATCGCTGTGAAATCCATTTAACTTAACTCCACAGTCAATCGATACTATATCTCCATCACGAAGTTCATACCGGCTCGGAAAGCCATGTACAACAACATCATTTACGGAAATGCAAAGAGAAGCAGGAAATTTGTTATAACCCAAGAAGGATGGATGACCGCCATTATCTCTAATGAACGTTTCGGCAACCGTATCTAGTTCCTTTGTAGTAACTCCCGGACGGATAAGCTTCGCCACCTCTCCATGTGCTTTTCCTAGCACTTGTGCGCTGGCTTTAATCAGAGCGATTTCTTCATCGCTTCTGAAATAAATCATCCTATCTTTTCGATCCGAACCACTCATCTCAATTAGGCAGCTACAGTTTCGCTACTTGCACGTCCTTGCACACGACCTGATTTCATCAAGCCTTCATATCGACGCATTAACAAATAACTTTCTACTTGTTGAAGCGTATCCAGTACCACACCAACCATAATTAGAAGGGAGGTTCCACCGAAGAACTGAGCAAATCCGCTAGTCATTCCTAACAGATTGGCAATAGCAGGTAGAATAGCAACGATAGCCAACATAACAGCACCAGGCAACGTAATACGGTCAAGTACCGTACCGATATATTCTGATGTCTGAATTCCTGGTTTTACGCCTGGAATAAACCCTCCACTACGTTTCATATCATCGGCAATTTGGGTTGGGTTAACCGAGATTGCCGTATAGAAGAACGTAAAGATGATGATCAACAATCCGAACAATACGTTATACTGCCAGGTAGTATAGCTCTGGAATGCATTCTGCACGCTTGCCGCGAAATCACTTTTTTCAGCAAACAATCCGGCTACGTATGTTGGAATAAACATCAGAGCTTGCGCAAAAATGATAGGCATTACGCCCGCAGCATTTAACTTTAACGGTAAATACTGGCGTTGTCCTCCCACTACTTTATTTCCAATTACCTGTTTTGCATACTGAATCGGAATCCGACGCACCGCCTGTGTTAATACAACAGCACCCATAACCACAAAATACAGTGCAACTATCTCTAACACGAATAACAGAATCCCGCTTGAACCCCGTGATTGTTGCTCACCGATAATGGCACCTGGCAGACGTGATACAATCCCGATCATGATGATCATAGAAATACCATTGCCAATACCTTTATCCGTAATTCGTTCACCAAGCCACATACAGAAAATAGTTCCTGACGTTAGGATGAAAACCGATGCAATTGTGAACAAACCTCTGTCGATTAAGAGTGCTTCTGCCGGGATCGTTGTATTCACATACGTAATCGCCTGCACAGCCGTTACCCCAATCGTCAGTACGCGTGTAATTTGATTCAAACGCTTGCGACCAGATTCTCCTTCCTTCTGCATTTTCTGGAAGTAAGGTAATGCGAGCGTAAGCAATTGAATTGCGATGGATGCCGAAATGTAAGGCATAATGCCCAAGGCAAAAATTGACGCCTTACTGAATGCTCCTCCTAAAAAAGTATCGAGCAAACCGAGTAATCCTCCTGTATTAATGTTCAGTTTGTTCGGATCAACGCCCGGCAATACAATCGCCGAACCAAGTCGAAAGGCAGCTATGAACAACAGCGTGTTGAGGATTCGACTCCGCAACTCGTCGATTGCAAAAATATTTTTAAACGTGGTGATGAGTCGGTTCATAAAAATAGGTCGGCTAATGCCTTACTCACAACTTAATTCGCTGCTTCCTCGTTCGCTTCTTTTGTGGGCACTACGGCCTTACCTCCTGCTTTTTCAATGGCTTCTTTCGCACTTGTAGAGAAAGCATGCGCATGAACTTCTACTGCAGAAGTCAGTTCACCTCGGCTCAAAACTTTAACGAGATCTTTTTTGCTCACCAGACCATGCTGACGCAAAAATGCCAGATCTACTACAGTTGCTTTCGTCTCTTCGACTAAAGCCTGAATGATATCCAGATTGAGAGGCTTATATTCGACGCGGTTAATGTTTTTAAAGCCGAACTTTGGCACACGACGCTGTAATGGCATCTGGCCACCCTCGAAGTGAGTTTTACGACTATAACCCGAGCGTGATTGCGCTCCTTTGTGACCACGTGTAGACGTACCGCCCATACCTGATCCTTGCCCGCGTCCGACTCGCTTGCGCTCTCTGACGGAACCTTTTGCCGGTCTAAGGTTGCTTAAATTCATTGGTTTATTAGTAAAAAGTGATTCTTTTGGCTTCTCACAATGCCCTTACCAACAAGGTAAAGCAGTCTGAAAACCAAAAGAATCGCAAAGGTACTTAAATTTCTTCAACTTTTACTAGGTGCTGCACCTTATTGATTGCACCTTTCAGAGCGTCGTTGTATTCTAGTTCAACACTCCGATTGATTTTGCCCAAGCCTAACGACTTGATGGCGTTTTTTTGCGATAACGGCCGCTTAATGGTGCTGCGGACTTGCGTGATGCGTACTCGTGCCATGTCTGTTGCTCCTTTTAAATTAACCGTTAAACACTTTTGCTAAGCTCACTTGACGCTGGAAGGCAACCTGATGCGGTAAACGCATTTTCAGCAGAGCATCTAACGTAGCTTTTACTACGTTGTGAGGGTTCGAAGAACCTTTTGACTTTGCCAAGATGTCGTGTACACCAGCCGATTCGAGAACGGCCCGCATAGCACCACCAGCAATTACTCCCGTCCCTGGAGCGGCTGGCTTCAACAGTACAAAACCACCGCTGAATTTACCTTCCATTTCGTGGGGAACCGTACGCTTCAGGAGAGGAATTTGTACCAGATTTTTCTTGGCATCTTCCACACCTTTAGCAATAGCGTCAGTTACTTCATTGGCTTTGCCCAATCCATAACCCACTACACCGTTACCGTCGCCGACAACCACAATCGCCGAGAAACTAAACCGGCGACCACCTTTCACCACTTTCGCTACGCGATTGATGGCTACCACCTTTTCTTTCAGGTCGGCTTCGTTGAATTTTGTTGGTCTTGCTGAGTTTATGTTCATCTCTTAGAACTTAAGGCCTCCCTCGCGGGCTGCATCGGCCAGTGCTTTTACTTTACCGTGATATAAGTAGCCGTTACGGTCGAACACAGCCGCGCTGATGTTCTGGGCAACTGCTTTCTCGGCCAGGCGCTGGCCTACTTTTTTCGCCGTTTCAAGGGTATTTCCTTCGGCTTCGCTTTTCAGCTCTACAGATGAAGCAGAAGCCAGTGTGTGACCAGCTACGTCATCGATCAGTTGAGCATAGATTCCTTTGTTCGAACGGAAAACCGATAGGCGGGGACGTTCTGCAGTACCCGAAACCTTTGCCCGAATACCGAACTTAATCCGCTGTCTTCTTTCTTGTTTAGTTGCCATCTTATTTGATTCCGACCAAATAGGCTTTTATTGTTATATGCTTCAGATTCTAAGCTTAAGGCAATACCAATCGATATAAACTCAAAACCAAGAATCTGAAACAATAAATTATTTCTTCGACGAAGTCTTACCAGCTTTCCGGCGAACCTGTTCACCGATAAACCGAATACCTTTGCCTTTGTAAGGCTCAACTTTCCGTAACGAGCGAATCTTAGCCGCTACGTCGCCCAAAAGTTGTTTGTCAGAGCCTTCTAAATAAACTTTAGGGTTCTGTCCTTTCTCGGTAACAGCCGTAACTTTAATTTCGCCAGGAACTGCTACGTAAACATTGTGCGAATAGCCCAACTGAAGTTCAAGAACGTTATTCGTAACAGCAGCTTTATAACCTACCCCGATAATTTCAAGGTTAAGTTTAAAACCTTCGCTAACGCCTGTTACCATGTTGTTCACCAGCGCACGGTATAGACCGTGCATTGCTTTATGACGCTTCTGATCTGTTGGGCGAGATACTTGTATCTGGCCCTCTTCGATTGCCACCGAAATGTCCGGGTCAACCGATTGGGTCAGGGTGCCTTTTGGCCCTTTCACCGTTACGACGTTTTGCGCGTCGACAGACAACGTTACGTTGCTGGGGAGGGCGATTGGTTTCTTACCTATACGTGACATCGTTCAATTCGGATTAATAGACGTAACACAATACTTCACCGCCTACATTCAGAGTCTTCGCTTCTTTGTCGGTCATAACACCTTTAGAAGTCGATAGGATCGCAACACCCAATCCATTCAGGATACGTGGGAGGTTGTCAGCACCCCGGTATTGACGCAGACCAGGACGGCTGATACGTTGCAGGTCAACGATAGCGGATTGCTTCGTGGTAGGATTGTACTTCAGAGCAATTTTAATTGACCCCTGTGGCGTGCTATCATCAAACTTATAGTTTTGAATGTAGCCTTTATCGTACAATACTTTGGTAATTTCTTTCTTTATATTAGAAGCAGGAATTTCCACAACCCGGTGCCGTGCCCGGATAGCGTTTCTGACACGGGTCAGGTAATCTGCTATTGGATCTGTATTCATTCTTAGCGTTGCGTTACTTGCAAACCCCTGTTTTTCAGGAAAGTTCGCAAAATTACGGAAACTGAATTACAAATTGAAATGGTGCCTGGAATTACCAGCTTGCCTTAGTTACACCTGGAATTTTACCTGCCGATGCCATTTCCCGGAATGTAACCCGTGAAATACCAAACTTACGCATGTAGCCACGAGGCCGACCGGTCAGTTTGCAACGGTTATGTAGACGAACTGGCGATGCATTTTTAGGCAGTTTATCAAGACCAATATAGTCTCCTGCTTCTTTTAACGCTTTCCGTTTCGCAGCATATTTGGCAACCAACGCTTCGCGTTTCCGTTCCCGTGCTTTGATTGATTCTTTTGCCATTTTTTTAGCCTTTGTGTCGGTTATTATTTACCACTTTTAGCAAACGGCATTCCCATTGCTTTCAGCAGTTCGTAACTTTCATTGTCGGTATTAGCGGTAGTCACAAACGTGATATCCATACCTGAAATACGAGCCACTTTATCAATACTGATTTCAGGGAAGATAATCTGCTCCTGCACGCCGAACGTATAATTACCACGGCCGTCGAATCCTTTGTCGCTTATGCCTTTGAAGTCACGAACACGTGGCAACGATACCGTTGTCAGGCGGTCCAGAAATTCATACATGCGCTCACCACGTAACGTTACCTTCGCACCAATGGGCATTTTCTCCCGTAGTTTGAAGTTCGAAACAGCCTTCTTCGACATCGTCGGAACGGCTTTCTGGCCCGTAATTGTCGTTAATTCTTCGACACCTACATCTACCAGTTTTTTATCTGCAACGGCGGCTCCGATCCCTTTATTGATGACAATTTTGCTCAGACGCGGCACTTGCATGACCGACTTATACTGGAATTTGTCTTTCAGTTGGGGAATAACCTCGTTTAAATATTTTTCTTTCAGTCTTGGCGTTGCCATATCTTAGACCTGCTTAAAGTTATTTACGAACATCTGGGATGAAGTTGCCCGTCTTCTTCGAGTAGCGTTGCAGCTTGCCCTTGTCGTTCAACTTACGACCCGTGCGGGTAGGTTCGCCGGTAGCAGGATCAACCAGTTTCAGATTGCTGATATGGATTGAACCTTCTGTTTTCACCAGACTTCCCTGCGGATTAGAGGCTGTAGGTTTAAGGTGTTTCGTAATCATAGCAACACCTTCTACACGAGCGCGGTCTTTTTCTACGATCACTTCCTTAACTACGCCACTCTGTCCTTTCGAGTTACCGCCAATCACGACGACCGTATCGCCCGCCTTGATGTGGAATTTATGTTTCGGTAGCGTTATTTTCTTTTCCATTGCTTAGAGTACCTCCGGGGCTAACGATACAATTTTCATGAATTGCTTTTCACGCAATTCGCGGGCTACAGGCCCGAAAATCCGGGTACCACGTGGCTCATCATTGTTGTTGAGCAACACGGCTGCATTGTCTTCAAAGCGAATGTACGACCCATCTTTCCGACGTACTTCTTTCTTTGTCCGAACAACAACGGCTTTCGAAACCGTACCTTTTTTCATGCTGCTGGACGACAGAGCTTGCTTCACCGTTACGACGATTTTGTCACCGACCGATGCATACCGCTTGCCCGTACCGCCCAGGACGCGGATAACCAGTACTTCTTTAGCACCACTGTTATCTGCTACTCCTAATCTTGATTCTTGCTGTACCATGGCTTACTTCGCTTTTTCGATGATTTCGACTAACCGCCAACGTTTATTCTTGCTCAATGGGCGGGTTTCCATTACGCGAACCGTATCGCCAATACCGCACTCATTATTCTCATCATGAACCGTTAGTTTCTTCGTTTTCGTCTGAAACTTATGGTACAACGGGTGCTTTACTTTACGGTCGATAGATACCGTAATCGTTTTCTGCATTTTGTTGCTAGTCACCCGTCCGATACGCTCTTTCCGAGCGTTACGCTCCGACGCCGATTTAGCTTCGCTCGTTGTAGGAGCGGCTGTAGTCGACTGTTCTGTTGTAGCTGCTGCCGCTGGAGTTGCTGTCTCTTCCTGCGGTGCTGGTGCTTGTTGCTCTTCCATCGTCGTTCTTATTAGGCTTGCCGAGATTTCGCTGTCAGTTCTGTATTCAGGCGAGCAATCCGTTTACGGCTCTCGCGGATACGCATTGGGTTCTCGATTGGAGATACCGCGTGCGCAAAGTTCAGTTTCTGCAGTCGGTCCTGCTCAGCACCTATTTCAGTGCGCAGTTGATCAGCCGACAATCCTTTTAAATCTTCTTTTTTCATCTTGTTCGTCGCTTAAGGGTATTATTCCTCGCCTTGCTCCTGATAATCGCGCCGAACCACAAACTTGGTCCGAACAGGTAATTTCTGAGCTGCCAAACGCAGTGCTTCCATACCTGTTTCGAGCGGAACACCCGTAGCTTCGAACATAATCGTGCCGGGTTTCACAACGGCTACCCAATATTCGGGAGCACCTTTACCTTTACCCATCCGTACTTCAGCCGGCTTCTTGGTAATTGGCTTATCGGGGAAAATACGAATCCAAACCTGGCCTTCCCGTTTCATTGCACGGGTAACCGAAATACGTGCAGCTTCAATCTGGCGAGCAGTAATACGTCCTGGCTCCAGCGATTTGATAGCGAACGTACCGAAAGCTATTTCATGGCCGCGCGATGCGATCCCTGGAATCCTTCCTTTATGTTGCTTGCGGAATCTTGTTCTTTTTGGCTGTAACATCTTTTAAGAAGTTATGAGCTATGAGTGATAACCGGGCCGCCGGAGCGGTGATGAGTCGGTGCCTATCAGCATTCTTCACTCATCATTCATCACTTATATCTTATTTATCGTCTTGGTCCTCCACCGCGATTACCACCCTGGCCACCGCCACCGCGATTTCCGCCTTGGCCACCGCGATTACCGCCCTGACCACCACCACGGTTATTACCACCACGGTCGTTACGGTCACCACGGCCACGACCACCACGGTCATTACCATCGCGGTCGCCACGTGGACCACGACGATCACCACGATCGTTCGAAGAAGCAGCACGCTCACCTGCTTGTGCCTGACTCATCATTGCTGCTGGAGACAGATCACGCTTGCCATATACTTCACCTTTAAAAATCCACACTTTGATGCCGATTTTTCCGTATACAGTTTGTGCTTCCGAAATAGCATAATCGATATCGGCACGTAGCGTATGAAGAGGAACACGTCCTTCTTTGTATTGCTCAGAGCGGGCAATTTCAGCACCACCTAAACGGCCAGATACTTTTACTTTGATGCCTTGAGCACCTACGCGCAGAGCCGACTGGATAGCCTGTTTCATGGCCCGACGGAACGAAATCCGCGCTTGTAGTTGCTGAGCAATTGCTTCACCTACAAGTTTAGCGTCGATTTCAGGACGTTTGATCTCGAAGATGTTGATTTGAACGTCTTTACCCGTTACTTTTTTCAACTCTTCTTTAATCTTATCGACTTCGCCACCGCCTTTACCGATAACAATACCCGGACGAGCCGTATGGATTGTTAACGTAACACGCTTCAGTGTACGTTCGATAACTACCCGAGCAATGGCTCCTTTAGGGATACGGGCTGCTACGTATTTACGGATTTTTTCGTCTTCAACGAGTTTGTCCGAAAATTCTTTGCCACCGTACCAGCTCGACTCCCAGCCCCGAACAATACCAAGTCGCAGGCCAACTGGATTTATTTTTTGTCCCATTTCTTATTATTGTTCGTTTTCAGGGGTTTCTACTTCTGCTGAAGTCAGTGCAGTTTGCGCTGCGCTATCAACCACAATCGTAATATGGTTCGAGCGTTTCCGAATCCGGTGACCACGTCCCTGTGGAGCAGGGCGCAGGCGTTTCAGCATTGGACCGCCATCAACAAAAATCGTTTTTACGTAAAGATCAGCATCTTCGATACGCTCATCTTCGTTCTTCTGCTGCCAGTTAGCAACTGCCGATAGCAGAACTTTCTGCAATATGGCGGCACCTGCTTGTGGCTGGTATTTTAATAGACCCAACGCCCGGCTAACGCGCTGACCACGAATCAGGTCGGCGATTAACCGCATCTTACGGGGCGACGTGGGCACATCTCTAAGTCTTGCTACTGCTTCCATTTTTTTGTGGCTTTGGGCTCGGGGCACGAGACTCGGGGATAAAACCCTGAGCCCAACACCCTATGCCCCGTGCTAGTTTATCGTTTGCCCTTGTCTTTTTTAGCGGTGTGCCCCCGGAAGTTACGCGTTGGTGAAAATTCACCAAGCTTATGACCTACCATGTTTTCCGTTACGTATACCGGGATAAACTTGTTCCCGTTATGAACGGCGAAGGTGTGGCCTACGAAATCCGGCGAAATCATCGAACGACGCGACCAGGTTTTGATGACCGATTTCTTACCCGAGTCATTCTGCGCCTGCACTTTGTTGTCCAGGCGAAAATCGATATATGGGCCTTTTTTAAGTGAACGTGCCATTTTTATCTGTTACTTTTTGCGTCGGCTAATAATCATTTTTTCAGATGGCTTGTTCCGGTTCCGGGTCTTCTGACCTTTCGCGTACTGACCATTGCGCGAACGTGGGTGACCACCCGACGCCCGACCTTCACCACCACCCATTGGGTGATCGACTGGGTTCATAACAACACCACGTACACGTGGACGAATACCCAACCAACGGCTCCGGCCAGCCTTACCAACAACTACGTTCATGTGATCAGGATTCGATACAGAACCAACGGTTGCCATACCTGCACTCAATACACGACGGGTTTCACCAGAAGGCAGACGCAGAATAGCGTACTTATCTTCACGACCTACTAGTTGTGCATACGTACCCGCCGAGCGAGCCATCGAACCACCCTTACCAGGCGTTAATTCGATGTTATGCACAATAGTACCAATTGGCATTTCAGAAAGAGGTAATGCATTACCTACATCAGGAGTTGAGCCTGTACCTGACTGGATTTTCTGCCCAACTACAATGCCTTGAGGAGCAATGATGTAGCGCTTTTCGCCATCGGCATATTGCACCAGAGAGATGCGGGCCGAACGGTTTGGATCATATTCAACAGTCAAAACTTCGGCAACCTGGCCGACTTTATCGCGCTTAAAGTCAATGATACGGTAATGCCGCTTATGACCTCCTCCAATGTAGCGCATAGTGCGGTGACCTTCGTTGTTACGGCCACCGGTTCTCTTCAGGGGCTCCAGCAGGCTTTTTTCCGGCTTGGAGGCTGTCAGTTCCGCGAAATCGGGTGCCACGCGAAAACGTGTACTCGGCGTTACTGGTCTTAGTTTTTTAACTCCCATGACTGATTATTGTAGAGCAATGCTCGGTTTACAGATCTGCGTAAATATCAATTACTTCGCCCTCTGCCACCGTTACGATTGCTTTTTTCGTGGTTGGGGTTTTGCCCGTTACTACACGTCCGTTAATGTTTTTGCTACGTTTCTTTCCGTATACCCGGAACGTATTGACAGCTTCTACGTTAACGCCGTACATTTTCTCGATGGCTTTACCTATTTCGAGTTTGTTTGCGTTCAATGAAACCTCAAAAGCATACTTCCCCTGCTTGTTAAGGCCCGTCATTTTTTCAGTGACGATTGGTCGTTTCAGTACGCTCATGACTATTGCTGGAACAAGGTTTGAATGGTTGACAAAGCTTCTTCGCTAATGAGCAGTTGATCTGCGTTCATCAGATCATAGGTGTTCACCTGTGCGGCTGTAGTCACCTTCGTTTTCTGAATATTCCGGCTCGACAGTACTACGTTCGTATTTACGTCTGGCAGAATCAACAGCGTTTTACGGCCTGTTACGTTCAGATCGTTCAGAAATTGAACATAATCTTTCGTACGTGGAGCTTCCAGCGTGATGTTGTCAATAACCGAAATGCTATTCGACTGCGCTTTTACTGCATAAGCCGATTGGCGAGCCAGCGATTTCACTTTTTTGTTGATTTTGAAGCTATAATCACGGGGGCGAGGTCCGAAAATCGTACCACCTCCAACAAACACAGGCGATTTAGCGCTACCAGCACGAGCACCACCTGTACCTTTTTGCTTCTTCAATTTGCGAGTCGAGTGCGCATTTTCTGCACGCTCTTTCGCTTTGTGGGTTCCTTGCCGCTGATTGGCTAAGTACTGTTTCACGTCGAGGTAAATCGCGTGCTGGTTTGGCGTGATGCCGAAAACCTCATCTGAAAGGGTGACCTTTTTGCCTGTGTCTACGCCCTTGCTGTTATATACGATTACTTCCATGACCTACTTCTCGATAATAACGTATGAATTTTTGGCTCCAGGAACCGAACCGCTAACAACGAGCAGATTTTGCTCAGGCAGAACACGTAGCACGCGTAGGTTTTGCACCTTTACGCGGTTACCGCCCATCCGACCAGCCATACGAAGACCTTTGAACACGCGTGATGGGAACGAGCAAGCACCAATCGAACCTGGGTGACGACCCCGGTTGTGCTGACCGTGTGTTTGACCACCTACACCACCGAATCCGTGACGTTTCACAACGCCTTGGAAACCACGACCTTTTGCTGTTCCAACTACGTCAACGAAGTCGGCTTCAGTAAATATGTCGGCTACCGTGAGAGTTTCGCCCAGATTCAGCTCCTGTACGAATTCTTTGAATTCAACCAGTTTGCGTTTTGGGGTCGTACCAGCCTTTTTGAAATGGCCTAACTCCGGCTTGTTGCTGTGCTTCTCTTTTTTCTCACCGTAACCCAGCTGCACAGCCTTGTAGCCATCTTTCTCGACGCTACGTACTTGCGTTACGACACAGGGACCCGTTTCAATAACCGTACATGCCAGAGCCTGCCCGTCCGCATTGTACACGCTGGTCATCCCGATTTTTTTGCCAATTAAACCAGACATTTGTGTTTGTTTAAAGTAAGCAGGTAATAGTTAAATTACTCATTTCCAAGCCAGACCTGCCGTCTG
The DNA here is from genome assembly GCF_054776875.1 of Spirosoma daeguense. Taxonomy (NCBI): domain Bacteria; kingdom Pseudomonadati; phylum Bacteroidota; class Cytophagia; order Cytophagales; family Cytophagaceae; genus Spirosoma; species Spirosoma daeguense. Next base: position 1,004,368 of record NZ_BAAHBF010000001.1, read on the forward strand.
AATCGGGCCGCAAAAGTAGGCAAACTTTCGGATTATTCCTATATCTGCTTTAAAATCAGGCCCAAAAACAACAAAAAAGGTCGGGCGCGCTGCACCTGACCTTTCATAGGCAAACAATACTCTATCTAGGTAAAGTTTGTTTTGCCAAAAGTCAGATGTGGTTTCCGCAGCAGCAGACCTTCACCTTACGTATGTTGTTGACGTGTATTTCTAGTTTGGGAGTGCAAAATTAGAAATTTTTCCAGAATAATGAAAAATATTTTTTAAAGAAGTTTTTGATTGTTACAGTATTACGTAACAATTGGTAAATTTTGTCTGCTTCATAACAGAAAAGTTGCCAATCTCTGAAGAGCGGCAACTTTTCTGTTATCAAACGAAATGATTTTTACCTACAGGTGAATAGCTTCACCGTAAGCAGCCTCCGTAGCATCTTTAATTGCCTCCGACATAGTGGGGTGCGGGTGAACTGCCTTAAGAATTTCTTCGCCTGTTGTTTCAAGTCTGCGAGCGGCCACAACTTCGGCAATCATTTCCGTTACGTTATTACCAATAAAGTGAGCACCTAAAAATTCACCATATTTGGCATCGAAAATAACTTTCACGAAACCTTCTGGTGTACCTGCTGCTTTTGCTTTACCCGAAGCCGAGAATGGGAACTTACCAACTTTAAGCTCATAACCAGCTTCACGAGCCGCTTTTTCGGTGTAACCAACCGACGCAATTTCTGGTGTGCAGTACGTACAGCCAGGAATATTGTTATAATTCAAAGGCTCTACGTGCCCTAGGCCAGCAATTTTTTCAACACAGATAATTGCTTCAGCCGATGCTACGTGTGCCAGAGCCTGTCCTTTCGTACAGTCGCCGATAGCGTAGTAACCATCAACATTAGTCCGGTAATAATCGTCTGTTACAATTTTGCCCCGGTCAACCGAAATACCTGTTTCTTCCAGACCAATGTTTTCGATATTAGCCACTACCCCGGCAGCAGAGAGTACTACGTCAACATCAAAAGTTTTTTCGCCATCGGGCGTTTTCACAAATACCTTACAACCTTTACCGCTGGTGTCGACTTTCGTTACTTCCGACTTGGTGTAAATATCGATACCGATTTTTTTGTATTGCTTGGCAAGTTCTTTCGAGATGTCCTCGTCTTCAACTGGCACTACATTCGGCAGGAATTCAACGATGGTCACTTTCGTACCCATGCTGGCATAAACGTAGGCAAACTCTACACCGATAGCACCGGAACCAATTACCAGCAAAGAGTCTGGTCGTTTTTCCAGCGACATTGCCTTACGGTATTCGATTACCTTACTTCCGTCTATGGGTACGTTCGGTAACTGGCGCGCCCGACCGCCTGTAGCCACAATAATGTGCTTGGCTTCATAATCGGTAACTTTACCGTCGGCCGCCGTAACCTCGACTTTCTTACCGGCTTTCAATTTACCGTTGCCATTGATGACATCGATTTTATTTTTCTTCATCAGAAACTGTACGCCTTTGCTCATGCTTTCGGCAACACCCCGACTCCGTTTAATTACCGCTCCAAAATCGGCCTTCGATTCACCAGAAATGGTGATTCCATAATCAGCCGAATGTTTGATATACTCAAAAACCTGCGCCGATTTCAGCAGCGCTTTCGTTGGGATACAGCCCCAGTTCAGACAAATGCCGCCTAGACTTTCGCGTTCGATAACGGCGGTTTTCAAACCCAACTGCGACGCCCGGATAGCAGCTACGTAGCCGCCCGGCCCGCTACCCACAACGATTACATCGTACTGTGAAGCCATTAGTTAATGGATGAATTTATAGAATGAATAATAAATAACTCGTTTACAAAGAGAACGCAAAGGTAGGCCGAAAAGTTGATACCCGAACTAAACCATCCCCCCTCCTTCTTTTGTTCTATCTTTGTGACGCAAGGAAGTTATAGAGTTATAAGTCTACAAAGTTGTACAGTTATAAAGTTAGCGTCGCGCCATAGAACATGACAACTATAGAATCTTATAACTCATTTATTAAACCAAGAAAACAAGTTCATGACAACTGACCAGTTGACCGACTTGAGAGCCAGAGTAGAGGCTCTAAGGGGGTATCTTTGACTACGATAGCAAAAAAGAACAATTAGCCGAACTCGAACAACAAACGTTTCAGCCAGAATTCTGGACGGATGCCTCTCGTGCTGAAGGTGTAATGAAACAGGTACGCGCGCTCAAAGGCTGGATTTCGGGGTATGAAAACCTGAACAGTCAATTTGGTGATCTCGAAACGCTGTTTGAATTCTATGAAGCGGGTGAGGTAACCGAAGAAGAGGTTGACGAAGAAGGTAAAAAAGTGTTTGCTACGCTCGACGACCTTGAACTCAAAAAAATGCTGGGCAATGAAGAAGACCAGCTAAGTGCCGTTCTCGAAATTAACGCCGGGGCTGGTGGTACTGAGAGTCAGGACTGGGCCGATATGTTATATCGGATGTATATGCGCTGGGCTGAAAAACACGGCTATAGCTTAAAACAGGTTGATTATCAGGAAGGTGACACGGCGGGCATTAAATCTGCTACTATTGAAGTCGATGGGGCGCTTGCTTATGGCTTTCTGAAATCTGAAAATGGTGTTCATCGACTCGTGCGTATTTCGCCTTTCGATTCCAACGCACGGCGGCATACTTCCTTCGCTTCGGTTTTTGCCTATCCGTTAGTCGATGATACCATTCAAATCGACGTTAACCCGGCCGATATTGATTGGGATACGTTCCGATCGGGTGGAGCTGGCGGACAGAACGTAAACAAAGTTGAAACGGCGGTACGTCTCCGGCACCGTCCGTCCGGTCTGATTATTGAATGTCAGCAGGAACGTAGTCAGTTACAGAATAAAGAAGTAGCCATGCGTTTGCTGAAATCGAAACTTTATGAGATTGAGGTTCAGAAACGTAACGCGGCCCGTGCCGAAGTAGAAGCCGGTAAGCAGAAAATTGAATGGGGTTCGCAGATACGTTCGTACGTATTGGACGATCGGCGTGTAAAAGACCACCGTACAGGTCATCAAACATCGAATACTGATGCCGTTCTTGACGGTGATATTGATGGGTTTATCAAAGCTTTTCTGTTAGAACAGGAATAAGCCACTTGATTAATCTGTTTCTTACAACCCGAAATCGACAACGTTTTCGGGTTGTTTGCATATAAAAACTAGTCAGCGTAACAACCTCTATCTTTTGGCATTGAACTAAAACAACAGGACTAGCATGAAAACAATATTGATTACAGGCGCATCGGGAGGCCTTGGACAGGACGTAGTGACTTATCTGCATGAACAGGGTTATTCAATTCTTGCAACTGTTGGCTCGAGTCGGCACATTGATGATTTTGCAGAGTTGGCGAACGTTCAAACAAATGAAGTAAACGTATTAGACGAAACTGCAGTAACCTCGTTCCTGAAAGAACATCAAGCAAAAAAAATTCAGGCGGCTGTTTTGCTGGTTGGTGGTTTCGAAATGGGAACAATCGAGAAAACGGATGATACGCTTCTCCGTCGCATGTTCGATATCAACTTTTTTTCAGCGTTTAATCTGGTGAAACCACTACTGGCTCAGTTTGAGCAGCAAGGCGGAGGGCAATTTATTTTAATTGGTTCGCGGCCCGCACTTCACCCAAATGAAGGGAAAAACGTAGTGGCTTATGCATTGAGCAAAACGCTGATTTTCGAGCTGGCCGAAATCATAAATGCGCAAGGTAAGTCGAACAATATAACTGCCAATGTGATTGTACCCAGCACCATCGACACACCCACAAACCGAAAAGCGATGACCGATGCCGATACAAGCCGATGGGTTCCGACAAAAAACATCGCCGAATTGATTGGGTTTCTCCTCAATGATACGGGCCAGATGATGCGCGAAACAGTTATCAAGCTTTATAATCAGGCATAAGGGAGAATATACTCAATCAATAGCGGGACATTAGCCCATCTTGGCCCGTCAACTTCTTGTCATCAGCCACTAGTCACAGAATGGCATATTGGCGATAAGTGATACGATTGAAGTTCCCCTCGTCTTTTATATTTTCCTTTTGCCTGTCAGGTCGTTCCAACTTGGGCCACTTGCTTGAACCCTCCCCATTTGTAAAAACTTTCTGGTTTTTTCATCGTTGTTATTAAACGAAAGCGGCCATGATTTGTCTAATCGGCAAATAGGTTGACGACTAAACAGGTTTAATCATGAAAACGATAAAAAGCATACATCTGGCAATTGCGGGTTTGTTCATCGTACTGATGACCAGTTGCGGCCCCGCTTATGTAAGCACGGGCGGCAACTACGGCCCCCGTCCCTATTACCGTTATAATTATGGATATCGTCCTTACGGATATTATCGTCCGGCACCGCCTGTTGTGGTGCGGCCTCGTTACGTTGCACCCCGATACAGGAATTACAATTATAGCCCCAATGCGCGCAGTGGCTACTACAACCGCTCGCGTGGACGTGGGCCAAGGTAGTAGGATCTATTCCTAAAGAGATGCCAGCTTCAGCAGGAGCTGGCATTTTTTATAGGCGAATATATACTTGATATGATCGAAAAAATCAACCTGCTGTCATACCGCCATCCAGATGAATGGCCTGCCCAGTGAAAAAAGCATTCTCTTCTGAACAAAGCCACAAAATAGCCTGAGCAATATCGTCGGGTTCGCCCAGGCGACCTATCGGAATCAGTCGGCGCATCCGTTCTTCCATTGCGGGGGCTGTCTGAATAAGCTCATCTACCATTGCCGAATGCGTGTAGACCGGGCAAATTGCATTGATACGGATGTTCTGACGCACATATTCTAAAGCCGCTGTTTTGGTTAAGCCGATCACAGCATGTTTCGATGCACTGTAAGGTGCGCCCATTGGCATACCACGAACACCAGCAATACTGGCTACGTTTACAATTCGCCCCCCCTCTGGTTGATTTACCATCTGCCGGATCTGCGCTTGCATTCCGTAAAAAATGCTGCCGACATTTACGGACATCATTTGCTCAAAATCCTGTTGCGTCTGGTCAAGTAGTTTTCCGTATTTTCCTCCAATACCTGCGTTATTAATACCAATATCTAACCGACCGTAGTGATCAACCGTTTGTTGTATTGCCGATTCGATTTGGCTGGGTTCTGCTACGTTACAACGTATAAATAATGCGTCGCCATTGGCTTGTAAAATCTGATCAACGGTTTCCTGACCACTACGTTCGTTGATTTCGGCAACAATGACCCGAGCGCCAGATATGGCGAAAGCCAGCGCTGTTGCCCGACCGATACCCGAACCAGCTCCAGTAATAAAAACAACCTGATTAGTGAAATTCGACATAAGCAAATTAAGAAAAGGGTAGGGAGCAAGTGTTGAAAATAACACTATTTTGTGTTTCTATTGCTGAGCCTATATATTCAGTAGTGTATACGTAGCATTTTTCCTCAAAATGATCTTCCCCGAAGCAAATACAGACACGTTAACTTCTATCCGACCCTATCAGTCTCGTCTGCTTTCTCTCGATTTTTTTCGGGGCATAACCGTAGCCGCTATGATTCTGGTCAATAATCCTAGCGACTGGAGCCATATCTATGCACCGCTCGAACATGCAACATGGAACGGATGGACGCCAACAGATCTGATTTTTCCGTTCTTCCTTTTTATTGTAGGCGTATCCATTACGTTCGCGTTAGGTCAATACGTCAACAATGAACGCGGAGCCGGGAAGAAACTGATTTTGAAAATTATTAGACGTAGTGCTACATTGTTTCTGCTGGGATTATTCCTGAATTTTTTTCCAAAGTTCGATATCAACACCGTCCGAATTCCGGGAGTTTTACAACGTATTGCGCTGGTTTATCTATGCTGTGGGTTATTGTTTCTAAAAACCAGTTCGCGGCAGCAGGTAGTTATCCTTATCTTATTGTTGCTAACGTACTGGCTATCAATTACCATGATTCCTGTACCGGGCGTTGGCTATCCGAATCTGGAGCCAGAAACGAATCTGGCTGCCTGGTTTGATCGCACAATTCTTACACCCGCACATGTCTATAAACCCGCAAAAGTCTGGGACCCGGAAGGGGTATTAAGCACGTTGCCTGCCATCGGAACCGGCTTACTAGGAATACTGACGGGTACATGGCTACGTAGCAACCGACCAGCCTCCGAAAAGGCAGCCTGGTTATTCTGTGTAGGCTGTTTCATACTGATAGCCGGACTATGTTGGGACAAAATCTTCCCGATCAATAAAGCCCTTTGGACAAGTTCATATGTACTACTAGCAGGTGGACTCGCTATGCTTGGTCTCGCCGTTTGTTATTGGCTTATCGACGTACAACAATATCGCTGGGGCATATTACCATTCGTTGCCTTTGGCGTAAACGCAATCACCGTCTTTTTCCTGTCGGGCCTGATTCCCCGGGTCATGAACCTGATTCATGTTACGTTGCCTGACGGTAACGAAGTTGGTTCGAAAGAGTATCTTTTCCGAACATTCATTGCCCCGCCTTTTTCCGATCCACGTAATGCATCACTGGCTGGTGCGCTCACGTTTGTACTGATCTGGTCCGGTATTCTTTGGTGGATGTATCGTAAAAACGTGATTATAAAGGTTTAACGTATCATTATTAGAATCCTAGTTTCAGCTGTGCGCTGGAACCATAATTGATCGGTTTTGCGGCATCATAGTTGATACGTCGGGCATTGGCAACGTAGCTGGCGGGTATGATTACAGGGTGCTTGATCTGTACAGTATCGTCCGTAGCGGGAATTCGATTGCATGACCACGTACCCGGATCGTTCCACAAACCCGTTCGGATCGTGTACATGGTTGAACAAGGTATCGAGGTTTGGAACCTGGAAGAACTCGTAAAAGCCGAATTTTCCGACGCCGAGCAGATTGCCCGGATTTGCCACTCATACGTAGTACTGCCTGAAAGATCATTAATGATTCTGGAGCCTTGACTATTGTTACTCGTCAAATTATCCAGCATAACCCAATCGAAGGCACCAACTGCCCGATAACGAGCCTGATAGCGGGTGTCAGCATTTGGGTACGAAAAAAACCAGTTCAATTGGGCTGAATTAGTTGTTATGTTCGTTGTCTGACTGATACTTGGTACACCGCAACCATACGTAGTAAAATTTGCCCCTGATGCGTAGCCAATGCTGTTAGGGCATATTACGCCGACTATCCACTCATAGGTAGTATTTCCGGTGAGGTTCGTAACAACATAACTTGCACTACTCACATTACTAATAGTGGTCCAGGCTGCTGTTCCCGATCTTCTGTACTGGATGGTATAGGCCGTATTTGGGCTGATTAACTCCCAGTTCAACGTAGCGGAGGTAATCTGTGGATTAACATACCTGAATATAGGCACTCGGCAATACGTTGTAAAGTTCGGGCCAGCGGTAAAACCTGCCGATTCGCTTCCGGAACATATCGTTCGGAGTTGCCATTCGTAGGTTGTTATGTCTGTAAGTCCTGTCAACGTAATGGTTGTTCCGAGCGTGCTAGTCGTTGACCAGTTTGGCGAACCTACCGGTCGATACCGAATATCGTAATGATTGAGGGGGTCATCTGTGATGGTCCAGTTCAATTGTGCCGAATTTGGCGTGATGAAGGCTACCGAAAAACCGTTGGTCAGCGGCACTGTACAATTGGTTGTAAACTGGGCGATAGTAGAGAAATCGGACAGTGCCGCTGGTGAGCAGGTTGTCTGAACACGCCATTGATACGTAGTACCAGTTGTTAAGCCAGTTAGTTTGGCAGAGCCACCGGCGAACGTAGTAGTTGTACTCGTAACGGTAGCCCATTCTGCCATGCCAATAGGTCGGTATTGCACAATAAACGTAGTGCCAGTTTGAGTGTAAGGTATAATCTGCCAGCCTAACTGAGCCTGCGTTGCTGATGCATTAGCTGTTAAGCTGACCGGTGTTCGACAAAGCGTTGTAAACGAAAACGAACTAGGCGACGCATAATCCGTTTGTTCGGTTGATGAACAGACGCTACGTACCTGCCATTCATACGTTGTATTGTTCGTAAGCCCGGTTAGTTGATACGTGCCTGTGGTATTCGTAATACTGAGACTGTTGACAGTCGTCCAGATAGGCGTTCCAATCGGGCGATAACGCAGATCAAGAGTCCGGGCGGGGTCTTGCACACTGAAAAACCAGGATAGGCTGGCCCAGTCTCCGCCTACAGCATTGAGCGACGATGAGTAAGGTAGTTGACATGCGCGGGTGGTGAACGATTGAGGATTGCTAAACTCCGACCGAAACGCTGGTAAACAAACTCCCTGAACCCGCCATTCGTAGGCGGTTACCGAAGTCAGCTCCGAAAGCGTATACGTATTAACAGTCAGATTATTGATTGTTGTCCAGTCCGACGAACCAGCCGGCCGCCACTGAAGGGTATAGGTCTGATCGTTGGCACCAACCCAGGAAAGTTGGGCTCGCATCCGCTCGGGTGAACTAAACAGATTGGCTGGAATCTCGCAGATTGTTGTGAACGTAACAGGTCCGGAATAAGTAGTGCCAAGAGCAGCTTTGACCTGCCATTCGTACGTTGTATTACTCGCCAGAAATCCTATTGGGGTAATGGGACTGGAAATATGCCTTACCGTATTCCATGTAGTAACGCCTACCTGACGATATTGAACCTCATACTCAACACCATCACCCAGACTATTCCAGATGAGTTTCGCACCATTTCCGGTAATGTTAGTGGTGGTTAAACCCGTAACTGGCGGCATAGCGGGCGTAGTAATCGTAGCGTTTTGGCTAAGGCTGCCAGTGGTTGTGTTGGATGGGCGAATGCGGTAATAATACGTCGTGTTCGGCATAATGCTCCGGTCAGTAAACGACGTAACGTCGGGTTCAACACCGCTAATTGAGACAAAGCCAGTAGTGGGCAACGTAGAGCGTTCAATGAGATAACCCATTTCATTACTTGCGTTATCCTGCCAGGAGAGCTGTACCCATAGACCATTGATCGTTGCCGTCAGATTGGTGACGTGTGGTACGTTAGCTGCCGGATAATCAAGCGTATAAGCCGTGTGTCCCTGCCGAATAGCCAATCCTGCCTGAATGCGTTCATACTGCCCCGACGTAAACTCTTCAGGGCAAGTCGTGAAATTATAATACGACATGATATTGTTAACCAGTGGTGTATAGGGGTCGCCATTCGCATCGCGGAGGGTATTATCGGGCGAATATTGCATGCAACCATCGGCATCGTCAGTATACTGAAATTCTTCGGGGAAGCTCACAAAAGGATCGGCGGGGGTATCGCAAATCTGGTCGCCTGCGATGGTACAGTTAGCCCCGGCTCCACGAGTCACCAACTCATTAGTACGCATTCCGCTTGTGGTACCGTGGGTATGAATTAAACTGAAGTTGTGGCCCAACTCATGCGCTACGGTCTGATTAAAATTGAATCGTGTATTTATACTGATTATTGAACGGGTTGAACGGATATCATCGCTGGGATAGAAGGCAAAACTCGAAGACGGAGCATTAATAGAATTCGGATAATACTGATTCATGGCGTTCGACGCATCGTACGGGTCTAACGCCGATTGATTTGTATACGGGAAATTGGTATACAAATTATCATCGCTGAGGTAGTGGGGCGTTTCACCAGCAAAGTAGAACTGAATACCTAGTCCGTTGGTCATAAAAGAGCGGTTTGCAGCCGCCAGAGCGCTATTTAATCGCGCCAAATCAAGGCCGCCAGTGCCATCACTCCGGCGAATAATATGCGGACGAATTGGTATATAAGTCAACGTAGTAAACACGTTATTGGTGGCCATCTTCTGCTTGAGGGCTAATATTACCTGCTGCTGTAATGCTTTTGCTTGCTCAGGGCTTATCTCCGTACCACAAATCCGTTGCGACTGATTTTGCGCAACCGATACGTAGTGAACACCTCCACACAGCAGAAGGCAAAAAAAGAGGTTGATAGCAAAGAGGTTAATTTTCATAAACGTTGTAAAAAGAGGTGGCTTGAGTGGCTTCGTCTTTAGAAGCCAAGTATTAATCGAGCATCGGCTCCATAGGTAAGTGTTGTACCCGGATTAAATTGTAATTTCTGTGCAGTTGCTACGTAACTGGCCGGTAAATTCACTACGTGCCTGAGCTGTACTACGTCCGAGCCAACAGGAATTCGATTGCACGACCATACCGTCGGATCGACCCACGAGCCGGTTTTAATCGTGTACATACCATTGCATGGAATGCTGGTGTAAAACGTAACGGAGTTGCTGAATTCAGAACTTTCTGTGCCTGAACAGAGCGTGCGAATCTGCCATTCATAGGCCGTTCCAACTACTAATCCGTTAAGAATCGTATAGCCCGTTCCATCGGTACTCGTTAAATTATCGAGCATAATCCAGGCCGATGCGCCAATAACACGGTAACGGCCCTGATAACGTGTATCGACGTTAGCCGCCAGAAAAGTCCAGTTTAGCCGGGCCGATGTATTAGTCAGACTGGTGGTTTGTAAGTTAATTGGCGTTGTACAGCCGGGCGTATAGAACGTTCGTGTCGATGAGTAATTGGAAGCGGTTCCATTGCCGCAAAGTGTTCTGACCTCCCAATCATAGGCCGAATTAGCGATCAGCCCCGTAACCGTTATAGTCGTACTGGTAATATTGGTAATCACGGTCCAATCACTCGTTCCCAGTTGTCGATAACGAGCTTCATACGTAGCGGTAGGACTCACCGAATCCCAGTATAAGGAAGCCGACGTAACAAACACAGCTGGATATAAATTGATGGGTGTTGGGCAAAGGCTGGTGAAGGCAGGCCCTGCTGTAAACGTCGAGTTTTGCGTTGGCGAACAGGCCGTGGCTACTTCCCATTCATAATTGGTGCCGGGCAGTAAGCTCGTCGCTGAATACGTTCCTGTTGTATAAACGGCATTGCTGGTTGTGGCTGTCAGACTCGATACAGTTGTCCAGTTGGGCGCACCAATCGGGCGATAACGTAGCGTGAACAGTGTGCCCGGATCTGTCGTTGCAAACCAGTTAAACTGAGCCGACGAGGACATAATAATGGATGTAGATAAATCCTGTGTTTTGGGCGGAGAGCAGGACGTAGTAAACGTAGCTAGAATAGAAAAATCAGAAATTGCACTAACTGAGCAGACCGACGCTACCTGCCATTCATACGTAACATCAGTCGAAAGTCCAATAAGCTCATAATTCGGCTGGATGCCCGTATTAACCGTAACCCAGGCGAGATTGCCAACAGGTCGATAGCGCAGTTGAAACGATTGTGCATCGCTAGGGAAAGGTGATGACCATTGCAATCGGGCTTTTGTCTGTGACGCCAACCCATAGAGGGCTGTTGGTATTCTACACTGTGTTGTAAAGGTAGCACTTGCCGTGAATGTTGAACTTTCGGTGGCCGTACATACGCTCTTTATTTGCCATTCAAACGTAGTGTTAGTTGGCAGTCCCGTCAGCGAATAGGATTGAGTAGCAATTCCGCTTACCGTAGTCCAGTCGGTACTTCCCATAGTTCGATATCGTATGTCGAACGTTTTGCCGGGTTCAGTAGGAGAAACGTACCAATAAAGCTCCGCTGCCGACGACGTAGCGCCTGTGGTGCCTAGAAAATACGGAGCCGTGCAGGAATACGTAGTAAATGTCTGACCTGCTACATAGGATGAGCTGGCAGTGGGTGAACAGACTGACTGCACTTCCCATTCATATGTAGTACTCGCGGTTAGGCCAGTAAGTGTGCAGGGCACTGAATTAATACCCTCGATTATAGTCCACTCGGCGGCTCCTGACTGATGCCAGCGAACGTTATACGTCTGCCCCACCTGCGTTATCCAGTATAAATTAGCCGTAGATCGGGAAGGGTTGGGCGTTGGGTATTGCGGTACTGTACACGTAGTAAACGCTACGGTTTGGCTAAGATGATTGGTGATTGTATTTGAGGGGCGGATACGATAATAATACGTTCTGTTGGCCAGTACATCTGTATCCGTGAATGTTGTTACGTTTGGCCCCACACCACCGATAGGAATAAAGCTGCCATTCGGCACTGTAGAACGCTCAATAAAATAGCCCATTTCATTTGTGGCGTTATCCTGCCAGTTCAGCGCAATTGAATTGCCCGTATAACTTAAACTCAGGTTGCTGGGGGGCGTCATGGAGGTGGCCGGAGCATCGAGCGTATATGCGGTATGTGACTGACGTAACGCCAAAGCCTGTTGAATATGATCGTACTGTTCTGCAGTGAAATCGTGGGAGCAGTTGCCACCGTTCCAGTACGACATAATATTAGTCATAGGTGGACTATATGGCTCTCCATTGGCGTCGCGGGCAGTATTGCTGGGACTATACACAAAGCAACCGTTCGCATCTTCTGTATAAGAACTAGCATCTGCCCGGCCGTATGGATCGGCGGGAGTATCGCAGATAAAATCGCCCTCTGTTTCGCAGTTGGCCCCCGGTCCGCGAGTTACCAATTCGGCAGTTGGTATATCACCACTTCCCATACCGAAGGTGTGGTATAACCCGAAATTATGTCCGAATTCATGCGGTATGACGTAGTTGCCTATAATTTTTTTGATGTTGGGAGTACTACTAACCTCTATAATAGACTGGGTTGAATAAAGGTTATTCGCCGGAAACTGCGCCAGTCCTGCCCAACCTCCCTGAATGCGATGGACATAATATTGGTTCATTGCATTAGGAGCATCAAATGGGCCGGGAGGGCCTGCGAAGCTTTCATATACATCGTCATTATCAATATAGTCGGGTGTTTCGCCAGAAAAATAGAACTGAATGCCAAGTCCATTCATCATATAATACTTATTAGCCATGGCCATTACTTCGTTCATATCCGATAAGGCAAAGCCACCTGATCCATCGCTCCTCCGAATAATATGTGGGCGAACCGGTACGTAGGTCAGCGTAGAGAATGCACTGTTCGTAGCTGCCTTTCGCTTAAAAGCCAGCATCTTTTGCTTAAGATTCTTTGCTTGATCTAGCTTAAGCATAGGAGTTCCACAAATAGATTGATTAACGGGTGCCGATACTTGCGCCCATAGTGATTGTTGACTATAGAGCCCTAGTAAAATGTATAAAAGTCTAGTATATATTGTTTTCATATTTTCAAGAAATAATATGTTATTTTCAATAATAAATTTCTGATTTTATTAGCTAATAAATACTATGGATATCTAATTAAAATTACATTAAAGTAAGTGGTTATTTATTGGATATATATAACTACAATTGTCTAATAACGAGACAATTAGTTTTATTTATTTTTAAAAGAAGATCGCCCGAATTGTGGTGGAAAGTAACTTACCTTCCACCACAATTCGGGCGATCTTCAAACAGATAATAGCTGATCGGTTAGAGAGTCATAGCTACCTAAAGGTTTTTCAGCCAGTTTTCGCGGAGTTTAAGCTGTTCTGGAGTTGCCTGAGGATCGGCTTCAAACGAGTATTTTTTCACTTCGTCGATCTCCTGCATGGTCGGTTTTGCCGTTATCAACTGTCCATTCCGACGAACGCTCAACTCATACGTATCACCAGCTTTGAGGCTATTGATTTGCTTACGAATGTCGGCTAGTGTAGACGGATTGATAGGCAATTGGTTAAAACTAACCAGCTCGTCATTGTCCTGTAAACCCGCCTGACGTAGTGGTTCGCTTACTTGTCGCAGACGTAACGTATCGTTTACCGGCATAAAGCGCATACCGAGTGAGGGAAGTTTTTTGCCCGTAATAGCCATTGGCGTATAACGAATACCTAATTTCCCGTAGTAATCCTGCAACGGCAGTGGCTGCGCATCTTTGACGTAGCGGTCAAAGAAATCGGCAATTTCGGGATACGTTTTCTGAGCGAAAATGGTGAAGAATTCTTTCTCTGGAAACGGACGATTTGGACCATACGTAGCGGCCAGTTCATTAATCACTTCCCGCAAACCGCGTTTGCCACCCGATAACTCCAGTAAGCGTATGTCAAGCAAAGAACCGACCAGTGCGCCCCGATTATAGATGTTTCCGTATTGTTTCTGACCTTCTGGCGTATAACAGGTCATGGCCAGTTTCGATAAGCTATACGTAGTGTCCAGTTGCTTGTCAATCTGAACTTTCTGGCCCATTTCTGTCAGGTACTCAGGCAAATCAATCAGTCCGCCCCGTAGGCGCATCATGCCATTGGCCCATTCCGTTACACCTTCATACAGCCACAAATGTTCCGACGGCGTAGGCGTGACGAAGTTGAATTGCTGAATAAGCTCACTGTGGATATTCAAAGGCGTAACAACGTGAAAGAACTCGTGCGCGGCAATGCTGGTTGCCCGAGCCGCCAGCCGTGGTGAATAAGGTTCTTCTTTAAAGATATACTCCGAACTATACGAATGTTCCCAGGCTCCCCACGATTCGTCTTCGAAGTGATACAGAAAGGCGTAGCGTTTTACGGGCAATTTTTTCAGAAACTGTCCAGCCGCGTTCAGCATCGCCTGCATACCATCGAGTAATTGCTGCGAATTTACCTGATCGGTTTTCGAATAGGTATACAGCTCAATAGCCGCTCCTCCCACTGTCGTTTGTGCTTTAGTAAGCCGACCAAGCAGAATCGGTGAATCAACGATACGGTCGTAGTTATCGGCCAGATAATAGCCATCTTTTCCTTTTTCGAGCGCGGTGCCAACCATCCATTCGGTCGGATAGTTAAGCTTTACGGCTAACGGAGTTGCCTGCATGCCAGTCGGAAAACCAAACACGCCCTGACCATTGATCAATACGTGGTCTTTCTCGATAGACGTACCACACATGCGGTAAATAACGTCTTTGTCGACTTTCGTATCCCAGGTTTCGGCAATTTTATACCGGATCTCACGAACCTGTTCGGGTTTGTCAATTTTCCATTGATTGGTCGATACGTGCTCGGTTTTCAGTTCGTTGCCTTTCTTATCCAGCGCCTGAAACGACCGAACAAACCGTCCGATATCCATGACCTGATACGTACCGGGGGCCGTAGCGGCAAATTGGTAAACCGCGTTTTCAGGCTTGAGCCCATCTACACGTAACGTAACGTTAAAGAGATCGTCGGCGCGGTCGTTCAGATTTATTTCATAGGTAAGTTTGGCAGGGGGAGCAGCCCAAACCGATGTGGCTAGTGAGCAGGTTATCAGTAAATTGAGAAGCGTTCGTTTTTTCATGAAACTAGTAACGAATAAGGATGTTAATTGCATAACTATAACTACAAAATTACTAATCATTTGGCATTGGTTGCGAACGAAATAGGATAGTAGGTGCAACCGCCTGATTTGTGGATGTGCCTAAGAAACACGATGATTACCCCATGACACGGCAGACTACTGACCTGAAACAGCAAATTGAGCGAATTTTACACTGGGAGCCTTCCCGTCATTGGCGACCGCGTGATTTTGTGCAGTTGAGCGAGCAGATAAGTCAGCATACGCATCAACGCGTAGCAGCTCAGGAATTACAACTATTCTGGCAATCGACCGACGTACCATCAACAAGACTACTCAACGTACTGGCCCGTTTTGCCGATTACATCGACTGGGACGATTTCTGTGAACGGAATTTCTATGGCGAAGTCAATCTTGACGACGAAACGCAGCTATTGCATGCACCCATGTGGGAAATTCCGATACGTTGGGTTGTAGTGATCTGCTGGTTTTCGGTTTTTGCATCAATCATCATTGCAGCCCTACTCATCTGGAAACGATAAATAATTTACTGGATTGCGTGTATTGTAAATCAAATGAATATATTACAATTCCTTTCTAAATACTGTATTAGTACTTAAAAAAGAATTGCAATATATTGTTAACCTAGTGAGTGGAATAGGTTTCTTAGGAATGCGTAAGGCTAGGCGGAGTCGTTTTTGGAGAGGATGGGCAACTAGTTTGGACGTAATTGGGCACTTGGTGATCTTAATAATAGCCGTGAACACCAATGCACTTTGGGCGCAGGCTATTTTCTTACCCAAACCTGAGCTAATTACTGCACGTCAGGGATTGCCACAAGCATTTGTGCCAGCTATCGTGCAGGATAAACGTGGCTTTATCTGGATGGCTACCCGCGATGGACTTGCCCGTTACGATGGCTACACCTTCAAGGTTTTTCAGCCCGCTGCCGATGGACAGCCATCACTTTCTTCGCCGGGGATCACCAACCTAACCATGGCCCCCGATGGCTACATCTGGATTCAGAATGACCAGTTTGGCCTCGATGGATTCGACCCTGTTCATGAAACCTTTACGAATCTGTCTCGCCACCCCGCTTACCGGCGGACCTTCGGACAGGATACACTCCTGAGCGTTTATCCCGATACGCACCGTCGACTCTGGCTTTCCTTCCGCCGGGGAGGGCTGGCCCGCTATGAACTCGATACGCAAAAATTTGTCAGGTACACCCACAGACCCGGCCAGACTACGTCACCCAGCAGCAATTCAATTACGGCTGTCCTGGAAGATAAACAAGGGCAACTCTGGATCGCAACAGCGCAGGGACTGGACCGCTTCGACCCGGTAACCGGCCAGTTTTCCCACATCGGATATCCGGCGAAAGAGGGAAACGTAGCGATAACTAACCCCATCCGGCAGCTATACCGACGACCAAACGGAGACCTGTGGCTGTGCAGCGACCGTCGGCTGACGCGCTGGAATCCGCAAACGGGTCAAACTCACTCATATCCTCTGGCATGGACAAACGCACAGGTAACCTGGCCACATCAGATCACGTCCGATAGCCAGGGTGCTGAGTATATTGACTTGGGCCGAGGATTATTTCGCTATAAAGAAGCCCAGGGTTTACAGCCGCTGACCGTGCCCGACGGCGTGGCGAAGTATGTTTCGCTGTTTGTTGATGGGTCGGATGTGCTCTGGATGGGTACCGATCTGGCAGGGGTGTACAAGATAAATTTGCGGGCGGCTGCCTTCCGAAATCATCCTTACCAACGCTCGTTTGTCAACGATTGGTTGATCAATTACGCAGGCGTGTCGGAAGCCCGACTGCCGACCGAACTGGCACACGTAGTAGCCTATAACTTTCGGGCAACCATCGATGCCAATGGGCAACTCTGGTTCGCTGTTGGCGGCACTCCTTTGTATCGGCTCAACCCGGCTACTGGTCAGATTACGTCCGTTCCCGGACCAGTTCCTCTTCAGGATTATCAGTTAGAGCGCCCTACTTTACTGGCTACTGATCCCAACGGGAAAGTTTGGCTGGTGCATCGCGACTGGACCGGTTATTACGAAGATTCACAAAATCGATGGATTCGCTTTGCCCATCCCTTCCAGTCGACTGTTCGTTCGGCCATGCTTCAGACCGTAGTCGACCGGAGGGCGTTGTGGATTGCTACAGCTAGCAAGGGCCTTTATCGGGTCGACCGACGTAGTGGAAAAATTCGGCATTACCAGCGACAGCCCAGGGATTCTACATCGCTCAGCAGCGATAATCTGTACTGGCTGAACACCGACCCGCTGGATACGAATCGGTTATGGATCGGCACCTTTGGTAGCGGACTCTGTCAGTTCGACAAGCGAAGTGGACGTAGCATTCGAATCACCACCCGACAGGGGTTACCCAACAACGTAGTATATGCCGCTATTCCCGACCATTGGGGCTCGGTCTGGGTAGCCACCAATCAGGGACTGGGTCAACTCGACCGACGTACCGGCCGCATCCGGATCTATCGACAGGAAGACGGTCTGGGGGCCGACGAATTTAATCGCTTCCACGCCGTATCGATGCCGGATGGACGTATCATACTGGGCAGCATTTCGGGCCTGGTGGGTTTCAATCCACGTACCATTCGTACCGATACGTTCCAGCCGACTGTGCAATTGTCGGATATCCTGGTAAATAATCAGTCGTTGCTGGATTCGTCACTGGCGACAAATCCGCCCGATTCTCTTCGAGAGCTTACACTGCCTTATAATCAGAATTTTATTACGTTGCGCTTTGCGGCTATGCAGTATAATCGGCTGGGGCAGGCAACGTACCGTTATCGGTTGGATGGGTTATCGCCGGGCTGGGTCGTAACGAATCGGCCGGAAGCTATTTTTACAGCACTGTCGCCGGGAACGTATCGGTTGCAGATTCAGGCCGCCAACACCACCGGACAGTGGAGTCGTTACGTTCGGGAACTGATACTCACCATTGCCCCACCCTGGTGGCGTAGCAATTGGGCGTATCTGCTATATGGCTTTCTCGCTGTGGGTCTGGCAGGCATTTACAGTCAGTTTCGTGCCCGGCAGTTTCGGCAGCAACAGGATCAGATAGCGCAGCAGCGCGAGGCTGACCAGCTACGGGAGTTGGATGCGTTAAAAACTCGCTTCTTTGCTAACGTAACGCATGAACTACGCACGCCACTCACGCTGATTCTGGGACCCACCCAGCACCTAAAAAAAACGATTCACCAACCCGAAGAACAACACTGGCTGGCAACCATCGACCGGAATGCGCACCAGCTCTTGAGCCTGACCAACCAATTACTGGACCTCTCGCGACTGGAAGCCGGCGTGGTACGTATCGACGAACGTCCGGGCGAATTAAGTACGTTCGTCGCCCAGGTTGTCGATTCACTACGTTCGGAAGCCGACAAGAAAGGCTTGAATCTCTCCTTCACAGACGAGCTTGTTGGAAAGACGTACTGGTTCGACGCCGAAAAGCTGGAACGTATCGCGTTGAATCTGCTGACCAACGCCATTAAATTCACTCAGCAGGGGAGCATTCACGTAGTGCTACGTTCTGGCGTAGAGCTGGCGGTCGAAGATTCGGGACCGGGACTGACGGCTGCCGAACAGGAACGGGTATTTGACCGATTTTATCAGGCTGCGCCCATGTCGGCATCATCGCCGGGTTCGGGGATCGGTCTGGCGCTGGTGAGCGAACTCGTTACGTTACAGGGGGGCACGGTGCGCGTAGAAAGTCCCTGGACAACGGCGCACACCGGTACCCGATTTATCGTACAACTTCCTTATCGACCTGTTTTGTGGGAGGAACCCGTAGTGAACGCTACGTTGGTTTCTACCCCGGAACCTTCCCCTTCCGAACCGGAAACCAACGTAGCAGTTGACGAACGACCTCAGGTTCTGGTAGTCGAAGACAATGCGGAACTGCGCGATTTTATAACCCGAACGCTCGACCCGCTCTACCAAATTCAACAGGCGGACGACGGTCAGATGGGTTGGGAGCGCGCGCTGGAAACAGGCCCCGATCTGATCATCAGCGACGTACTGATGCCTCGTATGGATGGTTTTACGTTATGCCGAACGCTCAAAGCTGACTTGCGCACCAGCCATATTCCGGTTCTGCTACTGACGGCCAAAGTGACCCATGAGGATCAGTTGACTGGGCTGACTGAGGGGGCCGATGCGTATCTGACCAAGCCATTTCACGTGAGTGAGTTGCAATTGCGGGTGCGTAACCTGCTGGCTCAGCAGCAACGCCAACGTAGCTGGTTGCAGGCTCAACTCCTTCAACCGGACGTAGTACCGGCAAATGACGAGTCCGTTGATGCTACGTCGGAACGTACCGAACATACGTTTATGGATAGTCTGCAAACGGTTTTGCAGCAGCACCTGAGCGACCCCACATTTGGTGTAGAAGCGATGGCCGAGGCCATGCAATTGAGTCGGGTGCATCTTTACCGAAAAGTGAAAGCCGTCAGCGGTTTGACCGCTACCGAACTGCTACGTAACTATCGACTAGGGCAGTCGCGGCCTTTACTACGTCAGCGCCGGACGGTGGCCGACGTAGCGGAAGCCGTCGGTTTCGATGATGCGGGCTATTTTACCCGTTGTTTCCGCGAACAATATGGCCTGACGCCGACCGCCTACCAGCAGGGTGATAATCCTCTCCAAGCCTAATATTTTTGCTGCAAAGGTTCGTTTTTGACCAAATGTAACATCTTTCCCATAGGCATGTAACATTTGTCCTACCCCCCCGCTCCCTCCTGACTATAGCTTTGCGGCCGTGCAGGAGACCTAACCCCCTGCTACGTTCTATTATGTCCTCAACAACTACTCAATCCCGCAAGGGACATCGTAAGGATTGGCAATGGCCGACCTTACTATTGCTTTTATTTTTCAGTATAGTCAATAACTCATTTGCCCAAACACAGGTAGTGAGTTTTAGCTTCACCGGGTCTATTGAAACATGGACGGTTCCTGCTGGCGTTACCTCGCTCACTATAGAGGCCAGAGGTGGCGAGGGGGGAGCTGTTGTTGGACAACAGATTATATCTGGTAGAGGGGCTATCCTGGCCACTCAAGTTAGCGTTAGTCCAGGGCAAGCATTGAGTGTACTAGTGGGTCAGAATATAAACGGTAAGTCTGCGGGCGGGGGCGGCTCATTTGTGGTAACCAACATCGCCAATACAATAACCCCACTGATAGTTGCAGGTGGGGGTGGGGGGGCTTCTCAGTTTGGTCAGGAATCAGCGGCTAAACATGGTCAACTGGTCACTACGGGGGGCACAGTTCCGGCTGGTGGACTTGGAGGGCAAGATACACAGGGGGGCAATGGCGGTAACAACGGCAAAGTTGGCGGTGGGGGTGGGTTACTCGGCAACGGCGGAGGAAGCACTGCTTACCCAAACGCAGGGGGGCGCTCTTTTGTCAATGGTGGAGCAGGCGGTTCCGCTTTTAATGGTGGTAGCTTTGGTGGTGGTGGCAGCGGCAGCTCAGATGCAGATGCTGGTGGCGGTGGCGGTGGTGGCTACTCAGGTGGTGGTGGCGGTGGCGGTGGTGTCGGAGGGGGTGGCGGCTCGTTCACAGCGGGTACTCGACTATTTGCCCGCACTGGGGCTACCGAAGGCAACTCGGGAAATGGGTTGGTCGTTATTACCTACGTAGTGCAGCCCCCAACCATTACTAACTTTGCGGCTAGTCCTAACCCTGCCTGTGCGGGAGACTTAGTGAGCTTTAGCGCTACCATTGGCAACGTCTCGGGCAGCTATAGCTATACGATGACCGAAATAACCTCCACTGCCTCTTATACGGGCACCAGCACGGTTAATGGTGACATCACTTTATTTAACTTGTTATACGACTCACCCGGACCCAGAAATTTCGTGCTTCGCGTAGTCAGTAACGGCCAGGAGACCACCAGTGGAAATCTCCCCGTAACAATTAATCCGAACCCGGTAGCTACCCTCTCGAACGACGGGCCAATTACCTGCATCAAACCTACCGTCACGTTGACGGCTTCGGGCGGTAGCAGTTATACCTTTAACAGCAGCAGCGGCACCATAGGCACACCGGGTTCGGCCAGTACGGTGGAGGTAAGCACTCCAGGTACCTATACAGTCAGGGTAGCTAACCCTAGCGGCTGCGTCAGCAGCACCACAACCACGGTGGGCAGCACAGCGGCCACCGTTACCGCTAACCTGACCAACGACGGTCCGTTGAGCTGTACCAAAGCTACGGTGAACCTGATGGCCAGCGGGGGCAGTACGTATCAGTTCAGTGCTGGCGCTACCCAGGTTGGGGGCAATTCCACCAGCGCCGTGGCGACAGTGAATCAGGCAGGCGTGTATTCAGTGACGGTACTGGATGGCAACGGCTGTTCGGGAACAGCTTCCACCACGGTGGGTCAGGACAACACCCAGCCTACGGTCAGCATCTCGGCCAATCCTTCGTTAACTATTGCGCAGGGCCAGAGTACTACGCTCACGGCTAGCGGGGCAAATACATATGTCTGGAGTGACGGGACAAGCACCAATGTCATCGTAGTCAATATACCCGGTACGTATTCGGTGACCGGCACTACGGGCACCTGCCAGGGGGTAGCCTCGGTGACGGTGGTGGCAGCGGGGGCTTTTGCCATTACGGCCGTAACGACCAACAACTGCCAGCAGATTGCTGCCAACCGCTATGTGATCAGCTTTACGCCCCAGTACCGAGCCAGCAATGGACAGCCTATCAGCTTCTCAGTAGTCAACGAGATCTTCCCCACTACGAATCCAGGGCCATACACGCTGCAACTCTATACCGATAATCCGGTCATTGTGCTCAAGGCCACCCAGCCAGGCAATCCAGGTGAAGCGAGTTCCAGTTACAACTGGCTGATGGCCTGTTCGAACCCCATGCCCAACACGCCACCACGAGTGAACCAGCCCCTGACCAATCAGATCGCTAAAGTGGGGGAAGCGTTTGGCTATAACATTCCCCAAACCACCTTCACCGATAACGAAACGCCCCAGAGCCTGGTGCTGTCGGTGAGCGGTTTACCGGCGGGGATGAACTTCACGCCCCCCAACCAGATCGGGGGCGTACCGAGCCAGACGGGCGTGAGCCAGGTGACGGTAACGGCCACTGATCCACAGGGGCTCAGTGTGAGTACTACGTTCTCGTTGAGTGTAATCGCCCCATCTGCGGGCAATACGACCCCCACGGTGGCGAATCCGGTAGCGAATCAAACGGCTACGCAGGGGCAACCGTTTAGCCTGAATGTGAGTGCTACGTTCACCGATGCGCAGACGCCCAATGCCCTTACGTTGACCAGCAGTCCGCTACCGCTGGGTCTGACACTATCGAGTGGAGTGATCTCGGGTACGCCCTCGCAGACTGGTACGACCAACGTAACACTGACGGCCACCGATTCTGGGGGCCTATCGGCTAGCACGAATTTCAGCCTGACGGTGCAGCCCGCTCCTATAGGAGGAAACTTCGTTATCACCGGGGTAACCACCAACAACTGTCAGCAGATTGCTTCGAATCGGTATGCCATCACGTTCACGCCAATTTACAGCGGCACTACGGGAGCGCCCATTAGTTTCTCAGTGGTGAATGAGTTGTTCCCCACCACCGATGCGGGCCCCTACTCGTTGCAGCTCTACAATGACAACCCGACTATTGTACTCAAAGCCCAGCAGTCAGGTACACCGGGGGAAGTGAGCTATCCCTACAACTGGCTGGCGGCCTGTTCGAATCCTATGCCCAACACCCCTCCTCGTGTGAACCAGCCTTTGAGCAATCAGACAGCGCGTGTGGGTCAGGAGTTCGGCTATACGATTCCCCAGCTTACCTTCACCGATAACGAGACACCCACAACGCTGACTTTATCGGTAAGTGGCTTACCGGCGGGGCTGAACTTTAGCCCACCTACCCAGATTGGGGGCGTACCGAGTGTCAGTGGCGTTAGCACGGTGACGGTAACGGCCACCGATCCCCAGGGCTTAACCGTGAGCACTACGTTTATGCTCACGGTTGTTTCGGCCAGTACGCCCGTTGGTTTTGCCATTACGGGCGTGCAGACGATAAGCTGCCTGAGCACCAGCGCAAACCAGCGCTCAGTGACGTTCCAACCCCAGTACAGTGGTTCCAACGGCAGTCCGATCAGTTTTTCGGTGGTCAACGAGATGCTGCCTACTACGAATCCAGGTCCGTACACCTTGCAACTCTATACCGACAATCCAACGCTGCAACTACGGGCTCAGCAGGGCGGTTCGCAGGCTGGTTTTGCCTACAACTGGCTGGCGGCTTGCAATAGTCCGGCTCGTCAGGGAGCAACAGATGAACAAGTGGTTACACTGGCTGTCAGAGTACTAGGTAATCCTGTAGTGGGCGAATCGGTCGAGATTGAAATTCGGGGGGCAGTGGGTCAGTCACTCCAACTACAATTGACTAGTGCAAACGGAAAACTGCTGAGTCAGCGGCTGGTTGAGCGAGCTGGTGACGTGGAGCGTCAACGCATGTCGCTAGGCCAGCAGCCTGCGGGTTTATTACTGTTGCAGGTAAGTACACCCAACCAAAGCCGAATAATTAAAGTCATTAAAGTGGACTAAAAATTCTGGCTGTCGCAATAAGTTAGTGTCGGAAAAGCCGCATGCCGTTTTAGGCATGCGGCTTTTCCGGTTAGTTTCGGTGGAGTATCACTACGTTGCTCAGAGAGAACGATAAACGATTCGGTCGACTCCACCGTTATTAAGCAAATAAAAAGACACTGTCGATTCCCGAAGCAACGTAGTGATAATCAGAGTCGGTTAGCGTTTATCAATTACTCATCGTAAATCGCATATAAGTCTATAACTTCGTTCTAATTAACAATTTGCTTAAACCACGTAATGGTACGTTTCCCACTCTGTCTGAGCTTGTTAGTCAGCGTTACGTCCCTGTTGGCGCAACCTGTCTCAAAACCTAAAACTCCTGCCCGGCCTGCTGCTAAAACGGCAAGTGCTTTAAACCTGAATCTACCCATTCCGTCTGATCCGGCGGTTAAAGTTGGCAAACTGCCAAACGGGTTAACGTACTACATTCGTAAAAATGTGGAACCGAAAAACCGGGCTGAGCTACGGCTAGTGATTCGGGCAGGATCGGTGCTCGAAAATGATAATCAGCAGGGGTTGGCGCACTTCATGGAGCACATGGCGTTTAACGGCACTAAAAATTTCCCCAAAAATGAGCTGGTAAACTTCCTGCAAACGGCTGGAATCCGCTTCGGTGCCGACCTGAACGCCTACACCGGTTTCGACGAAACGGTCTATCAGTTACCGGTTCCGACCGATTCCGTAAAACTGTTTCATCAGGCTTTTCAGATTCTGGAAGATTGGGCGCATAACGCAACCCTCGACCCGGTTGAAATTGACAAAGAACGGGGCGTTGTGCTTGAAGAACGTAGGTCGGGACGTGGTGCGGGCCAGCGTATGCGCGACCAGTATTTTCCGGCTTTGCTGAACAATTCGCAATATTCGAAACGCTTACCCATCGGCACTGAACAGGTGCTTACTACGTTCCGGCCCGAAACGCTACGTGAGTTTTATAAAGACTGGTATCGTCCTGATTTGATGGCGGTTATTGCCGTAGGTGATTTCGATACGAAAGAGGTTGAGGGCATTATTCGCGAAAAATTCAGCCGGATTCCAGCCGTAAAAACTCCGAAATCACGTACCGATTATGAGATTCCGTCGCACAAAGACACGAAGGTCGTTATTGTGACCGACCCAGAGCAGCCAAACACGGTAATTCAGGTGATTTATAAGCGTCCTGAAATCAAGGAAAAGAACCTGAATGATCTTCGCGAAAGTATCAAACGTGGACTTTTCAATACTATGCTTGGTAACCGAATTCAGGAACTAACCCAGCGTGCCGACCCGCCATTTCTCGGTGGTTACAGTAATTACAGCGATTTTCTGGGTAATGTGGATGCGTTTTCGTCCATTGCTGTGGCAAAGGAAGGTAATGTAGAAAAAGCCATTCGGGCTGTTCTGGATGAAAATGCGCGGGTTAAACAGTTTGGCTTTACCGATACCGAACTTGCCCGTGCCAAGCAGGAATTTATGACCAGCGTAGAGCAGGCCTATAGCGAACGTAACAAAACCCGATCGGCTAATTTCGTGAACGAATACGTTCAGAACTTTACTGATAAGGAACCCTACACGAGTATCGATTTCTATTATGATTTTCTGAAAAAAGTGCAGGACGGTATCAAGCTGGATGAAGTGAATAAGCTGGTCGATTTGTTTATTCACAACGATAATCGGGCTGTAATTGTGATGGCTCCTGAAAAGGACAAAGCCAAACTGCCCACTAAAGAGCAGATTTTGGCCTTCATCGATGAGTCCGGTAAAAGCCTGACTGCCTATGAAGACAAAACTTTGAACAGCCCCTTACTCGCAAAAGAACCAACTGGCTCGCCGGTTGTAGATGCGAAGAAAATCAATGATATCAACGTAACAGAGTGGAAGCTGAAAAATGGCGTGCGGGTTATTCTGAAACCAACCGATTTTAAAAATGATCAGATTCTTTTTTCAGCTAATAGCTTTGGCGGTACGTCGCTTTACGATCTGGACGATTATCAGTCGGCGCGGTTTGCGTCTACGTTAACAGCTATGGGCGGCACGGGCGAGTACAATCAGATTCAGCTAGGCAAATTCCTATCGGGCAAACAGGTTGGCGTTTACCCATATATCGGCGAACTAAGTGAGGGAATTAGTGGTAGTGCTGCGCCTAAAGATCTGGAAACAGCAATGCAATTGATTTACAGTCATTTTACGCAACCGCGAAAGGATGCCGACGTAGCGAAAGGGTTTCTATCGAATCAACGTAGCGCCTTACTGAATCAGATCAATACCCCAACCCCCGCCAAAGTTTTTCAGGATACGGTAACTGTTACGTTAGGTAACAACAATCCACGTCGACAGCCGCTTAAACCCGACGATCTCGATAAAATTGATTTGGATAAAGCATTGAAAATCTACAAAGAGCGTTTTGCCAACGCGGGCGATTTTACGTTCTTCTTCGTCGGTAACTTCAAAGAAGAGCAACTAAAACCACTGGTCGAAAAATACCTGGGTGGGCTACCTGCTACGGATAAAAACGAGAAATTTAAGGATTTAGAAATTCGCGCTCCCAAAGGCCAACTTAGTAAAACAGTTTATCGTGGACTCGATCCAAAAGCATCAGTTCAACTGGTTTACAGCGGAGATATTAGTTGGTCGCCCGAAACGGCTACGCAGTTAGACGCTTTAAGTGAAGTACTGGAAATTAAGCTGTTAGAAAAACTGCGTGAAGAAGAAGGGGGCGTTTATAGCGTTGGTGCCAATGCCGCTTATGCCAAATATCCAGTTCCGCGTTATACGTTCCGGATAAGTTTCGGCTGTTCGCCCGGTAATGTGGAAAAGCTGATCGCTAAAACGCAGGAGCTTATCTCCGATTTGAAGCAAAAGGGAGCATTACCCGCCGACATTGCCAAATTCAAAGCTGAAACCCGTCGTGAAACCGAAGTACAGTTAAAAGACAATCAGTTCTGGCTCGGTTACCTGCAAAATCAATATTACAACGGCGACGCACCTGATGAAGTGCTGCATGAAAACGAGCAATTAGCTAAAGTGACTGTCGAAAGCACAAAAGAAGCGGCCAACACGTATTTCGGTCAGAATTATATTCGACTCGTATTGATGCCTGAAAAGAAGTAGTAAAAGGCTGGTTAGTCGCTGTTCGTTTTATGAAGTCAGAAACGAACAGCGACTAACGAAATTTAACTATCAACTGTTAATAGTTGACTCAACGGCTACCTCCGTTTTTTTGATGGCGGTCATTCCTCCCTCTACATTCACTACATTGTGAAAACCACGCGCTTTTAGAATCGAGTTAGCCACCATCGATCGATAACCACCTGCGCAATGAACGTAGACGGGTTCGTTACGTGGTATTTCGGCCATGTGCTCATTCAGATTATCTAAAGGTAAATTTTCAGCATCTGCTACGTGTTCGTCGATGAATTCGCTTGGCTTGCGCACATCAACTACGGTTACATTCGGGTTTTGTTGCCAGCGAACAGCAAACTCGTCTGCTGAAATGGATTCAATTGAATCGACTTCTTTACCAGCGTTTTGCCAGGCGGCAAAACCACCTTCGAGATAACCGATACAATTGTCGTAACCAACTCGAGCCAGTCGAAGCACGGTTTCTTCTTCCTGACCTACGGGCGTAATAAGTGCAATCGGTTGCGTTAAATCAGGAATAAGTGCGCCCACCCAGGGAGCAAACTGACCGTTCAGACCGATGTTGACAGCATTGGGGATAAACCCTTTTGCAAAATCAGCCGCATTGCGGACATCTAGCATCAGCGCACCTGTTTCGTTAACCGCTGTTTCGAAAGCATCAGGCGAAAGCGCGTGACTGCCCCGTTGAAGAACCCGGTCGATTGATTCATAACCTTCTTTGTTGAGCCGGGCGTTTTCGGCAAAGTAAGCAGGAGCCGTTGTCAAACCATCAAGCACTTTATCAACAAATTCCTGTTTCGACTTGGCACGTAGGGCATAATTGAAACGCTTCTGATTGCCCAGCGTATCGGTTGTTTCCTTGCTCATGTTTTTGCCACAAGCCGATCCTGCTCCATGCGCAGGATAAACGATTACGTCATCGGCCAACGGCATAATCTTCGTTTGAAGGCTATTATATAGCATTTCTGCCAGATCATTTTCCGTCAGATCACCTTTGATGGCAAGATCCGGGCGACCAACATCACCAATAAACAACGTATCGCCCGTGAAAATTGCGTAGTCGTTGCCGTTCTCGTCGAGGAGTAAATACGTAGTAGATTCAAGGGTATGGCCGGGTGTGTGTAGAGCTTTTATCGTTACGTTACCTAACGCAAACGTTTCACCATCTTTGGCCGAATAGGCTTTGTAAGCGGTTTTTGCATTGGGTCCATACACGATTGTCGCCCCGGTCTTCTTTGCTAAATCCAGATGACCCGATACAAAATCGGCGTGGAAATGGGTTTCAAATACGTATTTGATGGTGGCACCAGCTTTTGCTGCTTTTCGGATATAGGGTGTCGTTTCCCGAAGTGGGTCGATGATAGCTGCTTCACCTGCACTTTCGATGTAATACGCACCCTGAGCAAGGCAGCCAGTATAAAGTTGTTCGATAACCATAGGTAAGGCACGTAACGCGGACATATAATCCGCATCCAAATCATAAGAACAACAGACAAATTGCCTGTGTTACAGAATTTCTCTAAGAATCATATAGCTCGCAACCGTCAGCACAAACCAGCCGAATCCTTTCTTTAGCTTTTCGGGAGCAATAAAACGAGCTAAATACATACCCAGAAAAATTCCAATAATAGATAAACCTGTAAACGGTAGTAGAAAATTCCAGTCCGACTGGGTATGATGAATATCTCCCAGAAATCCGACAAATGAGTTGACGGCAATAATGAGTACCGACGTAGCAACGGCGCGGTGAATGGGTAAACCAGCCAGAAGAACCATCATCGGTACAATCAAAAATCCGCCACCTGCGCCAATCGTTCCAGTTAGCAGCCCAACCGCCAGTCCATCGAGTGCCAGACTACCGTAACGAGGACGTCCATCGGCAGCTTCTCCATGTTCTGGCCGATCGCTACGTATCATGGCGCGGGCGGCAATGACCATCACAATGGCGAAGAAATACAGAATCGCATCGCTTTTCGATAGGGAAGACTGCCCATACCGGACCAGCGGATCAGGGAGGGCTGGTAACAGAAAACGTCGACTTAGGTAAACAGAAACAAACGATGGAAATGCAAAAGCTAACGTAACACGTAGATCGATTCGTTTTTGCCAGATGTGATTAAGCGACCCAATAAGCGACGTAGTACCTACAACAAACAGTGAATACGTAGTGGCCAGTACGGTAGGAATATGAAATATGTACACAAAAATGGGAACCGTCAGAATAGAACCGCCACCTCCTGCCAGCCCAATAACCAGACCAACAATCAAAGCCGATGCATATCCTACTATTTCTTGTATACTCATTCAGCTACAAAATTACATATCTATTCGGAATTGTTTTAGTCTATAGACTAATGAAAAAACCCCTTGACCTTGGTCAAGGGGTTTAGAACGGTATCTTATCTATAATCGCAATTACTCTTCTGGGTTATTTAAATTGCTATGCTTACGGCTATAAGCGAAATAAACAATGAGTCCCAATATACACCAGACCACAAAGGTGATTTTGGTATCGGTACGTAGGTTCCACATCAGGTATAAGTTTGCCAGAATACCTAACGTAGCAACTATAGGAAGAGCTGGAGTTTTGTAAGGGCGTTCCAGATTTGGCTCCCGAACACGTAGCAACCATACTGCACCACAGATCATCGCAAAAGCGAAAAGTGTTCCCGAACTGGTCAACTGCGATACTTTATCAATAGGCGTAACGGCAGCTACAATGGAAACAATCGTACCTACGAAAATCGTGCTTTTCCAAGGTGTTTTGAACGTTGGGTGAATCGATGCAAACAGGCTTTTGGGTAGAAGACCATCTTTAGCCATACCAAGAAAAACCCGCGTCTGCCCCAACATCATCACCAGCATTACCGATGTTAATCCGGCAATGGCAGCAATCGTAATCAGGTAAACGGCCCAGGTTAGTCCTGCGTCAGCAAATGCTTGTGCAACAGGAGCTTTCAGGTCAAGTGTGTCGTATCTTACCATCCCGGTCAACACAAGTGATACCAAAATATAAAGGGTCGTACAGATGAGAAGTGACGCAATAATGGCAAATGGGACGTCCTTCTTCGGGTTAATAGCTTCACCAGCCTGCGTCGAAACGGCGTCGAAACCGATGTACGCAAAAAACACGATACCCGCTGCCGTAACAATACCGGGCATACCAAAGTGGGTTTGACCAGTTTCGTCGACGACTCCTGTGGGAATAAACGGTGTCCAGTTGGCTGTATCCACGAAAAAGGCACCGGCGATAATGACGAAGATAACCGTTGCTACTTTGAGTATAACGATCAGGTTATTAGTGCTGGCTGCTTCTTTGATCCCTTTAACCAGAATATACGTAACAACCCATACAATAAGCAGAGCAGGCAGGTTAATGGCAAACGTAAAATCAGGAACACTTTGCCCAGCGGCACGTAATGCTTCGGCTTTTTCCTGCGCTGTCACTGGGTCATTCATCAACCATATGGGCGGTTCTATGTGAAAGAGATGAAGGAATTTCTCAAAATACCCCGACCAGCTTACAGCTACCGTAGTGGCCCCCATCATGTATTCCAGAATCAGATTCCATCCAATCAGCCAGGCAAATAATTCACCTACAGTACCATACGAATAAGCATAAGCAGAACCCTCAACCGGCAAAATAGATGCAAACTCAGCGTAGCATAAGGCAGCAAACGTACAGGCCACACCGGCAATGATAAAGGCCAGCGCTAAAGCCGGACCTGCCCATTCGCGGGCAGCAATACCAGTTAATACGAAAATACCACCGCCAATAACGGCTCCAATACCTAATGAGGTCAATCCCCATCGAGTTAATACGCGTTTAAGTTCACTTTTTTGCGCATCTGCGGCATAAGCCGAGAGCGGCTTTTTGCGCATGACGCTGGTATCAACGGGTTTGAATTTTGTTTCCATGTAGGGAAATAGAGTTTGGTGATTGTGCCTTTTGGAGAAATATTGTTAGGTTAAAACGTTTGGAAAGATACGAAAAATAAAGAGTGAAAGTGCGAAAGAGTGAAAGAGTGAATACCGTCCGGTAATTTTTTCACCCTTTCACTCTTTCGCACTTTCACTCTTTATTTAACTAAGACTGTGAAGGGCGGATCAACGGCTTTTTGTCTTTCTTTTCTTTCTTTGCCGTAAATTCTTCAGGCGTTGCAGTTGCGGCTGTTGTGAAGTCGGCTGGAATAGCATCGTAGCCCGTTTTCTTCTCTGCTTTGGCAGGTGCTGCATCTTCTTTGTCCTGATCGCGGCTCAGTGTGTCAACCACAATTGGAGTTGCTACGAAAAGCGACGAATACGTACCAACAATAACTCCAATCAACATAGCAAATGAGAAACCACGGATAGTTTCTCCGCCAAAGAAGAACAGTACCAATAGTACCAGAATGGTTGAGAAACCAGTTACAGCGGTACGGCTTAACGTGCTGTTCAGGGCGTTGTTGATAATTGTCGGAATGCTTTCCTTTTTACCCCGGTTTTCGGCTAAGTATTCCCGTACGCGGTCAAATACAACGACTGTATCGTTCATAGAATAACCCATAATCGTGAGCAGCGCACCTACAAACGCCTGATCGACATCGAGCGAGAAAGGTAGGAAACCGTTGAAAATAGAGAAGATAGCCAGAATGATCAGTACGTCGTGGAACATGGCCACCACGGCACCGTAACCAAACGCTAACCGTTTGAAACGTATCAGAATGTAAGCAAATACAACCGCTACCGCCAACAGAATCGACCACAAAGCCGAGGTCAGAATATCGTAAGCGATGGTTGGGCCAACTTTCTGCGAACTTTCAATTTTGGCAGGATTGCCTTGCAGCGAGCTTAAACCTTGATAAATAGTAGCTTCAGCTTTTTTGTCGGCTCCCTGTGAATTGTCGTCTACCAGATAAGGCGTAGTAACTTTCACCTGATTGGCACCAATACCCGTACCACCATAAGTTTTTACTTCAGGCGACGCACCCAGAACACCTTCCAGCGCATTTCGAACGTCGTCGGTGCTTACTGATTTCTCAAAACGAATAACATACGAGCGTCCGCCTTTAAAGTCGACACCGAGGCTAAAGCCTTTGAAAAGCACCGAAATAACACCAGCTGCAATGATTATTGATGATACAGTATAATATAGTTTCCGACGCGATACGAAATCGAAGTTAGAATCAGCAAACAGATTCTTGGCCCAGGTAGACGTGAAAGTCAGCGTCTTACCATTACGGATGTAGTATTCCAGCAGAAGCCGTGTAATGAAGATGGCAGCAAACAACGACGTCAGAATACCAATGATAAGGGTTGTTGCAAAACCAAGAATCAGACCCGTACCAAAGATGAAGAGTACAATACCCGTCAGGAATGTCGCTACGTTCGAGTCGATGATCGACGACATGGCGTTTTTAAATCCATCGGCAACCGCAACCTTGAAGGTTTTTCCTTCGGCAAGTTCTTCTTTAATACGTTCGAAAATCAGTACGTTCGCATCAACGGCCATACCAATCGACAGTACGATACCGGCAATGCCGGGCATGGTCAGTACCGCACCAAGCGAGGCCATTACGCCTAATAGGAAGAACAGGTTAACGATCAGAGCAATATCGGCAATAAGACCAGCGCGGTTGTAATAGAACACCACAAAGCCAAGTACCAACAGAATACCTACCAACGAAGACAGTACACCCGCGCTAACGGCTTCTGAACCTAACGTAGCACCTACAATACTTTCTTCTACGATGTTGGTTGGAGCTGGCAACTTACCGGCTTTTAGTACGTTCGACATATCTTTGGTTTCTTCTACTGTGAAGTTCCCCGAAATGCTTGAACGGCCGTTTGGAATCTCGTTCTGTACGTTAGGCGCTGTGTAAACCAGATTGTCGAGTAGAATAGCTACTGGACGACCAACGTTTGCGGCTGTCAGGTTACGCCATTTACGGGCACCTTCAGCGTTCATGTTCATCGTTACTTCCGGACGACCCCGATCATCGTAATCGTTGGTAGCATCGGTAATTACATCACCTTCAAGCGGAGCGCGACCACCTAATTTTTTCAGGAAATACAATGGAAGAATCTCCTTGCCATCGGTTGCTTTGAATGTTTTACGATCCCACGCAAATACGGCATCAGATGGGAATAGGCCACGTACTTCGGGCGAATTCAACACGGCATTAGCACGAGCCGTATCTTTCAGATAAACCCCTAATTGATCTTGGCCAACAGGTAGAAATAGTTGAGTAAGAGCTGTTCCCTGAGCGGCAGCGGCTGCCGTATCGTTTTTCGCTTTGCCGGTTGAATCGGTTTTTCCACCCTGCGCCAGTTGTGATTCAAGACTTGAAGTTCCTTTAGCCGCCGAACCAGCCGCTGGTACCGTTGTTTTCAGAGCCGCTTTGCGAGCAGTTTCTTCACGTAGCAGATAAGCGCCAATGCCTTCGATGGCTGGAGCCAGTTCGTTCAGACGATAAACTTCGGTGAATTCAAGTTTAGCTGCGCCTGTGAGCAGACGACGGATACGGTCAGGGTTATCAACACCCGGCAATTCGATCTGAATACGTCCTGAACCGGGCAGACGCTGAATGTTTGGGTTAGCAACCCCAAATTTGTCGACCCGTGCCTGAATGATTTGGTAAGCCCGTGTGATAGCACCGTTTACTTCATCAGTCAGCAGTTTACGCACCTCGGTGTCTGACGACTGGAAGTTGATTTTGCTACGGTTTGCACTGGTTGCAAAAACGCTGGCCAGACGTGTATCTGGAGCTATTTTCTTGAAATTGTTCGCAAACAGATCAACGAAGTTCGTATTGCTGGTCTTCTGATCTTCAAGAGCCTGTTTCAGTGCCTGACTGAATTTGGGATCACGGTTGTTGCCTGATAAGCTACGCAGAATATCAGCCGGTGAAACTTCGAGTACTACGTGCATACCCCCTTGAAGATCAAGGCCAAGACCTAACTCGCGCTCAGTAACTTCCTGAAGTGTGCTGCCTAAAAATACGGGCTCTTTCCAGAGCGAATCGAGATAATGTTGCTTTTTGTTACGGTCGACCTGACCTTGTTTGTTCGTTGCATACGCTTCGGCATCAGCTTTGATGTTCCGCGAAACGAAGGTAAAAGACAGGAAGTACAGACAGATAGCTGTAAGAACCCCTGTCAGAATGAGAATTCCGGTTCTGTTTTGCATGATTGATAACAAGCCAGTGGCTCGTTAAGAGAAAAAATAAGTAGTTGAAATAAGTAATGATAAACTCGTACCGGACCGAAATCCGGTTTCGCCACTAGGGCGCATTTGTAGCAATATGATGGCCGAAGACGTGTCGGAAAAAGGAAAAATAAAAATGCGGAAGGGTAAAATGCCGAAGCAGCGGAACACTCAACAGCAGTAAAATAACCAGCGCAGGTGCTGGTAGCAGAAAAGCCGTTTGTCCTGAATCGCCTAATTGAATGGCAGGGGTTACGACCGCTTCAAATTGGGCCGCACTCAGTTGGGCATTGTTGTCGTCATGATTGGTCGACTTGCCCGATTGCGTCTGTTGAGCAACTGCTTTTTTCGCTGTCAATACATTCTCTTTCATAGCACCATGACTCCATACTGCCGTAAAAAGCAGGAGTGTAGCTAGCAAAAGGCTCGAAAGACGTTGTATGATGCGTGGTTGCTTCATATATTTCCTTAGCGGATGTCAAATTTCGTACCATTTTTAATAGAATCCAAGTACTATAGAACGCAAGATTTTCAAAACCAGATGATAACGGGCGGGTTTATTGGAAATAACGTACCTTGCACTCATGAATCTACATGAATTTATTCAGCTAGCACTAGCCGAAGATGTCGGCGATGGCGATCATACATCTTTATCAACAATTCCGGCCGATGCGCAAAAACGGGCTCGTTTGCTGGTAAAAGAATCGGGAATTCTGGCGGGTGTGGAAGTGGCTAAAGCAATTTTTGCCGAAGTTGACCCTAATTTTGTTGTCGACGTACTGATACTGGATGGGGCTAGTATCAAACCCGGTGATATTGTGTTGACCGTAAGCGGAAATGCACGTAATATACTGACGGCCGAACGGTTGGTACTAAACTGTATGCAGCGGATGAGCGGCATTGCTACACACACCCGCGAATTGGTAAACCTGCTGGAAGGCACACGAGCAAAGCTACTGGATACCCGCAAGACAACGCCAAACTTCCGTCTTTGTGAGAAAATGGCTACGAGAATTGGCGGAGCTGTAAATCACCGATTCGGTTTGTACGATATGATTCTGATCAAGGATAATCACGTCGATTATGCTGGTAGCATCGAAGCGGCTATTACGCAGGCTGTTACGTATCTGAAGGAGACTGGCCGCCGACTACGTATTGAAGTCGAAACCCGTAATCGTGCAGAAGTAGAAGAAGTGCTACGTGTGGGGCAGGTCGACGTAGTACTTTTAGACAATTTCTCTCCCGATGGTATCCGCGACATGGTACGTCTGATAAACGGGCGGTTTGTAACCGAAGCCTCAGGTGGAATCGATGAAACTAATTTACGGGCTTATGCCGAAACAGGCGTCGATTTTATTTCGTCAGGAGCACTGACCCATCAGGTGAAGAGTCTGGATTTAAGTTTGAAGGCTTATTAATTGGATGTATGAACTATGATGTATGAAATAGGCTCAGAAAGCATACATTATACATCATAGTTCATACATCCAATTAAGGTTTTTTCCGCTTAAGCGCTAAATCGTGGGCGGTGTCGTAATACGAACGGAGGCTGCTCCAGTCGAATACGTCGGCTATGCTTTCGACCAGATTTCGTTGCTTGATTCGGTCGCGCTGGGCCATCCTTACGAAGCGATAAAGCACATCAGCCAACTGATCAGCGGCTTCATTGAACGACTGCGTCCGGCGATTGATAACGTAAATACCCCGGTTTTCATAATCACGCATGATCTGCATGATGAAATCGCCAAAACCCGACTGATCACTCGTAACAGTCGGAATGCCGCGTACAACGCACTCAAGCGGAGTATATCCCCAAGGTTCGTAATAACTGGGAAATACGCCCAAATGGCAACCACGAACGAACTGACTATAATCGAGACCAAACAGCGGGTTGGTCGATGCAATGAAATCTGGATGGTAGACAATCTTAACCCGATCCTGTTCATTATTCACCAGATTTGCCTGACGAATAAAACGGGTCATATCATCTTCCTGAATTAGGTTGTGGGTTACGAAGGGAGGCAATTCTTTTGTTTTCCAGCTTTGCACCGTGCGTCGCAAACGTAATCGCCAATATTCATCCACGAAACTATTTAGATCAGGTAAGGAAGTTGTCTGCGTATTGGAAGCTGCTGCGTGGAAGAGCCGTTCGCCTACCTGCTTTTCAATATTCTCACAGGTTTCCTGAATTTCGTCAAGCAAAGCTCGTGAGTGCAATACGTCGGGATTGATAGAGGTATATGGCTGTTTGGTCACCATGAACATGACAACCGTAGTATCCATATTGGCCTGCCGCATTCGATAGTTGAGTCGGGCGAGTGCTTCAAGTGTCAGATCATATCCTTTGTTGGTAAACTCGAAACGTCCTGACGTAAAGAAGTACAGCGTTTTTTCCAAATCGAACGAGTAAGTCTGGAAAAAATGGCCCATTACAAACTCGTGAATCTTCTGTTTATACCGAACGTGCAGGTTCTGAAACTCGTGGACAGCTGCAAAACGTGTTACGTTAAGACCATTGGGAAGAATTAAATCCGGATTACGACCCAAAAATACTTCGCACTCACGTGCTGTTACGTCGCTAACTGTTGTGAATACGTGTGCCTGAAGTGCTGCCAGCCGCTCGATGGTTGCCTGCGTTTCGATGCCGTAATGCTGGGCTTCACGTTTCCAGTCGAAAAACGGCAGTTTACCATAAAACCCGGCTTCATTTTGGGCCAGATAACGCCCAAGCATGGTGGCGTGGGTAGTAAATACAGTAGCTACTTTAACGTTTTCGCGTCGTAAGTCGGGGAGACCCGTACTAGCCATCCATTCATGGAAATGGGCAACAAAATCAACGCGTTTCGAATGTCCTTCGGCCAGAATGGTAATGAAAATACGTACCATCTCGCCGAAAACAATTGTCTGGTTAACTAAATCTTCAACGTTCAGTGTAGAAAGCTGATGATTTACCCAGAGCTGCGTTTTGATTTCGTTGAGCTGTTCTGTATTGATACTGTTAATATCGAACAAAACAACGCGAGGCCGTCCTGTAACAAGCCAATAGCCATATTCGACGCCAAAACCCATCTGCCGCATTTTACGGACTGTTTGACCGATTTCGGTTTCGTCAGATTCTGTGATAGGTTCAAATTCTGCGGCTGAACGTTGAGGGAAATAAGGGCCAAGTGCTACGTAGTTATCGTCCCACTTCTCGACCATGGCTGGCACCTTCGACCGGATAACCGTATAAATTCCGCCTACCTGATTACATACCTCCCAGGCGATTTCGAGTAGGAGTTTCCGCTTCGATGTTGAGAATACCGATTCCAATGTAGTTAAATGCGTTTGGGCTATTGATGATACTTATCTGGTTGTGTTTTCTTTACGGGGCAATTAAACACTATAAACAATAAAAGAAAAACTTGTTTATTTTAAATATGATTTTGCGTCCGTTACCTGCGTCTTTTTATCCTGCGTTAAGGTATAATTGAACCCAGGCTGTATACTATAAGCTCCATATTCCCCCTTTTTGTTTACAGCCAGAAACCCAACCTGTATGTCCTTGTAATCCTGCTTTTTCACAATACGTAGTGCTGCTTCTTCGCAAGCCTCTTGTGGTGTTCGTCCCTGCCGCATTAATTCGACTACCAGAAACGACCCACAAGTTCGCATGACCAGTTCGCCAAGCCCCGTTGCGCAGGCCCCACCAATTTCGTTATCGACAAATAAACCGGCACCAATAATAGGTGAATCGCCAACTCGACCGTGCATTTTAAACGCTAATCCGCTCGTAGTACAGGCGCCGGAAATATTACCCGCACCATCAATGGCCAGCATACCAATCGTATCATGTCGCTCAATATTGATAACTGGCTTGTATCTGGCGGTTTTCAACCACTCTTTCCAGGCTTTTTCAGAGTCTTTGGTTAGCAGATTCTCTTTCTTAAAACCCTGCGAAAGCGCAAAATTTAGTGCCCCTTCACCGCTAAGCATTACGTGTGGCGTTTTTTCCATAACTACACGAGCCACTGAAATTGGGTGCATGATGTGTTCCAGAAATGTAACAGCTCCTGCGTTCCCTTTTTCATCCATAATACAGGCATCGAGCGTAACACGACCGTCGCGGTCTGGTCTGCCGCCGTAGCCAACACTTGTATCAGCAGGATCAGCTTCTGGAATACGTACTCCGGCTTCAACAGCATCAAGTGCCGAACCGCCTTTATCGAGTGCGGCTTGTGCCGCAGCATTCGCTTTAGGCTGTTTCCAGGTCGAAATCACCATAGGAGAAGTGGCTGGAGCATCTGCACTACTCATCCCAGAGGTACTATTAATCGCTGATGAAGACTTTAATACAGTAGAGCCAAATGAGAGCGATGGTAATAAACCGGCCAACGAGCCGAAGGTTAAAAAACGACGTCTATTTATCATAGGTTGAAGGGGGTTATAGGCCAAAGTAAAGGAATAAATGGCTGCTATTCGCTAATTTTGGCCAATTTCTTCAAAACCAGCGATGACGGTTTCCGATAAACATGTTTTATTGATGGATGGCCCCGATAGTAAGGGGTTGATTTACCACGTAACGGGTGTTCTGTTTCGGCACAGCCTGAATATTATTCACAACGATGAATACGTGAGTCCATCGGGACAGTTTTTCATGCGAACAGAATTTGAATCTGTTGGAACCCATACGTTTGATAGCGACGCTTTGCTTTATGAGTTACGTACTACATTACCTGACGGAGCAGATCAGTCGGCTATTACATTTCGGTTAAATCCGAAGCGAAAGAAAAATATTGTCGTCATGGTAACCAAAGAGCACCATTGCCTCGGCGAGTTGCTTATTCGATACGCTTTTGATGAATTAGACGCTACCATTCTGGCCGTTGTCAGTAACTACAATTTATTGCAGCCGCTGGTTGGTAAGTTTGGTATTCCGTTTCACTACGTATCGCACGAAGATAAAACCCGCGAAGAACATGAACAGGCCATACTACGTACACTTGCTATTTATGAGCCAGAATATTTGGTATTAGCTAAGTACATGCGCGTGCTGACGCCCGAGTTTGTCAATCACTTTCCCAATCGGATTATCAATATTCACCACTCGTTTTTGCCCGCGTTTGTTGGCGCTAATCCATATCGGCAAGCCTACGAGCGAGGTGTGAAAATCATCGGTGCCACGGCTCACTTTGTTAACAATGATCTGGACGAGGGCCCCATTATTGCCCAGAACGTAAAAGAAGTAAATCACCGCCAAACGGCCGCCGATATGGCAACCGAGGGGCGGGATGTCGAGAAGATTGTGCTTTCACAGGCGTTAAAACTGGTTTTCAACGACCGTGTTTTTATTGCCGGCAATCGGGCAATTGTGCTCTAAATCTTATTAAGTCGCTAGCGAAACAATAGCCCGGATTTTTGCTTCGTTCGCTTCAATATATTCATATTCGCCGGGAAGAGCCGAAGCCATCGATACCGTAGGTTGACGATACGTCATGCCACTATCTTCTTTGCTGCTACCGCTTGTGTGAAGAGCATGTACGCCAGCACTGATCAAGGCAGGGGCATTTCCTGCATTGACACCAGCTCCAGCCATAATTTCAATCCGGTTTTGTGCCTGATGCGCTAACTGACGTAGCGTCTCTAAGCCCAAGTCGACATTCTGTTGCTGGCCAGAGGTTAAAATTCGAACGGCGCCGGTTCGGATAACGGCTTCCAACGCTTCTGCCGGGTCGCGGGTCATATCAAATGCCCGGTGAAACGTAACAGGAAGCGGATGGGCTAACTCAATCAACGATTTCGTCTGGACTTCATCTACGGTTCCATCGGGTAACAATAATCCTAAAACAACTCCGTCGGCACCCAGCGATTTGGCCATTTCGATATCAGCGCGCATCACTGCCAGTTCTGTATCGGTATACAAAAAATCACCACCACGTGGACGGATCATTACGTAGAACGGAATACTTACAAGCTGGCGTACCAATTGAATAAGACCGGCACTGGGTGTGATACCGCCTTCGGATATGCCGCCACATAATTCAATACGTCCGGCTCCGGCTTGTTGTGCCGTTAGGCAAGAATGCAGTGAATAAGCACAAACTTCGATTAACATATTCTTTGAGGCTCTGTATTTACGATTTTATATTCAGGATAGTGGTTCTGATAATCACTGAACTAGAAACATTGAATTTGGAACTTGAAACATTTTTTTTTATTTAGCGTTAAAGGCCTAAATCACAGTATAATTGCAGAAAAGAACATTTTTGCGAAAAATAGCTTGGATATTAATGCTTTTTTTACTTTTGCACCCTCATTGAAAAAATAGACACAAACTACGACACACTATGTACTGGACTCTCGAATTGGCATCTTATCTGGAAGATGCACCATGGCCTGCTACCAAAGATGAATTGATTGATTATTCTATTCGCTCAGGTGCCCCTCTCGAAGTTGTAGAAAACCTACAGGAACTCGAAGATGATGGACAACCTTATGAAAGCATTGAAGAAATCTGGCCGGATTATCCGACAAAAGATGACTTCTTCTTTAACGAAGACGAATATTGAGTCGTTGAAACGACTTTTCAACAAAAAAGGCGTAATCTCTATCTTGATTACGCCTTTTTTGTAACGCGGACAGAATGTCCGCAATGTAATTTATATACATGTGGACACAAGTCCGCGTTACTTTTTGCTCTTAACGGGTTTATCGTATTTTTTTGGAGCATATAAAAAGCCAAATGCTTCGGCGCCTTCTTTGGTATGCACCTTATGGTGTATATAATGCGCTCGCATGATACGTTGCATGTACCGGCCACTCGTATCGACTTTTAGCTTTACGCGACGATGAACGATAATATCGTGGAATATAAAGTAGAAGAAGCCGTATAACGTTACGCCTGCACCAA
Organism: Spirosoma daeguense; assembly: GCF_054776875.1. NCBI lineage: Bacteria > Pseudomonadati > Bacteroidota > Cytophagia > Cytophagales > Cytophagaceae > Spirosoma > Spirosoma daeguense. Next base: position 1,045,397 of record NZ_BAAHBF010000001.1, read on the forward strand.
TCCAAGTTAAAAAATCCAGACCGGGAATATAGACGCCTGCGGCAATAAGACCGATAGCGGTTCCGGCAAACACAACGGCAAACAAGTCGTTTATCTCAAAAAAACCTTTGTGATGATTATGATGGTCATGGTGCCAGCTCCATAAAAAACCGTGCATGACGTATTTATGTGTAAACCAGGCTACACCTTCCATAAATAGGAAAGTTCCTAAAACCAACGCAACGTTTAGAAGCATATTTACGTTTTACTTATATACGGTTAATACGTCTGAAACCACTGAAACTTCAGACAAGTTACCTTTTTTAACGGTTAATATGGCAGAAAAGTTGGCTCTGTTGAATGAGTTTTCTGCCTAAACTAATGATACGTAGCAAAGTACTTGCAGGTTTTCGGAAAATACGTATCTTTATACCAATACGGTGCTCAACCAGATGAACCCATCGGTTATGGACTATCAAGCGCTCAAGAACCTGGTTAAACGGGGAGAGGGGAGCAATCTAGAGTTCAAGCTGAAAACAAATCATCCCGAAAAAATAATTCGGGGCGTGGTAGCCTTCGCAAATACAAACGGCGGCATCATGCTCATCGGCGTCGGCGACGACAAAAAAATAATGGGATTGAAATATGCCGATGAAGACGAATACCTCCTCGTCCGGGCTATTAACAAATATTGTTTTCCGCGCATTTCCTACACAATTGAGCGAGTACAGCTATTAGACGAACGCGAGGTTCTCGTGATTCGGGTTCCCCGTAGCGTTACTCGCCCGCACTACATTATTCCCGACCCTGACAATCCCGACGATAAAAAAGCCTATGTGCGCGTGGCCGACAAATCGGTTCAGGCTAGTCGTGAAGTACGTGAGATTATGAAGGGCCAGCAGGCCGAGCGGGATATTCGGTTTACGTATGGAGATAAAGAACGGATGCTGATGCACCATCTGGGTGAACACAGTAGCATTACGGTCGATTTGTTTGCTTCATTGGCTGGAATCTCCCGCCGAATTGCGTCGCGCACGCTTGTTTTGCTGGTATTAGCGCACGTACTGGAGATTCACCCAAGCGACGTAGTAGACCGATATACAACTCGAGCGATCCAGTAAAATCGGATAACGTAGTGCGGTATGTTTTTGGAAAGTCTTACTTTGTGATACATCTGAATAAAGTGTCACAAACTAAGCATCTATGTCTAAGTCTTCTCTAGACCATAAACCTTTTGTTCCAGCAACGGAATCGCCTGCTGAATTTACCCTAAAAGCGGTTATTACCGGTGCTGTTTTTGGCGTATTATTCGGTGCCGCAACCGTCTATCTTTCGTTGAAAGCAGGTCTTTCTGTATCGGCTTCTATTCCTATTGCTGTATTGGCTATTTCGCTGGGACGAAAGTTTTTGAACACAACTATTCTCGAAAACAATATTATTCAAACCACGGGTTCAGCCGGTGAAAGCATTGCGTCGGGCGTTGTTTTTACGATGCCCGGTTTTCTCTTTCTGACCAACGGTAGCGGAGCCGATTTCTTTAATTACTGGACTATTCTGACGCTGGCTATTCTGGGCGGTCTGATTGGTACGTTGATGATGATTCCGCTACGTCGTTCGCTAATTGTACAGGAACATGGTACGTTACCTTACCCTGAAGGAACGGCCTGTGCATCCGTTCTTATTGCGGGTGAAAAGGGTGGCGACTTTGCTAAAACAGCGTATCAGGGCCTGGGCGTAGCGCTTCTCTATGCTTTTCTGCAAAAAGTGCTACATGTAATTGCCGAAGTACCTGTCTGGGCAACCAAGCAAGCTAACCGTTATTTCCCGTCAGCACAAGTCGCGGGAGAAATTACACCGGAATATCTGGGTGTTGGGTACATCATCGGTTTCCGTATTTCAGCCGTTTTAGTTGGCGGAGGTATTCTGGCATGGCTGGGACTGATTCCACTACTGGCATCGGTTGTTCCGGGCGATACGATTGCGCTACAGCTTCAGAAACTTGGTTATCTGGCCAATTTGCAAACGTCCGGTGGTCCCGGCGGCTGGAACCCAACTACACACACGTTCAACGATACGGCTGCAGCTGTATATCGCGCTTATATCCGGCAAATTGGCGCGGGTGCTGTTACAGCAGGTGGTTTTATGACCTTGATTAAGACGATTCCAACAATTGTTTCGTCATTCAAACAAAGCTTTACCCGTTCGTCGCTCAGTGCTATCGAAAAAGAAGACGCCTTGAGCGGTAGTAGCCGAATTGCCCGTACCGAGCAGGATTTGAGCGTTCGAATTGTGGTCATTGGGAGCATAGCACTGGCGGCATTGATGGTTATATTACCACAAATTCCCGGTGATTCTATACTAACGAAACTGCTGATTGCTTTACTGGTTATCGTGTTCGGGTTTTTCTTCGTTACGGTTTCCAGCCGGATTGTCGGGTTGATCGGATCGAGTTCATCGCCCGTATCGGGTATGACCATTGCAACCATTATGGGAACATCGCTGGTTTTCATCGGCGTTGGTCTTACCGGAAAATTGTACGAGCCAGCCGTACTTGTAGTAGGAAGTATGATTTGCGTAGCGGCTGCCAACGCAGGTGGTACGTCGCAGGATTTAAAAACCGGCTATTTGGTCGGTGCTACGCCCAAATACCAACAGCTTGCCTTGTTTATTGGGGTTATCGTTTCGTCGCTGGTGGTAGGGGCTACCGTAAAAGTGCTGGACACACCTACACCTGATTTGGTAGCGCAGGGAATTACACACGCCATTGGCTCCGATAAGTTTCCGGCTCCGCAGGGCACATTGATGGCTACGTTAATTAAAGGACTACTCTCCTTCAATCTTGATTGGCAATTTGTGCTGGTTGGGGCGTTTATCGCGTTTGTGTTCGAGTTGGTTGGTGTGAGTGCGCTGGCTTTTGCTGTTGGTCTTTACCTGCCTCTTTCTACTACGTTGCCTATTTTCACAGGCGGTCTAGTCAAAGCAATTGTCGACTGGAATGCGAAACGCAAAGGAACCGTTGAAGAGGACGCCGATTTAGGGAAAGGAAATCTATTCGCTACCGGATTGGTAGCGGGTGGCGCATTGGCTGGTGTTGCCGTGGCATTATTGTCGGTAAATGGGTCAATTTACAATACACTGACGTCAATGACCCTTGAGCCTGCTTTGGCACACACGCTGGGTGAAGGAGGCTATATGACACTTGGCGCTCTGGCTTTTGTAGGATTAGCAACGATACTGTGGCGAGTGGCCGAGAGCAGACATTAAGTCGATTTTAACCGTTTGATAAGTAGGGACAAGATGATACGTATAAGGTTGAGGACCAATTCTTTATAAAAGAAAACCCTCTTCCTTAGCCATGCTTGCTACACTATCTATATTTTTCAACAGGATTGCGTCCTGGAAAACGCTCCTGTTAGCTATTGCGCTCTACGTAGTATTTCCAGCTTACATTCTGAAAAATCTGGAAATTCGGATGAATGCCGCAGCCGGAAAATCTATCGGTCCAATTGATCTGCTGATGGGCTATGATCCTGGTCGAGTGAACGAAATGGTTGCTGCCTATGGCTCCGAAGGGCGGGCAATTTATGCTCTGGGAGAAATGACCGCCGACGTGATTTACCCGATTGTTTACACCACTTTATTCTGTATTATTCTGTCCTTGTTGTTCAGAAATCGATCGTATGCGCCATTCTCACGCATTAACGTACTGCCGGTATTTGTGTTGATCGTCGACTTTCTGGAAAATGCCTGTATCGTCTACCTGCTCAAAAGCTATCCCGAATCTTCTGAGCAGGTAGCGGTGCTTTGCTCGGTGTTCACAAACCTGAAATGGGCTCTATTTTTCGGGGTAGTTGGCCTGATTATATACGGTTTGCTACGTATGGCAATGAGCAGATTTCAAAAGCAGCTTGCCTGAAAAACGCTATCGGGCCTGCCCTGCCTTTTTCATGATATCAACAACTTTATCAACAGGCAGTTGCTCAATCCGATGTCCCTGATTCCCTACGAGGGTTTTGGCCGCGAAAAGTGAATTGATGATGGCTTCTTCGGTAGCTTCAATCGCGGCCATAAACAGGGGCGATACGTTGTCGTTACGTAGCAGCTTTACCTCATCGAATTGACTTTGGGTTGTATGCGGAATCTGGTAGTCTGTCGATGCGGCAATAACGTAATCACCGCTACCGTTTGACGCTATTCCACCTGTTCGGGCAAGTCCCATAAAAGCGCGTTTGGCCAGTCGTTTAAGGTTTCGGGCGTCTAAAGGAGCATCGGTTAGGACAACCATCATGCACGAACCATCAAGATTGTCTTTGAATTCATAACGCCCTAGTTCAACGCCAACCGGAACACCCGCAATCTGTAACGTACCGCCAAAATTGGTCTGCACTAATACGCCAACGGTGTAGCCGCCAAGTGAAGCAGGTAATTTTCGTGACGACGTACCGATGCCACCTTTAAAGCCAAAACAAATTGTTCCTGTTCCAGCGCCAACGTTTCCTTCTTCAACGGCTCCAGTTTTAGCCTGCCGAAGCGCATCCAGTACATGCTGTTTTGTTACGTGCCGTCCTCGGATGTCGTTGAGAAACCCATCGTTAGTTTCACCCACCACAGCATTTACGGAGCGAACCTGCTCATTGCCGGGCTGAGTCAATGTGTAATCGATGAGCGCATCGGCAGCCGCTGGTACGTTTAACGTATTTGTCAGCACGATTGGGGTTTCGAGCGTACCCAATTCGTCGACCTGACTATAGCCAGCCAGCTTTCCGAATCCATTGCCGATGTAGATAGCCGCCGGACTTTTCTGTTGAAATTGATTTCCGTTGTGCGGAATAATCGCCGTAACGCCCGTTCTGATGCTTTCACCCTGATTCAGCGTAACTTGTCCAACCCGAACACCTGGTACGTCGGTAATTGCGTTGAGTTGGCCTGTTTTCATTACACCAAAACGAATACCATAGTCGCGAGGACGTTTTGGCGTTTGGGCTATGCTGTAGAACGTAAAGAAAAGAGCTAAGGCTGTAAATGAAAGCATAGTACGTAGTGAATGGGTCATTTGATGAAGCGATGAGTCCACAATATAAGCTATGGGCAGTCAGTTTTCATCAATACGTATTCGTAGCTCTGTTCTGGATTTTTCAACACCCACTTGCCCTGTTTTTCGATACGTTCGCCTTCGCGCCACGTAATGGCGTCGCCTTTTAAGGCAAAAACAACTTCGTATGCCTGCGTAACCCCCTCGCCCGAACGTTGCCAATCGGCCACGATCTGATTATTTTCCAGCTTCCCCTGAATGGTGCCGCGAGCACGATCTTTTTCATACGGCAATACGTTCAGTTCGCCCGTTACGTTCGAACCATTTATAAACAGACGTAACGTAGTAGAATCACGGCCAACTACCTGCCGGAAACAGAGCGTATCAGGCTGTAACGTAGTAGTGGATGTACTGGCCGATGTATCGGTGGTTGATTCACTTTGCGTGCTACGTTGCCCACAGCCATATAGAAGAAATAGCGTGGCAAACGAAAGCGCAGTAATACGCACAGATTGTAGCAAGTGATAGGTTTTAAAGCGGTTCATAGAAAACTAGTCGATTTTGTAAGCGCGTAATTTGTTGTTGGAGATCTTCAACCCGATCCAGTAAATCACTTACTACGTCCAGATCATCGATATGAATCGATAAATCCTGATGAAGCCGGACAAACTTTTCCAACCGTGTAAGCTGTTCCGGTTCGACGTAGCGAATCTCTTCGATTATTGTCGTTTGAATAAGCCCGCTACTCGCTAAGTTTTCGACGAATGTGATTTCAATCTGATGGTATCGACAAAACTCATATATTGAAATCAAATGAGTTGTTTGCATAAGTCCGATGGGTTAAAGGGTTGATAACTGCCGAAATATCTCTTTCTGCTGGTCGGTCAGATTGGTTGGTAGTTTTATTTGCCACTGTACGTAGAGATCACCGAATTGTCCTTCCTGTTTATAGATCGGAAATCCTTTGCCTTTCAGTCTGACTTTAGCACCATTCTGGGTTTCAGGCGCTACGTTCAGTTTTACTTTACCATCCAGCGTTTCAATAATTTTTTCGCCACCAAGTAATGCAGTATACAGGTCTATTTCTTCATCTACGTACAAATCGTTGCCTTTACGTTTGTAGCGGCTATCGTCGGCAATGACGAACGTAATGTACAAATCACCGTTTGGTCCATCATTCATACCCGGCGCGCCATAACCCGCCAGTTTAATTTTCTGCCCGTTTTCAATACCTGCCGGAACCGTAATCCGAATGTTTTTTCCGTTAACGGTCATCGTTTGTTTGTGCGTCGTATACGCATCACGCAGATTCAGATGGAGTTCGGCCTGATAGTCCTGACCTCGAAATTTCGTTTGTTGCCGACCACGCGGACCTCCTTCCTGCCCGAATAAATTCGACAGAAAATCTGAGAAATCGGCTCCTCCGAAACCGTCCGAAAAATCGTAACTATCGGGACCTTCCTGCGTGTATTGCTGTCGGGATTGTTGCTGTTGTTGACGGGCTTGCTCGAATTGCTCCGCATGTTGCCAGTGTTCACCATACTGGTCGTACTTTTTGCGCTTTTCAGGGTCGCTCAGTACTTCGTTGGCTTCGTTAATCTGCTGAAACTTTTTGTTGGCTTCTGCATCATTCGGATTCAGATCGGGGTGATGCTTACGGGCCAGTTTCCGGTATGCTTTCTTAATATCGTCGTCTGAGGCCGTTTTCGGTATGCCCAGCACGCTATAATAATCGACAAAATCCATGTTGGGTGGGAATATGTTGGTTAACAATCAACTATATTAACACAAGAGAAATCAGGAAGTTTGTTATTCTCTTTTTAACGCGAAAAATGCTTTAGAACAGAGGAGAAACGTAAAAAGATATTTTTCTGTTGAAAACATACATTGACTACTAAACTCTATGGAAAACACGCCCCAAATGTCAAAAGGAAAGCTTAATTCCATGCAAATTAGCCTGTTGAGACTATTCGATCGAGAAATTCCCGAAGGTCAGATTTTGGAATTACGACGAGTCTTAGTAAAACATTATTCCACTCTGATCAAAGAAGAAGTAGAGCAGGTTGTAGCAGAAAAAGGCTACACACAGGACGATTTTGACAAGATGCTGAATAGTCCCTCCTGATGCTTCGCGTTGTTATCGATACAAATTGTTTGCTTGCTTCGATTCCTCCACAGAGCAAATACTATGCGCTTTACCGCGCTTTCGAAGCCGAGCTATTTGAGTGGATTGTGAGCAATGAAATTTTGACGGAATATGCTGAAAAGCTAACAGAGAAGTACTCTGTGAGAACTGCTGATTTAGTGCTAACTATCCTGACGATTGCTCCTAATACGCTATTTCAAGAAGCATATTACAATTGGCAGTTAATAGAAAAAGACCCTGACGACAATAAATTTGCTGATGTTACCATAGCTTCAGGAGCAGATTATCTCGTAAGTAATGACGCTCATTTCAATGTGCTTAAAGAACAAGAATATCCTAAAATTAGGGTCATTAGATTGGAGGAGTTTATGCAACTATTACCTAGCTAAGCTGAAGAGTCAGTAAAGACTATTTTCTATAGTGTTATATGAAGTATTAGACTATAGATAAATTGTATCTTGCTAGCCCTTAACCAATCTAAATGTTTATGCAAGCTATTCGAATAACCCTTTTTTACGCTCTTTGCTTTTTTGCTACGTTCACAACCTATGCGCAGACAACGGCTAAAAACGCTACGTTGGCCGATGTTAGTTTTATGGAAGGCCGCTGGCGTGGTACGTTCAATGGAGGCCCCATCGACGCTGCCTGGATTGCTCCCGAAGGTGATAACCTGACAGGATTCATGCGCATGATGAAAGACAATAAAGTGACGATGTACGAAATGCTGATTTTTGAGCAAACCGAACAAGGTCCAGTTGTACTCGTAAAACATTTTAAACCCGGCCTGATTGGGCAGGAAGAAAAAGATAAATCGGACCGTTACTTTTTTGTCGAGTCAAAAAAAGATTATGCGCTTTTCGAGAAAATCGATAATTCAATCCGAATTATTTACGAGAAACGTGGGCCGAACCAGCTAGCGATTCAGCGCGGTCAGCAGAAAGACGGCAAGTGGGTATTCAGCGATCTGTTTGTGTTTAATCGTGCCAAATAAACCAGCCGATTGGCAGATTCGGGCGTATCAGAAAGAGGATGCTGGTGAGCTTTGTCGGATTTATCTGGACGTTCGAAAATCAACGTTTCACTGGCTGGATACGTCTGGCTACACAATCAATGATTTCGATAGAGATACAAAAGGCGAGGTAATCCGGGTGGCGGTTCTGAACGAAAAGCCTATAGGTTTTATCGCCTGGTGGGTGCCTGACAATTTCATTCATCATCTATATATTGATACGTCGTTTACAAATCAGGGAGTTGGTAAGGCGCTTCTTAAGGAATGTTTAGCCGAAATAGGCCGACCTGCTACGTTGAAGTGCTTACAGCGGAATGTACAGGCCTTTAATTTTTATCGCTCGCAGGGTTGGACTGTTACGTTGGCAGTTAGTGCAACGGAAGGAGATTATTTTCTGTTGACATTTTCAGACTAACTCGATTTTATATGGATACCTACACCATTCCCGATCAGACACGTATTGGCCATGTGCATTTAAAAGTAGCCGATTTAGATCGTGCGCTCGCTTTTTATCGGGATTTGCTGGGCTTTTCGCTTGTGACGATGTATGGAAAAGATGCCGCTTTTGTTTCGGCGGGTGGTTATCACCATCACATAGGTCTGAATACTTGGTATAGTAAAGATATGCCACCAGCCCCCAAACGTAGTGCAGGTTTATTTCATACGGCTATCGTTTACCCAACTCGGCGGGATTTGGCTGTAGCACTAAAACGGCTTATGGACGCGAATTATCCGTTAACAGGCGCGTCAGATCATGGCGTATCGGAAGCGTTGTACCTCAACGACCCCGATCAGAATGGGGTTGAATTATACTGGGATCGCCCTCGTGAGGAGTGGCCGCTGAAACCCGATGGATCAATTGAAATGCATACGGAACCGCTTGATCTGGAAGGATTATTGAACGAATTAGCTGATAAGAGCTAAAATACTACGTAGTGAAAAGCAAAAGCCGTAACTCACTGAGTTATGGCTTTTGCTTTTCACTACGTATAAGAAGCTTATAACGGAGTAAGCACCATATTCCGCCAGCGAACTTTAATACCGCCACCGTCGTGGATTTGCAGAGCGATTGACCCATCACCCTGGCCGATTTTTTCGTCTTTAAAATCAACCATCGACGTACCATTCAGAAAGGTTTGTACATGGTCACCTTCTACCCGGATTCGCATTTTATTCCACTCGCCGGGCTTTAGAATATTTTCTTTCTCGTCGGGAATCTGTACAAGCCAGTTTCTACCATACGATTCGTAAATACCACCTGTGTCATGATTAGGTGGAGCTACTTCTACCTGCCAGCCGCTCACTTTGGTACCTTCAACCGTTGAACGAAAAAAAACACCGCTGTTGCCGTTGGCTTCCTGTTTGAACTCCAAGGTTAGGTCGAAGTTTTTGTAGAATTTTTCGGTTGCCAGATAGCCGTATTTTTTGTCAGGGCCGCTTTCGCAGATAAGCTCACCGTTTTCGACGTACCATTTTTCGGTTCCGTAAATTTTCCAGCCGGTTAAATCTTTACCGTTGAAGAGGTTAATCTTTTTAAGTGGTGCTGTAAAGGCAAAAACTGCCATCAGACCCAGAATCAAGCAATATTTCATTGGTGATAGGAATTAAAATGAACTGTTACGTTGATTATCAGCGACCGGCCATAATTATACAAACCGGCGCTGGTACTTTTACCGATTGGCCTGTATAGGTCAATTTGCCCGTTTTGGCATCGCGCTTGAAAATGGTAATGTTGTCCGTGTCCTGATGAGCAACAAAGATATATTCGCCTTTCGGATCAATCAGAAAATTCCGGGGTGTTTTTCCCTCAGTAAGTTGCTCACCCACTTTGGTCAGTTTGCCGTCGTTGCCAATCGCGAAAATAGCTAAGCCGTTATATCCCCGATTTGACTGATATAAAAATTTGCCCGATGGGTCGATGTGTATATCGGCGCTCGTGTTTTGTTCTGTAAAATTTTCAGGCAAAGTCTTTACGTTATCCTGAATCAGCGTCAACTCGCCGGTTTTGGCATTCAGAGTAAAAGCGGCTACGGTTGAGGTCAGTTCTTCTACCAGATACGCGTATTTTCCGTTGGGGTGAAACGTAAAGTGGCGTGGACCTGAACCGGGTGATACGCTGGCAAACGCCGGGTTTGCTGGCTTTACTTTGCTGTTCACTAGGTCAATATCGTAAATATTTACTTTATCGATTCCTAAATCCGCTACGTAAAGAAAGCGATTATCGGGAGCCAACGTAGCAGAATGGACATGAGCTTTTTCCTGACGTTTGGTATTGGGGCCGGATCCTTCGTCCTGAACTTTGTCGGTTGGTTCGCCCAGGGTACCGTCTGATTTTATTGGCAATACAGCCAAGCTGCCTCCGCCATAGTTAGAAACAAAAGCGGTTTTGCCTGTTTTGTCGACGCTAATATGGCAGGGACCAGCACCTAACGAAGACTGGCTGTTTAGGAATTGCAACTTGCCCGTTGCCTTGTCGACTGCGTATGAGCTAACTCCTCCGCTTTTATCAGCCCCTTCATTTACTGAATAGAGGTAGTTGCCAGAAGGGTGAAGGGCCAGAAACGAAGGACTTTTTACATTAGATACCGATTGGAGCGGTTGCATGGTACCAGCCTTCCTGTCGAATTCAAATACGTAAATTCCTTCACTGCCACGTAGCGAATACGTACCGACATACATTATTTCTTTGCCCGATTGCGCTTGCGCGGTCAGACTAAGCCCAAGTAGGCTCATAACAAGTAGCTTCTTCATAAATTGACGGGTGAAACAATATAATAAGCATTATACACGACTAAACTACCGAACCGAAAATTTGTCAGATAGGTATATACGTAGTATCCGCTTATAGCGTCAAAATTCAACATTCTAACGTGTATATCGACTATAATTCAAAAAGTTTGCTTAATGAATGCGGGAATAATACAAACAAAGTTTTGTTAAATGAAAAAGTTATTAAACCAGTTAATAAGAATCCATTATTTTTGTAAAACGATTTGTTCCCGAATTCGCTCATATCGTCACTCTATTATTTTTTGTTAACATTTTCGATACCATGAAACGAGTATTAATTGTTCTTTCGGCAGTGGTTATGCTGGCGTCGTGTAACAGTAAAAAACGCCTGGCCGAAATCAAAGCCCTTCAGGAAGCACGTGATAAGGCAGTTGCATCGCTCAACGATTGCGATCAGCGTACGGCCGATTTGCGGTCTCAATTGTCGGCTAAAGACAGCGATCTGCAAAGTAAAGACAAACAACTGTCTGACTTAAACGGGCAGATTGATTATCTGAAAAAGACCAACACCAATCTGCTGGATCGGATGTCGGACCTGTCGATTGTAAGTAAGTCGGGAGCTGAAAGTATTAAAAAGTCGCTCGAAACCTTGAATGAGCAGACCAAATATACCAACAACCTGAACGCTTCGATTCAACGGAAAGATTCGCTGAACCTTGCATTGGTAATGAGTCTGAAACGCTCGCTCGATGATATCAACGATCAGGATGTGCAGGTTGAAGTGAAGAAAGGCGTTGTTTACGTATCGCTTTCGGATAAACTGTTGTTCAAATCGGGTAGTTACGATGTTCTGCCAGCTGCCGAAAACGTTCTGAGCAAAGTGGCTAAAGTAGTAAATGACCACAAAGAGCTTGATGTTCTTGTGGAAGGCCATACGGATGTTGTCCCCATTTCAACGTCAGCAATCAAAGACAACTGGGATCTTAGCGCACTACGTGCTACGTCGGTTGTACGTACCCTGCAAAACAAATTTGGTATATCGCCTGAGCGTATGACGGCAGGTGGTCGTTCGGAATATGCTCCGAAAGACGACAACACAACCAACGCTGGTCGTCAGCAGAACCGTCGGACGGAAATCATCATTACGCCGAAACTTGATCAGTTCTTCAACTTATTGTCGAGCGGTCAGGCTGGCGGAAGCCGATAATCCAATTCAGATAGACTATTTATTAAAAAGGTGCCGGAATCGATTCCGGCACCTTTTTTAATGTTTTACGATGAACTACGTAGAAAGCTAATCAATTTCTTTACGTTCGTTTGGTATAACAGTTTCAGAAGTTGCGGCTGGCTGTTGTGGTTGATCATCCTCTTCGGAAACAACTGGCTCTACAGAATCAGAAGGCTCTGATTCATTGGTAGTTGCCTTAGTTTCTATTTCTTCATTATCAAGTAGTTCGGTTGTCGGTAAAACTGAAGCGTCAACGGCATCAGGTCCAGAAACGGGAAGCATGGTATCCTCAAGGGGTTGTTCACCAAAGAACCGACGCTGAAAGAAGAGAATTAAACAGACACCTATGAAAATACAGGAATCGGCGATATTGAAAATCGGTGTCGAATAGTATTGCCCCCCCCAGACAGGCACCCAATCGGGAATAAAGCCCTCCCATACATCAACAAAAATCATGTCGATTACCTGCCCATGAAACCATGGAGTTGGCGATCCATAAGGCGCATTATCCAGAAAAACACCATAAAACGTGCTGTCGATTACATTTCCTACTGCTCCGGCTAAAATCATGGACATAGCCCACAGCAAACCATTAGGAGCGCCCCGATGCGCCAGATTAACCAGATAGTAGCCGATGCCGACCATTGCGAACAAACGGAATACACTCAGCAGCAACTTACCATATTCATGGCCAAGTTGCATACCGAAAGCCATTCCGGGATTCAGAACGTAGTGAAGCTTGAACCAATCGCCAACAATCTTGATCTGACCCGCAAAGCCGGGAGCCATATAAAAATGAACCGCTAATTTCACCGCCTGATCAAGGGCAATAAGCACGAGCGTCAATACAAAATACTTGAAAGGACTTTTCTGAATCATACTAAAAATACGGCACAGCAACCATCCGACAGGGCGTTGCTGTGCCAGCCATTATTTCAGGAAAAACCGGCGCACCAAAAGATTACACCGAACTAGCGTACTCAAATTCACTTCCGACATCCTTTTCGGCGTTTCAGCTCATCGCTGACCAACGTGAATTCACGGCTGCTTTGACCCGCAATCGACTTATTTTCGTCAGCACGACGGAATAAATAAGGCATCACTGATTCTACCGGACCGTATGGTACGTACTTGGCTACGTTATACCCTGCATTCGCCAGGTTGTAGGATATATTATCGCTCATACCCAGCAATTGCGCAAAGTAAATATGTGGGTCAGAAGGAGCAATTTCCAGCTCTTTCATTCGCTGCACGCAATATTGGCAACTATACTCGTTGTGTGTGCCCAGACAAATCGAAATCACATCCCGGTTTTCCAGACAGAAATCGATTGCCATATTGAAATCACGGTCGGTATCTTCCTTGGTTCCCTGGATTGGGTCTTGATACTCTTCTTCGTGGGAACGTAGCCGTTCTTTTTCCAGATAGGCACCACGTACCAGTTTCACCCCCAACAAATAGCCTTTGGCGCGTGCCTCGGACGTATCACGGCGAAGGTGATCAATACTTTCCCAGCGATACATTTGATACGTATTGTAAACAATAGGCCGCTCATGGTTATAGCGATCCATCATTTCATACGCTAACGTATCAATTGTGTCCTGAATCCAGCTTTCTTCCGCATCCACAAAAATACGGACGTTGCGTTCGTGAGCCCGGCGGCAGAGCGTATCCACACGCTGCAAAACCCGGTCGAACTGAGCCTTCTGTTCTTTGTTGAGCGAATCGCCAATCTGAACTGCTTCGAGCAGTTCGGTAGAGGCCAGCCCCGTCATTTTGAAGACCGAAAAAGGAATATCGGCCGACTCGCTGGCTCGTTCAATTGTGCGGAGAATTTCAAGTGACGTATCTTCGAAACTTTTTTCGGTGTCTTCGCCTTCAACAGAATAATCGAGGATCGTTCCAACATGCGCTTGGTGAAGCTGGTGGATCGTTGTTTCGGAGTCGCGAATGCTTTCTCCACCACAAAATTGCTCGAAAATAGTGTTCTTAATCAGGAATTTAATGGGAAGACGAAGGCGCAGGGCAATCTTTATAAAAAAAGTTCCTAAATTTACCAGCCATCCCTGATTCATCAACGCAAATAACCAGTAGGTCTTTCGGAGTTTGAAATCCGACTGGTACGAAAAAGCAATCGAAGTGTCCTCAAATGAAACAGGTCCGTCCACGTTTGACTTTACGTCGGCGAGCCTCTGGACAGTCTCCGGCATAGGATTACTTCGGTTCGACATATCAGTGCTCTGTTTGAGCGATGCTACTTGCATAGCGGTGAGTGCGCGTCGGCTAATAGGACCGAAATATATAACGAAATTTCGTTTAATCGGTTCACAACAGGCGCGGCTTGTTTCGACAAACTAAAAACGGTTATAGACAAATTAAGGAACCGGCTTGAGATACAGCCAATTCCTAATGCAAATATACCACAAAATTAAATTGAAAGTTCCCGCTAGAGTATAGGTATTACTCTTAGATTACCTGAATAGTATGAAAGTAGAATTAGCCGTAGAGCCGCTTGGGTCGTGGATAGATACCAACGGCAAACCTCTGATCATCGCAGGGCCATGTAGTGCCGAGACCGAAGATCAGCTTGTTGAGACTGCACGCCAGCTAAAAGCATTGGATGCAGTGCATGTAATTCGTGCTGGTGTCTGGAAACCACGTACCCGTCCTGGTAGCTTTGAAGGCATGGGCGAAGTGGCATTACCCTGGCTTCAGCGTGCTAAAGCCGAAACCGGCCTGCCGTTTGCTGTTGAAGTAGCTACCCCCGAACATATCGAACTGGCACTGAAATATGGTGTCGATATTTTGTGGATTGGCGCCCGTACTACCGTAAATCCATTTAACGTACAGGAAATTGCGGATGCGCTACGTGGTGTTGACGTACCTGTATTGATCAAAAACCCGGTGAACCCTGATCTGGCGCTCTGGGTAGGCGCTTTCGAACGTATCGCCGGAGCAGGTATCAATAAATTGGGTGCTATTCACCGTGGATTTGCTACAGGAGAAGCCAGCAAGTACCGGAACGTACCGATGTGGCAAATGGCGATCGAACTGAAGTCGATCTTCCCACAGTTGCCAATTATTGGTGATCCAAGCCACATGGCCGGAAAGCGCGCTTACCTGAACGAGCTGGCGCAAATGGCAATGGACCTGAACTACGACGGTCTGATTGTTGAATCGCACATCGATCCTGACAAAGCGTGGAGTGATGCTGCTCAGCAATTAACGCCTGCAGCTTTTGGCGAAATGCTCGATCATCTGGAAATCCGTCAGGTAGAATCGCAAAACCTCGAATTCCAGAGCTTCACCGAACAGTCGCGACGTAGCATTGATAACGTAGACCGTCAGATTGTTGAGATGCTGGCTGCCCGTATGGCGCTGGTAGAGCGGTTGGCCGAATACAAACGTGATAACAACGTAACGCTGTTCCAACCTGAGCGTTGGAAAGAAATATTGAAAACACGTACTGATTTGGGCACCAAATTAGGTCTGTACCCTGAACTGGTGGAAGAAATCTATAAAATTATTCACATGGAATCGATTCGGAAGCAAACCGAAATCATTCACAACGCTGCACAAAACGCCTAAGCGTTTGGGTAGACAGTGAATGGGCAGTTAAGAAAAGGTATACCTTTTTCTAACTGCCCATTTTTTGCTTGTAACAATGAACCATTGTACACAATAAGGATGTCGATATAGAATTTATGCAATTAATTGTAACCCGTTTAGTATACACTTTACTAGTTTATATAATATCTCTTTTACCTTCTTACAGTCAGAAAATAAACAAGAATGGACTGAGTGGAGGTATAGATATAGGAGTAGGCGCTAAAAACGGCTCATTCCATTCGTCAATTACGTATTACGAGTTGTCGCAGATTGCCAAAAATGAATCCTTTTTCATTGGATGGACTGGCCGACTGGGGGTTTTTCAGGGAAAGAATGTAAACTATTATACGGCTCCTGCCCGATTAACGCGTGGACGTAGTGGACTTGGCTCTATAGGGAAATCATTGCTTACCGAGAACATTGACACCATCTACTTCAATCGCACATCGCACATATCCCTCAATTTCGGACTTCGGGCAGAGTACTACGTAGGCCCATTAACTCTAGGAGCGAGTATTGATCTTGTGGGCGTTACGTTCGGGGCCAGACATACGGGCCTTATTTCTTCATCAACGGGACTTTTTATTGGCGAAGACGCAGCAGGATTACCCATCAACAAGCCCTTTCTGGGCGAAGACGCTAATCAGACGGCTATTCCAAACTGGCTAAACCTCAAACTGCCGGGAGATCTTAATCAGGGTATGCTCACAACCGAAGCTTATGTACGCTTCCGGATTACGGAAGGAGTCAGCCTAAAAGCAGGCTATCAGTGGTTAACAACGGAAATGGCTATTAAAAATAAAGATATCGTCAGCAACAACAACCGTTTCCGCAACCGCGCCGACTTTTTATATTTTGGTATAACGGCCCCGATTTCCCCTTGGTGAGAAATCGGGAATCGCTCTATTTGATAGTCATAGTAAGCGTTGAACGATTGTAGGCCCCGAAACAGCCATACCCGCCCTGCACATTGCTCGGAATCAGAACCGGCTCCGCAAACGGATTATCACGAACCTGATTCTGCCGCTCAATGGCGTCATGATAGCGATAATAATTTTCATCGACGTTGAGCAGGTAAGCTTCCAGCTTCCCCGCTGGTTTAGTCGCAGTCCAAACACCATTGATCAGCGTATAAGAGGAGGGTGCCAGACGTACGCGTTCTGAAACCATTTCCTGACCATCGCGATTCTGGTCGGATAAAAGCGACCGATTGTCAAAAGACCAGTTACCTATAAAATAAAGGATGGAGTCGCGAGGAGTTGTATTTGGCGTGCTTGGCGCAGGTCCGACAAACATACGTACTGGATATTCATTGTTACCGGCAATTCGGTAAAAATTAGCCTGTCCGGCAGGGTCTCTCCACCGTAGTCGAGCGAAATAGTTTTTGCGTCTATCGCCGAATTCTGTAGTTAAAGCTGTATCGATTGAAACCTGCTCTAGCGCAACCGGATTGGGAATGGTGCAGGTAGCTGTAACTTCAGATACGCCGTAAGCAATAGCTTTCAACGTGTACGTTTTCCCAACAACAATAGGTAGTTCACTAGCTTTGGCACGATAATAAAGTCGAGGGCCACCACCAAAACTAGAATTAGATGTTGACTCCTGAAGCGTTACAATCTTGACGCCATCTGATAACGTAACAGTAGCTTGTGGTACGTACGGATATTCATGACTTATTCCTAATACAGACGAAGAGCGGGCTAAGAGGACAGTCAAAACGGTATCTTGTGGAGAAATGAAGCTGGTCACAACCAGTTTTTCGCCTTGCTGCACCAATCCTTTGGGTTCTACTTCTTGCCGTAAACTGTCGCAGCCAGCTATCAAACCGATTAATACTACGTAGATAAGAACGTTGAGTTTCATGATCAGAATTTAAAATTATAGCTGATAGACGGAACGATAGGGAAAACCGAATAGCGAAATAATGCAGTACGCGGTAAAAGCTGTCCTTCTTGTCTCACCGATTGAAGCTGGTAGAAAAACGGATTCCGTCGATTGTAAGCATTATAGAAACTGATTTCCCACGTACGCTCGTGATGTTTTTTCTGCTTGTGAAATTGAATCGCTACGTCGAAACGATGATAGGCTTCGGCGCGAAAGCTGTTCTTTTGCTGACCATAATCACTAACGGTGGAGCCATAATCAAACAAATCGGTAATTATCGAAGGAACACCATTGCTATAAATAGTTTGTCGGTTAAGTGAGTGTTGATATCCTCGATAGTTGGCAACAGGTACTGTTAACGCATTTCCTGTACCATACACCCACGTACCTGACAACGTAATACGTTTGCTAAGCTCATAAATTCCGACCACCGAGATGTCGTGCCGCCGGTCATAACGGGGGAAGAAGGGTTTTCCCTGATTCAATTCGGGGAACTGCCACTGTGTCCAGGAGAGTGTATATCCGATCCAGCCAGAGAGTCGTCCGGTTTTCCGCTGGAAAAGTACTTCGGCTCCGTAACTCCAGCCTTTGCCCGCCGTTACGTTGTCTTCCCAACGAACCCGTTCGGCCGAAGTTGGGTCTTCGATCAGCAGAAAACTAGCACCTTCTTTGTAGTTGATAATGTTCTGCATGGTTTTGTAATAACCTTCTACCGTCAGTGCATACCCTTTTCCCAATGCGAAATTATCGGAGAAATCTTTTGCAATTCCCACGGCCACCTGTCGCGATTGTTGTGGGGCAACGCGGTCGGTAGTAGGCACCCACAAATCAGTGGGTAAGCCAATTCCGGTGTTACTCAGCATATGAATGTACTGATTCATCGTAGCATACGACGCTTTGACCGACAAGCTAGGACGTATTTGATACGAGGCTGATAAACGCGGCTCAGGACGAACGTAGCGCGCAGAGCCTTGCAAAAACAAACTCATCCGCAAACCACCGTTCACACGCCAGCGTTCGTTAGGACGCCAAGTGTCTTCGACGTAAACGCCCGCTTCAACCGCATCGATGGCCTCAACGTCGCGCCGGAACTCGTTGATAAAGGCGTTCTGTACGACAACTGCACTCGGCGTGAATCGGTGAAAAACGGCCTGTGTACCGAAACGTAGCGAATGCTTTGGCGTAAGGTAGTAATCGAAATCAAGCTTAGCTGAAAGGTCGCGGATACCCGACGAGTAACGTAGCGACGTAGTGGTTGTGTCCGAACTACGGTCGTCTGACGAAATCTTGAATTCGTAATCACTGTAAATGAGCGACAGATTTGAGAATAGTTTCTGATTGAACAGATGGTTCCAACGTAACGTACCGGTAGCGTTTCCCCAACCAATACCAATGTCGGAACCCAGCTCTTTTTCTTTTGCGTAGAAGCGGTCGCGGCCAAAATAACCACTCAGATAAACCTTGTTTTTCGAGCCAAAATCATAGTTCGCCTTGGCATTGAAATCGTAGAAATAATAACCGGCCTGTGTTTCTCCACCAGTCTGGGCCGCAATGAGCGGAGCCGCTACAATATCCAGATACGTCCGTCGACCCGATAGCAGAAAGCTCCCTTTCTTATTTTTTGTGAATGGACCTTCAAGTGTTAGCCGGCTCGCAATAAGTCCAATACCACCTTCGCCATGCAGTTTTTCCTTATTGCCGTCTTTCATATTCAGCTCAATGACCGACGAAAGGCGTCCGCCATAACGGGCCGGAAAACCGCCCTTGGTCAACTCAACGCTTTTCAGCGCGTCGCCATTAAAAACCGAGAAGAAACCGAACAGGTGACTAGCGTTATAAACTGTAGCTTCGTCGAGGATAATAAGATTTTGATCCGGGCCTCCGCCACGGACGTAAATGCCAGTTTGCCCTTCCGAACCTTTCTGAACGCCCGGCATAAGTTGAAGCACTTTCAGTACGTCCTTCTCGCCCAGAAACGCCGGAATTTTCTTAATCTGAGCCACCGGTACGTCAATGCGACTCATTTGCGGACTTTCGCTCACTTTCTCTTCCGTACGGCTGGCTTTAACTTCTACTTCTGAAAGTGCTCGTCCGGGTGTAAGCAACACGTTCTGGCTACTGTTCTGACGTAGGCTAACGCTACGTGAAACCGGCTCGTAACCCACAAACGAATACGCTAACCGAATGCTATCCTGCGCGGGTAACGTAATAGAATAAAAGCCGTAGGTATTGGTAGTTGTACCTGTCGACGTTCCAGGCAGATAAACGTTAACCCCAATGAGTGCTTCTTGGCTTCCTGCTTCGCGAACGTAGCCGCTGATTGTGAGTCGATTAACAGGGTTTTGAGCACATGCATTATAACTCCATAAGAAACTACAAAGCAGAACAGAGAAAAGTATATTCATAAATGGGACTATAAGTGACACTATAGACCCTAACGCTAGCATGGGCGTTGTAATGTGTACCAACTGTTAATCTATCGTAAAATTGGCGGGTATGGATGCCGATACGTAGTCTACTACGTCCTCTGAGGCTGATTTTGACGGAAAATGCTACTTGTTTGACGAAAAAAAGCACACTGATAGACAGTTCTTTGCACTTATGATTGCGAGGTGATGTAAGCAGTAATTTGATCTTCCCACATTCCTACAACATCTAGTTTATCGATTCATTTTTGTTAACCTCTTCCAAACAATGAGTAGCCTAAAAACTCTTTTTTTTCTATGCCTGACAACCCTGCTTTGGTCTGTTGATCTACAAGCTCAGAACCAACTGCACAATCAATCCAATCTGGATTATTTATCAACTATGAGTAAGAAGGCTTCACTGAATGAAGCCGAAAAGGCTCAAATCAGGAAGACGATGCTGGCTATTATGAACGAGGCACGTAGCAATCCTAATTACCGGAAGCAGCAGGGTTGCAAAACGGCTTTGAATCTGCCTTCTAATTTAAAACCCTTTTTTATGGATGACAGGCTAACCAAGACGGCTCAGGAACAAGCTGATTATCAGTCTTCTATTAAGGAGGTAACTCATGATAATAGAAATTACAGAGCCGTAAATAGAGACGGTGGATATGGTGAAAGAATAAGCAAATACCTGAAAAATTTTAGTGTTCCAGAGGCTTGTGCTGGTTCAACAGAATTGGCGGATTATCCTATTGGCTGGATGAAATCGGAAACTCATTATCGGCCTACCTGGAATTTAGATGGTGACAAATCAACCGCTGTTGGATTTGGTTTTGCGAAAAACCCGCAGAATAATTACTGGTATTTTACGGCTGTCTGGGCCAATATTGACGAGTCTGCTGCTGTTGCCGTGGCTAATCAAAACTCGGCGCCACCGACTTCTACACCACCAGCGTCTGGTAATGGCGCCACGCTGAAGACCATGAAACCCGGTGATAAATTGCGCGAAGGCGACCGATTAGTCTCGGCAAATGGGAATTTCCAACTTCGAGGCACACCCGACGGTAATTTTATTATCGAAGACATTCGTGCGAATCGTGTTATTTATACTTTCCCACTAGCAGGTCCTATCAATAACCCACCAGCCGTGAGCTTTTTGAGCTACAACCCTGACGGCAATATCTGTATCGAGAGCAAGCAGAATAAAGGTTACTGTGCAACCAACGGTCGGGATGCGGTGACTCCGGTTATCATCTACAAAAGTGATCGGGCGGTGTTAACCGACAATGGACGATTTGTGCTGGTTGATAAGCAAAATAAAGAGATCTGGGTCGCTAAATAAGTGTCAAAGGCTTTATTCAATCTTTATGGTGCCTCATAAAATGTATCTATCATGAACCTAAAAATACTCACAATTCTGACCGTAGTAGTGGTTAGTGGTTGTGGCAAGCAACAATCAACAACCGAGAAATCGACAACAACTCCGACCGCTCCTGTTGAGTCAAGTACGTTGGCCGCAGAGACGGATAGCCAACAGCAGGAATGTTACGGGTGGATGACAGAACAGGGCGATACAATCCAGTTAAGTTTATCTAGACAGGGCGCTTCTGTAAGTGGTGCTCTGTTAATTTCTTATGCCGGAAAAGACAGACGCATAGGTACTTTCCAAGGGCAAATGCATGGCGATACGTTGATAGCTGATCATAGTTATATGCAGGAAGGAATAGATGCGGTAGGTGAAGTAGCGTTTTTGGCTAAAGACGGCAGTTTTTTGGAAGGGTTAGGCCCGAGTGAGTTTAAAAATAAAAAAGAGGTATTTAGCCCCCTATCCGAACTTACATTTACAGGCGAAGTACTAAAGCGAATACCCTGTAACACAATTTCCCCCAGCATGAAATCTGGCGATAAGTAAAAATTGACATCAACTACTATCAAGTGAAGCTGACCCGATCAAAAAATAGCTTCTGATCGGGTCAATTTCATTTAATATTTATGCTTAGACTCGTTGTGCTATAACCAGCAAAACAACCAAGACCACCATCTATATTACTGGGAATCAGTACGGGTTCGGCAAAGGGATTGTTACGAGACCGTCGTTGGCGGATAATGGCTTCCTGAAAGCGGTAGTAATTAGGATCAACACGTAGCAGGTTGACAACAGCTCTGGCCCGATTGTATTGCCCATAAAAATTGCTGGTCGACGTACTGGTTAAATACGCGCGACCTGAAATCATTAGGCTTCCATCCACACCAGCATCACTAAATAGTCCGCGATTGTCGTCATCGAAGGTCAGGTTGTTGGTGCTTTCTATAGAACAGTTTTTACAATTGCTGGCAACGTAGCGAAAAACACCCGATACCTGATAATAATTGGTTTCTCCGGCTGGGTCCTGCCAGCGTGCCCGAACAAAATAGCGTCGGTTAAGCGAATCCAGCGTTACGTCTTTCAACGAAACAGGTGTAGGAATTGTACACGTACTGGTTGCCCGTTGGCCATTAGAGGTCACTACGCTCAGCGTATAGGTATGCCCTACTATAATCGGTAACAGACGTATGTAGTTACTGTAATAAGGCCGGCTTTTTACAGTATCGCCAGCCAAAATGTTATTGTATTTCAACGTAACAGATTGGCTTCCATCTGTTAACGTAACAATAGCGTCCGTTACATTATTTCCCGTTTGCAACAGGCTGATACTATCACCTACAACTGTGCTGGAGCGAGTGACCTTAACGGCTAGTATGGTATCCTGTGGCGATAGAAAACACGTAACAACAAGCTTGGATGGCTCAACACCGAGCAGACTAGGCGATACTTCATTGCGCAGACTGGAACAGCTTATACTTACGCTGATCAAAAAAAGCAGCAAAAGGTTTATGATTGATTGATTTCGTAAGATTGGCTGCATCAGAATTTGAAGTTGTAGCTAATGGCCGGAACAATCGGAAACACAGAATACCGGAACAAAGCCGTACGAGCGGGCGTAGTAGCCGTTGCCGCAATCGATTCGAGCCGATAGAAGAATGGATTTCGGCGGTTGTAGAGATTATAAAAGCTGATTTCCCACGTTCGTTCGTGATGCTTTTTCTGTTTGTGAAACTGAATACTCACATCGAAACGATGATAGGGTTCGGCTCGGAAACTATTTTTCTGCGTACCATAATCATCCACAGTACGAGGATTTTGAAAAAGAGCCTGAGCAAGAGCATTATTTGCCATGCCGCCCGTAAACATCGCGTTGGTTGGCCGATACGTGTCGTAGCGACCGACGGGCACGGTAAGCGCATTGCCGGTTCCGTAAACCCAGGTTGCCGAAAGCGTAATCCGTTTATTTAGCTCGTAAATTCCAACCAGCGATACGTCGTGCCGTCGGTCGTAGCGCGGGAAAAACGGTTGTCCGCCGTTCAGCTCGTCAAATTGCCATTGCGTCCAGGAGAGGGTATACCCTAACCAGCCCGAAAAACGGCCTACCTTCTTTTGCAGCAAAAACTCACCGCCACAACTCCAGCCTCGTCCAGTCGTTACGTTGTCTTCCCAACGAACACTGTTTGCTGCAGTCGGGTCGTTGATGAGCAGAAAGCTGGCGCCTTCCTTATAATTGATGATGTTATTCATCTGCTTGTAATATCCTTCTATCGTCAGCGTCAGTCCTTTGTCGGTATAATCTTTGGCAATCCCAATGGCCACCTGTTGTGATTGTTGTGGTTTTACGCGGTCGGTGGTAGGTACCCACAAATCGGTTGGTAAGCCAATGCCGGTGTTGCTCAGCAAATGAACGTATTGATTCATCAGCGCGTAAGACGCCTTCACCGATAGGTCTGGTTTTAATGTAAAAGCCGCCGATAGTCGCGGTTCGGGCCGAACGTACGCTACGTCCTTTCCTTGAAAATAACTTAAACGAAAACCACCATTCACCCGCCAACGGCTCGACGGTCGCCACGTATCTTCTACGTAAAGCCCCGATTCCACTACGTCGATGTTGTTGATATTTTTGATCGATTGATTGATACCCGCATTTTGAAGAACCACCGCACTCGGTGTAAACCGATGATACGTAGTCTGAATGCCGGTACGTATCGAGTGTTGTGGTGTTGGGTAAAAGTCGAAATCGTATTTCAGTCCTAAATCCCGAATGCCTGAGTTGTAATAAAGCGAGTACACTTCGGTATCCTGCGCACTACGTTCAACGGCCGAAATCTGGAATTTATAATCGCTGAAAATCAGGGAAAGGTTCGAGAATAATTTCTGATTGAACAGGTGATTCCAACGTAGCGTGCCGGTCGCATTTCCCCAATTCAGGCCGGTATCTGTGTTACTTGTTTTATCGGTGGCGTAAAAACGGTCGCGGCCAAAGTATGTACTCAGATACAGTTTATCGTTCGGGCTTAGATCATAATTCGCTTTGGCATTCAAATCGTAGAAATAATAACCAGCCTGAGTTTGGCCCTGCGTTTGCGCCCGAATAAGTGGTGCTGCGATAATGTCCAGATAGGTTCGTCGGCCCGAAAGCAAAAATGACCCCTTTTTGTTCTTTGTTAATGGTCCTTCCAGCATCAACCGGGAAGCAATCAGGCCAATGCCGCCTTCGCCATGCAGTTTATCGCGGTTGCCATCTTTCATGTTCAGATCGATAACCGACGAGAGTCGACCACCGTATCGTGCCGGAAATCCACCTTTTATAAGTTCAACACTCTTGATCGCATCGCCGTTGAAAACCGAGAAAAAACCGAACAAATGATTGGCGTTATAAACAACAGCATCGTCGAGAATAATGAGGTTTTGGTCGGGGCCACCGCCACGGACGTAGATACCCGTTTGCCCTTCCGAACCTTTCTGCACGCCCGGCATAAGTTGGAGCACTTTCAGTACGTCTTTCTCGCCCAGAAACGCCGGAATTTTCTTGATCTGAGCCACCGGTACGTCAATCGCACTCATTTGAGCACTTTCGCTCACTTTTTCAACCAGACTTCCTGCGGTTACAGAAACTTCGGTCAATGCCTGACCCGGTGTAAGTAGCTTATCAAGTGTGCGGTTGCTACGTAGTGAAACAAGCTGGCTAACAATTTCATAACCCACAAATGAAAATGCCAGCCGAACACTATCCTGAGCGGGTAAAGTCAAAGAATAAAAACCGTACTTATTCGTCGTTGTGCCAATGGTTGTACCCGGCACGTAAACATTAACGCCAATAAGGGCTTCCTGACTACCAGTTTCACGAACATAGCCGCTGACGGTAAAACGAGAACCTGTCTGGCTGTGCACAGTAAACGGAAACAGCAGAAATATGAGATAAAGAAGGAAACGTAGAGACATTTACAGGAATAAAATTGAGCGGGGTTACGGGGCTTTGCAACTAAAACGCCCGGCTGTTGAATTCCGGTATACTGGGGAACAGACGGGGGGCAAAACGCTGTTTTTCAAACAAAAGGGCAAATTGAAAGGTACTTACACCTAGATAAGCTCTGTGATTAACTAGATAGCTTGGTTATGCTTCAATTCGATAAACTTTCGCTCAATATACCCGATACATCCAAACCTCGCGTCGTGATCATCGGCGGAGGGTTTGGCGGTATGAATCTGGCCAAAAGTCTGCGCAATTCTGATGTTCAGGTAGTGCTGTTCGATAAACAAAATTACAATGGTTTCTGGCCGCTGCTTTATCAGGTAGCTACTGCCGGTCTGGAGCCGGATGCCATTGCCGAGCCGTTTCGGAAGATGTTCGACGGGCACGACGATTTTCACTACCGTATGGTCCGAGTTAGTAAAATTGATCCACAGTCTAAAACCGTTTCCACACTCATCGGCGATTTACAGTACGATTATCTGGTGATTGCCAGTGGCTCGAAGTCGAATTTTTTCGGGAATGCTGATATTAAGAAGTATTCGTTCCCGCTGAAAACCATTCCTGAAGCCCTGAATGTACGTAGTCAGTTTTTACAGTGTTTTGAACAGGCCAGCGTAACGACCGATCCTATTGAACGGCAAAGTCTGCTTACGTTCGTAATTGCGGGCGCAGGACCAACAGGCGTTGAAATGGCGGGCTCTCTGGCCGAAATGCGCAAACACGTATTGCCAAACGACTATCCGGGCCTGGATTTCAGCGAGATGAATATCTACGTAGTGGAAGGCCTGGGAAAAGTGTTGCCGCCTATGTCGGACGAAGCCGGTAAAAAAGCACAAGAGTATCTGGAAGATTTAGGCGTGATTGTTCGGCTTAATACGTTGGTCGAATCGTATGACGGCGAAACCGTTACGTTCAAAGGCGGTGAAAAAGTCAGAACGCAGACGCTGGTTTGGGGTGCGGGCGTAACAGGTGCATTGATCGATGGTATTCCGGCTGACGCAGTGGAAAAAGGGCGAATTCTGGTCGATCCAATTAACCGAGTTCAAGGATTAACCGATGTATTTGCCATTGGCGACATCGCGTTTATGAAGCTGAAAGATTACCCCAAAGGACATCCGGGCGTAGCGCAGCCCGCTATTCAGCAAGGTAAGCATTTGGCTAAAAACCTGCGCCATATCCTGAAAAACGAACCCACCGAACCGTTCGAATATTTCGATAAAGGGTCATTGGCTATTGTTGGCCGGAGCCGGGCTGTTGCCGATTTGCCGGGCAACCTTCATCTAGGCGGTTTCATTGCGTGGATGGCCTGGTTATTTGTGCATATCTGGTATCTGGTCGGTTTCCGGAGTAAGCTGATTGTGTTTAGCAACTGGATATACCGCTTGTTTACGTATCAGCGTGGTACACGTATCATCATTCGTCCCTTTATACGGAAAGATGATAAAGTGGGCCAGCAAATGCTAGCCCATAATGAGATGGAGTGACAGTTTTAATGACTACTAATTGGGTAGTTAAAACCAAACGCATAGATGAACTGAAGCGAGTAAAAATGATGCGTAGCCAGCCCCTGCTGATCAGCTCCGAGTTTTGTATCGGTGTAATTTGCCCACGCGCCCTGAAGATTAGACTGGAGGAAAAAGTACTTGAACAAGTCAAGTTTTAGTCCTCCGCTAACCCCGGCTACTACGCCCTCATAGCGAAATTTACCACTATTGTTATTTCCCAATACCGACGAAATACTATACGAAATCAGTGCTCCTCCACCAATTTTTCCGATGGCACTCAGTTGTATATTTTTGGTCTGCCATATTTTTTGTCGCTTCACCAAGTTGAGCATCAGGTAATTATTGCCGTTAGTATGCTGTAGGTGAACAAAGTCGGGGGTTACGAGTGTGTCTTTATCGATCTGGTGACCGCGAACTTGGCCTTTCACGTGCATAACCTGATTATCGGTGACAACGTATTTTAAATGATCCCAACTGATCTCAACTCCAAGATCGTGTTTATCATTGAAAAAATAGCCTCCATACATGTTGTACTGCGGAATGGTCAGTTTAGTGATTTTGTAAAATTCGTAGTAATCCGGTTTATCATGGGCCTTCGCGTCGATAAAGGTGAAATCGTAATTGTCGGTTACTGTGTTTCGGAAACGAATGGTGCTCGTGCTATACCAGTCGCGGTTATAACCCCAGAGAAAATAAAAGCTGCCATGCATTTTTCCCATTTTCACTGTTTTTTCTGGAAAGGCCGATTGGGCTAATGTAGATTGGAACAGGCATAATAATAGTGTACTAGTTAATAGAAGTGTACGATTCATGTAGTGAATAAGTGACGGTGGTACTGAACTCTAAAAATAATTTGGGCGCAAATAACGTGTAAAAGCCGCTGATAAACGGACTAAAGATTTCTTAGTAAATAGCTGACTTTCAACATAATATACATATTTTTATATATGACTACGTAAGTCTGTATCTGGTAACTTTGTTGTGGTGATAGAGAAACAGGTTGATACGTTATACGTCTAGTAGTAACTGATTTTCTACTACGTTAGCAAGAGCAAAACGTTTGGTATAAATTCACGTTTTAGAGATAGTCGAACCTTATTCCAGTTTCTAATGCAGCTAAAGCTTATCAATAAATCTCAGATTTTTCGTGCCAGTATCGCACTGATGCTGGGAGCCAATTTGACCATTGCCCAGAACAGTACATCGACCGCAATTGATACTACCAAAGGCGGACCGTTGGATCTGGGTAAGATGTGGACGTTCGATAATCCGCCCAAAGAATATTTTGCAAAAACGTACGGAGGATTCACGCCCGACGATAAATGGTTTGAGGAAGCGCGGCTGGCTTCACTACGTTTCGCCGATTACTGTTCAGCGTCTTTCGTTTCGGCCAACGGACTGGTTATGACCAACCACCACTGCGCCCGCGAATCGGGTACAGGGGTTACGCGAAAAGGTGAAGACCTGAATGCTACTGGCTTTTTTGCCAAAACGGCGGCAGAAGAGCGTAAAGTAGAAGGCTTGTTTGTAGATCAGTTGGTGCAGATTGAGGATATCACCAGCCGGGTGCAGGAAGCTATGAACAAAGCAACCGCAGAGCAGGAAAAACTACAGGCGCGCGAGCAGGTATTTTCGACAATCAAGCAGGAGTATGGACAAAAAGACGGCTGGAAAGGGCTGGAACTTCAGACCATTGTTTTCTACAACGGCGGACGATATTCCATTTATGGTTTCAAACGCTACACCGACGTTCGGCTGGTGTTTATGCCCGAATTGCAGCTAGGCTTTTTCGGGGGTGATTACGACAACTTTACCTATCCGCGCTACGTTCTCGACTGTTCATTTTTCCGGGTTTATGACAACGGCAAACCATTGCAGACAGCCCATTTTTTTAAGTTCAGCCCAAACGGTGTTCGTGATGGTGAACCGATTTTCGTGATCGGAAACCCCGGTCATACCGAACGGCTCAAAACCGTTGCGGAACTTGAGATGGATCGTGATATGCAGACGCCAGCTACGATTCAGATACTACAAAATCGGTCGGCGGCACTAAAAGTATATAATGAAACGGCCAAGAGTGATAGTGTGCTGAATGAAATTTTTAGCTACGACAACAGTTTGAAAGCGTACGGTGGTCAATTGGCTGGCCTGCGCGACGCCAGTTTGCTAGCACGTAAAGCCGTGTTTGAAAAACAGTTCAAAGCGGCTGCGAAAGCCAAAAACTTACCCGACGATCAGCTTAAAACCTGGGATAATATTGCCGATAATACGGCGCAGTTGCGCAAGCTCTTTAACGACGCCAACTACCTCGGCCCTAGCGAACGTACTATGGGCGAACTGATGACATTTGCCAACGTAGTGACTCAGTTTAGTGAATTGCTGGCAACCCGTCCACAGGATGCCGACCGGGCCAAGTCGCTGATGGTGCCGCCAACTGTAAAAAACCGGGCGCTCGATGAAGCATATCTGGCGGCTCACCTTGCCGAAGCGCAGCAGGCTTTGGGGAATGATGATCCTTATGTGAAAACGGCATTGACGAGTCCTGATGGCAAAACACGTAGTCCTAAGGAAGCCGCAGCGTATCTTATCAAAAACACCAAATTAACCGATCCTGCTTTTGTCAGTGAGCTGGCTACGCGTCCAAATGCGGCCAGCGCATCCAACGATCCGATGCTGGCACTGGCACGGATTGGCTTTCCGCGTTACCGCGCTGCTGCTATTGAGGGACGCGATTTAGGGCAACGTCAGGAGGTTTTGAGAGGGCAGTTAGGACGAATGTTGTATGACGTTTATGGTACCGCTGTTCCGCCCGATGCTACGTTCTCGCTACGTATCAACGATGGTGTTGTGAAGTCCTATGATTATAACGGAACGAAAGCACCGATACTCACTACGTTCGCTGGATTGTATGATCGGAAT
The DNA here is from genome assembly GCF_054776875.1 of Spirosoma daeguense. Taxonomy (NCBI): domain Bacteria; kingdom Pseudomonadati; phylum Bacteroidota; class Cytophagia; order Cytophagales; family Cytophagaceae; genus Spirosoma; species Spirosoma daeguense. The sequence continues at coordinate 1,075,188 of NZ_BAAHBF010000001.1, forward strand.
TATTCGTTTGCCAATAAATCTCCGTGGAATTTACCGGCCCGCTGGAATAATCCACCCGCAGCCTTGTTGAAAGAGCCGATGTGCTTTATCTCGACAAATGATATTATCGGTGGCAACTCCGGTAGCCCCATGATCAACAAAAATCGGGAAGCGGTTGGGCTGGCGTTCGATGGCAATATGGAAAGTCTGCCGGGCGAATTTATTTTCGTCCCTGATGCAAACCGAACCATTTCTGTTCATACGGGCGGCATTGTGGCAGCCCTGCGACATATTTATAAAGCCGATCGACTGGTAACTGAACTTGTAGGCATTGCGGCAAAATCGGCACCCGCCAAAACGAAAAAGTAGCCAATCTCCCCAAAACTTCTGTTTAGGTCGCGTTATACAAACTCCCCGAAAGTTGAGTACTTTCGGGGAGTTGTGTTTTACTAACCTGAATTCGCAGTTATGACAAAGTCTGACATTCCTGTAATGCCGCAGTTTTTCGACCGGTATATCAACATTGCTGACAATACGTTTATTCTGGATGCGCTGGAGCAGGGTGCTACGTTCGAAAACCTGATTCCGGCCAAAACGCTGGAGGCCCTCGGCGAACAACGATACGCTCCCGGTAAGTGGACCGTGAAAGATATTCTTCAGCATACCATTGATAACGAACGTATTATGACGTATCGGGCCATGCGTTTCTCTCGTAACGACAAAACACCGCTGCCCGGTTACGAAGAAGACGAACTGGCGCAGTTTGCCAACGCCAACCGCCGAACCATAGCCGATCTTTACGACGAATACGCATTGGTACGTCAATCGAGTATTGCCTTATACAAAAGTTTCGATGAGGAGATGCTATTACGTAGTGGCGTCTGTTTTAATCAAACCATCTCCGTACTGGCGCTGGGATTTGTGCTGGTTGGCCATGCTACGCACCACGTCAATATTATTCAGGAACGCTACGTTCCACTGCTTTCATAACAAACTATGCTGAAACATACACTTCTACTGATTGCCATTACGGCACAAACGGTTTGCGCGCAAACAAAATCAAAAGTTACCGTTACCGACCTGACCCGAATCAAGCAGATTGGCGGAATTGAAATCGCACCAGATGGGCAACGGGCAATCTATACACTGACTACAATCGAGTCGAACCCCGATCAAAAGGAAGAATATGATTATAAAACGCATATTTACCTGACAGGACTGAAGCCCGGCGATACAAAAGCGCTGACTTACGGAGCGGAGTCGGCTCGGCAGGCAACCTGGTCGCCCGATGGGAAGCGGATTGCGTTTGTACGTACCGTGAAAGGAAAAAGCCAAATCTTTATTATGCCGCTGGATGGTGGCGAAGCCTGGCAACTTACCAACAGTACGTATGGGGCAAGTGGCCCGCTCTGGTCGCCCGATGGAAAGCGGATTGCGTTTACAAGCGGTGTGACTACGGCGCAGATGTTGACCGATTCGTTGTTGAATCCGACCAAAAACGGCCCGGCCTGGTCGCTGGAGAAGCCGGGATTTACCAACAACAATTTTGTAAAGGTTGATAAAAAGGTAAAAGCGAATCCCGATGGCTCGCTGGCCGAAATCCGGGCGTATCTGAACAAAGATGTTGAGGATAAAAAAGCTAAAGTCATTAACCGGCTCAATTTTCAGGGCGAATTTACCACCGAACCCGACCTTGCGTTTACGCACCTGTACATCACCGACGTAGCAGAAAATGCAACACCAAAACCGCTCACTCGTGGTTTTGCATCGTTTCAGGCAGGTAGCTGGCTTCCTAACGGACAGGGTTTATTGGCTGTTACCGACCGGGATTCGTTAATGCACCCAGACCGTGAACTGGATAACGCCATCGTTTTTATTTCGGCTGATGGTTCAGGGAAGCGAAACATAGTGCTGGGCGAAGAAGGTAAAAGTTATGGCGCACCGGAGATTTCACCAGATGGTAAACAACTGGCGTTTCTGGTAAGTCCGTCAGAAGGTGTGAATTTCCCGCAAATTGGCCTGTCAAGTCTAAACGGCGCAACGGCATCAGGCATACAACTCGTTACGTTCGACAGAGCCGCTGGAAATCTCGTCTGGACAACTGCAATTGCTAATGCAAAAAGCAAGAAATCAGCCACAACTCATACAATTTATTTTACCGCTTCCTCAAACGGTGGGGCTCCGCTATATCGACTTGATCCTCTTACGCGGCAGGTTACACAATTGACGGGTTTTGAAAGTGGCGTAACAAACTTCGATATCGTTGGTAATCAGCTTGTTTTTGCCAAAACAGAAGTCGCCAATCCATCCGAACTATACGTAACGAACGAAACGGCTAAGGCGCAAACGAAGCTGAGTAATCATAACGACTGGGTTGCTCAGCGGCAATTGAGTTTGCCTGAAAAGCATACGTATAAAAATTCGCTCGGGCAGGAAGTCGATTACTGGATTATGAAGCCTGCTACGTTCGATGCGTCGAAAAAATATCCATTACTGCTAAATATGCACGGTGGCCCAACGGCTATGTGGGGACCGGGCGAACAGTCGATGTGGCATGAGTTCCAGTACATGGCCTCACAGGGCTACGGTATTGTCTACGCAAATCCGCGTGGATCGGGCGGTTACGGAATTAACTTTCAACGAGCAAACATAAAAGATTGGGGAACTGGCCCTGCCGAAGACGTATTGGCGGCAGCCGTAGCTGCCGCCAAAGAAACATGGGTCGATACGAGTCGGCAGGTAATTACGGGTGGTTCGTATGCTGGCTATCTTACAGCCTGGATTGTTGGGCACGATAATCGGTTTAAAGCGGCTTTTTCTCAGCGTGGCGTGTATGACCTGACTACGTTTCTGGGAGAAGGAAATGCCTGGCGACTGATTCCGAATTATTTCGCTTATCCGTGGACACCTGAAGCGAAAGTGCTGGATGCAAATTCGCCCTATACGTTTGTGCAAAACATCAGAACGCCTTTGCTGATTAAACACGGCGAAAATGACTTACGTACTGGTGTTATTCAAAGCGAAATGATGTATAAAAGTCTGAAAATACTAGGTCGTCCTGTTGAGTACGTTCGTATGCCCGGTGCTACCCACGAGTTGAGTCGTACCGGAAACGTGCGTCAGCGTATCGACCGAATGCTACGTATTTACGAGTTCTTCGAGCGCTACGTTGGTCCTGAAGCTCAGGGCTTGACGCAGAAATAACGTAGCGGAGTATCTACATTTTAAAAAAATGACCGGATACTCAATCAAGCGTAATAGATAGCGGCTTATTCGGCTAAGTTTACAGTCGGATAAGCCGCTTTTTACAATACCGCTATGCGCTACTTACTTCTCTATTTTTTGATTTTCACTACGTCGGCATTCGCTCAGATTGCCAACGACAATACATTCACGGCCCAAGTCGATGGCAAAGAATTCACAACTCAGCCTCGCCGGGTAAAGATTGGGAGCTTCTGGTGGATTACGGCAAACGCCATAAAGCCCGATAAATCACTACGTATCTGGTTGGGCAGTTTCAATGGTCAGGATGCACTCGAACCCGGAACATACGTAGTAGTTGATTCAAAAGATCCATATAAAAACGAATACCGCAAGAAATACGCCGATCTGGGTAAATACAAGGGTATTGCGGCTATTCGGTATATTGAAGAAACCCGTGAGCCACGCATGGAGTACCACGTAGGCGATTCAGGAAATAACGACGAAACTATTGTGGTAACAACTGGAGCTGACGGATTTCTAGAAGCTACGTTCAGCGGTAAATTGCAGGGAACGTATTGGAAAGAGAAAGCATCGGCAACCGTTTTCGGTGGTGTTGGTCGATTAATCAACAAAATGGAAGATAAAGCCATCACCAAATCAACGGGCTATGACTCTGATATTGACCCAGAAGGGAACGGGTATAAAAAGCAGCCAAAAACTGATGAGGTGGTTGTGGCAAATGGCAAGGTTCGGCTTAAAATCAAGTAATTATCAGTTTCCGATTAGTCCTAATTATATGTTTACGTCTCCGAACAATCAGTATTGGTTTGGAGACGTATTTTTATTTACGAACTTGCCAATATGAGTAAACAGAAAGAAGCACTTCAGGATGCCCACAAATTCCGTTTCTGGAAGCGGCAGGCAGAGGCCAATGGATTAACAATTAACGGCATACAGGATCACTATGTTCGGTATCGTCATAACGGCGAAGTCTTGTTTGCCATGCTCGAAGTGGATGCCGATACGCCCGAAGGCGATAAAATTCCACCGGCTCTATTTCTGAAAGGACATGCGGCTTCCATGCTGGTTTGCCTGATCGATAAAGAAACGCGCGAAAAATTCGTTGTACTGGTTCGCCAGCGACGTATCGCCGATGGGTCACACATCTACGAACACCCGGCTGGTATGATCGACGCTAGTGACGAAGCCGACGAAGTGGCCGCCCGCGAAATTGGCGAAGAAGTTGGCTTGACCGTTGCCGCTAACGAGTTAACCAGGCTTAACTCTCGGCTGTGGTTTCCGAGCACGGGTACCAGCGATGAAGCCATGCATTTTTTCTACGTAGAGAAAGAAATGGCGCGTGATGAAATTATGACGTTTCACCTGAAAAATATGGGCAGTGAAGCCGAACATGAACGTATCACCAGCATTGTTGCTACGTTGCCCGAAGCGCATAAACTCATTACAAATGTGAATGGCTTACTGCTTAATTTTCTGTACTTAAAACACGTTGGCGATTACGAAACCATAAAGTTGCTGTAACCTTGCGAATAACGTAGTGTTTTATCAAGACAAAATAACCGACTCAAAAACTACAAATCATATGGATGAATTTATGGAGGAGGCCATTCGGCAGGCCCGGAAAAGTTTGAGTGAAGGCGGAATTCCTATCGGTTCATCGCTGGTGAAAAACGGCGAACTGGTGGCTTCCGGCCATAACAAACGGGTTCAGGAAAACAACCCAATTTTGCACGGTGAAATGGATTGCCTGAACAACGCCGGGCGTGTAGGTTCGTTCAAGAACACGGTTATTTACTCTACGTTAATGCCCTGCTACATGTGCGCTGGCACGATTGTTCAGTTTAAAATCCCGAAAGTAATTGTCGGTGAATCGCGGACATTCCCGGGTGCGAGGGAATTCATGGAACAACACGGAGTTGAGGTAATTGACCTCGATTTGCCTGAATGCGTAGACATGATGAACCAGTTTATTGCGGAGAAGCCAACGCTCTGGAATGAGGATATAGGTGAATTGTAAGTTACCTAAACAAGATTATTTCGTCACATGGGCTCACCTATCAAAGCGCCCTTGTGAAAATTATACGACCTTTTTTTATTCTCCTAACTAGCTGTGTATTTGGGATAAATGCATGGGGACAGCGTTCTGAAATCTGGAAAGAGCAGCACGGTACATGGTTGCTTAATGCGGGGTTGGGCGCAACCCGCTATCTGGGTGACTTGAATGAGCGGGATAATCTTGCTCATTTGCAATTAGGCATTGCGCTCAACGTAGCGATTGCCTATCGTTATTCTCCTCAACTTTCGTTCCGTGCCGAGGCTCAGCTTTATTATATTCGAGGTTCACAGATCGATACGCATCTTGCGTATAACAACCTATCATTCCGTAGCTTAAATCCTGATATCTGGGTGGGTGTGCAATGGGACTTCTGGAAAGCTTCTGACCGGAATAAGGTTGTTATCCCTTATGCGCTGGTTGGTGTTGGTCTCACGTATATAACTCCAAAAACATCCTATAAAGGGCAATCAGTCAGTCTGGCCCCATTGCAAACAGAAGGTGTTCTGTACGACAGACTGCCGTTTATTATTCGTTATGGTCTTGGGGTGCCGGTGATGGCAACTGAACGGTTTAAATTGAATCTGGAAGGTACGTATACACACGTGCTGAGTGATTATCTTGACGATGTTAGTACGGTATATCCAGACCGAAGCCAGATGGCCCAACTAGCTTCTGCATTGTCAGACAGGCGACTTGAACTAAATCAGATACCAAACGTAGTGGGAGCACAACGTGGTAATCCGTCAAGGCGTGATGGTTATTTTGTGTTGTCGGCCCGTCTCATCTTTATCCTTAGTACGTCTTCTCAACGGAATTACTCCCAGATGTTTGGCGGTTAGGCTTTTGGTGGCTTTTAGCTTACTTTTGACTTAAAATCGGTGAAGCCGCATCTAACCTGAATGAGTCCAGCCCTCTTTATTAACGCTCTCCAGAACGAACTTTCTCAACTCCAATACGGTCAGTATCCGCCCGAACTCTACGATCCTATACGGTACATAATGAGCTTGGGCGGAAAGCGTTTACGCCCATTGCTGACACTGATGTCTACCTACTTGTTTACCGACGATTGGCAAAAATCAGTACGTCCGGCGTTGGGTATTGAAGTCTTCCACAATTTCACACTTCTTCACGACGACATCATGGATCAGGCTCCGCTACGTCGGGGGCAGCCAACGGTTCATGAGAAATGGAATCAAAATATTGCTATTCTATCGGGCGATGTGATGATGGTCAATGCGTATCAATTACTCCTGAACGTAGAGGTCGATAAACTTAAACCCGTGCTACATCGATTTAGCCAGACTGCCGCCGAAGTGTGTGAAGGTCAGCAGATGGACATGAATTTCGAGACGCGCTGGGACGTAACGGAAGCCGAATATATTGACATGATCCGGCTGAAAACATCGGTGCTGGTGGGTTACGCGCTTGAACTAGGTGGATTAATTGCTGGAGCCGATGAGGAAACAAACCGACATCTTTATGAAGGCGGGATGAACATAGGAATTGGCTTTCAGTTAAAAGACGATTTACTGGATGTGTATGGCGACCCGGCCAAGTTTGGAAAACAGGTTGGGGGCGACATAATTGCCAACAAAAAGACGTTTCTGCTGATTGAAGCACTTCAACAGGCAACGGGTTCGTTAAAAGACGAACTCACCGGCTGGTTGCAAAAAACAGAGTTTGATCGCGACGAAAAAGTGCAGGCAATTACAGCCATCTACAATAAAGTGGGTATTCGCGAACTAACCGAAGCACGTATCAACGAGTACTTTGCCCGTGGATTCGCTAATTTCGATGCGGTGCAAGCCGACCAAAATCGGAAAGACGTATTGATTCAGTTTGCACGGCAATTGGTTGAGCGGGAAAGTTAATTTCAAATACGTAACAGAGCATGAACACTAGAAGGTTGTTGTTACGTTATTGATGATATATTGTTAGTAAACTATGAGCACTACGCTTGTTATTATTGTTGTTACGGTCATTATTAGTTTAATGGCCTGGAACAATTACAGTCTGATGGATAAATGGGTGATGAACCCTTATCAGGTTTCGAAACGCGGCCAGTATTACCGTCTGCTAACCTCCGGATTCCTGCACGCCGACTGGCCGCATTTGATCTTCAATATGCTGAGCCTTTACTTCTTTGGTGGATTTATTGAACAGGTTTTTGGAATGTTATTTGGGTCTATCGCTCCACTTTTTTTCATCGGTTTTTATCTGGCAGCTATTGTAATTTCCGATATTCCGAGCTTCCTCAAACACCGCAATAACTCCAACTACAACTCATTAGGAGCCTCTGGGGGGGTATCGGCTATTGTTTTTGCCGGTATTCTATTTCGGCCGCTTACCGACATTTGCCTGTACTTTGCGCTCTGTATTCCCGGATTTATTTTTGGAATTCTCTATCTGGGCTATTCTTATTACGAGTCCCGTCGGGGAGCCGGTTCCATTAATCACGATGCACACTTTTATGGAGCATTGGTTGGAGTTCTTTTCATGATTGTCGTTTATCCACCTGTATTACCCAGTTTTTTCCAACAGATTGCCAGTTGGCGGATATTCTGAGTTCTATTTCGCGAGCCTGTAGATAGCTAACGTATGGTCAAACTACTTAGTCAACCCTACCCTATCGACGATTCTGTGGGTAAGGCGCTCCGAAAATCGTTTCTGATTGGTTTATTCGTTGGGATGTTTTTGCAAATCTTTCAGCCATTTGGTCTGAACCTTTGGGATACACCCCATAAAACACTTAAGATTTTTGGATTCGGGGCGGTTACGGCTATCGTAACAGGGTTTAATTTCCTTGTCTGGCGACGCTTGTTTAACCGTCAGTTTGCCGAAGTGCGATGGACAGTAGGCCGCGAAATCATTTTCGTAACGGCCAATATTACGTTAATCGGCATTGCCAATCGCTATTACCTTGATTTCCTCATCGGCCCCGTCGAACGTAGCAGTATTCATGGGTGGAGCATGATTCTGATTACGTTTCTGATCGGGTTATTCCCCGTTACGGGTTTAGTGCTGCTCAACTACATTACCCAGCTCAAAAAATACAGTCAAACGGCGGCTGAGCTGCCAATCCATCGAACCAGTTCAGCAGATTTAGAAAAAAACCATTCGATACGTAGTGAGCCAATCCCGACCTTAACCGACGTAGTACATCTCGTGGCCGATAACGAAAAAGATACGCTCGACGTAGTAGTGAACGATCTACTTTTTGTGGAATCGAGCGACAATTACTGCACGGTAGTTTATCTGAAAAACGATCAGCCTGTGAAGCCGTTGCTACGTAGTAGTCTGAGTCGGCTGGAGAAGCAGATTTCCCAGCCACACATTGTTCGGTGCCATCGGTCCTACGTAGTAAATCTTAACCGAATCGAGCGGGTCACGGGTAATGCGCAGGGCTATAAACTGCATTTGTTCGATGGGCAGTTTCAGATTCCGGTGGCCCGTCAATACAACGAAACGCTGGTGGCTGAGCTAAAAGCGTTGTAAAACGTCCCACCAATCACCCCAAATACCTCTTTTCTTTACCAAACGTCCCTAATCTTGTCGTTTGGCCCTTTTAGTTGCATGAGCTTGCTGGCTTAACGTAGGTTTGTCTCAACGAAATGACAACCACAAACGGCCATGAAAACGCTTATTATCTCTCTTCTCATACTGCATATCGCTACCGGCTCAATCGCCCTGCTGGTTGGCTTGATTCCTATGTTTTCGAAGAAAGGAAGCCGCCTGCACAATCGCACCGGTCTTGTTTATGTATATTGTATGATTACCGTAGCAGTCACGGCATTGCTTTTATGCATTATACAACCGCTGACCATGATGCGCTTATTTCTGACTGGTATTGCGGTATTCAGCTTTTACCTGAGCATGACCGGATGGCGGGCTACCAAACAGAAAAAAGGAGAGATTACATCTGGCGACAAACTGCTAATCTATGTAACCGCTGTGGTGAGTGTTATGATGGTTAGCTTTGGTGTATACTTAATGACAAAGTCTGTCAATATCTTCTTCCCGATATTATTTACATTCTTTGGTATATTGACCGGTGTATTTGCGATGCAGGATATTCGCCAGCTTGGTCGGCCAACGGAAAAAATGCACTGGTTTTTCCAACATTTCACCCGAATGGGCGGCTCTTATATTGCTACGTTTACAGCCGCACTTGTCGTGAATATCGGGCGTATTTTACCAGCCAACGCTCCGGACTGGACAGGTACGATTGGCTGGATTGCGCCTAGTATCGTTGGCGGTATGCTTATCGGACGGACGGTACGTTACTACAAGCAAAAATTTGGTCAGTCAAAAGCGTCAATCACGGCTGTATGATACGATTATTCCAGTTCGTACTTTGCCTTGGTTACGTCCTGCAAACCACACTAACATTAAGTCAGTCAGTACAAAAACTCTCGGCGGATGAGCTTCGGGCCGATTTGCAACAAATACAGGAAGTTCTCCAGAAATGGCATCCGGGATATGCAGAGTACAATTCCGTTGAAAAGCTAACCCGCCATTTCGATACGCTGCATCAGCAATTAACCCAACCAATGACTGTTCGGGAGTTTCAACGTGTGGCTCGTGTGGCTGTTGCTGGCGTGCAATGTCTGCATACAAGCGTATCGTTGCCAGCGGTTAGAGGAAGCGGGCAATCAACACCACTATTTTTCCCGATTCCAGTAGCGGTCACGTCAGACCGAAAACTTATCCGGCAAGCCAGTTCAGATACGATCTGCTTGATTAATGGCTACCCGGCTCCTGCTATTGTCGACACTTTACGATTGCTGTTCAGTAGCGATGGACCGAACGAATCGTTTAGAAACTGGGTACTAAATCGCCATTTTGGCGCACTATATACTGCTCGCTTTGGTTTAGCAGATTCAATACAGATTCACGTTAAAACACCTGAAGGAGAAGAAATACAGAACGTAACGGCAAAAAGTAAACTTGAAATCCCGGCTACGTACTTAAGCGGCCAGCCACACAGTGTTGTTCAAACCAGCTCAGCTATGACCTTATATCGACTTAGTGATAAACCCAACGTAGCGATTTTACAACTACGTTCGGTAGGCGGTCTTCTGGATAGATTTCGGCTGAAAAAGGCACTTCGCTACGTTCAGAAACAGGCGATTCAACACGTAGTACTCGATTTACGAAATAACACCGGCGGACGCATCTGGAATGCTACGTCGTTTCTTAAATATGTATTACCTAACCCGACAACACTAGCTTTTGAACGCTATAAAGAACAATCCGGGAAATCGCCTTTTAAGAATTCAAATGCGCAAATTCGGTTAATTTATTATACGCAACTTGCCTTAAAAACAAAAGTTAGTCATACTATCGACCGTATTCGATATACCTACTCAATTAAACCAGCGCAACAGATATTCACAGGGAAGCTGACTGTATTGATAAACGGCGGAACGGCATCGGCAGCTTCACTCATTGCGGCTTATCTGCAAGAGCAAAGTCGCGCTACGTTGCTTGGCCAAGAAACAGGTGGTAGTCGATTCGTCAGTGCTGGCCTGATGGTACCAACTGTTCGGCTGGTCCATTCTCAGTTGCGCTTAAAAGTGCCTATGTTTCAGGTTATTCACGCAAGTACAGCCACTAATGATGGGAGCGGAGTAAAACCAGATTTTATGATTGAGGAGTGGGCGTCACAAAATGACGTAGTGATGAGTAGAGCCTTAGATGCGGCTAATTTGTAAGGGTATTTTGTGTTGTTAGAATTATCAGAACAACTACTTTGACTTACTCAATATTTCTTTTACAGCTGGCAATGATTTTGTCGCCCATTGCCGCATTTGTTTGCCTGAGTAATGTAATCCATCGTCAGCAAACTGCGTAGCATCGCCAGCAGCCGAACGAGTCAAATGGGTTATATCAATGAAGGCGATTTCTGCCTTTTGACTTTCTTCTTTAGCAATAGCGTTAAACTGATCAATTTCCTGCGCAACTTTAGCCTTATCGCGTCCGGTGGCAAAGGGTGATGCGCCCCAATCGGGAATCGACAACACAAAAACATGAGCGGCTTTACCTCCTGCAAATTTGACAGCCGTTTGAAGCAAGTCCTTAAACTCGGTTCGGTAGCGGTCGGTACTTTGGCCACGATACTGGTTATTAACCCCAATGAGCAGCGATACAAGGCTATACGTTTTCTGATTGCCACTCGCTTTTATGGCTTCCTTTAATTCGGCCGTTGTCCATCCTGTTCGGGCAATGATGTCGGGATTTGCTACGTCTATATTTTCTTTACGTAGCATACCGGCAAGCTGAACACTCCAACGGTCAGCCTCTGAAACACTTTCCCCAATTGTATACGAATCACCAAGCGATAAAAACGTGTTTTTCGCAGTAGGTGCTATTGTCGTTATCATGGTATCTGGTTCAGCACTACGTTGTGTGCAGGCCAATAGAAGTGAGGAAATTATAAGCAGGAGCTTTATCATGCTTAAACTACGTAAGAATCAGGCTGCCAGATTGTATTTTATTTCGCACTCAAAAAAGCCCGTAACTAACTAAAGAGCTTTTTTGAGTGTCTTACTTTAAGCTTTCAATTTAGCTTTCAAATAGTTAAGTGCGAGCTTATAAGCATCAGCACTAGCTTCTTTGTCATATATCGGATTGCTCGGGTTGGCAAAGCCATGGTCGGCATCATACATTTTGATTGTTACCTTTTTACCTGCCTTTTGCATATTTTCTTCAAACTGCTTCACCATCTCCGGATTAATGCCTTTATCACGGCTCCCAAATATTCCCAATACATCGGTCTGTAAGGTTTTCAATTTCTCTACATCCTGCTCTGGCCGTCCGTAATACATCACACAACCTTTTGCCTGTTGGCCTTCGTGAAGAGCCGATTGTAGAGACAGCATACCACCAAAACACCAGCCAACACTACCAAATTCGGCCTTAGGACCAGCGTAGGAAAGGGCTCCTTTCATAATATTTGTCAATCGATCTTTACTGGCCGAACTCATTAGTTTACCCGCTTCGGTTCGATCAGTCGCTACTTTTCCATCGTACATATCTACAGCCAGTACGTTAACATCTTTCAGGTCGTTATAAAACGATTCTGCCTGCTGCTTGATATTATCGTTAAGCCCCCACCATTCCTGATAAACTAGCAGCCACTTATTCGATGTTTTTTTTGACTTCAGCAAAAACCCGTTAGCCGATTGTCCGTCGGGGGTTGAAAAGCTAATCATCTCACCAGCGCCTGTATAAGCAAAGGGTAGCGGATTTTCGTGCAGTTGCTGAAAAGCAGGATCGGCAGCCATCCGAGCCATATCATGCGTTGCATTTGGCCCACCAGAAACATGGCAAAGAGCAATTTGAGGTTCCTGCGGCTTCTGTACAGGAAATAGATAAGTCAGCAATGACATCAGAAACGAAAGCCCCGAAACAAAGACGATTTTCATGTGCGTTTGATGGTTGACGGTTGACAAAGAACTCTCCGATTGATTTCCTGATCGTAATTATCTGCTAGATCATTGCCAATCAGGTATTAACTAGGCTTTTACTAACTCAAAAATGGTGATTTCAGGTAAAATTCCGACCCGGCCCGGATAGCCAATATAGCCATAACCACGGTTTACGTAGAGCCGTTGTTCACCTTCCTGATAGAGACCAGCCCACTGGCGATAAAAGTATTGTGTAGGGCTCCAGCGTACACCACCGATTTCGACCCCAAACTGAGCACCGTGTGTATGCCCGCTGAACTGCACATCGATATCCGGAAATTTTGGCCGAACTTCGGCATCCCAGTGAGTTGGGTCATGGGAGAGAAGAAGTTTAACCGGATAATCTTCCGTGCCTTTATACGCCTTTGCTAAATCACCCGCACGTAGTGCTGCTGGGCCAAAACCTAAGTTCTGTACACCAATCAGCGCGATTTTATCGCCATTCTGCTCCAGAATTTTATGTTCATCGAGCATAATATTCCAGCCCATTTGTTTGTGAGCCGCTACTACGTCCAGTACGTTCTGACGCTCGGCCTGCGCATTGGGCCATCGAACGTATTTTCCATAATCGTGATTACCCAGTGTTGAATAGACTCCCAGTGGCGCTTTCACTTTATCAAATACGTCGATATAATTATTAGCTTCTTCGGCATGGCTGTTCACTAGATCTCCGGTAAAAAATACAAGATCAGGCTTTTGGCCCATCAACATGTCAACTCCGCCTTTTACTGCTGTTTTATTAAAAAAACTGCCTGTATGAATATCTGAAATCTGCGCAATGGTCATTCCATGAAATCCAGAAGGCAGATTTTTCATTGGAAGTTTGATACGTCGGATTCGGTAATCGTGCGCACCAGAAATTATTCCCCACGAAAAAGCAGCCAACGGAACCGTACCCACCACCAAAGCAGTCTTCATCAGAAAATCGGAGCGGGTAATGGTATCATTTGGCAACGTAGTAGTAACAGGAGTTGTTTGAGACGACGTATTTTCGACCGCTTCAATCACCGCTGGTTTGTAGAACAACGATACAACCCAACGGAAGAAACGACCAATGTCATCAATCAGCAAAATCAGGATGGTAAAAACTTTCGAGAAATAGGGAATGGCAATGCTTGCCCACAAAAAGGTTCGCAACTGTCGGCTCAGCGAATCGGGGGGTAAAAATTGCATCACTACGTAGAGCAGCAGCGATAAGGCCGTAATACCCCAGTACGCCATGGTGATGATACGTTGTGTGCCATCGCTGGCCGACCGGCTTACAGTTTTGACAGCCTGCCAGACGTACCAGTCAATCAATAGCATGATAACAGGAAGAATAAAGACAAGTCCAGTACGATTCATAGGATAAACTAATTAGTTTAACGGAACGGTGAAAAGTGAATTCATAGCCCACCAACTCAACTGAATCTGAGCAAATACAAGATTATGAACTAAAAACCGAAGTAATTCGCTCCATTTTATTGGTTTTGCGTTAATCTCTTCTCATTTTTTAATGAGTTACTAATCTAACCAAAGTTGTCTTCGTATAGGGTATGTTCTATTGGAAAATACAACCGTATTTAGTTCGTTCTCTGCTAAAATCTGTATCTTAGTTGATTATCCTGTTGTTAAGAACATGGCAGCAATAAAATTAATCATCAATAACCAGCCGCATACGCTGGACGTAGACCCTGAAATGCCGCTACTTTGGGCCATTCGTGACGTAGTGGGGCTAACGGGCACCAAGTTTGGCTGCGGCATCGCTCAGTGCGGTGCCTGTACGGTTCATCTGGCCGGTACGCCAACCCGTTCCTGTAGTATTCCGGTATCGGCAGTGGCCGGAGAGAAGATTACGACCATTGAAGGCATCTCGAAAAATGGTGAACACCCGATTCAGAAGGCATGGGTTAAACATCAGGTTCCGCAATGCGGTTATTGTCAGTCGGGTCAGATCATGTCGGCGGTAGCGTTGTTGAAACAAACACCTAAACCAACCGACGACGATATTGATACGGCCATGCAGGGAAATATCTGCCGATGTGGTACGTATAACCGGATTCGGGAAGCCATTCACACAGCCGCCAATGAGATGACCCCCGCGCCTAAAGTTCCGAAGACCACCCCTAAAATCGGGAAACGATGAGCCAGACGCCTAATCAAACTACCGAACAAACGTCACGCCGTAACTTTTTGAAAGCTCTCGGCCTTACTAGCACTGCCTTTGTATTAGGATTTCCATCAGCCGAACTGCTAGCCAGTCCGGTGCTGAACCTGAGCGATGTTCCCGCCACAGTTGAATTAACGCCATATGTACTGATTGAAAAATCGGGACGTATCACGCTCATGAATCCCCGGCCTGAAATCGGGCAGGGAACGTATCAGTCGGTGCCCGCGCTCATTGCCGAGGAGCTGGAAGTTTCGCTCGATAAAGTAATAATTCGGCAGACTGGTGGCGAAAGTAAGTTTGGCGATATGTGGTCGCAGGCAGTGGGCGGAAGCGGCTCTATTCGGGGCGGCTATAAACAAATGCGGAAAGTTGGCGCATCGGCTCGTGAAATGCTCATTAAAGCCGCCAGCGACCAGTGGAACGTATCAACCGACGAATGTTACGCCGAAAACGCGACGGTTATTCATAAACCAAGTGGCAAAAAGCTAACATACGGCCAGTTAGCCGAAACGGCGGCTAAACTACCCGTTCCGAAAGAGCCAAAACTCAAAGACCCTGGTCAATTCAAGATATTAGGCAAATCGACACCTCGCCCCGACATTCCGCCTAAAGTAGTTGGGCAAGCTATGTTTGGTATCGATGTTAAAGTGCAGGGGATGGTCTATGCGTCTATCGAGCGTTGCCCGGTGCTGGGCAGCAAACTGGTGAGTTTCGATGCAACGCAGGCGCTGAAAGTAAAAGGTGTTCAGAAAGCGGTTAAAATAGAACGTATCGTTGGCAAGAATCACTACGAAGGCGTTGCGGTGATTGCCGACAACTACTGGGCGGCTATGAAAGGTCGTAAAGCCCTGACAATAAAGTGGGACCATCAACAGCACGATACGTTCAGTTCAGCCGACTTCGAAAAACATTTACGCGAACTGGCTAAAAACGATGGTATAGTGGGGCATAACGCGGGCGATTTTGAGAAGACATTCGCCAATGCACCCACTAAACTCGAAGCGTTCTACGAAACACCGATGCTGAGCCATTCGACTATGGAGCCGATGAACGCACTGGCTCATTACAAACCCGATGGCAAAGTTGAGCTTTGGTTATCGACGCAAGGCGGGGATTTGGCGAGAGATGCTGTATCTAAAGCGTTAAAAATTCCGGCCGACGACGTAACGATTCACGTACAGTTCAACGGTGGTGGCTTTGGCCGACGTCTCACACAGGATTTTGCCACCGAAGCTACGTTCCTTTCGAAAGCTATAGGTAAGCCAGTAAAAGTGATTTGGACTCGTGAAGACGACACGCGCCTTGGTCCATTCCGCCCGATGACGTTCTCAGCCATGCGTGGGGCGCTTGCTGCCGATGGGAAAGCGGTTGCATTTCAGCACAAAGTTATTTCGCCATCTATCGACGCTACGATGGAGGAGAAATATGACAAAACCAAGCCAGACGGTACCATGCTGGAAGGTACGAGCGAGCAGAAATACGAAATTCCGAACCTGAGTACGCGCTACGTTCATGCCGATATTCATATTCCGCTAACGTATTGGCGGTCAGTGACCAGTTCGACGGTCGCTTTTGCGCATGAATGTTTTCTCGATGAAATGGCGCACAAAGCTGGTCAGGACCCAATGGCGTATCGACTGGCCATGCTCAGCAAAGAAACGGACACAAAACGGGTACTGACAAAGCTGAAAGAAATTTCGGGATGGGATAAGCCCTTGCCAGCCGGGAAAGGTCGGGGTGTGGCACAGTGGGAATTTTTTGCCGGATTGGCCGGCCAAGTGGTCGAAGTCTCGAAAAACAACGCTGGCGGCATTACAGTTGATAAGGTCTATTGCGTGATCGACCTCGGCACGGTCGTGAATCCGGACACAGTGAAAGCACAGGTCGAAGGAGCTATTGCCATGGCGTTGACGGCTGCCACGAAAGATGGTATTACGTTCGAACAGGGACAGGCGAAACAGACCAACTTCGATACGAACCGAATGCTACGTATTCAGGAAATGCCTGAAGTAGAAGTACATATTCTTGCCGAAGGTGGCCCAACCATCAAAGGTGTGGGCGAACCGGGTCTTCCACCGCTGGCTCCAGCTTTAGCAAATGCTGTTTTTGCCGCAACCGGAAAGCGCCTTCGCCGATTACCGTTCGATCTGGAGAAAGTCTAAACCTGAACTGAATATCAGGAAACGATATGAAAGAAATTACCCGTATTGTCGACGTTTTTGAGCAGATTGACTTTTCTCAGCGCAAGGCTGCACTGGCTACCGTGGTTTGGGTCGAGGGCTCATCGTATCGGCGACCCGGAGCCCGTATGCTCATTACCGACGATGGACGATGGGAGGGCGCTATTAGTGGCGGTTGTTTGGAAGGTGATGCGCTACGTAAGGCCCGTCAGGTGATGCTCGATGGTGAACCCATTGTTGTTACCTATGATACGATGGACGATGGTGCGAACAGTTTCGGCGTTGGGCTGGGCTGTAACGGCATCATCGATGTACTAATCGAACCTATTGACCCGGCAAGTCCGCAGAATCCGATTACGTTACTGAAAGAATTTACGGCGAAACGGGATGTACGGGCACTGGCTACGGTGCTAAAAAGTGATGGCCATACAGGGTTAAAACCCGGAAACCGATTTCTGCATACCGAATCCACAGAACCGTTACCTGGCTGGTTGGTAGCCGATGTGCTCACGGTTTTTCAGACAGGGAAACCGCTAACGAAAACGTATCTGGTAAATGACGGAGCTGCCGAAATCTTTATCGAACGTATCGATCCGGGGATTGAATTAGTCATTTTTGGCGCAGGTTACGATGTTATTCCCGTTGCCAAACTCGCTCGTGAACTTGGTTGGCAGGTGACGGTTACCGACGATTGTATTGCGCATTTATCGCCCAAACGGTTTCCGGCGGCAACCTGCGTTCTCTATGCCGACCGCGACGTAGTGCTGGATAAACTCACCATTTCGAACCGAACAGCGGCTGTTTTGATGTCGCACAATTTCAATTACGACCGGGCTGTTTTGCAAGCTTTACTAACAACCGATACGCCGTACATTGGGATGCTTGGTCCTCGGAAACGATTCGACAAAATGCGGGCTGAGTTTGAGAAAGTGGGTTACTCATACTCTGAAGCTCAGTTAACGCGAGTTCACGCGCCCATCGGTCTGGATTTAGGCGCCGAAACGCCCGATGAAATTGCTCTATCGATTATTTCTGAAATCAAAGCGTTTTTCACGAATCGCTCGGGTAGTTTCCTGAAAGACAAAGACGGCCCCATTCACGAACGACTATCGGGCAACGTACCATCGAACATACGTAATGCTGACGTTATAATTGTAGATGCCATCAGTTAAGCACATGCGTATTGCTACGATTATTCTAGCCGCCGGAAGTTCGAGTCGGTTAGGCAATACGCCTAAACAACTATTAAAATCCGAAGGAAAAACCCTAATCCGACGTATTGCCGAAACAGCATTATCGCTTAATACTGGCCCGATTGTCGTTGTTGTAGGTGCGAATCAGGAACAGCTTCTGCCCGAACTTGCTGGATTGCCCGTTCTTGTTGCCGATAATCAGGATTGGCAGGAGGGAATGGCATCTTCGCTACGTAGCGGTTTGCATCAGTTGGATGAAACAACGATAGATGCTTTTATCGTAGTATTGACAGATCAGCCCTACGTAACGGCAGACTTGCTACATCAGCTACTCACTACGTATCAAGAGTCAGGCAAAGGTATCGTTGCCTGTCAATACGGTAAAACAAATCATCTTGGCGTACCAGCCCTGTTCAGCCTGAAATACAAAACCGAATTTATGCAGCTATCGGGCGATGTTGGAGCTCGCAAGTTGATTCAGCAATACACAGACGATTGTGCCAGCGTTACCTTTCCACTGGCAACAGTTGATTTAGATACCTGGGAAGACGTAGCAAACTGGCAGAATCGATAGCGTAACGTCATTTCTTCGCAAAATTCAGCCCTTTTTCAGCCATGATCGGCCTAATCATACGTATTGATTTTGGCCCAACTCCATGCAGACTTAAAAATTCAGTTTCGCTGAGCTTAGCCAGTTGTTCAAGCGTCTGGATACCAGCATGAGCCAATGCGCGTTGCGTTGGCTGCGATAACGTAGCAAATGGGTTTTCTTTTTTCATGATTGAACCTGCATTGAGATTGATCAAAATTACGAGTACATCAATCAGTAAAAGATGCATGTTTGCGTCAACGTAGGGGTGTATTTGCGCATTTATAGATCCTTTGCAAAGGTTTAGCCCCAAGAAACAACAATCCCTACTCCACGCTCCTTGCCCCGCGCCCATAGCCTTCGTACCTTTGTTACTGAAATGGCAAGACTTTTAGCAATCGACTACGGAGCAAAACGCACAGGAATTGCCGTAACTGATCCAATGCAACTTATTGCATCGGCATTGGAAACGGTATCCACACATGAAGTTCTGAAGTTTCTCAAAGCCTATGTGCAGCGCGAACCTGTAGCCGAATTTGTAGTTGGCTTGCCCAAAGGATTGGATGGCGCCGATACCGACAATACTGCCCGTGTTCGGAAGTTTGTGACGCATCTGCAAACCGCTTTTCCTGATATTCCGGTTTTCTGGCACGACGAACGCTTTACGTCGGTTATGGCCCTACAAGCCATGATTGCAAACGGAAGCACTAAAAAAGATCGTCGCGAAAAGGGGAATATCGATAAAGTAAGTGCCGCCATTATCCTTCAATCGTATATGGAAAGTAAACATCTGAACCGAAATTGAACTGATTTAAGGATTAGCTGGATTTTGTTTTTTCGCTTCTTGAAAGCGCTTTATCAATCAACAAAATCCTGAAAATCTGTTCCATCCGATAAATCCTGGTTCAGAAAACAAAAAATATGATTCTCCCAATTATAGCCTACGGCGACCCAGTACTGCGGAAACGGGCCAAAGAAATTGAACCCGATAGCATCGACGTCAAAGCGTTGAGCGAAAATATGTTTGAAACGATGTATGCCGCATCGGGCGTGGGGCTGGCTGCACCACAAATCGGGCAAAGCATCCGCATCTTTGTTGTAGATGGAGAACCGATTAATGAAGATGAACCAGAGGAAGATATTGACAAAAGTCTGATCGGTTTCAAAAAAGTCTTTATCAATCCCGAAATCATTGAAGAAGCAGGCGACGACTGGGGTTTTGAAGAAGGATGTCTGAGTATTCCCGGCATTCGGGGAGAAGTATTTCGGCCCGAAATCGTTGTAATCCGCTATTTCGATACCGACTGGAACGAACACCAGGAAGAATATGAAGGTATGGCAGCACGTATCATCCAACATGAATACGACCACCTCGATGGTAAATTATTTACCGACTATTTGCCATCACTACGTCGGACACTTATCAAGAAAAAACTAGCCGACATATCGAAGGGTAAAACCGATGCTGATTACAAAATGAAATTTCCAAGTAAATAGATAGCGTGAGTTGCAGAAAAGAACAGGGCGCTTTTACCCTTTTTGCAACCCACGCTAATTCCTGCAATCTCCAGCTTTTATGCACGTCACTTTCCTCCAATCAAACCTGTATTGGCACGACCCCGTAGCTAACCGTGCTAGGCTGGAGGAGCAGATATTCAATCTTCCGGAGAAAACAGACCTCATTGTACTACCCGAAATGTTTACAACAGGGTTTACCATGCAGGCGTCAGACGTAGCAGAACCAGTAAACCTTGCTACGTTTCGCTGGATGAAACAAATGGCTGCCCAAACAGGAGCAGTTGTTACGGGCAGCTACGTAGCACAGGAAGGGGGCGGTCCGACGGGTCGGCGTTATTTTAATCGACTGATCTGGATGCAGCCTGATGGGCAGTCTGATACGTATGATAAGCGTCATTTGTTTCGAATGGCTGGCGAAGATGAAATCTACAATGCTGGAACCCACCGAATTATTAAGGAATGGAAAGGCTGGCGTATTTGCCCACTCATTTGTTATGACCTTCGTTTTCCAGTCTGGAGCCGCAACCGGCAATCTGATTCAACCAATTTCGCTTACGATTTGCTGCTTTACGTAGCAAACTGGCCAGCCGCCCGACGTAACGCCTGGAATACCTTGTTGCAAGCACGTGCCATTGAAAACCTGAGCTACGTAGTGGGTGTAAACCGAGTTGGAACCGATGGGAACAACCATCCATATACAGGCGATTCGGCCGTTATTGATTTCAAAGGCGACGTACTTTTCCGACATTCAGATACTGAAATTATTCACCAGCAAACGCTTTCGCTGGATGAACTACGTTCGTTTCGGGAGAAATTTCCGGCCAATCTGGATTCCGATTCGTTCAGACTTCTTTAAATCAGCGATTTAAATCCAGATGCTGCGCACTTACCTGTTTCCAGCCATCTTTTCCTTTCGCAAATACATACGTGAACAGATGTTTGCTCCGAAAGCTGTTGCCACCACCAAATTCTCCTGAATAATACGCTGTACCCGTAACGATACCTGTGTTTCCGTAAACGCGATATTTTTCGTTCTCGAAAGTCAGTTTTAAGTTTTTTACACTCCCGTGTACCTGCGCTGTTTCTTCGAGCGAGCGGATGATACCATCTCCTGCAATTATCTGATAATCAGAAGCGGCTCCTTCATGCAAGGTCTTGGCTGGATTGGCCGCATAGGCCTTGGCATACGTAGCAAAAAATGTTTTAAACTCGGTCGTATCATCTGATTGGGCCATCAGCGACGTAGCTACAGAAAAGCAGAAAATAAAGAATATGTTCATGCATCTATGATTTTAGAAATGAAACCCTAAAATCATAGATGCCAGCGACTTATAGGCTTCTGTTTTCTGAAAAGCGGAACCTGTTTCCTGAAATGCACTATTTAACTAATAGCCAACCGACCAAGTAAATCCTGTTTCGTATTTCTGGAAACTCCTATTTCACTTCCATCCATCAATATGACCGAGCCGCCTTCTCCCCGAACGTAACGCTCCACTTTTTGAAGATTAATAAGATGCGATTTATGTACTCGGAAAAAATCGACTGGATCAAGCTGTTGCTCAAAGTAGGCAATTGGGCGGGAGGCCACTACTTTTTTATTGTCAGATAAATAGATCGTACAGTAACTACCCAAAGCTTCAAGTCGGAGAATATCCTGCGTTGTCAGCAACAGAATACCGTAGAGCGTGTAAAATTTATTGGCTGGCAGAATGCCCGCAAAGGCTAACGTAACAATAGCATAACCCGTTAGAAAGCATCCAAACGCAATAACATAGTACTTGGCGGGTTTATAACCCAGCAGATAAATGTGAATTCCACCAAATAGTAGCGATACCGAAAATGTCAGATGAATGACTTGATACACATTGTTTACCCACGGCTGGTCCGGAAAAAATTCGGTGGGAAGCAGCGCAATGCCTAATAAGGCTAAAAACGTAATCCAGCGATGGAAAACCGGAGATAGTGCACGTGAATTCAGAAAACGGATTGAGAATAGCCAGGCAAACGTAATCATCAACGATGCGCTAACATTCGTTTCGCTAAACCAGAGGGGATTGTCGTGGAATAAAAACTCATGCGTTAATCCTTTAGTATCGACAATCAGATAAGCCGAAAAAAAGATATAACCTGCGTAGTAAAGGTAAAGCCGGTCTTTAACGAAAAAGAAAAAAGCCAGATTATAGACTGCCATCGCAAGGAGTAGACCCGTAATAATACCAAAAAGCAGGTCGACCCGATGTGTTTCGTTAACGATGGGCTTAACCACCCCAATTTCCATAGGGGCATACATCACCGGTGTTTTCAGACGAACATACACCTGTTGAGGTGTCGTTCCCAGATCCATTGCAGGAAGATTTGTCTGAAACGAATAACGTCCAAACGGACGTAGTACGCCCGCACTCCAGGTTTGCAGTTTTCCATTTGCCGAAATACTATAAACGTCAGCCAGTCGTGCATCCTGAATTTTCAGCAACAGATATAACGACTGCTGTGTCTGATTCTGAATCGTGAGCCGAAACCAGTACGTAGCACTCGTATTGCCATAACTCATTCCAGAATTATCGTTTAGCCGGAAAGACGTAGGAGCCAGCTTCCGAATGGCGTCGAACGAAAGTAAATTGGTTGAATCAATATAATAAGACACATAAGGGCTAACCTAAACCAGTTTTGTTGAGTCTCGATAAACCAGTGTCGATTGGGCCTTACTTTCCCAAAGACAAATCCAGTAAAAAAACAGCGTAAGTAACGTAGTGCGGACAGACATAACGAATAGCGTGCGAACGTAGCAATAATACGCTATTCGTCAGGGATTTAAAAGGAGGGTTCTCTTTCGAACAACGTTAGCAGTTCGCGCGCGCTTGCCAACGTAGTGAACGATTTTCCGACCAATTGTTCATCAGCAACATGTTCGTGTATCCACGTAATGGCATACGGAATATGGATGGCGCGGGCACCAATGTGGACAACCGGCAATATGTCGGATTTTAGTGAGTTGCCAATCATGATAAAATCGGCAGGGTGTACGTGGTATTTCTGCAATACACGCTGATAGGCATTTTCGTTTTTCTCGCTCACGATTTCAACATGTTTGAAGTAGTGAGCCAAACCCGAACGCGCAATTTTACTTTCCTGATCGAACAAATCTCCTTTGGTAAGTACCATCAGATCAAAATCTTTTGATAACGCTTCCAATACTTCCGGAATGCCGTCCAAGAGATCAATCGGAAAATTCATTAAGTGTCGGCTCGCGTCGATTATTTGTTGAATTTCTTTGCCTGTAATCGCGCCATCGGTCAATTCGATAGCCGTTTCAATCATCGACAGAATAAAACTCTTGGCTCCATAGCCAAACAAATGCAGGTTGCGCGTCTGCGCATCATAGAAGCGGTCAGTTAATACGCTTTGGTCAACGTAGTGTGATAATAGCTCACATAATTTTTCTTTAACATCTACGTAGTTTGGCTCGTTAACCCAGAGCGTATCATCGGCATCGAAAGCAATTAGTTTCATAATACTAGAGTTGAGTGGCGTAATACGGCAAAGTTAAGGGAGTATATAGGAATATAGACGTATAAAATAGACATTTAGTTAGTTGATTTTGCAATAATTTGATTTGCGTCCTATTTCCGAAATCCGCAATTTGCCGTCCGTTCGATAGTCGCTTTTTCGTTTATATCTATATGCAGTTTACTGAACAGGACCAGGACCAGATTCTGGCACAGGGCGTCTCGCTCGACCAGATTGATCAACAGATACAACATTTTGTACAGGGATTCCCCTACTTACATGTTATTAAAGCCGCAACCATTGGCGATGGAATTATTCGCGTTGAAGACAGCCAATTACCCGGTTATATTCATCGATTCGATGAGGCCGCACACGAGCGCGATCTGGTAAAATTCGTGCCAGCGTCAGGGGCTGCCACCCGAATGTTTAAATCGTTATTTGCCGCACTGGATGGTAAATTCGATAAATCGGTGGATGAGGTATTTGCCCGCCTAACCGACTTTGCTTTCTATGAAGATCTGAAAGCGGCTATGGCAACTAAAGGTCTCGATTTAGACAAAGCTGTTGCCGAGAATGACAGAAAGACCATTTTGCAGTTTATTCTAACGGCCGATGGGCTTGATTATGGAAGTTTGCCAAAGGGCTTGCTGAAGTTTCACAATTACGCCGACGGCCCACGAACGCCAGTAGAAGAACATCTGGTTGAGGGAGCTGCTTATGCTAATTCCGATGGACTAGTGAAAATCCATTTTACGGTTTCTCCCGAACACCGTAGCCGTTTTGAGCAACTAATCGAAGAGCAGAAAGCCGATTACGAAGCGTGGCTGGGCGTTACGTTCGACATTAGTTTTTCGGAACAGAAGAAATCGACCGATACCATTTCCGTAAATCCTGATAATTCACCATTTCGAAATGCAGACGGTACATTGCTTTTCAGACCGGCCGGTCATGGCGCGCTGATTGAAAACCTGAATGACATTGACGCTGATATTGTCTTTATTAAAAATATAGACAACGTAGTACCCGACGAAATTAAAGAGCCAACCATTACGTATAAAAAAGTACTGGCCACTGTTTTGCTCGATGCACAGCAGCAAATTGCTCGGCTACAGCAGCTTTTGTCGGCCGATGAAGTCAGTGATGGTTATCTGGCCGAAGTTGATGAACTCCTTCGCCGAACGTTGTATACATTGCCTCCCGATGGATTTGAAAATCTGCCGAAAGCGGAAAAACTGGATTACTACCGTCGGAAGTTAGATCGGCCTGTTCGGGTTTGCGGCATGGTAAAAAATGTTGGTGAGCCAGGTGGTGGGCCGTTTTGGGCTAAAAATCAGGATGGTTCAGTTTCATTACAAGTGGTTGAGTCGGCGCAGATTGACCTGAACGACCCCAGCCAGAAAGCTATTTTCGATGGTGCTACACACTTCAACCCCGTTGACCTGATTTGTGGACTCAAAGACTCGAATGGCCGCAAATATGATCTACCTGCATACCGTGATCCGCAAACGGGCTTCATCACGGCCAAATCGAAAGACGGCAAAGACCTGAAAGCGCAGGAACTGCCCGGTCTATGGAATGGAGCTATGGCAGATTGGAATACGATGTTTGTAGAAGTGCCGCTCATTACATTCAATCCGGTAAAAACCGTAAACGATTTACTTCGGAAAGAACACCAACCTTCGGAAGAATAAAATTTCGTTATAAAGTTGGAGGGATATAGAGTTGTAAAGTTTTGGGTTTCTGCCAACTTTATAACTCTATATCCCTTCAACCTTATAACTAACGGCTAGGCTGTCATTCGGTTCGACGTATCGGGAATTTCCGAAGCGGGTGCCCCAATAGAAATCTCTTTAGTTGCTAACGATTCTGGATTTTGGAATGTTAACAGCGTCGTATTTTCATAAACGCCTAAGTTAGCGTCGCGAACTCGTTCCATAATCGGACGTAGCATACAAGTTACTTCATCGTCGCAGTCGTCGCATTTAACGTAGAAGTTAAACGACACACAAGGGGTTGGCGCAATGGGACCGTCAATTACCCGAAGTACTTGCGCCAAATTCACCCGGCCCGGATCGACACGTAGCAAATACCCCCCTCCTTTTCCTTTCTGACTTTGAAGAATGCCGTGGTTTCTAAGCTCCAGCAGAATAGCTTCCAGAAATTTCTTTGGAATATTTTCTTTGGCCGAAATATAGGAAATCAGTACGGGACCTTTTCCGTATTCTTCGGTCAAAACTTTCAGTGCTTTGATAGCATATTTGGCTTTTTTCGAAATCATAGTTACGGTGACTGAAAAGTTGTATTGGGTGTAGTGAATTTACAGGTAGTAGATGGGTGCAGTCAAATACCAACTAAAAAGTTGGTTAATTGCCTACAAACAAAAAATCAACGCATTTAGCACATCGAGCATACAAAAACGCTAACTAGTTGCGCAGGCAAATTTACTGTCGAACATTCATATAATCCCTAAAAGTTCATGGATTTAGTCGAGTAATATCCATAAATATACAGTTTTATATGTTTGGCTAACTAATTTACAGCTTTGTAAACGCCTGCTTAGCCGCTGTTTATTGTCTTGTCATCAATTTTAGGCTAATTGTAAGAAAATTTTTGATAAGCTGATCAATTAATTATTCCATTTCGCACAGAATTTAGCTCGTCTTTCCAGAAACCATTTACAAATCGGTATTGAATCTGGCTTCCTTTTTTCAGTAAAAACGTAGGTATTTGCTCCAGTTCGAGCGGAGTTCCGGGCAAGTTGCCCTCATAAAGTAAGTGAGCAGCTTGCTTAAGAAACGTATCGCTCTGCGCTTTTCTGACCTTAAACGCCACAACCCCGTTACGCCGGAGCGTGGCCAAATCAAGCGTGGCCAAATCAGCAGCGGAATCAAGCGTGTCTGGATAAACGTTGGCAGGACTAAGTGTCAGACCTGTAGCATCAATTTCGTCAATACCGAAAAAGGTAGACAAATCACCGATGTCATCAATTTTGCTTTTATAAGAGAACGAACGAGCAGCCAGATCGCTCACTTCATACCGGTTGATGCCGATATCTATCAAAATAGGATGGCCTTCGCGCATGATCGTTGCATTTCGAATCAATACGTCAAAAAGTGCCCGACCGTTTTCTGGAATAGTCTGATAATCGGCCATATTTTCCTGTTTATAAGACCCTTCGGCAATCGCTTTCAGCGCAGTAAGAATAGCCACGAAGTTGAGCCTTCGGATGGCCATTTTTTCCGAATCATCTTTAAAACCGCCCGACTCGATCAGGATTAACGTGGTACCCCATTTCTGAATATTGTCACCAAAGGCACGGGGCTCAAATTCGTCGTCATAGCGGGCAACTTGTCCGGGTATAAACTGCTGTAATATCCGATTCATACCCACAACAAGCTGCATCGAACGTTGCCGCACATCGTTTACATTCCGTTCTTCGTCATAAGCTGTTGCTAAAAAGGAAACTACGGCCTGTTTGCCGGTTTTGCCAACGCTATAACGAGGGTTTTGATCGTGTAAATTGAACCCGACCAGCGGTTTTAATGTCTGTTGAAGATGTTTCAGAAGTGCACCTTCAGGAGTTTGCAGACGTAGCGCATCCCGGTTCATATCTATGTCGGTAGCAGTACGTCGCTGAAAACGTTCGGCTCCATCGGGGTTAAGCATAGGCACGAAATGAATAGACGTATTGCCCAGAATCGTCTGCCGGAGCGCGTCGAAACCATCATTTTTCGCTTGCAGGAAATTGAAAATATCGAAGAGTGCCATTGTAGCCGTAGCTTCATCGCCATGCATTTGGCTCCAAAGTAGTACGTTCGCAGAACCAGTTCCTGTTTTTACCTGATAAATAGCCCGTTTCTCCAGCGATTCGCCAACCTGACTTACAGATAGAGGATGACTCAGTTGCTGTATTAGCGGCACCAGATCGGCATGTTTGAACCGACGATGGGTAAGCGTTTTTTCCTTGAACGTATCGTGCGCGTCGTAAAGCCGACGAGACAATTCTAAATCCTGAGCTTGTAAATTCGTAACCGACATTCGTGATAAATAGAGAAGTAAAACGAATAAAGCGGCTGGGTACTGCGTAATACGAAACCGCCGATTCGTTAAGAGGAGTATAAATCTGCGCTGCGCCTGGGAAGTGAGAACGCCCTTTTTCATTCGTTTTTACAGTTTATGCCCAATCCACAGACCACCAACCGAAGCGAACAGACACAGCACAAGGTTCAGGCCGATATTAAGCAAAGCCGCACCTGGCCGACCGCCCTGAAGCAGGGCAACCGTATCATAGCTGAAACTTGAGAACGTACTGAGTCCTCCGCAAACGCCAACACCAACCAGTAACCGTACATCTTCGGCCTGCCGATACGTTGCCCAGCCGACTACCATACCAAGTAAAAAACTAGCTACTACGTTGACCAGCAGAATGGCGTTGGGAAACGGTGAACCCGTAAGCACAGCCGGTACGAAGCGTCCTGCCAGATAACGTAGCAGACTGCCCGCACCTCCGCCAATAAAAACCAATACGTAGGGATGTGTCAGCAGTAATCTCATCGGAACAAACTTACAAAAAATCGGGAAGGATGGCCGTTTCGGGCGCGAATGCTACGTCGAGCAAGCAACTTTTTCGCTATCATTGCAAGATTACCCATTCCTGCGTTCACCTACCTGATTATGGCTCAGAATCAACTCAAAAAACTATTGGGTGTTGGTTTCGGTGTGGCTGTCACCATTGGCGGCACCATCGGAACAGGTATTCTTCGAAAACCAGGCCCAATTGCACAGGATATCGGCGATCCGACATTAATAATTGCGGTATGGCTGGCTGTTGGGTTTTATGCATTAGCAGGTTCACTTTCGGTGATGGAGTTGGGCACTATGTTGCCCAAAGCAGGTGGCTGGTACGTATACGCTCGTCGGGCATTTGGGGATTATGCAGGTTTTGTTATCGGCATAAGTAGTTGGCTGGGTAGTGTATCGGCCATGGCCTTTGGGGCGGCTGTTATGAGCGAATACACGGGGTTATTGTTCCCATCGGCGGAGCCTTATCAAAAAGCCGTCGCCATTGGTATTCTGATCGCTTTTGTTGCGTTTCACTCGATTGGTGTTCGTTTGGCAAGTAAAGCGCAAGAAGTGATGAGCGTTCTAAAAGCTGTTGGTTTGCTACTTTTTGTAATCGTCTGCTTCACGGTTAAACCCGATAAACCAATTGAGCTGTCGCCCAGCACCATTCAGCCCTTAGCAGAAGGCGGTCTGTGGCTGGGTATTCTTGCGGCTTTGCAATCTATTTTTTATACGTATGATGGCTGGCATACAGCCGCCTATTTTACGGAAGAAGACGTTGACCCCAGCCGAAATCTGCCCCGCTCGATGATTAGCGGGGTTTTACTGATTATTGGCATTTATATTCTGGTCAATCTGGCACTTTTATACGTACTACCCATATCGACGCTGGCTGGCTCAAAACTGGCAGCCGCTGATGCGATTCAATATTTGTTTGGGCCAGGAAGTGCGCAGGTGGTTACATTCCTGCTGATGATTTCGATAATGGGGATCATCAATGCTCAGATAATGTTCAATCCCCGTGTCATTTTTGCCATGGGCCGCGATGGACTATTTTTTCGCTTCGTTACGCAGGTAAACTCAGGTGGTACGCCTACTAATGCTACTATATTAACGGCGGGTGCATCGGCACTGATGATCCTAACCAATACGTATGGCAAACTTTCTGATATTGCTACGTTCTTTTTCGTGCTTTGTTACGCATCCTGCTTTGCCGCATTAATTCATTTACGGCGCACCGCACCTGAGTTACACCGACCCGTACGCGCCTGGGGATACCCTGTTTCAACCTGGATCTTGCTGATTATATCGTTAGCGTTTCTGCTGGGCGTAGTTATCGGCGATTTTTCCAGTAGTATGTACGCCATCGGATTTATCGCTGTCAGTTATCCGGTTTACTTGTTTATCAAGCGATAAACTACACGGCATCCCAGAAAGCACCAATCTGCTCCAAAGCTTCATCAACCGATTCGGCTACAATCAGCAATGCTCGGTTAGCGGGTTTAAGAAAACCGTCGTCAACCATTCGGTTTAGTTGCTGGAGCATCAGGTCGTAGAAGCCGTTGATGTTGATAATAGCAATCGGGCCTTCATATATTTTCAATTGCCGCCAGGCCAGAATCTCGAATAATTCGTCGAGTGTGCCGTATCCGCCCGGTAACGCGATAACACCTTTCGCAAGTTGCACCATTTTGTATTTCCGCTCGTGCATGGTTTCAACAAAATGCAACTCGGAAAGTGTTTTGTGGGCCACTTCGAGATCGGCGAGAAAGTTGGGAATAACGCCAGTTACTTCGCCACCATGCTGTAAAACGGCATCTGCTACGTCGCCCATTAAGCCAAACCCTCCGCCCCCATAAATAAGACGAATGCCATTATTCGCCATTTTTTTGCCAAGCTCGGTAGCTATTTCGTTGTAAACAGGATTATTACCTGTGCTAGAGCCGCAGTATACGACAATACTATGCATGATTTTTGAGAATAGGTGTTACGTAGTAGCCTCCTTGCTAGCACGTAGTGATCAAATATGATTAGAGTAACTGACGGCCAATTGCGGCCATATCGAGCCCATCAAACGTAGCAGAACTCATAAACAGGAAAATATCGACGTGCTGGCGTTGGTCGAGCAGATATGTCTGCAAACTGTCGGTTGTTGTGAACAATCGTAAATCAGTCCGACCAAACGTAGCACTGAAAACTTCTGGAGCAACGACGTCTGACGTATTATTAAGGTGATTTTGCCCATTTACATAAACCACTGCTACGTCGGCAGCCGAGAGGCTATCTTTATATTGCTCCAGAAAGGTAATATTCTGGCTGTCGGAAGTCGATAATTCCAGAACTGACAGAAGTTTCTGACCCGGATACTGGTTTCTGACTGCTTGTGTTGCCGCATTCACCTGCAGGGGAGCGTGTGCAATGTCGCGGAAGAGAATTCGCTTGGCTGAGCCATTACTGGCAGTTTCGGCAATTTTTTCCAGACGTTTGTCCACACCTGCAAAGGTTGGAATAGCGGCATAGAACTGATCTTCAGTAATACCAATTCGGTCGCAGACAATCATGGCGCCAGCAATATTTTTCAGATTATGCTCACCAAAAATCTGTACGGGTATACGCTGTTTCTGCTTCGTAATCAGGTATGTTTGGCCATCAATTACTTCGCTGGCATGAGCCTGATACGGAATTTTGGTAATGTCTTCCCGCTCTTTCTGCCCAATTACGTCGAGCATGTCGTCTGACTCGTCAAAGATTAAAATGCCGCCTTTAGGCATGGCTTCCGCAAGTAACTCAAACGGGTCTACATAGGCCTCCCAAGTTGGGTAATAAGCAACATGATCCCAGGCAATGCCGCTGATCAGAGCAATATGTGGCTGGTATTGTAAAAACTTTGGTCGAGTATCGATGGGCGAAGATGGAAACTCATCTGCTTCCAGAATAATAACCGGTGCGGCTGTCTGATCCTTCCCATTCGTAAGTCGCACAGTTGTGTCGGAGCCTTGTGTTGGTGCGCCTATTACGTAGTCGACATTACGTTGATAATATTTCATTACGTGCAGAATGATTGCCGCAATGGTGGTTTTTCCGTGGCTGCCTGCAATAACAACCCGTTGTTTATTCTGGCTAAACTGATCAATAAATTCTGGATAGGAATAAATGGGCAAGCCAAGTTCCTGCGCTCGTACAAGCTCAGGGTTGTTAGCTTGCGCATGCATACCTACGATAACACTACTTAGCCCGGCATGAATTTTTTCGGGAAACCATCCTGCTTCGGCCGGCAACAAACCCTGCTGTTGCAGACGAGTACGCGACGGTTCATGGATTTCATCGTCGGAGCCGGTGATGACGTAGTCCTGCTGCTTAAGCGAGAGAGCGAGGTTATGCATGGCGCTACCGCCAATAGAAATAAAATGGATGGCCTGAGACATCAGATAAGAACAATAGGTATTGGAGAACAAAAGTAGGGCTTCTTTTTGGGAAGAACATAACCTATTTATCGGATACGTAGCGGTAAGAAGCATAGAATTTCGTCGGTGTTTTAGGGTGTTTCACTCCTCGATTTAGGCCGTTCATCACTTTCTGAAAATTATGCTGGAAACTGAGAACTATATTTGAGTTTCCAAAGTTCATCCTGCAAAAGTTCTATTTTTTTAATGAAACAGAGGATTCTGGCAGAGGCTGAGCGACTATTCTGGAAATATGGTGTCCGTTCCGTAACAATGGAGGATATCGCTAAACAACTTGGTATTTCGAAGAAGACAATTTACCAGCACTTCAACGATAAAGAACAGATATTATACCAAGTCATACAGGACAAAACCGACCGAAACCTATCAGAAATGGATTGTATGGCCATGGAGGGTGCTAATCCGGTAGAAGAAATGCTATGCGTATTGCAGATGATGCAAAGGCAGGCCGACCAAGTAAGCCCGAATCTGGTGGTCGATGTGAAACGTTACTACCCACAGGCGTTTGCGCTATTCAAACAGTATAAAGAAGATCAGATGATGGGCTCTATTCTTGAAAATATCCAAAAAGGTATTAAACAAGACATATATCGATCTGACATCAATCCGGCTATTTTAGCCCGTCTTCGAGTTGAGCAGATTGAACTGGCATTTAATAATGAAATCTTCCCAACTGACCAATATACTATGCAACAAATCCAATATGAACTTATTCACCATTTCGTGCGCGGGATGCTCACGGAGAAAGGTTTCACCATCTACAACCAGTATGTCAAACAGTACAACCATGAAGTTCACTAATACGAAACGAGCCCTGATGTTCGGGTTGCTTACTCTGGTAAGCGCCGGGCCATTGCTGGCTCAGAATAAGCAAGATTTCTCGTTGAATG
Source organism: Spirosoma daeguense (assembly GCF_054776875.1). Taxonomy (NCBI): domain Bacteria; kingdom Pseudomonadati; phylum Bacteroidota; class Cytophagia; order Cytophagales; family Cytophagaceae; genus Spirosoma; species Spirosoma daeguense. The sequence continues at coordinate 1,107,970 of NZ_BAAHBF010000001.1, forward strand.
AAGCGATTAAATTTGCTGTCGACAACAACATAAACGTGAAAAATTCGGGACTTGATGCCTTAAGTTCCGAAGCTCGTATCCGGGAGGTCAAATCGTCGGCATTGCCACAAGTGGGTATCGGAAGCCAATTGACCTATAATGCTATTATTCAGAAAGTTATTCTACCAGCGGGCGGTTTTGGGGCCCCCGCTTCTTCGACAGGCACCAGCGGTAACCAACCAGAAAATGCCAGTGTGTTGGCCATCCCGTTTGGGGTTAATTTTCAGGGAAATGTGCAGGCTACGGTGAATCAGTTGCTCTACGATGCCAACTACAAAATTGGTCTGAAAGCCGCTGCTACGTTGCGCGAGTTGAGTCAGAAAAACGTAACAGCTTCGAAAATTAACGTAGCAGAACAGGTTGCCAAAGCCTATTACAACGTACTGGTAAGCGAAGAACGGATTAAACTGCTGGATTATAACATCGGGCGGGTCGATACGTTGCTCAACGAAACCGTGGCGATGAACAAGCAGGGGTTTGTCGAAAAAATCGACGTCAATCGGCTTGAGGTACAGTCAAATAATCTGAAAGCGGAACGGCAGAATGTGCAAAATCTGGTTGGACTGAGCTATTATCTCCTGAAATTTCAGATGGGTTTGGGCATCAACGATGCCATTGCATTAACCGACAAAATTCAGGATCTAAATTTGGAAGAACTGGAACGATCAGTGGCGGTTACACCAGATTTCGACTACAACCAACGTATCGAATTCTCGACTCTGCAAAACCAGATCCAATTGGCCGACTTAGATTTTCAGAGTATTGGCAAGCAATACTTACCTAGAGTAGTGGCTTCTTTAGTCTACGGTCATAACAACGGTCGTAATAATCTGGGTACATTTTTTACAACGCAGTGGTTCAATTCGGCCGCTATCAATCTGCAGGTACAGGTTCCGGTATTCGATGGTTTTCAGAAACGCTACGCGGCTCAGCAAAAGAAACTGGCGCTCGATAAAGCAAAGCTGGGAAGCGACCTGCTGAAAAACTCTATCGATCTACAGGTTCGTCAGGCACAAATCACAACGCAAAACAGCCTGCAAACACTACGTACCCAGAAACGGAATCTTGATCTGGCGCAGGAAATTCTTCGCGTAACACGTATCAAATACAAAGAAGGCGTAGGTTCGAACATCGAAGTATTGAATGCCGAAACGTCGTCGCGCGAGGCACAAACCAACTATTTCGCATCCTTGCTCGATTTCATGCTAGCCAAAGTTGATGCCGATAAAGCCAGTGGGAAACTCTATATAGGACAGTAAATTTTAACTAATCATGTAACATGAATCATGAATAGTGGGGTGTTATATCTGGACTCTGACGGCAAACGTCCTTATCCATTTTTCATTATCCATTATTCATTCAATACAGACTATGAAACCATACTACGCCATTGCCCTGATTGGCCTATTAGCTGCCTGCTCAGGTGAAAAAAAGACCGATTTAGAAGGTAAAAGGGAAGAACTCGCAGAACTGAAATCGCAACAGGGCGAGTTGAATACCAAAATTAAAGCACTGGAAACCGAACTGACTAAGCTTGATCCTAACAAAAAAGAAGATGTTCGGGCGAAAGACGTAACGGTGGCTCCGCTCACAACCAGTACGTTCCGCCATTTTGTGGAATTGCAGGGAACGGTTGATGCCAAAAATAACGTACAGGTTTCACCAAAATCAGGCGGTGTTGTTACTGCCGTTTACGTAAAAGAAGGCGACAATGTTCGCGCTGGGCAAGCTATTGCTAAAGTTGATGATCAATTACTACGTGAATCGCAGGAAGAAGTAAAAACGCAACTTTCGCTGGCAAATACGGTCTTTGAAAAGCAGGCGGCTTTGTGGAAACAGCAAATTGGTACGGAAATTCAGTACCTACAGGCTAAAAATAACAAAGAATCGCTGGAGCGTCGTCTCTCTACGTTGAACGCTCAGCTAGGCCAGTCGACGGTAACGGCACCAATTTCGGGTGTTGTTGATCATGTGATGGTAAAAGTTGGTCAATCGGCCATGCCCGGTATGGGCTTGGTTCAGGTCGTTAACCTGTCGCAACTGAAAGTAGTGGCTAAAGTGGCTGATTCGTATTCGGGTAGTGTTCGGAAGGGCGATGCTATTGCCATTGAATTTCCGGATTTAAAAAAGCAACTGAACTCACGCATTTCGTTCGTCGCCACTACTGTCGACCCATCTACACGGACATTCACGATAGAAGCTCCGCTACCATCAGACAATTCATTGAAGCCGAATATGCTGGCTCGGGTTAAAATCAACGACCAAACGCAGGGAAACGCTATTGTTATCAACCAAAACCTGATACAGAGCACAGAAAACGGGCAACTCGTATACGTAGCGGTGAGTGAAGGTGGCAAGAAAGTAGCGAAAGCCAAAACGATCAAAACAGGCCAGTCATACGGCGGTCAGATTGAGGTAACGCAAGGTTTACAGTCGGGCGATCAGATCGTAACGACTGGGTATCAGGATTTGGTGGATGGTCAACCAATAAATTTCTGATTTGTAGAGACGCAACACCTTGCGTCTCATGTCCGGATGGCTTAATAGCGAACTAGATTATTGCTGGCGCGAATCAGACGCAAGGTATTGCGTCTCTACAAATCGAAAAAACTATTTCAATATGAAATTTGAACAGTATAAAACCCTCGGATTCACCAACTGGTGCGTTGAAAACCGGACGGCGATCTACATTTTCACCTTCCTGATTACGCTTGGTGGGCTGTTCGTATACAATAACCTGCCGAAAGAACAATTTCCGGATATTAAAATCCCGCAGGTATATATCAACACAGTCTACGTAGGTACCGCTCCTGCCGATATCGAAAACACCATCAACAAGCAGATTGAGAAGCAGTTGAAATCGGTGTCGGGCGTAAAACGAGTAAAATCGAATGCCTTACAGGACGTATCGGTTATTTTGGTCGAGTTTAATCCCGACGTAGAATCGGCTGAAGCACTGCAACGAGTTCGGGATGCCATCGACAAAGCAAAACCCGACCTGCCACAAAAGCTTGATTCAGGTCCAACCGCGCAGGATGTCGATATCTCGGAAATGCCGATCATGAACATCAACATGGCCGGTAACTTCTCATTGAAACAACTGAAAGAATATGCCGAAGATTTACAGGATGTGATTGAAGGAATGCCTGAAATCCGCCGTGTCGACATCGTTGGTGCGTTAACTCGTGAGATTCAGATTAACCTCGATCTGGCCCGGATGCAGTCGGCAGGGTTGGCGTTTACCGATATTCAGCAATCGATTCAGGGTGAGAATATTAACGTATCGGGCGGTGAACTTAATGTAGATGGTGTTCGTCGGACAGTACGTGTAAAAGGTGAGTTTACCGACGTATCACAACTTGCTAATTTACAGATACGTACCGCTACGGGCGCTACGGTACGTCTGGGCGACATTGCCGATGTACGTGACAACTTCGAAGAGCAACTGGATTTCGCTCGTCTGAACAAGAAATCGGTTGTTACGTTGAACGTTATCAAACGGGCGGGTGCTAACCTGATTTCGGCTGCTGACCGGATTGAGCATACAATTGAGGAGCGTAGAGGAACCGAATTCCCTCCGGGTCTGGACGTAAAAATTACGGCCGACCAATCGGAACGTACCCGGGAGAGTGTGAATGACCTGATCAACACAGTTGTGTTGGGCTTCATCTTCGTGGTACTCGTACTCATGTTCTTCATGGGCGTTCGCGATGCCATTTTCATTGGTTTATCGGTGCCCTTATCAGCGCTGGTAGCTTTCGTAATGATGCCGGTTTTAGGGCCTGTAGTAGGTACTACGTTCACGCTGAACATGATGGTGCTTTTCGCCTTCCTGCTTGGTCTGGGGCTTGTGGTCGATGATGCCATTGTGGTTATTGAAAACGCGCACCGACTCTTTAACGATCACAAGGATTGGGATATCAAAAAGGCGGTTAAGGCCGCTGCGGGCGAAGTGTTCGGTCCTGTATTGTCAGGTACATTGACCACAATTGCACCGTTCTTCCCGCTGTTATTCTGGCCGGGTATTGTGGGCGAGTTTATGAAATTCTTACCGCTTACACTCATCCTGACGCTGTTTGCCTCACTATTTGTAGCTTACGTAATTAACCCGGTCTTTGCCGTTACGTTCATGAAACGCCATGACGAAAGTGGTCATGACGAAAAGCCTACTTTTGAGGAAATCAAGCGTCCAATATTGATTATGACCGTTCTGGCGGGTGTTGGCTACGTTATTGATCGGGGTATCGGAAATCTATTTGTGTTGTTCCTGATTCTGTACGTTTTCAATCACTACGTACTGACGCCAAAACTGATTGTGCCGTTCCAGGAAAACCTGTTACCTAAGCTGAAGAATGGCTATCGGAAGTTGATTTCTTGGATTTTACACGGCTGGCGTCCGGTGTTTGCTATCATTGCTGGATTTGCTCTGCTGATTGTTACGTTTATTATTGTTGGCATTGCCAAACCTAAAGTGCTGTTCTTCCCGAGCGGTGAGCCGGATTATATCTACGTATACAACGTAATGCCGGTTGGTACCGACGCTCGCGTGACAGACTCCGTGACAAAGGTTATTGAGCAGCGCGTGTTTAAAATTCTGGACGATAATAAGGCGGGCGATATTGTTAACTCGGTAATCTCGAACGTAGGTAAGAACGCGGGCGACCCGCAAAATCCCGATCGGTCGGCCACTCCGCACAAGTCGAAGGTAACCGTTGCTTTTGTACCAAATGAATTCCGCCATGGTATATCGACGGATTCGTTACTGTCGAAAGTTCGGCTGGCAATGCGCGGATTACCCGGAAGTGAGATTTCTGTTGAACGCGAATCAAATGGGCCACCAACAGGTAAACCAATCGCCGTTGAAATTGCTGGTGAGGAGTTCGATGAGCTGAAAAAGCTGGAAACGCAAGTAAAACAAGCCATTGCGAAATCAGGCATTAAAGGTATCGATCAGTTGAAGTCAGATCTGATTACTAACAAACCTGAAATCGTAATTGATATCGACCGTGAGAAAGCCGAACGCGAAGGTATTTCGTCGGGCCAGATTGCGATGGCAATACGTACCGCGCTTTTCGGATTGGAAGTATCTAAATTCCGGGATGCGAAAGATGAATATCCGATTATGGTACGTCTGAAATCGGATGACCGTAGCCAGATTGACCGACTGCTGAGCCTGAATATTGTTTATCGCGATATGGTTATGGGTGGTCAACTACGTCAGGTGCCTATTACGTCGGTGGCTAATATCAGCTATTCTACTACGTTCAGCCAGATTAACCGGAAGAACCAGCAGCGTCTTGTTACGCTCAGCTCCGACGTAGTGCCGGGTTATAACGCAAACCAGATTGTGGCTCAAATTCAGCAGGTTATAGACCAAATGGAGATGCCGAATGGCTATACCGTGAAAATGGGCGGTGAGCAGGAAGATCAGCAGGAATCGATGAGTTTTCTGGGGGCGGCATTCATGATTGCATTGCTGCTGATTTATCTGATCATGTCGACCCAGTTTAACTCGGTCGTAAAACCACTGATTATCTTCGTTACCATTCTGTTCTCGCTGATTGGCGTATTACTTGGCTTCGTGGTCTTCAACAAAGATTTCTCGGTGATCATGTCGGGCGTTGGTATTATCGCGCTGGCGGGTATTGTGGTGAAAAATGGTATTCTGCTTATCGAATTTATTGAAGAGCTACGTGGTCGCGGTGTTCCGCTACGTGACGCCATCATCGATGCGGGCGGAATACGTCTGACTCCCGTATTGCTGACGGCTTCGGCGGCTGTACTCGGTCTGATTCCGTTGGCGTTTGGTATTACTGTCGATTTTGTTGGTCTTTTCCGCGATTTCGATCCACACGTAATTATCGGTGGCGATAGCTCGGTATTCTGGAATATTCTGGCCTGGACCATCATTTTCGGCCTGACATTCTCTACTGTCCTGACGCTGGTAATTGTGCCCTGTATGTACTGGGTCAACGAACGGATTCGGATGAAGTGGTTCGGTAAGAAAGATCCGGCACTGGCTATGAAGGAAGAGCCAGAAGAAGAGCTGGTTTAATCATAATAATTACAAAAAGAAAAGGTGGCCCATGAATAGAACTTCATTTATGGGCCACCTTTTTTGTTGCGCGTCTCTGTTAAAAGTTCGACCGATAGCCAGTTTTAAAGACGAAATTTAACTTTTAAAAAGCGCTTGATTAGTCCCAGCAATAGCCAGCCTCTACCAGAAAGTTTTTGTGAAAGACTATTTGGGCTTGTTTTTGCGTCGACCGTTGGACTGAGATTACTACTATGGCGTCGGTAAGAGGACAACGTTTCTGGAATAAACTCTACTTTGACAAAGGTTGAACAAATCAGCCCAATCCAGAAATCATGATAAACATGAAACTTAGCTGCGGAGTAAAGCTCTTTAGGAAAAGGTAATATAAACGATTTGGCAGAGCTGTTAAACGCCATACAGTTACCGATAAATGTATTTTTTGTAAAGTTCTTTAGCCAACCTTTTCCTGAGTTAAAAACTTTAAAGAAAGAATCGGCCGTTACGTTTCCTGCCTGATCTATGAAATTGCAATCACAAACGACCAGATCGGCTTGTTGAAGTGCCTGTTTTAGGCGGGGTACTTTATTGGCAAACCAGATGTCGTCCTGATCGCAAAGGAAAATGTGTTTCCCTCTCGACAATCGGATCGCATTCTCAAAGTTTCCAATCGGTCCACGAGTCCCCTCGTTGAGCTGAAACCTAATTCGTTTGTCGTTTAACTGCTCAATAATCCTGCGCGTGTTGTCGGTTGAGTGATCATCAGATATTACTACCTCATCCTGAGGAGCTAATTGCAGCAGTACGGATTGTAATTGAGCGGCTATGAATTTTTCGCCATTATAAGTTGCGATGCAAATGCTCACAACGTCTTCTCGACTGACTGATTCCAAGGCTAAAGAATGTTATTTCTGGGGCGTACCGACTAAATAACGCCATTTATTACGTGCAAAGATATTCAGAAGGGATTGCTGTAGTTACATTTTAATTGAGATGGTGATCTATTTGGCCTATACTTTTACACAAACGTCTTTTTGTTATCCTAACGAAGTGAGGACAACAAAAAGACGAATCGAAACACTTTCAACTTTCGGAATACCGTTTATTTGAACAACATTGGTACGTATTCATTGAGGTATTGCCGCCAATTGATCCAGGTATGCCCACCAGCAGTTTCTTTGTATTGGTATTTAATCTGATGTTTATCCAGCAGAGCCAGCGTCTTTTTGTTAGAATCCATCACAAAATCGTCTTTGCCAATACCAATCCAGAACAGCTTTTTACCCTTGTTAAAACCGGGATCGTTTAGCGCCTTTGCGTATTTGGTTTCTGCCTCATCAATTGAATTACCGAAGAAGCCCGAACTGAATACACCAACGTAGTTAAATAATTCGGGACGCGTTAACGTAACATCTAACGTTTGAAAACCGCCCATGCTTAACCCAGCGATAGCGCGCGTGTCGGGCGTAGTTGTAACTCGATACGTCTTCTCAACCAACGGCATAATGTCTTTCAGCAACTCATCGGCAAACAACGCCCGCATCTTGTTCATGTGTTGCGCCGGATTGGCCTGACCAGTTGTTAGCATCATGGGCATACTTCCGTTTGGCATTACCACAACCATTGGCTTTGCTTTACCAGCCGCCAGCAGATTGTCAATAATAAAGCCAGCCCGACCAATGCTGTTCCAGCCCGAATCATCATCGCCTGCGCCATGTAACAGGTAAAAGACGGGGTATTTTCCTTTGTTCTGTTCATAGCCGGGTGGCGTGTATACATGTAACCGACGCATCGTACCCAACGTATTGGACGAGTACCAGACTTCCCGCACTTCGCCATGCGGTACGGCTTTGTTATCTTCAAAAGCTGTTTCGGAGCCGGGGAGCAGCATTACGTTTTCGATACTGGCAATTCCTTGTTTGATAACCGGATTCTTAGGGTCCATTGTCCGAACACCGTCCACCATTAGCGTATAGGTGTAATAATCCGGCGTCAATGACCCTACTGAAACCGACCAAACGCCCTGTTCATTTTTATTCAGGCTCATTGGTTTGGCACCGTTCAGGAAATCACCACCAACCGTTACTTCGGTAGCCTTTGGCGCATAAATCTGAATAAGTACCCGCTTGTCGTCCAGCACTTTCGGCGATTTCAACGTATCGTTTGGCGTTGGCGTCCGCTGTTGGCCCTGAGCCAGTATTGCTGGCGTATGGAGACAGGCACATACTGCGAGTGAGAGGCTAGCAAATCCGGCCAGTATGTTTTGTTTTGAAAAATTCATCATGTATGGTTAGTTAATGGTTGTTGGAGTGATTTTGTATTTGGGCTGGTTTGGTTTATCGCAAAAAGGACAGAGGACGCTTACTTTTTCTGCCACAGATTTGGCAGCAATTTATAATAGAGCAGGTGTCGCCAGGTTCCCCAGTCGTGTGCGCCATCGCCACCAACGTAGTATTCGTGTCTGATGTTGTGTTTCTGCAAGGCGTTACGTAGCGACATCACCCGTTTACCAATTGGCGCATTGGCTTCGCCTGTCCCCTGCCCTATCAGCATATAATCAACTTTTTGATTGGCTTGTGGATCATTGAGGAACGTAGCACTAACCGTCTCAGTATTTGGATCGCCTGCGCTCAGAATGCCGAACGAACTGAACAAATCCAGGTTTTTCAATCCTACCAGTTGCGTATGCCGACCACCCATGCTCAACCCCGCCAGCGCACGGCCTTTTCGGTCGGCGCGGGTGCTGTATGATTTCTCCACAAACGGAATAATCTGCTTTTTCAGCTCTTCTTCAAACAGCGGGAAGGTTTTTTCGGTATGATTTGGGTCGCTACGATGAATCACCTGATTGTTAGGCATCGCAATCAGCATGGGTACCATTTTACCTTCGGCAATCAGATTATCAGCGATGAAATTTGCCCGTCCATCGAGTGCCCAGCCCGACGCCAGCTCACCGCTTCCACCCACCAGATACAATACCGGATATTTCTTTTTGGGCGAATAGTCGGGTGGCGTATAGACATATATTTCGCGCTCACCCTTTAATACGTCTGAATGGTAAACATGCCGGGTTACAGCTCCGTGCGGCACAGGTTTGGCATCATAATAAGCGGGACCATCGCCCGAAACAACCAGATTACTGTAACCGGGCTGATCGTTGAAACCGGTCAGCGTATTATTTGGGTCGGGCACCGTAACGCCATCGATAATGAACTTGTATACGTAAATATCGGGCTTGATCGGGCCAACCGTCAGCGACCATAAACTGTCGTTATCTTTCTGAAACGGAATCGGATCTTTCGCTGATAAAGCCAACAACATAGGCCCGCCCGTGAGCATAACCTGTTTGGCTTCGGGCGCTTTCAGCCGGAAGGTTACGGTACGGTCGTCGCGCACTTCCGGTGAGATAACATTCGCACCAAAAGGCAGTAAGTTTTGGGTATTTTCCTGCGGATTCCAATCAAGATTTACGTGAGCCTGTTGCGCCTGTACCCATTGATTTCCAAGCAGAAAAAGGCAAATAAAAAAGCTATTTAGTCGGCTTATAGTCATTACGTTATCATAGTATCTTGCTAACGTAAAAGCACATTTTCACTAAATGTACTCACCAACGTAGCGCAATTCTTTAGCGCTGACAGCTTACCCAACACCATACTTCCGCCGACGTATTACCTGCCAGATAAAGCCTGTGGCACCCACCAGCAAAAGCGGCCCAAGCAGATTCAGCAGTTGCCAGCCTGTGCGGTTATCGTTGACCCGAATTTTGTCGAGCGGACGTAGCGTAACGGTTCGCGAGCGGGCAGCAATAACACCATTCGGATCAATCAGGTAATCAATCGCATTCAGCGCAAAATCCTTATTGGCGAACGTATTGCGGGTGTATCGGTCGAAACCCAGCGGATAGGGCGCATTACGTTTGTAATCGACATCATTTATTACCAGATCGCCGTCGGAGCAGACAAGCACCCGTGACGTTTCGCCGGACGCCTTGAAGCCAGCCGCTCGTTTATCGCCCGGCAAAATTCGATTGGCGTACATCGACTGAAATTTACCTTCCAGTAAACAAGCCACGATACGTACCCCGCCATCATACGTTTTGGGGTCGGGCTGCTGCCGGGCTTCATTATAGGAAATCAGTGCAGGCGCTTTCAGAATTTTGGTGTAGGGTGAGGTCAGCAGCAACGGCGTTTTCTGAATTCCTGATGCACGTACCGTATCAAGCGAACTCACAAAGCGACCTAACACGGCATCGAGATTCCGGACAATCGGATTGCCACTGGTACCGAAATTATTCAGCAACGGATAAAACCGCCACGGAACGAGTTGAATATTCGGTTTGTCGCCCATGTTACCGACGTTGAGCGGAATAGGCGCGCAGTAAAAGTCTTTTATTACGTCACGGTTGATACGTACTCCCCAATGAAAAAACAGATCGTCGAGGTTCAGATTGAGCGGCTGAGCATAGGTTCCCTCCGTACTAACCGAATCAACGCGCTGGCCATCGGTAAAAAACAACGCCCGCCCGCCATTCACTACGTATTGATCTATTTTAAATAAATCGTCGTCTGAAAAAGGCGTATCGGGTTTCATTACCAGCAATACATCAATACCCTCAATGGGTCCGGGTTTTGCCATATCGACGAAAAACAAATCATAATTTTGCTGCACCGACGCCAGCAAATCGGCAAATCGCGAAGGAGGCACCTGCGTGTGACCATAAAGTAATCCGACATGCCGGCGATTCTCTTTGGTCTGGGTAAGTTTCCGAATCGTTGCCGCTAATTGAAATTCAACGCCTTCGTAGGACTGATTGAGTTGTTCTTCAGGCGAAGCCGTTTTATTTCCTTTCAGGAATAACACCGCCGATTCGTTTCCTTTATAGGAAACTATTGCTCCCGGAAATACCAGTTTTTCAGTACGTTTACCGCCTTCGCTCGCAAACAGATTAGTCGGTAAAAGCCCCCGCTGTTGCAGTTTATCAATCAGCTTTGCTTTGGCATCCGGATTCGTAATCTGGTCTGGATTAATGAATCGATACGTAATGGTTCGATCAGCGCGAGCCTGAAATTCATCCAGTGTTTCGCGAACGGCGTTTTCGAGTCGTTTGAAACCCGGCGGTAAATCCCCCGTCAGATAAACGTCAACGTGTATATCGTCGGGCAGATCGGTCAGGAGCGTTTTTGTAGCACCAGAGAGCGTATAGCGTTTTTCCTGCGTTAAATCGAGCCGAAAAAACACAAAAGCCGACAATATATTTACCGCAATTAAAGCGGCTACGACAATAAGCGTAGAAGAAAGCGCAGATTTCATACCGAACTATAACGAAGAACGTAGCCGCAAATGTCTGGCTTTTTTTTCGTTATGTAGATTTTATATAGCGTGGCAGGGGTTGTAAGGAATGACTCGAGAAATGAAAATGTAAGCTCTACTCAATCAGAATAAGCTCGTCAATGCGCTCGAAGTGTTTTTTGTTCAATGTGGCAAATGCCAGATTATGTGTTACAGCAGTGGCAGCGATAAATAAATCGGCAATGTCAATTTGCTTTCTTTTTCGTTTAAGATTTGAATTGATGGTAACGGCGGTATCCACACATCTTTCATCAAAAGGTATTACAGAAATGGTTTGCAGAACACTATCCCAAAAAGCTAACTGGATTTGAGTAGCGCCAGTATATATTTCGTATTTAGTAATCGCTGAAATAGCAAATTCATAGCCCTGCCTTACTAAGGCTAGCCAAACAGAATTGCTTTTCTCGGTCTTGCGATAATAGTCAATAAGAATAGACGTATCAACCAATATTATGTTGTTCGCCATTGGTTAATCGCTTTTCTATTACTATTAATTACGTCTAGTTGCTTCTTTGTCGCAACAGGCCCATTTAAAAGCAGTGACTCTAAATTTGTTTTTGCTTTAGCGACAATCGTTTCTTTCTCAATTTCTGCCTTGAGCTGTCTAAGTTGTCCGGGTGGCAATTCTCTGACGATTTTGACCAGTTGGTCGAAATCTATATTTACCTGTACCTGCATAAATCAAATTTAAGAAACCTGAGTCAAATAGTGCTAATACTTAGACGTAGTAAAGCTGGGAAAAGTATTGACGCTTCCCGGCTTTACCCTGCCACCCCAGCAACCCCTGCTTTTTTACTACGTATCAATAATTGCCCTTGTACCGATGGTCGTTCCGTTTTTGGCGGATGGGGTGAAGCGGGATTTGTAGGCCATTGGTCGATTCGAGCCAGTCAAACACCTGATTCCGTAAATCTTTCGCAATTTCCTGATGCTCTTTGCTACGTATCAAATTGTTCACTTCCTGCGGATCGCTCTGTAAATCATATAATTCGTTGGCATCCCAAACGCCGTGATTGAAGATGTACTTGTAGCGGCTCGTCCGAACGCCGAACATTGTGGGCGTTTGCGGGAAATCGGCTTCCCAATAATATTCGTAGAAAGCCCGATCGCGCCAGGATACCTTTTCGCCTTTTAGGATCGGCAAAAATGAATTTCCCTGCATTTGAGCAGGTTTGGGCAAACCGGCATAAGCCAGAAATGTAGGTGCCAGATCAACATTCTGAATAACCTGTTCAACTTTAGAACCCGGTTTTACAACCGCCGGGCAACGTACCAACAACGGAACCCGCATCGATTCTTCATACATGTGCCGTTTGTCGATCAGCCCACGCTCACCGAAACTGAAACCATTGTCGCCCATGTAAACGACCATCGTATTTTCTAACTGACCGTTTTCTTCCAGCCATTTCAATACGCGCCCAACGCTATCATCGACGCCTAGCAACGTTTCGCAGTATTGGCGATAGAAATCGTTGAAATCGATGGTACCGTGATAGAGATAATCGACGCCGTGCCAGCTATACCGCTGTTGCTTCACCCAGTTTGGCATATCGGCCATGTTCACTTTCAGATTTGGGCCGAGTTTTGACTTCGATTCGCCCCAGACTTTGCTTGTATCACTGGCCGTCAGATACATCGTTTCCGGATACTGAATCGGCATCGTCCGATACGTATTGCGGTGCCGACGGGCGGGCTGAAAATCGGCATGAACTGCTTTATGCGATAAGTACAGGCAAAACGGTTTGTTTTTATCCAACGTACCAAGCCATTTCAGCGCATAATCCGTCAGCAAATCGCTGGTATAGCTGCTGTCTTTATGCGCAACCTGTTTACCGTTTATGTTGAATATCGGGTTATAATAAACGCCCTGCCCTTTGAAACTCAGCCAGTAACCGAAACCGGGTTGTGGCGCATCGTCGGTATTACCCATGTGCCATTTTCCCAGAAAAGCCGTTTTATAACCCGCTTTTTGGAGGTACTGCGGAAAAAATTTCAGGCCGGGCGTTAGTGGCGCAAAGTTGTCGACAACCTTGTGCGTGTGTGCATACTGGCCTGTCAGAATACTAGCGCGACTGGGCGAACAGAGCGCCGTGCTCACAAACGCATTGGGAATATGCGCCCCTTCATGGGCCAGCCGGTCGAGGTTTGGGGTTTTCAGGCCGGGAACCTTACCTGTGAAACCCATGAAATCATACCGATGATCGTCGGCCAGAATGTAAATAATATTTTTCGGTGACGTAGCATTTCGATGAGAAACAGTTGGCTTGTCGGGCGTCAGCTCAATCTGTGGGCGAAACGCAACCAATAAACCAATAAGCGCTAACGCCCCAACAGCAGGCGAAAAACTTTTTTTCATAAACAAGATATATAAATTAACATTATTTATCCGGATTGTACTAACCAACGAAATTACTGTTTACTACGTTTTTTCGCCGATTTTTCTACCATAAAAAGGTTTATCCTCCGAGCCTGCTGACTTCAAGTCAGCTCTTTCCAATAGGTGTGCGAAGCATGAATTCAATAGATTTACTGTTAAAAATTTGTTATTATTGATACAGAAAACTGTACGAATTCTTAATTCAGCGACAAACGATTAAAAATAAAGCGAACCGAACTTTGTATCACCTATCAATCAATTGAACGGACTTAGGAGATTCAGGCTATGAGCTCAATTTTTACGACCTATTCCGATGAAAGTGAAGATGAGAAGGAATTTGTCAGCCTTTACAATTGCTATTTTCGGCCATTGTTCAACTATACCTTTAGTAAGGTAAATGACCGATTTATTGCGCAGGAAATTGTACAGGAAGCCTTCATCAGCATCTGGAAACAACGTAGCAGCCAGTCAATTCAGTCAAGCCGTTCGTATCTCTTTTCGACGGCTAAAAACCTCATAATCTCGCACTATCGTAAAGAATATACCCGGCAATATTACTACGCTCAGGCAGGCATTGAACAGAACGAATACGAAGCCTCGACCGATCAGGATTTGTTAGCCTCTGATTTACAGGAACAATACGAAAAAGGACTTCAGTTACTGCCGCCTAAATGCAAGGAAGTATTTATCAGTAGCCGGAAAGGTCATTCCAACCGGGAAATCGCTCAGCAACTGGCCATTTCAGAAAAAACAGTTGAGCAACACATCACAAAAGCGCTACGTCTGCTACGTACGCATCTGAAAGAGTACTACGCTTATCTGTTGCTTTTCTTCCTGTCGTAAAACGCTACGTTTAACTTATTACCTACGTAACAAGTCGGGTTCGCTACGTAGCGAACCCGGTTTTGTATTAATTGACTTTGGTTAGTTCAAGCACTACGCTTGTCCGGCGGGCGTTTACATCGGGGTTTATTCCTACGTTCATCAGAAACGAGCCGCTATACGTTTTCCCCTGCTCAATTGTCGATTTCGTGCCCGGATACAGATTCAGTTCAGTAATACGGTATTTGGCGTTAGCATCTAACCCGGCTAACTGAACAGGACGGTTCGAGCCGGTTTCGACTACCTGACTAGAGTGAAAATATGAGAACATGATTGCTTTGTCTTTACTGGCACTGACGTAAGCAACCGAAGCAAATGGATTCTCGTAAGGGCTGGCCAGTCGATATTGTTCGCCGTGCCAGACAGTCGATTTGAAGTTATCGTAATTTTTGAGTGCCTGCTGGCAAAAGATCAGGTCGTTTTGATTCAGATGGCTAACCACAATATCGAAACCCATTTTCCCCATACTCGCTACGTCGACCCGGAACTTGATCGGTTGCTTGCCCCAGTCCGTTACGTGGCAATCGACCGTAAGCGACGGGAAAAAGTAGGAGTAATTCCACTGTTGAAAAATCCGCTCAATAGGTTCGGTATTATCGCTGGGCCAAAACTCGGTGAAATATTTCAGCATTTCGTAGTCGCCCCGGCCACCGCCACCCGAACAAAGCATCATTGGTACTTTTGGGTATTTGCTACGTATCCGCTCCAGCACTTTATACAAACCATGCACGTACTCGACGTAAAGGTGTGATTGCGGCAGTTTATTTTTAGCCAACCACGCCGAATATGCATTGTAAATCACGGCATTACAATCCCACTTAATAAACGCCAGCTCAGGGTTTTTGGTAAACAGATTATCGACCACGCCAAATACGAAATCCTGAACCTGTGGGTTCGACAGATCAAGGACTAACTGATTTCGGTAATATTTCTCAGGGCGTTCCGGCTGACGGATTATCCAGTCGGGGTGTTTTTCGTAAAGCTCGCTTTTCGGGTTCACCATTTCCGGCTCAATCCAGATTCCGAATTTTACACCCGTTTCTTTTGCCGCTTTTACCAGATAACCGATTCCGTGCGGCAGTTTTTTTACGTTTTCCTGCCAATCGCCAAGACCAGCGTGATCATCGTTACGTGGGTATTTATTTCCGAACCAGCCATCGTCGAGCAGAAACATATCGGCACCTAATTTTTTCGTGTCCGTAATCAGACCCGATAGTTTAGTTTCATCGAAATCAAAATACGTAGCTTCCCAGTTATTCAGCAACGTAAGGCGGTCGCCTTGCCCATCAAGCACCCGGTATTTTCTGGCCCAGCTTTGCAGCTGGCGACTGGCTTTCCCCGTACCATTATCCGAAAGTGTATAAACGAGTGCCGGTGTTTTGAATGATTTTCCGGCTGGTAACGTATAGGCCGATGCATAGGGGTTGATGCCAGCAATGAGCCGAAGTGTTTTGTAAGAATCGACCTCAAAATCAAGCTTGTAATTACCACTCCATGCTAACTGACCCAGCATCACCATGCCCGAATTTTCCTGTGCAGGCTGATCGAACGAGACGATAAAATTAGGCGACCCCAGCAACATAGCGCGTGTACCCAATTTGGAGTCGATGGTGCGAATACCCTGCTGGAGTTTCTCCTCGGCGGGTTGCATTTCTTTCAGATACTTGCCCTGAAAGCTGGTCAGGTAAAATTCTTTATTCGGAAAGAACAGATTGGCCGACGCGTATTTCTGTAACACCAGCGAACCTTTTTCCTGATTGGTAACCTCAGCCCACTGCTCAATTACGTTTTCCTTCGTCCAGGTTTTATAAAATAACTTAACCGTTGTTTTATAAACCGGGTCGGCCAGTTCAACGGTGGTCAACGTAGTATTTGCGTCAGGTTTAGCCGTCTGGTGCGACACATATTTTAGCTCGAGCGATGGGTTTCCGTCGGCATGAGTAACCTGAATAGCGGGTTCAACGAGATTCCAGGTGCCTGCGGGCGTGTAGACGTGGCTGTAAATACCGCTGTTGCCACTCGGGAAATGATACGTATCGAAAATATTCTTATAATCATCGGTCTGACTTATTTTTTTGCCAGCATACACCATATGCAGATAATTCTCCTTATCGCTTTGGAGTACCAGGGCAAAATCAGCGGTTTCGATTGGAATGTTCGTCTGGGCAACCGCTTGCAGGGCGACGAAAAAACAAACAGCAACGGTTCTACAGAATGTAATCATAGGACAAGAATCAGGTTAATCTATACAAGTATAAACAGAGCAAAAAACCACCGACAGACGTAGCAAACCGCCATTTATAAAGTCAGCCCTGCTCAATATATAGTTAAGCGTTTAAGAGCTATTTCATACGCTACGTTTACTACGTTATCCGCAAATTTTCATAAATTCTATCCAGATGAACGTTAGCCCTCTCTCTTTTCTCTACTCGCTGTTTGTTACGTTGGCACTGTCTTCCGAAATCGCATTAGCGCAGACAAAACAGGAAAATCTTCTAATCAGGCACCTCGTCCGGGAAGCCAGTGAACCCGATGCCCACAGCGAAAACGATACGTATCTACGAATCACAATCGGAGCAATTGATTACGTCGCCGAACTTAAAACGGCAACTATTGTCTATCAGCAAAAGTCCGAAAATCCGAGTGGCGGGACTTGCGGCAATTACGTTGAAGCAGGACTTACTTTACTGGACAAAAACAAGCAGCAAACCTCGCAGGGAGCCAGTCAGGTGATACGTTATAACGATGGCAATAAGTGGACGCGAATAGCTTTATCAGAAGGCGATTATTCGTGCGAAAAACTGAAACGTATTCCAAAATCTGTGATTAGCTGCCTCAAACTTGAGTGTAATTGATAGTTCTTTTTAAGCGCAAAGGTTTTCGCAAAATCGCGAAGTGATTCGTGCTACGTTCTTTGCGGCAAAAAAGTGATAAATTTTTCTGCGTAGAGTAAGGGTTGGGCTTTTGGTAGGCGACTTAGGTTTTGTAATCGCCCTAAACCATGCTGAAAATTTCACCACAACTACTTGACAAATACCTTCGGAACGAATGTACAGAGCAGGAAAAACAGCAGGTAGAAGCCTGGTATGCTACGTTGCAAGGCGATACTGATTTTCTCAGTTCGCTACCTGAAACCGAGCAACGGCAATTACAAAATGATACGTTCACCAACATTCAGGAAAACCTTGCACCTGAACATCAGCCTGTTATTCGAAAAATTTCGTGGGGCTGGACGTGCTGGCTCGCAGCTTCCATTCTTCTGGCGTTGGGATTTTACGTAACGTATCGTGATTCGGCCGAGCAGATTGCCGCCTTTAATCAGACGACCATACAAAGACCACTCCAACTGGATTTAGCCAATACCGTCCGGTTTGTTAATCAGAAATCGCGCCCGGTTATGCACACGCTTCCCGATGGAAGCTCAGTTTGGATGCAATCTGGGGCGGATATTACCTACCCGAAAAAATTTGATAAAGCCCAACGATTAGTATCCTTTTCGGGAGAGGGGTTCTTCGATGTTAAAAAAGATAAAACCAGCCCTTTTTTCATTCAGAGTGGTGAAATGAGAATCAAAGTGCTTGGCACCAGTTTCAACGTAAAGGCTCTGGCAAGAAACAAGGTTTTTCAGATCGCGGTCGTCACAGGTCGTGTACAGGTAAGCGCGCCCGATCAGGATAAAAAAGAGCAACAGATTATTCTGGCTCCACAACAGCAGGCCACCTTCGAAACCGAGTCGAAGCGGTTGGTAGCAACGCTTATTCCGACACAGATTCGCAAGGAAATTTACGAGCCAATTACGGTTGTTTTCGATAACACCCCGCTGAGCCAGGTAATTACAAAACTCCAGCAACGCTATCATATAACGTTCCATCTGGCTAACCCAAAACTTACTAACTGCCGACTCAATGCTGACTTCGAACGGCAGTCGTTACCAGACATAATGGAAATGTTATGTACTGCGCTCGATGTTACGTACACCATGTCCAATAACATCATTATGATCGACGGTGCTCCTTGCGAATAAACCTCAACGTAGCAACAATATATAATCTCAATTATTGACCCGTAAATCAGAATTCAACTATGCTGAAAACCACCTAAAACTGACTATAAAACAAAAAAACCGGAGTGTACCACCACCCCGGCCCAAATAAAACCATCCTTTTCTCAATTCGTACCACCGAACGAAAGGATGATCAATCAAACAGTGACGAACCATTTGACAATCAAAATTATGCAAAAAACACTCCTTAACAAGTCCGTTGACTGGCGAAAGATTATGCGATACGGATTACTTCAGTGCCTTCTGGCTGTGCTGTTGGTTAGCATGGCAGACGCCAGAGAAATTTCGGCACAATCTATTCTAAATAAGGATATTACACTTCGTCTCAACAACGTAACGCTCAAAGAAGCACTGGATCTGATTCAGGATAAAGTGAACACCCGATTCGTATACAGCAGTCGGATTTCACTGAAAGAGCAGGTGTCGATTGATGAGAAAAATCAAAAATTATCGAAAGTATTAGATCAGTTGCTCTCACCCAGAGGCATTACGTATAAGCTTATCAATGAGCAGATTGTGCTTGCCCGTGAGAAAGCAAATAAACAAACTTCGTTTCTGGAAGAGCTTAAAAGTCGGCCCATTACTACGTTCACCCCAGCCGATATTCGAATTAAAGGTAGCGTTACGGCAGCCGATGGACAGGGCGCACTGGCGGGTGTAAGTGTGGTAATAAAAGGAACCACACGCGGTACTACTACCGACGGAAACGGCGCGTATGAAATTACGGTACCCAATGCCTCGGCGGTACTGGTTTTCAGCTTCGTTGGCTACACATCGCAGGAAATCGCGGTGGGAAATCGTTCGACACTCGACGTTACGTTGGTGGCTGATAATAAAACCCTCGAAGAACTGGTTGTGGTGGGTTATGGTACGCAGAAAAAAGTGAACCTGACGGGTGCTGTTTCGCAGGTGCAGGCAAAAGAGCTGGAAAACCGCCCACTGAACAACATGTCGCAGATTCTTCAGGGTATGGTACCGAACCTGAACATTACCTTCAGCACCGGGCAACCGGGGCAGGGCGGAAACCTGAACGTTCGGGGCGAAACGTCGATCAATGGCGGTGGTCCACTCGTACTTGTCGACGGTGTTCCGGGCGATATCAACCGGATCAATCCAAATGACGTTGAATCGGTTTCGGTTTTGAAAGATGCGGCTGCTTCGGCTATTTATGGCGCGCGGGGTGCGTTCGGGGTTATTCTGGTAACGACCAAAACGGCCAAGAACGGCAAAACAACCATCGATTACAGCAACAACTTCGGCTGGTCGACACCTACGGTAAGCACCAAATTCATGACCAACGGCTATGAAAGCACCATGCTGAACGACGAAGCTTTTATTCGCGCAACGGGAAATAGCTACACGCGCTATTCGCAGGAAGATTACAAAGAACTGGAAGCGCGTCGGTACGATAAAGTTGAAAACCCAGCTCGCCCGTGGACGGTCGTGAAAAACGTAAACGGCAAGGACATTTATAACTATTACGGCAACTACGACTGGTGGAATACGCTGTTTGTAATGACTGAACCGTCGAAACAGCACAACCTGAACCTTTCGGGCGGAACCGATAAAATCAATTACTTTCTGTCGGGTTCGGTTTTTGAGAAAGACGGAATTATGCGCATCAACACCGATAAGTTTACGTCGTATACACTACGTAGCAAAATCAATGCGCAGTTAACGCCCTGGCTCAAAGTGAGCAATAACACCCAATATTTCGATTCGAGATATTCATATCCGGGTCTGGAAGGCGGTGCAAATTCCAACTTTGTGGCTATTACCGTACACGCGCTACCCGCTTATGCCCCTCTCAACCCTGATGGAACCGCTACGTATAATACGCTGAAAAACAACTACTCCATTGGCGATGGTCTGTTTGCGAACCTGCTGAAAGGCGTTGCGGGTGGTGAGAAGAAAGTGCACGAACTGACAACTATTAACTCGGTTACAGTTGACTTTACCAAGAACTGGAATCTGGTTGGAAACTATTCGTACTCATTTTATATCGCTGACGACTGGTATCGGTCGGCAGTAGCGCAATATTCGATTCAGCCAGGTATTCTGACAACTGTACCCAACTACAACGTTGACCAGTACCGGAAAACACTCTGGTTTGACCCTGCAACGGCAGCGAACCTATATACTTCTTATAATCAGACGTTTGGCAAACATTATTTTGCCCTTACAGCCGGCCTGAACCATGAGACTCGTAAACACCAGCGTTTATTTGGTGCACGCAAGAATCTACTTTCGGAAAGCCTGAACGATCTGAATCTGGGAACGGGCGAACAATTGTCGTCGGGTGATGCGTTTCAGTATGCATTATTTGGTGCGTTCTTCCGGGCTAATTACGATTATCAGGGAAAATACCTTTTTGAACTGAATGGCCGTTACGATGGTACATCACGCTTTGGTACAGGTCGTCGGTACGGTTTCTTCCCATCGGTATCGGCGGGCTGGCGGATTAGCGAAGAGAAATTCTTCGAATCGGCACGTAGCGTTATCGACAACCTGAAAATCCGGGCATCATATGGTACGTTAGGCAACCAGCTACCTCCGGGTTCGAACGCTGTCCCTTACAACACTACGTCGTCGAACTACTATCCATACGTAGAGATTATGCCAACAGCACAATCGAGCTGGATCAATAACGGCCAGAAGCTTTTCTACGTAAACAGCCCAAACCCGATTTCGGAAAGTTTAACATGGGAAAAAGCGACCACTACCAACCTCGGTCTGGACGCTACGTTGCTCAAAAACCGACTGAATATGTCGTTCGATGCATATGTACGTAACACCACCGACATGCTCGTGCCGGGTAAAGTGTTGCCAGCGGTTTATGGTGCCAGTGTACCAACTGAAAACGCGGGCGACCTTCAAACGAAAGGTTTTGAATTAGCCCTATCATGGCGCGACAATGTGAAAGTGGCAGGCAAGCCATTTTCCTACAACGTATCGTTCATGCTTTCAGATTCTAAATCGACTATCACCAAGTTTGATAATCCGAACAAGATTCTGTCGAGCCGTTACGAAGGTCAGGTCATTGGCGATATTTGGGGTTACTCGATGGCTGGCTATTTTAAAACCAATGAAGAAGCTCAGGCCTATACCGTCGATCAGACGTTGGTAAACCGTCAACGCTTAAGCGCTCCGGGTGAGTGGAGTAAGCTTCAGGCGGGCGACATTAAATTCAACGATCTGGACGGCAACGGTAAAATCGATCAGGGAGCCAATACGTTGGCAAATCACGGCGATCTAATTATTGTGGGTAACGACCGGGCACGCTACCGCTACGGTATGAATCTGGGTGCTTCCTGGAATGGTTTCGACGTATCGGTACTGGCGCAGGGCATTCTTCGGAAAAACTGGTATCCGGGCAATAACGCCGATAAATTCTGGGGACCTTACTCACGTCCATATTACTCATTCGTTCCAGAGAAATTTGCTGACGATGTCTGGACACCAGAAAACCCAGACGCTTATTTCCCAATCCTGAGAGGTTATACGGCGCTTAACGAT
This sequence comes from Spirosoma daeguense, assembly GCF_054776875.1. Taxonomy (NCBI): domain Bacteria; kingdom Pseudomonadati; phylum Bacteroidota; class Cytophagia; order Cytophagales; family Cytophagaceae; genus Spirosoma; species Spirosoma daeguense. The sequence goes on from NZ_BAAHBF010000001.1 coordinate 1,130,230, forward strand.
GGCGGAGATTTACGTTCGCCCAACGACCGCTATATCCAGAACGTAGGCTACTTACGCCTGAAAAATATAGTCATTGGCTACAGCATTCCGCAAAGCATCACCAAGAAAATACGCCTTTCCAGAGCGCGCATCTATTTCAGTGGTGAAAACCTACTGACATTCACGCCACTACGTACTAAATACATTGATCCCGAACAGCTCGATGGCGACGGTACCAACGGACGGACGTACCCAATGTCGAAAACGATTTCTGCCGGCCTCAACCTTACGTTCTAAGCCGATTTCCATACGTATTCAGATGAAAAAACTAATCAGCTTTATCGCCATTGCCATCGGTTTGGTCTCGTGCGATCTGAACCGATTACCCGAAGATGCTATTTCTCCCGAAACGTTCTTTAAGACAGAGAATGACCTGCTTCTTTACACAAATTCCTTCTACAATTCCCTGCCATCGGCCGAGGATGTTTACAACGAAGATGTAGATAATGTTGTCAAAAACAGTCTGCGCGACGAATTGCAGGGAACACGTATCGTTCCTACGAGTGGAGGTGGCTGGAGTTGGGGTACGCTACGTAACATCAATTACTTTCTGGCTAATTCAGACAAATGCCCCGACAAAAAAGCAGTAGCGAAATACAACGGTCTGGCGAAATTTTTCCGGGCTTATTTCTACTTCAATATGGTAAAGCGCTTCGGCGATGTGCCCTGGTATAACGGTGCAATCGAAGTGTCGGACGCCGATATGCTAACCAAAGCCCGCGATTCTCGTGCCATGGTGATGGATTCGGTGATGGCAGATTTAAATTTTGCCGTTGCTACGCTTGATGGGTCACGTCAGGTATATAGCGTTACAAAATGGACCGCACTGGCACTGAAATCAAGAGTCGGCCTGTATGAAGGTACGTTCCGGAAATACCATCCCGAATTCAGTCTGCCCGATGCCAATAAGTTTCTGGATGCCAGCATAGAAGCTTCTGACAACCTGATGAAAAGCAGTGGCTACACCATTTACAAAGCCACCCCCGCAACGGCTTATATGAGGCTGTTTTCTTCGGACAATGCTATTCCTGATGAGGTAATTCTGGCGCGTGATTTCAGCGATGAATTGCAGGTATATCATAACCTGAATTATTACACAATGACGGCATCGTATGGTAAACCCGGCCTGGAAAAGAAACTGGTGAACAGCTACCTGATGGCTGACGGCACCCGTTTTACGGACATCAAAGGCTATGAAACTATGCAGTTTGCCGATGAAGTTCAAAATCGCGATCCTCGTTTGTCGCAAACCATTCGAACACCGGGCTACACACGTATCGGCGAAACTACACCACTTACGCCTGAATTCGGCGCTACGGTGACAGGGTATCAACTGATTAAATTTGTTTCGGCACCGAAATGGGATACGTTCACTAAGGACATTACCGATATGCCTATTTTCCGGTATGCCGAAGTCCTGATGAACTATGCCGAAGCCAAAGCCGAACGCGGTACGTTAACCCAGGCCGACCTCGACCTGTCGACCAAATTAACCCGCGACCGGGTTGGTATGCCGAACATCAATCTGGCAGCGGCCAATGCCAATCCTGACCCGTATCAGGCACTGCAATACACGCAGTTGACAGGTGCGAACAAAGGCGTGATTATGGAAATCCGTCGCGAAAGACGTATCGAACTGGTTATGGAAAACTTCTTCCGCTGGGATGATCTTATCCGTTGGAAAGAAGGCCAACTGCTGACCAAAGTATACAAAGGCATGTATTTCCCCGGCCCCGGTAGTTATGATCTGGATAAAAACGGCAAAGTTGATTTCGTTATCTACGAAGGCACAAAGCCAACTGTAGCGGGTGCACAGGTACTTAAATTAGGCAGCGAAATTCTGCTCGAAAACGGTAACAAAGGCGGTAACATCGTGGTCAATGGACACATTAACAAGAAGTTTAACGAAACCCGCGATTACCTGTACCCAATTCCAACGCAGGAACTGCTGCTGAATACGAACCTCAAGCAGAATCCGAACTGGTAAGCATGTATGGGCCAAGCTCCAGCCTGGCCCGTGGTAACTAGAGTCAGTAACGACAAGGGCCAAGCTGGAGCTTGGCCCATACTTCCTAGATCCCTTCATTATGCTATCTGACAGACGGTCGTTCCTCGAAAAAATGTCGCAACTAGGTGCGCTTAGCCTGATTCCGACTTCTGCTACGTTGGCCGAAACCAATTCATCGGTCAAAGCCGACGAGAAAAACCATTTCGTAGTTGGCCCGTATCTGCAAAATATGGACACCAGCGAGGTTACCATTATGTGGATTACCCACAAAAACTGCTTTAGCTGGGTCGAATATGGCGCCGGAGCCCATACAAGTAAGCGCGAATTTGGCTACGTCAACGGGCTTATTGAAGCGAACAACCGCATCAATAAAGTTACTCTGACTGATCTAAAGCCCGGTACCGAGCACAAATACAAAATCGTTTCGACAGAAGTTCTGGGGTACAAAGGCTCGAAAGTTGAGTTTGGTGAAACCATTAGCAGTCCGATGTATGGTTTTAAAACGCCCGCCGAGAATGAAGAAGAATTGAAGCTGGTTATCTTCAACGACATTCACGACCGTCCGCAGATTATTCCGCAATTGCTTTATCGTCACGGCTATACGGGCAATAAACGCGATTACGATTTTGTGGTATTCAACGGCGATTGTTTTGATTGGGTCACGGATGAGCAGCAGATGGTCGATCACCTGATAAAGCCAACTGTCGATATTTTTTCTACCGAGTTGCCGTTCATTCTGACGCAGGGAAACCACGAATGCCGGGGTAGTTTTTCGCGGCACATTCCGAGTTACTACGCCTATCCTGAGAATAAATTTTACTACGCTTTCACACGAGGGCCGGTACGTTTCGTCGTGCTGGATTCGGGCGAAGACAAAACCGACGACAGCGTTGAATATGGCGGTTTATCGGCCTTTGACCGGTATCGGGAAGTGCAGAAAAAGTGGCTTGAAAAGGAAATCGAAAGTCCTGAGTTCAAGAAAGCGCCTTATCGGGTCGTGCTTATCCACATTTCACCGTACCATTCGGGCGACTGGCATGGTCCGTTGCATTGCCGCGAAGTATTTGGTCCGTTGCTGAACAAAGCAAAAATAGATATCCAGATTTCGGGGCATACTCATCGTTACGGTACGCATGACGCCGATGCTTCCCACAATTACCCAATCGTAATTGGTGGCGGCCCAATAGAAGGAAACCGGACGTTAATAAAGCTCCACGCTACGCCGAAAGAAATGAATCTGAAAATGATACGTGACGATGGTGAAGTAGTTGGTAAATACACTATTCCTAAAAAGGCACGAACGTAGTGCGGCCGGGCTGGCGCACCAGCATCCCATCCACCATGTTAACTTGCGGACATCCTGTCCGCGTTACTCCAATGAAAAAACTACTTTTTCTTTTCCTGATTTCCGTCACTACCTATGCTCACAACGACCCGGCCAAAAACGCTACGTCATCTGGGCAAAAGCCGACGAAACTGCGGGTAATGACCTATAACATACACCATTGCAACCCGCCGTCGGCTGGAACAAACATTGAGATTGACGCCATTGCCCGCGTCATTTCGAAGGAGAAACCCGATTTGGTTGCGTTACAGGAAGTTGATGTGAACACAGAACGTTCGGGGAAAGGTGTCGATCAGGCGAAAGAGCTGGCCCGGTTGACCGGCATGCACTATTTCTTCTCAAAAGCCATCGACCATCAGGGGGGCGATTATGGCGTAGCGGTTCTCTCACGTTTTCCCATTCTTGAATCAATACGATATACCCTTCCTGTTGATCCGGCCATCGGTGGCGAAATCCGAACTATTGCCGCTATAACGGTAGACGTAGCGAAAGGCAAAAAAATTACCTTTGCCAGCACGCATCTCGATTTGAAAGAAGACAACCGGGTGATTCAGTCCGAATTGATTGTGAAGCATTTCGGTGATTCAAAAACGCCAATGATTCTAGCAGGTGATTTTAACGCCCTGCCTGATAGCAAGGTCATTCAGTATTTCGACAAGATGTTTACGCGGAGCTGTCAGGAATGCGGGTTTACGATTCCCGTTAAAAACCCGAACCGAACCATCGATTTTATCATGTATAAATCAGGCAGCACGTTTTCGAACGTATCGACGCGGGTTATTGATGAGCAATACGCATCCGATCACTTACCCGTTGTGGCCGATTTGACAATGAACTAAGAAACAAAACAGCTAAAGGTGATAGGCAAAGGCCGAACGGTTGGCATCAACTGTTCGACCTTTGCTTTTTTAATGCAGTTACAACGTAGCGAGTTTATTAATGTTACGTTCAACTACCTCAACTACAATGATATTGGGGCGTTCAGATTTGAGAACAGCCGGATCAAGTCGGTCGTCTCGTACGAAAAATGATTGCTCAAAGTAGCCCGGTAAATAATGCATCATGCTGTGACTAAACGAATCACCAATGAGCAACAGGCGGTTAGTACCAGAACCGGCAAGACGCGTTGAGGGAAAGCCAAACCGTTCATTTGGCACGGTAGCAAGCTTACGACCTTCCAGCTTTTCAGGGAACGTAATGTAATAGAATACAGGATCTTTTATCTCCTGTTGCAGGGTTAGCATTGTTACCAGATCGCCACCGCCACCTTTCTGTTTCTCTATATGATAATCGGCGATACGTACTGGCGGCACTGTTGGAAAATCCTCTCGAATTCGGGTAAGCAATGCTGCGCAGCCCACCAACGTACCGTAATCGTTCCAGTGTGTATCTGTCTGGTTATAAACTATATAATCGGATTTGGCGGAACGTAACGTATCGCGAATATCTAAAAACGGCACCGTAGTAGAAGCCATCGCCTGACGTAGTACGTCTAACCGTGACGGGTTCGGGCTTGGTTGCAGGTGATCGGGTAAATTTTCGGGATAAATCGAGTGCGAATCGGGCGCAATCAATACGTAGAGCCGAATTCCCTGATGTGCCAGTTCCTGCTGCCGAAGCGTTAAATGAGTCGCTATGATTCGCGCCGAATCAGCCGAAAGTGGCAGAACGCCCCGGTGCTGATCGACAACGCGGTTGTAGTTGTTTCCGAGGTAAAACCAGCCGTTTTTACCAACCACTACTTTTTCGGGCAGGGGCGACGTACCGAGAATTTTGAATTTCCACCGGCTATAGACGTAAAACAGCGCATTCCGCCAGCCAAAATTTTCTTTATAGTACTGGTCAAACTGTTTAACGAAGGTGCGAACGTGCGGAAAATGTAAAGCGGGCCGATTACTAATAGCTCGGTTTTCGGTACTGGTAAATCGGTTCGATAAACCCAGCAGCTTATCAAGCACGGGCAAAATCAGCATACCAGCGAAAACAAATGCAATTACTCGAGTTCGGGTTGTATTCATTCTATTGTTATCGCCTTAGAGCTGCCCTAACATGCCAATGTTTCGTTCAACAATTTCTATCACCACTACGTCCGGGCGCTCGCTCTGGAACAGCTTTCTGTCGAAATGGTGGGTACGTATCAGGTACGATTCCCGGAAATAATTCGGCACAAACTGATTCATCGAGAAGCTAAACGAATCACCAATCAACAACAATTTGGGTGCATCGTTCGACTTACTCACAAACCGTTGCGTGGGCAAACCAACTTCAATATTTTCAGTGGTTTCAGTCTGTTTTGTCCGCAGAAACGTTGCTGGAATAACCCGGTACGAAACAGTGTCGATAAACTCCCGATTCAGCGCAATCATGGTCACCAAATCACCACCAGCCCCTTTAAACGGTTGAACCGTATAATCGGAACGGCTGGGTTTTGGCATCTTCGGAAAATCTTGTCGAACGCGCTCCACCAGTCCTAACGTAGCAACCATAGACCCGTAATCATTCCAGTGCGTATCGGTCTGGCAGTAAATCACCCGCTCGGATTTAGCGGCACGTAGCGAATCCCGCACATCAACCACCGGGATGCTTGTATGCTGACTCATGTACGCTTTAAATCGGTCAAAATTCGACGTTTGCGGTTTTAGCTGAAGATTTTCGGGCGCATTTTCGGGATAAATTGTATACGAATCTGGCGCAACCAGTACGTATAATTTAGCACCCTGAGCCGTCAATTGCTGCTGCAACTGAGTCAGGTTACGGACAATAGACGCCAACGTATCAGTTCGAATTATGGATACGCCCCGGTGCTGATCGACTATCTGACCAACACTATTTCCGGGATAGAACCAGCCGTTTTTACCCACAACCACCTTTTCGGGCAAGGGCGACGTACCGAGAATTTTGTATTTAAATTGGCTGTACTGATAAAACAGCGCATTCCGCCAGCCAAAATTTTCTTTATAGTATTGTCCAAACTGGGCAATGAATGTTTGTACACGCGGAAACTGAAACGTAGGAAATGGCGTCAGAATTCTCTTCTCGGTGCTTTTGAAGCCTGCCGACAAGTTTAGTATCTGATCTAGCGTTGGTAGAATGAGCAATAAGGCAAATCCTACACCAACCACGATGGTTTTGAAACGCTGTGCTCCACTACTGGCACTGGAATGTTGCTCAGCCCGAACGTTCGTATCAGTCGATGATTTTTGAGTCATTGGTTCGTGCCTGATTAAAACCGGAAATAAATAAATGGATTGTAGGTGTCAGCCGCCAGATACATCACAGCTAAAACAAACAAACCAAACAGACCAACCACATAAACCGAATCGAATAAAAAACGAGTCGATGCCAGCCGCGCCAGCAAGCGTTCCCACCAGCGCTGAAACATCGGAAATATCGGCGTTGCGAACAAAATTCCTAACATCAACGTAACGAGCAGTTCGGCGTTTAGGAAGTAAGATGGTGGGTAGGCAATGGCTGAAGCTGACGAAGTTGCCAGTCCAAACATTTTCTTCAGATAGTCGACACCCGCCCCAAACGTCTCAACCCGGAAAAACACCCAGCCAATTAACACTACTAATAAGGTATAAGCATGAGCAATCGGTGCCCAGATACGTTCCAGTAGTTTGCCAAGTCCGGCGCGTTCAACCAAAAGAAACAATCCGTGATACAATCCCCAGAAAATGAAGTTCCAACTAGCACCATGCCATAGTCCGGTTACAAAAAAGACAATCAGCAGATTGCGATACGTACGCGTTTTATTTCCCCGATTACCGCCTAACGGAATATAGACGTAATCACGGAACCAGCTCGATAGCGAAATATGCCATCGACGCCAGAAATCCTGAACGGAGCGAGAAATGTAGGGATAGTTGAAATTCTCTTTGAAATCAAAGCCCACCATTTTCCCTAACCCAATAGCCATGTCGGAGTAACCCGAGAAATCGAAGTAAATCTGAAGTGAGTAGGCCAGAATGCCCAGCCATGCCGTTGCGGTTGGATAACTATCGGGCGGGGCGGTGAAAATGGTATCGGCCAGACTGGCAAACGTATTGGCCAGCAATACTTTTTTCGCTAATCCAAGAATAAATCGTTCGGCACCGATACCAAACTTCTCGATGGTTGTGCTACGTTCGGCCAGCTCGGGGGCAATATCGGCATAACGAACAATGGGGCCAGCAATCTGGTGCGGAAACATCGCTACGTAGGTACCATAATCCAGAAAACTACGGTTGGCCTTAATTCGACCCCAGTAAATATCCAATGTATAGGAAATTCCCTGAAAGGTATAAAAACTGATACCGATAGGCAGAGCAATATGCTCTAACGACAAACTTGCTGATACGGGCAGCATAAAAGATTCGGCAAACCCTCGCACCGAATCGACAAAGAAGTTGGTATACTTATAATAAAACAGCAACGACAAACTTCCCGTCAGCGAAAGCCACAAACCGGCCCGTCGTTTTCCCTGTTCAATCAGTCGACCCGCTACGTAGTTGATGAATGCCGATAAGAGCAGAATTAAAACTACTTCACCTTCGCCCCAGGCGTAGAAAACCAGACTGGCCGCAAATAAAAAGGCATTATGCCAACGCTTGGGCAGTATATAATAAATGAGCAGGAAAGCGGGCAGATAAAGAAATAAAAAGATTGCTGAACTAAACAGCATAGTATTTTCGCTAATAGATGATGGCAAAAATAGGTGTTTTGTGCCACATAGAATCCGATTCGAACGTATTAGGCACTGTATGAGGTTTCTAAACGAACTAAACTCTTATTGACCGGTTCTATTCATACTTAAATCCCTGTCGCTCGTTTTTACGTAAACTTTACGATATAAAGTGCCTTGAAACGGCAATTAGGCGTATTTTTGCTTACTTTCACCTGATGGCATACTTGTAATACCTATACGGATGTATACTCAACAAAAACGTTTATACCAGTTCATTGGCGTGCTCAGCCTTGTTGGCTGCCTTATAGCTAGTATTCTTGGAATGAACGGATGTGCCAGAAATTATACAGCCGAAATAGGCCCAACCGTCACTAAGCCTCCTTCCTCAACTACTGTTTGCCCCTGTAATACGTCCCCAGGAACAGCTACTACTACGTCGCCAGGCACCAATACCTCTACCACAACATCGCCAGGAACAAACACCACTACGTCGCCAGGTTCGGTAACAAACCCTGTTACGCAGGTGCCCCAGTTAGATACGCTTAACATACCCGCTCCAGTTTTCTCACCCAACGGGGGTAATTTTCACATGAGCGTATCAGTAAAGCTAACGGCTGCTATTATACCAACGGGAGCAATTATTGAGTATTCCATTGATAATGGCACCAACTGGATAAATAGTCAACAGTTCACACTAACAACGGGCGGAAAATTTTTGGCCCGGTTACGATCAGGGAATAGAGTATCGCCCGTTAGCTCGGCTCAGTTCGGTATTTATTTTCAACGCATGCTGGTTATCGGAAACAGTATTATGATGCACCAGCCCGACCCAACCCGAGGCTGGCTTAATGCGAACGGTATGGCAGCCTCCGCTCCCGATAAAGACTTTGTTCACCTGTTGACCGCCAAACTACAGACACTTCACCCACCTATGACCGTCAGATTACAATCGGGCGGTGATTTTGAACGCTATTATGGTACGTCGGGTTATAGTTCAGCCGAATTGCTGGCAACGCTTCAGGAGTACAAGCCTGATTTGATTATTGTTCGTATTGGCGAGAACGTAGCACAGGGCGAAGCTATCCAGCGCGATTTTCAAAAATATTACCGGCAGCTTCTAGAGCAGTTGAACTACGGCCAACCCGTTCGAATTGTCTGTACAACCAGTGTCTGGTGGCAAAACGTATCGGACCCAATTATTCGAAAACTGGTGGCTGAGAAAGCCTACACACTCGTTGATTTAGACTGTATTGTTGGGCAGACACAGTATTTTGCCACGCAGTATAAAGACAAAGGTGTAGCAGAGCATCCGAATGATGCAGGCATGCAACTCATCGCGGATCTGATTTGGGGGAAACTTCAATAATTTGTCTATATTATAACCTACCTATTCTCCTTAAATTGATTCTGTTAACGGAAACTGAAAAGTATACCGTAAGTAATCATAAGGCTATATTTCATTAGCTATTAATATGATTATAACGCGAATCATATTTTTCTTGTTAATACATGTATCTTAAGTCCTTCTACTAAGTCAAAAGATAAGGCTAATGGCAGCTTTTATGTCACCAGAAGATTGGCATAGTTTTGGAGGGGTCATTTAAGCTGATCATACAATCTGTTGTGGTGAACAAAATCTTATACTCCTCAAGGCTCAATCGTTTGTCTATATGGTACGCCATTGTAGGTTTTCTCTGTTTTGGCCTACAATCGTATATAAGTGCTCAAACAATTCCACCGTGCGCGCCGGGGTGTGTACTTATCACCGTCAGACGTTTACCTAAAGGCACTACCCCAAATCTACTACCAACGCCTTTATTTAGTACGCAAAACGGCGGAGTACCCTATGGCAATACGGTAAACGTAACAAGTACTACGTTGCCGGCCGGAGCGGTTCTGGAAGTATCGAAAGATAACGGGCAAAGCTGGCAGACCAGTAATCCAACAACAATTATTAACCCAACGAATCTGCTTGCCCGCACTCGACTAAATCAGCAGGTATCGGCAACGGCTAGTGGAAATTTTACGCCCTATTTCCAGCGGATGCTGGTTATTGGCAATAGTATCATGAGCCATGGCCCTGCCCCACAATTAGGCTGGTTCAATACCAATGGCATGGCAGCTTCGGCCCCAGAGAAAGACTTTGTTCATTTGTTACATGCCTATTTAACGACGCGAAATTCAGCAGCTACGTTTCAGTTACAATCAGGTGGTGATTTCGAGCGGTATTTTGGGAATCAGAATTATAGCATCGACCAGTTTAATCAACCCGTTCAGGATTACAAACCCGATTTAATTATTGTCCGGATCGGCGAAAACGTCGACGACGGTGAAGTGAATGGCAGTCGTAATTTCGAAGCGAATTTTAAACAGTTGCTTGAGCGCCTGGCAAGTCTGAACTCGTCGCAACCTCTAAAAATCGTTGTTACAACCAGCGTCTGGGATAGACCCAATGCGGATGCCGTTATTCGGCGCGTAACCAACGAGAAAGGTTATCCTTTGGTTGATCTACGTAGCATGGTTGGTCAGAGTCAGTATTTCGCCAGCGAGTATGCTGATCCTAACGTAGCGGCTCACCCCAACGATGCCGGCATGAAACGTATCGCTGATTTAATTATTGAGAAACTACCTTAATACGTAACATCCAACTAAAAAAGGCGCTTCTTTTCACAGAAGCGCCTTTTTGTTTGAGTAAATCAGAAACTAGAAGAATGAGATACGTAGCACAAACGGGCTACCATATACCTGACGAGCAGCAAAATTATCACTATAATTCAGGTTATAAAGTGCTGTTAAGTTAACACCAAATCGACGCGAAATTGGCTGAGAATACGTAACACCAACTAATGGTGAAGTCAACCCAAAGCTGGTTGTCCGATCATTATTTGTATTCTCAACCTGCTGGATCGTTGTATTCTCCAATTCGCCATGTAAATACAGGTTAGGCAGAATTGAGGGAATAAATTCATACATCGCAAAGACCCGCCCCCCAAATTGGTTATACGTCAAATAAGGTACGCTTGCACCGGTTACTGTATTTATCGCTTTGTAACGGGTATACGTATAACTTCCTCCAAGACCAACAAGCAAGCGCTCTGAAGCCTGATAGGCAACCACTGGAGAAACACCTAAACTAAATGGGTTCCCAAAGCGAAAACCATTGATACCGCCACCAAACCGAAGCCGTTGGCCAAATGGCAATGGACGACCTTCAGGAGTTTGGGTTCTGAGTGGGTCACGACCCTGATCTTTCCGATCTTCAGGGTCTTCGGTAAGCTGGCCAAAAGCAACGCTACTACTTAATAATGCTGTGATAAACAGCAATTTGTGAATATATTTCATACTCGTTTTCAGGAGAACTTATTTTCTTAACTAACGAAATCAAAAGGTAAATTCTTTTATTTCTGGATCAGACAGCAATTGTTTAATGCATTTTTCATGATTCTTTTCAGAACCGCGCACGCGCCAGTAACCAATTAAGTCCGATTCGGTACGCTGTTGGCGAATTCGGGAAACTGACAACCCACATTTTTTAAACACTTTTTCGTAATAATTGTGCGGCTGGTTACGAAACGTAACAACAATTTTATAATCTCGTGCCTGATTCAGTTCGCCAATCCATTCCGACAAACCCGTCAGCAAAAATAAGGAGCCCATAATCAGCCCAAACCCGATCAGTGCTACATCATATTGGCCTCCGCCTACACACATACCCAACGCCGATACCGACCAAATCGTTGCAGCAGTTGTCAGGCCGCGCACCCGATTATCTTCCTTAAAAATGATTCCAGCGCCTAAAAAGCCTATACCGTTTACAATGTTAGCAGCAACACGGTCGTCGTTCACACCGAGTCGTCCTGAGATAATGGTAAACAGCGATGAGCCGACGCAAATCATAATCATGGTCCGAAAACCAGCCGCTTTGCCATGATACTCCCGTTCAGCTCCGATCAGCCCTCCCAATACCAGTGCTACACACAAGCGAATAATATCTTCCGATGCAAAATTCATTCGTTCAATACCGATACGACAAACTAAAGTATCTCGTTGCAATGAGGCTATTAAGAAGCCAGTAAGAATAGCATTTCAGAGAAACCATATTGCCAAATAAACCGTTAAAACTTAGATAGAGTTTACCCTCATTTGCATCGAATGACTCAGATACCGGAAACCGATCCCCGGAATACCATTGACCAGCTCGACCCCAAACAATTTATCATTATTAAAGGGGCGAAAGTACATAATCTAAAAGGAATTGACGTAGCCATACCTCGTAATCAACTGGTTGTATTAACTGGTTTGTCGGGGTCTGGTAAATCTTCACTGGCTTTCGACACGTTATTTGCCGAAGGTCAGCGCATGTACGTCGAAAGCCTGAGCAGTTACGCCCGGCAGTTTCTGGGCCGGATGGAAAAGCCTGAAGTCGAATACATTAAAGGCGTTTCTCCAGCCATTGCCATCGAACAAAAAGTATCGACCCGCAATCCACGCTCAACAGTTGGAACGTCGACCGAAATTTATGATTATCTCAAACTGCTTTTTGCCCGGGCGGGTATTACGTATTCGCCAGTTTCGGGTCATGAAGTACGAAAGGATACTGTTACCGACGTAGTACGTTATATGTACGGCTTCGAAGAAGGTCAGCGCGTGATGATCATGGCACCGCTACGTATCCGTGAGGACCGCACGCTGGCTTACGAACTGAATATTCTTCTTCAGAAAGGCTATACACGTATTGTATCGAACGGAAATGTGCTTCAGATCGAAGACATACTCGAATCGTCAGATGCTACCTCACTAACTGGTGATTTGGAAATTCTGGTCGACCGGGGCTCCGTGCTTTACGATGCCGACGGAAATCCTGACGAAGACAATCAGTATCGCTTTTCAGATTCTGTACAAACGGCTTTCAGCGAAGGAGATGGTACGTGCCGTGTCGATATTGTAGCACGGTCCGGCGCTCCGGGCGAGTCGCGCGTTTTCTCCGATAAATTTGAATTGGATGGCATTGCGTTCGAAGAGCCAAGCGTAAACCTGTTCACATTCAACAATCCATATGGTGCCTGCCGCCGATGTGATGGATTTGGGAAAGTGATTGGCATTGACCCTGATCTAGTCATTCCCGACAAAAACCTGTCGGTATTCGAAGGGGCAATTGCACCGTGGCGAAGTGAAAAAATGAGCGAGGAATTTTTACGTCCGCTGCTCAAAAATGGCATTCGCTTCGATTTCCCGATTCACCGGCCCTATAAAGACCTGACTCCTGCTGAACAGGAATTACTCTGGACAGGCAATACGTATTTCGACGGCTTAAACGCTTTTTTCGACTACGTTGAAAGTCAGACGTTTAAGGTTCAGTATCGGGTAATGCTTTCTCGCTATCGGGGACGTACCACCTGCCCCGAATGTCGTGGTTCGCGTTTGCGTCGAGATGCCAGCTACGTAAAAGTAGGCGGCAAATCCATTACTGATCTCGTGTTGATGCCGCTTACAGAAGCTACGGCATTTTTCCGGGAAATTACCTTGCCCGAAACCCAACAGCAGGTTGCCAACCGAATCCTGATCGAAATACGCAACCGGCTCGATTATATGGAGCGGGTTGGGTTGGGTTATCTCACCCTCAATCGGCTAACAAATACACTTTCTGGCGGTGAATATCAACGTATTAAACTCGCTACGTCGCTTGGGTCGGCGCTGGTTGGGTCGATGTATATTCTGGACGAACCCAGCATTGGCCTTCATCCACGCGATACAAAACGGCTGGTGAGTGTACTGGAATCGCTACGTGACATGGGCAACACAGTCATTGTAGTAGAACACGAAGAAGAAGTTATGCGGGCCGCCGATCAGCTTATCGACATTGGTCCCGATGCTGGTTCATTGGGTGGCAATCTGGTTTTTCAGGGAACATGGGATGAAATAAAACAGGGAAAAGTTCAGGCAGAAAACGGTGCAGATTCCGAAAAACTGCCCTCCCATACGCTTGATTTTCTGACAGGTCGTGAGATAGTTCCCGTACCAACGTATCGCCGGCGGTCTGCCAACTTTATTGAGTTGAAAGGCGCTCGGGAAAATAACCTAAAAAACGTCGATGTGCGGTTTCCGCTCAACACATTAACGGTTGTGACGGGCGTTTCGGGTTCTGGGAAAAGTACGCTGATTCGGAAAGTGCTTTATCCGGCTCTGATGCGCGAAAAAGGCGAAACGACCGAAGATGGCGGCAAATTTGACTCTCTGGAAGGATCGCTTAATCGGATTTCAGCCGTCGAAATGATCGACCAGAATCCAATTGGCAAATCAAGCCGTTCAAATCCAGTTACATACATCAAAGCTTACGATTATCTGCGGCAAGTTATGGCCGATCAGCCTTTGTCGAAAGCGCGAGGTTACAAACCAAGTCATTTCTCGTTCAACGTCGATGGTGGCCGCTGTGAAGTTTGTCAGGGCGAGGGTGAAGTGAAAATCGAAATGCAATTCATGGCCGACATTTATCTTAAGTGTGAAGGCTGTGGCGGCAAACGATTTAAGCAGGAAGTGTTAGAAGTAACGCTACACGACAAAAACGTGTCAGACATTCTGGACATGACGGTTGACGACGCCATTAATTTCTTTCGGAAAACCGAACCCAAAATGGCCGATAAATTACAACCCTTACAGGACGTTGGTTTAGGCTACATTGGCATGGGACAGTCGGCCAATACGTTGTCGGGCGGTGAAGCACAACGGGTTAAACTGGCATCGTTTCTGGGAAAAGGTAACGCCAATAAAGGCGGTACGTTGTTTATTTTCGACGAACCGACTACAGGCCTTCATTTCCACGACATCCGTAAATTGTTAGCAGCCATCAATGCGCTTGTCGATCAGGGAGATTCAGTAATCATAATCGAACATAATATGGAGGTTATCAAAAACGCCGATCATATTATTGATTTGGGGCCAGAAGGTGGCGAAACTGGCGGATACGTAACATTTACGGGTACTCCCGAAGAAATGGTAAAACTAGAAGATGACAACTACACGGCCGCTTATTTGAAAGGAAAGGTATAAATTGGAGAAGTTTGTATTTACTACGTACAACCTGCTCCAATAATTTTGCTGTTACTTTGCGGTGAGATTCTTCGCTGGCTATGCTGTCATTTATAAAATGGTTTGTACTGGTCATCGGCTTTCCGATACTGGCCGTTGCTCAACTTCAGATTTCACACCCTATGCCGCGTCTGGTTGTACAGCGCGGCCTCGATGGTAATGGACGTATTTATTTGTCAGGTCGGTTGACGGGGGCTGTCGAACGTGTAGAAGCACAACTTACTCCCGTTTCGGCCGGGCAAGGTGTGGCCACAGGTTGGCAGGTTGTGCAAAACAATCCGACAAATAATCTCTTTCTGGGATACGTAACAGGATCGGGAGGCTGGTACGTAGTAAACGTACGTACCATTGTAGGCGGCAACGTATCAGCACAGGCATCAGTCCAGCCAGTGGGTATTGGCGAAGTATTTATTACGGCGGGTCAGTCAAATGCGCGCGGTCTGGGCATTGGCGATAACGATCTGGGAACCAATACTGACCGTGTCAATGCCATCGACTCAATCAACCATTATTATCCGCCGGGTAACCAGCCGCTTTTTTCTTCTGGCGATCCCTTACCTATACCAACCTACAAAGCACTGACTGCTGGCCGTAAGGTTTTTCCAATGGCCGAAAGCTCGTGGGGTTGGGGCGAACTCGGCGATTACATTGTGAATCGATATAACGTTCCGGTAGCATTTTACGTAACGGGATGGGATGGCTCAACGGTTGAAAACTGGATAAATACAGCCAATGGCATTCCAACCTGCAACCGCTATAACTGCAGTGGTGGCGACTGGCCTAATTTACAGCCTTATACCAACCTGAAAAATGTACTTGGTTACTACGCTTCGATGTCGGGGGCACGTAGTATCCTCTGGAATCAGGGCGAAGCCGAATTTGATTTTCCGGGCGGCCCTAGCAGTCTGGGCGAATATGTTGATCGGCTGAGAAATCTGATTCAGAAGTCGAGACAAGATTTTGGCGGACGTAACCTTCCCTGGATGGTTGCCCGAGTATCGTTCGATGGTAATTCAACACGTCAATCGGTTATCGATAAACAGAATGAAGTCATCAATACAAGCGGTCTAAACGTTTTTGCAGGACCCAATAACGATGAGATTATTAATCGAAATGCTGGTGATGTTGACGTACACTTTCGCAATGCATCACGTCCATCACCACACCCGCAATATTACCTGAATCCCGGTTCAATTCCTGCTAATATGGGGCTGTCGCTTTTCGCTCGAAACTGGAATAACAGTCTGGATAATGCCTTTTTTCAGAATGCTCAACCAATCACGCCTACCCAGTTTGCCGTAACCGGAAATCTTGCTGACAACGTATCACCGGGTGCTACGTTGAACGTATCATTTTCAACACTCGGTACGTTCGATGGTGGTAATCAGTGGCAGGTACAGTTGCTCGATTCGCTGGGCCGTTTCATGAGTGCGTTAGGCAGTGGCCCTACCAGCCCGATTCAGATAACTCTACCCGGTTCGTTGCAAAGTGGCCGTTTTCAGATTCGCGTTGTAGCCTCCTCCCCTGCTCTACCCGCCGTTCCATCCAATTTGTTTCGTATTGCCACCACAGCCGACGTTAGTCTGGCAATGGGCATCTCACAGCGAACACCAGCCGTTAACTCGCCCATTATAATTAACTTATTGGTACGTAACGCCGGTCCTTTGCAGGCCCATAACGTAGTGGTTCGCGATCGGCTGCCCGATAATCTGGCCTTTGTTTCATCGAACGATTTTTCGGTTAACAACAATGTATTGACCAGCAATACGTTGAATCTCGCTCCAGAAAGTACGCAGGTTCTCAGCTTTATTGCCCGGCCCACCGCAGAGGGTCTATATTTTAACGCTGCCGAAGTTGCACAAGCTACCACGCCCGACCCCGATAGTCAGCCTAATTCGGGTACGGGCGATGGACAGGACGACGTAGCATCACTGGATTTTCGGACACAACAGGCCAATGGTGCAGCCTTCGCATCACCTAACCCTAATCAGGTTCCACTGCCGGGTGTTCTCGGTAATCAGCCCCCAGCCATTGCCGGAAAAGCCGATGTTAGTATAAAACTGACTGTCAGCAACCGGGCTCCAAGCCTAAATGAGGTTATTACGTATACACTAACCATCGTCAATCAGGGCGCGCAGACGGCAACCGGATTGAACGTAGCAGCCTACCTACCTTCCAATCAAGCGTTTGTTCCCGGCGACGACTTTGGATTATCGGGGGGAACACTTTTGAGTGGCGTCAGCAGTTTAAACGCAGGAACAAGTATCAACCTACGATTTCGTGCACGCGCAACTGCTCTTGATTACGGCATCTGTACTGCTCAGGTGTTAGCCGCCAGCATTCCTGACCCCGACTCAGTTCCCGGTAATGGCACCTCGAATGGCGAAGATGATACAGACCAGATTGATGTTCGTGTTAAGTAATCTGGCCTGATTTACAACCTGTTTGGCTTTTCTACGTTATTAATAAAAGCACTGTTTTGTAAATTTACAGTACAAAATTTCACTCTTTCGCTTTTTATAGAAAGTAGATATTCGTTTGAATAAGTTGTATGAAAGCTCCGTGGATTCTTGTCGGCGCAGGAGGCATTGCGGGCGCATTGCTGCTCTCTTCGTTTCTGGGCATTTTCGAGAAACAGGTAGATTATAATAGCCAGATTAAGCCATTACTGAACAAAAACTGCATTGCCTGTCATGGGGGTGTTAAAAAGGCGGGGGGTTTCTCATTGCTGTTTCGGCATGAAGCAGTAGCCCCTACCAAATCAGGCAAACCGGCTATTATTCCCGGTGATGCCGACGCCAGTGAGATGATTCGGCGGCTTACACTCAGCGATCCTGAAGAACGTATGCCTCTCGATCATCCACCCCTTAAGCCCGAAGAAATTGATCTGCTTCGGAAGTGGATCGATCAGGGTGCGCAATGGGGCAATCACTGGGCTTATCTATCTGTGACAAAACCGGAAGTGCCTAAAATTGGTACGTTCCTGAGTCGGTTGGGCATCACCGAAAACGACGAAACACGTTGGGCAAAGAACGAAATCGACCATTTTATTCTCGACAAATTAAAGCAAGACAAGCTAACGCCTTCGCCCGAAGCTGACCCTGCTACGTTGATTCGACGGGTTTCTCTTGACTTAATCGGGCTACCACCTACAGAAAAGGAAGTACGCGATTTTGTGAGCGATACGTCGCCCAACGCTTACGAAAAAGTTGTGGATCGATTGCTTCAGTCGCCAGCCTATGGCGAACGTTGGACCGGCATGTGGCTCGATCTGGCTCGTTATGCCGACACAAAAGGATACGAACGCGATCC
This sequence comes from Spirosoma daeguense, assembly GCF_054776875.1. Taxonomy (NCBI): domain Bacteria; kingdom Pseudomonadati; phylum Bacteroidota; class Cytophagia; order Cytophagales; family Cytophagaceae; genus Spirosoma; species Spirosoma daeguense. The sequence goes on from NZ_BAAHBF010000001.1 coordinate 1,148,686, forward strand.
GGGTCGTAAAATTTGGCGTTACCGCGACTGGCTCATCAAAGCCTTCAACGAAGACAAACCCTTCGATCAGTTTACGGTTGAGCAGTTGGCGGGCGATTTATTGCCGCCACGTACCGACGGTTTGCCCGATGATGCCCAGCTAGTTGCAACAGGCTTTCATCGAAATACAATGAACAATGACGAAGGTGGTACGCAGGATGAAGAATTCCGCACATCGGCCGTTCTTGATCGGGTCAATACAACTTGGGATGTCTGGCTGGGCACTACGTTCTCCTGCGTGCAATGCCACAGCCATCCATACGATCCGTTTGTCAATGACGAGTATTACAAATTCGTTGCTTTCTTCAACAACACCCGCGACGAAGACGTAACAAGTGATACGCCAACGCTACGTTTCTACAAACCAGCCGATTCGCTCAAAATCGTTGATTTAAAAAACTACATCAAGGCCAGTTCCGGCGATTCAAAACAGGCTCAGGCGGCTGTAAATGAGGTTTCACATTTTATACGTACTGTAGAACCCAAAATTAACTCGCACGACTTCGACCAGTACGTGAATGCGTCATTGCTTGATGAAAAATATTTTGGTTTTCAGGACAAAGGTTCGGCACGTATCAAAAACGTTACGTTGACCGGACGGCCACGGATGCTGATTCGGTGGGGAACTAAAGCAACAAATGCAATGGTCACACTACGTTTGGATAAGCTTGACGGCCCTATTCTGGCAAAATTCCCTGCCCCTCGTCCTGGAAAAGATACCATTCAGATGTTTCCGATTCCGGCCATTCAGGGGAAGCATAATCTGTACATGTATCTGGACAGCCCTAAGACACCAAAAGACTGGGTACAGATTAAATGGGTTGCGTTTATGCCTATTTTGCCCGGCCAGCCTCAACTGGCTGTTGGTGAAAAAGATAAGATTTTACTCGATGTCTTGAATGCGGAAGCCGAACAAACGCCCATTATGATGGACGGAAAGGGTGATTTAGTTCGTAAAACTCACATTTTCGAACGTGGCAACTGGCTAGTCAAAGGCAAACAAGTAACTCCGGACGTACCAAAATCATTTCCGGCAATGGACCCTAAATTGCCTAAAAACCGATTAGGTATGGCTCGTTGGATAGTAAATCGGGAGCATCCGTTGACGGCTCGAGTGGCGGTCAATCGGTTCTGGGAACAATTGTTTGGGGCTGGCATTGTCGAAACCGTTGAAGATATGGGTACGCAGGGTATCTCACCAACCCACCGCGAGCTACTGGATTATTTGGCCGCCGAATTTATGGATGCTGACCACTGGAGCGTTAAAAAACTGCTCAAAAAAATAGTCATGTCAGCAACGTATCGGCAGGATTCAAAAGCCTCACCAGAACTATTGGCCCATGACCCATTCAATAAATTACTGGCGCGAGGTCCCCGCGTTCGTTTATCGGCCGAAGCGGTACGTGATCAGGCGTTGGCCGTCAGCGGCACGTTGAGCCAAAAGATGTTTGGACCGAGTGTAATGCCCATACAACCCGACGGCATCTGGCAGTCGCCCTACGATGGTGATTCGTGGAAACAAAGTACGGGCGAGGATTTGCACCGCCGGGCGTTGTACACGTACTGGAAACGTACTGCGCCCTATCCGTCGATGATAACATTCGACAGTCCGAGTCGCGAATTCTGTCAACTACGTCGATTACGTACCAATACGCCCTTACAGGCACTAGTGACGCTCAATGACCCTGTTTATGTAGAAGCGGCCCGGAATTTGGCTACGTACATGAAACAGCAAAGTTCATCGCCATCGGCGCAGATTCAGGCTGGTTTCCGGCGGATTATGTTACGTGATTTACCACCGAAGAAGCTCAACATACTTGTTCAGTTGTATAAAACTACAGAACAGCATTACCGTCAACGACCCGGCGAAGCGCAAAATCTGCTCGATCAACCCGGTGTTGATTGCAAAACGCTTACGCCTGAATTAGCCGCCCTGACCGTAACGGCCAACACCATGCTCAATCTCGACGAAGTGATTACGAAAGAGTGATATGAAAAACCTTCTTAACGAACTTCAGCAAGCGGCAGCGCTACGTGCCACCCGGCGGCATTTTCTGCACACCTGTTCAACAGGTTTGGGTGCTATGGCTATCGGCTCAACGCTGGCGGGTTGCGGCTTTTTCGATAAACGTACCGAACAATCGAATGACGTTGGCTCTACGTTACAAACCGATGAACCAACGGCGCCACGACCCTCTCAATACGTAGCAAAAGCCAAGCGGGTTATTTATATCCACATGGCGGGTTCACCCAGTCAACTGGAGCTATTCGATTACAAGCCCGAACTAGCTAAATATGACGGAAAAGATTGTCCGCAGGAATTACTAACGGGTAAGAAATTTGCCTTCATCCGAGGAGTTCCGAAAATGCTGGGACCTCAGGGTAAATTTGCACAACACGGGCAGTCAGGCGCGTGGGTATCAGACTATCTCCCTCATTTACAGAACGTAGTAGATGATATTACGTTTCTAAAAGGGATGCATACCGACCAGTTCAATCATGCCCCCGCTCAGTTATTGATGCACACCGGAAGTGCCCGACTCGGTCGGCCAAGCATGGGAGCTTGGGTAACTTACGGGCTGGGTACCGAAAATGATAATCTCCCCGGCTATATCGTACTGGCATCAGGCGGTAAACAACCCGACGCGGGCAAATCTGTCTGGGGAAGCGGGTTTTTACCGACGGTATATCAGGGCGTTCAGTGCCGGACCGATGGCGATCCGGTCCTCTACGCATCTGACCCATCGGGTATCAGCCGCGACGTTCGGAAAAACACCATTGATGCCATTAATCAGATTAACCAGCAGCAATACGACGACGTTAAAGATCCCGAAATCCTGACACGTATTGCGCAATATGAACTCGCCTTTCGGATGCAGATGTCGGTACCCGATGCGATGGACATTAAAAGCGAACCTCAGTATATTCTGGATAGCTACGGCGTCGACCCGAATAAAGGTTCGTTTGCCAGAAACTGTTTATTGGCTCGTCGACTAGTTGAACGCGGAGTTCGATTTGTGCAACTCTTCGATTGGGGTTGGGATACGCACGGAACCAGTGCACCGGGTTCCATCGATATTGGCCTGAAAAACAAATGTCAGGAATCCGACCAGGCCGTAGCTGCTTTGTTGCAGGATTTAAAGCAACGGGGACTTCTGGATGATACGTTGGTTGTGTGGGGGGGCGAATTTGGTCGAACGCCGATGCAGGAAAATCGCGATGGACAAACGCTTCCGTTTATGGGTCGCGATCATCATCTTGATGCATTCACGGTCTGGATGGCTGGTGGAGGAGTAAAACGCGGTTTTTCTTTCGGCGAAACCGACGACATTGGCTACTACGCGGTCAAAGACAAAGTACACATTCACGATCTTCAGGCCACGATTCTGCATCTGATGGGCTTCGATCACACGAAGCTGACGTATCAGTTTCAGGGCCGTCCATTCCGACTCACTGACGTAGCAGGGAAAATTGTTAAGCCAATTATAGCTTGATACAACGTAGCAAGACAGAAAAAAGCAACAATTTCTTAATCCTTGTATCGATTAAGCAGCTTTATTTAATGACGTCCTTTGCATCTATTGACACATAAAAGATGCATGGTTAGTCAGGCTACACTTTCGTGGATTTACCTGTTTAGTGCCGCCATCTGCGAAATGGTCTGGACATATTCGCTCAAATACATGCGCTGGGATGCGCTCAAAAGCCTGCGTTGGGATACTTTTTATCGACTCGACGCTGGGTTACCGATACTTTTACCCTGGGTTGCCTACGTTATTTTTGGTATCGTTAATACTATTCTTCTGGCCATCGCCATGCGCATAATTCCTACATCGACCGCGTTTGCTGTCTGGATGGCGTTAACGTTGGTTTTCCTGAAAGTAGCGGATGTCGTCTGGCTGAAACTAAGCTGGAGCTGGACAGAGCTATTTTTCATACTGCTCATCGCCGTTGGGATCGTTGGCCTGAAATCGGCAGAGCAAACTCAATAACGTAACACCTATTACGCTCTATTCCAAGACTTTCGGAACCTCGAAGAACTGTTCGTCGTGCTGCGGAGCGTTGACAAGAGCCTGTTCACGCGATAAGTGATTTTTCACTACGTCATCGCGTAATACGTTGGTTTCGTCAGAAATATGCGTCAACGGCTCAACACCCGTTGTATCAACTTCATTAAGCTGCTCCATCCAGGTCAATACGTTGTTCAGGCTGTTGAGCATGTCTGTTTCTTCATCAGGACGAACTTCTAAGCGGGCCAGATGAGCAATTTTATGGAGGGTTTCCTTGTCGACTTTCATAGGTCAAGAATGAAAGAGCGAAAGAACGAAAGGGTGAAAGAGTGAAAGTTATCCGGTCGACACGTTCACTCTTTCACTCTTTCACCCTTTCGTTCTTTGGGATTATTCATTAATTCAGTATTGATAATGTTATACGTTTCTTCTTTCAGCCACTCTAAATCATCAGGCGTCATCCCTTTTGTTTCGATAGGCTGATGAATAACGGCACGTAGCGGATGGCGCCGAAATCGAATTGGGCTTTTATCGGGCAGAATCAGGTAATTATTCAGCAACGTAACGGGTACAATTGGAACTTGCTGCTGAATCGCCATCGTAAATGCACCATCTTTAAACGGAACCATTTGCGGAGGGCTGGGCGCTTTTATACCTCCTTCCGGAAAAATAGCAATGCTACGTCCCGACGCCAGCGTACGTATCGATTTCGCTAATGAATACGCTCGGCTATTCGGCTGGCTCCTGTCGACCTGTACGTGCAGTTTGGCAAACATATAGCCGAGTAGCGGAATGTGTTTAACTTCACTTTTCCCTACAAAAGCGTAGAAATTCTTAATGATAACGCCGAAAGCGGCAATATCAAGATACGAAAAGTGATTGGCGCAGAATACGTACACCGTTTTGGGATCAGGACGAAATCGATGATCGACTTCAACCCGAATACCTGCTCCCAAAAAGAACAACGTTCCCCAGATGTAATTGACTTTGTGCGCCAACGGTTTCCAGGCTTCACGCTGTAGAAACACAAACTGGATAGGGAACAGGATGAGATACAATCCCACAAACCAAATAGCGCACCAGATTGTGTATAGCATATGTTTCAGAACCGCTCCGGCGGCCCGGCGGGATTTTACAAGATTGAATTCAGAACCGCTCCGGCAGCCCGGCGCGGTTCTGAAATTATCAGTGTTTAAAATGACGCACGCCGGTAGTTACCATAGCCAGATCGTGCTGATTGCAGTAATCGATAGAGTCCTGATCGCGGATGGAGCCGCCGGGTTGAACAACGGCTGTGATGCCAGCCTGTCCCGCAATTTCAACGCAATCGGGGAATGGGAAAAAGGCATCTGAAGCCATAACCGCACCGTTCAGATCGAAGCCAAACGTATGGGCTTTTTCAATGGCCTGTTTCAGCGCGTCAACCCGCGAAGTCTGTCCTACTCCACTAGCCAGCAACTGACCTTCTTTGGCCAGAACAATCGTGTTCGACTTAGTATGCTTGCAAACTTTCAGCGCAAACTCAAGTGCACGTACTTCGCTGTCGGTCGGTACTTTATTCGTTACGGTTTTGAATTGACTGGCGGTTTCGGCCTGATTGTCCTTATCCTGCTCCAGAACGCCGTTCAAAATGGTTTTGAACATAACCGTTGGCAACGTAACGGCATTACGTTGTAACAGAATCCGGTTCTTCTTCGACTGGAGCAATTTTAGGGCCTCAGGCTCGTAGCTGGGCGCAATCAGAATTTCCATGAACAACTTGTTCAGTTCTTCAGCCGTTTCCAGATCAACCGCTACGTTCGTAATCACCACACCCCCAAATGCCGAAACAGGGTCGCAGGCTAACGCTTGCAGATACGCTTCTTTGGCAGTTGGTGCTGTGGCAATTCCGCAGGCATTAGTATGTTTAATGATGGCAAACGTGGTATCGCTAAACTCATCGATCAGGCTTACGCAGGCATCAACATCGACCAAATTATTGTACGACAGTTCTTTACCATGCAATTTCTCAAACATCGCTTCTAAATCACCATAGAAACTTGCTTGCTGGTGCGGGTTTTCGCCGTAACGCAGGTGCGTAGCTGGCAACGATTTGAAATCGTAAATCGCACTGGCCGAACGTGGTTCAACGCCCGAAAAGTAAGCCTGAATAGCCGTATCGTACTGCGACGTAACAGCAAAAGCTTCACCCGCATAATGACGACGATCTTCTACGTCTGTCGAACCATTTTTCTCGCTCAGCAACGTAGCAACCTTGCCGTATTGACTCCGTGAGGAAACGATCAGTACGTCGTTATAATTTTTAGCAGCCGCCCGAATCAGCGAAATACCACCGATGTCTATCTTTTCGATGATGTCTTCATCGGAAGCACCCGATGCTACGGTTTCTTCGAAAGGATACAGATCAACCACTACCATGTCGATAGGTGGAATCTGGTGCCGCTCTGCCTGTACCAGATCTTCGGGCAGTTCGCGACGATACAAAATACCGCCCATAACGGCTGGGTGCAGCGTTTTCACACGTCCGCCGAAAATAGACGGATAACCCGTTATATCTTCAACAGCCGTAACCGGAACGCCGAGTTGCTCAATAAAAGCCTGCGTACCACCCGTTGAATAAAGCTTAACGTTCTGATCGTGTAACAGACGTACTAATGGTTCGAGTCCGTCTTTATAAAAAACGGAAATCAGTGCCGAAGAAATTTTGAGAGACATGAAGTCGATAAACCGTCGGTGGGTTCTTTTTAATAGTTGTTGGTTAGAAAGTTTTTCGCTGCTGGGTACAGCGCACTTCGAACAGAAGTGCAAAGATAACCAAAGGTCTTAACTTTGTCAGCCCATTAGGTCGTCGGCTTCATAAAGCTTTGTTCGGCAGGGCATTCCTGACAAAAATGAGTACGTTCAAAAAATTAGCGAGCGACACGGCACTTTATGGTGTCAGTACAATTCTGGGGCGGCTGCTTAACTACGCGCTCGTACCAATTCAGACCTATGCCTTCGCCAAACCAGCAGCCATGGCGTCAAACGTTGAGTTGTATAGCTGGATCGGCGTTTTACTGGTTGTATATACCCTTGGTCTCGAAACGGCATTCTTCCGTTTTATTGCCCGTTCGAAAGATCAGCCGGCAGCCGAAAAGCAGCGCATTTTTAATCAATCGCTCAGCATCGTTGTCTGCATCAGCCTCATTTCCAGTATATTTCTCATCATTCTGGCTCCACAAATAACGGTTTGGCTTGATTTTCCGGGACAGGAACGGTTTATACGCTGGTCGGCCATGCTGGTTGCCATCGACGCTGTTGTCGCCATTCCGTTTGCCCGACTGCGGGCCGAAAACCGGGCGCGGGAGTTTGTCGGGGCGAAAATTACGAACATCGTCATCGTTGTTATCCTGAACGTATTCTTTCTGGTTCTGGCGAAAGACATTTCCGAAGGAAAATATTTGTCCGACCTGCGTTCTATTGCCCAACGGATTTATGATCCTGAAATCGGTCCCGGTTATATATTTCTGGCGAATCTGATCGGGAACGCGCTTTATTTCCTGATTATTCGGAAAGCTTTTGCCGGATTTAGCTTTGAACTTAACGGAACACAAAGCCGTGCGCTGGTTGCCTATGCGTTTCCCATCATGCTGACAAATCTAGCCAGTGTACTCAACCTGCTCACTGACCGGCTTTTTTTACGCCATTTTCTGCCAGAAGGTTTTTATCCCGGCTTATCGTCTGAAACCGTGCTGGGTATTTACGGCAACTGCCTGAAACTATCGGTCTTTATGGCGTTGGCGATTCAATCGTTCAAGTTTGCCGCCGACCCGTTCTTTTTCTCACAAGCCGAAGACAAAAATGCGCCTTCACTGCTGGCCAACGTAACAAAATGGTTCATCATTGTTTGCGTCTTGATCTGGGTGGGAGTCAGCCTGAACCTCGACCTGATCGGTACCATTTTCCTTCGCTCGAAAGCATATCGATTGGGTCTGGACGTAGTGCCATTTCTGTTGCTGGGCAATCTCTTGCTGGGCGTTTATTATAATATTTCGTTCTGGTTCAAGCTGAAAGATAAAACCCAGTTTGGCACGTTGATTACCGTTGTGGGTACACTGGCAACCATTGGCCTGAACCTGATTCTCATTCCCAGAATGGGGTACATGGGCTGTGCCGTGGCATTTCTGGCATCAAGCTTTATCATGATGGTGCTGTGCTACGTACTGGGCGAGAAGTACTACCCCGTTCCGTACGATGTGCGGTCAGCCACTACGTATATTTTAGCGGCAGGGCTGCTTATCTGGGGCTCCTGGCAATTTCCCATCGCTAACCTCTGGATTGCGGTTCCTGTGCATCTGGGACTGTTTGGCCTGTTTTTACTATTAATTCTCCTGCTCGAACGTAGCAGTTTACGGCCCTTGCTACGTCGTGTTCAGCAACGGGGCCGCCCGAAAGCTACTCCGAACGTATCGTCTCAAAACGATCCATCCTGAGTCGGCAAAATTTAGTTCGATACGTAGCGTTTTTTGTACAAACCGAAGTTTTTATCGGTAAATTTGACGATAGTCGACTCTTTTTACCACCGTAGAAGACGATTACCTATTCATGAATACATATTTTCGAAGCAACCTCTGGATACTGACCATTGCGTTTGCCTGCTTCCTTGCTGGCTGTAAAGAAAAAGCCTTATTTGAGCGCGTCAGCTCCAGCGAAAGCGGAATTTCCTTCGCCAATACCATTACCAACAGCGATACCCTTAATATTTTAAGCTACCAGTACTTTTACAATGGCGGAGGTGTTGGCGTTGGTGATTTTAATGGTGATCAGAAACCCGATGTTTTCTTTGCCGGGAATCAGGTAGCTAATAAGCTCTACATTAATGAAACAGAGCCGAACGGCGGTAATTTTCAGTTTAAAGACATAACCGAATCGGCAGGTGTTGGTGGAGGAGGGCGCTGGTGTTCGGGCGTGTCGGTGGTTGATATCAACGCCGATGGCAAATTAGATGTTTATGTATCGACAACACTTCATAAAGATGCCGCGCGTCGAGCCAATTTGTTATATGTAAATCAGGGAAATGACGCTAGTGGTTCGCCCAAGTTTCGCGAAATGGCAATCGATTACGGTATTGCCGATACTACGTTTTCCACGCATTCGGCATTTTTCGATTACGATAACGACGGTGACCTCGACCTTTTTGTACTGGTCGATCAGGTTTACGACGAACGTAGTCCGAGTTATTTGCATGCACGTATCGACGATGGTTCATCACCCAATATCGACCGTCTGTATCGGAACGACTTCGACCCAAAACGGGGCCACGCTTATTACACCGAGGTGACTAAACAGGCTGGTATTCTGGCCGAAGGTTTTGGTCTGGGCGTAAATATCTGCGACATCAACCGCGATGGCTGGAAAGACATCTACATAACAAACGACTTCACAACCAGCGATGTACTGTACGTAAACAACCACGACGGTACATTTACCAATCGGGCACAGCAGTCGTTTAAACATACCAGCCTCACGGCCATGGGCAACGACGTAGCGGATATTAATGGCGACGGACTGGCCGACATAATTGTGATGGATATGCTTCCCGAGGATAATCTCCGCAAAAAGAGCCTGATGGGAAGCACTGCCTATTTCATTTATCAGGAGTGGGAAAAGCTGAAATATGAGCATCAATACACCCGTAATACGTTACAGATAAATCAGGGAGTTCCGCCAACCGATACGTCGAAAGCACAGATGCCGGTTTTCAGCGAAGTAGGTATGTTGGCGGGTGTAGCCGAAACAGAATGGAGCTGGTCGTCTTTACTGGCCGATCTTGACCACGACGGAAATCGGGATCTTTTGGTGACCAATGGTTATCCCCGCGATATTACCGACCGAGATTTTATGACGTATTACAGCTCAGTCAATAGACTATTAACCAGTGACTTAAAAAAAGAATTGATCGAAAAAGTACCGGAAGTAAAAATAAAGAATTACGCGTTCCGAAATAAAGGAAATGCTACCTTCGAGAACGTAACAGATAGCTGGGGTATGTCGGAACCTAGTTTTTCTAATGGGGCGGCTTATGCCGATTTTGATGGCGATGGCGATTTAGACTACGTAATTAACAATATCAACGACGAAGCATTTGTCTATCGAAACAACCTAAGCGATAAGAAAGCGGATGATACACATTTTTTGCGCATCCGGTTTGAGGGCGATGGTCCCAATCCAATGGGACTAGGCGCCACGGTTGAATTTTCGCTCGCCGACGGACGGAAAGATTTTTATGAGCATACACCTTATCGAGGTTATCTATCTAGCGTTGAGCCAATTGCTCATTTCGGTTTAGGTAAAGATAAAGTCATCAAAACACTGAAAGTGACCTGGCCGGGTGGCCACGTTCAGGTCCTTTCAGACGTCAAGGCCGATCAAACGATTTCGGTTAAGGTTAGCGATGCAAAACCTATTACGGCTATTCAACAAAGTCGTCTGGCTCAGAAAACGCTGCTTCAGGACGTAACAAAATCGCTTGGCATTACGTATCGCCATGAAGAAACCGATATTATTGATTTCAACGTCCAGAAAACATTGCTGCATAAACTGACCGAGTATGGCCCTGCGCTGGCCGTTGGCGATGTAAACGGCGATGGACTTATGGATTTGGCAATAGGTGGTAGTTCAAATTATCCTACAGAACTTTTATTACAGCAACCAAATGGTCGTTATACCTTAAAACCATTACCGACTAAGCTGGCCGAAGATACTGGACTGCTTTTATTTGATGCGGATGCCGACGGTGATTTGGATTTATATGTTGCCAGCGGAAGCCCCGAATTTAACCCCGATCAAATGGCCGAAGTCATGCGTCATCGGCTTTATCAGAACGACGGCAAAGGCAATTTCACATTATCAATCAATGCGTTGCCCAATTTCCAAACAAATGGTTCCTGCGTAAAAGCGGCCGATTTTGATGGTGATGGCGACCTTGATTTATTTGTGGGCGGGCGTGTTGAGCCGTATAAATACCCCAAAGGTATATCGAGCCATTTGCTACGTAACGATAGCCAGAAAGGGCTACCGAAATTTACCGACGTAACGGTACAGGTGGCGCCCATTCTGGCCAAGGAAGGTCTTACCTGTGACGCGCTCTGGACCGATTACGACAACGATGGCGATCCCGATTTGCTAATAGCCGGAGAATGGGCACCCTTAATGATGCTTCAGAATCAGAAAGGTCAATTAAAACCTTTGGAAAATAATGGCCTGACCGACAAAGCTGGTTTCTGGAATTCGCTCACTCCCGGTGATTTTGACAACGACGGTGATATTGATTATCTGGCTGGTAATTTAGGCCAGAACAATCTTCTACGTGCCAGTTCCGATCGCCCGGTGCGTATCTATGCCGGCGATTTCGACAACAACGGCTTCTATGACGCATTCCCGACGGTTTATTTCAAAAATGCCAAAGGCCAATACGACGAATATCCGTATTTCGGCTGGGACGATATGGTGAAGCAGATGATCGGTATTAAACGTCGGTATCTAAAATATGCCGATTATGGCGCAGCGACTATCAGCCAGATTCTGACTGAAGAAGAACGAAATCAAGCACTTAAGTTGTCAGCTACGTATTTATCGAGTAGCTACATTGAGAACAAAGGTCAAGGCAAATTTGAGGTTCACCCTTTGCCAACAATGGCACAGACGGCCCCTCTATTTGGTATGGTAGCTCAGGATATTGACGGCGATGGAAATCTGGATGCGGTTCTGGTTGGCAACGAATATGGTAGCGATTTAGTAGCGGGCCGGATGGACGCGTTCGACGGGTTAGTGCTGAAAGGCGATGGAAAAGGCAATTTTGTACCGCTTTCTATGGCAAAAAGTGGCTTCTACGTTCCGGGAAATGCGAAAGCTATGGTAAACTTACCCGATAATCAGGGCCGGAGCCAATTAGTGATAAGCGAAAACCGAGGACCACTACGTGTCTTTTCCGTAACACAACCACAAACCTTTTCGCCCGTCGACTCACGCACGACGACGTTAACCATTCAACTCAAAAATGGGCAATTACGTCGGCAGGAAATTCCGTTTGGTACGTCGTTCTATAGCCAATCGGCGCGGGGAGTATGGCTACTACCCGGTGAGAAAATCATCAAGAAATAAACTGTATCAACCCTCCCCTAAATCCCTCCCCTAAAACTAGGGGAGGGGTTTAGGGGAGGGTTCAGATTAATAAGGGCGCTCACGGAGGTTTGGAGCCGCCACCGTGGCAGTTATACTACGTACTGCCGATGTAATAAAGAAGCCGGTCGCCTTTCGGCCATTGGCATTTGTATTGATAACATTGGTTGGTACGTTGGCTGGAGGAGTTGCAAATAATCCGCCATTCGTGATCTGACCACGTAGCAGATTCCAGAAGGTAAACGCTTCGTGCGAAATCGAATGAAGTTCCACCTTTACGTTATCATTCTGAGCATATAAACTATCCGGATTGATTGACAAACGAATCGGAGCAATAAACAGCAGCCCGTCTGTTACCTGACTCGCCCCCTGAAACGCTCCATCTTCCGATAGAATAATATTTCGGGCTTTGTTCTGTAGTTCACCATTCCGGTAAAAACGAACCCGGTAATAATCGGTTCCGCCCGCAATGTCGGTTGAATAAAATTCGCCCCGGTAGCCTTCGTTTTTCGACAATGGATTCAGTTTCCGTTTTACAAAAACAAGCGAATCAACTTTAGGAACCCGATTCAGTTTCGACGTAGCACGGTACGTTTCGCCCTGATAAGCAATAGTTAGTTGATACGTCCGGCCAATTTTGCCCAACGTATCGTTTTTGGTTGGTTGCCAGACGTAGTACCCGTCATTATCCAGATCGAGAAATTGATACGTTTTCCCGGCATCGTCCGAAACCGTTACCGTTGCACTGGTTGCAACTGGCGGTGTGCTGCTATCGAAATAAGGCGCTGTTTGGGTAAGCCGAATACGCTGCGGTCCCGGTTGATCGGTTATCAAGGCATCAACCGAAAGCTGCGATGGGCCTGTATCAAGTTTGGCGTCGATAACCGTTGTACACTGACTGAATAGCAACGTAACGCCTACTATGGATAAGAAAAAAGAAAACCGTTTCATGTTCGTATAGATCGACCCGAAGGCAGTTTCTTAAAATTTGAAGTTGTAGGTCACCGATGGAATTGCCGTTGCAAAAACCGAATAGCGAATGGCTTCGGTTACCCGTGGATTGTCGGCATTGGGTTGGAAATACACCGAAAATGGATTCTTCCGGGCATAAGCATTATAGACCGAGAAAACCCAATTGTCTTCTTTGCGCTTGCCCGGCCGTTTACGTCCCTGCAACGTAACGGCTAAATCGAGCCGGTGATACGCCGGAATCCGGTAATTATTTCGCGCATTTTCGTAATTGTTCGGTACTACGAAATCGCCATACTCAAATCGATTAGTCGGGAATGTAGTAGGTGTACCACTGGCCAGCGTGAACGTAGCGGAAAAATTCCAGCGTTTTGCATTTGGCGGATCGAACAACAAAACGGACGTAAGCGTGTGGCGTTTATCGAAACGGGTTGGGTACCAGTCACCATTGTTGATTCCGGCTACCTGCCGTTCGGTTTTGGCCAATGTGTAGCTAATCCAGCCATTTACTACGCCCGTGTTCCGTTTGACATAAAACTCGGCGCCATAAGCCCGGCCTTTTCCGTTCAGCAGATCACCTTCGAGGTATTTATTCAGAATCAGGCTAGCTCCGTCAATGTAATCAATCTGGTTCTGAAGCCATTTGTAATAGACCTCTACCGACGCTTCGAACTCCTGCCCGTTTTTACCAAAATTCTTGAAATAGCCACCCGCCACCTGATCGCCAATTTGTGGGGCAATATTATTAGTCGAAGGCGTCCAGATGTCGAGTGGAGTTGATGCGCTCGTATTCGAAATCAGGTGAATGTATTGTGCCAATCGGTTATAACTCAGTTTGAGCGAACTGTTGTTATTTAACTCATACTTGGCCGAAAAACGAGGTTCCCAGTTTCCGTAGGTTTTAATCGTATTGTTCCCTTTGTAGCCCACCGTTGTAACAACCTCCCGTCGTTGTCCCAGCGGAACTTCGGTCTGGAATACATAAGCTTCGCCGGGACCGATGTAGTTAAACAGAGAATAACGTAGCCCGTATTGAAGCTGTAATTTTGGTGTTACTTGCTGTTCGTTACCTATATAAAGTGCATTTTCAAGCGCGTATTTACTTTCCAGCCCAAACGAACGGACGCTCCCGCCACTTGCCGCCGTAGCCATTCCCGGTTGAAAATCATGCACAATCGACTGCCCGCCAAACGTGATCGTATTCTTACCCAGAAACAGCGAAAAATCAGGTTTAATACTGTAATCGACAATGCGCGAATCCGTCTTGAAAAAATCATTCGGACGTTTTCCTTTTAAGTCGGTGTTGAGCGAATAGTCGTAATTGCTGTAATAGGCTGTTGTATTCAGGAAAAGTCGGTCGCTGAATACGTGGTTCCAACGGGCCGACAACGTAGTGTTTCCCCAGTTAAATCCGAAATCAGAACCGAACACATCGCGCCCTAAATAGCCCGACAGAAAAACAGTGTTTTTATCATTGATGCGGTAATTACCCTTCGCCGTGAGATCGTAGAAGTAAAACTTAGCCCCTCGCAGATCACTATTCAGAAATGGTTGCGCCAGAATATCGGCATACGAACGTCGGGCCGCTACGATAAATGATCCTTTCCCTTTAAAAACTGGACGTTCATACGACAATCGACTAAATATCAAGCCAATGCCGCCGTTCAGTTCTGGTTTTTTGGCGTTTCCTTCTTTCAACCGTACATCGAGAATAGAAGCAATACGTCCGCCATAATTAGCTGGAATACCGCCTTTGATGAGCTTTACGTCTTTAACGGCATCGGGATTGAACACCGAAAAGAAGCCAAACAAGTGCGACGAATTGTAAACTGGTGCTTCGTCGAGTAAAACCAGATTCTGGTCGATGCTACCACCCCGAACGTTAAAACCCGTTGCGCCCTCTCCTACCGTCGAAACGCCAGGCAAGAGTTGAATGCTGCGTACTACGTCGACCTCACCCAACAGCGCCGGAATACGTTGCAGGGTTTTTACGTCAATCTTATTGACGCTCATTTCGATGTTTTTGACGTTGTCATCTTCCCGTTTGGTAGACACAACCACTTCCTGAAGATCTTTTCCCTCCTGCTCCAGTTCAAGGTCGAGCCGTACGTTTTTATCGTCCAACGTAACGGTTTTGGTTTGTTTGGCATAGCCAACGTAACTGATAACCAGATTATACGTACCGGCTTGCAAGGTAACGCCGTAAAATCCGTAGCTATTAGTTACGGCTCCGGTGCCCGTTTCTTTCACATAAATAGAAACGCCAATAAGTCCTTCGCCGTTGGCGGCATCTTTTATATAACCACTAATGGTATACGCAGCCGAACGAGCGCCTTTGTTCTGATACGTATCGAGCGAATTGGCAGTCTGATTACTTTGTGCTTTGCTAGCCATGAATGGCAGAAAAGCAATAAAAGCATAGCATACCCAGAATCGGATATTGTTTTTCATTGCGTTATCAGAGAAGTCTTCATGGTTGGCATGAAGACTCAGGTTGTATAGTTGTAACAACGCAAAGGTATTTCCGGGCTTGCTCAACTTTGCCAAAAATTAGATGAACCATCGAAATTTGGGGTTGAATGGCCTTGAGTGTATGACAAAACCAATACGTTCATTGATTAAGAATCCACTACGTTACTGAGCTTTTATAACCTCAATTAGCTTCTGAAGCTCCTTAAACCGCTTTTCGTCTGACTTTGGATTCTCAATAGGCAGCTTTTTGATCTCCTGAATAACAATTTGGCCTACCAACAGCCGCATATTCTTTTTATCGTCGGCCGGAATAACGTACCAAGGCGCATTTTCCGTAGCCGTTTCGTTAATGCAATCTTCGTAAGCTTTCTGATAGTCGTCCCAGAAATTACGTTCTTTTACGTCACCTTCCTCAAATTTCCAGTTTTTTTCAGGGTCCTCAATACGTTCGATCAATCGGTCGGCCTGTTCTTCTTTCGATACGTGCAGGTAGAATTTAATGGTTGGAAAGCCATTCCGATGCAGGAATTTTTCCATTTCCTGAATAGCCTCGTAACGATGTTTAAAAAGCTTGTCGAGATTATCAGTCGTTTTTTCGGGCAATCGCTGGCTCTGCGTCAGAATTTCCGGATGCACTTTCACCACCAGTACTTCTTCATAGTAGGATCGATTGAAAATACCGATAGTACCCCGTTCGGGCAATTCGCGCCAGCTTCGCCATAGGAAATCGTGGTCAAGTTCCTGTTCGGTTGGTCGTTTGAACGACGTAACACGTAGCCCGGCCGGATTCGTACCGGTAAAAACGTGCTGAATCGTACCATCTTTCCCGGCGGCATCCAACGCCTGAAATACAATTAACAAACCATATTTATTGTGCGCATACATGCGTTCCTGCCACTTATCGATTTCGGCCGCCTGATGACGTAGCATTGCTTCGTAATGCTCGTCATCTTCGTAAACATCGTCTACTTTGGTAGGGGCTTTTTTCAGTTTTAATGATTTTGTACCGTCGTAGCGAAATTGGTCAATGTCAAATTCCTTCACAGTATCGGAGCGTAAACTTTACGCGAATTAGTTATGTTATGATTACGGATTTACAACCACAAACCTAACGAATGGTTGCTCTATTATATCGTTCAAAACCAATTACGTTGTTGATTCTTCTGTTGTTCAGCTCTGGGCTGGTTGGGAAAGCGCAACGACTCACTAAAAAGAAAACAGTTTCTATGACAACAAATCAATCGGCCAATCTAGAGAAAGCTACGTTCGGTACGGGCTGTTTCTGGTGTACCGAAGCCGTGTATGAATCGCTCGATGGCGTCATATCAGCCGTATCAGGTTATGAAGGCGGTCAGAAGGTGAACCCAACGTATAAAGAAGTTTGTACGGGCGAAACAGGTCATGCCGAATGCGTTGAGGTAA
Organism: Spirosoma daeguense; assembly: GCF_054776875.1. NCBI lineage: Bacteria > Pseudomonadati > Bacteroidota > Cytophagia > Cytophagales > Cytophagaceae > Spirosoma > Spirosoma daeguense. The sequence continues at coordinate 1,165,758 of NZ_BAAHBF010000001.1, forward strand.
CGTATGATCCTTCTAAAATTACCTATACTGAATTATTGGAAGCCTTCTTCCGAAGCCACGACCCTACTACGTTAAATCGGCAGGGTAATGATATAGGAACCCAGTATCGTTCGGCCATTTTTTATCATAATGATGAACAGAAAAAATTAGCCGAAACTGCTAAAACAGAGCTCGATAAATCAGGAGCCTACGGCAGTAAAATTGTAACTCAGGTTGTACCAGCTACTACGTTCTACGAAGCGGAAGCTTATCATCAGAATTATTTTGCCAATAACCCAAATCAAGGATATTGCGCATTTGTGGTAGCACCCAAGCTCGAAAAATTCCGGAAAGTTTTTAAAGAGAAGCTAAAGCCCGAAATCAAGGCGGTAGCAAACCACTAAGAAAACCCCTTAAGCCCCAGAAAATGGGGCTTTTTTATTGTCTCTTATTGTAGATAGTACCTGTTTACTATTAGGTTGTTAAGTAAGTTTTTGTACCTTATTTACACTATAAGATACAAGCATAGTCTCTTTAAGGTACAAATGAAAGTTACCCTACGCGAAAAGCCGATCGGTAGTGGCCGTAAAAGTCTTTATCTGGATTTTTATCCGCCTATCTCCCACCCAGAAACTGGTAAACCTACCCGAAGAGAGTTTTTGGGCCTTTATGTCTATGATAAGCCTCGACTTGAGTTGGAGCGTAGACACAGCAAAGAAACACGTCTGCTGGGAGAGAATATCTGTGCTAAACGGCAATTATCGACCCAGAGTGGCCACTTGAGTATTTCGGAGTAAACTGACCCACTTAACACGGAGCATGCCGACCCAGGCATTCCGGAGCAAACTGACCCACCCCGTTTTGAAGTAGGAATCGCGTCACCGCTGTAGTTTTCGGAGGTAATTGACCCACCCCCGACTATGGCTAATCACCGAGTTCCTATGCACTTGCTGCGCCAAATCCTGCTGCTCAAACAACAGGGCAAATCCATCCGAGACATTGCCCGATCGCTGGCAATCGCCCGTAATACCATTCGCGGGTATTTACGCCTTTTGCCCCAAACCGATCTAACAGCTCTATTGAGCCAGACCGATGCTCAACTCAATCTGCTCATTCAACCCCCACCCGCTGGCCCACTGGTTGGTAGTCGACTGGCTGAGTTACAAAAGCGTCTCCCCGTTATTGATCGACAACTAGCCTGCACCGGCGTAACTCGCTATGACCTGTGGTTAGCCTACAGGGGGGAGCAACCTAAGGGCTATCAATACACCCAGTTCTGTCACCATTATCGGCAGTGGCGCCAGACTCAGCAACTCACCATGCACTTCGAACACAAAGCGGGTGACAAAGTATTTGTCGATTTTGCCGGTAAACGCCTCTCGCTGGTTGATGAGATAAGCGGGGAAGTAAAGTCGGTTGAGTTTTTCGTCGCCGTGTTAGGTTGCAGTCAGTTGACCTATGCTCAAGCCATTACCAGTCAACGCACGGAGGACTTTATCGAGGCCTTGCAAAATGCCCTGTGCTACTTTGGCGGAGTACCAGCAGCCATTGTACCCGATAATCTCAAAGCGGCTGTTATCCGGCCGATCGCTATGAACCCCAGATTAACGAGATGCTGAGCGATTTTGCGCTTCACTACCAGACCACGATCCTGCCGGCCCGTAGCGGCAAGCCCCGTGACAAGGCGCTGGTGGAAGGAACCGTCAATATCCTTTACAACCGGGTGTACGCTCCGCTTCGCAACCGCGTCTTTCACCGGTTGGATGAGCTCAATGCCGCCATCCTGGAACGGGTCGATGCCCACAATCAGATGCTGTTTAGTGGCAAAGAGTACAGCTGGAGAACTCGTTTTGAAGTCTATGAGCAAGGAGCATCTCAAGCCACTACCCACCAGTATCTATCAGATCAAACACCATTTGGTGGCTCGTGTGCAGAAAAACTGTCACGTACTGCTCTCGGAAGATAAGCATTATTACAGTGTCCCCTATCGCTACGCTGGCAAGCGAGTTCGACTCATCTATACCCAAAGCACAGTTGAAATATATGTTCATTATGAGCGGATTGCCATCCACCAACGGGACAGAAGTAAGTATCATTACTCGACCACTAAAGGTCTTTTACCCAGCACCCAGCAATGGGTGAATGATTGGAACCCAGCCTCCTTCATTCGATGGGCAGGCCACATTGGCCCTCAAACCCAACGCGCCGTTGAAGTAGTATTAGGCAGTCGGGCTCATCCCGAACAGGCCTATAAATCCTGTCAAGGCATCTTGAGTCTGGAAAAGAAAGTCGGCGTTGATCGCCTGGAGCGGGCTTGTGAGCGCGCCCTTTGCTATCAAAGTGTCAGTTACAAAGTCATCCGCTCCATTCTGGAACGAGGGCTATATAGCTTACCCGAATCAACACCTAACCTGATTACAGCCACTCATGAGAATATACGGGGCGCAACCGCCTACCAATAATTACAAAGGCGGCCGCCGCGCGGGGAAAAAGAAAAGACTATAAAACCAAGCGAACTATGAATAACCAGGCGACACTAGATCGATTACGTGAACTCAAACTGACGGGCATGTTCCAGGCCTTTGAAGCGCTCTTACAACTACCAGTTCATCAACAGCCACCGGCTGACGAGTTGTTGGCTCAACTCACCGATGCCGAGCACGAATACCGTCAGCAACGCAAGACGCAAATGGCCATCCGAGCGGCTCGCTTCCGCTATACGGCATCCTTGGAAGAACTTCATTACGGGGAGGGGCGGAATCTGGATAAGACAGCTATCTTACGCTTAGCCGATTGTCGCTTCATTGATCGTTCGGAAAACATCTTCCTGACGGGTGCCACCGGCTGTGGGAAAACCGGGCCGCCGGTGCGGTTATATAGCCTCGGCCTTGGGGTATCAGGCCTGTCAGTTAGGCTACCGGGTTGGCTATCACCATCTGATCAAGCTGTTGCAGCGTCTACAACTGGCTAAGGCTGACGGCTCTTATCAGAAGGAGATGAATCGACTTGAGCGCCTACACTTGTTAATCCTGGATGACTGGGGTCTTCAGTCGCTGGACCAACATGCTCAACTGGCTCTGTTACAGATCATGGAAGATCGGCATGGGAAAGCGGCCACCATCATTACCTCGCAACTGCCGGTCAGCAAATGGCATGAGTATATTGGTGAACCTACCCTGGCCGATGCCATTCTGGATCGGATCACTCATAAAGCCCATCGACTAGAGTTGAAGAGAGAATCGATGCGTCGTAAACAGCGGGTTGTTACAGATAAACAATGATCACTAACTTTGAGTGATTCCTACTTCAAAACGGGGTGGGTTAGTTTGCCCCGAAATACCTGGGTCAGCATCTCCGTAATACATAGATGCAACCAGATCACGACAATAATCCTCTAACCGTAGCCAAGATTGCCGGTTGAACTGTGGTGCCTGCGGTACAATGTTGGTCAAGATAAATGTAGTCCTATTTTCTTCCGCTGTACTGTCCCGATCATCGGGGGGACAAAGGTGCCCACGGTCGAAACCGGTATTCGTGTAGTCAGCATGTCTAGCCTGGTACCAGCTTGAGGGCAACGATTGGTCAGGAATAAAATTGCCAGCATAGCGAGTAGCTGATCCTTTCCAGGCAGTAGATAGATGCCAACTTACCCAGTTAGCAATACCAGTAGAATTGTTAAGATAGTGAATAGGTTGGACGATTAATCAGGTAGGCGTTATGGCTGGATTCTGTTGGCTTTGCACCGTCAGGATTGCCCATCGCCATATTATCGTCTCGGGTAGGTGTGGTATTCTGTGAGACGTCAACAGATCGCTGTTTACATTGCTCGAATGCCCCTAGGAGTAAAAGAGAAATAACTACTTTATACAGCCCTTTCATCTCGACAAAATTCAGTTGGTTACGAAGCCCCAATTACTCTCTTTTTAAGGTGGTAAGGTGGTAAACTCCTATATACGGCCTTTACCATTACCACCTTGAAAAATGAGTAATATAGCCTTGCGGTACTTTCATTGATAGCCTAAGAATTCACGCTAACAATCATTTTTACTGACTATTAAATAAAAGTTTTGACTGGCTATTGTAGCGTAGTTTTGCTTTGCTATCAAAAAAATCAAGAAAATGAGCATAACCTTTATATGTTTCCGGTAACGCTATAGAATGTTTTAATAAAACACGATCATTGCCTGTTGGAAGGCGCTTACACGACCAAATTGCCGGGTCAGACCAGTCACCATCTTTTATTGAATATTCAACTTGCTCACCTGAAATAGTTAAAACAGGGCTGATAGCAGTTCCACATCCATTGGTAGCTACACAATAAAAGGATTTTATGTCACGAGTGGAAAGACCTGTCAAGCTTAAGGTAGCACTGGTTTGACCTGGCAGGAGCGTTTTTTCAGGATGCTTATACCATTGATAACTTAATGGACTACTTGCGACTCCAGTGGCCAATTGTAAAGCAGCTGGCTGATTAGCACCTTTACAAATTATTGTATCGCTTGAAAGAGGGACCAGATTACAAGGTGTACTGCCATGCCGAATACTGGTATTCAAAGCATACGCCGTATGCTCATCAATGGTGGCAAGAGGCCAGACTGTCCTTGAGCGTTTTGGCATTTTATTCCAGCTTTTCCCGCCGTCAATCGTCTTATACAAGCCTCCCCAATACCCTATATCCTTATTAAAAAATGTAAATTTTGACCCGTAGCTCTGGTCCTCATCATTCAAAATAGGCTCAAATGTATTCCATGATCTACCGCCATCATGAGTGACTTTCAATCTACGATCATTCATAAAGCCTGTGTTAGCATCCGTAAAGTACATACTTATAACGGGAAGTCCGCCCCTTGCACCTTGCCCAACCAACTTCCAGGTCAAACCACCGTCTACAGTCTGATATATCTGACCATTATATTTTCCCTCTTCTCCTGTGCAAAAGCCAACCTGTGTATCAACAAATGAGAATATCGGTGTATTTGTGAAGGTAGGTGCTGCTACCTGTATCCAGGTGTTACCTCCATCTGAAGTTTTAAATACTTGATTTGTATTACTAATTCTTAGCCAGTTTAGATCGTCGATAAAGTAAGACCTTTGAAATTTCTCAGCAAAATTAATAGGGTAATAAACTCTTTCCGGTAAGAATGGGGCAGGTGTAAGTTTTCGTTGCCAAGATTGTCCACCATCTGAGGTTACCCAGACAGCATCTTGTGTAGTCAAAAAGCCAGTCAGTGAATTTAGAAAGTATACTTCAAAAAGTCGCTCCGTTTCAGGCAGCAATACTTTTTTCCAAGACAAGCCACCGTCTGTTGATTTATGATAATAACTAACTAGTGTAAAAGAAGTGTAAATACTGTAATAGCCTTGTATGAATACTTGGGCGGGCCCAACCATATAGCTTTCTTTATCTGTCCGAAAGGCAATTGAACGAGGAATGATGTAAGTTAGATCACAGCTCCTTTCCCAATTTGCCCCCAAATCTGTTGAAGTTAGAGTCAGTCTGTCTGTTCGGCCGGGGTAATTATAGTCAACACCCGCCCCAAATATTACCACCTGCTGACCCTGGATACTAAGTTTCTTTAGTTGAATTTCGATCGGGGTACTTGTATTAAGTAATGTCCAACTCAAACCTCCATCACTTGTTTTATAGATATAACCGGTTGCTGGCTTCGCTCCGCCTGAATCATCATACCTCCCTGCTTTACCACCAATGACAATCCCTCGTTGAGCGTCTGCAAAACGAATATCATAAACATTAATCGGTTCATATTGATTAGGGAGCCGATCAGGTAAGTCGATTTTCGTCCAGGTAACTCCTCCATTGGTTGTATGATAGACATCTGTATTTTGGTTTAATTGGCCAAATATCCAAATATCATCAGCAGAAATGGCATGCAATCGTGTGATACCTGCCACCCCTGTTGGAATGAGGTGCTTGTGCCAAGTTATCCCTCCGTCCGTAGAGATGGCGATACGATCCCGAATGCTGTAATCATTATTGACGAGTGCTGTGAATCCGACAATTGTTGAGCTTCCAATAAAACAGGGTTTAACCTTTTGTTGTAAATACCATCCATTATCATCAAGCAAAAACTGTGGGCTATTAGAGAGTTTATCAAAAGAGTAGCCGCCGTTTGTAGTCTTATAAAGAGTGTAATAAGACCCAAACGCGGACGGTTTAGCCAACATATACCCTACAGAATCGTTGACAAAATGAACTGAGAATGATTCTAAGTTTATATCATCAATTTTAGGAAAGAGTCGTTTCCAAGTTAATCCCCCATCTTCTGTTTTAAATATATTAGGGCGGCCACGACTTATAACAAAGCCAAGATTTGCTGATGGAAAGGAAATATCAGCATACAGCGCGTTATCAGCATCACATACATCTAGTGTTTGCCACTGTCGCCCTCCATTAATCGATTTTATCAGTTCGGTTCCCGATAAAGCATAAAGGATTAAAGGCGTTGGCTGCTCAACACGTCTTATAATACCGATGTCATCGCCTATATTATTGACCTGCACGCAATCGTTTGATCGAAGAGATTTAGCTATTGGAGAATAAGCTGAATAACCTCCCCCTTTCTTTGCCCGTATACGATAATAGTAACTGATACCTGCCCGTACCTGACCATCCTGAAAGGTGGTAATACCCGCTGCCACACTACTGATCAATTGAAATGAAGTAGAAGACTGCTCAGATCGTTCAATTTCAAAGCTCTCTTCGCCGTCGGATACATCCTGCCAGCTTATAACATTTGTAAACGAAGTCCATTCAGTAACAACTGGCAAAGCTGGAGCGGCAAAGTATGTGGCTTCTAATTCCGCAAGCGGTCGACTGTAAAGCTTATAATAAAATATATATTGACTAACAGGAGAAGGATCTACTACTATCGTATAAATACGCCCATCAGTGATCATCAAATTAGCTTGGACGCTAACGTCGCTGCCATAAATTACTCTTGGTTTAATTCCTTCACGACAGTTAGTCCAAGAAGATGCGGCTGTTGTTTTCCATACATCACCCTTTGCTGACGCGTAAAAGTGCCCAGCCGTATATGTAATATTTATATCAACGGGCATATGGATTCCGCCGTATTCATTGTAGCTGAACTCTGTCTGAGTCCAGGAGTGTCCACCATCTTTGGATGTATATAGGGATACTTTTTTTCCAATGTAACTACCTATTCTATCATACCAATCCTCAGAGGTGCCGACTGCAATATCGTTCGAATTCACGCAAAGGGCAGTGGCGGTACTATTACCTACTGACAGAGACAGAGGCTCCCAAGTCTGAGCATCATTGGTTGAAACGAGTAGACGTTTAGCAGTTAATAAATACCACTTATTGTTAGCCCAACTGATGAATTGCCTTGGTCTCTGGTTCGGAGAATCATTAGCCGCTTCTGTTATTACAAATGGTTCTGACCATGTATTACCTTCATCGGTTGAGGTCGCAGTTCTACCGTCACTCAATAGGGCAATAAATTTATGGGGGGACAGAACAAGTTGTAAGACACTAACATCAACAGAGAAGTTAGGGCTTGAATTAGTATCCACAAAGTTTTTAACTAGCTGCCAGTTTATGCCCTCATCTGTGGAGCGATATAGTCCATGATTGGTGCATCCAAAAAGAAAGTTTTGATAAGTAACAATTTGATTTACCATTATCAAACCATTGTTCTCCAGGGGGCTGACATTTCCCTGATAATGAAGTTTCCACTTCTTTATCCATGTGTCTCCATTATCCTCTGACACGTATAATCCATTAATCGCTGTACTAACCCACAGCTTGTTATGCCATTCAAATATATTGGTAACAGGACTATCGAAATTGGTCGGAAAGGAGACAAATTGAGCTTTAGAAACACAAATAGTAATTACAACAAATAAAGCAGTTAATAAACGGTAGTGCATAAACTAGTTTTTAGGAGTAGGGCGGGCGATTGAGACGTAAAAAGTATACATAATAATAAATTTACCTTACTTATTTACCTAACGGTATAAAAATAAGCCCTAATGTTGGCAGCATATTATTGAGTATATTATTCAACAAATTAAGAATTACCTATTCCTCAAACTTTACTTACTTAACAATTACCTCATGCCCATACTCTTGGAATAAAGCAAGTCCATAATATCCTGGCTCTGCATATTGATCGCGTTAACTTAAGAGCGTATCCCTATCAACGATAATAAGATAAAAAAGTCTAGCTTAGAAACTATTTTTTAAGTCAAATCCCAGTGCTAATAAAAAATATTCCACATATTTTCATCCTTATTTGTACCCAAAAAGAGATATTTATGTTTAATTAATTCACTATCAGTTACTTATATCTAAACTTTAATTTTCTAAAGAGAAACTAAAGCCCGAAATCAAAGCCGTGGCGAACCACTAAGAACAAAAAAGCCCCTCAATTGGGGCTTTTTTTGTTTAGGTCACTCAACTGGCAAATTAATATAATAAGGGCTATTTAATGATCTACTTATGAACCACACGGCAGCGACCGGGGGTAAAAGATAGTCTTAAGAAAGCATTGTCACTTGATAATCAGAGATATAAATCCATCATTTACGTTAAATTACTTTTTCTCAGATGTTATAGAACAAAGTACCCATATAGCATAGTCGTTATTATAAAAAGTAAACCCGGCACAGTAAAGCGTAGTGCCGGGTTTATTCTTTATAAAATACCTATTCGTTAGAAACAACTAGCGGATAGGATCGCCGATACGTCGGGCCCGTTTGGTTTGCTGGAGCACGAAGGGCACACAAATCTCTGCCGGACATCCACAAACTGTTGGGATCAGCAGTACCGTCACATCTGTATAACAACCCGCCTGATTATACACCCGCACCGTATACGCCTGAGCGATGGTCGGATTCGCCAGATTGTTGGCAATGACACCATTCGCCGGAATCACCTGAGGAGCACCCGAGACCGAGCTGCTGAAGCTACTGCCCAGCGAATACTGATAGGTATAACCTGGCTGGAATCCACTTAGTACAATCTGGCCGTCCGACTGGGCTACATTACCTATACAATTAACAGGGATGGTAGCGGCCTGATAACGCGGAATGGTATCTTCTTCAACAATAAAGGGACAGCAACTGAATTCAGGGCATTGGCCACTCTGGTTGTCAACGCGCAACGTATAAGCACCGATAGCCGTAACACTAAGGATGTTGGTGGTTGCATTCGCAATGGGTTGTCCATCTTTATACCATTGGTATGTGCTTTGTCCGGCCGGGGCTGTTAGTGTAAACTCAAATAAATCATCGGAACAAACACGAGCCGGAATGGAGGTACAAACCGAGGCTGTGTCGCCGGGAATATAGGCCGTATTGTGTAGAATGCCTGTACTATCGGCGATACTTTGCAAGGTAAGCGACAGACTTTGTCCAGCTCCGATGGATGAGACCGCCCAAGTATTTACTGGTGTTCCCTGAGTAAAGGTAGTTCCAGCAGGTGCCGTTGCCGAATTAGCCACGTAAGTTAGCCCCAATCCCATCGAATCGCGCACGACCACGTTGCTAGCGGAGTTATTACCTGTATTGGTCAATACAACTGTGTAAGAGATAACTTCCCCAAGTCGGGCTCTGGATTTATCAACGAATTTTTGGATTTCAAGAGCCACTGCCGTACAACTCACTGGCGCGGTATACTGGGCCGAGGTTGTACCACAACCCGCCAACGTAGCGGTAACCGTATGAGCGGCTCCATCAGAAGGCAAGCCATTGAAAATGGCTGGGAAAATCACCTGTCCGCTACTGGCAGGAATGTTAGCTGTTATGCTGGCCGTTCCAGTGGCGACAGTTACTACACCGCCTGCTGGATTCGTCAAACTCACTAATACCGTCATCGAATACGTATTCGTCGCTGTAACACACAAGCCTGGCGTGGCCGTTGCGCTTAAACTACAAACAGGCGCTATTGAACAAGAAGCCGGGGCCGTGTATGTGGTCGATGCCGAGCTACAGGCCGTTGCCGAACTCGTGACCGTAACGGTATGCAGAGCACCGTCGCTCTGAATGGTGGTGTAGCTGAAATTAATACTAGTGGTACTGGCATTAGCCGTCAGCGATCGAACATAGCTGCCATCGGTTAGCGTAAGCGTCTGGCTGCCTGGGCTGTTGGTTAAATAAATCGTACCACTCAATACATATAGATTGGTAGTCGGATTACAGTTGGCTCCAGATGCTGTGACGGATAGGCCACAGACAGGTGTTACTGAACAACTGACTGGTGCGGTATACTGGGCCGAGGTTGTGCCACAACCCGCCAACGTAGCGGTAACCGTGTGAGCGGCTCCATCAGAAGCCAAGCCAGGGAATTCAACCGTATACGTAGCAACAGGTGCGGCTGAAGTAGCAAAGGTGGCACTCAGAGCGCCATTGGTAATGGTGAGAATACCTATCGTTGGGTTCTGAATAGTCACCACAGCCGTTGCTGAGTAGGCATTGGTGGCACTGGCACAGAGACCTGCTGTTACGTTAGCGGTCAGACTACACACGGGGGCCACCGAACAACTTACTGGCGCGGTGTACTGGGCCGAGGTTGTGCCACAACCCGCTAACGTAGCGGTAACCGTATGAGGTGCCCCATCCGAAGTTAATCCGTTGAAGGTGGCTGTATACGTAGCGGAGTTAACTGCCGTGGTGGCAAAAGTCAGACTTTGAGCCCCGTTAGTTACCGTCAGGATACCCGGTATTGGATTGGTCAATGTTACTACGGCAACTGCTGAGTAGGTATTGGTGGCCGAAGCACACAGCCCTGCCGTTACGTTAGCGGTCAGGCTACAGATCGGTGCCACTGAGCAAGAAACGGGCGCGGTATATTGAACTGACGTAGTGCTACAACTGGGCAAACTTGCCGTAACGGTATGGGCGACTCCATCGGAGGTTAGTCCAACAAATATAGCTGTGTAAGCTACAGGCCCTGTCGCGTTGGTGGTCGCTAGGGTTGCACTTTGAGCCCCATGCGTAATGGTCAGTACGCCAGCCACCGGATTCTGCACCGTTACCACGGCTGTTGCCGAATAGGTATTGGTAGCAGAAGCACATAGTCCAGCGGTTACGTTGGCCGTTAGACTACAGACTGGTGCTACTGAGCAAGTCACTGGGGCCGTATAGGTTTGACTCACCGGAGCGCAAGCCGAATTGGAATAACTCGCCGTTAATATATACGTCTGACCATTGCTTACCAAACCACTATAACTAAACGTACCAGAGGCATTGCCGGCTGGTAGTGTCAAACTACGTGGCGTGAAGGCTCCTGAACTAATGGTTAACGTACCCGAAGTTGGTACGTTGCTTGTGCTGATCATGCCAGAAAGGACGTAGCTATTGGTCGCCGACAGACACAGTCCGGGTGTAACTGTAAGATCTATACCACAGGGGGCTACTGTGCAGCTTACCGGCGCCGTGAAAACGGCACTGGCCGAGCCACAATCAGACAGGTTGGCGGTAATTGTTTGGGAAGCTCCATTAGAAAGCAGCCCTGTGAACGAGAAAGGCAATGTCTGCGTAGCACTCGTTACGTTTAACGTGGTACTGCCAACACCTGTAGAAACAACCAGTGCACCCGATGTAGCATTGGTCAGACTAACAGTACCGGACAAGGTATATTGGTTAGTTGCTGGATTACAGACACCCGGTGTAGTACTGATGTTTATAATCGGATCTTTAACCAGCACATTAACTGTATCGCTTGAACTACAAGACTCATACGGATACAAGCTTATGTCGTCGATACCAAAGTTATTGCCTGGCCCCAACAAATTATCATCAATAATGGCCAGTGTTACTGAACTGGTTGTTGGCGTAAACGTGTACAAATACTGCCGCCAGATACAGGTTCCTATACCCGTAAAGTCGAGTGTAGCGCCACTGGTCTGTCCATCAATAGTTGTTCGAAGAATAGGTAAATTCGACGCTGAAAACGAAGTGGCCCAATACGAAAACTGATACGCTACATTGGGTATCACTGTGTAGGTTTGATACCAGATCCGTTGATTAGCAACAGTTGAACCATTGATAATCAGCATATTTCCTGTAATTGAACCTCCGTTAGTGTGATCATTACAGGCAGTTCCCATACTGTTGGCCGTAACCGAAGCGGGCTGACCGACCTGGTACGTACCGGTAGCAGTTGTCGAAATGGCGGCTGTATAATCACTTGAAAAACCCGTATTGCCGCTATTGAAATTGCTATTCTGTACCAAATTCGTTGTTCCCAGAAAAGCACTCGGCGTGCTCTGGGTTACTACGTAGCTACCACTCATGGCACCTGTAGCATTAGGCCGCTGCAACACTGCACCCGTAGCCGTGAAATTATTCGGCCCTGTCCAACTATAGGTTGCGTTGCTGGAACTACTCGTAGCAGTTAGCGAGATGGTCTGTCCTACACATATTGTTGTACTGGTAGCTGTTACGGTAGCACAACTAAAGCCAATATCGTACGAGTGATTGATACCGACTTCGGTTCCGGTTGTCAACGTAATCACCGCCTGCCCACCTGTGAGCTGAGCATCGCTGTCGAGTTCATCATTACCACCCAGATTGGCTCCTGTGAGCCCTAGATTTTGAATGGGCAATTGGCTAGCCACAACACGAATCTGATACGTAGTGTTAGGTAAAAGGCCACCGGGTACGTTCGATAAGTTAAAGTAGTACTCGCCGTTAGCGTCTGTTGTGGTCGTAGCGACCAGAGTGTTATTCGAGTAGAGCGTAACAGTAAGCCCAGAAATCCCCGGCTCGCCCGCATCCTGAACCCCATCTTTATCAATATCGGTCCAGATTCGGTTACCAATCTCACCCAGATCAGGCGAAGGTATGGGCTCAATGTCGCCTAAACCAACGGCTTTGGCAAAGTAACCAGCGCCACCACCATTAGTATACAAATTAACACCATCAGATTTACTACCATTCGTGTTATCGAGCCAAAGCACACCACCACTATTGATCGTATTTTCTGGGTCCATAGCTGTCAGCAGAATTTCGTTTTTGCCCGGTACGTAGGCTAAACCGCCAAACGGCGTCTCGAAGTGAGTTATTTCTGACCCTGCCCCCCCAACATAATATTCGCCCCAGTAAAACTCCCGGCCACCTGGAGCCGCTGTCTGAGAACCCGTATAGCCATTTACCGTAAACGGGTTGGGCATTGATGTGGTTTTAGTTCCTCCCGTGCCATTAGTAATTCCGTTATTCTCAATTGTGTAGGTTCCATTTGCATTTCGGCCAGCCCGCAAAATATCCCCCGCCGATACGTAGCTGACCAAAGTTGTACTACCCGTTACCGGCGGAAAGTTACCCGAGCCAAACTGAATACCGCCCCGGTCCAGAAATCCCAGAATCATATCGCCACTTCCATCAATTTCTATATCGGATAAGATAGGCTGAGCATAGTTTCCTCCCCCCCGAGAAGCATTTTCCTCATATCCACCCGTTTGCGTAGTTGCATTGTAAGCCGCCAGCATTACGCCTGCGTAATCGTTTGTCCAGGGCTTCCAGCCAAAATTGTTACCGTATGCGTTGTTACCCCCAGGGTCCTGCCGTAAATAGTTCAACGGAAACGATAAACGGGGCGTGGTTACCCAGCTGTTGGTGGCTGGATTATATTCATATACTGAGGCTGACAAGTTAGCCCACGTTTGCGATACGCCCGCGCTACAAACCATACCCAGATATAGTTTATCACCGGTCCCATCGTTGTGTACTTTCAACGCCCAAGGACGCGCTGTTCCATTTGTGCAGGGGGGCGTAGCGATATACGGAGGAGCCGGTAAAGCCGTCAACGACCCCGCTACCGCGTTGCCATTTGCATCGATGCTGATACGATATACTAATCGATCATTCAGATTGACCACATAGAGCGTACTTTCATCGGTCGATAAATCGATGTCACCAATACCAGCTATACCCACTTTCGCAAACGCATCCAGATCGTAACTAGGTGCAGCCAACGTAGCAGGCAGGTCGCGTCCTGTCACTGAACCCACACTAGCCCCCAGATCATAAAACAACGAAGTTGTATTGGGCTTATAGGGGTCAGCCTTATAAATAGCTCCGATTCCATTGGGTCCAAAACCGACATGGCGACGAACCACCGAGGCCATATATAGCCGCTCCTTATTTTTGGCGTAGGCCATTCCCCAAATAGCCCCTACCTGCCCCAGTGTAGACGACGCAAATTTGGCCTTACTATAATAATTAATTCCGGCAATGGCCGTTTCGGATGCCGACTGGGAACCACCAGTCTGAGAGTCGCCATTAGCGTAACAACTGGTAAACAGGTGATAACCATAGGTATCATAATCCGCTTGCGACAATACGCCCAGACTAACTGTAGTAGCAGGGGCGCTCACAAACTGAATCAGGGTTTTACTGTTGGTACCAAAAGCAGTAGGAAAGGCTCCAGCAGGCAAACTGGAAAATTCGACCCGCACAGACGTACCGTTGGGTACGCTAATGGAATAATTACCATTAGCGTCTGAGGTAGCCGTAGCACCTACCTGCGCACCAACGTTGTTAAAGGCTCTAACCGTTACGTTCGCCACGCCGGGTTCGCTCACTATACTACTGGTTTGCCGAATACCATCTCCAGTATAATCTCGAAAAACGGTACCAGAAACCTGAGCATGAGCCTGATTGGTTAGACACAAAAGACCGGCAATAATCGCACCGAGGTAGCCAATCTTTATTTCTACGTTGCTGTTGCTATTTCTGGCTAATAAAGCCATTATCTGATTCGCAATGAGGTCTTTGGCATCAGAAAGTACAGATATTTTCATAGTAAACTCGTTCGGTGTATGTATGTAAACGTCAATGCATATAAGGTCTCTGTTTCAGAGAAAAAGAAGGCGGACTTGTTGTTAATCTGATTGGTTAAAAACCAATATATCTTGTTGTTTTTTTGCAGCACCCAATAATCACTGTAAGGGAAATAACTATCGCCCCTAGAAATTCTATAGTAACCAATCCTCCGACAAATACTTATTATCTACAATTCATCAGCAAATAGTGTGCCCTACAAACAAATAGGTAACTATCATTGGTACTTAGTCAATTATGTTAGTATATTTACTATATAATATACATTTAAGTATATCGAAACGTATTATTAGCACACAAAACGTCTATTTAACAAAATTTGCAATATGCCCTCAAATAGTATGCCGTTTGTATATTTTTGACTACAAACCAGAATAGTAGTTTGATTTGTAGTCAAAAACATACACTTCACTAGCATTATTTTATGCTATGCTGCTTAATCCACCAGATAAAAGCTTAGAACGAGGTGAACAGGATGTAGCTGAAACTTTAGGTAGTTCCCCGGTAATATATGCTAGATTTTATAACTATACTTGAAAGCGCAATAGGTATGAATTTCGCATAACCTATAGTCTATCAACCTTTTATATTGCTCTATTTGTATTCAGTTCAGTAGCAGTAAGAGGTTACTCAGAAACTTGTCGGTAAGTAGTCTCAGTAGAAAAGTGCTTTTCGAGTTAACACTAAACAAGGTTTATTGCAGAAGGCATGACCCTGGTTCGCTATACAAGATCATAGACGCAGACACACCTCTTCTAATTATTACTCTTTGGCAACAGAGACGCTACGTCCTGTCGGTCATAGTAATGATTCGCAGAATGGCCTAACCAAGAAAGGAGAAAATCAGATTAAATTATAAACGTGGAGTGTCTTTTTGCCACGTCACTTCCTGGTTGGAAAGAAACCAGCTTCTGCCCTTGTCGTTGTTTCCCTGAAAGAATAAATACGTTTTACCGATTGGGGTTTTGAAAATATGCGGATGGCCAGATTCGCTGCTGTTCCAACTACCGGATGGGCCGTTTTTCAGAAATGGTTCGGCTTGAATTCGTTCCCAATGAAGGCCATCTTTACTACGTGCAATACCTATTTGTTGAGGCCAATTATTGTACGCTCCTGCATAAAACATAACCAATTCATTACCCCGCTGAATAACGGAAGGAGCTTCTATACACTCTCCTTCCCAGGCATATTGTGGCTTCAGAATTGGCCCATCAGTTGCCACCTGTTTCCAGTCTTCTTTATTAAAATTAGTAGATGCCGGAGCCACTGCCACGCCCAATTGCTGAATCTTGTACGATGGATCACGTGTGGCGAAATACAGAAAATACTGATTGTTGAAGAAGAACACCTCAGCATCGATAGCACGTCCACACGACCACTCACTTACCGCCGGATGAAAGATTGGATTGGTTGGGTTGCGGGTAAAATGAATACCATCTGATGAGAACGCGTGGCAAATCGCATCGTTCTTTCCGTTTCCGTAGGTTTGGTAAAACAAATGGACTTTCCCATCACGGACTAATGCGCCCGGCGCACAAAATCCTTTTTTCTCGTAGTCGGCGCTGGAGGCAATCTCGGCCACTTTACGCCAGTTCATCAAATCTTTACTTTCGGCAATACCAATGCCCCAATGATCGGCACGTGTCGAGTCTTTTCCGGTTGGAACAGAGTAATAAAGCAAGTACCGTTTATTAAACCAGACCACATGCGGGTCTTTTGCATACCCTTGTTTTTTATGTGTAGTGTCGGCAAATAACATTGGCGGACGTACCGATTGCGCGTTTAGCCGTGTATACTGGCCTGTTAACAGTAGAGCAAAAACGAAAAGAATTAATCTGACTACCTGCATCACACTTTCGGGTCAATATTTCCAATAAGCAAGGTAGACATAGCGTTTTTCTACTTTACAATCATCGTCCATTAATGACGTTATAAAACTCATCGAGAAATGGGTCGGCATCCTGAAGTTCACACTCCGACGAGAGTTCGGCCATTTGTTGGTTGCTAATAATGAGTCGATTAAACTCTTCCTGCTGGCAATCACTATTGAAGCCTTTTGCATGAACTGCCAGTGTCAGAATATCTCCATTTTCCCAGATTTCTCCTTTTAAAAGCATCGACTTATCGGTACTCTGATCGCAAAACGTCAATCGGCTCTCAGGGCTGGCAACCCCTTTGCCGTGCTTCTTAACAAAAGCGCGTTCTATGTCAGCATTGTAATCGCAGGAGATGCGAAAGAGTTTATCGTCGTAAAAGAATAAATATAGATTGGTAAACGTAACGCCACCTATTTCGACACCGCCCGACGCAAACGTGCGAATGTGCGAACAGGACAAGGTCAGTGTGCCTTTAGCATTTGCCTTTTCCAATTCCCGAAACTTTGCCGAGTTCAAGGAGTCAGGCGTGGTAACATCTATACGATACGCTCCCAAACCTGTTACGTTGGGTTGAGCACGTAGCGGCAATGCCAGCAAACAAAATAATAGTATAACGTAGTACATTCAGGCTATATGGCTTAAATACGCTGGTATTGTGAATTCTTTTCAGATTTTGTGTGTCCAGAAGATTTTACAGGAAAACCAGTCTCAAGGAAAAAGATTAAGTAACCGTTCAATACGTCCTATATTGCATCGTATCAAATTCATGCAGCCACTTGTGTTCGCCTATACGACTTGTATTCTGTACAAAATAAATTGATAATTAACAGTTTCCATTAAAATTTTACAGATACCTATAGGTTATATACGCTTGTTTACTATGTTTGCCATGCCCGATTCGGTGTTAACGCGATGACCGATTAATAAGACCTTTATATCAACATTTGTCAGCCCACCAGAATCGCGCTTACTTTGTCCTAAGTTTTACATAAATCAGTTTTACCAAATGAAAAAAATCCACTTTACTATTTTATTGGCTCTTGGCATACTAGTTAGTACCCAGTCGTTCGCCCAATATAAAATTGACAAGGGTAACAAGCTTATCAACCTTGGTATTGGCGTAGGTGGTTATTCCAGTGCAGGTGGTATTGCTTTCGGCGGATCTGCCGATTTTGGTGTGGCACCTAACATTACTGTAGGTGGTCAGGTAGCATATCGTAGTTGGAATTATGGCTATTTAGGCTACAATGATAAAATTAATTATCTGTACTTCGCGGCTCGTGGCTCGTATCACTTCAACGAGCTTTTAAGTTTGAGCACAGATAAGGCTGACCTGTATGCGGGTATTGGTCTTGGTTATCAAAGTGTTTCTTATAGCGATAGCTTTGGAACCGGTTTCAATACATTTGGTAGCGGAATTTTTGTACCTATTCACTTGGGTGGTCGCTATTTCTTCAGCGAAAAAGTAGGTGCATTTGCTGAATTAGGAACTGGTGTAGCTCCCCTTATGCTAGGTATTACATTTGGCTTATAAGCTAACCTAGTAAATAAACAAAAACAGGCGGCTAATTAATTAGCCGCCTGTTTTTGTTTATTTACATGTTTTTAAGGCTCTTTATTCCCATATTCCACAGAATAAACGAGTAAATATCAGCGGCCGTTTCGATGTTCTTTTTTGTGTTGCTGGCACCATGACCTGAGTTGGTGTCAATGCGAATGAGCACCGGACTATTCCCTTTGTATACTTCCTGCAACGTAGCCGCATATTTGAACGAATGAGCGGGAACAACTCGGTCGTCATGATCGGCGGTGGTAATTAACGTAGCGGGGTAATTCAGATTTGATTTGAGGTTATGTATGGGCGAGTATGCATACAATGCCTTGAATTCATCGGCATTATCGCTGCTGCCATAATCGGCAATCCAGTTCCAGCCAATGGTAAATTTGTGAAACCGCAGCATATCCATCACCCCCACCTGCGGAATCGCTACCTGGAACAATTCGGGACGCTGGTTCATAACGGCCCCAACCAACAATCCACCGTTAGATCCACCCTGAAGTGCTAATTTTTCAGAACTGGTGTATTTCTGAGCGATCAAATATTCCGCAGCGGCAATAAAATCATCGAACACGTTCTGCTTCTTGAGCTTCATGCCCTGTTCGTGCCATTTCTCACCGTATTCACTACCACCACGTAAATTCGCCTGTGCATACACACCACCTTGTTCCAGAAATGCGATGCGGAACGGACTAAAAGCGGGTGGCAAGCTGACGTTGAATCCACCATAGCCATATAACAATGTCGGGTTAGTACCGTCCAGTTTCAGCCCTTTCCGATACGTTAGAAACATCGGCACTTTGGTACCATCTTTACTGGTATAAAAAACCTGCTTTGTTTCGTAATCAGCGGGTTTGAATGCAACTTCAGGAGCGCGGAAAACGGTGCTTTTCCGCGTAGCAATATCGTATCGGTAAATTGTGGGTGGAAACGTAAAGGATGTAAATGTGTAGAATACAAACGTATCGTCTTTCTCGCCACCAAAACCACCTGCCGAGCCTACGGCTGGCAACTGCACTTCGCTTTCGCGCTTTCCGGCATAATCGAAGACCTCAATTTTAGACGTTACGTCTTTTGTATATTCTACGAACAACTTTCCACCGGCGGCTCGTACGCTACCTTCGGCTATTGGTTCGGGGCGTTCGGCGATGAGGGTTGTAAATGCACCATTTTTTGTATCGAAAGCCAGCACTTTACTGTTCGGAGCATCTGCATTGGTCAGAATTAACAGCCGGGCATTGTCATTATCAACAACCCCATAGCTGAAATCAGAAACCTCGGCAATAACGGGAGCAAATGATTTCTTGGGCGACTGGGCATCCATGAAAAAGAGTGCGTTGCCATCTTTTCCTTTCCCCCGGTCACTTACCGATAATAACGCAAATCGCTCGTCGTCGGTCGTGCTTACAATATGAAAACGTTGCGGATGTTGCGCGTCTTCAAAAACCAGCCGGTCGGCCGATTGGGGTGTATTGAGTTTGTGAAAAAATACCTGATGGTTTTCATTTTTAGCCGCCAACGCACTGCCTTCGGGTTTTGGGTAGCGGCTGTAGTAAAATCCATCGCCCTGCCACGCTGCTCCCGACACTTTAACCCATTCGATTTTTTCGGGCAGATAGTTCTTCGTAGCCAAGTCCATAATTTGGTATTCCTGCCAGTCGGAGCCACCTTTCGATAAGCCAACAACGGCGTATTTACCATCTTTCGACAGCGAGAAAGCTCCTAATCGGGTCGTTCCGTCGGTCGATAACTTGTTTGGATCAATCACTACTTCGGGCTTTCCATCGAGCCCTTGTTGTCGATAAAGTACGGCCTGATTTTGTAAGCCATCATTTTTCGAGAAATAAAACCACCGACCCGTCGGACCGTTCCCCTTTCCGCTGGGTGCCGAATACTTCGGATAGTTATAAATTTCTTCCAGCCGATTCTGAATCTGTTTTCGGTATGGAATCTGCTCCAGATAATCGAACGTAACCTTATTTTCGGCTTTCACCCATTCGGCAGTTTCCGCCGAGCGGTCGTCTTCCAGCCAGCGATAAGGATCGGCAACCTGTTTGCCGTGATACGTATCAATTTGATCGGTTTTACGTGCCTGTGGATAAGATAGTGGGGATTGCGTTTGTCCCAGAGCAATGGACGTACTTAGCATAAGACAACAGGGAATTGTTTTCAAAAATTGCATAGCTTGTAGGTTGATGATCGCGCGTTGCTACGTAAAGGTACGTAAACCCGTTTTAACCTATTGTTCTTGTTCAGCGTTTTACATATCTGTTGGTTTACTAACATACGTAGCGAAAAAGTCGCTCTGTTCCAGTAATTTGTAAAAAAATCAGTTCCTGCAACGAATGCGACGGTTTGCTTTCATCTGTATTCATTTTCTTGTCTTGGCCTTATGCTCCCAAAGCGGGTGGGCCCAGTCAGATGGACGTAGCACTACTCCTTCGTTTCGTGTTCATCACATTAGCGTAAGTAATGGTCTTACGCAGGGTTCGGTCTATTCGATTCTGAAAGATAGTCGTGGTTTCTTATGGTTTGGCACGCAGGATGGACTCAATCGCTACGATGGACAACGGTTCCGAACATATCGTCCTATCATCGGTAATCAGGGGAAGGTCCAGACAGGTGCCATTCGGGGCAACAATATTCTGGGTATTGTTGAAGACCCAACGGGTAATCTATGGATTGGAACAGAAGCAGGGCTTAACTGCTACGACCGACAGCGGGATTTATTTAGTTGTGTTCTGACAAACACTTCCGGTCCCGATAAAACTCGTCTAAACAGTCGCACATTTCCTTTTTTTGCCGACACTACGTATCTCTTATACCTAAGCGATTCCGAAGGTTTGGTACGTTACGATTATCGGAAAGGCCACAAAACGGTTCTAACCCCCCAGCTCTCTCCTACTAAAGAATATGATTTATATAGCTCCGCCATCTTTACATCGGCCGGCGATGTTTGGTTACAAGCACCTACGGGCATGCTACGTTATAATCTGCACAGTAAAAAACTATCGGCTTATTTCAGCAATCATCCTCAAAACCAGTTTGGTCCGCCCTTAACCATTTATTCGTTTTTTATCGATGATCACAACGTAGCGTGGCTAGGCACGCAGAATGGACTGATACGTTTCGATTATCAGCAAAATACGTATCAGCACTTTCCGATTTCCGGCGCTTCTGCCCCCAGTGCCGTATTGAGCATTGCCCCCGATCAGCAAAGTCGACTGTGGTTAGGTACGCAACGTAGCGGTGTGCTTTATTTTGATAAACGCATGCAAACGTTTGGTCAGGTTCGGGATTTCGCCAGCCCATCCCGCCAATTGAATGAATTTACTATCAGCAAAATTTTCGTCGACGATCTGGGAATTGTCTGGGCCAACACCGATCCTGACGGCCTGATACGTATCATCCCCGAAGCCTTTTCGTTTAATGGTATGACCAAACGCCAGCTAACGGATTCACTGTCAGCGGAAAAGCAATTAAGTAATTATACGATACGCGGCTTTCTGGAGGAGCGATTCGACCGGATTTGGGTACTTACCGGAAAGGGAATTGATATAGTAAACCCGATTACCAATCGAATTACGGAGCGTTTTTTTTCCAACCCATCCAACAAATCAACGAATAACTTTCGGCTACGTAGTATATACCGCGATCCGCAGAAACGTATTTGGGTGGGTATAAACGGCGGTGTGCTCGCCTATCAACCAGGCACTAAAACATTTAGTCCAATTCTCTGGAATGCGTCGCACCAGAATCTGGTGGCCAATAATTACGTCCGAAATCTGGTTAGTCTTGCCGATACGTTGCTTGTGGCCGCTACCGAAGATGGGCTTCACGCATTGCAACCTCACAAACGAAGCTGGTCGAAGTTAGCGATTCTGTCGAATCAGAATGTTTTCAGCTTATGGTATAATGCTGCCATGCGCCAATTATGGGTTGGTACGTATCTGAATGGCTATTATTGCTACCAATTTGTTAATAACCAGTGGCGCTTGCTTAGATCGGGATTAAAAGGGTATACTATTCTCAACATTCGCCCAAATCCATATTCCTCGGTTTTATGGCTTTCCTCCGACAGAGGGTTGGTTGCTCTCGACGAAAAAACGGGGCGATTCAGGTTGTATACCGAACAAAATGGGCTGGCGAATTCATTTGTTTATGGTGCTCAGGTCGATGTTCAGCGTAATATCTGGTTAAGTACGAATCGGGGTATTTCCCGTTTAGACCCGGCTTCACAAACGATTAAAAATTTCACTCCTGCCGATGGACTTCAGGGCTATGAGTTCAATGGTAATGCATTCCTGAAAACGGCTAGTGGCGAATTATATTTTGGGGGCGTAATGGGTTTCAACCGATTCCGTCCCGATGTTTTCCGACAAAGTTTGTTCAATCCTCGCGTACATATTTATTCACTCAGTATCAACGAAGAGCCTTTTACGACCACAACCTACGTTGGTGAAACAAATAGTCTAAAACTAAATCATACGCAGAATACACTCGCGCTGGAATTTTCGGCATTGGATTATTTCAGCGATGGACACACTAACTATCAATATCAACTGACTGGTTACGATGCTAACTGGGTGATGGCAGGTGAACGTAACTACGTCCGTTACGCAAATTTGCCGCCCGGTCAATACATGTTTCAGGTGAAGGCAACTAATAAAGACAATCGCTGGAGCCATTATACACGTCGGCTGGCAATTCATATCGAACCACCGTTCTGGCAAAAACCGTCGTTTATTACGTTAACGCTGCTGATTATTATTGGGCTGATCTGGGCTTGGGTACGTCAGCGCGAACACACGATTCGCCAGCAACAGGCCGAAAAACTCCGGCTTGCCTACGATATTCAGGAGCAGGTAAAAAAGGAGATCGCCCGCGATTTGCACGATGAAATTGGTACCCGACTGGCCACCATTAAACTCTACACAACCCAACTCACGCAGGAAGCTGGTGAAACGCCCAAAATTCGAATTCTCAAAGCAACTATCTTCCAGCTCATCAACGACACGATCAGCGATATTCGAAACCTTCTGCGCAAGCTCAATCCGCAAACGCTGGAGCAGCATGGCTACGTAGCAACCGTAGAAGAACTGTTTTCGCGGATAAGCGCCAGCGATATAATCGACGCCCAGTTTACCTACGATGAACCCACCGAAAATACAGACCGGTTTCCGACCGATATGGAGGTGATGTTGTATCGAATTACGCAGGAGCTGGTCAACAATTCGCTCAAACACGCCACGCCTAAACGTATCGACTTAGAGATGTCGCAACAGCCGGGCCGAATCAGGCTAGTCTATAAAGATGATGGATCGGGCTTTGACTTTGATCAGGCTCGAAAAAATGCAGCCGGTCTAGGAATCAGCAATATAGAATCACGAGTTGCCTTACTGAATGGACAGATCTCTTGGCAAAGTAAACCCGGACAGGGTCTTTTGGTTACCATCGACATACCGATTAGCCCGGCTTATCAGAAAGCTTTTCACAAACCGTCGGGGCAAGTACCTCAATCCAATTAGAACGATTTGGATGGCAAAGCAGGTCGGGGAATTAATCCAAGCGCGTCATGCTGCATCAATAGCTCAAATAAAAGGACGGTTGCGGCAGCATCGCCCTGCGCACGGTGACGACCATTTAACGGAATATTCAGTGACCGACAAAGCTTACCCAAGCTATACGACGCATGACCGGGAATTAGCTTACGACTTGTCCGAACGGTGCAAATTGTCCGTCGAAAAAAATCGTAGCCGAGCCAGTTCATCTCTTTCTGGATGAAATTAAAATCGAAACTTACGTTATGGGCAATAAAAACAGCTCCTTCCGTAATTGCTAATATATCCTTTGCTACGTCGGCAAACGTCGGCGCATCCTGAACCATTTCATCCGAAATACCCGTCAGATGGCGGATAAAAGGAGGAATCGGACAACCGGGATTTAGCAAGGAGTGGAACGAATCGACCACTTGCTGACCATCATGCCGGAAAATAGCGATTTCGGTAATTCGAGATGGGCCTTTTACCCCACCAGTAGTCTCAACGTCAACGATACAGTACACAAAAAATCGTTTATCAGTATATTCTAAACACACATCTATTAGCTATGAGTTCGCTAACGTAGCGTTGTCGGGGCTTGATTAACGTATATAATGAATCTGTTTAGCCCTCCTACTCTATTTATTGCTAATTTATAACGTAGTACGTTCAGATTCGTCACATGGTCCAAATTTGAGCTACTACGTTCTCATTATTATCTCAGTGTCGACAACAAAAAAGCTGTTTCCCGATGGTTAGTCGAGAAACAGCTTTTCTAAAAATTAATCACTACGTTGCTATTAGAAAATACCAATGTAATGGTTTCCGGCTTTATTGACCAGCTTAGCACCTTTGGTAACGGCACCGGTTTTGCTGTTGATGATGTATATGTTTCCGTCTTTACCGACTGGCGTTACAGCAATATACACTTCGTCGCCACTAACCAGAATTCCCTGATACTGACCGAAATCAAGAGCTGCATCGTAAGCAATATCGTTTACTTTAGTCGCCGTTTTTGCATTCAAATCCAAGCGTGCTACGTATCCCTGCGAAGATCCATCCTGCGTATACAGCACATATGCAATGCCGTTGCCAGCATACTTCCAGCAATCGACATAGACGTTTTTAGCATTCAGTGCCGCGTCCAGACTAAATACGTATGAGTTGTCATACTCATTGCTCTGGTTGATTTTCAGAATATGCGAGCCTTTTGAATCCCGTTGCGTAGCCTGATAGATATTACCATCAGTAGCCAGGAACGAATTGTGGCTGCGGTAACCGCTGTTATCACCAAAACCTACTGTCGATGTGATTACTTTCGGATTCTCCAGCGAAGGATAATCAACCACAACCGCCTTAGAACCTAAACGTGTAAAGGTAGTCTCGGTCAGGCCAGTTGCCGGATTACGTTTCTGCATCCACGTACCGATGATCAGTTTGTTCTGCGCTTTATTCAGCACAGGCGCATCGAGCCGGAAAATGTTGTGGCCCAGCAATTCTTCGGCTGGTGTAAGCGGAATCTGGTATTGCTTATAACCCGAAATCAGTACTTTCTGAAGATCCAGCGCCAATACCGTAGCAACACCCCGGTAATAAGCAAACGCAGCTGTTGGCGTCGAACCCGTCGATGCGTTGTTCGCCACGATATTCGCTACGTTGACAGCAATACCTGTTTTGTCGGTATCGAACAGCTTAACCCAGCGTGGCGACGTACTGGCATACTGCGAAATGTTTACCGTTACGTCTTCCTGTGCAAATGAACCAGCCCCATTCACTTTATATCGGGAAAACTCTCCACCATTATCGCCTGTGTAAGCAATATTAAACAACGTTTTGCCATCTTCAGATGCCTGCAGACGAGCAGTACGGTTCGATTTTACGGCAAATCCATTATCATAAACGCTAATTGATTTATCTGGGTTTTTAGCGTCTGCTTTGCTCACCGAATAAACCATTGTTCCGCCGTTGCCATCGCCCGCCGTTGTTCCCATCAGGGCACCAGCTATTGTAATCCAACGATCTGCGGATGCGGATGGGTCCTCAATAACGGGGGCAGTTGTTTCAGTCTTACAACCTGAGAGGGAAAGTCCCACTACGCTACTGCATAACAAAAATTTTAAGAAATACTTTTTCATACCTAACCTATTAAACCGGGAATTTTGAGTTGTTATTGATTTAGAAGTTGTTGATTGCATAGTTCAATTTGATGTAAAAGGCGCGTCCGGGTTTTTGAACCGCGAAATTGTCGTAAGCCTGCTGGTCGAAAATGTTCTTCACGTCGGCGCTGACAATGATTCTTTTGTTTGGGAATACGTAGCTGGTTCCGATATCCTGAATGTACTGGCGCGGAGTTCTGAAGTCTTCAATATCCAGCCAGGTCGTGTAGAACCGCTCCACGAAGCCAAAGCCGTAGTAAACGTTTAGCATTGATTTGCTGCCGAACAAGTCCCGGAATGAGTATTGGGCCGTACCATTGATGGTAAAAAACGGCTCATTGGGCAACTGTTGATTATAGTAAGGATACTCCCGACCGTTGGCGTCGTTTTGCATGTTGAACACCGAGTTGAACTTGGAGAAATTCAGCCCAACGTTCAGATTCTGGTTGAACGAGTAATTTCCTTCCGCTTCAAACCCGATTGATTTGGCTTTTCCGAGGTTTTCGAAGGGGTCAGTTTGTACGGCATCGTTGAGCCGGGTATTCACGCGCCGTACAATTTTATCCCGCGTGTCGCGAATGAAACCGGATGCAGAAAACGAGTATTTGTGCTTACCAACAACGTATGGCCCAGCCCTGAATCCTACATTCAGGTTATTACTCACCTCGGGCCGGATACCAAAGTTCTCGACGATATTCTCCCCCGGACTTCCGAATACCTCGCCCTCAGAAGGTAATCGCACAGCTTTCTCCGCCGAAACCAGTGCGTATAAATTGGGCTTGATAGCATACGAGAAAGCAGCTCCGTAACCGGTCGTTTGCTTGCTGTTACCCTGTCTATCTTCCCGACGGGTGCTATTTCCCTCTACAACGACCAGCCGGGGATCTACTCTGTCTATTTTTTGTTGATAGTATTTACCAAAAATGTTGGCTCTCAGTTTAGTATCGAAAGCTTTTAGTTCGTAGGCAACAGACGTAATGTTTTTGGTCAGATTTCTGGTCCCTATAAACGACCGCTCAAGCTCCGACCGGATCATGTCCTGCTCGTTTCGATCTATCTGGTACAGAATATGATTAAGTACAATCCGGTGATTCTCATGAAAATCATAGTTGAACCCACCACGTATCGTTTTAACATTCCGGTCAATATGATTCAGCGTAGGTACTCCCTGCTGTGCACCACTTGGACGTAGTATGGGGTCACCGTTCAGACCGATGCTTTTTTCGCCAAACCAGTTGTAGTTCCAACGTACCGTATCAACGATCACCTCACTACGGCTGCTGGCCATTCCGCTCAGTGTAAACTCAAGTCCCTTTACGAGAAAGTTTTTCTTCCGATAGTTCAGACTAAAAACGTGCGCCTGCGACTCACTGAAACGTCCCTTATAGGGGATAGACATGTACGTACCATGCTGAATTTCATTGTAATCGCTTGAACCGTTGTAGCCAATAAAAAATTGATCGGCCCATTTTACGTCGGTAAATCCGGCTTCAATCTGTCCACCAACCGACCGATACGCATCGTTGAATCGTCTGGCTCTAACGTAGTCGTATCGACCGTTTGGTAAAATATTACGTACGAACTTTCCCCATACCTCGTAGTTATTGTCGGAGTAATTGTAGAACCCGGAGGCTTTTACCGTAAACCCAGTTTGGTTGTTCCGATACATTCCACTCAAATTGGCCTGTAACGTATTGAACGACCCGTAAGAAACAGAGGCTGCAAGGTTATTGCTCATCCCCTTTTTCAGAATCACATTGATGGCCCCGCCCAACGCATCATCGGCCAGATGCGCCGGAATCACGCCTTTGTAAACTTCAATTCGTTCAATATTGGCCGGAGGAATACTATTCAGGCTAAACGATGAGCCGTAGGTAGACATCGGAATACCGTCGATGAAAATACGTACCGACCCACCCGACATTCCGTTGAGGTTATAATTCACTGCCGAACCCAATCCACCATTCTGTCGAACCCGAACCCCGACAGATCGATCCAACATTTCGTTTGTTTGAAAATTTCGGGCTGCTACGTCCTTCGTTTCAATCACGTTGACAGCAAAACCTTGTGTTTCAATCTGTTTCTTTTCGGTTTTCTGTACGACACGTACCTCGGCGAGATCAAACACTGCCTTAACAACCGAAACGGATAAATCGTGAGCAGCTTTGTGAACGTGTAGTTTTACGCTTTTAGGCTGAATTTCAACGGATGAGATTAATACCTCATGGTGGCCATAGGGAACATTTTTGAGTTCGAAGCTTCCCGAGCCATCTGACAACGTAGCGATTTTGGTATTTTTTATCCGTACAGTTATGTGTCCAGCTCCTTCTCCGCCATCGAAATGAATTTTCCCACTCAGATTAGCAGTAGGAAATGAATTTGTCTGAGCATGAAGACAATAACTGATTAAACTAAGTAGTACTGTATAAAAGTATTTCATGCTTTAAAACGGCGGACCTTTCACTATTTATATAGAGACTAAATAAACGACCATCAAAAGTAATGGACAGCATTAAAAATTGATTAAACAAATTCAAAAAGCACAATAGATTCATGATTTATTTATGAATCTACCTTGGCTGATCATTATATACGTTTGGAGAGCTTAATTATGGGCTAAAATTGAAATCCCAAAAAGGTAAGTATGGCAATCAACTATCATTCAGCAAGTTATTAACACATTGATTTACCCTTTAAACAAGCTGGCAACAGAGATAATCCACTCCTATATCGTATAATAATTCTCTTCCATCATCTTATTTAGACTGGATCTTATTAAATTGCGCCCCTATTAGCCCTGAACACACATTAAAATATAATTAAAGGCTAATTCATATATTTCATCTCGTGTCAGCATGAAAAAGATAGCTATTGCGCTTTTTACATTCATTACACTTTCTGCTCAGGCGCAGAAAAACCCGTTGCTCGACCAGTCGTTCTGGCAGGGTAAACCCGACGTAGCGCAGGTAAAAGCAGAAGTCGAGAAAGGCAGCAATCCATCGCAAATGAACCCGTCGGGCTTCGATGCTGTGGTAATGGCCATCAACTCGGGCACTCCTGACGAAACCGTCAAATATTTGCTGCAACAGCCCGGCAACGAGGTATCGAAATTAACCCACGACGGACGTATCTATATTCACTGGGCGGCCAGCAAAGGAAACGTAGCACTGATGGAATATTTGCTCAGTAAAGGCTCGAAAGCTAATCTGGAAGATAACCACGGCATGACGGTATTGAATTTTGCTGCTGCCGGTGGCCAGCCCAATACGCAGGTTTATGATCTCTGCCTGAAAAACGGTGCTGACCTTAAAAAAGATTTGAATCATGATGGAGCCAACGCGCTCCTGATCGCTATTGCGAACGATAAAGAGCTGAAACTGACTGATTATTTCGTCTCGAAAGGGCTGGATCTGAAAAGCACCGATGCAGCTGGCAACAACGCGTTTAGTTATGCGGCTCGCGGTGGCAATATCGACCTGATGAAAGCCTTGATAGCCAAAGGTGTTCCGGCTCAGGACAATGCATTTATTATGGCTAGTCAGGGATCGCGCCGTGGACCAAATTCGCCGGAAGTATTCGCGTATCTGGAAACCCTGAAACTGAAACCAACCGTGGTGAACAAAAACGGAGAAAATGCGCTACACGCCATTGTTCGCCGTCCGCGCCAGAACGAATTGATCCAGTATTTCCTGAGCAAAGGCGTTGACGTAAATCAGGCCGACGAAGATGGTAATACCATATTTATGAACGCGGCTGCGTCAAATCGGGACGTAGCAGTGCTCGAACTGTTAGCCCCAAAAGTGAAAAATATTAATCAAGCGAACGAAAAAGGCGCAACGGCACTAGCGATGGCTGTAAAAGGTAATTCGCCAGAAGTAGTAAGCTATCTATTGAGCAAAGGTGCCGATGTAAAAGTTGTTGATAAAGCGGGGGATAATCTGTCGGCTTATCTGATTCAGGCTACTCCGCCGATGGGTGGAGCACGTCCAGAAACTGGACAACGTAAGGATGAGTTTACAGAAAAACTGACGCTGCTTCAGGAAAAAGGCCTAGACGTAAAAGCACCACAGAAAAACGGAAATACGTTGTACCATCTGGCGGTAGCTAAAAATGATCTGGGTCTGGTTAAAAAGCTGGAGCCACTGCAAATCGATATCAACGCGAAGAATAAAGACGGAGTCACAGCTTTGCACAAAGCCGCAATGGTTTCGAAAGACGACGCTATCCTGAAATATCTGCTCTCGATTGGCGCTAAAAAAGACGTATCGACCAACTTTAAAGAAACAGCTTTCGATCTGGCCAGCGAAAATGAATCGCTGTCGAAAGGCAACGTATCGCTCACTTTTCTAAAATAAGTATGTCTGGTTTACAGAAGATTGGCTTTCTATCACTGGCTTTATTCGTAGCGAGTTCATATGCTACGTTGGCACAGTCGACTACACAGTATAAATGCATGATTCAAATGTCCAACTACATGGGCGAAGGAGCCTACATTGTTGTGTCATTGATCAATGGAAAAGGAGCCTACGAAAAAACGCTCTACGTATTGGGTTCTGACAAAAAATGGTATCCCGACGTAAAGGAATGGCACAAGGCACTGGGCAAAAAAACGCCCAATATTAGTGCCATCACTGGTGCTTCGGTAGCGGGCGGTGATCGTAGCGTTGTGACGCTCGATATCGATAATTCGAAACTGAACAAGGATTACAAACTACGGTTTGAAAGTGCGGTTGAGGATAAAGAGTACTACGTTAAGGACCTCGAAATACCACTTACAACCGATGGTCTTTCGGCAAAAAGCGAAGGTAAAGGATACATCCGCTACGTTCGTTTCAGCCCAAACAGTGCCAATTAAGTTGCTTTAATCGAGTTACGACAACCTGAGTTGCGCTAATAAATAGCGGCCGATTACATGACCATTTCAATCTGGAGATACAGCCACTTAGCCCTGGCTGTATCTTCTTTTCTTTTATTGGCCCTTGCTTCTGTTACGGGCATTATTCTGGCTTTTGAACCCGTTTTGCAGAAAACGCAACCGTATCGGGTCGATGGGTTTGGAAATATTACGTTGGCGCAAACGTTGCCTGTTCTGAAAAAAAGCTTCTCCGAAATAAGCGATCTAAGCGTTGATGTTCACGGTTTTGTACAGCTAAAGGGCAGCGATGCCGACGGTAAAAGCCTGAATGCCTACATTGACCCCCGTACGGGCAAAGTGCTGGGTGAGCCAACCAAACAAAGCGAATTTTTTCAATGGGTAACGGCCTTGCATCGGTCACTGTTTTTGCACGAAGCAGGACGTTTTTTTATTGGCCTGACCGCGTTTCTGTTGCTCCTGATTTCGGTGTCGGGAACCGCACTGATTATTCAGCGCCAACGCGGGCTGAAGCGATTTTTTACCCGCATCATTCGCGACAATTTTGCGCAGTATTACCATGTAGTACTCGGTCGCTTGTCGCTCATTCCCATTTTCGTGATTGCTCTGTCGGGAACATACTTATCGCTGGCTCGTTTCGAACTGATCGGTTCAACGAAAATCGAATCGTCCGATGTTGATCTCGACAAAATCCAGTCGAAACCGGAACGGGAACTGGCCGATATACCTATTTTCCAACGTATTAAACTGGCTGATGTACAGAGTATTGAATTTCCTTTTTCGGACGACGTCGAAGATTATTACACGCTCAAACTAACCGACCGTGAACTGACCGTCAACCAGCTTACCGGCGACGTATTGACCGAAACGCCCTATCCAACAACTGTACTGCTGACGAATCTGAGCCTGAATTTGCATACGGGTCGGACGAACGCGATCTGGGCCATTATTCTGGCTATTGCTTCTGGAAATATTCTCTTTTTTATCTATTCCGGTTTTGCCATTACGTTGCAACGGCGTGCCAACCGATTCAAAAACAAGTTCAAAGCCGACGAAAGCCGATTCGTGATTCTGGTGGGTTCAGAAAACGGTACTACGTTCCGATTTGCCCGACTGGTGCAGGAACAACTGCTGAAGCAGGGCGAAAAAGTATTTCTGGCCGAACTCAATCAGTACGCTACGTTCCCAAAAGCTGAACACCTGATCATTCTGACCGCTACGTATGGATTGGGCGATGCGCCGACTAATTCCAATCGTTTTACTACGTTGCTTACTAAATACCCGCAAGCGCAGCCGATACGTTATTCGGTAGTCGGGTTTGGCTCGCGGGCTTATCCCGATTTTTGTCAGTTTGCGTTTGAAGTCAATACGTTGCTGTCGCAGCAGCCATGGGCTACGTCTCTAGTCGATATTCACACTGTAAACGACCGCTCTCCGGCCGATTTTAGTCTGTGGCTCGAAGCCTGGTCGCAGCAGACCAACCTACCGATGACGGTTTCGGTGGATGATTTGAAACTGCCAACTCCTCAACTGGAAACCCTAACTATCACAACGAATACCCGCACCACCCGCCCTGACGGTACGTTTCTGGTTCGGATGCGGGCCGGGCGTACACGTAGCGTTACATCGGGTGATTTACTAGCCATTTATCCAGCTAACGATCATCGTGAGCGTTTGTATTCAATTGGTGTGGTCGATAAAGAAGTGCAACTAAGCGTTCGACTCCACCAGAACGGACTGGGTTCCAGCTTCCTACATGAGCTAAGTGAAGGTCAGCACATTCGAGCCCGGATTGTTTCGAACGCACATTTTCATTTTCCCAAACAGGCATCGTCGGTGGTTATGATCGCCAATGGTACGGGGATTGCGCCCTTTCTGGGCATGATTAGCCAGAATAAATCGAAGATTCCATGCCATTTATATTGCGGGTTTCGAAATGCTACGTCCTTCCAAGTATATCGTGATTTACTGGAAACCAGCCATTCAGCTAATAAACTCACGAATCTACACGTAGCGTTTTCGCGTGAAGGTGAGCGTCAGTACGTTAGCGATTTGCTACGTCGAGATGCCGATTTTATTGCCAACGTATTGCTTACCAAAGGCGTTGTCATGCTATGCGGCTCATTGGCGATGCAGAAAGACGTTTTGACGTTGCTGGACGATCTATGCCAGCATAAATTGGGCAAGCCACTGAGTTATTTTCAGGCCCATAACCAAGTGCTGACCGATTGTTATTAAGCTGCAAGCGAGTATATACCTGTTTGTAGCATCTATGTTGAAATCAGCAGTGCCATAAAAGTGACTTGCATCAATTGGTTACAACCGATTTTGTTTTATGTCTAAATCCGGCGATGAAAGAATGTACCCGTCGTCAGTGATCAGGATATATTGATAGTCAGGATACTTTTTAAGCAGATTCAACCCGTTTTCTTTTCCTAATACCATTATTGACGTACTGAATCCATTGGCTTTTTCAGCACTAGGGCCGAAGACTGTTACACTGCTAACACCCGTGGCCGGATAGCCCGTTTTTGGATTGATAATGTGGGCGTATCGTTTGCCATTGAACATCACGAACTTTTCGTAACTTCCCGACGTCACGACTGCCGGTTGACGTAGTGGCACAATTGCGAAAATTGTATCCCGATGAAGTGGATTCGTGATACCGATAGTCCAGGGTTTGCCGTCTGGTTGTTTTCCCCAAGTGCTCATGTCGCCCGAGCCATTCACAATACCTGCTTTGATGCCTCGCGACAGCATCATTTCTCGACAGCGGTCGGCGGCATAACCTTCGCCGAGCGCGCCGAAGCCAATTTTCATCCCTTTTCGCTTCAGGAATATGGTCGATTTTACCTTATCTAGTTTAATATTTTGATAACCAACTTTTTCTACGGATTTCCGAATCGCTTCCGGGCTGGGCATTTTGGCCATTGAGCCATCGAATTTCCAGATTCGGTCCATAGCCGCAAAGCTAATGTCGAAAGCACCGTTGGTAATTTTTGAGAAGTGAAGTGCCCTTTCAGTTAAGGCAAACACTTCGGCATCTACCCGAACAGGCGCAATACCAGCGTTTTTGTTGACAAGGGAAATCTGCGTTTCTGCTCTCCAGTCGGATATCAGATTTTCGATACGTGTTACTTCAGCAATTACCGTATCAATATTACGTTCGGCCGTCAGCGAATCGGAAGCCACAATCGTAATATCGAACCGGCTTCCCATCAACTTAACGGTTCGTTTTCGAACAATCTGGGCCTCGGATTCAAAGCTCAGTAAGATCAACAGAAAAAGGGCAATTCTTGTCATGACACAAAGGTCAGACAATTCTTCAGGAAGATCGCACTGGTTTGGCTTCTAATCGGTCGTTCCTTTCAATCCGATCGAAGCCTGCAAAGGCCGTTGGTGCATCGGTTGGCGGGCCACTACGCCCTGCCGAATGAGTTGAATGGTATAATTCAGCGTATAGTCTCGGTTACTCATCAGATCTTCGAAGGTGCGATTCACCTCAAAATCGGGCTCTACTGTAAATCCATTCGCGCAATTTTCATCGACGGCGTGCGTCAACTTCTTTAGGGGCATTCTCAACTGAATCCGCGAATTTGGCAACGTAACGGTTTTAAAATGGCCGGCGAAATCGCCCCAATATGCGCTACCACAGGCTTCGCCTACAAACGTACCAAGGCCAGCATCCAGCGTTTTAGCCATTACCGACGTAGCAGCCGAGAACGATGCACCATTCATCAGAAAATATAGGTTTCCTGCAAAAGCGTCTTTTTTGCGGGGATGATATTTATACTTTGTTGACCGACTGGCAAAACCTCCGGTGTGATTAGATTTATATTGTAGGCTAAAATTGAGAAAGGAAAACGGATTCCAGCGCGCAACCAATTCAGAACGAGCCGCTTTTTTCATTTCTTCGTTTGCCATAATTCGAAACGGTTTGGGCATCCAGTAACGTAGCAGTCGAGCTGAATTCAGCACAATTCCGCCCCCATTTCCCTGCATATCCACAATCAGGTTCTGAACATTCTGTTCACGTATCTGCTTAAAAGCCTGCTTGAGTTTGCGATTAAATGCCCATTGAAACGGATCTTTTTTCTTCAGACCCATAAATGACGATACACGTAGCACAGCCGTATGCGTCAACGTATCAACCACACGTACTGATAAGTTGGCTGGCTGATTAATTTCAACCCCATATCGACGTCGGATCGTGTTTCGGAATGTGTTCAGGTTGGGACATTTCAACCGGGTTTGTCTCACCAACGTATCACCCCGAAGTCGATACGTTATCGAAATTGAATCAGCAGAGCCATACCAGGCTGCGTAGTAGTCGGCAAATTGCACGGTGCTCCACTGTCGTCGTCCGGTAATATTGTCGCCATCAGATCCCGAACGGTCGGCATTCATCAATTCCTGATGCAGATCGGCAATGTTACGTCCATTGATGGTTAATAATTCCGTACCACGCTGAAGACTGGTATCGGCCGATACGTTATGGCTTATGTAATACGTATCGTCTACCGGGCGGATATAGAACGGGATGAACCGGGTTTGTTTGCCGATATAGTTTTTACGATGATTAAGATTTGTGTGACCGTCTTTCAGCGCAGCCACATAGGGGCTGATGTGTTGATAAAACGTCAGATAATTGACAGGAGTTGTCAGGCCGTTATACAGCGAATCATACATTCGCTCCATCCGTAGCTTGGGTGTATAATAACCCATACCCGGATGCAGTACATCGATCTTGTGTTTAAGGTAAGTTAAATCGGCGCGCGCCTGTTCTGGGCTAATAGTTTGTGCATGTAAAACTGAACGAGCTGTTCCCAGTACCAAGCCCGCCAGCACCAAAATTCCCCCAATCTTCATCGATACAAGTTACGGTATACACTAACTCTTGCGAGTCAGGTAGTTTTTGTAAGGTGAAGATACAATTTGGCGTAACTATAATCAATAAAAAAGGTTTAAGACTTTTATAAAATTTTGTTAATTGTTCTTAGACGAAGGTAACTCCAGAAGTTAATCAGCTTATAATCAATACAAAATCCGTAGGCTAACTGTCTTTCTGATGAGGAATTACTGTCCAATGTTTTACGTGGGGCAAATGTTCGGCAACAATTGTGGTGGCTACATCTTCCAGATTTTCTTCGTTGGTCGTAAAAAACAGACTATGCGGCTGGTCGCCTTCCTGTGTAGAACGGACTTCATAATATTCGTTATGATGTTCTATAGCGTGTTTATCAACAAGTTTGTAGTTGCTCATACGTAACTGGTTCTTAGAGGTTCGGTAGTTATTAACTCGTTTTTCAGTAAGCTGTTTATCCATAGAGCGTAATTAATGCAGCACCTGCAACCATAATAGAAGCCCCAACCAGTTTCCGGGCAATGCCGCGTTCCTGAAAAAACTGGTAGCCAAACAGAACGCTGAACAAGGCTGATATCTGAAACAATGCCAGCGCATAGCCTACCGACATACCCTCCAATGCTACGTTACTGGCCAATTGTGTAATACCAACTGATAAACAGAGGCCCATAAATATCAGTTTTTCCGAAAATAAGCGATTCATCTGCGGTCGCCATTGTTTACGCATGGTGAGAAAGATCCAGACGAGTGTACAAACAAAACCCAGCAGACACCAATAGAAAAAAGCAATCATTGGTGAAGATACGAGAATGGCTTTTTTCAGAAACACACCGTCTATTGCCGAAAAAATCAAGGCCGCCAGTCTCAATTTTATTTCCGGTCGCTGAACTATATGCCAGCCTAAACTGCTACGTTGCCCTTTATCGGCCAGTACTACGTAGCTGCCCACTATAATCAACCCCATACCAGCTAACCCCCACCATCCAGGAATTTCGTTTAGTAAGAAAATTCCTACGAAGAGTCCCACTACAGATTTGTAGGCGTTAATAGGGCCAAGTACTGATAAATCGCCAATATGGAGTGCCTTCACCAGAAAAACGTTACCGAACATAGCTAATACACTCGTTATGAGCATACTAGTCCAGAATTCAGTTGGTAACC
This sequence comes from Spirosoma daeguense, assembly GCF_054776875.1. Lineage (NCBI taxonomy): Bacteria > Pseudomonadati > Bacteroidota > Cytophagia > Cytophagales > Cytophagaceae > Spirosoma > Spirosoma daeguense. The sequence continues at coordinate 1,202,595 of NZ_BAAHBF010000001.1, forward strand.
CATATAATCGTAACTGTGGCCAGAATAGCATACAGACAACGCTCAACAAACCATACGTAGCTGAAATTACGAATACCGGGTCGGCGGTACGTTGTGTAAGTTGTTTTTGAAATACGTTGGCTAATGGATTGGCGATAATACGTATCAATACCGCAAACGTGGTCAGCGTAATAACAGTCAATAACATATATTGTCGCTTAAATAATGCCTGTAAGATAGCCAGTCCATCCAGAAAATATAATTCGATTAACCTTTTTCCGGGTTTCACTTTCCTGATTCACAAACGTTTCGTACCTTTGCGGTCTTATTTTTGGAGAGGATAAAAAGTGAACCCGCTACGCGCATACGATATCCATATTGCTGGATTAGACAATAAACGCTATGAGTACGATTTTACGTCGGAAGATGCGTTTTTTGCTGCATTGGAGCAGGAACTTATCCAGAAAGGGAACATTCAGACGCATTTAGTTCTCGATAAGTCAGAAACGATGATTCGGCTGGATTTTCATAGCACAGGTATGGTTGAACAAACCTGCGATCGGAGTCTGGATGAGTATGAGGAGCCGATTGATACTCGGCAAACGATGTTGTTGAAGTTTGGCGATCACAACGAAGAGTTGAGTGACGAAATTGAACTCATCGAACGTAACACGCCAACCATCAACGTAGCACGATACATTTTTGAGTTTATCAGCTTATCGCTTCCAATGAAACGGCTTCATCCCCGTTTCCGCAACGAAGACGATGAAGAAGATAGCGAAAACCAGAACGGACGTGTTATTTATCGTTCGGACGACGAATCAGTAAACGACAATGATGATCAACAGGGGATTGACCCTCGATGGGCAGCTTTGCGGAAATTAAATAACAATTAAAAAGAGCTGTAGTGTTAAAAGGTTGTCGGGTTATAAAGGTTATGGCCATTTCAACTACTAACGCTACAACTGTATAACCATACAACTAGATAACTAAAAACAATGGCACACCCCAAACGACGCCACTCCAGTACTCGCCGTGACAAGCGCAGAACGCACTATAAAGCTACGCCTGTAGCGCTTTCGACCGACGCTCAAACTGGTGAAGTTCATCAGCGGCACCATGCCCACGTTTTCGAGGGCAATTTGTTCTATAAAGGCCAAATGATCATTGAAAATTACGCCAAAACGGCCTAAATTTTACCGATTTTAGATAAGTATTTCGCAGATGTCTTTCCGAAGATGAACGCGAAATACTTTTTTATTGCCCGTTACCTGCCTATTTTTACGCATATTTAGTCTACTGATCCAGTTTTGCTGGGAGGTATTGAAAAAACGGAGTCAATGAAAATTGCAGTTGATGCAATGGGTGGCGATTTCGCTCCCGACGCTATTGTGGAAGGAGTTGCGATGGCCGCTGCCGAATTGCCAGAACAGGTAACTATTGTACTGATTGGTAAGGAGTCAGTAGTTCAGGAATTGCTTCATACCTATGGAGTCGACACGGCCTCCAATATTGAATTGGTAAATGCCGACGATGTTATTGATATGAGTGAGCACCCCACAAAGGCGCTTTCTCAGAAACCCAATTCCAGCATCGGAATTGGGTTTAAGCTTTTGAAAGAAGGGCAGGTTCAAGCATTTTGCAGTGCCGGTAATACGGGTGCCATGCACGTGGGGGCTCTGTTTAGCATTAAAGCTATTGAGGGTATCTTGCGCCCATGTATTGCAGGCTTTGTTCCACAGATTACAGGTGGTCACGCCGTGATGCTCGATATTGGTGCCAATGCCGATTGTAAGCCAGAAATGCTCGCGCAATTTGGTCAAGTGGGGTCTATTTATGCCCAATACACCTTCGGTATCGACAAGCCACGCGTTGCCCTAATGAACATCGGTTCGGAAGAACAGAAAGGTTCGCTGGTTGCTCAGGCAGCCCATCAGCTTCTGAAAGAAAATCGCCGGATAAATTTTGTCGGAAATATGGAAGGAGGAGACTTCTTTGCCGGTAAAGCTGATGTAATCGTTACCGATGGATTTACAGGTAATACCATGTTCAAGTTGGGCGAATCGTTTTATGGCATCAGCAAACAGCGCGGTATTAGCGACGACTTTTTAGATAAAACCAACTATGAGTCTGTAGGTGGTAGCCCCATTTTGGGTGTCAATGGCAACGTGATTATTGCGCACGGTATTTCGTCGCCGTTAGCCATCAAAAATATGATTAGTCTGGCCATCCGTCAGGTTGAGTCTGACGCCTACACTAAAATTGCACAAGCCCTCAGTTGATACGTATCGGCAGGTGATCAAACGTTCTGTCAGAACGCCATTGCTTAACGATATCTGTTAGCTGTATCTGAACTTATGAGTAAAGCTGCCATTACTGGAATTCACGGTTATATTCCCGATTATGTGTTGACCAATGCCGAATTGGAACGCATGGTGGATACGAACGATGAATGGATTACGAGCCGCACAGGAATTAAAGAACGGCATATTCTGAAAGGTGAAGGTCTTGGAACGTCTCATATGGGCGCAAAGGCAGTGGCAGGCCTCCTTGAGAAGTTAAATACGAAGCCAGAAGAAGTTGATTTATTAATCTGTGCCACCACCACTCCTGACTATGTGTTCCCTTGCACGGCTAACCTTATCTGTGATATGGTTGGAATACGTAATGTGGGAAGTTTCGACATTCAGGCCGCCTGTTCAGGCTTTTTATATGCTTTAACGATTGGTAGGCAGTTTATTGAAGCAGGAAATTATAAGAAGGTTATTGTTGTCGGAGCCGATAAAATGTCGGCTATTACAGATTACAGTGACCGAACGACCTGTATTCTTTTTGGTGATGGTGCCGGGGCTGTTATGCTCGAACCAAACGATGAAGGTTTCGGAGTTCTGGATTCGATTATCAAATCGGATGGAGCCGGTCAGACTCATTTATTTCAGAAGGCTGGCGGTAGTAGATACCCACCCACCCACGAAACGGTTGAAAAACGGTGGCACTACGTCTATCAGGATGGACCATCGGTATTTAAATTTGCCGTTAAGAATATGGCCGACGTATCAGCTGAAATTATGGAGCGTAACCACCTGACTGGCGACGATGTAGCTTGGTTAGTACCGCATCAGGCGAATAAACGTATTATCGACGCTACGGCCCACCGGATGGGTATCGACTCAAATAAAGTCATGCTGAATATCCATAAATACGGCAACACTACAGCAGCCACCATTCCGCTCTGTCTGTTCGATTACGAATCACAGCTAAAAAAAGGAGATAATTTAGTACTGGCTGCTTTTGGTGGAGGTTTTACGTGGGGAGCAGCTTATGTAAAATGGGCATATTAATTTTATATATGATGCATGAAACAGCATATATGGGATTTTCTCACGTAGCAGTTCATATATCATACACTTTACATCATATATCTTAAACATGGCAACAACCGCAGATATCCGCAACGGGCTGGTTATCAACTTCAACAACGACCTTTTCCAAATCACGGAGTTCCAACACGTAAAGCCGGGTAAAGGCGCAGCCTTTGTACGTACTAAATTAAAAAGCCTGACCACTGGCCGAGTTATTGACAATACCTTTAACTCAGGCGTTAGCATTTTTCCTGTGCGTGTAGAACGCCGGAAATTCCAGTACCTCTATAAAGATGAATCTGGGTTTAACTTTATGGATCAGGAAACATTTGATCAAATCAACATCGACGAAAAAATCGTTGAAAGCGCTGATCTGATGAAAGAAGGTCAGGAAGTTGAAATTATGATGAACGCAGAAAACGATACGCCGTTATCCTGCGAACTTCCTCCTTTTGTTGAGCTTGAAGTTACTTATGCCGAACCAGGTATAAAAGGCGATACGGCCAACAGTCCTAAAAAACGGGTAGAAGTAGAATCGGGGGCTAAAATTATGGTTCCGTTGTTTATCGAATCGGGCCAGAAAATCCGGGTCGATACGCGCACACGCGATTATGTTGAACGAGTGAAATAACGATCCTTAAACAGTTATTCGTCAATACAGTTAGAAAGTAAACCTCTTTCCTAACCTACACTAATTAACTGTGTGACTAAAGAATATGACGACAAAAGACATACAGCAACTTATCGACTTCATCTCTCAATCGGGTTTAGACGAAGTTAACATCGAAACGAACGACCTGAAAATCAGCGTTAAGCGTTATGGTTCAGGCACTCCAGTGGTCCCAGTCCCTGTAGCACCAGTAGCGCAGGCTCCCGTAGCTGTTCCTCAGCCAACAGCTCCTGTAGCAACACCTGCGGCTACTACACCCACTGCGCCTAAAGCCGATACGTCGAACTACCTGACTATTAAATCGCCGATGATTGGTACGTTCTATCGGTCATCCAACCCTGAGACGCCTTCGTTTGTTGAAGTTGGCGATAATGTAACCGAAGGAAAAGTGGTTTGCATTGTCGAAGCTATGAAGCTTTTCAACGAAATAGAATCAGAAGTTTCTGGACGTATCGTAAAAGTTCTGGTCGAAAACGCTACGCCCGTTGAGTACGATCAACCTCTGTTTTTGGTAGAACCCATTTAAAATAAAGAGCGAAAGGGTGAAAGAGCGAAAGAGCGCTATACCGTAGTGGGTTGGCGCACAAATTTCGCTCTTTCGCTCTTTCGCTCTTTCGCTCATTATGTTCAAAAAGATCTTAATCGCAAATCGTGGTGAGATTGCGTTGCGAATTATTCGCACCTGCCGCGAAATGGGTATAAAAACGGTAGCCGTGTATTCAACTGCCGACCGTGATAGCTTACACGTGCGTTTTGCCGATGAAGCTGTTTGCATTGGTCCGCCCGCGAGCCGTCAATCCTATCTGAGTATTCCAAGCATTATTTCAGCAGCTGAAGTGACGGGTGCCGATGCTATTCACCCCGGCTACGGTTTCTTGTCTGAAAATGCTGAATTCTCGCAAATTTGCGCTGATTACGGTATAAAATTTATTGGTGCTACGGCTGAGCAGATCAATGGTATGGGCGATAAGGCGACGGCTAAAGCGACCATGAAATTAGCTGGTGTACCTGTCATTCCGGGTTCTGATGGTTTGCTTGAATCTGTCGAACAGGGCAAAATACTATCGGCCGAAATGGGCTATCCGGTTATTGTGAAGGCAACTGCCGGTGGTGGTGGTCGTGGAATGCGGATTGTACGTACGGAAGCCGATTTTGAAAAGGCGTGGAACGACGCCCGTACAGAAGCAGGTGCTGCGTTTGGTAACGATGGTCTTTATCTCGAAAAATTTGTGGAAGAGCCGCGCCATATCGAGATTCAGATAGTTGGCGATCAATACGGTAAAGTTTGCCACCTCTCTGAGCGTGATTGTTCGATCCAGCGTCGTCACCAGAAATTGGTTGAGGAAACGCCATCGCCTATTGTTTCAGACGAGCTTCGTCAGCAAATGGGGGAGGCCGCCATTAAAGGTGCTCAAGCCATTGGGTATGAAGGTGCTGGAACTGTTGAGTTTTTAGTGGATAAACACGGGAAGTTTTATTTCATGGAAATGAACACCCGGATTCAGGTTGAGCACCCAATTACGGAAGAAGTAACCGACTTCGATCTGATTAAGGAACAGATAAAAGTGGCGGCAGGTACCGAAATTTCTGGCCGAAACTACACCCCGAAACTCTATGCCATGGAGTGTCGGATTAATGCCGAAGATCCAGCCAATGGCTTCCGCCCATCGCCGGGTAAAATTACCAATCTACACTTCCCCGGTGGACATGGTGTTCGGATTGATAGCCACGTTTATACAGGCTACACGATTCCACCAAATTACGACTCTATGATTGCGAAACTGATTGTTTCCGGGCAATCTCGGGAGGAAGTAATTACACGTATGAAACGTGCTCTGCAGGAGTTTGTGATTGAGGGTATTAAAACAACCATTCCGTTCCATATCAAGTTGATGGATGATCCGAAATTCAAATCGGGCCAGTTCACAACAGCCTTTCTGGAAGGCTTCGACTTCAGTAAGCTGTAAGGCTCCGTCATGGGCAGTAAGCCATACTAGGTATAAATAACTATAATCAAACGGGCATTCATTTGGTTAGAAAAAACGAGGTATCTTGCTTTAGTGCTGAGATACCTCGTTTTTATTTTAGCTATTCGAATGAATCACCTCGCTACTGCTGACTATCTGGTTTTCCTTGTCTATTTCGTTATTGTTGTTGGTTACGGTTACTGGGTTTATCAGCGCAGACGCAATAAAGAGATTAACACAACCGATTTCTTTCTGGCCGAAGGTTCGCTAACGTGGTGGGCAATCGGCGCGTCTCTAATTGCCTCCAATATTTCAGCCGAGCATTTTATTGGGATGGCGGGTTCTGGCTTCGCCATGGGGCTGGCGATATCATCTTATGAGTGGTTTGCGGCAGCCGTTCTGCTCATTGTAGCCGTATTTTTCATTCCGATTTACCTTCGAAATCACATCTATACCATGCCGCAGTTTCTGGCGAAACGGTATAGCGATACGGTAAGCACCATTCTGGCCATATTCTGGCTGGTTGTTTACGTACTGGTCAATCTGACGTCTATTTTGTATCTGGGTGCCATCGCTATCGAATCGCTGGTGGGCATTTCATTTACAGTGTGTACTATTGGACTGGCCGTGTTCGCCATTTTCATTACGTTAGGTGGCATGAAAGTTATCGGTTATACGGATTTCATTCAGGTGATTGTCTTGATTTTTGGTGGTCTGGTTGTTACGTATCTCGCGTTGGATCTAGTAGCTCAACAAACCGGTACGTCCAGTGTCTGGGAAGGCTTGCTTTCGCTTCAGCAAAAGGCCGATGGCCATTTTCACATGTTTTTCCCAAAAGGTCACCCTCAATACGACGTATTGCCCGGCATGGCGTTGGTTACGGGTGGTATGTGGCTCAATAATCTTTATTACTGGGGCTGTAATCAGTACATCGTACAGCGCGCACTGGGAGCAGACCTTAAAACGGCACGTAGCGGTATTCTCTTTGCCGCTTTTCTGAAATTGATGATTCCGCTAATTGTTGTCATTCCGGGTATTGCTGCCTACGTATTGTATCAAAGTGGCCCATTTCGCGATGCCATGACCGATGCTTCGGGCGTAGTAAAACCCGACCATGCTTACCCGGTACTAATGAATCTATTACCAGTTGGTATGAAAGGGCTGGCTTTTGCCGCACTAACGGCTGCTATTGTTGCTTCTCTGGCCAGTAAATGCAATTCGATTTCAACCATTTTCACGCTTGATCTGTACAAGAAATACGTTGACCCAATGGCTTCTGAAAAGAAACTGGTTAACGTAGGGCGTTGGGCTGTGATCGGATCGTTTGCTATTGCATTGGCGTTGGCACCTATGCTACGTTCGCTTGATCAGGTATATCAATACATTCAGGAGTATACCAATTTCGTTACGCCCGGTATTTTCGCCATTTTCTTACTCGGCTTTTTCTGGAAACGGGCCACCAACCGAGCGGCATTAACCGTTGCCATTTTAACCCTTCCATTTTCACTTGCCCTTAAATTCTGGCCTGAATTGATGAGTGCCCTTAATATTGAGGCCGACCCAATTCCATTTCTTCACCGAACAACCTGGGTTTTCTGCATCGACGTAGTACTTATGGTAGTGGTATCCCTAACCGATCCGGCCAGCCAGAAAGCGAATGATACAATTATTGTTGATAAAAGTATGTTTCGGGTAACACCTTCGTTTGTGGTTGGTTCTGTCATAATTTTCAGTATTTTAGGAATATTGTACACCGTTTTCTGGTAATTCCTTATGCCGAGAGTATTCGTAGCAATGCTTCTGTTTCTATCGACTGAGGCCGTCGCACAATTGCAGGTGAAGCTTGATTCATTAATGCAGACCACTACGCAAGCAACACAGCCCGGAGCGGCTTTATTGGTTGAAATAGACGGTAGGATCGTTTACAAAAATGGATACGGCTTGGCGAACGTAGCAACAAAGAAAAACATCAATGCAGAAACGAATTTTCGCATGGCCTCGGTAACGAAGCAGTTTACGGCCATGGGAATTCTATTGCTCGAAAAAGAAGGCAAACTGTCGCTCGATGACCCATTAATACGTTTCTTTCCGGAACTGAATAGTCAGATAGCCCGGAAAGTACAGGTCCGAAACTTATTGACGCATTCGTCGGGTATTCTCGATTACGAATCCCTGATGAATCCGAAGCAGAAAAAGCAACTGCTGGATGAAGACGTATTAACGCTTCTGCAAGACCGGGATTCACTCTATTTTGAACCGGGAAGTCAGTTCCGCTACAGTAATTCCGGTTATTGCTTACTGGCTCTCCTAATCGAACGCGTATCGGGCGATTCGTTTGCTGCGTTCCTCAATGAGCGAATTTTCAAACCGCTGAAAATGACCCAAACAGTTGTTTATGAGTCCGGCAAACCAATCATAAACCGGGCAATGGGTTATCGAAAAAAGGGTGCTAAGTTCGTTTTATTTGACCAGAGCCTGACCAGCGCAACTAAAGGCGATGGTGGTGTTTATACGTCGCTAACCGATTATCAGAAATGGACCGAAGCACTACGTAACAATACGTTGCTTAACCTTAAAACCGTTTTGGCGCGAACGAAGCAAACCATTCCTACAAAGGCCGGTAGTTATTATACCGCTGGCTGGTTTTTTCGTGAGCCTAATAGCCCCGTTTTGTTTCATTCAGGCAGCACCAGCGGTTTTAATAATTTTGTGGTATCAATTCCTGATAAAAAGTTTTTAATGGCTTATTTTTCAAATAAAGCCGATAATAAAGCCAACGCTGCCGCCGTATTAAAACTGCTGGCTGCCAACAACCCGGAACTTGGCGATATACTAGCGTTGGATACGTTGACTCAGTAACAATTTTTCTGGTTGAACCGAAGTCGTATCTTATTGGTTTTCAGCAGTAATTTTAAGAGATTTGTTGCCTAAATTTTATTAACCATGATAAGCGAAACCGCCCCTCTTAGCAGTCTTGATGTATGGGAAGATGATGTATTGAGCCGTTATCCCCAACCCGAACATAAATCGAAGGAAGATTACCGGAACTACGATACGCCAGAACGCGACACGGTTCGGGAATTTTACCGGCTGAATCACACGTATCAGACCTACGATTTCGTGCGGGAGAAAGAACGTGAGTTTCTGAAGTTCGACAAGAAAGAATTACCTGTTTGGGGGGCAATGGAATTCCTGAATACGCTGGTCGATGATTCGGACCCTGACACCGATCTTGATCAGCTTCAGCATTTACTGCAAACCGCTGAATCTATCCGTGCCGACGGTCATCCAGACTGGTTTGTGCTGACAGGTTTCCTGCACGACATGGGTAAAGTACTGTGTCTGTTTGGCGAACCGCAATGGGCTGTAGTAGGGGATACGTTCCCGGTAGGTTGTAAGCATTCCGACAAGATTGTTTATCCTGAGTTCTTCGCCAACAATCCGGATAGTTACGACGAGCGTTATAACACAAAATATGGTGTTTACGAGCCAAACTGCGGTCTACGTAACGTTCATATGTCGTGGGGGCACGATGAGTATCTGTATCAGATCATGAAGCCTTATATGCCAGAACCGGCGCTGTACATGATGCGGTACCACTCCTTCTATTCGCAACACCGCGAAGAGGCCTACAATCACCTGATGGATGAGCACGACCATGAGATGTTCAAATGGGTTCGGAAATTCAATCCATATGATCTGTACTCGAAGAGCCCTAAACCACCGGTTGTAAGCGAACTGAAGCCTTATTACGAAGAGTTGATTGCCAAATATCTGCCTGCTACGTTGAAACTGTAACGGTTTCTCGATAAGATACGTAACGTTCCGTAAGTAGTTGTTTTTCTTTCAGCTACTTACGGAATTTTTATTGCTGGATTATGTAGTTTTGGTTGTACTACGTATCCTTATGCTCCTCTTTTGTATCGCCGTTTATCTTCTATCGAACGTAGCAGTTGGTGTCTGGGCCGCTCGTAAAGTAACTACATCGCAGGATTTTGTGCTAGCCGGGCGCGGATTGCCGCTTTTTCTGGCGGCATCTGTTACGTTCGCCACCTGGTTTGGCTCCGAAACCATTATGGGCGCACCGGCCATGTTTGTTGAAGGTGGGTTTCTAGCCGTAATTGAAGAACCATTTGGTTCGGCCTTATGCCTTTTTCTGGTAGGCGCTTTCTTCGCCCGACCGCTCTACAAACTCAATATCACTACGTTCTGCGATTATTTTCGAATTCGATTTGGGCGTTCGGCTGAATTACTATCCGCGCTGATGGTGATTCCGTCTTACTTTAGTTGGATTGCGGCTCAACTTGTGGCTATTGGCATTGTTCTGAGCGTTGTAACCGACATTCCGCGTGAATACTGCGTTATTGGCAGTGCGGCTATTGTGATGATTTACACGCTGATGGGAGGGATGTGGTCGATTTCAGTAACCGATTTTTTTCATAATCTCATCATCATTATCGCTCTTGCCGTGTTAGCCGTTTTGCTCTGGAATGACGTTGGCGGCTGGCAGGTGATTAAACAGCGAACACCGGATGGTTTTTTCCGACTTCTACCCCATAATACGAGCAAAGACTGGCTTGAATATATTGCCGCCTGGATTACGATTGGACTAGGTTCTATTCCGCAACAGGACGTATTTCAGCGGGTTATGTCGGCCAAAAGCGAAACCATTTCGGTGCGGGCGTCTTATTTAGCGTCGGGCATGTACCTGACCATCGCCATGTTGCCGCTGTTTATTGCACTAAGCGCGAAATTGCTTCACCCCGATTTACCCAAAGATAATCAGCTCATTATTCCAAATATGGTGATGCAACATGGGGGACTGTTTCTGCAAATCCTGTTTTTTGGCGCTGTTACGTCGGCAATTCTAAGCGTATCGAGCGGGGCAATTTTGGCTCCATCGACTGTTTTTGGCGAGAACGTAATGAAATTTTTCCGACCTGATATTAGCGACAAAGACCTGCTAAAAACGATACGTTGGGCCGTAGTTGTGATTACAGTTGTGTGCGTACTGATGAGCACCACTCGTGACACCAATATTTTCGATCTGGTAGGCGAATCATCGGCTTTCAGTCTGGTTTCGCTTTTCGTGCCTCTGGCAACCGGTATTTACTGGAAACGGGCCAATATGACGGGTTGTCTATGGTCGATGGCTATTGGCTTCGGGGTGTGGATCGTTTGTCTGTGGCTGAAAACAGACTACCCAGCCCTTTTATGGGGTTTGTTAGCGAGCCTGATTGGGATGATAGCCGGAAGTTTACTCAGTTCGTCCGCTACGTATCCAGCAACCGACGGTGGTAATTAATCTGACCAAGGTGATACGTTAAGTGGGTGGTTAAATGCGTTAGGAAATAACCTGTCGACGTCGGTTTATCGAAAACCAGCATCGGATATTCTTCATTCAATTGTTCTTCTGTTACGTTCGCCAGACCTTTTGCCACAGCAGCTTTCGTTTCGTCTATTTTGGTTAATAACTCTGCTCGTGGAATATTTTTGAGCGAAAATTCAAGATCACGGTGGCGAACGTAACCCGTTTTGCCAAACTCTCCGCCAATGTATGTGTTCAGATTACCGACCAGATGCAGGCATAAGTTTCCCGCCGAATTGGCAATGTTTTTCTCAACGTACCAGATTTTCTGCTCGTCTTTGTAAAGACTGATTTCCGCTTTCAACTTCTCAAGATCGCGTTGAAATAGCGTGTTCACTACGTCTATCAGCATAATTAATTGCTATGAATACGTTGAATATCTTTATAAATTTTATTGAGAATGAATTTTATATAATGGCTAAAGCCTGTTTATGACTGAAGTACGGCAAATACGCAATTTTCTTTATCATAATACGAACCTTCGAGCCGTCATTCCCTTAATTTTGCTTTTATGCTATTATCCGATACTCCGACATTTACGCGTAAAATTCCCCAGATCTTAAAAGAGTCTGGATATAAAGACGACTGGTTTAAACCTGAATATATTGACATTCTTGAAAGCAAAATCACTGAACATGAAGGGAAAACAGGGAAAATTTCTTACAAGACGTCCTGCCTAATTCGCCAGAAAGAAATTGTTTTAACACCTGAAGAGATAGTTCGGCAACTATTCTTGCTAGTACTTACGAAAGACTATAGTTACCCTAAAGACCGAATTCAGTTAGAGTATCCTGTTACGTTTGGCTCTGATAAACGCCGGGCGGATATTGTTATTTCGCAGCGGGAGCGTATTGATACGCCGTTTATTATCATTGAACTCAAAAAGCCAAAATTCAAAGACGGAAAAGAACAGCTTAAATCATACTGCAACGCTACAGGTGCGCCCATTGGCGTCTGGACGAATGGTGGTCAAATATCCTATTATCACCGCAAAGACCCGAACTATTTTGAGCCAATACCAGACATTCCAAATGCTAACCAGTCGCTAACGGATATTCTGACAGAACGCTGGACAATGGCCGATCTCGTTAAGCATGATAAGCTTGTAAACGAGGGTAGGTCATTAAAAGACCTGATTCTGGAAATGGAAGATGAGGTGTTGGCGAATGCCGGGGTGGACGTATTTGAAGAGCTTTTCAAGCTCATATTTACCAAACTTTATGATGAGCTGGAAAGTGGACGTAATGCCCGGCGATTTCTAGAATTTCGGAATTATGGCGAAACTGATACAGATTTAAAAACCAAAATTGAGAAACTCTTCGAACGGGCCCGCAACCGTTGGGAAGGTGTGTTTCCTGTAGGCGATAAGCTCGAATTAACTCCTTCGCACTTAGCTATTTGCGTAGCAACGCTCGAAGGGGTTAAGCTATTTAACTCAAACCTCGACGTAGTAGATGAGGCTTTCGAGTACCTCATTAATAAAACAAGCAAGGGCGATAAAGGCCAATATTTCACTCCACGCTACGTGATTGACATGTGCGTGAAAATGCTTAACCCGCAAGAGCATGAGTACATTATCGACACGGCGGCTGGGAGTTGTGGTTTCCCTGTGCATACCATTTTCCATGTCTGGAATCAGATTCTGGAAGAGGAAGGTATTCCCAAAAGTCATCTTTTCACGACGGATAAAAAGCCTGCCCGCTGCGAAGACTACGTGAAAGAACGAGTTTTTGCTATTGATTTCGATGAGAGAGCCGTTCGGGTAGGACGCACGCTGAACCTGATTGCAGGTGATGGACAAACCAACGTACTGCACCTTAATACGCTAGACTGGGGCCGATGGAAAGAACGTACTGACGATGACCAGGCCTGGATTGATACGTATTACGAAGGCTGGAAACGACTCAAAAAACTACGACGCGACAGCAACAGCAACAAGGCGTTTAATTTCGACGTATTGATGGCAAACCCACCATTTGCGGGCGATATTAAGGAAACGCAAATGCTGACTAAATACGACCTCGGCAAGAAAGTAGTGTTTGATAAACTCAAACATACACCCGTCTTTGTCGACAAGGTTTTTGGTGGTAAAGACCCAGCGTTCCCCGATTTTCTGGGCATTAAAGGCGAGGAAGTTATTCAGATGGCCGATGGTTCATTCCGCAAGGTAAAATTGAACCAGAATACCTCGATGGGACGCGATGTGCTATTTATCGAGCGGAATCTCGATTTTCTGAAACCCGGCGGACGTATGGCCGTTGTTTTGCCACAGGGCCGATTCAACAACAGTAGCGATAAGTTTCTGCGCGAGTACATTGCCGATCGTTGCCGCATTCTGGCCGTAGTAGGCTTGCACGGCAACGTGTTTAAACCGCATACCGGCACCAAAACCAGCGTACTGTTTCTGCAAAAGTGGAACGACGACCCACAGGCGGGCGTACTCTGCCCCCGCCTAGAAGATTATCCGATTTTCTTTGCTACGATGCAGGAACCCAGCAAAGACAACAGTGGCGACAAAGTCTATCTAAGCAAACCCGACGGCGACGGCCCACTGCTTGACGAACACGGTCATTTAATTGTAAAACATGACCTTTTTAACCACGATGGCTTAACTTCAGATGGCATTGCAGAAGCATTTATTGAGTTTGCCAAAAAAGAAAAACTCCCGTTCTGGCTGGGAAAGGAAGTAGCCCTTTCAATGAAATAACGTACTCACGTTTATTGGAAGGGCTGGAGATATCAGAATTAAGTTTAGGAGAGGTCTTGAAAAGTGCTGAAACTCTGAGATTTGATAGTGATTTTTATGCGAAAGATTACTTACGTATTGCACAATTGATTGAACAGAGAAGCGATGAATTTATCAAGTTTGATAATCTAAAGTTAGTGGTAGATGGAAGTGCATTTTATCCCGCTCTTGAACCTTATTATAACACAGGTAACTATCCTTTTCTCAGAGTAGGGGATGTAAAGCAATACGTTGATTTTGGAGGGTGTGTTAAAATTCCACAGTCAATTCTTCCTGATTTTCCTACTCTCAAGAGCGTAAAGAAAGGCGATATTGTTCTAACTAAAGGAGGAACTATTGGTAATGCTGGTTTAATAACGCAGGATGCTTGCGTAAGCAGAGACCTTATTTTTATAAATTCATCTGTTTTACCAGAGCATGAATATGTGTCATTGTATTTATTCTTCCGCTCTGACTTTGCATATAAACAGTTAGTGAGGTCAAGTTCACAATCTGTACAACCACACTTAACCATAACATTAGTACGGAATCTAGATATTTTTCGCTTTAGCGAGCTATTTAAGCGAAAACTATCCTCTCTTTACGAGCTAGCCACCCAAACACAGGAGGGAAGCAAAGTTGCATACATCCGCGCCGAAAACTTGCTCCTAGATTCTTTAGGCTTGGATGCCGCTACGTTAGCCGAACTACAAGCGCCTTCACAAACGGTAAATGCTAACGTAAAATCATTTGCCAACTCGTTTTTGTCGTCAGGACGTCTGGATTCTGAGTTTTATCAGACGAAGTATGATGCTATTTATGAGATTATTGAGCGATCAAATCCAGAACAGATCGTTCGGCTAAAAGATATTTTACAATTTTTGACCAATGGACAAACTCCTTTACACCATGATCTTAGTATAGGCGAAGTTCCATTCCTTACAGCCGAACACGTATTTGATTTCAGAATTAATTACGATTCTGATAAGCGTATTACGTTAGAGCAACATTTAAAATTTAGAAAGACCGCTTTCAAAAAAAATGACGTATTAGTAACGATTAAAGGAAGAGTTGGCAATGCTGCTGTTGTCGACGAAGAAAACGTAGGTTTCTTTAATATCAACCAAGACGTAGCATTGTTACAGTTAATGCCTGGTATTCATCCCCACTACGTAGCAGGTTTTATAAATTCGCCGATTGGTAAATTACTTACTGAACGTATAAGTACAGGTCAAATAAATCCATTTCTTGGATTAGGTAATTTAGAAAATCTACTAATTCCAATTTATACAAATTCTAATGCTCTTGGAGAGCAAATAAAAACAGTTGTAAACGAAGCCCGCCAAACGGCTGATAAATCAAAATACCTCTTAGACCTTGCCAAACGCGCCATTGAAATTGCTATTGAAGAAGGTGAAGAACAGGCAATGGCACTAATTGACTCGCAAGAATATTAACCAATCAAACGCATGATTACGTCCGTCCAGATTACCAATTTCAAATCGCTGAAAAACGTCCAGTTAGAAACCCGTAACCTGAATCTACTTACGGGCCTAAACGGGTCGGGCAAAAGCTCGTTGATTCAGACACTTTTGCTTCTTCGACAAAGTGCAAGCGAAATTAGGCAAGGACGGCTATTGCTTAAAAATGAAAGTAATGACTTATTCGATGCGGGCGTAGCACAGGATGTGTATTATCAATGGGGTATTGAAAAGGAGATTAACATCGATTTGGAAATTGATCATGAGTCGCGATTAGACTGGCATTTTTTCTGCGATCCAATCGCTGAATCAGACACAAACGTATTAATCGCCCCTGAGCGCTATACAAAAGAAGCACTCGCTACGTGTTCCATCTTTTCTGGAACGGCTTTCCAGTATCTGAAAGCTGAGCGGACGAGTCCACAGAATAGCTATGCCAAAAATATTGATGTAATTGAAAATCAATTAAGTATTGGTACAGCCGGTGAGTATGCCGTACATTTTCTAAATCAGTATGGCAACTGGCAACGTGTTACAGACCCCGCTCTGCAACATCCGCACGCCAAATCAGAATTGCTTATTCATCAGGTAGATGCTTGGATGAGCGAAATTGCTCCCGATGTGCAGATTATTACCGAAGAAATTTCTAATGAAGAAGTTCGTCTAAGCTTCCAATTCGGCACTCGGAATGGAAAAACCACGCCAATAAAGCCAAAAAATGTAGGATTTGGTCTTACTTACGTATTACCAATCATTGTATCGCTACTATCGGCGGCACAAGCTGATAAGCTTATTCTGATTGAAAACCCCGAATCCCACATTCACCCACGCGGGCAGGTGGAACTGGGACGACTATTGGCTGGTTGTGCTCAAAGTGGAGCACAACTGTTTATAGAAACCCATAGCGATCATATTTTGAACGGTTTACGAATAGCCGTCAAAGAAGGGGTAATTGACCACAATAAAGCTGTTGCTTTCTATTTTAAGCGGGATGATGAAGATAATGCATCACAAGTTACACCCATCGTAATAGATACTAAAGGTAAACTCCATCGTCAAACTCAAAACGGCACTACAGCTCAGCTTCCGAAAGGCTTTTTCGATCAGTGGGTTAGTTCTATGGCTAAGCTTTTCTAGCTAAATGGAAGTATTTTTTAACGAATTATCGGTGCGCCCTGCTTCATCTGACGCTGAAGCTCATTACTGGATTGAAGTGTTGGCCGATTTACTTCAATTGTTACAAAAAGTAGTTGAATCTATTAGCGATGATCAATTCACCTTTAGGCGCAATGATGAATTTGGAATATTGCAAATAAGGCCATCGCAAACGATATATGAGTTCGTGCATGAACACTACGAACCACTTGATAAAGAATATGTGCTTTTGATTAGTTTGTTCAGTTCTCCGTGTATATCTGAAGATGACCCGCAACGAAGTGAGTTTGAATATACGTCGCTAGAATTTGCAGGGGAAGAGCAAGGAGTTACAGGTCTAGCAGCAGCTTATTTAAAAAATGCATTAGCTATCAGTTTTGGTAGTGATCCTATTTGGGACAAGTGTCATTATACCGCACAAATTAATCGGCTTGATGCCACTCATACAATAGTTTCAAGTTCAGAGCCAATTTCACACGCCAGCCAGAAACAACATATCTTAGATTGTCATTTAAACCTGTTAGCTAATCTGTTTAATTGGCAGAACCATCATCTTAAGTTCGATAGCACGACCAAAATACAGACTATACTTTCACTTATTGGATTATATAGTCTGCATGTTGAAAGTTGGCCATCATTTTACAACGAGTTATCACAGCTTAATGAAGGAGAAAGAGTAGCGTCCATCAACGTAATAGCAGAAAAAATTGCTAATGTCCAAAGATGGCAGCCAGCTACAGGCGGTTTAAAAAACCAAAACTCTAATCGAACAATTTATACAATTCCGAACTCCGATTTTATTGTCTCTGTAGACACACAACACGGTGAGTTTGAAATCCATAAGAATCAAAAGGGGAATAATCACTTAGGATCACTTTCATTTGATGGGAGAAGATTTAAACCCGCCATCAGTAATCGCTCCTTAAAAATTTAATTCAACAAAAAGCCAGAGCCTGTTTTCGCCCTAGCCAAAATATTGTTGTTCGATACGTCCAACGTAACCTAGATACGTTGCAGAGTTGAACCAAGGCTGAAGTTTGGCACCGATATTCGGATACAGATTCAGGGTATTTAGTTCAGAAACCGGCTTCCAGGCTAGTTCGAGTGCGGTTGTTTCGGCCGGATTCAATGTGGGCGTACCGATTATATTTCGGCCGGCAAAAATTACGTGTAATACGTCGTCGTTACGTTGCGAAAGTAGCATTTCGCCAGCAAGAACCATCTCACCAACCTCAACATCAACACCTAACTCTTCCTGAACTTCCCGGACAATTGTTTCGGGTAAAGTTTCTCCCCGGTCGGGACTGCCTCCGGGCAAGGCAAATACATCTTGTTCACCGTAGTGATAACGCATCAATAAGATTTCTACCTGACTATTGTTTTGTCTCCAAAGGAGAACGGCGGGACGAACTTTCATACTGCCAACTTAAAAAAAGCGGCTGGCTTTCCCAATTGATTTTTGGAAAACCAGCCGATAGATAAATCCAGCTATGTTTAAAGAGCATGTCTGGAGATTGAAATTAATTCAGATCACGCGAAGTTTCGAATAGGAACCAGATACGTTGTTCTGTTTCATCGATAAAGTTTTCGAGTACACTGGCTGTTGCTACGTCTTCTGCATCGTCGGCTAGTTTATGCGCATCACGCAGATGTTTCACCATTTTTCGATTTTCATGCTCCAGCTCTTTGAGCATATCCAACGGTTTTACAAAATCCTCGTCGTTGTCGTTCACCCGCTGTAACTGCGCAACGTGTGCAACAGAACGTAGTGTATTTGCACCTAATTTCCGAACTCGTTCGGCTAATGGATCTATAGTGGCAAAAATCTGTGCTGCCTGTTCATCGAACAGCAAGTGATAATCACGAAAATGTCGACCCGATACGTGCCAATGGAAATTTTTGGTTTTTATATAAAGTGCAAAAGCATCGGCAACTAGCCTGTTCAGTGCTTCTGCAACTTTTTCGCGCTCTTTGCCTTTCAGATCTGATGGGGTCTCGAGCTCTTCGATTTGATTAATAGCTTTCATAAACGGTTTTATTTGAGGTCAAAAGCCCATACCAAAATAACACCCGTTTACAGTCAATTGTTCGCCAAATGTATGCCTAAAAGCGTTTAAACAGTCTTCATTAAATATGATTAGGCCAGATGGCCATATAACCAGAAACGAAACTGTTTTTGCCAGTAATAGAGCCTTAATATAACCGTAAGTGCTACGTTTTTTAGTGGATTTTTCAGATGCCGCGAGCGAATCAGATTAATCTCATTATAAGACTTTTCCGTTGGCCCTGCACTATTGCCGCCAAGCATATAATTCGCAATACGCACTGGTACGTACTTACCGGGAGAACCTTTCAGATAAACAATTAGATTTAGCTCATAATCAGCCTGAATTGGCAATGCTACTTGATCATATTTAAAATCATCGAAGAGCGAGCGGTGATAAAATGTACCCTGATGATGCAAGGTATTTTGCATCAATGTTCGTGAACTAAGAAATGAACGGAATAAGTGGCCATTACTAAACACTACGTCGCCGAACACCACTTTATACGGGGAGGCCAGATGCTGGCTAATTTGAGCTAAAGCATCAGGGTAAAGTGTGTCGTCTGCTCCCAAAAAATAAATCCATTTACCTTTAGAGCGCTCGACACCTTTATTCATGGCATCAAAGATTCCCTTATCCCGTTCGCTTATCCACGTATCAATCTGACTATCGTAGCTTTGAATAATTTCCAAAGATCCATCTTTGCTACCTCCATCAATTACGACATATTCGAAGAGGTTTTTATCCTGATTTACTACGCTCTCGATAGTCGCTTTTAAGGTTGCGGCTGAGTTATAAACAACTGTAATGACAGAAATAAGCGGATTATTCATGTTTACTTCAAAAATTCAGTATTAATACCGGGGCTATTTTAAAAAAATGGAGACCGATTTACCATTATATCAATCTAAATATCAACTATTTACATAGTATTGGAGTTACATATAGAATCTGGCATTTTCTCATTTGTACATGAGCCACTACAATCAACGTTCATTGATCATAGTGGCTCATATAGGTTACCTAGTTCTATATTTTTTAATCTGTAGCAACGCCAAAGTATACGTATTCGAGAGGTGTTGGGCTGGTTGCTTCTAGCCGATGTAGTGTTCCGGCAGGGATACGTACGAATACGCCAGACTCCAATAGAATTTCCTGTTCTCCAACTACGTATCGGCCGGTTCCGCTCAAAAAATAGAAAAACTCTTCCATGGTTGCATGGGCATGCATTTCACAATAATCGCTACTGGAAAATTTGCCATAAGCAACCTGAGTTACATTTGTCGGGGTATCACCATTTGCCAAAAACACTTGCTTTACGCCTTGTGCGTGTGAAGTAAGAATAGGCTCCAGTGTTGCCAGAGATGCAGTTATTCGCTCCATTAAGCTTCGACGGCTTTCAGCGATTTCTCCTGAATTTGCTGAGAAATCCATGCGTAGGTTTGCTCAACACCATCGCGAAGAGGTGTTGTTGGTTGCCAACCCAACTTCTCCTGAATTAGTCGGTTATCTGAATTCCGTCCCCGAACGCCTAACGGACCAGGAATATTATTGATCGTCAGGCTTTTACCCGATATATCAATTACCATTTTGGCAAAATCATTCAGCGAAATCATCTCTTCTGAGCCAAGGTTAACAGGTCCAGAGAAATCAGAACTCATTAACCGGCGAATACCTTCAACACATTCGTCAACAATCAGGAACGAACGTGTTTGCAAACCGTCGCCCCAAATTTCGATCGAACCACCATCTTCGGCTAACGCTACTTTCCGACAAACAGCAGCCGGTGCTTTTTCGCGTCCGCCATCCCAGGTGCCCTGAGGGCCAAAAATGTTGTGGAAACGAGCAATACGAGCTTCTATACCGTGATTTTTCTGATAGGTTAAAAACAAACGCTCTGAAAATAGCTTCTCCCAACCATACTCACTATCAGGAGCAGCCGGATAAGCCGAATCTTCCGAGCATTTTGGGTTATCAGGGTCCATCTGATTGTACTCGGGATACATACAAGCCGAGGATGAATAGAAGATCCGTTTAACACCTTTATTTTTAGCCGCTTCGAGCACGTTCAGGTTGCAAAGCACCGAATTATGCATAATGGCCGCATCGTTCGTTCCTGTAAATACAAAACCAGCCCCGCCCATATCAGCAGCAAGCTGGTAGATTTCATCAAGATCGGCGGTAACAACTTCTTCTGCTATATTCGGATCTCTTAAATCGCCGATGATAAACTCGTCCGCATTATTATTGCCGTACTCATTTTCTTTAATATCAACTCCTCTTACCCAGTATCCTTCCGATTTGAGTCGATTTACCAAGTGGCCTCCTATAAAACCTCCGGCACCGCAAACAAGTGCTTTTTTCATAAATATAATCCGCTATGGAAAATAGTTTTGTACGTCAAAGTTGCCACCAAGATACAGGGATTTATCCAATTTTTGGCTATAACACAGCCTTTTTCGATCTAACTGCCCCAAAATAATCCCTTTACGGCTGTATTCGCCAAGTTGTGTTATATCAGTACATTAGGTGCTAAAACAAATTAAAATCGTGCCAGAACCTTTTCCGAAATAGTCTTCCCGATCGATAATGACGACGTAGCAGCAGGCGATGGCGCATTCACTACGTTAACAGCCTTGTCGGTTTCAAGAATGGCAAAATCGTCGAGCAAGCCACCTGTCCGGTCGCAGGCCTGTGCACGAACGCCAGCACCGCCCGGTTCCAGATCGGCTTCCTGAATATCGGGAATAAGTGCTTGGAGGGCTTTTGTAAATGCTGATTTCGAGAACGAACGGTACATTTCGCCCAAGCCCGTTTCCCAATATTTGGCAGCTACTTTCTGAAATCCCGGCCATGATAGCGTTTCAAACAGCTCTTTCAGGTTAATTGCCGATTTAGTGTATCCTTCGCGTTGAAATGCGAGGACCGCGTTTGGGCCAGCCTCGACGCCACCGTGAACCATACGGGTAAAGTGAACTCCCAGAAATGGAAAATTAGGGTCAGGAACCGGGTAAATGAGATTTTTAACCAGATATTCCTTATGTGGTTTTAGCTTAAAATATTCTCCGCGAAAGGGAACAATCCGCACATTAACACCATCTGGTTGAGTAAGTTGTGCAATTTTATCAGAATACAGTCCGGCACAGTTAACTACCAGTTTGGTTTCGTAACGTCCTTTATCAGTAACGACAATGCTTAGGCTATTACCGGGTGTTACCTGAGTTACCCGTTCATTGAACCGGATTTCTCCCCCTAACTCCTGAAATTTGAGTGCATACTTTTCGGTAACCTGCTTGTAGTCAACAATACCGGTTTGCGGAACAAACATACCGGCAACGCCATTTACGTATGGCTCAATTTCCCGCATTTCGGCTAACGTGAGTTTTTTCAAACCGGTTAAGCCGTTTTGCTGACCACGCTGGTGTAAAGTTTCCAATTGCGGAAGTTCTTCCTGTTTGGTCGCCACAACAATTTTACCACAGAGGTCGTAGGGAATCTGTTCCGCATTGCAGAAATCGATCAGCATCTGATAACCCCGGATACAATTGGTTGCTTTCAGGCTTCCCGGTTTATAATACAGTCCGGAGTGAATTACTCCGCTATTATGGCCTGTTTGATGACGGGCAACTGACGATTCTTTCTCAAGCAGGATGATACGTAAACTGGGGCGTTGTTGTTTCAACTGTAAAGCGGTGGCTAATCCCACAATACCTCCGCCAATAATCACTACGTCTGTCATGTTGGTGTTCGTCAGCGGGTTGCTGGCGGCATATCAAGTATATCTGGTAGCTGTATATTCCATTGCTACGTTCCTACAAAGTTACGGGTAACTACAAAAAAATGGACGTAGCAGAATTATTGCTACGTCCGTTCCTTCCTTTAGCTGTTGTTTACCATTCTGACCAACCCGTTCGCTGAGGTTTTACTCGCAAAAGGTCAATACGGCAGGGATTCTGTCAATTCGGTTGTATTTGTCTGAAAGATGCAGAATCGCTCTGGTCAGTTGGCAGATTGGGATGAAAGGCGTATAGGATAGACGAACGGTTTCTAACGAAGCTGCCCTTCGATCCACTCCAGCCCTCGACCATAGAGCGCATAAGCTAATCGAACCCGATTATCGAAATCATCATTCGCTGTTTTCTCAAATTTCATGTATTGACGTATCAGTCTCGCATTATCAACAGCCAAAGGCTGATCGTATTCAGGTTCTGTTTCAGTGCGGAACGTAGCAAATGCGGATGCATCGGCTTCGAAATGCTGATAAAATAAATGTCCACGAGGAGTTCGAACGGCGCACAAAATACCACTTGCCCGGCTGGTGGATGGTGCCAGACTGCCTTCCTGACCGCGTTTGAGTACAATAACGGCATCGAAACCGGCCATTAAAGCCAGTTCAGCCATCTTCATTTGATACGTAATATGAAAAACCGACGTAACCAGAATCTGGGCGTGGCAGGGATTAAGCACTTTTTCGAGTGTGGCCAGAAAAGGTCGTTTAATCATTATATGCCGTCGGTCGACCCACCGGTTCAGCGAAGGTGACAAAGCTTTCTGATCGAGCACCCAGCCGTACGAATCGAGTGGTGTATCGAGTTCATGATTGCTTTGCAGAAACTGGCAACCCAGATGCAGAAACACATCGAGTGCATTCAGCGTAAACTTTGGTCCACCTGAACGCCCTACCAATGACACCGCCCCATAGCCTTTCTTCTGGAAAAACTGAGCCAGCAAGGGAGTAATCATATAGCTATTCTCAACTCCGTCGAAGGGTTCCGCTAGTTGAACCAACGGTCGGTCGGCGCAACTCATCTGACGGAAACCCGGCGAAAATGTTCGCTCAGCGGCCCGCATTAATCCCAGATATTCGTCGTTGGTTTCGTGACGAACGCGCATAATACTCGCAGCCAGTGCTCGAAACAGCTCGCAATTTTCGTGACTGTATAGGTAATCCCCCAATTGCTCGGCCTCGGTCACTTGCAGATGTCCGCCCCGCACCAGTTTGGTCGCAATGGGCAAGAGTCCGCCAGGTAAATCAGGGCAGAGTTTATTGATAAAAAAAGTTGGGTGTGCGAAAGCACCTTTCCCTATTACATCTTCAAGTGTTCGCTCTTCGGGCGTGGGTCCTTTGGCAATCAACGAGCCCAGAAAAGCCCCTTTTTGAAGCGGATGAGCCGTTGGGTCAGCTAATGCAGTTCGACATTCAGCCAGCAATTCGGGCGTAAGCGGTTTGCTTCCATACTTACCAATACCAATATGTTTGATACCCCGGCCAAGTGGCGTATCGGTAGGAGGTACATCCATCACCATACGAATGACAGGTTTAAAACGGGAGAAAGGGATCTAAGTAAAAGTAACAAAAAGCGGCTATTTACCATCGGGGCAACTAACTCTAAATCAATTTTTTCGGCCACTTTCTTCGGACGTTTATGCCAAATCATGTTAGGGTGCTATAGCGGTTAAGCCAAATTCCGGCTTTCCTTAAAAACTATAGTTGCTACGTTCTGTTTCGACGATTCTGTTACGTACAACCGTCGAAACAGAAAACAATTTATATGCCGATGCACCTTTTTTTACGTTATTAATCCAATGAGGATACGGTTGCGGACTGGTTTATGCGGCTTTGGATAACGTATCGTTACGTAATAACAGCAGTTAAGTTAGCTCCACCGTTTAGGCAATTTCGGTGCCTATCTAGTTAATCCTTTATTTTTGTACTCAAATCAATTGGCTTCGGTTTATATGGCAGAACGTATCGCCTATGGAAAAACCTGGTGGGGTCAGGAGTGGCTCAAAGCCCTGACAAGCATCGACATGGCGAATCGGCTGCCACGTGGAAAAACGTATGCTAATCAGGGAGCCGTTCATAGTTTAACGATCAACCAGAATCAGATTAGTGCGTCGGTTAAAGGCAATGCGCCAAGGCCTTACAAAACCAAGCTTTCGGTACCGTTGCTGACCGATCAGGAGAAAGAATGGCTTTTGACCGAAATCCGCGAGAACCCTGCTACGTTGGCACAGCTTCTAAACCGCCAGCTTCCGCCTGAGTTAACCGAGTTTATGAATCGCCGGGGTATTCAATTGTTTCCCCGTTCGTTTCGCGATTTGTCGATGGGTTGTTCTTGTCCCGACGAAGCCGTACCCTGTAAGCATTTGGCGGCTGTTATCTACATTATAGCGAATGAAATTGATCGAAATCCGTTTCTGGTTTTCCAGGTTAAAGGTCTTGATATTCTGGGTGAACTTCAGAAAAGTCAGCTTGATCGGGTAGGAGGGGCGTTAGATGCGGTTCTATCACTCAAAGAATTAGGTACGGATGAATTGCCCGATGATGAAGACTGGCAACCTGACGAAAAAGCACGTGCTGGTCTCGATTTTGCCACCATTCCACTCCTGACGGAACAACTGCTGGAGCTTCTTTCCCCCGACGTTACGTTCGCTAAGGGCGATTTTCACAAATCACTCACAAAAGCATATAAGCTATTCAGCAAAGCCTCGATTACCGAATCAGCAAAAGAAAAATCGTCAACGGATGACGATGATGAATGGCAGCTCGATTTCAGCGATAGTGTTGAAATGCAACTCGACGAAACGATGTCTGTCAAGAAAATCAGCATGTTCAGCGAACATGGTGAACAACGGTCGTTACGTGGTTTCAGCCTGAGCGATTTAATTGCCTGGCTCGGTACGTTAACTGAAGCCAACTGGCCCGAAATGAGTGATTCGGTACGTGGTCTGTACCTGACTCAGCAATTTTCGGCGGCTTTACTACGTAGGGGAGCAGTTGTGCCTCAGTTGCTTCGTGTTGGCCCCAATGAAGAGTTATACCGGGTTCGATGGATACCTGCTACGTTGAACGAAACCATTAAACGATTGACCAATCTGGTTGCTACCCAGCTTCCTCCGGCGTTGTTAACGATTCGTTGGCAAAAAGAGTGGTTAGCCTTACCCAATGAGCAACAGGTGCTTACGCTGTGTTCACTTTTTTTACGACGGGCTATAAAACCGGCAACTATCGAACTTTGGGAACGCTGGCCGCTTGAAGATGCCGATCGGCTTTTTTTTGGTATTGAAACACTACGTTTCGAAGGATTTGGGCGGAAGGAAATGCCGTTGGCCATGCAGTTGTGGCTCAACGATTTCTTTCTGACTCATAAGCGGTTCGTACCAATTCTGGCGGTAGAAGACACCGAACTTGGTGATGAATTTCACCTGCGTCTACTCGTTCGCGACCGGGAAGCGAAAGCAACCGATGCGCCAATTCCGCTCCCCGATCTATTGACCAAAAAGAAACATGAGCCAATTCGGATGGCTGTTTTACAGGATTTGCTGGTGCTCTCGCGCCATTTTCCTGATCTGGCCCGGCTTACAAAAATGGGTGGACCCTCTTATCTGACTTATTCGCCCAGCTTATTTGTCGATGTGTTGCTCGATACCTTGCCACGAATGCAGTTGTTAGGTATTGCGCTCTGGTTACCTAAGTCACTTCAACACTGGGTACGTCCGCAGGCAGGTGGTCGGTTGAAAGCAAAAGTGACTGCTGAAAATGCTTTTATGCGACTCGACGATATGCTTACTTTCGACTGGCAGGTAGCGCTCGGAGACGAAATGGTTAGTTTGAACGAGTTTCAGCAATTGGTAGGACGTAGCACGGGGCTGGTCAAAATAAAAGATCAGTACGTATTGATTGACCCTAATGAGCTGAACAAACTTTATAAACAACTCGAAAATCCACCTGAGTTAACGGGTTCTGAACTACTCAAAGCAGCTTTATCAGAAGAATACAAAGGTAGCCGTCTGGGTTTATCTGCTGATGTACAGAAGCTTCTGAAACAATTCACCGAAAGTGCTGCGCAACCATTGCCTGAATCACTAAACGCTACGTTACGTCCGTATCAACAGCGGGGTTACGACTGGTTACTCAAAAATACGTCGTTGGGTATGGGAAGCCTTTTGGCCGATGATATGGGATTGGGTAAAACCCTACAGGTTATTTCGGTTCTACTGAAATTCAAGCAGGAAGGTCGCTTCGGTAAACAAAAAGGGCTTATTGTGTTGCCCACCACGTTATTGACGAACTGGCAGAAAGAAATTTCACGGTTTGCCCCGGATTTACAGGCCCGGATTTATCACGGCTCAAACCGAAAACTCCCTGAAGACAAAGCTGATACGTATGATTTGATGCTCACTACGTATGGCATCGTACGTAGCGATCTCGATAAATTGAAGAAACAAAACTGGGCCATCGTAATTATTGATGAAGCACAAAACATCAAAAATTCGGATACTGAGCAAACCAAAGCCGTAAAATCGCTCAAATCGCCGATTCGTATTGCGCTTAGCGGAACACCCGTCGAAAATCGATTGTCAGAGTTCTGGAGCATTATGGATTTTGTGAATAAAGGCTACTTGGGTGGACTTACCAAGTTCAATGAAGAGTTTGGAAAACCAATTCAGCAGGAGCGTGACCACCAGAAACTCGATTTATTCCGGCGTGTAACCAGTCCCTTTTTGCTTCGTCGGCTAAAAACGGACCGTAGTATTATTAGTGATCTGCCCGATAAAATTGAGAATAATCAATTTTGTTCGCTCACTACCGAGCAGGCTGCGCTCTATGAGAGTGTGGTTCAGCAAAGTTTGCGGGCCATTCAGCAAAAAGAGGGTATTACCCGGCGCGGTTTGGTATTAAAGCTAATGACAGCGTTGAAGCAAATCGGGAACCATCCACGTCAATATCTGAAGCAGGGAGCCGATGCGCCTTCGCTTTCCGGAAAGACCACGATGTTACTCAACTTGCTGGAAAATATATATGCCAGCCACGAAAAGGTCCTGATTTTCACGCAGTACTACGAAATGGGTGAATTGTTGAGCCAGATTATTCAACAAACGTTTGGCACGCAGCCGCTCTTTTTACACGGTGGTACGTCGCGCCCGGATCGGGATGAAATGGTGGAACAATTTCAGAAAAACCGTTCCGACCAAACCTTTATTTTATCGCTTAAAGCAGGGGGAACTGGCTTGAATTTAACTCAGGCAAACCACGTAATACATTACGATTTGTGGTGGAATCCGGCCGTTGAAGCCCAGGCAACCGACCGGGCTTTCCGGATTGGTCAAACCAAGAACGTATTGGTTTATCGACTGATCAACCAAGGCACAATGGAAGAAAAAATCGACGCTATGATACGTAGTAAAAAAGAACTGGCCGACCTCAGCGTAAAAACCGGCGAAACATGGCTAGGCGACCTTACCGACGCTGAACTGAAAGAATTAGTAGCGTTAGGGTAACTTTTAATGTAAATCAATTCAGACATTTATTGGTATAAATAGCCAAACCGTCAATCAATCATCCGTCTTAGGCTATCATATTCCGAACGTTCCAGAATATCTATAGCTCCATCAGTAGCCAACCGGATTTGGTCACGACACTTATTAATACGTGATAAAAGTGGTTGAATGATTGTATTGCTGTGGTTAACAAAATCAAAAAGATCACGCTCGCTAGCAGGGAGCTTATATCCTTTTGAACTACTGGCAATTAATACGCCCGCATCACGTAAGGGAGCAATTACGCGTGTCTGAAAGTAGTGCAGCGAAATGGCAACACCGCGTCGGTCTTCAACGTGTTTAATCAACTCTCGACTTGAAATGTAGCGTGTAGGATCAATATGTCGGAAATGAAAAAGCAGGTAAGTTAAACAGGTGAGTTGGTCAATTTCTTGGTGAGAGCGGCTAGTCAGCTTTCGGTGAACAAATTCTTGGGCCAGATTTACGCCTAAATCAGCTAACACAGGATGGTATTGTTCTTGGTTTAGAGAAGTTTTTACCAACGAAGGAGCAAATACATCAGGCCAGTATTTCAATGCAAGCAGTTTCGGACGTAACAATTCAATGAATCCCTGCCGCTGATCAGAAATAACGGTTTCATCATAGCAGCGAGCCAATGTCCCTGCTACAAAATCGGCAGCCTGAACAAGCACACTACCCTTATCGTTGACAAAGCCGAAACTGGATTGATTAAATAAGTTGGGAATATGTTGATCCTGAACGTATCGAATAAAACCATCCATAAAGGTTTCACTACCATGCGTGTCTGCGATTAGCTCCAGATTCGGAAATGTTTTGTATAATTCACGGTCAGCTAAGCCGTGCAAGAATTTATAGAACGATCCTTTGTAACGCAATCCCTCTCCAGTCAATTGACGTTTGTCGACAACCAGAGCA
Organism: Spirosoma daeguense; assembly: GCF_054776875.1. NCBI lineage: Bacteria > Pseudomonadati > Bacteroidota > Cytophagia > Cytophagales > Cytophagaceae > Spirosoma > Spirosoma daeguense. The sequence continues at coordinate 1,231,568 of NZ_BAAHBF010000001.1, forward strand.
AAAATTTGGAATGGGCTATCTAACAGAGCTGCCAATATCAGCTTTCGCCGTTTGGCGTCATCACCAACTTTAGACGATTTGATTGGGCCATTCTGGAAAAATCGTTTACGAACTGCTTCTATTTTTTCTTCAGCTTCGGGCAATTTATCCTTGGGCAACGTAAGGGCAGCTATAATAAAGTGGGTAGAAACCTGTCGTTTAGTGAAGTCAAGGCCATTATTACCCCATTCGTCCAAAAAGGCAATATGGTTGTGCATAGTTTGTTAGCTTCTATAAATACAATTACTCAATTTAAATCTTTATCGCTAACGTCGTAAAAACGCACGTCGGTCTGTACGGAGTTGAGGAGTTCGCGTGTGCGCTCGGGCCTTGCGTCGGTAATGAACAATTGGCCAAAAGCACCCTCATCCATTTGCTGAATTAGCTTACTGATACGTTTATCGTCGAGCTTATCGAAAATATCGTCCAGCAACAGAATCGGTTTTACCTGCTTTGTAGCCTTCAGTGAATCAAATTGAGCCAGTTTCAGTGCAATCACAAAGGTTTTCTGCTGGCCTTGTGAACCGAATTTTTTCAACTGAACCGATTGGCCGTTTCCATTATCGATCAGAAAGGAATAATCGTCTTTATGAATGCCCATCGTAGTACGTTGCAGCACCGTATCACGACGACGAAAATGTCGGAACTCCTCAACAAAGTTCGGATTACCAACCTCCGATTCATACAGAATATTAACCTCTTCGCGCGAATCGCTCAGGTAGGCGTAGTGCGCGCGGAAACCCGGTAAAAACTCGTTTACGAATTGCTTCCTGCGCTCGTGAATTTTTTGCCCCAGTTCGAGTAAAGGTACATCATACGTATCGAGCAGATCATTATCGACCTGATTACGTTCGGCAAACAGTTTAAGCAGGCTGTTACGTTGCTTTAGAATCTGCTGATACAGTAAATAATTACGTAGGTAATCTGTATCGAGCTGCGACAGAACTCCATCGAAAAAATGCCGCCGGTCTTCGCTATGTTCGCGAACAAGGTCGGTATCGTTTGGAGCAATAAGCACTACCGGAAATCGGCCAATATGGTCACTGATACGTTCATACGGTTTTTTGTCGGCCATCAACACTTTGCGTTGGCCACGCTGTAAACTAATCGTAATCTGCACGCGGGAATGATGGTCACTACGTTCGTGTTCTTCAAATACACCATCAATGATAAAATAATCGGCGTCGTGCAAAATATTGAACGCGTCCTGATTTTGGAAAGCGCTTTTACTTAGAGCCAGAAAATAAATAGCGTCGAGTAAATTGGTTTTTCCGCTGCCATTCGGCCCTACAATCACATTTATCTGCTGTCCGAACACGTACCGGCCATCTTCATAATTTTTAAAATTGGTCAGGCTCAGTTTTTCAAGGTGCATAAGTGTACTGAGTTACGCGATAATGCGTAATTTCGCGAGTCAAACTCTGATGTAGATACGTAATCTGGTCTGCACTAATGGCAACAAAGATACAGGCAGTTTGTTAGTTGTTATGAAGTGCTTTCAGATTGTTGGTATCAAATTTGGCAGCCCGCTGCTACGGCAGGCTGGCTGCAATTGTTAGTTTTATCGAACAGATTCCTCATGGCAAGCGTCAAAGAGAAAACCCCATCGGGTAAATCCAAAAATGGTCAGGCTCCGGCGGCTGAGAAAACTCAGCACCCCAAAGAGCGGTATATGTACTGGTACGAATCCATGCAGTTGCAGCGCAAATTTGAAGAAAAAGCCGGGCAGCTCTATGGTCAGCAAAAAATTCGGGGATTCTGTCACCTCTATATTGGCCAGGAAGCCTGCTCGTCGGGTTCATATACGGCTCTTACCAAAGATGATAAATGGATAACTGCTTATCGCGACCATGGTATTCCATTGGCATTAGGCTCTGATCCAAAAGCAATTATGGCCGAGTTGTTTGCTAAACAAACCGGCTCATCTAAAGGTAAAGGCGGATCGATGCACATTTTCGATAAGTCGGTCAATTTTGTGGGTGGCCATGGCATTGTTGGTGCTCAAATTCCTATGGGAGCGGGTATCGCTTTTGCAGAGAAATACAACAAGACCAATAACCTCTGCATCACGTTTATGGGCGACGGAGCAGTTCGTCAGGGTGCTTTGCATGAAGCATTTAACATGGCTATGCTTTGGAAAATCCCAGTCATTTTCGTTGTTGAAAACAATGGGTATGCGATGGGAACTTCCGTAGCTCGTACATCGAACGTAACGGATTTGTATACGCTGGCTGAAGCTTACGACATGCCTTCTGAGCCTGTAGATGCCATGAGCGTCGAAGCTGTTCATGAGGCCGTTAGTCGGGCTGCAGAACGCGCTCGCGCTGGCGAAGGGCCAACTTTCCTTGAGTTCCGTACGTATCGTTATCGCGGTCACTCAATGTCTGATCCACAAAAATATCGCTCTAAAGATGAGGTTGAGGAGTATAAACAGCGTGATCCGGTTGAGCAGGTGAAAGCTACAATTCTTGAAAAAGGGCTGGCTACTGAAGAAGAGTTGGCAGCTATTGATCAAAAAATAAAAGGAATTGTTGAAGAATCGGTGAAGTTTGCTGAAGAATCACCTTATCCGCCTGCCGAAGAAGCATTTAAAGATGTTTACATGCAGAAAGATTATCCATTCCTCACCGAATAGATGTAGTCATTATATTCTTAGTTAAAAAATGTCCGAGTAGCCAACTCGGACATTTTTTTTTGAACTTTCTATTTATTTTAAATGTATATACATTAAATACAACGACATTTAAATTTAAAAACGGCGAATTCCATCTTTAATCACATAAATAACCATGGAAACCTTGATCAATGGCCTTCACCACGTAACAACACTAGCTGGCGACACACAACGAAACGTTGATTTTTATACGGGAATTTTAGGTCTCCGTTTGGTAAAAAAAACGGTAAATTTCGATGCGCCCGACGTATATCATTTATACTATGGAAATGAAACCGGAGCACCTGGAACCATTCTCACATTCTTTCCTTATGGCAATTTGCCCCGTGGTCGGAAGGGCGTAGGGCAGTTGACTTACACAGCGTTTTCGGCACCAACCTCGTCACTCAGTTTCTGGCTGGATCGTTTGCATGGCCACAATATTCCTTATGCGGGTCCTTACAAACGGTTTTCAGAAACTTATGTCCGATTCGAAGATTTTGATGGAATGGGTATAGAACTCGTTTTTACGGACGACGATTTACGGTCAGGATGGGATAATGGTAAAATTTCTGCAGAATTCTCTATTCGTGGATTTCATACTGTTACGTTAAACGAATTGCGCACCGACCGTACGATAACGCTTCTGACAGACATTATGCAGCATACACTAGTCGGGGAGGAGGAAGGACGCTTCCGGTTTAAAGCAGGTAATGGCGGCCCCGGAAACTTTGTCGACGTACTGCTTTCGCCTAAAGATGTTCATGGTTTACAAGGAGCTGGCTCTGTACACCACGTAGCGTTTTCGACTAACTCCGACGCAACTCAGTTGATCATTCAACAACAATTGGCCGAAGCTGGTTATCATGTTACGCCTGTTCAGGATCGTAATTATTTTAACAGTATTTATTTCCGCGAACCCGGTGGAATTTTATTTGAGGTTGCCACAAACCCTCCTGGTTTTACAGTTGATGAGCCACTAACAGAATTGGGCACTACGTTGAAATTGCCACCACAATATGAAGTACGTCGGACCAAATTAGAAGCTGTGCTTCCTAAGATTGTTTTAAAATAAATTCACTACGTATTAATCGTTACGTATTATCTGAAGCAGTTAATACGTAACGATTGATACGTACTTAGCTTAACTTACTATGATTCATAATCCAGACAATATTCGCACTGCCGGAGTACCACTCGAAGAAGCCTCGAGAGTAATGGTTATGGTACATGGTCGTGGTGGTTCAGCACAGGATATCCTGTCATTATCATCTTATATTACGGATAAAGATTTTGCATTTATTGCACCCGAAGCAAAGGGTAACACGTGGTATCCTTATTCGTTTTTACGCCCTGAACAGGAAAACGAACCTTATCTCTCATCAGCTCTTCAGGTTCTCGCCAGTTTACGGGCTCGCCTTCAGTCAGATTTTAACTTTAAACTGCCTCAGATTTACTGGTTAGGATTTTCGCAGGGCGCTTGTCTTATGCTTGAATTCATAGCACGTAATGCGGCTGAATACGGTGGTATATTTGGTTTAAGCGGTGGCTTGATCGGACCAGATGGCACCCTTCGACAGTATGAAGGAACGTTGGCCAACACGCCTGTTTTTTTAGGTTGTAGCGATATTGATCCTCACATACCCAAACAACGGGTACTCGAATCTGAATCTGTTTTACAGAATTTGGGTGGCAACGTAACGGCTAAATTGTATCCAAATTTTTCACACTCGATTAACGAAGATGAGCTAAACCTTGTTAATTTGCTGATAGCCGGTTCATATTAGTCGGCTTCTACTTAACATGATTGCCTATGAGCCAATACATGGTTGAATTTGACCTTCCGGCCGTAATGGACGAAAATTTCGCGAACCAGATTCCTGCCCAGCGGCTCAAAGTTGAAGAATTGATGGAAAAGGGGTTTTTACTTTCTTACTCTCTTTCCCTTGATCGTCAGAAGCTTTGGTGCATCTTTAAAGCTGACTCAGAGCTCGAAGTTATGGAATCAATTTCAGAATTTCCGCTCATTAAATATATGACTCCAATGATTACCGAGCTTATGTTTCACAATATGATTGCCGCCCGAATTCCGCTATTTTCGTTAAACTAATATCTATAAAAAAGCCTCTTAAATGAGGCTTTTTTCGTTTATAATAATTGTACTTTTGTTTTAGTATTTTACTAAAAACATCTATGTAACCACGTTTTCACTGGTTACATAGACAGCTAAGTACCTGATAATCAAGTTTCACGTGGAACATTTTGCATTATTTGTATCCACTACATTTTATAAGAAATTCATGAAAACAAACGTACTGATAAGCCGTTCAGAAACAGAACTCGAAGACAACTTTGGATACGATTTCATTGCACACATAAACGGCAAAAATACATTAACGCTACGTAAATTCTATGAAGAGATTGCGGATTTATTAGAAATTCCTGATTTCGGTTTTACACTAGATGCACTCAGCGATTCGCTGAATGATCTACAATGGCTTGAAGATTCACGTATCATTTTATACTTTACAAACACCGAAGAATTAATCAGCAAGGAGAGAGATCCAGCAAAAATGGGAGCATTGCTGAGTGTGCTCGACGCAACCGCAGAAGACTGGAAATGGATCGACGAAACAGAAGAACTTGACGCCAAAGAAATAATCATGGTGTTTGAAGATAGCACTCGCATTCGCCAACTACTCGACAACGAGAGTATCGCATATGTAGACGTATCAGAGTTGTGATCTACGTACTGCAACAATTTTGCCAGACCTTCTGTTACGTTAACATGCCGCCGGAAAAAAATTTCCAGCGGCTTTTCGTATTGTTGAACTGAACAAGCAATACACACAAACTTCAACCTGAATTTCGCTTGAAACCAGAAGAATTACTCGGCATATATGCCGACGATAGTTTTATAAAATTACTGGCCGAACCATTCAATCGAAAGCCAGCAACAGAGCCTCAGCGTTTACAGATAAAAGGGTTGTCGGGTAGCCTTGATGCAGTGCTGGCATCCACACTTATTAGGTCAACTAAAGGCCACCATTTATTCATACTGACAGACCGAGATGAGGCTGCATACTTTTTTAACGACTTACAAAATCTACTAAGTCGTGAGGTATTACTATTCCCGATGTCATATAAAAAACCGTATCAGTACGAGGAAGTTGAAAACGCCAACGTATTGATGCGAGCAGAAGTGCTGAACAAATTAAATCCAGCCCCTAAGGATGGATTGTTTGTTGTTACGTATCCTGAAGCACTCTCGGAAAAAGTTATTAATAAACGCTCCTTGCAAGCCAATACGTTGACCATTCGAGTGGGGGAGAAGCTGGATACTCATTTTGTATCGGAGTTGCTTCAAACGTATGAATTTGAAAAAACAGACTTTGTGTACGAAGCGGGGCAGTTTTCAGTAAGAGGTGGAATTATCGACGTTTTTTCATTCGCGAGCGAGTTTCCGTACCGTATAGATTTGTTTGACGATGAGGTAGAAAGCATCCGAAAGTTCAATCCAGAGTCACAACTTTCTACCGATCCGGTTGATTTCATAAATATTATTCCAAACATCCAGACCAAGCTTATCGAAGAAAGCAGAGAGCCTTTTTTCGATTTCTTGCCAGCCGAAACAACTATCTGGGCTAAGGATGTCGAGTTTACACTCGAAATGATTGAAAGCTGTTTCGAAAAAGCAGAACAGAGTTTTACTTCAGTCCTGGCCGGTAGTGGGGGTATTCAGGTTGTTTCAGAACCGACAGATTTGTTCGAAACCCGGCGTACATTTCTGAACGATCTGAAGCGATTTCAAACAGTTGAGTTTGGCCGCAAATTCTATTTTAAAACGGAAGGCAAACAACAATATCAATCAAAAGCGCAACCATCGTTTAATCGGGATTTTAAACGATTAGTTGATACGTTGGGAGAGAATCAGGCTAAAGGTTTTACCAATATTATTGCAGCCGAATCATTTAAACAATTGGACCGTCTCCGAACAATTTTTGAAGAGCTGGACCCATTTGTCAAATTCCAACCCTTGAATATTGGCTTGAAGGAAGGCTTTATTGATGATGCTGTTAAAATTGCCTGTTTTACAGACCACCAGATTTTTGATCGGTACTATAAATATAAAGTCCAGGACAAGTTCTCAAAATCGAAAGCGTTAACGTTACGTGAGCTAAAGACATTACAACCGGGAGACTACGTAACGCACGTAGACCACGGTATTGGACGGTTCGCAGGTTTGGAAAAGGTGGATCATGCGGGTAATGAGCAAGAAGCCATTCGGCTAATATATCGTGACAACGATATATTGTTGGTCAGTATCCATAGCCTGCACAAAATTGCCAAATACAGCGGTAGAGAAGGCGGACCGCCTGTGATGAGTAAACTAGGATCACAGGAATGGGAACAGAAAAAATCGCGTATACGTAAGCAGGTTAAGGACATTGCTCGAGAGTTGATCTCGTTGTATGCGAAACGACGTACTGCTCCAGGATATGCCTACACCCGAGATAGTTTTTTACAAGCCGAGTTAGAATCTTCATTTTTATACGAAGACACACCAGATCAGGCAAAAGCAACCAATGATGTTAAAGACGACATGGAGCGTCCACACCCAATGGACAGATTGGTTTGTGGAGATGTAGGTTTTGGGAAAACGGAGGTAGCCATTCGGGCAGCTTTCAAGGCAGCAACAGATAACAAACAAGTAGCCATGCTGGTGCCAACTACAATTCTGGCGATGCAGCATTTCAAAACATTCAGCGAACGATTAGCTGATTTTCCAGTAAAAATTGCGTACATCAATCGATTCAGAACTACCGCTCAGATTAAAGAAATCCTGAAAGGCGTTGCTTCTGGCGACATTAGTATTCTAATTGGAACCCATCGAATTGTAAATAAAGACATTAAGTTCAAAGATCTTGGGTTGTTAATCATTGATGAAGAACAAAAATTTGGAGTTAAAACGAAGGATCGATTGAAAGAAATGCGGGTAGAGGTCGACGTATTAACACTCACCGCCACTCCAATTCCCAGAACCTTACATTTTTCGTTAATGGGTGCGCGCGATTTATCCGTGATTGCTACGCCACCACCTAATAGACAACCCGTTACTACAGAGATTCATGCCTATAATGAAGCTACGATACGTGATGCGGTGAGTAATGAACTAAGACGGGGAGGACAGGTCTTTTTTGTCCATAACCGGGTAAGTGATATTGAATCAATTGGGAACCTGATTATGCGACTTGTTCCGGAAGCACGCGTTGGCGTTGCACACGGGCAAATGGAAGGAGAACGGCTGGAACGTATCATGACGCGTTTTATAGAAGGAGATTATGATGTATTGATTTCCACCAATATTATTGAGTCAGGTTTGGACATTCCGAATGCGAATACTATACTCATTAATAATGCCCATTACTTTGGTTTATCAGATTTGCACCAGATGCGCGGTCGGGTCGGGCGTTCAAATCGAAAAGCCTTTTGTTATCTGCTGACTCCTCCACCTACACTCTTGACAGCCGATGCTCGAAAACGGCTTCAAACCTTAGAAGATTTCTCGGATCTGGGAGAAGGGTTTAAAATTGCCATGCGCGATCTTGATATACGTGGGGCCGGAAATTTGCTTGGAGCGGAGCAGAGTGGTTTTATTAATGACCTAGGCTTCGAGATGTATCATAAGGTATTGGACGAAGCGGTGCAGGAATTACGCGAAAATGAGTTCAAAGATTTATTCGAAAGCAAACCGGGCGACCTGAAACTGGCTTTACCAGATACGGTCATTGAAACTGATTTACAGGTAGTAATTCCCGAACGATACGTATCCAATATATCTGAACGTCTGGCGTTATATACGCGTCTGGATAGTTTACAGAACCCGGATGAGCTACAGGCATTTAGACAAGAAATTATCGACCGGTTTGGTCCAATGCCTGAAGAAGTCGAAAACCTGATAAAAATGGTAAATGTTCGCTGGAAAGCTGAGCAATTATACCTTGAAAAACTGACGCTTAAGAATAATATCCTGAAAGGGTACTTCGTTTCTAACGGGAACGACGACTTCTTTAGGTCTGACCAGTTTGGCAAGGTAATTGAATACATCAAGCGAAACCCGGCTAAGTGTTCACTAAAAGAATCGAAGGGAAGACCCATTTTTACACATTCAGCCATTTTTTCAGTAGAGCAGTTGGATGAAATTTTGGGAGCGATGACTAATTAAAAGACGAATGAAGTAAGATAGATTATACGTCTATTGGGGTTGATTATAAAGTATTTCCTCAGACGTCTGCCATCTTTTTTCTAATTTTGCACCTACGTTTTTACACAAAAAAGCAATGATTCAAAAGTATCACCTGCAACGAGCGGCTTTTGTGCTCCTGGCAACGGCTGCTCTGGCATCTTGTAAGTCCAAGCACCCGACTAGTGTGCAGCCCGGTAAGAAGAGTACGGCGACGGGAATTGCTTATAACCAGAAGGATGGTTTTCAGGTAAAGAAATTTGCAGGTCAGAAAGCAGGACCTAATCTCGTATTTATTGAAGGTGGCCGGTTTACAATGGGCGCTCTGGAAGAGGACGTAATGAACAGCCGTGACAACCGCGAACGTACTGTATCTATTCAGTCTTTTTATATGGACGAAACGGAAATGGCCAACGTTCACTATCTGGAATATCTAAATGCTATTCAGCGGGATTCGTCTGCTGAAGTTGTTAGTGCTGCATTACCAGATACTACGGTTTGGGCAAATCCGCTTTCATTTAACGATTCATACGTAACACAATATCTACGTTATCCGGCTTTCCGCTATTATCCTGTGGTAGGTGTTTCATGGGTACAAGCTACTGACTATGCTATCTGGCGGTCTAATGCTGTAAACAACGAAATGGCGAAAGGCGGCAGCAAAACTAAAAAAAGTGGTGGTGGCTTTTCTCTAAAACGTAAATCGAAGAAAGAAGCAGAAGAACCTGCTATGGCTGAAGCAACGGCTTCGGCTGCCCCAGCTAAGCCAAGTCTTGAAAGTGGCATGATTTTGCCCGATTATCGGCTTCCTACTGAAGCCGAATGGGAATATGCTGCAAAAGCCCTGATCGGTACACAATACATGGACGAGAACCAAATAAATCAGCGGATTTACCCCTGGGATGGTTCTTCTGTTCGGAATCCGAAAAAAGGCCGTAAACAAGGTCAGATGCTGGCTAACTTCAAACGTGGTCGTGGTGACTATGCTGGTATTGCTGGCCGTTCGAACGATGGTGCTATTATTACGGCTGAGATTTACGCTTATCCAGCGAATGATTTTGGTTTATACAATATGGCGGGTAACGTAAATGAATGGGTTTATGACGTTTATCGCCCACTATCTTATCAGGATGTTAATGACCTGAACCCAATACGTCGGAACGGTTATTTGGACGACGCGAAAAACTATGATTCCAAGAATAAACAATCATTAGTTGATGATAAGCTTCGGGTTTATAAAGGTGGTTCATGGAATGACGTAGCATATTGGTTATCACCTGGAACGCGCCGATTCCTTGATCAAGATTCAGCTACGGCAATGATTGGTTTCCGTTGTGCGATGATTGGCGTAGGACGCAACAAATAAGATTTAAAGCTATATTTAAATAAACGGCTGCTCAATTGGGTAGCCGTTTATTTTTTTCTAGAAAAGTACAGTTATCGAGTTACAGCCAAGGTTATTATACTAACAGACTTACAGCCAGCACGTAGTAATTCAAGTGCACAGGCCTCTAACGTAGCACCCGTTGTCAGTACGTCATCAACAACTAATACGTTAACATTCTGTATTAATTCGGCATTTAACACAGAAAATACTGTTTTTACATTTTGCCATCGTTCCAGCCGATTCATGTGGGTTTGAGATTCTTTAAATTCACTACGTACAAGTATGTTTGTTCGAAAAGGTTTTTCAAGAGCTTCTGCCAGCCCCTCCGCTATCCAGTCTGCCTGATTATATCCACGTTGCATTGAGCGGCTCATATGCAACGGCACGCCAATTATTACGTCTATTTCGACAAGCTGTTTGGTCTCCGACTTTAGTAAAGTGCCATACCAATGAGCAACTTCTTTTGCAGCTTCTTTTTGACCTCTGTACTTAATATTATGTATTAAGTTTTGAATAATACCGCCTTTAGTAAAATAGGTATAAGAAGCTAAAAATTTAATAGGCACTTTTCCGGCAAACTTATTGAGGAGGTTACTGTCATATGGTTCTCGATGTTGCCCCGTTTCGGGTAAATTTATTCGACAAGCTGTGCACAAAACTTTCTCATTTTCACTCATAATACGTTTGCATCCCAGACAAAGGGTAGGGAGGAGCAGGTTAAGAAAATCGGTAGCAAAAAGTTGAATAAACCGAAACATGATAAACATTCGTTAATACATATAAATCGTTGTAATTTAGAGAGAAGAACTATTCAACTGATTGTGGAAAAGGAAAAAAGTATAGATAAATTATGGGAAGAGTTACTTAACCAATTAACAACATTGGTGGGTAAACGCCCTGCCGATCTGAATGCGGTTCTTTTTTTGATTGGCGTGCAGGAATTAGGGAAGGGTCCTAAACGATTTTCTAAAGAAGTAAAACAAGACCTGATGCATATTGGTGTCTGCCGGGTATTAAGTAGCTCAGGTTACTATACATTCGAGGGAATTGATAAGGATGGTTGGCCTCAGTGGACACTTGCCAAACCAATTCCGCATGGAGATTTGCTTGCACAGGAAGAATTTCTTAAGCAACACGTATTAACGTATTTCGAAACACTACTGGTTTAACTCAATCAATCTGAATTGTATGCAATCATCAACCGCTTACACTACGCTGCTTGAGCGCATTGACGAGTACAAGAAACGCTACTTCCAGAACCAGTTGGTGAAAGGAAGTCTGTTTTTTCTAGCTTTATTAGGCAGTGGATACCTGCTCATCAACACAGCAGAGTTCGTTGGCCGATTTGATTCGGTTGGTAGAGGTATGTTATTTTTTGGCTTTTTGTTGACCGTGTTCATCGGCTTTTATCTGCTAGTTGCACGGCCACTAATGAGTTTATATGGACTTAACCGACCTTTAACAAATGACGAAGCTGCCCGGCAGATCGGTACATTTTTTCCGGAAGTAGGGGATAAGTTATTAAACACGCTGCAATTGCAGCGCATCTCTGCCGACCAGAGTGACCTGCTTCAGGCGAGTCTCAATCAGCGTTCTCAACAGCTTTTAATCAATCGATTCGCTAATGCTATTCAGATCAGCAGAAATCGCCAATTTTTAAAATACGCGATTCCCCCCTTGGCGTTAATTCTATTAATTCTATTAGTGAATCCTGCTTTTTTTACGAAATCTTCGACTCGAATCGTAAATTATGATCAGGAGTTTGTGGAGGAAGCTCCGTTTCAGTTTATCGTTCAGAACAAGTCAATGAAGGCGTTTCGAAATGAAGATTTTCCTTTATCTGTTAAACTTTCTGGCGATGCAATTCCACAGGCAGTCTACGTAGTAACTAATGGAACTCGCTTTAAACTTGATCAGACGGGCGATAAATTCACGTATAATTTCGACAATCTACAGCGTGATTTAGACTTCCAGTTAGAAGCTGCGGGCTTCAAATCACCCACGTATAAAGTTTTATTAATCGATCGTCCAGCTGTTCTTTCATTTAATGTTCGTCTCGAATACCCAGCCTATTTAAACAAACCTGCTGAACAATTGACCAATGTTGGTAACCTGCTTGTTCCGCAGGGAACAATAGCAAACTGGGAATTTGCTGCCGATCATACAGACTCTCTTTTATTCCGATTTAACACAGACGCTAAGCCAACTCCAGCACGGTTAGTTGACGATAATACGTTCGTTCTAAATCGTAAAGTCATGCAAAATGCGGTCTACACTGTATCACTGAAAAATGGACAAATTTCATCTCCCTCCACTATTCAATATAATGTGCAGGTAATTCCTGATAGATATCCACAGATATCTGTCGATCGAATTCAGGACAGCATTACATATAATTATATTGCTCTTTCTGGCTTAATTTCTGACGATTACGGCTTTTCAAAACTTAAGCTTAATTACAAAATTATACGTAACGGCAAGTCGTCTTCTTTACACACACAAGATATTCCGGTTAACCGTTCTACTACGTCGCAGAACTTCGTTTATAACTGGACACTCGATAGTTTGAAGCTAGGGCAGGAAGATCGCTTAGAGTACTACGTACAGGTTTGGGACAATGATGGCGTCAACGGGCCTAAGTCGAGCCAGTCGAACCAACTAAATTTTGTGATTCCGTCAAACGCCGAAATTCAGGAGCAAGTTGATAAATCGGCTGAGAAAACAGAGCAACAAATCGACAACGCACTGAGTAAAACCCATGCTATCAAAAAAGAAATTAACCAAATGGAAGAACGGATGCGGACAAAGAAGTCATCCGATTTTCAGGATAAAAAACAGCTTCAGGAAGTGCTTCAAAAGCGCGAAGAACTCTTGAAAGAAATTCAAAAACTTCAGGAGCAATTTCAAAAAACGAACGAAACTCAACAACGCTTTGCCGACAAAAACCAGGCTGTTCAGGATAAGCTTGATCAGTTGCAGAAGTTGTTTAATGAGTTAATGGATCCGGAATCGAAGCAATTGTATGAGCAATTGAAACAGATGTTGGAACGTAAGCAGGACGACAAAGCATCGGATCTACTCAACAAACTCAGCCGTAAAGAAAGAAATCTCGAACGCGATTTAGATCGCGCCCTGAAGCTTTTCAAACAAATGCAGTTAGAGCAGAAGGTTAATAATATTGCGGAGAATCTAGAAAAGCAAGCAGAGAATCTGGAGAAACAGGCAGAAGAAAATAATAAGAAAAACGAGACATCTCATGAGCAGCAAAAACAGCAGGAGAAGTCGCAGGAAGATTTTAAAAAGACACAGGAGCAATTAAAGGAGGTCCAAAAAGAAGCTGAAAAAGAAGACTTGAATAAGCCTGATTCTTCAGAAAAGGAGCAGGAAGACATAGAGAAAAATATGGATGAAGCGACCAAAGACATGAAGAGCAATAAAGGCAAACAGGCCTCTTCTAAGCAACAGAAGTCCGCTAAATCCATGCGAGCAATGAGCAAGTCGATGAAAGAATCTATGGAATCCGCAGAGATGCAGGAAATGCAGGAAAACATGGATGATTTGCGAAATATCCTCGATAACCTTATTACGTTGTCATTCGGTCAGGAGCGCGTGATGAAGGATTTTCGTGGTATGAGCTTGCAGGACCCACGTGTGACAAAGCTTTCGCAGGAGCAACTTAAGTTACAGGACGATGCCAAGATTATTGAAGATAGTTTAAATGCATTGGCGAGTAGGGTAGTGCAAATCCAGTCATTTGTGACTCGAGAACTGACTAATATGAAATCTTACATGGATGAAAGTACTCAACAGTTACGAGAACGTAGGCTAAGTATGGCATCGTCGAAACAGCAGTTTGCCATGACTTCAATTAATAATCTAGCTCTCATGTTGAGCGATGTATTGAAAAATATGCAGCAGCAGATGAATGCTATGGCCATGCCAGGTAAAGGTAAAGGTGGAAAGAAAGGCGATAACCCCGGCGGTATGGGTGAAATGCAAAAGCAATTAAATGGAAAGATGCAGCAACTTCAGAAAGGTGGACAATCGGGTAGGGGACTTTCGGAACAACTCTCTCAGATGGCTGCAGAACAAGCTATGATTCGGCAGATGTTAAAGAAGATGGAGGAGAACGCCAAAGGCACTGAAGCTGGTAAGCAACAAGAAAAACAGATTAAGGATCTGATGGAAAAAATGGATGAATCAGAAACTGATTTAGTTAACAAGCGCGTCAATCAGAATCTTATAAATCGCCAGAACGAAATTCTGACTCGGCTACTTGAATCAGAGAAAGCATTAAAGCAGCAGGAAGAAGACCCAAAACGTCAGGCTGAAACAGCGAAGTCAATGAAACGTAGTACTCCATCATTTTTCGATTCTACTAACTTACAGAATAAAACTAAACAGGTTGAGGTACTACGTTCTGTAACCCCAAATTACAATCTCTTTTATAAGAAAGAAGCTAATCAGTATTTACAGAAAGTGAGTAAGTAGCACGCCCACATTTTTTTAAAAAACCGCAGAGTTGGCACAAAGCTCTGCGGTTTTTTGTTGCAACCTTATCTAGTTTTTATCTTTTCTTCAACTTTCAACAATTTTGCAAAAAGTTTCACGTGGAAACTTTTTGCAAAAGCTATCAAAATGTACTCTTCTTACGATGTCATTGTGGTTGGGGCTGGGCATGCTGGTTGTGAAGCCGCACATGCTGCTGCAACTATGGGTTCAAAAGTTTTACTGATTACAATGAATATGCAAACTATAGCTCAAATGTCGTGTAACCCAGCGATGGGTGGCGTTGCAAAAGGACAAATAGTTCGCGAAGTAGACGCACTGGGGGGAATGTCGGGAATTATAAGTGACAAAAGCATGATACAATTTCGTATGCTGAATCGTTCGAAAGGTCCAGCCATGTGGAGTCCTCGTTGCCAAAGTGATCGAAATGTTTTTGCCTGGGAGTGGCGAAAAGCATTAGAAGAGAATCGAAACATCGATTTCTGGCAGGATACAGTAAAAGAAGTTGTTGTTAGAGACAGAAAAGTAAGTGGTGTGATAACCAGTCTTGGTGTAGAATTTCAGGCTAAAGCAGTTGTACTGACAAATGGTACGTTTCTGAATGGTCAAATGTTTATTGGCGAAAAAGTATTCGGTGGTGGACGTACAGCCGAACGATCAGCAACAGGCTTAACTGAACAACTCGTACAATTAGGCTTTGAATCAGGTCGAATGAAAACGGGAACACCACCACGCGTAGATGGCCGTAGTTTAAATTATGAAGTGATGGAAGAACAGCTTGGCGACGAAAAGCCCGGCAAATTTTCCTACACAAATACACCAACATTAACCCAACAACGTAGCTGTTGGATTACATACACGAACCAAGCTGTTCATGATGAACTAAAAACAGGCTTCGAAAAATCGCCAATGTTTACAGGACGTATCAAAGGATTAGGCCCAAGATATTGTCCGTCGGTGGAAGACAAAATCAATCGATTTGCAGATAAAGACCGTCATCAAATTTTCGTAGAGCCAGAAGGTTGGGATACTGTAGAGGTGTATGTAAATGGTTTTTCAACTTCATTACCCGAAACCGTTCAGTATAATGCACTACGTAAAATACCGGGGTTTGAAAATGTTCGTATGTTCCGGCCAGGATATGCGGTGGAATATGATTTTTTTCCGCCAACACAACTTAAACCAACCCTCGAAACCCAATTAGTCGAGCATCTATTTTTCGCTGGTCAAATAAATGGAACTACCGGATATGAAGAAGCCGCCTGTCAGGGATTACTAGCTGGTATTAATGCACACCGTAAAGTGAACGAAGAAAATGAGTTTACTATAAAAAGATCGGAAGGATATATTGGTGTATTGGTTGACGACCTTATTACTAAAGGTACGGAAGAACCTTATCGAATGTTTACGTCGAGAGCTGAATACAGAACGCTACTTCGGCAGGATAATGCCGATTTAAGACTAACGGAAAAAGGATATGCTATTGGTCTTGCCTCACAGGATCGATATGATGCAATGATTGTTAAACGTAATGGGGTTGCTGAATTAACCGAAGCAATCCGCAAAACGAAAGTAAAACCAGAAGAGATAAACGGCTGGCTTACAAATAAGAATAGTGCTCCAATACGCGAGAAAGGCAGTTTGTATACATTGTTGAAACGCCCAGAAGTTGACCAAAGTGACGTTAGCGAGCTGTTTAATCTAATTCAAGAATTACCGGCAGTGGGGGAGGAGGTAATAGAGCAGACAGTCATCGAAATTAAATATGAGGACTACCTCAATCGTGAAAAGCAAAACGCAGAGAAGCTCGACAAATGGGAAAACTTATCGATAAATCCCGCTTTCGACTATGACCGATTGAAAGCACTTTCATTTGAAGGGCGAGAAAAATTAAAGCGTTTACGCCCATCAACTATTGGCCAGGCATCACGCATTAGCGGGGTTAGCCCATCAGACGTATCAATTTTACTCGTTTACATGGGTCGATAATAAATCTACTCATGGGCTGGAAATACGTATATTTCCAGCCTTTTTTTTTCAACTTATCAAAATTTTCGTCTTGGAAACTATAGATCAGTGCCCTGTGTGTGGCAATACTACGTTTAAATCATTCTTAGTTTGTAAAGATTATTTAGTCAGTCAAAAAGATTTTTCGATTCAAGAATGTGGCCAATGTAGTTTCCGATTGACCAATCCTCGTCCAGATGAAAATTCGATTGGCGCGTATTATAAATCCGAACAATACGTATCACACAACGACGAAAGCACAGGACTAATTAACACAGCTTATCGTTTGGTACGAAAATATACGCTACGTTCGAAAGTAAGCTTAATCAATAAACTGACTGGAAAACAGGGGATAATTCTGGATGTGGGCTGTGGTACAGGAGCATTCCTAGAAAGTTGTCAACAAGACGGATGGAAAGTAGTGGGAATGGAACCAGATTCTGATGCTAGAGAAATAGCAGAAGAAAAATTAAAATCAGTAATAAAACCAAATCTTGACGAGCTAACTGGAACAGGCCCGTTCAACATTATTTCTCTGTGGCACGTACTTGAACATATTCCTGATTTAAACATAGCTATTCCAAAACTTCATAAACTGTTGGATGCAAATGGTACGTTACTTATTGCCGTACCAAATTCAGACTCTTACGATGCAACCTATTTCAAGCAGTTCTGGGCTGCCTATGACGTACCACGTCATCTTCATCATTTCACGCCCAAAACAATAAAGCCATTATTTCAGAAACATGGTTTCGAGTTAGCCGATACTAAGCCAATGGTATTTGACGCATTTTACATTGCGATGTTGAGTACAGGCTATAAATCTGGAAGAACAGACTATTTGAAAAGCGTGCGTATCGGTATGGAATCAAATAGACAAGCCAATCGTACCGGCAATTCATCTAGCTTGATCTATCTATTACGGAAGGCATTATAGTTGTAACAATTGTGGATAACAAGCCTTTTCAAATGATTTCAGGAAAACAGGTCTATTCTAAATTAAAAAAGTTAAATTTTTCTGTGTATAACTATGTGTATAAATAGTTCATACAGGTGGAAAACATGTTTATAAGCCGCATCGTTATTGTGGAAGAAATGCGAAGTAATCCACATTGCTTTTTTGCCAACTCTTTTCTGTGGAGAAACTGAAACATATCAAGCTTAATTCCACATATTTTCCCCATCAGAAACTGTGTATAAATTTTATTCACAAATCCACATTAGATAAACACACTATTTGTGGATAAAATGTTATTATCTTAAAAATGAATATATTAGAAGTGGATAACCAAATTGGGAAGAGTGGATAACTCAATATAATTATCCACAGATTAAACTTCGTGACGTGGACAACTTAGTTGTTCACATATCCACATGGCTAATGATTATAATAAAGTCTTTTTTAAAAAGAATATTTATAAAATGTTAATAAGGTCAAAAGTAATTATTGGGTTGTTATGGATGTCTTCAATCGGAATGGCTTGGGGGCAGGGAGGAGCTACGTTGGCTGAGGAATATTACAAAGCAGGCGAATTTGAAAAAGCTGCCAATGAATATGCCAAGTTGCTGAAAACCGAAGTGACTTGGACGCGACTGACACGATACGTAACAAGTCTACAAAAAATTAACAAAGCCGATGAAGCTGCGAAATACTTGAAGAAGCAACAACGCAGCGATGAGCCAAACCGAGCGTATTACGAATTGCTGACCGGACAACTTGCCGCTCAGCAAGGTGACACTACGATAGCGAAAACACAATACGCGGCAGCCTTGCAGACGAGCAAAGGATCAGTGGCCAAGCTCGAAAAGATTGCAACAGCCTTTAACGAGGCTTCAGAGACGCGCTGGGCGATTCGCGCACTTGAATCGGCACGAGAGGTCGGAAAAGACCCAACGGCGTACAGTGAGGATTTAATGGGCCTTTACAGGGCTACTGGCCAAACCGAAAAAACAATAGAAGAAATAATAACAACCAGTAAACAATCTGAGAAGAAAGAAGCTGTATTTGCCGCATTACAGGGGTTTATCAACACAAAAGATGAATCACTTGTGGAAAAAGCACTGTACACACGTATTCAGCAAGAACCAAATGAATTGGCCTACAATGAAGTACTGATTTGGTATTTTGTGCAAAAACAGAAATTCAGCCGAGCCTTGTTACAGGAAAAAGCAACCGATAAACGCCTAAAGCTAAACGGTAGCAGAGTGTATGAGCTGGGCATGCTAGCGCTTAACAACAAAGAATATAAAATCGCTGCTGACGCATTTGAGTACGTAACACTGACTTATCCACAAGGACAGCTTTATCCATTTGCACGTCGACTGGTTATTAACGCACGTGAAGAGCAGGTTAAAAATACGTATCCTGTTGATAAGTTGGAAATACGCAAACTAATCAGTGATTATCAACGAATGCTGCAGGAGATTGGCACAAATGTAAAAACCTTAGAAGCGCTACGTAGTACAGCAAATCTATATGGCAATTATCTAGATAGTAAAGACACCGCATTAGCAGTTCTTGATCTGGCGATTGATTTAGGGAAAACCGATAAAAACTTCGTGGATCGCTGTAAACTCGATAAAGGAGATATTTATCTGCTCAAGGGTGAACCGTGGGAATCGACTTTATTATATTCACAAGTTGAGAAATCGCAAAAAGAAGAACTACTAGGCTATGAAGCGAAACTGAAAAATGCGAAACTCCATTACTACAGCGGTACGTTTGCCGTAGCGAAGGATTTGCTTGATGTATTGAAATTAGCTACCTCACGTGAGATAGCGAATGACGCAGAGCAGTTAAGCCTCTTGATCATCGATAACACAGGCATGGATAGTACCGAAGCAGCCATGCGGGAATATGCATCGATTGATTTGCTTCTTTTCCAAAACAAAACGGACGAAGCAATTACGGCCTTGAACGAAATGGGAAAAAAGTACACAGATCATACAATTGCCGATGAGGTATTGTGGTTACGTGCTAACACGTACATGAAGCAGGGGAAAAATACAGAAGCTCTAGAGGACTTAAAAAAGATAACATCAGCATATCCAAACGATATTCTGGGTGATGACGCACTTTTTACGCAGGGGAAAATCTATGAAGAGCGACTAAAAGATAAACAAGCCGCCATGGACGCCTATCAAAAAGTGCTGACTCAATATCCAGGAAGTATTTATGGAGCCGAAGCAAGAAAACGTTTTCGGTTGCTTCGAGGAGATACCGTAAACTAGTATGAAATTTCAATAAAAGTTATCCACAAAAATGCCCTGTTCGCGTGAACAGGGCATTTTTGTGTGGATAAGTATGTGGGTAATTATGTTGAATATTACACAATTGTTGATAAAAATGATTCCTTAAATACCGAATATTCGGCAGGAATGTGGATACTTTGCTTGGTACGTTGGGCTAGAATAGCCAATCTTTCTGGAACATCAACTGATTGCTCAAGAACGGATTCTACAAGGGGTTTAAACTTAGAAGGATGAGCTGTAGCCAGAGCAATACCAGTTACATCTTTCTCAGTTGATTGTATATAAGCCTGTAAACCCATGATGCCAATAGCAGTGTGTGGGCATGCTACATAGTCATAAAGTTCGTTAATACGTTTCATGCCAGCACGCGTCTGGTCATCATCAAAAAAATACCCAGAAACATTAGTCTGAAGGCGCTCATAATTATCATCATAAAGATGCTTCAGGCGGACAAAGTTGCTTGGATTCCCGACATCCATAGCATTTGAAATAGTTGCTACGGAGGGCTGTGGAGTATAAACACCCGTTTCGAGATAGGAGGGTACTACGTGGTTACTGTTTGTGGCTGCAACAAAATGAGCAATTGGCAAACCCATTTTCTGCACCATAACGCCAGCGCTTAAATTACCGAAGTTGCCGCTCGGGGTGGAAAAAACAACTGGTTTGTTAAAATGTCTAACCTGACCGTAGGCACGAACGTAGTAAAAGCCCTGAGGAATAAGTCGGAAAATATTAATAGAATTGGCCGATGAAAGCGATAATTGAGCATTAAGTTTATTATCAACAAAGGCTTGTTTTACAATAGCCTGACAATCATCAAAAGAACCGTCAATTTCAAAAGCCTGAACGTTTCCACCAAGCGTTGTTAATTGCTTTTCCTGCAAATCACTAACCCGACCGCTAGGGTAAAGAATAGAAACCCGAACTCCAGGAACATTGTGAAAACCCATTGCGACAGCCCCGCCAGTATCGCCAGACGTAGCAACCAGAATATTCACCTCTTTGTCATTACGTTTAGAAAAATAAGACATCAGAGCCGCCATATATCGGGCACCTACATCTTTAAACGCTAGAGAAGGACCATGAAATAACTCCAGAACACTAACACGACCTGACTCAAGTTCGAATACAGGCGTGTCGAAAGGAAAAGCTTTATGAGTTAACTCTTCTAATTCTGCTTGACTTATTTCAGAGCCAAACAATTGTTTGCTTAGTTGAAAACCAATGTCGGCCAAAGAACCACCTGCAATTTTTTCAAAGAAATCCACTCCTAAATTAGGTAAAGGGGTGGGCATATATAAGCCTTTGTCAATGGGCATACTATGAAATAATGCTTCTTGACTGGATACTGTGGATAACGGACTGTTTGTACTATAAAAACGCATACGATAAAGCCAGAGTGAGTTACAAAGTACGGGAAATCAAGCCAATGAATCGAAAAAGGATGAACGAATTGTGGAAAACTCACCTTAATTAGTGGATAAGTAGGGCAATACGTAATTTTGTCAGAGTGAGCACTTCATAACAGCGTATTAGCTACGCACAAAAATAAACCAACTATGTCTTTCGGAATTTTCAACGTACCGACTCCAATTAATGAACCCGTTAAAGAATATCGGCCAGGCTCTCCTGAACGAGAATCACTTAAACAGGCTCTACTTGATTTTCGATCTGAGGAAACAGATATACCCATGTATATAGGAGGTAAAGAAGTTCGTACCGAAAATAAGCTTCGAATTGCCCCCCCCCATGACCATCAGCACACACTAGGCTATTTTTATGAAGGTAGTTCCGAACATGTTCAACAAGCTATCGATGCTGCATTATCAGCTAAAGAAGCTTGGGCAAGCTTACCATGGGAATACAGAGCTGGAATATTTTTGAAGGCAGCAGAATTAATAGCTGGCCCATATAGAGCGCGTATAAATGCAGCTACAATGCTCGGGCAATCGAAAAATGCCTATCAGGCAGAAATTGATTCAGCTTGCGAGTTAATCGACTTCCTACGTTTCAATGTACATTATGCCGATGAAATTTACCGGCAACAGCCTAATTCTTCGCCAGGTGTATGGAATAGACTAGAATATCGACCATTAGAAGGATTCGTTTTTGCGTTAACGCCTTTCAACTTTACAGCTATTGCAGGAAATCTGCCTACATCAGCAGCCTTAATGGGAAATACAGTTGTTTGGAAGCCTGCTTATACACAAGTGTTATCGGCAAAGGTCATAATGGAAGTGTTGCAAGAAGCAGGTTTGCCAGATGGCGTTATTAATCTGATTTATACGGATGGTCCCGTTACAGGCGAAGTTATTTTCGATCATCCAGATTTTGCAGGTATCCATTTTACTGGTAGTACAGGAGTATTTCAACAAATATGGGCAACAATTGGCGCGAATATCCACAAATACAAAAGTTATCCACGTATTGTAGGGGAAACCGGTGGAAAAGATTTCGTATTGGTACATGAATCGGCAAATGTGGATGAAGTTGCTGTTGGACTAGTCCGGGGAGCTTTTGAATATCAGGGACAAAAATGCTCGGCCGCTTCACGAGCCTATATTCCAACAACGCTTTGGCCAGCAATTGAGGCTAAAATCAAACAGTTTCTCTCAGAGGTTAAAATGGGAGGGACTGAAGATTTTAGCAACTTCATTAATGCAGTCATTGATGAGCGAGCATTCAAAAAAATAACAGCCTATATCGACGAGGCTAAAAAAAGTAATCAGGTAGAGATAGTTGCAGGTGGGAACTACGACGGTTCAAAAGGCTACTTTATTGAACCAACAGTTTTATTGGTCAATAAACCAGACTATCGAACAATGTGCGAAGAAATCTTTGGGCCGATACTATCTATATATATATATGAGCCTAAAGAGTTCGATACTATTATCAACGTAGTAAATACTACGTCTCCTTACGCATTAACAGGGTCAATTTTTGCAAAGGATCGATACGTTGTTGAGCAGGTCAGTAAACAGCTACAGAACGCGGCTGGTAACTTTTATATTAATGATAAGCCAACTGGAGCAGTAGTTGGTCAACAACCTTTTGGAGGAGCCAGAGCTTCGGGCACAAATGATAAGGCAGGGTCAGCATTAAACTTATATCGCTGGGTTTCAGCCAGAACAATCAAGGAAACCTTTGTCTCACCGAAGCATTTCAAATATCCTTTTTTACTGGAAGAATAAATTTTTAAAAAAAGTTTTAAAAATGATTTGCGAGAAGAAATAAAAAAGCATAATTTTGCACTCCCAAATCGAAAGAAAGGGTTGGCCAAACGAGGCTAATCTACTTTTATTCAATAAGTTAGAATTGGGAAATGTAAAAAGTTGCTAAAAATATTTTTCAACTTTTTCTTGATAAAACGAAAAGAGTGCTGTACCTTTGCACTCCCAAATATAAAGAAGGCCGACAACGGTTGGCCACCATCTCGAAAGAGAGACCGTTCTTTGACGTATTGATATCTTACAAGTAGCACTAATAAGGCTAAAACATAGTGAAAGCTTCGGTTTTCACGCAAATATTTACGATGGAGAGTTTGATCCTGGCTCAGGATGAACGCTAGCGGCAGGCCTAATACATGCAAG